>NZ_FNWM01000010.1:0-20657 GCF_900108545.1 Rhizobium sp. NFR12 | reverse complement strand
TCGCCGCAGTCAGCGACGTCTTGCCGTGGTCGACGTGACCGATCGTGCCAATGTTGACGTGAGGCTTATTGCGCTCAAACTTGCTCTTTGCCATTTCCGGCTCTCCATTTTGCGTGAGCCCTCAAGGGCTCCAATTCTTGTTGTCGCCCCGGCACGAGGCCGAGGCGTATTTTGGATCGGTATTCCGATTACTTCTGACCGGAATACTTAGCCTGGATTTCGGTCGCGACGTTCGACGGAACCGGTGCGTAGTGATCGAAGGTCATCGAATACTGTGCACGGCCCTGCGACATGGAGCGCAGGTTGTCGACGTACTTGAACATGTTCGCGAGTGGCACGTGAGCGTTGATAACGATCGCGATGCCGCGCTGTTCCTGGCCCTGGATCTGGCCACGACGGGAGTTCAAGTCGCCGATCACGTCACCGACGTAATCTTCCGGGGTCACAACTTCGACCTTCATCATCGGCTCGAGAAGCTGTGCGCCAGCCTTCTTTGCCGCTTCACGGAAGCAAGCACGCGATGCGATTTCGAACGCGAGGACCGAGGAGTCGACGTCGTGGAAGGCGCCATCCATCAGGGTTGCCTTGACGCCGAGCATCGGGAAGCCCGCGAGCGGACCCGAAGACAGAACGCTTTCGATACCCTTCTGAACGCCGGGGATGTATTCCTTCGGAATGGAACCACCAACGATCTTGGATTCGAACTTGAATTCGTCGCCATCCGGGTTCGGTTCGAAGACGATCTTGACGCGCGCGAACTGACCGGTACCACCGGACTGCTTCTTGTGCGTGTAATCTTCTTCGTGCGTGCGTGTGATGGTTTCGCGGTAGGCAACCTGCGGCGCGCCGACAGTAGCTTCTACCTTGAATTCACGGCGCATGCGGTCGACGAGGATGTCGAGATGCAGTTCGCCCATGCCGGCGATGATCGTCTGACCAGACTCTTCATCCGTCTTGACGCGGAACGAAGGATCTTCAGCAGCCAGGCGGTTGAGCGCGAGGCCCATCTTTTCCTGGTCGCCCTTGGTCTTCGGTTCGATCGCGATCTGGATGACCGGCTCAGGGAATTCCATGCGCTCGAGGATAACCGGGTGCAGCGGATCACACAGGGTGTCGCCGGTCGTGGTTTCCTTGAGACCTGCGAGAGCAACGATGTCGCCTGCAAAGGCTTCTTCGATGTCTTCACGGGAGTTGGAATGCATCTGCAGCATGCGGCCGACGCGCTCGCGCTTTTCCTTGACCGTGTTCATGACGGCCGTGCCCTTGGTGAGCTTGCCGGAATAGATACGGGCGAAGGTGAGCGAACCAACGAAGGGGTCGTTCATGATCTTGAACGCAAGCATCGAAAGCGGCTCATCATCCGACGGATGACGGGCGATTTCGGCTTCGGTCTTGACGTCGATACCGTTGATGGACGGGATGTCGAGCGGCGAAGGCAGATATTCGACAACGGCGTCGAGCAAAGGCTGAACGCCCTTGTTCTTGAAGGCCGTGCCGCAGAACATCGGATGGAACTTGACGTCGATGGTACCACGACGAACCAGCGCACGGATCTTGTCATTGTCCGGCATGATGCCGTTCAAGTAGTTTTCCATGGCTTCTTCATCGATATCGACGACCTGTTCGATCATCTTCTCGCGGTATTCGGCAGCCTTTTCCTTCATGTCGTCAGGAATCTCGACGACGTCCCAGGCAGCGCCGAGCGACTCGTCGCGCCAGATCAGGGCATTCATCTCGATCAGATCGATGACGCCCTTAAACTCGGTTTCTGCACCGATCGGGAGCTGCATGACAACAGCGATGGCGCCGAGACGGGTTTTGATCATTTCTACCGAGCGGTAGAAGTCAGCGCCGGTCTTGTCCATCTTGTTGCAGAAGATCATCCGCGGGACATGGTACTTCTCGGCCTGACGCCAGACGGTTTCCGTCTGCGGCTCTACGCCGGCGTTTGCGTCGAGAAGAGCGATCGCACCGTCGAGCACGCGCAGCGAACGTTCGACTTCAATGGTGAAGTCGACGTGGCCGGGAGTGTCGATGATGTTGAAGCGGCGCATCTTGCCGTCACGGCCCTTCCAGAAGGTCGTGGTCGCAGCGGAGGTGATGGTGATCCCACGCTCCTGCTCCTGCTCCATCCAGTCCATGGTGGCTGCGCCATCATGAACTTCGCCGATCTTGTGCGACTTGCCCGTGTAGTAAAGAATCCGCTCTGTGGTCGTGGTCTTGCCGGCGTCGATATGCGCCATGATACCAAAGTTGCGGTAGTCTTCGATTTTATATTCGCGAGCCATAGGACTGCCTTTCGAAACTCGATCGGGTGAAGATTACCAACGGTAATGCGAGAATGCGCGGTTTGCGTCCGCCATCTTGTGGGTGTCTTCACGCTTCTTGACGGCGCTGCCACGGTTGTTCGAAGCATCCATGAGTTCGCCCGAGAGGCGATCGATCATGGTGGTTTCGTTACGCTTGCGGGCAGCAGCAATCAGCCAGCGGATGGCGAGAGCCTGACGGCGCTCCGGGCGAACGTCGACCGGGACCTGGTAGGTTGCACCACCAACACGACGCGAACGGACTTCGACGTGCGGAGCGACGTTGTCGAGGGCTGTGTGGAAGATGCCGAGCGGATCGGACTTGGCCTTGCCCTGCACGGAGTCAAACGCACCGTAGACAATGCTTTCGGCGACAGACTTCTTGCCGTGAAGCATGATGGCATTCATGAACTTGGTGACGATCAAATCGCCGAACTTCGGGTCCGGATTGATCTCACGCTTTTCTGCACTATGGCGTCGGGACATATTACTCGTCTCTCAAACGGTTTAGACGCTTTATCACGCGGAGAACCTCGCGCAGCGCCGGAAAATTGGAAATCCGAAGGATTACTTCGGACGCTTCGCACCATACTTCGAACGGCGCTGCTTACGGTTCTTGACGCCCTGGGTGTCGAGAACGCCGCGGATGACGTGGTAACGAACGCCTGGCAAGTCCTTTACGCGGCCGCCACGGATCATGACGACAGAGTGTTCCTGCAGGTTGTGACCTTCACCCGGAATGTAGCCGATGACTTCGAAGCCATTGGTGAGGCGAATCTTGGCAACCTTACGCAGAGCCGAGTTAGGCTTCTTCGGGGTCGTCGTATAAACGCGGGTGCAAACGCCGCGCTTCTGCGGGTTTTCCTGCAGAGCAGGAACCTTGTTGCGCTTTACCTGTGCCTGGCGTGGCTTACGGATCAGCTGGTTTACGGTAGGCATATACCCATCCCTTGCAAAATCTTCTTTCAAGCCCCTTTCGGGACCATTCGGATGCCGTTTCCGGCGGCGACACACACATCTCCTCATGCACGAAACGTGGCCCGATCCGTATCCGGATGGACCACATAAGGCAGAGGACGCATTGAAAACGCGTCGTGCGTGCAGCATTCTTGTAGTCAACGTGCGTTTTTTGGAAACCTGTTTGAGGCGAACTCCGGAGAAAGACTCTCCAGACGCACATGTCTCACATGGTGTCCGATGCCGCGGCGTTTACTGACTTAACCCTTCTGCGTCAAGAGCTGGCCCGAAAATAATGGCGGAAAGCCTTGTTTACCGGGGTTTTCGATCTCCTGAAAAGCCGCCCCAAAACATTAAAGTTCGACCCTGGGATTTCCGTTTGGGAATCACTGAATATGGCAATAAAGGAAGTTTCGGAACATTCCTCGCTCTTGCCTCTTGATGACAATGAAGCGTCAGCCCCTTTACCTGGAGATTGCACATGGCAAACCCCGCCGATAACGACAATACGCTCGATGACCCGATGATTTTCATCATCATCGGCAAGGCTTACGAGACCAAGGGCGGCGAAGGCATCGAGATGCATGTCATCCTGCGCGCGCCCGACGATGATTCCGCCGTAAGGGAGGCGTTGAACGCGCTCACCGAAGAAGGCTTCCTGGAGGCCGACCTCGATCAGATCGGCGTCCTGACCGACGAGCCGCCGGAAGAGCCGCATGCATCGGCCTATCAGGGTGCGCTTGAGGGCGAAGTCGCGATCATTCGCTTCGACTGACCATTGTCTGAATACAGCAAAACAAAAACGCCCGGATCGCTCCGGGCGTTTTTTTGTCGTGCGCTCCTGAAAAGAGAGCGCCCGTTTCCGCGCGCCCTACCCTCGCAGCCTTATTCGGCCGGAGTCTTTTCCGGGTTCATGTTCTGCAGCATCGGTGTAGCCGAGCCAGCGCCTGAGCCCTTCTTGCGTTCCTCGAGGATGAGGTCGTCGCGCGAAGTGGCGATGCGGCGGATCTGCGTCATGGTGCCGCCAGTACCAGCCGGGATGAGACGGCCGACGATGACGTTTTCCTTCAGACCCTGCAGCGTATCCGTCTTGCCGGCGATTGCAGCTTCCGTGAGAACCTTGGTGGTTTCCTGGAAGGATGCAGCCGAGATGAAGGACGGCGTCTGCAGCGATGCCTTGGTGATGCCGAGGAGTACCGGGTCGCCAAAGGCAGGCTTCTTGCCTTCCTCGATGAGACGGTCATTGGCATCGTCAAGCTCGATCCGGTCGACATTGTCACCGACGATATACTGGCTGTCGCCGCTATCGGTGATCTCGACCTTCTGAAGCATCTGACGAACAATCACTTCGATGTGCTTGTCGTTGATGACAACGCCCTGCAGACGGTAGACTTCCTGGATTTCGTTGACCAGGTAGGAAGCGAGTGCTTCCACGCCCTTGATCGCCAGGATGTCGTGCGGCGCAGGATTACCGTCGAGGATGTAGTCGCCCTTTTCGATGTAGTCGCCTTCCTGAAGGTGGAAGGGCTTGCCCTTCGGGATCAGGTATTCGACTGCTTCGACACCGTCTTCGGCAGGCTCGATCTGGACGCGACGCTTGTTCTTGTAGTCGCGGCCGAGGCGGATCGTACCATCGATCTCAGCGATGATGGCGTGGTCCTTCGGACGACGAGCTTCGAACAGTTCGGCAACGCGCGGCAGACCACCGGTGATGTCCTTGGTCTTGGCGCTTTCCATCGGGATACGCGCCAGAACATCGCCCTGCGATACCTTGCTGCCCGGTTCTACGGACAGGATGGCATCGACGTTGAGGTTGAAGCGGGCGTCACCACCACGCGACAGCTTCATGATCGCACCCGAAGCGTCCTTGATGACGATTGCAGGCTTCAGATCGATACCGCGCGGGGTCGAACGCCAGTCGATAACCTGACGCTTGGTGATACCCGTGGATTCGTCGGTCGATTCCGATACCGAAATCGAGTCGACCATGTCCTCGAAGAACACCGTACCGGCGACTTCCGTCATCATCGGGCGTGTGTAGGGGTCCCACTCTGCAAGACGCTGACCACGACGAACCTTGTCGCCGTCATCGACATGCAGCTTCGAACCGTAGGCGACGCGCTGCGAGGAACGCTCGACACCACGCTCGTCGAGAATGGTGACCGACATGTTGCGGCCCATCGCGACGAGAACGTTTTCCGAGTTGCGCAGCATGTTGCGGTTCTTGATCTGGATCGTGCCCTCATAGGACGCTTCCAGGAACGACGAGTCGACCACGTTTGCCGTACCGCCCAAGTGGAACGTACGCATGGTCAGCTGGGTACCCGGCTCACCGATCGACTGAGCAGCGATAACGCCGACAGCCTCACCCATGTTGACCGGTGTACCGCGCGCAAGGTCACGGCCGTAGCAGATCGAGCATACGCCCGTCTGAACTTCGCAGGTCAGTGCAGAGCGGATACGGATCGACTGAATGCCAGCCTTTTCGATCTCGATGACATCGGGCTCGAGGATCATGCGACCAGCATCGACGATGCGCTCACCCGTGACTGGATGATCGATGTCGTCGAGGGCCGTACGACCGAGAACGCGGGTACCGATGGACGCAACCACCTGACCGGCGTCAACGATGGCGGTCATGGTGAGACCACTCTCGGTGCCGCAATCGACCATGTTGACGATGCAGTCCTGGGCCACGTCGACGAGACGACGGGTCAGGTAACCGGAGTTCGCCGTCTTCAAGGCGGTGTCTGCGAGACCCTTACGGGCACCGTGGGTCGAGTTGAAGTACTCGTTAACGGTCAGGCCTTCTTTGAAGTTCGAGATGATCGGGGTCTCGATAATTTCACCCGACGGCTTCGCCATCAGGCCGCGCATGCCGCCCAGCTGACGCATCTGGTTCGGTGAACCACGGGCGCCGGAGTGGGACATCATGTAGATCGCGTTCATCGGCTTCTGGCGACCGGTCTCTGCGTCGAATTCGACAGCCTTAATGCGGGCCATCATGTCTTCGGCAACCTTCTCGGTGGCCTTGCCCCAGGCGTCTACGACCTTGTTGTACTTCTCGCCCTGAGTGATCAGGCCGTCGTTGTACTGCTGTTCGTATTCCTTCACGAGGGCTTCGGTATCACCGACGATCTTCACCTTCGAGTCCGGGATGATCATGTCGTCCTTACCGAACGAAATGCCAGCCTTGCACGCGTGGGTGAAGCCGAGCTGCATGATACGGTCGCAGAAAATGACCGTGTCCTTCTGACCGCAGTGACGGTAGACCGTGTCGATCATCTTGGAGATGTTCTTCTTGGTCATTTCCTGGTTGCAGGTCTCGTACGGCACCTTGAAGTTCTTCGGCAGAAGTTCGCCGATGATCATACGACCAGGTGTCGTTTCATAGATCTTGGAAACCGGCTTGCCGTCCTCGTCGACCGTCTTGAAACGACCGCGAATCTTGGCGTGCAGGGTGACGACCTTGTTTTCCAGAGCATGGTGCAGTTCGCCCATGTCCGAGAAGACCATGCCTTCGCCCGGCTCGTTCTGATTGAGGATCGACAGGTAGTACAGGCCGAGAACCATGTCCTGCGAAGGAACGATGATCGGCGCGCCGTTTGCCGGATGCAGAATGTTGTTCGTCGACATCATGAGCACGCGGGCTTCAAGCTGGGCTTCCAGCGAGAGCGGCACGTGAACAGCCATCTGGTCACCGTCGAAGTCGGCGTTGAAGGCCGTGCAGACGAGCGGATGCAGCTGGATGGCCTTGCCTTCAACCAGGATCGGTTCGAAGGCCTGGATGCCCAGACGGTGGAGCGTCGGCGCGCGGTTGAGGAGAACCGGATGCTCGCGGATGACCTCGTCGAGGATATCCCAAACTTCCGGCTTTTCCTTTTCAACCAGCTTCTTCGCCTGCTTGACGGTCGAGGAGTAACCCTTGGCGTCGAGACGGGCGTAGATGAACGGCTTGAACAGCTCGAGCGCCATCTTCTTCGGCAGGCCGCACTGGTGCAGCTTCAGTTCCGGACCGGTCACGATGACCGAACGACCGGAATAGTCGACGCGCTTGCCGAGAAGGTTCTGGCGGAAGCGGCCCTGCTTGCCCTTGAGCATGTCGGACAGCGACTTCAGCGGACGCTTGTTGGCACCCGTGATGACGCGGCCACGACGGCCGTTGTCGAACAGCGCGTCCACAGATTCCTGCAGCATGCGCTTTTCGTTGCGGATGATGATGCCCGGAGCGCGCAGTTCGATCAGGCGCTTCAGACGGTTGTTACGGTTGATGACGCGGCGGTACAGATCGTTGAGGTCGGACGTCGCGAAACGGCCGCCGTCAAGCGGAACCAGCGGGCGCAGATCCGGCGGGATGACCGGAACGACCTTCATGATCATCCATTCCGGGCGGTTGCCGGATTCCATGAAGTTCTCGACGATCTTCAGGCGCTTCATCAGCTTCTTCTGCTTGAGATCCGAAGTGGTCTCAGCAAGGTCCGTGCGAAGGTCGCCAGCGATCTTTTCCAGATTCATCGATGCCAGCATCTCGTAGATGGCTTCAGCACCGATCATCGCCGTGAACTGATCTTCACCGAACTCGTCGATGGCGATCATGTATTCCTCTTCCGACAGAAGCTGATTTTCCTTCAGCGACGTCAGGCCAGGCTCGGTGACGATATAGTTCTCGAAGTAGAGAACGCGTTCGACATCCTTCAGCGTCATGTCGAGCAATGTCGAGATACGCGAAGGCAGCGACTTCAGGAACCAGATATGGGCAACCGGAGCAGCGAGCTCGATATGGCCCATGCGCTCGCGGCGAACGCGCGACAGCGTGACTTCAACGCCGCACTTTTCGCAGATGATGCCCTTGTACTTCATGCGCTTGTACTTGCCGCACAGGCATTCGTAGTCCTTGATCGGTCCGAAAATGCGCGCGCAGAAAAGACCGTCGCGTTCAGGCTTGAACGTACGATAGTTGATCGTTTCCGGCTTCTTGATCTCGCCGTAGGACCACGACAGGATCTTTTCCGGGCTCGCAATCGAGATCCGGATCGAATCGAAGTGCTGTGCGGGCACTGTCGGGTTGAAAAGGTTCATGACCTCTTGGTTCATGCCTGTCTCCTTGATGGGGCGTAACGCCCTCAGTCGGGTCGCGGTACCGGCAAATTCCCGGGATGCCAATCCTCGACCCATAAATGACAATAACCGCAGAATGCGGCAAAACTCCCCTCTCCCGGTGCTAACTTCACCGGCGGAAGGAATGGCGTGCGCGGTTGCCCCCGCACGCCCCTTGTCAAATTTTATTCGGCCGCGTCGGGCAGTGCGTCAGCCGTATCGAGCTTGGAATTTTCCAGTTCGACCGACAGACCCAGCGAGCGCATTTCCTTGACGAGAACGTTGAAGCTCTCCGGAATGCCTGCCTCGAACGTGTCGTCGCCTCGGACGATCGCCTCGTAGACCTTGGTACGACCTGCCACGTCGTCCGACTTCACCGTCAGCATTTCCTGCAGGGTGTAGGCGGCGCCGTAAGCTTCCAGAGCCCAGACTTCCATTTCCCCGAAGCGCTGACCACCGAACTGAGCCTTACCACCGAGCGGCTGCTGGGTGACGAGCGAGTACGGACCAATCGAACGCGCGTGGATCTTGTCGTCCACAAGGTGGTTCAGCTTGATCATGTACATGTAGCCGACAGTCACCTGACGGTCGAAGGCTTCACCGGTACGACCGTCGTACAGGGTCGACTGACCGCTTTCGTGCAGACCGGCCTTCTTCAGCATCGAAGCAACGTCTGGTTCATGCGCACCGTCGAAAACCGGCGTTGCGATGGAGACGCCCTTGCGGGACTGTTCGGCAAGTCTGACCAGCGAGTCATCGTCGAAGTCGACGACTTCGTTCTTTGCCTCACTGGCATACACGTCGGTCAGAACTGTCTTCAGCTCGCCGATGTCCATGGTCTTGCGGTATTCGTCGAGGAGCTCGCCGATCTTCTTACCCATGCCGGCGCAAGCCCAGGCAAGGTGGGTTTCGAGGATCTGACCGACGTTCATGCGCGAAGGCACGCCCAGCGGGTTCAAGCAGATGTCGACGTGGGTACCGTCTTCGAGGAACGGCATGTCTTCGACAGGCACGATACGCGAAACAACGCCCTTGTTACCGTGACGGCCAGCCATCTTGTCGCCCGGCTGGATCTTGCGCTTCACAGCGACAAAAACCTTGACCATCTTCATGACGCCCGGAGGCATTTCGTCGCCGCGCTGGACCTTTTCGACCTTGTCCATGAAGCGATGCTCGAGCAGCGACTTCGACTCGTCGTACTGACCACGCAGTGCTTCGATCTCGCCCTGGACCTTTTCGTCTTCGACCGCGAACATCCACCACTGGGAGCGGGGATATTCGGAGACGACGGCGTTGGAGAGCTCGACGCCCTTCTTGAAGCCCTTCGGACCGGCGACAGACGCCTGACCACGGAGCATCTCGATCAAACGGCCGTAGACGTTACGGTCGAGGATCGCCTGTTCGTCGTCGCGGTCCTTGGCGAGGCGTTCGATTTCCTCGCGTTCGATCGCCATCGCACGTTCGTCCTTTTCGACGCCGTGACGGTTGAAGACGCGAACTTCGACGACGGTGCCAAACGTGCCCGGAGGCATACGCATGGACGTGTCGCGAACGTCGGAAGCCTTTTCACCGAAGATGGCGCGCAGAAGCTTTTCTTCAGGCGTCATTGGGCTTTCGCCCTTCGGTGTGATCTTGCCGACGAGGATGTCGCCCGGCTGAACTTCGGCGCCGATATAGACGATGCCGGCTTCGTCGAGGTTCTTCAGCGCTTCTTCCGATACGTTCGGAATGTCGCGCGTGATTTCTTCAGGACCAAGCTTCGTGTCACGCGCCATCACTTCGAATTCCTCGATGTGGATGGAGGTGAACACGTCGTCAGACACGATGCGCTCGGACATGAGGATCGAGTCTTCGTAGTTGTAGCCGTTCCAAGGCATGAACGCGACGAGCGCGTTGCGGCCAAGAGCCAGGTCACCGAGGTCGGTCGAAGGACCGTCAGCGATGATGTCGCCCTTGTTCAGAATGTCGCCGACGGCGACCAGCGGACGCTGGTTGACGCAGGTGTTCTGGTTGGAGCGCTGGAACTTCTGCAGGCGGTAGATATCGACGCCGGACTTGCCGGATTCGAGGTCTTCCGTTGCACGGATAACGATACGGGTCGCATCCACCTGGTCCACAACACCGCTACGGCGGGCAGCAATCGCCGCGCCGGAGTCACGCGCAACCACAGGCTCCATGCCGGTGCCGACGAACGGCGCTTCGGCGCGAACCAACGGAACCGCCTGACGCTGCATGTTGGAACCCATGAGGGCGCGGTTGGCGTCGTCGTTTTCGAGGAACGGGATCAGAGCCGCTGCGACGGAGACGAGCTGCTTTGGCGAAACGTCCATCAGGTTGACGGTGTCGCGCGGGGACAGCATGACTTCGCCGGAATGGCGGCAGACCACGAACTCTTCAACGAAGGTGCCTTCGGAGGTGAGTTCCGAGTTCGCCTGCGCAACGTAGTACTTCGCCTCTTCCATAGCGGAGAGATAGACGACGTCCTTCGTGACCTTGCCATCGATGATCTTGCGGTACGGGCTTTCGATGAAGCCGTACTTGTTAACGCGGGCAAAGGTTGCAAGCGAGTTGATTAGACCGATGTTCGGGCCTTCCGGCGTTTCGATCGGGCAAATACGGCCGTAGTGGGTCGGATGAACGTCGCGGACTTCGAAGCCTGCGCGCTCGCGGGTCAGACCACCCGGGCCAAGTGCCGAAAGACGACGCTTGTGGGTGATTTCCGAAAGCGGGTTCACCTGGTCCATGAACTGCGACAGCTGCGAGGAACCGAAGAATTCGCGAACCGCGGCAGCAGCCGGCTTCGCATTGATCAGGTCCTGCGGCATGACGGTGTCGATCTCGATCGACGACATGCGTTCCTTGATGGCGCGCTCCATGCGGAGCAGGCCGAGACGGTACTGATTTTCCATCAGTTCGCCGACAGAACGAACGCGGCGGTTGCCGAGGTTGTCGATGTCGTCGATTTCGCCCTTGCCGTCACGCAGTTCGACGAGCATCCGGACCACGGCCAGGATATCGTCCTTGCGCAGAACGCGCATCGTGTCTGGAGCGTCGACGTCGAGACGCATGTTCATTTTCACGCGGCCGACGGCGGAGAGATCGTAACGCTCCGAATCGAAGAACAGCGAATTGAACATGGCTTCGGCCGAGTCCATCGTCGGCGGCTCGCCCGGACGCATGACGCGGTAGATGTCGAACAGTGCATCCTGACGATGCTCGTTCTTGTCTGCGGCCAGCGTGTTGCGGATGTAGGCGCCAACATTGATGTGGTCGATGCCGAGAACCGGGATCTCGTCGAAACCGTGGTCGAGGATGACCTTGAGGGTCTTCTCGTCGATTTCGTCGCCGGCTTCGAGATAGATCTCACCCGTCGAGTAGTTGACGATGTCTTCGGCCAGATAGTTGCCGTAGAGGTCGTCATTCGTTGCCTTGATGGCCTTGAGGCCCTTCTCGGTCAGCGAACGAAGCAGACGCGGGGTCAGCTTCTTGCCGGATTCCACAACGACTTCGCCGGTATCGGCGTCAACCATTTCCGACAGCGCCTTGGCACCCTTGAGGGTTTCGGCGTTGAACGGAATGCGCCAGCCTTCGCCGTCGCGAACATAGTTGGACTTCGTATAGAACGTCGACAGGATTTCTTCGCCGTCCATGCCGAGTGCCATCAGCAGCGACGAGACGGGGATCTTGCGGCGACGGTCGATACGCGCGTAGACGATATCCTTGGCGTCGAATTCGATGTCGAGCCAGGAACCGCGATACGGAATGACGCGAGCAGCGAAAAGCAGCTTGCCGGACGAGTGGCTCTTGCCCTTGTCGTGGTCGAAAAACACGCCTGGCGAACGGTGCATCTGAGACACGATGACGCGCTCGGTACCGTTCACGATGAACGTGCCGTTGTCGGTCATGAGCGGCATGTCGCCCATGTAGACGGACTGTTCCTTGATGTCCTTGATGGACTTCGCGCCCGTATCCTCGTCGATATCAAACACGATGAGACGCAGCGTCACCTTGAGAGGCGCTGCGTAGGTCAGATCGCGCTGACGGCATTCTTCAACGTCGAATTTAGGCGGTTCGAATTCGTAGGACACGAATTCGAGCATGGAAGCGCCGGAGAAATCGCTGATCGGGAAGACAGACCTGAACACGGAGTTCAAACCTTCGTCCGGACGACCACCCTTCGGCTCTTCAACCATCAGAAACTGATCGTAAGACGCCTTCTGAACCTCGATAAGGTTCGGCATTTCTGTGACTTCGGGGATTTTCCCAAAAAACTTGCGTACGCGCCTGCGACCGTTAAATGAAAGGGTCTGAGCCATCGTAGCTCCTTCAAAATTGCATCCGGGCCTGCAACGGACGGGGTTCGCTGGCCAGTCGATCCCGTCGAACATGGTATTCTCAAACTCGTCCTACTTCCCGAAAGCGAAAGGCCGGATTGCCTTCTCGGTTCGGTTCAGGACCATCCTCTTGAGAACCCATTACCCAGGGGCCGTTTTCACGATCCCTGGGTAATAGTTTCGGAGGAAGAAAGTGGGGGAGACTGATCTCCCCCACCGTATTCCGATATTACTTGACGTCGACCTTGGCGCCTGCGTCTTCAAGCTTCTTCTTGAGGTCTGCAGCTTCAGCCTTGGAAACGGCTTCCTTGACAGCCTTAGGAGCGCCTTCGACGAGGTCCTTAGCTTCCTTCAGGCCGAGACCTGTGATTGCGCGGACTTCCTTGATGACGTTGATCTTGTTAGCGCCGGCTTCAACGAGGATAACGTCGAATTCGGTCTTTTCTTCTTCAACGACAGCAGCAGCACCGCCGCCAGCAGCAGCAGCTGCGACAGGAGCAGCAGCCGAAACGCCCCACTTTTCTTCGAGCATCTTGGAAAGCTCAGCAGCTTCCAGAACGGTCAGGGCGGACAGGTCTTCAACGATCTTTGCGAGATCAGCCATTTTATCAGTTCCTTATATTCGGTTCGAACTTGGTTTTGAACAGCGAAAAACCGCCTTACGCGGCTTCGTCCTTCTTTGAGTAAGCCGCAAACACGCGAGCAAGCTGAGCTGCTGGTGCGGATACAACCGTTGCAATGCGGGTAGCCGGGGCGTTCAAGAGGCCCAGCAGCTTGCCACGAAGCTCGTCCAGCGAAGGCAGGGTCGCAAGCGACTTGACTGCTTCTGCGTTGAGCGTGGTTGTTCCCATGGCTCCACCGAGGACAACGATCTTGTCGTTAGTCTTGGCGAAATCCACGACGACTTTGGGAGCAGTGATCGGGTCATTGCTGTAGGCAATGAGTGTCTGACCGGTGAAGAGATCGGAGATCCCTTCTGCTTCCGTACCCTGAAGAGCGATCTTGGCCAGGCGGTTCTTCGCGACTTTGACGGTGCCGCCAGCAGCACGCATTTTTGAACGGAAGTCGTTCATCTGCGCAACTGTGACACCAGCATAGTGGGCCACGACAACTGAACCAGAAGCCTTGAAGACTTCATTCAGCTCCGTGACGAATTCGCGTTTTTCCGCTCTTTCCACTGTCTGTCTCCAGTTGATAGGACCGCAATCCTGCAGGCCCTACCGGGTTTGCCTTTGCCTCGAACGATCGTTTAACGGACCGTCCGTGGCGGTTGAGGATCCTGTCCCCCCGCTCTGTCGCCACGAAGGCTTCAGGCTTAAGGCACACAAGGCTCGAACCGAATTGACAACGCCGGAGCGCCGAAAATCTGCGTTCTTACCCGTCTCATGCAGGCCAAGTGATTAAGGGAAAACCACCTGCAATCTCGGACAGGAATTCCGGATTTCTCCGTAAATTCCCGCTCCCCGAAGGGAGAGGGAATTCATGCAGCCGGAGCCCTGGGGCTCCGGCAATTCATTAAGCGGCTGTGACCGACGAAGGCTCGATCTTGACGCCTGGGCCCATCGTCGACGAAATCGCGACGCGCTTCAGGTAGTTGCCCTTGGCGCCAGCCGGCTTTGCCTTGATGACGGCGTCAGCAAAGGCACGGATGTTTTCTTCGAGTGCCTTGGCATCGAAGGAAGCCTTGCCGATGCCGGCGTGAACGATACCGGCCTTCTCGACGCGGAACTCGACAGCGCCGCCCTTGGAAGCCTTGACGGCTCCGGCAACGTCCATGGTCACAGTACCGACCTTCGGGTTCGGCATCATGCCACGCGGGCCGAGAACCTTACCGAGACGACCGACGAGCGGCATCATGTCAGGAGTTGCGATGCAACGATCGAAGTCGATCTTGCCGCCCTGAACGATTTCCAGCAGGTCTTCTGCGCCAACAATGTCTGCACCAGCAGCCTTGGCTTCATCAGCCTTGGCGCCACGTGCGAAAACAGCAACGCGAACGTCACGGCCGGTGCCGTTCGGCAGGTTGACAACGCCGCGGACCATCTGGTCTGCGTGACGCGGGTCAACGCCGAGGTTCATCGAGATTTCGACGGTTTCGTCGAACTTAGCCGTCGCACGTTCCTTGACCATCGAGATGGCTTCGGTGAGAGCGATGAGCGTTGTCGGATCCACGCCTTCGCGGATCTTCTTCATGCGCTTTGCGAGCTTTACCATGTTAAGCCACCACTTCCAGGCCCATGGAGCGGGCAGAGCCCTCAACCATCAGCATTGCGCCTTCGACGTCGGCTGCGTTGAGATCCTTCATCTTACCTTCGGCGATCGCACGGACCTGAGCCTTGGTGATGGTACCGGCCTTGCCACCCTTGCCTGGTGTCTTGGAACCGGATGTGATCTTCGCTTCCTTCTTCAGCCAGTAAGTAACCGGCGGCTGCTTCATCGCGAAGGTGAAGGACTTGTCCTGGTAGTAGGTGATGACGACCGGGATCGGCATACCCTTTTCCATTTCCTGCGTGGCGGCATTGAACGCCTTGCAGAATTCCATGATGTTGATGCCACGCTGACCAAGCGCCGGGCCGATTGGCGGGGACGGGTTAGCCGATCCTGCCTTGACCTGAAGCTTGAGCTGGCCTGCTACTTTCTTAGCCATTTCTCTGCCTTTCGTTATGGACCGATATCTTGGTCCGAAATGCCGGATTGACCGGCGGCTGCGGTTGCGTGGTGCGGCTTACCGAGGTCCGGCTAGACCCCTCACCTTCCACGCGGGTTACGGCAAACGCCGCACAGGGCCGCCAACTCAATGGCAGCCCATATTCAAAAACAATCAGACCTTCTCGACCTGAGCGTATTCGAGCTCCACCGGAGTGGCGCGGCCAAAGATCGACACTTCGACCTTGAGGCGCGAACGCTCTTCATCGACATCCTGAACAACGCCGTTGAACGACGCGAACGGACCATCGGAAACACGAACCTGTTCACCAACCTCGAACGAGATCGAGGACTTCGGCCGCTCGACACCTTCCTGAACCTGACCGAGGATACGATCGGCTTCGGAGTCAGGGATCGGAACAGGCTTGTTGTCGGAACCAAGGAAGCCGGTAACCTTCGGCGTGTTCTTGATCAGATGGTAGGCTTCGTCCGTCAGGTTCGCACGAACCATGACGTAGCCTGGGAAGAACTTGCGTTCGCTATCGACCTTTCGGCCGCGACGCACTTCCACAACCTTTTCCGTCGGAACGAGGATCTGTTCGAACAAATGCTCAAGCCCCTTCTGGCGAGCCTTGTTCTCGATGTCCTCAGCGACCTTTTTCTCAAAGTTCGAATATGCGTGGACGATGTACCAGCGGGCCGCCATCTTAATACTCCAGGATCAAACGCTGACGTTCAGCACGAAGCCGAGCAACCAGCCAATAAGCTGGTCCGCAGCGAAGAAAAACAGCGCCGCAACCACGACCATGACCAGAACCATGATCGTCGAGATCGTGGTTTCACGGCGGGATGGCCAAGTGATTTTAGACGCTTCGGAACGAACCTGCTTGAAGAACGTTGCCGGATTGGTTTTGGATGCCATCGATTGCCCACGCAATTACGGCACGTAAAGCCGATATCGTTCAGCCCCACGCACCGCGTGTCTGTTGTTCCCTACATAAACACCCATTTCCCGTTAAACAAGAGGAAAAAGGTGCCTACATGAAATTCCCAACTTTGGACAACAACCGCTCAGCGCCTATCAATTACAGTCGCAAGCTATGTGTTGTGCGAAGGCTGGCAGGGGCAGCCGGGCTTGAACCGACGACCTGCGGTTTTGGAGACCGCCGCTCTACCAACTGAGCTATACCCCTTCAAACCGAAGACTGACGGACCATCAAGATCCTCTCCGTCACCGGCTAGGCGCTCCCTTTAAGACGCTGCGCCGGACTTGGCAAGAGTGTTTTTCGAACTTTGCCAGGCTATCTGAATTTGCCGCCGACGTTGTCGCCGAGATCTCTTGCCGAGACCGGGGACAAGACTTGATCCGGCTTCCCCAGGAGAAGATCGCGCGTTGAAAGCTCGACAGCGCCCGTCGCCGTCCCGGTCGCCGGCACGCGCCTCTCTGTTGGCAGCGGAAGCCGTTGCCATGCCAGACGCGGCGGTTTTTCGACGAAGGCACCAGGTTCGTTGACGGTGCGGTCGCGAACGCGGGTGATGATCGATTCGATCGCGAGCGCGCGGCCCTCTTCGTGATAGAAATTGCCCTTGATCTGTACCGTGCCGGCCAATGCCTTGATGAAAGCGCGCAGCAGGTTCGCGTCAAGCGGCTCGGGGTCAGACCAGAACGAGTCGATCCCGCCCTGATGGGTCAACCCGGGCATGTCGTAAACTGCCGCACCGAGCGCAATCGTCGGAAGACCGGCTCTCAGGCTGTGCATCGCCGTCGTGGAGTTGGCAACGATCGTCCCGTGCGAATGCTTTAGGATCGCACCGAGCTCGCCCTTTTCGATAAACACGACCCGGTTTGACACATGATAGCGTGCGGCGATCTTCGACACGACCTTGCGCCAGCCCTCGAGATCGTTGTCTAGTGGATGCTGCTTGACGATCAACCGTGAACTTTCGGGCGCATGCAGCGAGAACGAATGGATAACCTGATCGATCATCTGAGAGAGATGCCGATAAGGAGAGTTTGCTCGGATCTGGTAGTCGCTCTGCAATTGCAGAGCCAGGAGGTAATTCTTGCCGGTTTCGCCGTCGAAAAATCCCTCTGGCAGATCGTGGCGCGAACGGAACATGCGCGGCAGCCACGACAGATAGTCGAACAGCGGATCGTAGTACTTGTCCGAGCGGTAGAACGGGAACATCGGGCGGCCGAAATATGCCAGGAGATTATAGATGACCTCGTTTGTCGCCTCCTGTCCGAACGTGTGGCCGTAGCGCGCCTTGAGATCCGGTTCGGGAACCTGCTCGGCAACCTTGCGAATCACGTTCGGATCGTTGGGGAAGTGCGAGAAGCGGCCCATGCCATTGCGTTCGAGCGTGATCCAGTCCGGCCGAAGATAGCCGAACTCGACGGCATGACACTGAATGCCCAACCGACGTGCAACGCGTCCGGCAAAGCGATGGTAGGGCAGCCTGTCGGCATAATAGAGAATGTCGGTGATGCCTTCGCGACGGATGAGTTCAGCCAGATAGCGTGGCCAGGCCCTCAGCGTTCCGCGATAGTTGATCGCTCCGGACTTGCGCCAGTAGGCCTGGTCTCCGAACGAGAAGTTCACACGCTTCGTACCGATCCCCTGCGCTTCGAACGCGTTTGCCAGCTCGCGCCAGAACACGGACGGTGGACCTTGGAGAAACAGGACTTTTGTCATTCGAAGCCAATACCGCTTGATTCGGGATCATGAAATTGAGGGTCGTTTAGCCTGATCGGGGTTCTCCCGACGTAATACACAGCTCCCCGTACGTGAGACGGATGCCAATTCACACAATTACCGTTAAACAGTTCCGGTACTTTCACGAAGGCACCACCGTCGTCAATGGCGCCTTTTACGCACGAAGCATATCCCAAGGTTACGTCGCCATGCATCAACGCCGATTCCTGCTGCTTCAAGGACCCGCCTCGCCGTTTCTCAAGAAGCTCGCGGAAGCCCTTGAAAACAAAGGCGCGCAGGTATCGAAGATCAACCTATCCATAGGTGATGTGGCGTTTTGGTGGCCGCGCAAAAGCGAACTGTTTCGCGAAAAGCCTGAACATTGGGCAGTGTATCTCGATCGCTACATAAGCGATCACAATGTAACCGATATCGTCATGCTTGGTGATGGTCGTGCGCCGCATCACAGCGCGGCTGCCGTTGCGTCAGCCAGAGGCGTTGACGTCCATATTCTCGAACACGGGTATCTGCGGCCCGACTGGCTGACGATAGAGCCGGATGGCATGTCGGCACATTCTCGCTTCCCGCAGGATGCGGAGCGTATCCGCATGATCGCGGAAAGCGCACCGGCCATTGACAGGGTCGGACGCTACCGCTCCAGCTTCTTCACCTACGCGCTCTACGATCTTGTCTATCACGTTCCCAATGTTCTCTTGGGATGGCTCGTTCATCCGCACTACCGGACCCATGGGCCCGTGCATCCGGTTCGCGAATATGCCGGCTGGATCTGGAAAGCGCTGAGGATGAAATCCCGGCGACGGAATGCCGATCTCGCGACCACAGCCGCCCTCGCCCCGATCCAGACGGCGGATGGTGAGCGCTTGCCTCGGGTCTTCTTGGTTCCGCTGCAGCTTCCTGGGGATTACCAGATCATCCGTCACGCCCCCGGCGGCGACCTCTTCGCCATCGTCGATTCGGTGATTGCTTCTTTCGCAAAGCACGCAGGCAGTAACGACCGCCTGCTGTTCAAGGTCCATCCGATCGACAATGGACTGTCGCGCTGGCCCGAGCGCATCCGGGCCGCCTCGAACCGCCACGGAATACCGGACCGTGTCTTCTATGCGGATGGGGGTGACACCGACGACCTTATCATCCGCGCGGCCGGCGTCGTCACAGTCAACTCGACCGTCGGACTGACCGCGCTATCGATGGCAAAGCCGGTAGTTGCGCTGGGCGCTGCGGTTTACGACATCCCCGGGCTGACGTTCCAAGGGCCACTCGCGGAGTTCTGGACAAATCCGGGATGGCCGGACATGGAACTGTTCGACGCCTTCCAGCGGGCGCTTGCCGCGACGACGCAGGTCCGCGGTGGTTTCATCGGGAGAGACGCGATTGAAGCAGGCGCCGAGAATGTTGCAGCACGGCTTATGGAGCCTGCGCCACGCCTGCCAAAGAGCTGGGCCAAGCCATGCGGCAGCACGCAGTTCCGCTATATGAATGAACTCTTTGGCTGAACGGCGTCCGCGCTTCCTGCGGACGTCTCCTGACCGATTTCAACACGCTGTAACGAAAAAGGCCCCGCGGTTTCCCGCGAGGCCTTTTTTAAGTGGTTGATCTATCGATTACTCGATGATCGAGGCAACGATGCCGGCGCCGACGGTACGACCGCCTTCGCGGATCGCGAAGCGCAGCTTTTCTTCCATCGCGATCGGAACGATCAGCTCGACTTCAACGGTGACGTTGTCGCCTGGCATAACCATTTCCGTGCCTTCAGGAAGCGAAACGATACCGGTCACGTCCGTTGTACGGAAGTAGAACTGAGGACGGTAGTTCGTGAAGAACGGCGTATGACGGCCGCCTTCTTCCTTGGTCAGGATGTAGGCTTCTGCCATGAACTTCTTGTGCGGCTTGACCGAACCCGGCTTGCACAGGATCTGGCCACGCTCGACGCCGTCACGCTGTACGCCACGGATCAGAGCGCCGATGTTGTCGCCGGCCTGGCCCTGGTCGAGCAGCTTGCGGAACATTTCGACGCCGGTAACCGTCGTCTTGGTCGTGGCGCGGATGCCGACGATTTCGACTTCTTCACCAACCTTGACGATGCCACGCTCGACGCGACCGGTCACAACCGTACCACGGCCCGAGATCGAGAACACGTCTTCGATCGGCAGCAGGAACGGCTGGTCGATCGGACGCTCAGGCGTCGGGATGTAGGCGTCAACAGCTGCCATCAGTTCGCGAACGGCGTCTTCGCCGATCTTCTTGTTCGAATCTTCAAGAGCGGCCAGAGCCGAACCCTTTACGATCGGAATGTCGTCGCCCGGGAAGTCGTAGGACGACAGAAGTTCGCGAACTTCCAGTTCGACGAGCTCGAGGAGCTCTTCGTCGTCGACCTGGTCAACCTTGTTGAGGAACACGACGATCGCCGGAACGCCAACCTGACGAGCAAGCAGAATGTGCTCGCGGGTCTGTGGCATCGGGCCGTCGGCAGCCGAGCAAACCAGGATCGCGCCGTCCATCTGCGCCGCACCGGTGATCATGTTCTTGACGTAGTCGGCGTGGCCGGGGCAGTCGACGTGTGCGTAGTGGCGGTTTGGCGTTTCGTATTCGACGTGTGCCGT
>NZ_FNWM01000009.1:0-52788 GCF_900108545.1 Rhizobium sp. NFR12 | reverse complement strand
GGTCCGGATGTAGGTGATGTCCGTGACCCACGCCTTGTCCGGAGCAGCAACGTCGAATTGACGGTCCAGAGTGTTGTCGATGACAATGGAAGGCCTGCCGCCATAAACTCCGGGACGGCGCTTGTAGCCGATCTGAGCCTTTATCCCGGCAATCCGCGTCAGACGCGCAACCCGGTAGGGGCAGCATGTCTCGCCGTGATCGAGCAGGTCGTCATTAAGCTTGCGATACCTGTAGACCTTGCCGCTCTCTTCCCAAGCCGTCTGGAGCAGATCAATCTGCCGCTTGTCCTCACAGGCACGCTTGCTCAAGGGCATCCGAAGCCAGGCATAAAACCCGCTGGGATGGATGCGGAACAGGCGACACATCATTCGCACCGAGAACCGCTGTTGATGCTGGGCAACGAACGCGTACTTCACTTTGCATCCCTGGCGAAATACGCGGTCGCTTTTTTTAATATGTCGCGCTCCTCCGTGACCCGCGCCAGTTCCTTTTTAAGCTGCCTGATCTCTTCGGACTGGTCGTTACCCTGGCTCCCAGACGCCAAGGAGAAATTCTTCTTCCACTCATAAAGCGAGTGCGGGCTTACACCGAGCCGCTGCGAAACCTCCGCAACCGGATAGCCCCGTTCCGTGATCTGACGCACCGCGTCGCGCTTAAACTCTTCGCTGAAATTCGATTTGCTCATGGTGATCTTCTTGCCTCAAAATTAGGAAAGAAGGCGTCTACAAATCTCGGGGCTATTCAATGTAATTCGGCCTATGCCGCTGATGGCGAGGCGGGTGTATGTGGTGATCTGATGTCCGCTCGCGGTTGTTGTTCGTTCCCTAGCGAGCCAGCCATATCAATTCGGCCGGTGGGTATATGGTAAATCCACCCTGCCGAGACTGCAGTCCAGCATCTTTGACATATTAGTGAACTGGGTATTCAACGGCGCCGCCGAATGTGGTCGCGCTAGCGATCAGCGCAACGGAGATCAGAGCAGCAATGAAGTTATAATCATGGCTTTGGCGCCCGATTCGTCGATCGTGACCATGTAAATACCGACATGCATATCCTCCCTAACCTCATGCTATGACGTTGGATCATACGCTACTGCAATTCTGGAAGCGGATAGCTCCGCCCGATCAATACGAGATACTCCATGATGTCTTTAAGAAGGTGTCTCGTTTTCCGTAGTATTCTGTGATCGCAGATAGCTTCGGCATGACCTCCTCCAGCTGATCATTGGGAAGGTCGGCATCGCCGATTACATAGCCTACGCCGGCGATCCCCGTGATCTTGCAGCCGGTAGCGGCGACCTCCTCAACGAACGCAGGAATTTCTTCAGGTTTCATTTTATGCATCGTGACCTCCTTCTCGCAGTCGAACCTAGCGGCTAAGAGCAGCATGATCGATTAGCAGAACTGCTAGTGCTATGTGGACGGCAGCGACCCACCTGGATTTTTCGCTCCCATAGGTCTAGATCTCCAGATAGCCGAGCCCGATTAGGTCGGTTGGGACTCAGAGCAGGGCGGCGGTTCTTATCGCTGCCTAAGCTTTCCGCCCCGTCTACCAAGAAGAGCCCTAACGACGTCCGTCCAGCCCTGCGCAGGGTGCGGCTTGCCCAGCGTTGAATGAGCTTCGGGTGTGAGGAACACAACGGCACCACAACTCCATTCGCTGCCGGCATCAACGCGAATAAGTCCGAGTTCACGCGCGTTGTTGAAATGATCCGTAGTTTCGAGCTCCAGAAGCTCTTCGTCAGTCAGGAGTAGAGCTCCATTTTCCTGATCGATGGTTTGCAATAGAGAAAGTAGGTTCCGGTCTATTTCCTGCCTTTTATCGATGTGAGGAGCCATGGCGACACTCTAAGTATTCGGAATCGAACCCACCCATATACGATACTCGAGTAAATAAAAGCGGCTGGCTAGAAAATATTACCTACGTGTGCTCTCGGAACAAGATTTGCTCAAAATGTTCTGATTAATCCAATAAGTTCAAATTGAATGCAACGTTGGGCGTTTAGGTACCGAGCCCGAGATCCAGGCGTCAGTTTTCAACATGTCGATTGCTGCCCCTTCCGTCTTTCTCATAGTTTCCGAAGAGCTTGGTAAGCATATCGGGCTGTGTTTTTTTTCTGACAGGTCGTACCTTTTTCGGCACGTACTTTGCCTGATATACGTTGACGTCCGCTAGTCCACTATAACGATCGCCATATTTCTTCTTGATGGCCGACACTGTTGACCAGCGCTTTGCGCGCGCGGCTAGTACTGCCTGGCCGACGACCCCCCCTTCGGTTGGCTCGAAGGAAACTGATTTGTCAAACAAGCGGCTCGCATCGGCAGTATTCTTCTGTGACAATAGGTACCATCCTAGCGCTTGAGTGCCCAACGCGGACTCATGTTCAAGAACAAGCTGCTCGAACTGCTTCAGGTCCTCGCTCCTCATCACCGCCGGCTTTTCGTCCGTCATCTGGTCGGCGACCAGCTCGATATAGATCTTGGTGATCTCTGGGGTTAGCTCGACATTTTTCTTAGCCAGCACCGTCGCCTCGACCTCATGGTCGAGATTGCGCGTGCAAAGAATCATGCCTTCCAAGCTCTTTGGGTCAGCGGCGACCTGATGCGCGAAAGAAAACCACTGGTAAGCCGCTTCCCAGCTTTTCTGGCTGTAGTAATACCAGCCGAACAATGCGGCATCCGATGCCGAGTTTGTTTTCTGGGCGAGAATGGCAAGACGTTGCAGCTGATCCGTTGTGACCACACCAGCAGCCGGATTGCCCTGCGCTAGGCTACCCATGCGGCTACGCAGGGGATCGAGCGAGACGTTTTCGAATTCGAGGCTTCCATCGGGAAGCGAACGACCCATGGCCACAAGGTTTGCGAACCCTGCTTCTGGCAGGATAAGGCTTGCCTTCTGGACCGTCGCCAGCCTTTCGTCGCCGTTGGTGCAGGTCGTCAGCACATATTTGTAGAGTTCGAAAGCCCGTGCAAGATCCTGCGTGCGCGCCAGCGATTCCGCGGTCAGCCAGATCGAATTCATATCCTGGCAAACCATCAGGGCCGGCGTCGATTCAGCGAGTTCTACCACCTGAGACCAGTTGCGCTGTGCAAATGAGCGCTGCATCAGCGTGCGGATTTCGGCCAGTCCCAGTTTCATCTGCAGGTCTGCAGACGGCTTCCAGTTCGGATTGTCGCCCTGGAGCCGCGCCACTTCGTTGTGGACGCCGGCATAGTCACCGCGACCGAACATCTCCCATAGTGGCTGTTCGGAAACGTTTGTCGGCGGGTCGAAAAGGTTTTCGGGCGCATCCCAGTTCGGATAAAGCGCCTTCAAACGCCGGATCTCGGCGCCAAGCCTCTTCAGGTCGCGTTGCGTCGCGTAATAACGGAGTGCCGTCTCGTCGATGGTCAGCGTGTCCTCCAGAGCCGAAGCCGCTGGCGCCGATTGTGACGCGCCAGACGAGGTTGAGCCGAAGGACGTCGGATGCGTTATGGCGGCGGGTGCCTGCAGTGGGGCTGTCGAGGCCGCGAAAGGGTTCTCGCCAGCTTTGGCGGCAACAGGTTGCGCGACCGTCGCCGCCGCGACGGCAAAGCTGGCAGGAACCACAGCCGTGACCGGCCCCTGCGGCGACGCTACAGCCGGAACGACGGCTGCTGTCGGGATCTGAGCCTGGCCTAACGATGCCGGCGTGACTGGCGCGGCGCCCTGCTGGAGCCCCGCTGCTGTCCCCACGCTTGCCATGTTCGGCGGCATGACAGCGACGGTTTGAGCAGGAGCGGTGGCTGGAAGAATGGTGCCGAGCGGGCTGGTGACGGCGTTGTCGCCAGTCGCGTAGCTGATGGGCACGACAAGGCAGCAGCCAGCGAGGAGAACGGACTTCAGAGAGAGCCGGTCAAACATGTCGGGTACCTTTCAGCGATAGCCATGAGGCTGAGAACGTGGAGGGTGGAAGGATAATAATCGGTCGGACTGAAGTTCGAGACCTCCTCGATATTCACAGGCCGGCCAAGACTGCATTCGACAAGATTGGCGACCGCCCGGTAGCCGGGATCGGGCATGGCGGCGGTTGCGGTCGCTGTTGTCAGTTCGATGACGGCCAGCCCCTTCGTGCCAGCTGAACGCTTCCACTGTCTGGAAAACGTTTCCAGCAGGTCCGGATGATCCGTCGAATACCAAGCGAGATAGAGCGGAATGCGGATGGATTCATAGCCGAACTGCGGCGTAAATCCCTGAGCCGGCTTCGGACTGCTTGCCGAAAGCCCGATCCAGTCAGCGGGCAGTTGTGCTGGCCCGAAACGTGCGTCACGCACCAGCGACAAGCCGGTCTTGACGAGCGCCCGACCTGGAAAGGCTCTTGAAGCCTGAGCAAGCTCCTCCAAGGCCGGAAAGACCCAGTAGGACAGATTGACGACCGGACCGTCTGGTTGCTCGCCAGCTTTGAAGCCGTAAATTGCCGGCATCAGCACCTTGCCGAACGCTGTCTCGGCCGTCGCCAGCTTGGAAATGGTCTGAGCCATTTGCAGCGCGACCTTGCTGTAATCTGACTGCTTCCATTTCTGCGAAGCCCTCAGTAGAGCCCAGGCGACTAAGAGGTCTCCGTCGGACGCGTTGTTCGTGTCTTTGACATGCGGGTTCTCCCTGGCATCCCATCGCCATGCCATGAGTCCGTCCTCACGTATCATGAGATTGGCGCGGGTCCATTTCCACATGAGGTCGAAGGCACGTTTGTCATTCGCGAGCACCGCCATCAGCATGCCATAGCCCTGGCCTTCGCTATGGCTGATGTCACCGGCCTTGTTGTCGATGATGCGGCCGTCCGGCGTCATGAACTTGTGCTGATAGAGCAACCATGCACCCGCAGCGAGATCCGCTGCAGGGCTCTCGATATCGGCGCCTACCTGTGCTTTTGCTGTCTCCGCTTCCCCGGACAAGAGGGCAAGCACCGCAAGGAGGGCACCTTTCGTCTTTGGAAATGTCATGGCTTCCGGCGTCCTTTGCGAAGGACGACGAAGGTTGACATGCCAAGCAACACTGCGGCGGCGATCTGGGAAATCGTGAACTGCAATGAATTGTTGGCAAACCAGCCCGCGACGATAAGGCGACCGTTCTTGAGCGACAGCGGCTTGGTCTCATAAAGCTCTTGATGGAGAGCTTCCTTGCGCTCGATCTGTTTGCCAGTCCGCTCGAAGGCCTGAACCGTGCCGCCGATGCCGCTCCAGACATGCGGCTGGCTGATGGCGTTGACGCTTTCCTGCAGCACCAATTCGTCACGTCCAACAATGACCGTCCAGGGCGAGCGGTCACCCGCCATCCGCTGGGTGACAAGCAGATCGGTATTGCCCGGGATTTGGTAGCTCTGGTCAGCAGCAAGGACCTGCGGGTTGGGAACGAGGTTCAGAATTTCGGCCTGCGTGCGAAGGCGCTCAAAGGCAGCAATGCCCAGACCCTCCGCCCACTTTATGTAAGCTGCGACCTTGGTCTGCGGATCTGCAGACTTGGTTGAATCTGGCTGGTCGGTGCCGAAGGCCAGGCTTGCTGTCGACTGCGCTGCCGGCAGCTTGGATGCGGCCGAGGATGCCATGTCCAGCGATGGACTGAGATCAACCATCATATCGGATTGAGAGTGACGGCCGATGCCGGCAAACGTGCCGAGCGCCAGCAACGCACTGTCACGCTGCGAAGGCCATTGGTTGGTCGTGGCAACCGGCGTGACATGGCTTGAAAGATAAGCCGTGCGGGCGAGAAGCGTTGCCGCCGCTCCGAGCGAAGCCGGACGCAGATTCTCGACGAAAAGCGGTAGAGGCTCTTTATCACTTGCACCAGCCTTGAAGTCGCCTGCCATGGCGACTGCCAGATCCGGAGAATGTCCGACCTGTGCAAACACTGGCATGTCGAGCGAACTATCCGCCTTGACGTGAAGGCGCGGCGTCGAGGAGGTCAACGTCTGGGCGTCACAGGCTGCATCGGCAGAAGCGGTCAAGTCCGCTTCGAGACGGATTGTATTTCTGCCGGGGCGCAATTTGTTCAGCGGAATCGGGAGATGTTGATTGGTGATGCGACCCGTCCGTCCGTCCCCAAGATGGACGCTCGCGACCGTCTCGTCATTTGCGCGTACGATCAGCTTGGCATTCGGGGAAAGCCCGGCAGCGTAGTCGGCACTGAGATTGAGCGTCGCAGCGCCATAGTCGCCGGGATAAAAATCGGCCGGCAGGTTGAAGGACACGGACTGATCATAGTGTCGGCCGAGAAAGGGCCGTGAGATAAATCCCAGCGCTGATAGCGCCGTGCGGCTGGCCGGCTCGAGAAGACGGCCGCGCCGGTTCTCGATGGCCCGCCGTCCCTGGCTCGTGCCATCCTGATAATGGTCGCGACCATCCACTTCGAAACGGGCGATGATCTGGTCGAGATCTTCTTCCGTTCTTGCTGTCGCAATCAACTGGGATTTGCCGGTGTCCGGATCGGTTTTTACGTGAACGCCTTCGCTAAGCTCGCCGGCATTGCTTCCGAGAGCCTGACGGACCAGGCCGAAGGTGCCGACCAGCATCTCGATGCCAGGGGTCGATTCGGGTTGCTCAACCATGGAAATTGCCGGTCGGTCGAGCTGACCCGCAATTGCCAGAGCCTGCACCATGGCCATGGTGCGATCGATATCATTGGTCGTGCCGGTCCTCGGCAAGATCATGCGAATGGCTGTTCGACCGTTGACATTGCCAAAGGTCAGCAGCGACGAGAGGTCGCTGCTGCCGTCACCCGTGCGCCGCGAGAATGACACACCGCTATTGGTGGGATTGATTTGCGTCCAGAGCTCATAGGTTGCATCCAGTGAGCAGTCGACCCGATGGAACTGGTCCGCAAGCATCACCAGCGAATTATACCCAGGTTGCAGCCGCCCCTTGGGAATTTCAATTTCCACCTGCCGCGGCGCGCCGGAGACGAGTGGCATGGTGCCAAGATCCTGATCGTTGATGAACAGCCGCAACGTCGAACGCTCGGGCGCGACCGAAATCGCCGATTGGATATCAAGAACGATCTTCGCGCTGCCGGTCATTTCCGACGGGAGGACCAGAAAGGCAAACTCGCGATTGACGGTTTCGCCTCCCATGAACAGGTCGTTCCGATCCGCCATCAGCCGACGCATCTGCCGGGTGTCTTCGGGCGTCCGTTTGGCGGGAGCCTCGGGCTTTGCTTTTGGTGCAAGGATGAAGCCCGTGTCGCTGGCGGCGGCCGAGGTCGTGGCTGCCAAGCCGAGGAACAGCAAAGCGGATGTGGTTAGGAAACCTGCTTTGTGGAGGGTCATTCTGCGAACTCCTTGTGATGTGCAGGTGCGGCGGCAATGGCGAGCGGCTGCTTGGCGATCTGCTTTCGCTCTTCCGACCGCTCTTTCGGCGCAGGGCTGAGGGCGACGGACAGGGCGGAAATCGGGCAGGTGATCGCCCAGCGGACGAGACGTATGCTCCCCGAGATCAGCCCCTTCCTCTTGCGCCGTACTTCCCGCTCTGCACGAACGACCTTCATGTCCTTCAGCATCAGTTCCGCGATGATCGGAAAGTGATGGGCTTCGGGCTCGAACCGCAACTCAAGCGCATGATCGTCGGACGTTGACGAGGCCGCGATATGAATGGGCATGCTCGTGATCAAGATGTTCGAGGAAGGATTGAGAAGATGCAGCCGGCCATACTCGCCCTTGCGGAGTTGGCGGGTCGTCCTTTCGGCCGGTATCAGCCTGGCCTGACGGGCCGATGCGGTGACGATCGCGCCCTTGAGAATGGTTTCGCCAAACTCCAGCTCGACATTGGCCCGAACCGGCAGTTCGACACCGACGTCATTATTGCCGCGTTCGGTCACGACACCCAGAGCAGCGCCTGCGATGGCAAGGTTGAGCACGTTCCAGATGCCGGCAACGAGGAGAAGGTTCGCGATTTCAGGTTCGGTATTGTAGCGATAGGCTGCCACGAAGAGCGTAACCAGAAGCAAGACGAAGATGCCGACGAAGGGAAGCGCGAGTTCCGAAATGCGATCATGCTTCTGTGATGCGCCCTTAGCGGTGACGTTGAATGTCGGGCTACGCGGGCTCAGAATAACGGCGACAATAGCCCGGATCAGAAAGACGCTCTGCACATATTCGTAGAGGTCGGAGACCCAGGGCCAGCGCACATTTCCGTAGAGATAGCCGCGCACCAGTTCGCAGACGATGATGTACATCACCGTATAGCCGATGAAATCGTCCAGCGATGCGACGAAAATCTTCATATTGAACAGAATGAAGAGCATTGGAGCGATCAGGAACGTCGCGCGGATGAACGGGAAGAACCAGTACATCGAGCTTGACAAGTAGCTGAGCCGCTGCGGCAGGCTGAGACCACGCTTGAACATCGGGTTCTTCAAGATCAGGATCTGGATCATCCCCTGGCACCAGCGCGAGCGCTGACCGATAAAACCGGCGAATGTCTCGGGCTGAAGGCCCGTGATCAAAGGCTTGTCGACGTAGATGCTGTTCCAGCCGCGCGAATGGAGTTCGAGAGCAGTTTCGCAATCCTCGGTAATGGTAATGCCCGAGAAGCCGTTAACCTCTTCCAGTGCCTCGCGACGAAGCACGGCAGCAGAGCCGCAGAAATACGAGGCATTCCAGCGGTCCAGGCCCTTCTGGATCTTGCAGTAGAACATCTCGTTTTCGGACGGCATGCGTCCGAAAGTTGCCAGATTGCGCTCGATCGGATCCGGATTGGAGAAGAAATGCGGGGTCTGCACGAGAAACAACTTGGGATCGGTGGAAAAATGACCAACCGTGTGGCGCAGGAAACTGCGTTCGGGTGCGTGGTCGGCGTCAAACACGACGATCAGTTCGCCCTTGGTGCGCCAGAGGGCCGCATTCAGATTGCCCGCCTTGGCATGGGAGTTCTCCGTGCGGGTCAGGTAGACGACCCCAAGATCGCTGCAGAGGCTCATCAGTTCCTCAGCCCGCGCCTTGGCCCGGGATGAAACGACCACGTCGTCGCTGAATCGCTTCTGGTCGGTACCGCCGTCGTCGAGCAGATAAACCGTGAACTTGTCGGCCGGATAGTCCATCGCCTTTGCAGCAGACAAGGTGAGGGCTAGGATTTCACTGTCCTCGTTGTAGCTGGGTACGAAGACGTCAATGGTTGGACAGGATTCCGGATCGAATTCCGCAGCTTCCGGCTGCTCAATGGGATCGGCAATAACGAACAGGCCGATTGCGAGCATCACGATGCAGTACATTTCTACGGCGTAGACGATCGCACCTGGGATAAACGAATAGAGGTCATCAATGGGCGGAATTGTACTCGTCGTGCGCCAGTAGGCATATTGTAGAATGACGATACTCGACAATGCCAAGAAGACGTGGCGCCATACCCCGTCGAGTCTGAAAACCATGATCACCGCTAGTATTCCGATGACGATCAGCGAAACGCCGAGCCGGGTTCCGTGACCTACAGGTTGTGCAACAAGCAGCAACATCAGGACGGCTAAGCTTAACCAAAATCCGTATGTAAGTAGCCTGACCATGACCGTGCACTCCTTCGCTATCTCTTCAGTCGCGGGCGCCTGCACTGAGATGCACAACATGACCCAACCCGCGGCCATACTTGGCATGGTTAGGAAACTATTAACGCGACTTGGAAGTGGCGCAGCAAGATAATTGCGCAGATGGCCGGATCGCGGCGCAGTTTGTCTTGATTCGTGCGTCACGACGAAAGTTATTGACTGATTGTCAATTACTAAATATGTCAAACGCACAAGTTATCCCGAGCAAGTTCGTTTAATAAGTCGATAGAATTTTGAATCAATATCGCATTTTGTTTTAAATGGAGCCAAAGTTCATGATGGTTACATTTTTAGACACGAGGTGAACAGTATTTAGGCAAAACGTGTTCTATGCCCAGTGAGGATGTTGGGGTTTTAAATGACTCGGTATGTGGGTGTACTATTACGAGACAGAATCTTACTTCAGGAGATAGCGGACCTCGCGAGGTGTTTCGATATGGCAAACCTGTTGGCGGAGGGTGAAATCTATAAGCTGGTAAGCTTTTCACTCTCGGCGAACGATATTTTCACCTTCGCCACTTGGTTGAGCTGCACCCCGGCACACGGTATTGAGGATCTCCCCCAAGAGGTCGGCGCTATCCTAATGCCACCCGCAGACCGCAACTCCCGTCCAACAACTGATGCTGGATATGCTGGATTGTTTAAGGCCCGCCCCCATCTTCAGCGGGTCCTGGCATGGGGCAATGGTGTAGTGCTGGCGGCGGCCTGTGGCCTTGCTGCGGGAGGGAAAGTCGCTTGCGAAGCCGCAGACGTTCCAAAGGTCATGATGCTCGGAAACAGCATAGCCATCGAGCCCTTTGCGGATAGCTGTCACTCCGGCTCGCTGTCGACTTGGGCCTCGTCAATCCAAGCACGCAACATCGTTCTTACACTTGTCGAGGAGGATTTTGGGCCGGCATTCGCACATGAACTGGCCCGCCGGCTGGGCGTGATCGAGCGGATGGAAAAACTCATCGCTCCGACGCCGGCAACGCGCCGTAAGACGCCAATTGATAGAGTTCAGGATTGGGTTCAAGAAAACCCGAATGAAAACCTCAGCGTCGGCACTCTGGCGAAGATGGTGTCAATGACGGAAAGAACACTCTCACGCACCTTCAAGGAAAAGACGGGGCAGACGATCGGAAACTACATTCTCAGCATACGCCTCAATCGTGCATGCAACCTTCTGACCACCACCGACCGGAAGATCAAGGAAGTCGCGCAGCTGAGCGGTCTCGGGAGCCAAGCGAACATGCGCCAAGTCTTCATGGCGAGGCTGGGCACGTCACCAAGTAACTACAGGATATGCCGGACCGACGACATCAAATCAGCCGCTCCAAGCCACGGCCCAAACTAGGCCTACAATGGTTCGATCTCTGTAACTTACAAAGCGACCTGCCGCAGTGGAACATTTGCATCGACAAATATGGATCAAACTGGCGCCGGCATGGAAGTCGCGCCCGACAAGTTAATTCCGAGATGCTGGAATGAGAGGCCCTTATTGAGCCATCGGTGCATACCGGTGGCTACTCACAGAATTTGGCTGCGCCGCTGCCGCGGACCGTCACAACTTAGAACAGGAAATCGCCCACATCGAGGGCCGCGAGCTTTACGTTCTGCAACAGGATGCTGTCGCCGTTCAGGCCATCGATGTAAACATCGTGCCCGACCTGTTTCATATGGTGCTGGACCAGGTCCTTGTAGTCGATGATGCTGCCAAGACCGGTGAGGTCGAGGATGTCGTGCTTCGGACCGGTCGCGACAAAATCGGCCATCGTGTCCTTGCCGTCCTTGGTGGCAAAGACGAACTGGTCGGCACCCGCGCCGCCGGTCAGGATATCGGCGCCGCCATGGCCCCAGATGATATCATTGCCTGCCTTGCCGTCGATGACGTTCTTGCCGCTATTGCCGTGAAGCTGGTTGGCCAGCGCATTGCCGGTGGCACTGATCGCCGAAGCGCCGTTCAGCGTCAGGTTCTCGAAATTGTTGCCCAGCGTGAACGACACTGCCGATTTGACGAGGTCGGTGCCGCCGCCGGTATTTTCGGAAAGCTTGATCTTCGCGTCGCTGATCACATACACGTCGTTGCCGTTGCCGCCATAGATCGTGCCGTTGACCTTGCCGCCGGTGCCGTCGAAATAGTCGTTGCCATTGCCCAGCTTGATGTCGCCGGTGATGGTGCCCTTGTTGAAGAGCGAATCGGCGCTGTTGCCGCCCAGGAATGCGGTGCCCGCCGATTTGATCAGGCCGTTGTTTTGCAGCGCCGCTTTGCTCGCGCCCGAAAAATCGATCGTCGCCAGAGATGCCTGCGTGCCTGTGATCGTACCGTCATTGGTCACGGTTTCACCGGCGCCACCGACCTGGATGCCGCCCGCCGCCGTCATGGTCTTGTTGTTGGTGATGATCGTATCGTCGGCCGAGACGGCAATCGCATAGCCGGAGGCCTTGATCAGGCCGTTATTGGTGATCTTGCCGTGATCTCCGGTGAGCGTCATGGCGTTCTTCAAAGCGGTGATCTCGCCGCTATTGGTGATGATCGCCGCAGCGCCGGTCGCCGTGATCGCGCCGCCCTTCATCGAGATGACCGTGCCGTCATTGGTGATGACAGCATTGGATCCGGACGATGCGATGGTGGTCCCGGTGCCGGTCGCGGTGCCGTGATTGGTCAAAACCGCCGATTTGCCGCTGGACACGATCGCCGAGCCCTTGTCGGAGCGTAACTCGCCATTGTTGGTGAGAATGGCCGAGGCGCCGCGCAGTTGCACCACATCCAGCGCCGCATGCGTGGTGCCGTGATTGATGATTTCCGCGTTGCTGCCGGACACGGCGACGCCGATACCTGCAGAGGATTCGATCAGGCCGGTATTGACGATTGTCGTCGCCGTTGCAGCAACTGCGATCGCGGTCAGGCGTGCCGCCACCGTGCCGTCATTGATGAGCTCCAGTCCGCCGCTGTCGATCTTCAGGCCGTAGTCCTGGCCGTTGACCACACCGGACGCGCCGACCACGAACTGGCTTTGGCTGTCGGTCACCGCGGTTGTGCCGAACTGGAAGGCATAGCTGGAAGCGGAAAGCACCGTGCCGTTGATGTAGAAGTCGCGCTGCGTCGCCACGCCGGTCGCCACTATCGCCGTCGCGGCTGTGCTTAGCGTCACCCCCTTGTTGAGGATAAATTCGCTGCCGGTTTCAAGATCCGTCACCTGAGCAGTGCGGTCACTGGTGATCACGATCTTTTCGGTCATCTGCCCATCATGCTGAGTGTCATCGGCTTGGTTTCGCTGTCTCAACGGTACGGTAAGGACACTTAGCCCCGCCCGGCATTTAAGCTCTTATGATGGATTCATAGGAACGCCGCAATGGCCATTCTGAGCGAGGGTCTCAAGCACTGTCGCGAAGGGGCTCAGCGACATCCTGGTGGCTTTCAAGCGGATCGTCTCAATGCGCGACGAAATTTCGGTGGCCTGCCCTCTTCGACTAGTCGCCAGCCGGCGATGCGGGTTGCCAAAATCTTGCCGACGACATCGCCGGTGACATCCTTGTTGCTCTTTCGGCGACGTTGTCTCGGGGTGGGCCGTATCGCGAGCTAAAGGGCAGGGGAGGCGAAGACGTGGGTTAGTCCGCGCCACTTCGTGGGCGTCGCCCACGTTGCGAGGGGCCGGCGCTCGGTATCGGGGGATGCGGGCCTGCCGACTTTAGAAACCTTGGCTACGGAGATTCTGCTCGACCTCTGCTGGCATCCCGTGATCCGGATCGGTTTCGCGCTTCTCCGGGTCCCACAAATGATGTGCGACAAATTTTAGGAGCAAAGCTTCGGGCCGGCCGAGGCAGAAATCTACCAATCGCCGCCAGCTACCATGCTTGCAGATAGGCAAGATCAGACGTTAGGGCACGAAAGGGTCTTCTCCTCATTCCCTCATTTACTAGATGGCGCAACGTTGCGACATCCTGGTCGGTAAGTCTGCTTGTGGCCAGTCAACAAGAATGGCGTGCCGGCGTCGCGCTCGTTGATGTTGCCGATGATCTTTTTGTCTGCAACACAGTTGCACTTTGTGCTTCGGTCCGTCTCGGTCAGGCATACTGGAACCGGCTATTTCGAAGAAATATGGACACTACTCACTCTGCAAACTGACGGCAAACGGCCAATCAGGCTCTAAGCGGTTCGTGATCATTTCCTACATGCTGACCGTAGAGGGCCATTAGGCTTGCAGCAGCATCTGCATCAACGGCCCTGGAGAATAAGTATCCTTGTCCAAGTTTGCAGCCGAACGACACGAGTTGCTCGAGCTGGAGATCCGTTTCGATCCCTTCAGCGACAACCCTCAGACCCAACTTGTTTGCTATGCTGACCAGCCCTTCGACTATAACGACAGCCCCGTCATCAGGCGTCAACCTGTCGACGAAAGATTTGTCGATCTTGATGATGTCGACCGGGACCGTCAGGAGATGAGTGAGTGATGCGAACCCTGTGCCAAAGTCGTCGAGCGCGACGCGCATTCCGCAGCTGCGAAGCAGTTTGATTTCGTCGGCAACCACATGATCGCGGTGGCCGAGATAGACGGACTCGGTCACCTCAAGGATGACATGATCAAGCGGGACGCCGACGTCCGCGAAGACTGTACAGATCCTCTCCTGTAGCCGACCCGCATGAAAATCAGCAGCAGAAAGATTGATGCCAACGTGCTGGAGAGGAAGGCCCCTGTTGAGCCAGCTGCGCATATCACGCGCGACACGTTGGAGCATGCACTGGGTTAGTTCGGCAGCGACATGGGCATCTTTGGTTGCTTCGTGGAAATTGGCAGCCGCGATGATGTCACCTGAGGCTTTCGACATCCGACACAACGCTTCAAACCCTACCACTTCACCCGAATCGAGCCGTACGATTGGTTGGTAGTAAGGATGTATTCGCTTTTCAACGAGTGCGAGACTAACGTCTCGGATCGCCCGAAAGCGCCGCGTTAGTGCCGTTCCAAGCCCAGGTCGGTGTTCGACGAATTGGCCGCGACTGCGCTCTTTAGCATGGTACAACGCGACATCAGCGCCTTGGCGCACTTGATCGGCAGGCTCATCTCGGCTCGCGACACACCCGCCTAGCGTGGCGCTGGGGAGGACAACGTGGTCGCCGCAATGCGCTTGCCCCTTGATGGCCTCAAGGAGCCTCCCTGCTAAAGTCGAAAGCGGAGACGTAGTGTCGCTCTCAACAACGACTGCGAATTCGTCGCCACCGATCCTGAACGCACGACCCGTGCCGGCTACAGCGTCTATCCTTTTTGCAACGATCTGTATGAGTTCGTCACCGGCGCCGTGTCCGAATGTGTCGTTGATGACTTTGAGATTATCCAGGTCCGCTAGGATTACGGCCCAACCGCCCCCTGCGCGCCCGGCTAGCGCTGAAAGAACCTGATTGAACGCTGCCCGGTTAGGAAGCCCGGTCAGTACGTCAGTATAAGTCAGGCGCTGGCGCTCCCGAACCCTATCATCTCGCTCTATGGCGATAGCACAAAGATGAGTGCACGCGTTGACTATGCGCTGTTCTAGCTCGTTTGGGCCTCGGCAGTCCTGAAAGTAAAAAGTAAACGTCGCGACGACGCGGCCGCCACTGCAAATCGGCGTCGACCAGCGTGCTTTGAAGCCGAGCGGGAGTGCTATGGCGTTAAAGCCTGCCCAAAGAGGATCATGTTCGATCTCTGTGACGGTCACCGCTTCCCCTTGAAAAGCTGTAGTGTCGCAGGACCCAATAAAACCCCCGATCGGCAAACCATCCAAGGCTTCTTGAAAAGATTGCGGGAGTGATGGGCCAGCGAGAGCTTGAAGACGTTCATCACGAACTAACAACACTGAACACACCGTCCCGATGAGCAAGGCTTCAGTTTCGACACACAGCCGCTCGATCGTTGCCTGCAAAGCTTCGCCGCGGGCGATCATTTCCAAAATGGTGTTCTGCAGTTTTAGTATCATCGCAATTGCTTTCTCGGAGGCTGGAAGGCTGCCAGCTCAGATCCTTAACCATGCATTGTGGATAGTAGTCTTAGCCTCACAGGCAATTCTGTCGTTCAACGCAAACCCGACCCGGCACCAAGAACGTGCTATACCCCTCGCGGACATGCTCCTTGATCATCACCCAATGGCGCCTCACCTATTTGACTGCGCGTCATGCTACCCCCCTGCCACCAAATCAAAACAAATGCTTCGGTGGCAATGAGATTGAGGCCTTACATGCCTCCTCGAGCCGTGGCACTTTCCTTTCGCTATCTCGACGACCATATCGGTCTCCGCAGGGGGACGAGTCATTCAAGACCAGCGGGCCTCGGCGGCCCATGTTGCGGCCACAGTGATCCTCGCCTGAAAACGCCGGGAAGAGCCAATGAGCCTGGCAGGGACAAGTTCTTTAAGGACGTAGATATTGATTAAGAAGGTAGGCTCGCCCGTGCTGATTGAAGCGAGCCCAACAACTGCCTCTTACCTCTCACGACTCGAAGCGTTTAGACATTGATACGCCGAGGTTTAAGAAACATTAAGACACTCTAAAATACGAAATTCTAAAGTACGCTGTCGTCTCAGCGGCTTGGGAGGATTGTGCAGCCGTTGGTATTAGCAACGATTGCTTCGCCAAAACGGTGGCAGAGGATCAAGAATATGCCGAGCTCATAAGCTAAAAATGACCAAATGACCTCAGATAACTGCTTGATAATAGTCATGCGCGAGAGCCGAATGCGCGGACAGTACTTCTTAAAAGGTTAGATCGTCGTGACCCACACTGAGCTGAGCCGCGACGTTCTCCATGGATACAGTGACGTAGAGCCTACCGTTGGCTGTGTAAGCGGCAGCTGCAGAGATAACCGCCATTGGAAAACCCTATCCAACTGTTGCTGCCGCCAGTCCGTTTGCAGCACTGGAGAGAGGCATCTTGTGAAGGAGAACTGCCACGCACTGATCTGTGCCAGTAGGCATACTGCGCCTGTCTAGCCTCGCATCCGGTCAGGCTGTCGCTAGCCGTTGTGACATCCTTCAGGACCTCTAGTTAGGCAAGTCAAGTTTGTAGGACGGATCACAAACCGATGTAGGCGGTAGAGTCGCGCGTTATCCGCAGCGGAGGGTATCCTTCGGTCGCGCATGCAAGGATGGCGTCCGCCACCTTATAAGGGTCAGAACGAAGCCGCTGCTCACATGGAAGCGCCGAACGTGTCCAGCAGGGGAATCCTTGTCCGCCTTCCGCACTGTACCGGTCCGCTGCCGGAAACTAAATGTTGACGCAAAAGCTTCTAGCCCTTAGGAATGACTGATCGATCTTTTGCTTGCCGAGCTTTGTCTACCGCGCGACTGGCACCGCGCTTTGAGCGAACTTCTCTTTCAAAAATATTCGGTCTTCATCTGCACAGCACCTGCTGCGCGGCTCACTCTTTGCTTTGAAAGGCTTCGCTATGACCACTGGCACAGTAAAATGGTTTAATTCCACCAAAGGTTTCGGCTTTATCGAGCCAGACAACGGCGGCGCTGACGCCTTCGTTCACATCTCGGCTGTAGAACGTGCAGGTATGCGCGAACTCGTGGAAGGTCAAAAGGTCTCTTTTGAGCTCGAGCGCGATGCTAAATCCGGTAAGATGTCGGCTTGCAACTTGCAGTCCACGTAATCCTTTTTCGTCGTTCACGGACTGTTCGGATTTTGTTGTAACTACGTTATTAGCTTAAAGCCAGGCGTTGCGGCTTGCCTCATCTGTCAGACTCCATCACCACTGAAAAAAGATCTAGCAAATGTGCCAGAAGCACGTGATCGCCTTCGGCGTTTGCCGGTGCCGCGTCGATTCGCTCAACGCTCTTCTCAGCAGGTAATGCAGGAAGCGATGGCAAACCGTTACTATACATAGCCTGTATTAGATCGAGCTTTGGCCACTAGAGTCCATTCCTGTTTACGAATGCATGGCAGTAAGCTGACAGACGCTTAATACCCAATAAGGAAACGATTTGAAACACTCAAGAAACAACGAGCTTGCCGACCGTCGCTCAGCAGCGGCTGACGCGAAGGCATCCCTCCTCAATGCCTACCGTGAAGCGCAGAGCTCCATCGAACTTTCGCGAGTTGCCAGACAGGCTGAGCGTGTCTCGATTGTTGAAGCTCGTGAAGCTCGCCGCGTTGAACGAGATCGCATCAGATTCGAAGAGCGGCTCCGGCTAGAGGCAGTGGCTTCCGACGCAAAAGCTACCGCGGAAGCACAAATAGAGACACGTAAAGCGACTGAGGACGAACTCGTTGCGCGCGTTGTTAAAGATGAAGCTGAACGGAAAGCCGAGCGCGATCGCCGATACGCAAATCGCAAGGCGCGGCAGCGTTAGTTAACTGCTAAAGCCTTACAGCTGTCGGGGCCTCCAGGTCTTAAGTCGTCCTCACCAAACTAAGGTCTCTAGGCCTGCCGTCCGGCGGGCCACGGGTCGGGTCACGCCATCACCGAAACGTTCGGCGACAATGGCCTTCCATTGTCATCGACAACACTCTGGACCGTCAATTCGACGTTGCTGCTCCGGACAAGGCGTGGGTCACGGACATCACCTACATCCGGACCAACGAAGGCTTCGCCTATCTCGCGGTGGTGATCGATCTCTATTCCCGCCGTGTTATCGGCTGGTCGATGCAGAGCCGTCAGACAACGGATGTCGTGCTGCAGGCGTTGCTGATGGCTGTCTGGAGGCGAAAGCCAAAGGAAAAGGTTCTAGTGCATTCGGATCAGGGATCGCAATTCACCAGTATGGACTGGGCAGCGTTCCTGAAGCACCACAATCTGGTTCATTCGATGAGCCGACGGGGCAACTGCCATGACAATGCCGTCGCTGAGAGCTTCTTCAATCTGTTGAAGCGGGAGCGGATACGCCGGAAGGTCTATCGCTCAAGAGACGAAGCCAGGCAGGACGTGTTCGACTATATCGAGATGTTCTACAACCCGAAGCGCAAACATGTCAGAAACGGGATGCTGTCGCCCGTCGAGTTCGAAAAGCAGCAGAAAACGTAACCGGAGGGTGTCTACGAAACTCGCGGCTATCCAACGGGACCGTTCGATATTCATTAATTTGCAAGGTCGTCGCACAGATAGTCGTGTGTTTTGGTGTTTGGATACGCAGCAGAGGAAAGAGAAAGCCACCACTGATACGATGGTGCCTGCACAAGGCTGAGCGGGAACATCAGAGTTTCGCTCGTCAAAAAGAACGATATCTTCCGCCTTTCACCGAAGAAAGAAATTTGGACCTGCTGAAGGACAAAAGGAGTAGTTTTTGGGCCTGGCATAACGAATTCCCGCCAAAGCCCTCCGGTGGATACTCCGTCCCTGCTTTTGCTGGCTGGGTTAATTCTCAATTCGATGGTAGGCGGAACATGCGACTTATTATCTTCAGTTGGCTGAATTATCTGACGTGAAGTGATGCTCCGAACGGTGTCGAGAGACGAAAGAAAGTTCGCAAGGCTATCGAGCCGTCGCTAGATCGGGCAGACGTAACTGGTAGATATGTGAGGATTAAAGATGGCCGAAGATGCCGGCGTAATAGCTGTGGACCACACGGGATTCTCGGTCGCCTCGTTGGAGGAGGCGATCCAGTTCTGGACTGAGGCGATGGGTTTCGACCTTGCTCGCCGAGGAGAGATGGGTGGGGAGTTTCTACGGGAGGCTACGGGGGTTGACGACCCCCGTTGCCGAATGGCGCTGGTGACGGCTCCAAATGGCTACCCTATCGAGCTTCTCGAGTATTCGACAGGCCGTACGCTGGGCCAGACACCTCGTAGCGCGGGTGCGATCGGCGCCGCTCATATCGCCTTCACGGTTAAGGATATCCGCACGGCGATCGCGCGGGTTGAGACGGCGGGGTGGGCAGTGATCGGTTCGCCGCAGCCGATACCAGCCGGCCCCCGATGCGGAACAATGGTCGCGTACATCTCCGGCCCGGATGGTATCACCGTAGAGCTAATGCAGCCGCCTGCTTAGTGGAGGATTGCTGATACTTTATGGGCCACAGTCGCGACGCAATGTGCACACTCCACATGAATGTATTTTAGAGGTAAAAATGGCGATCTGGCCGTGGAGAAAAACACGGGCTAACGTCGATGAGTATGGTAGAAATGCCCTCTGGCATCACGCTACCGAGGGGAACTATGAAGCGTTACACGCCGAGTTGCGTTGTGCTGACAGCCCTTCCGCCTCAGACCAAGATGGGTTTACCACTCTGCACGTTGCCGCTCAAAACGGCCACCTTGAGATTGTGAGAAGGTTTATCGCGGCACATGCGGAGGTCAATGCCGTGGACCGACGTGGAAACGGTCCATTATGGACTGCGAGCAGATAGGCAAGCCTGGCGATCGCCGCGGAACCATCTTTTGAAATCGTAGCGCTGCATTTGAGCAATGGTGCCGATCCGCACCACCTTAACAACGCTGGAAGATCACCGTCTTTTTGGACGGTGGGAAGTTCCAGGCTTCGAGAAACAAACACCATCGCCGGTGTACCGTTCCTCGCCGGTTGAATGTGTCTCCGAGATCTTATCAATGATATAGCGTATTTATCATGCGCAATGTCCGCTTTGGGCCAAACGCGGAACACATCACCGCTTACGTAGATGTCCGGTTTTCGCCGTTCGGCACCCATCATCGGACAGTACGCTTGCGGCCCCATATCCGCCGACCCTTTTAAGACAAACGACGGTCCCGCTGTGGAAGTTCAGCGCGTCAGCTATATTCAAATAAGAGGGTCGTGGGTCGAACCCCCTCAAGGCGAGAAGGTCTGTCACGTTCCACTAGAAACAATTTTTTCACCGGACGTTGGTGAGTCAATTGCATGGTGTCTCTCAGTCGGGGGGGTGATGCGTCAGGGAACTGGCACACACAGGATGACGCAGGCTGTCCGAACGGCAATAACCAACGACGCTTCGTTCTGGGCGGCACTTTCGCCGCTATTCGAAGCAACTTTACAGGCATCGCCATCTGGCAAACCAAAACAGGCTCGCAATTCAAGATGAGCAGGTCAGCGGGCGCGGAGAGAGGCCTGCCTTTTGGGTGACGCCACGCCCTCGCACTGCAATCGTGAATGTTCACTACGCTGGAAGGGTGGCGGTCCACCCGAAATTAAGTCACTATTTTCACACCGATAATGAGGTGCAATGATCTCAAGCGGCCGTTCGTTGGCTTTCGGCAGCAACGCCGTCCATTGTCACACAGTTGCGCTCGCTTGTCTTTGCCTCGTATAGAGCAGTATCTGCACGATGGATGACATCCTCCAAAGCGCGTGCTGAAGTGGTCCCCAATTTGCACCCAACGCTGGTGGTAAAGCTGATCTTTTGCTTTCCTGCTGTGACGATGGTGCTGGTGATCTCTTCGCGCAGTCTGGTCTTTCCATTGCTTGATTAGGTTCGCATGCACGTCAAACTGCTGGGACAATTCCACCAGCGTCTGCTCGCCACGGATCGCAGCGAGCGCCATCTTTGCCTTGAAAGCCAAGCTATGGTCCCCGCGCGGTCGTCTCGTATCGATATGTCCTGTTCCCGGCATTTAGGGCGAGGACAGGCAGACATTCCACTTTTCCCGGCTATGCAAACTGCCCGAGCCAGCTCTGGATGAGTATTGCGCTGTCGGCCTCAAGGGCTGATACAGGTTTCGCAGTTTAAGGCGGGTCGAACCGCTTTCTAGGAGGGACACATGAGTGGATGTTGTTCGGTAGCGGCGCGAGCCGGGGACGGCCAGGCGGCGGCAGGAGCCAAAAGTTTCACGGTTCGAGGTTGCCCTGGCCAGACGATTGCGGTGAAGGGAGCAGAGAGCTTCGTCGGTACCCATGATCCCGTCATCGCCGCTGATGGTGAAGGTCCGGAGCGGAGGGTCTTGCTGCAGGATTTCCATCTTGAGGTCGAAACCGTCACGCTCGCCCGGTTTTCCGACTTCATCGAGGCGACGGGCCATGTGACGGAATCGGAGCGGTTCGGCATGTCGGCGGTGTTCTCCCCACTCCTCAAAAACCAGTCCCTCGCTACTGGAGGTGTCGTCAACACCCCCTGGTGGACACGCGTCGACGGCGCGACCTGGAATCAACCAGAAGGGCCAGGCAGCTCGATCGAGGACCGTCTGGATCATCCAGTAACGCACGTCTCCTGGCATGATGCGATGGCATTTGCCGCATGGGTAGGTGGCCGACTGCCTACCGAAGCCGAATGGGAACATGCCGCACGCGGCGGCAACCGGAGGCGCCGGTATCCCTGGGGCGACATTGAGCCGAGCGACGATCTGAGTTTCTGCAATATCTGGCAGGGCCGGTTTCCGAACCACAATACGATGGTTGACGGCTACTTCGGCACGGCGCCGGCACGCAGCTTCGAACCATCAGAAGCAGGTTTCTACAACCTTTCCGGTAACGTCTGGGAATGGACCGCGGATGCCTTCAAAGTGCGGTCGCTCTCCAAGGCTGCGAAGCTTCGCAACGACCAGGCGAAAAAGTCCGCTGACAAGGTTCTGAAAGGTGGCTCTTTCTTGTGCCACAAGAGCTACTGCTATCGCTATCGAATAGCTGCCCGCATGGGCCTATCGGCCGACAGTGCTTCGAGCAATACGGGTTTCCGTGTCGCCTATGACGTGCTGCCGTAACCGTGACTTTTACCAAGGGAGGATCTGGCCATTGTAATTGTAGAAGCTGCCTGTCTGGTGCGGGCCGGAATGATCGATGACCTCGCGCATCCGCACGATGCTCTCGGATTTGCTCAGTCCGCCGTCCCCTTGACGGGCGACTTTGCCGGGGTGAAGGCCAAGCACGCAGATTTGGCGGGGCGCGAGATCGATGGCAAGGCTCTTCATGACCATGTTGAGGCCTGCCTTGCTGGATCGATAGGCGTAGGCGCTAGCTGTATTGTTGAGCCCGATCGACCCCATGCGGCTTGTTATAAAAGCGATCACCTTGCGCTCGCTGCGGGCAACGTGCTCGGTGAAGGCCCTTGTGACGACGAAAGGCGCGATCAGATTGACTTCCAGCATGTTTCGCCAGAGCACGAGGTCCGTTTCGTGCAAGTCCGGATGCGGGCCCGGAATGCCGGCATTGTTGACCAGCACGTCGATCGCAACGCCGTCCAGCTCCGCAGCAAGGCGAAGGACCGATGCTTCGTCGGTCACGTCCAGCTTGACGGTTTCCAAAGTGCGGAGATGTTTGTGCCGTTCGCCGAAAGCGTCGGGATCAAGGCAAGTGGCGATGACACGATCGCCTTTGGCCGCGTATTGAAGCGCGAATTCTTCGCCAAGCCCGCGATCGCACCCGGTGATCAGAACGGTCGCCATTGGTCCTCCTCCTGCTCGCCGGCATTGCTTGCGTCCGCATCGGGCGCAGCATCATATTTGGTACTAGAGTTTTCGGCAGATGAGAACAGCTGCTTGTTGAGAGTGAAAGGCTTGCGGTCGCTCGGGCTGTAAGCGGGTGTCGGACTGGGAGAAACATCATGTCAAACGAGAAGAAAAAGCCGAACATCATCTTTGTCATCACCGACCAGCAGCGGTTCGACACAATTGCTGCCGGCGGCTTTCCCTATATGAAGACGCCCAATCTCGACCGGATGGTCAGGGAAGGCACCTACTTCCGCCAGACCTACGTCACCTCGCCCTCCTGCGCGCCGTCGCGCGCAAGCCTGTTTACAGGTGTGTATCCGCATACCAACGGCGTGTTCCGCAATGACGAGCCGTGGGCGTTCAGCTGGGTGCAACTGATGGCCGAGGCGGGATACCGCTGCGTCAACGTCGGCAAGATGCACACGTCTCCCTTCGAGGATTCGTTCGGGTTTCACGAGCGGCACGTAGTGGAAAACAAAGACCGTGCCACGCCGCGGCTCCCGTTTTTCCTCGACCAGTGGGACAAGGCGATCTGGACGCGCGGCTTTGAAAAGCCGAGCCGTGTCACCTATCGTCGGCGGGAGGATTACCGCTCGTCGCTCGGCGCCTTCGTCTGGAACCTGCCCGAGGACCTGCATTCCGACAACTTCGTCTCGGCGCTCGCCCAGATGTGGCTCGATACCTACACCGGCAATGAACCTTTCTTTCTGCAGATCGGTATCCCCGGGCCGCACCCGCCCTATGATCCGACCCAGGAATTTCTCGACATCTATGCGGATGCCGAGCTGCCGGAACCTATTCTCAGCAAGGATGACATCGCGGCCCAGCCGGCGGCGCTGAAAGTGCTGCGCGATCAGCATCTGGCGGTCGACCACGATGCCGTCGTGCATCTAGCCGAGCCGACAAGGGAACAGACGCGCCGCCAGCGGCAGCACTATTTCGCCAATGTTTCTATGATCGACGCGCAGATGGGCAAACTGTTTGAGGCCGTCGAGCGGCGCGGCGTACTGGACGACACGATCATCATCTTCACGTCGGACCACGGCGACAGCCTAAACGATCACGGACACAGCCAGAAATGGTCGATGTACGAGCACAGTGTTCGTGTGCCGGCAATTGTCTGGGCGCCGGGGCGGGTGGCCGAGGGCAGGGTGGTGGACGATCTCGTCTCGCTCTTTGACTTTGCTCCGACTGTTCTGGACATGGCTGGCGTGCCGGTGCCGGACTGGATGGAGGCACAGTCGCTGATGCCTTATCTGCGCGGTGAGGAGTGCGAGCCCCGACGATACGTCTTTTCCGAACATGCCGGCGACCGCATATTCAGCGGCACGACGTTCATGACGATGATCCGCAGCCGGCGCCACAAACTCGTGCATTTCGTCGACAGCCACGAAGGCCAGTTGTTCGACATGGACCACGATCCGACGGAGGTGAACAATTTATGGTCCGACCCGGCGCACCAGGCCGTGAAGCAGGAACTGATCAGCGCGATCCTCACCTGGCGCATCGAAAGTTCGCTGAAGACGCAAGGCTGGACGCTTGCAAGTGTGCGACTTGGCGCCAATTCCAGCCGCACGCCGGAAAGCAGATCGCGGCAGGACGGCGCCTAGCCGTCTTCCTCAGTTGCGTCCCGTTGCGTGCTCTGGCGGGCAACGAGTTTCCAGTCAACGATGGTCGTCTGCGGTTCGCCGCCGTTGATGCGGGTGACGATGGCATCGGCGGTCAGGCGACCGATCCGCTCGCGATCAGGACGGATGGTGGTCAGCGGCGGGGTGATGCAGGCGGCGGCTTCGTTGTCGCCGAAGGCGATCACGCCGATGTCCTCGGGCACGCGTTTGCCAAGCTTTCTCAGGCTGCGCATCACGCCGAAAGCAACGACGTCGCTGTTGCAGACGATGGCATCGATGCCGGGATGGGTCTGGAGCAGGTCAAGCGCCAGCTTTTCGCCGAGATCGGGGCTGCCACCTATCGGTTCTGTGCAGGTGACGACCGGTGCAATCCCGGCTTTGACCGCTTCGGTTTCGAGGCCGAAAAGACGTTTTCGCGCGCGCCGGTCGTTTTCACGCAGGCTGCCGACGAAGGCGAGTTTTCGGTAGCCGCGATCGATCAGATGGAGGGCCTGGGCTGCCCCCACCGCCTGGTGGTCGAAACCGATCGCCGTGTCGATTACCGGGCCGCTGGTATCCCACATCTCTATGATCGGAATGCCGGAGGACTTCAGGAGCTCGACCACTTTTGGCGGATGGTCGATGCCGATAATTGCCACCGCCGCCGGCCGCCAGCTCAGGATCGAGCGGACCAGCTTCAGCTCCTGGTCGGGATTGTAGCGGGTATTGGCAAGCATGACCTGCAGGTCGTGTTCGAGCAGGGATGACTGCAGGGTATCGATGACGCTGGCAAATTCCGAATAATACAGCGAGGTCACCACGACGCCGACGATATCGGTGCGCGTGCCGGACAGGCCACCGGCCAGCCGGTTGGGTACGTAGTTCAGCTCTTCCATCGCCACGTTGATGCGTTTGCGCAGTTCGACCCTTACCGTATTGGGTGCCCGAAGTGCGCGCGATACGGTGTTGACGGAAACGCCCACCCGTTCGGCGATCGAGGCGAGCGTTGGGGCAGGGCGGTCCTTCCTCTCACTCGTACTCCGGTCGTCGTCCCCGTCCCTGGCTTTCGCACTGATCGTCATAGGTCCAAAACCTGCCAACTAACGTCGTTCAAGCAGCGATAGTGATCGTTGCGTTATCGATAACGTTGTGTCATCCATTGCTTCGAGAGGCAAGCGAAAGAGGGGGATTGTTCCTTCGCATGCTGTAATGTCCGCCGCGCCGTTTGGCTGCAGCGGGGAGGAGCGATTTGATGGCTGACAAGCCGAACATCATTTTGATCATGACCGACCAGCAGCGCTACGATTCCATTTCGGCGCTCGGTTACCCTTACGCACACACGCCGAATATCGATGCGATGATCGAGAAAGGTGTGGCGCTGACCGACTGCCACATCACAGCGCCGAGTTGCGTGCCGTCACGAGCAAGCCTGTTTACCGGCTATTACCCGCATACGACCGGCGTTCTTGCCAACGGTCAGAAATGGCAGCGGACCTGGGTCGAAAGCCTGCGCGACGCAGGCTATCGCTGCGTCAATGTCGGCAAGATGCACACCATCCCCTATAATTCGGACAGCGGTTTCCACGAGCGTTACGTCGTGGAAAACAAGGACCGCTACATGGAGGGACGCTGGTACTTTGACGAGTGGGACAAGGCGCTCGCCGCTCAAGGTCTCGTCAAGCAGCAGCGCGAATTCTACCGCGAGCGTGCGGACTATCGGGAGCGGCTTGGATGTTTTGACTGGGAGCTTCCAGAAAACATGCATTCCGACGCCTTCGTCGGCGACATGGCGAAGTGGTGGGTCGAGACCTACCCGCCAACAGAGCCGCTGTTCCTGCAGGTCGGCTTTCCCGGCCCCCATCCGCCATTCGATCCGCCGGCGCGCTATAGCGACCGTTATCTGAAGCGCAACGATCTGCCCTTGCCGAAGCCGACGAAAGAGGAACTCGACAGCCTGCATCAGGAGCTGAAGGACAAGCGTCAGCACGATGTCGAGGTTGACCACGATTCCGTCGTCTGGAGCCTGGATCCGAGCGAAGACCAGATGCAGCGACTGTGGGCTCACTATCTCGGCAATGTGACGCTGATCGACGAGAAGGTCGGCGAGCTGCTTGCCTCATTGAAGGAGCGTGGATATCTGGAAGATGCAATCGTCATCTTCACCTCCGATCATGGTGAGTGCCTTGGAGAGCACGGCCTGATCCAGAAATGGTCGATGTACGATATCGTGACCCGTGTTCCGACAGTCATCTGGTCGACTGCCGGCCGGTTCGAGGGCGGCCGAACCGTCGACGGGCTCTGCCAGCTTTTCGACCTGGGGCCGACCATTCTCGACTATGCCGGCATCACGCCGCCGAACACGTTCGAGGCGAAAACCCTACGGCCTGCACTGGAAGGCAAGGACTGGACGCCCCGCACGCACGTCTTCTGCGAGCAGATCGGCGACGTGGCGATGGCCGGCGGCACCGAGTTCATGACCGGTGTGCGCAGCGACAGATGGAAACTGGTGCATTTCAAGGGCTCGACCGACGGACAGTTGTTCGACCTCGAGAATGATCCGAAGGAGGTAAGAAATCTCTGGAGCGATCCGGACCATCAGGATCACAAGCGAGAGCTTCTGGACGTGATGCGCGACTGGCTGATCGAATCGAACTTCGAGACACGGGATGTTATGGCAGCGGCACGCTGACCGGATGACGGACTGGCCGAATGCTCGGGAGGAGTGATCTTGGCAGTTATGGAAAGTGAAAACACATCGGATAAAGCAAGGGGGATACCTTTGCCGACGGGTCCCCTCGCCATGCTGGGGATCAACATCGTTGCCGTCGTTTTCGGTATCTCTATGTGGGCCCTGGTGACATCCTATGGCGTTGTCGGGCTACCGACACCGCTGGCGGTCGCCAGACAAGCTGTGATCCAAGCGGAAAGCGGCCTTCTATGGTCCGACGCGCTGGGAAGCCTCGGCCGCGTCTTTACCGGCTTTGCGCTCGGCATTCTCGTTGCAATTCCGGTCGGCTTCCTGATGGGCTGGTACAAAGTCGCCCGCGCCATCATCGAGCCCTACGTCCAGTTCTTCCGCACCATTCCGCCACTTGCCGTCATTCCGCTGGCAATCGTGACGATGGGCATCGACGAGACGCCGAAGATCTTCGTCATCTTCCTCGCATCCTTCCTGTCTTCCGTCGTCGCCACCTATCAGGGCGTCATCAGTGTGGACAGGACCATGATCAACGCGGCGCGGGTGCTGGGCGCCAACGATTTCACCATCTTCCGACGCGTCATCGTGCCGGCCTCGCTGCCTTATATCATGGTGGGCGTCCGTATCGGTCTTGGATCGTCGTGGTCGACCGTGGTGGCTGCCGAGCTGATCGCAGCCCAGTCGGGCCTCGGTTTCCGGATGCAGCAGGCACAACTCTATTACGATCTTGCGACCATCTTCGTCAGCCTGATCTCGATCGGCATTCTTGGACTGATCATGGATCGCATCGTCATGGCGATCGACAGTGTGCTGACTGCCTGGCAGGAGAAACTATGACCCCGAAAATATCGTTCAAAAACGTCCGAAAGACGTTTGATATTGCCGGCCGGACAGCGTTTACGGCGCTCGAACGGCTGAACCTCGATATCGAGGACGGCGAGTTCATCACCGTCGTTGGACCCTCCGGGTGTGGCAAGTCGACGGCCATGAATATTGCAGCCGGACTGACTGCGCCGTCCTCAGGACAAGTCCTGGTCGATGACACGCCAGTCCGAGGGCCGGGACCTGAACGCGGTGTGATCTTCCAGCAATATGCGCTCTTCCCGTGGCTGACAGTGCAGCAGAACGTCGAGTTCGGGCTGAAGATTGCCGGTCATAAAAGGGATGAGCGGCGGCGGATCGCCGATCATTTCATCGCCCTTGTCGGGCTGACCGACTTTGCGAATTCACTGCCGAAGACACTGTCTGGCGGCATGAAGCAACGCTGCGCGATTGCCCGTGCCTATGCGGTCAATCCGAAGATCTTGCTCATGGACGAGCCGTTCGGAGCGCTCGATGCTTTGACCCGCGTGCAGCTCCAGGATCAGTTGCTGACGATGTGGAGCAAGGAACGGCGCACGGTAATGTTCATTACCCATGATGTCGACGAGGCCGTCTATCTCGCAAGCCGTGTCGTTGTCATGGCAGCCCGGCCGGGCCGGCTTTATAAGATTGTCAATGTCGATCTGCCCTATCCTCGCACCGAGGATATGCGGCTTTCGTCAGAATTTTCAGAATTGCGCAACGAGGTCTGGCGGGCGGTGTATCACCCTGCCGCAGCCGCCTGATCCTTGCCTATGAAGCGTTGCAGCCCGTCAAAGGAGGAATGACCATGCTGACGAGACGACATCTTATGGTAACCGGCGCCGCACTTGCCGGCGCCAGCGCGTTTTCCATCGGCGCCGGGGCTCGCGCCCAGTCCGCCGAGATGACGATCGGCTATATCGCCGATTTCCCGAATGCCAGTGTGCTGGCAATCGCCAAGGACCAGAAGCTGTGGGAGGCAGAAGGTCTCAAGCCAACGGTGAAGGTCTTTACCAATGGTCCGATCCAGATCCAGGCGATGGGTGCGGGCAGTCTGAATTTCGGGACGATCGGCCCCGGCGCCCTCTGGTTGCCAGCGAGCGGCCGCGCAAAGGTGGTTGGCGTCAACGATATCGGCTTTTCTGACCGCGTTATCGCCCAGGCCGGTATCGCCTCGATGGCCGATCTCAAGGGCAAGAAGGTCGGCGTTCCTCAAGGAACGTCTGGCGATATGATCTTGCGCATGGCGCTGACAAAAGCTGGCATGACGATCGCCGACATCCAGATGGTGCCGATGGACCCGTCGACCGTTGTCGCGGCCTTCACGTCGAAACAAATCGATGGCGCAGGCATCTGGTACCCGCTGATCGACACGATCAAGCCGCGCGTGCCCGACATGAAGGAACTGGCCTCGAACCAGGATTTCTATCCGCAGACGTCGTTCATCAACACGTTTGTGGCACGCAACGAAATCGTCGAACAGAACCCGGACTTGGTGAAGAAATTCCTGCGGGTGATGAAGAAGGCGATGGATTACCGCGTCGCCAATCTCGATCACTCGATTGAGATCACCACGGCGTTTCTCAACGCACCTAAGGAAGCAACCGACAAGGTTGCCCGCAGCCGCAAGATGCTGACATCCAAGGAACTTGAAGGCTTTACCAAGGACGGCACGGTCAACAGATGGCTGGCTGATTTCAACAGGATGTTCCAGGATTTTGGCACGGTCAAGGACCCGCTGGCGCCGGAGAAGTTTTACACCGGCGAGCTCTTCACCAGCGCTTGATCGTGCAGACAGAAGTCGACGTCAAGATTGCACAGCAGTCAAAAGTCGCTCCGACTGTCCTAGCAGCACGCAGATCTGGGAGGAAGCTGAAGTTACAGTAGATACTAGTTTGTTGATCTAGATGAGCAGTCCAATCGACCGGTCATGGGGCAGAGCCGTTCAACGCGTCGGAACGGTTCGAATATCATAACGCGGCTCCCAAAGCTTCGAACCTCATCAAGGCGAAGACGACTGACGCCCAGGCAGACGCGGAGATCGTTTCCGCATCTGCCTGGGCGATGTGGATCAGCTATTCAACTTACTGGTTATGCAGCTTCCCAAACCTGATTGAGAATTTTCGCCGCAAGTGCCGCCTTGTCTTGGGGTAGGAAGCGACCGTAGTGCTGCTGAACGACATCCGGTGTGTCCTGTATGGCATAACTGGCCTGCTCGTAGGATCCGGTCTGTTTGAGGATATGCGTTGCTAGAATATCTCTAAGGTTATGCGGTCCGTGCGGCAGCAGCCCCTTTATGGCGCCGCGGTCGGTGTAGGGGTTGTAAATCCCATAACGTTGGATCACGGTTCGCCAAGCCTCGTAGAATTTCGTCGAGTCGTACGCCGCGTCGATGCTTGTCGTCTTCACCGTTTTCACGAACAGGGTGCCAGGATCCTTGGCGCTGCCCAGCAGTACGCCGCGGTGCCTGTCGATATACGCCTCGAGGTATTTGTAGAGGTCGAGCAGATCCGGCAGGATCAGCCGAAACGGCTTTTGTCCGAAGAAGGATGAGCCTGAGTTCTTGAAGGCGACCGATGGAATGAGTACCTCCCATCCGTTCTCTCGATCGCTCCAGCGTAGCTCACCGCATTTCATGTCTTCCAGTCGTCGCTCTGACGTCGGAAAATGCCCGCGTGGGCACAAGCGAAGCTGTCGAAGGTTCTTTTGCCGAAGTCCCAGATGCAGGCCAAGGCGGAGTAACAGAAAGGATCGTACAGCCTCTGCGGCCGGCCGGGGATAGCGGTTTTCGTCCGGCATTCGCTTCAGGATCTCGTCTGTGATCTTGCGATATTCTGCCAGCGGGCTGTCCGCCTCAAGGATCACCATGATCGGCTCGAACGGGTCGCGATGCACACGCATGACCCGCTGGATCTCCTTCGAGCGATTGGCGGCATGCCGGTGGAATGCATCGCATGCGCCGTGCCAGTCGCGCGCCGCAAATTCTATCTCCTCGGGCGCGATCAGCCCTTCGATTGGCTGAACCTTCGTCAACAATTCTGGATGCTGGCGTATCCAGCCGACTTCGGCACGGGTCAGCGCCATTGCCACCATCAACATGTCTTCCTCCCACTTGGTATAGAAGCCACGCCGCTGCTCGCGCCATTGCAGGTACCAATCCCAGACGCCTGGGAAGATCAGCAGTCCAAAGGTCAGTTGGCTGAGAGGCACGCCACGCCCTTTGACGACGCCGGCAGGCGAGGCGGCGAGCGCACCGAACATGAGGCCGAGATGCTCGACCTTCTGAGACGCGGTTTCCTCTCCCCAAACTCCATTTCGTTGGAAGCCGATAGCTGTCAGCGTCGATGTCTTGAAGCGGATCAGATCGGCCATCTCCATAGCCAGCCGTGGTGGCGCATCGACGACGCCTGACAGGAGATCTGGATCTTCAAAGGTTTCCGAATTGTGGCCCGTGCTGTTTGGATTGATTTGCGACCGTGGGGACAGAGCTCCTCCGCCATAGGTCACGCCTGGGAACCGAATTGCATAACGCTGCTTACTCGCCGCCGCCTGATAGCGGCGATAGTCTGTTGAGCCCGAGATGATGACCCTGCGCACCCACTCGATGATCTCCTCCCGCTTGGAGAACGTCAGGCTGCTGAAATCGTCCGGAAGATGCCATGCAAGCCGTCGACGTTCCGCAGCGCTGATGTCACCCATATCATGGCCATACAGGGAGCGGGATTGGTGCGGCAACTTCGCTTTGAAATAGCCTTGCGCCAGCCGATAACGCCGTTCGATGCGGGACAGAATCTCGAAGCTTGTCAGAGATCGCGGCACGCGCTTGCCCTGTATCCAGGACAGTAGCGTCTTTTCATCGAAGGTCTCGCCCAATCGAACCACGGCGCGATAGAGCTGCCAATAACTCTCCCCGAACCGGCGCATCTGATAAATGAGCGCATCGTGAAAGCTGGCCGGATCATTGGTCGCCTCGAACAATGGCTCAGGGAAGGGACTGATCGGCTTCGGTTCTGGCCCTCTGGGCAACGACGAAGATTGAACAGGGGGCGTATCGGAGAGGATCTTTCGTGGTTTGGAGAACGTCGCAGTTTCCAGCTTGCGGCGAACAGCATTGTTCGATTTCGCACGTTGTCTTGTGGACCGTATGTCCTCAGCGGCAGGTGGCGCTCCGAGCCAGCGGATAATAGCGTCCAGGCCCGGACGGAGCGCCTTCTTCAACTCAGCCGTCAATTCGCCTTCAATCCCGCATGCCTGGCCAATGATCGTCCAGTCAATGCGGCCGTTCGCGATCGGGGGAGGCTGGCGGTGGACGACGAGACTTATGAGGTAGGGCCGAATGGATTCCAGCATCCGCTTTGAGGCGATTGGCGCAAGGCGCACTTCGCAGAAATCAGAGATTTTTCGTTGAAAGCGATGAGTTGAAAGATTGTTTTTTGCCATGCTCTTATTCCATTTTCTCGACACCAGTGCCGAGGGCGGGCCGGAATAGGAGCGGATAATTAACAAATGGTTTTGCCACAGCTGCAAGCATTTGGGGCCAGGTGCTCAAGAGCAGTGAGTGAAACAAGAACTGGCGACGGCAGCCCTACTAGCTATGGCGTTTGTCATTCATATGAACTATGATCTTGGCCAAAGTGGAGATTGGTTATGGCGGCAAATGCACTGGTACAAACTCGTATTGACGCCGAGGTCCGGGATCGTGCCTCAGCGGTGCTTGGAAATATGGGACTGACCGTCTCGGACGCGGTCCGTATATTACTCACCCGGACGGCCAACGAGGGTGCGCTGCCGCTGGAACTTCTTTCTGGCAGTGAGGCGCATGACGCTTGGTTTCGCACCAAGGTACTTGAAGCGCTAAACGATACTCGACCGGACGTTTCGGACGATGAAGTCGAGTTGCATTTCGCTAAACGCCGAGCGGCAGCCCGTCTCAACGCGGGTGAGCGCAAAGCGTGAAGCTTACCTGGTCTGCGTTCGCGCTATCCGATCGCGACGCCATCTTTACGTATATCGAATTAGAGAGTCCGTCAGCGGCCATTCTGGTCGATGAGCGGATCGTTGCCGACGTCCGCCGGTTGAGGGATTTCCCCGCGAGCGGTCGTGTTGGTAGAATTGCCGGCACCCGCGAACTGGTCATTAGCGGCACGCCGTACGTCGCGGCATATGCAATTTCCGAAACAGCGGTCCGTATTCTTCGCGTCCTCCATGGTGCGCAGGAATGGCCAGACACTTTGCCAACGAGCTAAACTTTGTTCTCGGTGCTGAGAAACAACGGGTCTTTGGTTCGAACTGGGTCGAGGCGAAGAGCACATCCTGCGAAATTGACCGATGCAATATCGTCTTACCTGAACAGCGGCTGCGCGCGATGAGCAAGGAAGTTATGACAAGCTTTCCCATCATCCGGAAGCTGCGTTGAATTCCGTTCTTGAAGTTCGCCGTGGGGATCACGCAGATCGCGCAATCGACTCCGAGTTTCCAACGGGGGCCAGTCCAAAATGTGAGCGTAGCGTGTGGCCTTCGTACTCCTTCCGGAACAGCCCCCGCTTCTGCAGTATTGGAACGACTTCCTCGGCAAAGAGCGAGAGCTGGCTGTTGATAATCGGCGGCATCACGTTGAAGCCGTCGGCAGCGCCGGTGCGGAACCAGTCTTCAATGATGTCGGCGACTTGTTCGGGCGTGCCGGTCGCTACGAAATGGCCACGGGCGCCCGCAAGCTTGCGCAGCAATTGCCTGAGCGTCAGATTTTCCTTCAATGTCATGTCGATATAGCCAATGACCCGGCTCTTCGAAGCTTCGACGGAATCCGGATCTGGAAAGTCGTGTTTGGTCAAAGTGCGGTCCAGCGGGACGCCGCTGAAATCGTGACCGCCGAACCGGGCCGCGAGCCGCGTCAGTCCCACATCCGTGCTGGTCAGCGCGTCGAGCTCCTCCCAGACCTGTTCCGCTTCCTTTGTCGTCGACCCGATCGCCGCGCTGATGCCTGGCAGAATGACGACATCCTCCGGGCTGCGTCCATAACCCACAGCGCGGTTTTTCACATCCGTGTAGAAGGCCTTGGCAGATTCCTTCGTCATGTGGGCGGTAAATATCGCTTCCGCCCATCTTGCCGCAAATCCGCGACCGGCGTCGGATTGACCTGCTTGAATGTAGACCGGGCGGGACTGCGGACTTGCCGGCACATTGAGCGGACCCTTGGTGCGGTAGTGGTCACCTGCATAGTTAACAGGCTTGATCCGATCGACGTCGAGATACAGTCCTCGTTCCCTGTCATCGAGAACAGCTTCTGCCGGAAAGCTCTTCCACAAGGCATCGACCGCTTCGACGAATTCTTCCGCCAGCTTGTATCGATCCGCGTGGTCGAGATTTTGCTGCAGGCCATAGTTCGCACCGGCCTCAGGTGCCCAGGATGTGACGATATTCCATCCGGCGCGACCATTAGAGAGGTGGTCGAGCGTGGCGAACTGGCGTGCCAAAGTGTAGGGCAGGCTGTAGGTCGTCGAGGCCGTTCCGATGAGACCGATCTTCCTTGTATTAGCCGCGAGCAACGACAGCAGCACGATCGGCTCCAACGACCCCGACGACGCCAGGCCGCTGCTGTTTCCGGCCGCCAATGTATCGGCAAGGAAGACAGCATCGAACTTTGCGCTCTCCGCGATCGCGGCAGCTTCAACGTAGAGCTGAAGGTCAGTCAGAGCCTTGCGGTTGGCATGCGAATGACGCCACGCCCCTTCATGGTGGCCGCGGGACATAAGGAAGAGATTGAGATGCAACTTGTGCGACATGGGGTGCCTTTCAAATATTGTCGGCTTCGACGCCGAGGCTCTTGAGCAGTTTTGACCGAAGCGAAAACAGTTCGGCCTGATGCTCGTGGCGCGGGTGGGGAAGCGAGATCGAGTGATCTTCGATGATGCTGCCATCCTTGAGGACAAGGACGCGGTCTGACAAAAGCAGGGCTTCGTCGACGTCGTGGGTCACCAGGATAATGGTCGGTCGCTGACGTTCGACAAGGCGCATCAGCAGCGCCTGCATCTTCAGCCGCGTGAGCGCGTCAAGCGCACCGAACGGTTCGTCCGCCAGCAGAAGGTCTGGCTCGCGCAGGAGGGAACGCGCCAGTGACGCCCTCTGCTTTTGTCCGCCAGAGAGTGTCGACGGCCAGACATCCGTCTTGTCACCTATCCCGACATCCCTCAACATATCACGTGCGGCGGCCTGACCATCGGCGCGGCGCAGCCCGAGCGTGACGTTGTCGATCACCGTCTTCCACGGCAGAAGCCGTGAGTCCTGGAAAAGCACGGAGACACTTTCCGGCGTACTGTAATGTCCCTTGGTTTCCGCATCGTCGTCGAGCCCGGCAAGCGCCCGCAGCAGGGTTGTCTTGCCGGAACCGGACTCTCCAAGAAGAGCCACGAACTGCCCCGCCGGAATATCGAGCGAGATGCGGTCGAGCACAGTCTTCCCCTTGAAACTGCGGGAAAGGTCTCGAAGGACCACGGCATACGTCACATGCGCGTTCATGAGCCCAGAGCCCGTCGATAGGAAAGCGCGCGGGCCTCGATGAATCTGACGACAGCGTCGGAAAGCAGTCCGAGCAGCGCGTAGATCATAATGCCGACGACGATGATGTCGGTCTGGCCCCAGTCGCGTGCCCGGTTCATGAGATAGCCGATCCCTGTTTGCGTATTGACGAGTTCCAGCACGACGAGTGCCGTCCAGCACAGCGCGACGGCAAGCCGCAGTGACACGAAAAAGCCGGGTAGCGCCCCGGGCAGTGCGACATGACGGATGAACTCGGCGCGGGTCAGGCCGAGCGTGCGTGCAAGCTCCACATGCCCTATGTCGATTCCGCGCAACGCCGCATGGGTGTTGATGTAGACGGGGATGAGGACCGCTGTGAAGATCAGGAAGACCTTCATAGCCTCGCCGATCCCGAGCCAAATGATGACTAGCGGGATGAGCGCAAGTGTCGGCACCGCACGCTTGATCTGCACAAGACCATCAATCAGGGCTTCGCCAGTTCGCGTCAGTCCCGACAGGAGAGCGAGGACAACACCAACCACAACGCCAAGGAGGAGCCCGGAATAGGCGCGTGCTGCCGAGGCGGCGAGGTGAGGCAGAAGGCTGCCGTCCACGACCATGTCATAGCCTGTCTTTACCGCCGTGGAAGGGGCGGCGAGCGTGCTGGGCGAGAGGACGCCGATGCGAGCCGCCGTCTCCCAAACGATCAGAAGGATGATGGGGCCGAGAAGCCTCAATCCGGGTGGAAGCTTTGCGGGCGTCAGTTGTGTCGGCCTGCGGTCGAGGGCACGACCTTTTATCCGCTCCGCGCGCGCGTTGACTACCCTGCCTGAAGATATGTCCGTCATACTACCTCCGATCAGCGTGATTGCTCTACGACCTTGTCGAACGTATCGACGAACGATCCCTTGGCATCCAGACGCTCTTTGATGGAGCCTGCCTGGTACAGGATGTCGATCAGCTTCTGGTGATGGGGGATCGCCTCAACCGATGTCTGGAAGAGAAGGGGCGACTGTCCTGCAAGGATGGCGGCGCTGTCTTCCGGAGATACACGCTGGAAGGCGGTATAGTAGAATTTCGCCCATTCTTGCTGGTGCTCGTTGCTCCAGTTGCCGGCTTTAACGAAGGCGGCCAGAAATTGCTTGATCGATTCCGTCTTCTTCGGGTCGGCAAGAACATCTGGACGTGCATAGAAGTAGGATGTGCTCGGCAGAAGCTTGCGCTCTTCTGGATCAAGTACCGGGCTCGCGCCGGACTGGTTCGTCAGCCGTGTGACGAAGGGCTCCTGGAGGACCGCGACATCGACGGCGCCGGACCGCAGAGCATCGGGCAAGTCCGCGACGCGAAGGTTAACGAGGGTAACATCCTTCAGCGTCAGCCCGGCCCGGTTGAGCGCCTCGATCAGAAAGACCTGGCGGCCGGAACCCTCCACATAGCTCAGCTTTTTGCCCTTAAGTTCGGACAACGCGTTGATATTTAGGCCGGGACGACTGGTCAGCCAATACTGGGCGATCTCGCGTGTGAACGTGGCGACGATTGGCAGCAAGGTGCCGGAGGAACGCGCCTGGATCGGCGGGGTGTCGCCGACATAGGCTATGTCCACCGCGCCTGCCCGGATTGCCTCGAGGATGGCTGGGCCACCGGCAAAGTTTGGGAACTCGATGTCGAATGCCAGGTTCTTTCGCTCTCCGCTGGCGTCCAGCAGATTGCGCACGAGTTCGGCCTGGTCGGCTACGATCAGCTTGGTTGCCGGATCGGCTGCGCTCGCCGCAGACGCGACCAAGGAAAGACCCGCGAATACGCAGGACGCGGACGCTTGCAGAAATGTTCTACGATACAAAGAAAGCTCCATTCTGAACCTGCAAGCCCGGAGGACACGCGGTGGTGAGGAAAGAGATTTCAGTGTAGATTAACTCGACCGCATTGGTAGAGATACCGATGCGCCGAACATCGGAGCTGCGCATTTTCGTTCTTCAAGATGGAATCTGTTGAGGCGATCATTCTAATTTCACGAGTAACTGGAACGCTGGAGTAGGATGTTTGCCCTCAATATTTTTTTCATAAGGGGCTGGCCTCCGTGTTGAGAGCCCATACGGTTTTTGGCGCTGTTGCCGCTCTTCTGCCTGGCTCAGGCTCCGTATTTGCCGGACTATGAGATGAATCAGCTTCGCTATCCTTGTCGCGCCAGAAAGAGCCTTCGAGATCGGTTGGATTATGCTCGGCGCGTCGCGCGTCCTTCGGCGACGTGAAGCTCCGCGGATATTGCCTTTGCGATCCGTTTGGCCTGGACACGAATGTCCGGCACCGCCGTGATTTCCCAGAACTGGCCTGCAGTCAGGGCCCCGACAGCAAACAGTCCTGCGTTCTGCAACTGCGTATCACCGAGGACACGCGACGTCTTGTCAACGACAATCCCGAGGCCCAGTTCGTCGATGCGGATCAGCCCGAGGTCGCACATCGTTCTAAGAAGTGGCGAATGTCGGATTCCGGCCTTTTCCATTCCCGTACAGTTCACCACCAGATCTGCGATGAAGGTCGTGGCGTTCTGGCTGCCTCTTGGCCGGTACTCGACTCGAACGCCGTCCCCGTCGTCATGGATGCCGGAGAGAAAGCCCGCCTCAACTTCTACTGTGCCGTCCGCCACCAGGGCTTGGAACTTCCGGTGCACATCCGGAGCGATACGGTGACGGTGAATATTCCACCAGGCCATCGCATGACGCATGAACCGCGATCGCTGCGCCATGGTTAGCCCCTGCCAGAGTGCCTGGGTCTTCGGACGCAATCCGTCGATGACGGACCGCCAATCCGCGACATCGTCAGCGGACCGGCGAAGTGCATGCAGCACCTGGCTAAGCTCGGCTCCGTCCGGAAGATCGACCGCTACGGGCTCGCTTCGGCGATCAAGATGCGGTATCGGCACGAGGCCGCGACGCGAAAGCGCGCGGATCTGCCCGCGATGCCCTCTGGCGCGAAGCGACAGCACTTGGTCGATCATCGTCAGGCCTGAGCCCAGCACGCAGATCGCGTTGTTTCGCCCGACGTGCGAAAGCCAGCCCATGGTCCATGGATTTTCGATAATTCGCCCGCGGGCAGCCGCCGAAACCCGGTCTGACGCGACCGGCAATCCTGCGCTTCCCACGCCGAGCGCAAGGACAACAGTTCGGGCCCGCAGGCTTCCACCCGTGTCGAGAACGAATGAGATCCCGTCTCCCTGCCCATCGTTGCAGCTCACGGCTTTCGCCCGAACAAAATCAAGACGTGCGCGATGCTCCCGCGCTCGAAGCCGGGAGGCGAGCCTGTCACGCAGGTAGAGACCAAAGTCACCTCGAGACGCAAAAGCGTCGGGACTGACGGCTTTACCCCGCGACGTGAGCCAGTCGGTGAAGTCGTCAGGCTGGTCGGGGAAGATACTCATGCGCGCAGCGGGCACGTTGAGGCGGTGGAGATAGAATTCTGTCCGGTACACCGTTCCCCGTCCGAACCCCGGATCGTCTCCGATCACGGCAATAGTCGCCTCTGGTGGCAGGATATCGAGAAGATTGATTGTCAGTGCGATCGCCGAGAAACCGGCTCCAACAATGGCGACATCGTAGGTCAAGGACGTTCTCCTTAGCCGCTGGGGGGCGCTCTGTCTGAGGTGCCCGAGACAAAAACAAGTAAGGTCATTCCCTCAATCGCTACGAACTAGTAGAGATTGAGGGAATGTAAAGTGCGGGTATCACGGAGGCGAAGGTGAGGCTACTAGCGCGCAACCTTCCCGATGTTGCGCCTACGGCAGCCTTCTAATCGTGCTGTAGATGATATTGCGGTTGGTCCCGAACCAGACGCGGGCATCGATTGCCTCTGCATCGACACTGGCACCGACGATACGCCACACGTCTGACTCCGAACGCTGCAAGAGCTCCCAGTTCATATAAGATTCCATATAGCCGTCGTCAGACATCTCATCGGAGAAATTAGCGAACAAGAATACTCCGCCCGGCTTCAGCATCGCGACGCAAATCTGCGTAAGTTTAATCGCTACTTTATCACTAAGGTAATCGTAGAGACCCGCGGCATAAATCAAATCAAATGTTCCGAGTTGATGCTTTCCCGTGAGGAGCCCACGCACCGATCCATCGATTGGATCGACAGACGTCCCTTCGAATTGTCTTATGATTGAGCCGATGCTTTGGGGATCCTGATCAAGGGCGACCCAGCGCTTGATTTCGCCTTTTGTAAGGGCCGTCGATGCCTCCGCTTCCCGGAGGTGTCCGGCGGCAATCGCCAGGATTTCAGTATCTGAGGCGGTCCTTGCCGCGGTCTCATCAACATAGCGGGTTAGAATGTCTCGCCTTTCCCTAACCGCAACCGGCCCTGGTGCGTTAATTGTGTACTCAAAGATCTGAAGTCCGACAGGAGTCGCCTTGGCGACTTCTTCAGCTACCGCTTCATGTCGATAGATGAAGTCTATCAGTCCGGCATCTCCCGAATACCCACGCGGCTTCTCGAACGACCATCGGGTAAAGGGGCACTGCTGTAATACCCGCGCTGAAGGATGCGCCTGTATGATGGGGACCAGCATCTGCCAGACTTCGGGCCCTGCTTTTTGCCTGATATAATGCAGTTGACCGATCAACCATCTGGTCATCTCGGGTAGATCCTTCCCAGCATCCAACCGCTGCATGGCCAGGTTTATGACAATGGCAAACTGAGCTTTTGCTACAGCTAGATGTTCTGCCGGGTTGGTCGGTTTTTGAGAGATAAGACTGTCGCTGACGGATCGGGGCATGATCAAGCTTTTGCCGTCAGGGGAGAAAAGGGGCTGAGCCAAAAAAATAACCTCATGATTAATGAAATGTTAATACAAGGTTAAATTCTTCACCGATTTGTCATTCGTCAAGGATTATTAGTCTGTCCCGCATTGGGCCAATCAAGCGTCACCAACTTTAGAAATTATTAAATAAGCTGGGCGGTTCGTATCGAGTGCGCGCGCGATAAGCTCGTTATCGTTTGTCGCGGATGTCACATGGCGCTACTTAACGTACAGCGGCGATCTACGACGCGTAGCTACAACCGAATTGGTTCTTAGGCCATGCTGCACATGTTTGCCGAGGCAGGTTACGTCGCAGCAGGTACGACGCCCTCGCCGGAAGACTTGCGTGATTTGTACGTGCGTGAGAGCGAGCGGGGCAGGAGACGCGTCACGCGCAAAGGCCTATGGATAGCCGTCGTCGCGTATCTGGCGTATTCTCTTACCGACTACCTCTTTATTCCCGACGTCGCTTACTACACCGTCGCGGGCCGTCTTGTCGTTGGGGTCTGTGCCTTAGCGATCTTAGAGGTCTTGATCTACGTCGGAGCAAGATCCGGCCTGATCGACACTGTCGCGGCTACAGCCGTATCCGTAGCCTATCTTGTTTGGATTCTCACTGCACAGATGTCCAGTGCTGTGGAGGCGCTCTCCTACTACATGGTTTTCGGCGCCATCTTCATGATGAGCGTGAACCTGTTTTTCAGCTTTCGCTTTCCCGTTGCACTCACAGCCTCTGCAGCGAATATGCTCATCTTTCTGGGCACGCTCTACCTATATTCACCCATGTTGCCGCTTTATAAGCTGATCCTTGGAGCCTTCTGCATCTCGTGCTTCATATTTACTTCGTACGTGAACCTGAAACTCAACCGGGAGCGTTACAACGTGTTCCTCAACGCTCTTGAGGCCCGTGTCCAGCACAACGCGGCGGAGGAAAGGGGCAAAGCTCTCCTCCTTTTGTCCAACACTGACCCGCTCACTGGGCTGGAAAACCGCCGGGCTGTCGATGAGCGACTGCGTGATTACTGGCGACGTTGGCTCGACCATAGCTCGATGTTCTACGTGCTGCTGCTCGATGTCGATTACTTCAAACGATACAACGACCGCTATGGTCATCAAGAGGGTGACCGGTGCCTTGTCGCTGTGTCCCATCTTCTTCAAGAGGTTGTCAATTCCCACGGAGCTAGGATTGCACGTTACGGCGGCGAGGAATTCATCATCATCGCGCAGCAGCAAAGCGTTGAGGACGCCATCGCTTTTGCAGAGGCGATCAAGTCTGCCATACGTGGGCTGGCTTTACCTCATGAGAACCGACGAGATGGAACCTCGATCGTTACTGTCAGCATCGGATTGTCGTTCGCGAGGAACCAGACCAAGCACCTCGACCGAGTTGTCCACGAAGCTGATCTTGCCCTTTACGCTGCGAAGAAAGGCGGTCGGAACACGGTGGTGGTCTTCGATCCTGGTGACGCGAGGACACGGGATGACGAGGAAGACATAGCAGCGATCCTAAAGGTCGCGGTAAACCACCAGCTTGTATCCCTCGTCTATCAACCGATCCGAAATGTTCAGACGGGCAGAGTGGCGGCTGCAGAGGCTCTGATGCGCTTGCGTCGGCCGGATGGCACATCGATCGCGCCGGTTGATTTCATCCCCGTCGCGGAACGATCAGGGTCAATAATCGAGCTGGGGCGTTGGGCGATACGCACCGTCTGCAGCGACATTCTGGCAGGAAATAAGGTTGAGGTAGCCAGTGTCAATGTTTCGCCGATTGAGCTCAAAATGCCGGATTTCTCAAGTTTCGTCGCTTCAACTCTCTCTGATTTCGGTTTAGGAGGAGCGAGGCTCGCTCTCGAAATTACAGAAGGGATGGAGCTGGAAATAGACCAAGACGTAGTGCGCTGCATCAACGATTTGCGAAAGTTGGGCGTCCAGGTCTGGCTGGACGACTTCGGTACGGGTTTCGCGGGATTGTCGTGGCTGCGTCTCATAGAATTCGATACCGTCAAAATTGATCGGTCCTTCCTCCATGACTGCAACACGGAGAAAGGACGACGAATGATGTTGGACATCATTGGCCTGCTTCGTAATCGTGGAACCCGCATCCTTGTCGAAGGGGTGGAAACTATCGAGCATCAGCGTCTGATGCAGCAGTACGGCATTCATCAGCTACAAGGGTACTATCTTGGCCGACCGGCAGCTGCAGACCAACTTCAATCCATCAACGTGTTACCGTTCGATATGATGAAGAGCCGCGTAGGCTAGGTTCCAAGCATTGAGAGTAGTTTTGAGCCTGTTGGCACTGATACGACTAACGCAGCCTGTGTTCGACAACCTCGCCTTGCCTTGAGTTCAATTCCTCTCAATGCGATACAACTGAGCACGGATCTTTCATCTTGTCGCGAGACGGAGCGCTAGCACGTCGATGCAACGAGCCGTCCTTCTTACGCGACCCGCTACGACAAGCAGGGCGCAGGGCTCTCTTAGCCATCTCTGGGCTGGTTTGCACTTGCCGCACTCCCTACGTCATCGGTCCAGGGCATAGGACTGCCGAGCCGCCACGCAGGCGATGGACAGGCTGTCGCGCGGATTTGCTACGAGTTTTGGAAGGTCGCTCGCTTCGGTCTTGAGAAAACCCGCCACTGCAGCCGACGAGATCGACAAGAGCATGGCAGGTTGGAACGGCAAGAGTGACAAGCCAGAGAGCCGCTCGCGCTCCGCTTCCAGGCTCGTCGGCTCATAGGAAACTCCCAGCTGCTCGGCCAGATCGACAACTGAGAACGGCGTTGTCCCCGAAAGCTCGTATGTGACCCCAGCATGGGCTCCGGGCTCCGCCAGCACTGCGACGGCGGCGTCGGCAAGGTCCGCCCGTGCGACGGCGGAAATGCGACCTGTGCCGAAGGGGGTGGTGATCCGGCCTTCGCGAGGTGCGGCAAGTGCGCCGATCAGTTCGGCATAGAGACCGTTTCGCAGGATGGTCCATGCCATGCCGCTGTTCATGACAGCCCGTTCGGTCCATCGATGGGCGAGCGCGAAGCCGAGATGATCACTCGCCTGCGAAAGGCTCGTATAAACGACGTGCTTGACCCCCTGCCGACCGGCTGCCTCCAGCACCGCGCCATGTCGACGGATCACGACATCGTCCTCCGCATATCCGGCGGAGACGAGAAACAGGGTTTTAATCTCCGAAAAATCCAAGGTCTCTGGCCGATCAAAGTCCATTCTTCGGTCAGCTGTAGGTGACCGGCTGGCTGTCAGAGCCGGCAAGCCCGACTCATTCGCCTTATCGGCAACAAGCGAAGCGAGTTGGCCTGATGCTCCCGTTATCAAAATCATGCTATGCTCCTTTTGTGTCAGTGCTGCCCGTCACTTAGGAGGTTCTGACCGCACGCATAAGGAGGCACAATCTTGTCCGATACGCACATCGATGTTCGTCCCGCCGCAGTGCTGATCCCTTGTGGAGAGCCCGGAGACGAAGACTGCGGCCTGCGGCTCATCCTCGATCGATTGGGGGAGCAGTGGACGGTCATGGCGTTGGCGGAGCTTACTCCTGGTCCACGTCGTTACCGTCAATTGGAACGGGCCCTGTCGGGCATCTCCCAACGGATGATGACCTTGACACTGCGCCGCCTTGAAAGGGACGGACATGTTGTGCGCCATGTCGAAGCGAGCGTTCCACCAAGCGTAACCTATGAGCTCACGCAACTTGGCCGCTCCTTCGCTTCTCAGGTCGCGGCCCTTGTTGAATGGAGCCGAGACAGCAAACATCAGATCGAGCTTGCGCAGGAGAGTTTTGACGCACGACAAGGCGCATGAGCCGTGCGTCTATGATCATGGGAAGCAGGAGGTCAGCGTTATCGCTGACTAGGAACACCTGACCCACTGAGCAAGGCTGAACCGTTATCTCGCATTCGGCGGATTGATCCGTGCGAACCCTTCCTGCCGGTAATAGGGGAAATGCGGATAGGGTGCCGTCACCTCGCTGGCCTCGTTAAGTGTGGCGACGTGTTCGGCAGACAGGGTCCAGCCGACCGCACCGAGATTTTGGCGAAGCTGAGCCTCGTTGCGCGCGCCGATGATGACGGAGGAGACGGTTGGCCTCTGGACCAGCCAATTGAGTGCCACCTGCGGTACTGTCTTGCCGACCTCTGCGGCAACCGCTTCCAGCGCATCTACGACACGGAACAGAAGTTCATCGTCAACGGGTGGGCCAAAGCTTGCCGTATCGTGGAGACGGCTTGCTTCCGGAATAGGATAGCCGCGCCTGACCTTGCCGGTCAGCCGTCCCCAGCCAAGGGGGCTCCACACCAGAGCGCCAAGCCCCTGGTCTGCTCCAAGCGGCATGAGGTCCCATTCATAGTCGCGGCCAACCAGAGAATAGTAGACCTGATTGGCGACGTAGCGCGGCCAGCCGTAGCGATCGGCCGCGGCGAGCGCCTTCATGATCTGCCAGCCGGAAAAGTTGGAGACGCCGATATAGCGAACCTTTCCGGCGCGAACGAGCGTATCGAGCGTGGACAGGACCTCTTCGACCGGCGTTGCGGCGTCGAAGGCATGAAGTTGCAGAATGTCGATGTAATCGGTACCGAGCCGCGTCAGCGCATCCTCGATCGATCGGATCAGCCTGAAACGTGAAGACCCTGCATCGTTTGGACCATCGCCCATCGGCAGGCTAGCCTTGGTCGAGATCAGAACCTTGTCGCGACGTCCTTTGATGGCGGCACCGAGCACGTGTTCGGATGCGCCGTTCGAATAGACATCGGCAGTGTCGAACAGGTTGACACCAGCGTCCAGGCAGATGTCGATCAGCCGTCGTGCTTCTTCGACATCTGTGTTGCCCCATGCGCCGAACAGCGGCCCTGAACCACCGAATGTGCCGGCGCCGAAGCTGAGCACCGAGACCTTGAGACCGGATCGGCCGAGATAGCGATAATCCATTGTTTGTCCTTTGCAACGATCGAGGGTTCAGCGGTCGCTCAAGTGGCAGGTCGAAGGCGTTAGCCACGATCTGTCCCGCAACCCCTGGTGACCAGACCACAAAGTAGACGCTTGCCAATTTCCGATATAGTCTGCCCAGAAGAACATCATCTGTGAATTGAAAGACCAATGGCGCGCTCTGATATCAACCGATCCGGTGAAATGGAGGTCTTCGTCTGCGTGGTAGAACGCGGCGGATTTTCGGCCGCAGCGCGCGCTTGCCACATGACGCCGTCCGCAGTCAGCAAGCTTGTCGCCCGGCTAGAGGCACGGCTTGGGGCCCGATTGGTCAACCGATCAACCCGGGCTTTCCAGCTCACAGCCGAGGGGTGCTCGTTCTACGAAAGGGCGACCCGTATTCTTGCCGACATCGGCGATGCCGAGCGTAGCGCTGGTGCAGGCGAGCAGCCGGTGGGACGCATCCGTCTCAACACCAGCGCATCCTACGCCACGCACATTCTCGCTCCGATCCTGCCGGAGTTCCTGGAGCGCTATCCCGGCGTCACCCTTGATCTCGTGCAGACCGACGTGGTTGTAGACCTGCTGGCGGAGCGGACGGATGTGGCAGTTCGCGCAGGAGCACTGAAGAGTTCAAGCCTGGTGGCGCGCAAGCTTGGGGATACAGCCATGATTGTCGCAGGCAGCCCTGCATACATAGCGCGCTTCGGTGAGCCGCAGACCGTTGAAGACCTCGATCGCCACAACTGCCTTGGCTTCTCCTATATCCGTAACGTCGATGGATGGCCGATGAAGACGGGAGCCGGAACCGTCGTCATTCCGGCCGTTGGGCGGGTTCAGGTGGGCGACGGCGAAGCGCTGCGCCGTCTGGCGCTTTGCGGTGTCGGGCTCGTGCGCCTTGCCCAGTTCACGGTCCAAGACGACATCGATGCCGGGCGTCTCGTACCCGTTCTGGAGCAGTTCAACCCCGGCGATCGCGAGGCCTTCCATGCGATCCACACCGGCCAGGGGGGACTGCTCCCTTCGAGGGTGCGCGCGCTCCTGGATTTTCTTGCCGAGCGTGGGAAAGTGCGGGGTTGACGGTAAAGACTTGTTCGTCATCGCTCTGCTAAGTTGCGACGGCCCCGTCAATTCCGACGGCGATTGCCGACCGACAGCGACAAGCGGCTGACACTGCTGTCCTTCCTCACCCAATCGTTGCTGCTGGCCGGGCGGAGAACCAATTCTCGTCGAGGACATGTGCAGATCGGACCGATCGTTCACGAATATGTCGACCGTCCCGGCGACAGCGTCATCAAGACAGCGGTGAAATGCGCCTAAATTCTCATGCGTATGGGCGCACGAGAGCACAGATCGGCCGCTTCGTTGATCGCACCTCGCTGACTTATGGGCAGGACTCGATGAGTTGATGCCCAAAGCCAAATTCGTGGCCGACAACGCCATTCTCGCCACGTGAGATCGAAATGTTCCTCGCCGCGGCTCAGCTCGTCAGAATTGCCACGCAGCGGTTCACCACGTGGCAAGACCCGGCGTGACCGACCACGAGATCTATGAACCTTTCATGCGATCACAGCTCTCCTTCGGCGGCGAGACGGGTGACGGATATCAGATCAGCATAAGCTTACCAGGGCACCACCACCCCGTCGAAGTAGAAGCCGCCTGTCGGACCTTTTTCACCCAGCGTCGCAAGCCACACGATGCCGCTTGCAGCCTGCTGGACCGTGCGATAGCCGGAATGACCGTTGAAGTCGGTTGCTGTGTAGCCTGGATCAGCCGCGTTAACCTTGATGCCCGAGGCTGCAAGTTCCTTGGCAAGAGCCACCGTTATGGCGTTGAGTGCCGTTTTGGAGCTGTTGTAGCCGAGAAAGTTGACACCGTAGAACTGGTTGCCCGGGTCCGAGAGCCAACCAAGGGAACCGAGGCCGCTGCTGACCATGACGATGTTTGCGTTCCCAACCTTCTTGAGAGCGGGAAGAAAGGCCTGGGTCACCAGAACAGGTGCGAAGACGTTGGTATCGTAGATGGTGCGGATGTCATTGATCGACTGCTGAGAGGGCGGCACCATCTCACCTGGAATACCCGCATTGTTGATGAGAACATCGAGCTTGCCATCCTCTGTCTGGACGCGATTGGCCGCCTGCCTCACCGACGCCTCGTCCGTTACGTCGATGTAAATCGGCCTCGCCTCAACGCCTTCAGCAGATAGCAACTGCACAGCCTCTTCGCCGCGCGCAGCATCGCGGGTTCCAATCCACACGCTGTAGCCATTGCGACCCATTCGACGCGCCGTTTCAAATCCGATGCTTTTGTTCGCACCTGTGATCAACACTGTTTTCTTGTGCATCATGTTTTCCTTTGAGATTGGCCATTGCGGTGGACTGCTCATGGAGATAGATGTAGATTTAGCGCCCGATAATCCCCCTAATCCTATATACCGTGATCGTCATGGCGAACAATGAAGACATTTCTGGCTTCAACGACCTAGCGGTGTTTCTCGACATTTGCGAGACCGGCGGCTTTCGGAAGACTGCGCAGCGACTTGGGCTGTCCCCGTCGTCGGTCAGCGAACGTGTGAAGCGTTTGGAGCAGCAGATCGGCGTTCCTTTGCTGACAAGGACGACACGCAGCGTCTCGCCGACGGATGCGGGCCGCTCATTGGCGGAACGCCTCTTGCCTCTTTATGCGGAAGCGCGCGCGGCCCTTCAGGATGCCGCAAGCTCCCAAGCCGAAACCCGTGGCTTGCTGAAGCTGAATGTAACCGGCGCAGTCATGGTCGATATCCTTCCGCCACTTGTCGAAGGCTTCCTTGAGAAGCATCCTGGCGTGCGCATCGAGTTCGTGGTCGAGGATAGGCTTGTGGATGCTGTGGCAGCCGGATGTGATGCCGGCATTCGCTATGGCGAGCATCTCGCTCAAGACGTTATTGCCGTACCGTTGGGTCCAGCAAGACAGCGAGCCGCGCTCGCGGCCAGTCCGTCATACCTCGCAAGTGGAAAAAGGCTTCGGCATCCGAGCGATGTGCTCGATCACGAATGCATCCGCCTGAGGTTCTCCAGCGGGGCTTACGTGATGTGGGAGTTTGAAAGGGAAGGCGAGGCACTTGCGGTCGACCCTCAGGGACGGCTGGTCGTCGGTGTGGATGCTGCCGCCGCGGCGATCGACTTTGCCCGGCACGGATGTGGCCTGATCTACACGTTCGAGAATTGGCTTCAACCGCACTTTGATTCCGGAGATCTCGAACCCGTGCTACCGGAATGGTGGACAAGTTTTGACGGTCCACGACTGTATTTCTCCCGCAGGTTTATGCCTGCGCCATTGAGAGCGTTCATCGATTTTGTTGCCTCGGAAAGAAGTAAGTAACTTGCGCCATTGTGGTTCGCTTAGGCCGGAAGGCGCTCTTATGCTTCGCGCCTTCATAGTGGTTGCCAATGCATACCTTCGTAAGCTGACATGGCTCCTGTGGGGGCTCATGTCTCTTGCTCGTTCGAACCAGCATGCTGCGATGACCGGCCGCGTGCGCACAGCAATAGAAGATGCGGCGGTCCAGTTCGCGGCGACCCTTTCCCTGGAACAGGGCACGCAACTTGCCATTTCCGAACGCAACCTTCATGGAGGCCTGCGAAACAGATAGCGCAGATAATGCAGCTAGTGCTCGACGATATCGTCGGATTTCTGTCCGGACGGTGACTGGAGTGGGTTGAGCACCAAGGCCATCGTGAGCGGAACCTTGCTTCAATCTAGCGGTTTGCGGCAGGCTAGGTTGGAGAATTAGGTTGCAAGACGGACCCGCGAAACCGGGTCTCTCCTATGCTCCACAACCGGGATGAAGAGGTCAGGCCGAACCGAGGCTGACCTCCCGTTGCTTTCTCTCCTTTCCGATTACACTACCGCGACTGGTCTGTCATGATAGGGAGTAGGAAGAGTTTCCGGGGTATCAAGTTGCAAAGACCGTGGTGACCTTTGGGGGCGTAGCTCGGTAGCTCGGTAGCTCGTTTACAAAACGCTCAAGCATCTAACTGACGATAGGCTGCAAACCGTTCGCCTTGGGACCACTTGCTGTGCTGCATTAAATAGCTCCTAGTTTTGTTGACGCCCTCGCGCAGCAATGCGCAAATAACAGCCGATGAGGGTATCCCGCGGGTAACTTGGGTGACGCGCGCGTCTAAGAGCGGCAGGGTTGAGGATGAGGCAGTCGCGGCGGACCGCCTGTGGAGATGCGTTTGGTGCGGGCGCTCTTATTAGATTTGCGCCCGGGCGGAAGGGTGGCTGTGAGACTAAACAAATATACGGCTTCTCCATTAGCGGGCTTATGAAAGCGCGTAACATATATTATGGAACATGGCGTGCCTCGATCCCGGATGGGCTTTAAGAAGCAGCTCCCACTTTCCCAGCTTAGGAACAGTAACAGCAGAACGAACCCTCAATTTTGCGAAAAGTAAGGCCTACAAATCAAGGCTTGGCACTGGTGGATTCCCTTGGGCACTATCGGTGTACCGTAAGTGTCATTATCGGTAGTGCCACGCGTCCGGCGATGTAAACGTACATTAGACGTACTCCCGTTGCCCGGAACAATCGCACTTCGGCGATGTTCGGCGATCGAGGGAGAAAACGGACATGGCACATCAGCAGGACGGATCGAACGGCACCCCCACAGAGTACGAGACGAAGCATAGCAACTCCCGCCGAACCGGTCGGGGACGTTCCAGGTGGGCCATGGTGGCTCTCGCAGTATTCTTGGTATCGGTCGTGGGTTGGGCTCTTTTGAATTCAGTGGAAGGCAGCGGCTCGGCTCCCTCTTCTCCAGTCGGTATGGAGAATGCCAATCCCGGACCGTCAGCCAAGCCCTGACTACACGCGACGCTTTTCGGGTCAGCGTCGCAGCTGCGCGGCCTCGCGGTTAATGATGTCCAATCACTGCAATAATGCTGACGGGCCAGTGGGAGCGCCGCTTTAACGTCGGCGTAGCGCTTTGCCAACTGAATTACTCTTGCCGCACCGGATCGGCTGGAAAGATAATCGATCCGTCAACGGTCTCGTCGGCAAGAGCTGCTTCCAGAGGTTGCCTCAGTGCAGCGCCTAGTTCTTCCACTGCATAGTTTCGTGTAGCAACGGCTGGCCAGATCGCGATATCGATGATGTCCGGATCGACCGGGACGCTGTCATCCCTCCCGCCTTGGGATTCCATCCAGTTGATCTGGATCACGCAGTCTGTGCTACCCACGAGGAAGATCGGGCCGTACGGCAAAGGATCGGGCAGCGACGGGCTGAATATCCCGAACGACATCGAAGGGAACGAGGCTTGCGTCTGCTCTATTCGCGTCCACAGATTGCCGCTCAAGGGCTCGGTGACCGGATGCTCCGGTTCGCTGTCGTAGATAGCGATCCTGATATGTTGCTGAAGGCTGGACTGGGTGTAGATTACAAGCCCCCTGGGCGTCACGCACAGGCTACGTGCCTCCATCTCCATCGTGTTCTCCACGGGAGCTACGTCCTCCCTGTCCACAAGGTAGAACTGACCGTAGTCGGACTGCCAGGCGAATGTCGCCCAGCCTTTTGGCGATGGTGCCATTCTCGTCATCCTTATTGCGCCTCCGCCCAGTGAGGATAGGTCACGTATGCCGTCAGCGCGCCCTCGCCCTCCGTCGTGATCGTTACGGCCTCGCCCTTGGGCATGTAGACGATGTCGCCAGGTCCTGCAGTCACGGTTCCGTCCCCAGTGGAAACCGAGAGCCTGCCTTCTATGACTACCATCGTGTCGTGGACGGCCATGGTCTCTGTAAGCGACTGGTCAGGAGCGTAGCGGCCGTATCCGATGGTAACGGGGCCACCATCCTTCTCGTCGATTAGGTTTCCGACAAAGATATCGGCATCCTGTCCCGGAGACTTGACCAGTTCAGCGTCCGACAGGCTGAATTTTTGAACCTTCATTGCTACCTCCCTATTCACGACTGGAGGTAGTGCGGTTGTCGAGATCGCCAAGGACGACAGGAAAGGAGACATGGATGACCAGGAGCTGCGCCGTACCGACACCCGAACAGCGCCAGTACATGGAAATCAGAGAAGCAGCCGAGCGCGCGATGCTCGACAAGGTCTACAAAGCGATTGAGGACGCGGCCGCCCAAGTGGCGGACAAATTCCGGGAGGCCGGACTGGAATTCGAGCCAACCAGCAAGGACTATTTCACGTCTGCCACCCAGCAGGTCCTTTTCGTGCGCCTCAGCGGCGGCGATCCCGACACTCTGAAAGGCGGCGATCCGGAAATTGGAGAACGCGTCGTTCGGAACTGCAGCCACATTATCGACCACTATTGGAAGGGCGAGGCCCACCCTCTCGATGACCGGTCAACGGGCTAAACAAGTCGGTCTTTGATCATTCGAGACGTTTCCGCAGAAATTCGGCACCTTGCATCGCCTCGTCGGCGGAATCGAGTGTCCGACCTCCTGTAGGCCAGTGGATTGCACGTTAAACGAACTGAAAGTGCCATGTGTCAGGGGGCGGCGTTGCCCGACGTACGGTGGCTAGGGCCACGCACTGCGAGTGCGTGACGGATGTGAGCGACGCAATTGGCAGTTGGTACTATGAGCGTTCTATCTCGTTCCCATTGTCTCCGCGTTCTTCCTTTCCTGGATGCAAAGAAGGGCGGCATGCTGACTCGCGTCTAGCAGAACCGATCCATCACCAGTGTGAACGATGACGCTGAAACCGTAGTGCGTTAGGTCGTCACGAAGAATCGTCCGCAGGACAACCGGGAGCCAGCTGTTGAGATAAGTGACGGGCTTCGTAAGTGCGGTGAAGTCGGTCTCGCTATGGTCGTTCTCGTCGTAGAACTGCTCGGCATCCCAATGCGACATAGGCCGTCCTCGCTTCTTTCATCGACAGTGCGCGCAGTTCTATCGGAGCGCAAGGCCGCGACCGATCAGCGACGGACGGCGCGTCAGAACTCGGGCTGGAAGGCATAGTCGCCAAGAGGCCGGACGTACCGTCCGGGACGGGCGGTGACTGGCGGATGATAAAACGTGTCGCCAGCGACACGTTCGTCGCTGGCGGCTACGAGCCGTCCTCGGCCGGTACGGGAAACCTCGGCAGTCTGCTTCTGGCTGCGCGAAAGGGCGACGATCTCGTCTACGTTGGAAGCGTCGGAACCGTGTTGAGCGCACGGACGGCAAGGGTACTGGAAGGCACGTTTCGATGTCATCAGAGACAGGAAGGCCGTGGTCATGATCAGGTCGCGCTCGGCCGTCTACGTCGAGGCGACGCTGGCGGCAGAGATCGAATACAGGGCCTGGGCGGCTAGCTTAGGCACGGCTAGTTCAAGGGTATTCGAGACCCGTCGGACGACGTGTCGATATACGAGCTACCGGGCTGATCTACAGCAGGGTGTGCGCCGCAAAGCGCTACCCCGATGTTACGCTCTGAGCGGGTGATGGCCGTTGTCTAAATTCTGACCATGGCTGGCCATCAGAACAGTCGCAGCATCTCTATCGACAGCTTTGGAGAACAGATATCCCTGCCCGAGCTTGCACCCGAACGACACGAGTTGCTCGA
>NZ_FNWM01000004.1:0-483628 GCF_900108545.1 Rhizobium sp. NFR12 | reverse complement strand
GCCAAATTCGCTTGGCGCGGGGTGGAGCAGCCCGGTAGCTCGTCAGGCTCATAACCTGAAGGCCGCAGGTTCAAATCCTGCCCCCGCAACCAAATCATCATTATCGAAAAACACCCGTAGCGAAAGCTGCGGGTTTTTTGCGTTTGTAGCCTAACCGAAGCGCATCGACGGCCGATACGCCGTGTCTGCCAAAGACGGGTGACGCCGGATGGGATCGGTTTTGCTGGGCTTCTCCTCAGACAATGCTGAAAACTCTTCGAGCGACGCTCGTGTTGCTAGCCTCTGCCAGGGCTTAAGACATAGCTGCACGGGCGCAGGTTTTAGCGCTCAAATGAAATTGCGAGACCGCCTTTCCTTCCTTGAGGTTGCAGGTTTGCCGTTCGCTGCACTATCGTGCAAGCCGATTGCCTGATGGAGGTTACCGTCCAAAGGCGGCGGGCTGCCGAAAGGTTTGCCGCTGACCGACATCCCCTCCGAATATGGTGACGTTTGGACCCGTAGGCGCTGAGGCCATGACAGGCTGTCAGTGAAACAAAGGAATGACATGTCCGATTTCGATTTCTTTTCCGCAAGGCGCACGTCGACCATGTCGACCGGCGCGATGATTGCCACGTCGCATCCGCTTGCCACGGCAGCCGGTCTGGAAGTCCTGCAGGATGGCGGCAATGCTGTCGACGCAGCGATTGCGGCTGTCTCCGTCCAATGCGTCGTCGATCCCCTGATGACCGGTATCGGTGGCGATTGCTTTGCGCTCTACGCACCTGCGGGCGGCGCGGTCAAGGCGCTCAACGGTTCGGGCCGCGCGCCTGCCGCCGCCTCCATTGCAGCCCTTACAGAGCTCGGCTTAAGCGGCGAGATTCCCCAGACAAGCCCGCATTCGGTCACCGTTCCGGGTGCCATTTCCGCCTGGTGCCGTCTTCACAAAGACCATGGAACTCTGCCGCTCGAGCGATTGTTCATGCGCGCGATCGGCTATGCGCGTTCCGGCTTTCCCGTCACGCCTCGTGTCGCGATGGACTGGAAGGGCAATGAAAAAGTCATCGCCGGCGACAGCCACGCCGCTGCGGTGTTTCTGCCTGAAGGCAAGGCGCCCGTTGCAGGCGCCGTCATCCGCCAGTCGCTTCTGGCGGACCGCCTCGAGGAGATTGCTGCAGGCGGGGCTGCCGCCTTCTACGAAGGGGAAACGGCGGAAAAGATGGTTGCCCATCTGCGCTCGCTCGGTGGTCTGCACACGCTCGAGGATTTCGAGGCCGGCACGGATGGCGCGAACTGGATGGATCCGGTCAGCGCCAGCTACAAGGGTTTCGACGTCCACGAGTGCCCGCCGAATGGACAGGGGCTGGCGGCGCTGCTGATCCTGAAGATCGTCGAAGGCTTCGATCTCGCCGCCATGGACGAGGCGGATCGGATCCATGTCCACGCGGAGGCGACAAAGATCGCCTATCATCACCGCGACGCCCTGATTGCAGACCCCGAGCATTGCGCGGGCGTTGCCGAACAGCTGTTGTCCGATGAAGTCGCTGCGACGCTCCGCAGCCGTATCGACATGAAGAAGGCATTGCCGCCGGTTCTGTGGGACGAGCCAGAACACAAGGACACGATCTATCTCTGCGTCTTCGATACCCAGGGCAACGCGATTTCCTTTATCAACTCGATCTTCCATCCCTTCGGCTCGACGCGTCTCGACCCGAAGACCGGCGTGCTGTTCCACAGCCGTGGCGCGTCTTTCCGGCTGATCGAGGGGCATCCGAATGCGATCGGCCCGTCGAAGCGCCCGATGCACACGATCATTCCCGGCATGGTGACGCAGGATGGCAAAACGGTGATGCCGTTTGGCGTGATGGGCGGCCATTACCAGGCAGCGGGTCATGCGGCCTTCCTGTCGGGCGTGATCGACAGAGGTCTCGATTTGCAGGCGGCCATGGACGTGCCGCGCAGTTTCGGCTTCGGCGGCGTGCTGGAACTCGAGCCCACCGTCAGCCCGGCGGTGCGGGCAGATCTTGAAGCGAGAGGCCATGTGCTGAAGATCGTCACCAGCCCGATCGGAGGCAGTCAGGCCATCCGCATCCGCGACGGCCTGCTCGAGGGTGGGTCGGACAGCCGCAAGGATGGCATGGCGCTCGGCTTCTAGCCATAGCGGCGTATTCCATTACGGTCGTTCGGAAGTGCAAAAAGCCCGCCGAGTGCGGGCTTCTTGTCGTTCTAGCGGACGGAGGTACGCCCTAGCGCCACTGTTTCATTTCCGCATCCACTAGCGCGCGCCATGCCTGGGAATCGATCAGAGCCTGCGGAAACAGGCCCGGGATCTTGAAAAACGGGGCCGAGGGCTGCTCGTCCGAACTCTTGGCAGCGGCGGAGAGAAGCTCGTCGCGGCGCGGATCGTTGCAGTCCTGTAGCCGGCAAACGGCCGCAAGCCAGACGCCGACGACGTGCGCATAGGCCGCCCCATCCTCGCCTTGGCCGAGAACCTCGACTGCGGGTCCGAAAATACGCTGCGGGATCTTCTGGCTCGTATCCATCGCGATCTGCGCGCAGCGATGCGCGATTGTCGGATTGGCAAAGCGTTGCAGAAGCTGCTGGATATAGGCCGAAAGGTCGATTCCCGGCACCGGGTCGAGCGTCTTGACCACGGTGTTGAGATGTCGCTCGACATCCGCAACATGCCGTTCGACCGTCATCACGTCACGGGTGCATTCCAGCCCGTCCAGCAGGCCCAGATGCGCAAGCAGCGTATGCGAACCGTTGAGAAGCCGCAGCTTCATTTTTTCATAGGGCTCGACATCGACGGCAAAGAGGGCGCCGGCGGCTTCCCATTGCGGTCGGCCGGAGACGAACTCGTCTTCGATCACCCATTGCAGAAACGGCTCCGTATCGAGCGCCAGTGCGTCTTCGACGCCGAGCAGTCGGGATGCGCGCTGCCGGGTTTCTTCCGTGGCGGCGGGCACGATCCTGTCCACCATGCTGGAGGGAAAGGCACCGTTCTCGGCAATCCATTCGGCAAGAGCCGGGTCGCGCCGGTTTGCCATGTCGAGCACCAGCCGCCGCAGGATCTTGCCATTGGACGGAAGATTGTCGCAGCAGAGCACGGTGAAAGGCGCAACATCCAGGTTGCGTCGAAGCGCCAGCCCTTCGACGATGAAACCGATCGGGCCGACCGGCGCCTGCGGGTTTTGAAGATCGGCGGCAACGGAGGGATGATCGGGATCAAGGCCGCCTGTCGTCGGATGCAGCCCGTAGGCCTTTTCGGAGACGGTGAGTGTGACGATCCGGATGTCGGGGCTGACGAGATAGGCCAGAACCTGGTCGCGCTGGTCCGCAGCGCAGATCCAGTCGACGGTCGAGCCGATCACCTCGGACCGATCGCCCTCGGTGTCGCGCACGGTGATCGAGTAGAGCCCGTCCTGTTCGGCCATCGCCCGGACCGGCTCCGGCGAGCGCAGGTTGACCGCAACGATGCCCCAGGGGCCAAACTCCGCCTCGAGCGCCTTCTGGGTATAGACGGCCTGATGCGCCCGGTGAAAAGCACCGAGCCCGAAATGCACGATCCCGGGGCGAAGTTTCGCCCGGTCGAAGGTCGGACCGGTCACGGTATCCGGCAAGGTCGTCGCGGATGAAAGTCTCTGCAGGGTCATTCTTTTGCTCCAAATTCCGGATGGCTGAGCGCGCGCTCGATGCCGCGTAGTTCCGCCAGACCCTTGAGCCGGCCGATCGCCGGATAGCCCGGCTGGGCGCCACGGGTGAGGTCGTCGAGGATCTCCTGACCATGGTCCGGCCGCATGGCAATCCTGTGATCCTCACGTCCTTCGCGATGACGCCGCTTTTCTTCCTTCAACAGGGCGGCGATGACCGCCACCATGTCGGTACCGCCTTCGAGATGCTCGTCTTCGAAGAAAGAGCAGGGCAAGGAGTCCTCATCGCGCGTCACATTGCGCAGATGGACGAAATGGATGCGGTCGGCAAAACGCTCGGCAATCCGGGGGAGATCGTTATCCGCACGCGCGCCGAGCGAGCCGGAGCACAGCGTCACGCCATTGGCGCGGCTGTCGACCGCTTTGAGCATATGGGCGTAATCGTCTTCGGTCGAAAGAATCCGCGGCAGGCCAAGCAGCGGCCACGGCGGATCGTCCGGATGAGCGCAGATGTTGATCCCCACCTGTTCGGCGACAGGCACGACTTCGGACAGAAAATCGACGAGGTTCGACTGGAGTTTTGGGCGGTCGATCCCGTGGTAGGTCCTCAGCTTCTCCAGAAGCTGGTCGAGCGAATAACCATCGGCAGAGCCAGGCAACCCCGCACCGATGTTGCGGCCGAGTGCTGCGATCCTGTCGTCCGCGAGCTCGGAGAAGCGCTTCGCTGCCTTGTCTTGCAGGACGTCGGGATAATCGGAAGCTGCATCCGGTCGCTTGAGGATGTGAATGTCGAAGGCGACGAAATCGGTAAGGTCGAAGCGCATTGCCTTCGCGCCGTGCCGGGTTTCCCAGCGCAGGTCGGTCCTGGTCCAGTCGAGGACCGGCATGAAATTATAGCAGACTGTGCGAATGCCGCTTTGCGAAAGGCGGCGCAGGCTTTCCTGCCAGTTGGCGACATGGGTGCGCCAGTCGCCGGTCTGGGTCTTTATCTCTTCCGAGACAGGCACGCTTTCGACCACATCCCAGTAAAGGCCGCCGGCCTTGATTTCCGCGTGTCGCTTCTCGATCTCGTCGGCCGGCCATACGGCCCCTGTCGGGATGTGATGCAGGGCGCTGACAATGCCCTCCGCGCCGGCCTGCGCCGCATCCCTTACCGAAACCTTGTCGATCGGTCCGAACCACCGCCAGGTATGCTTCATTCTGTTCTTCCCGTTTCATGGTCGAAAAGTGCGATCTGCACCTTGCAGGCGACGGAACGGTCCGAAGCCTGTTCAAAGGCGCTCACCGCGTCCTCGAGTGGATAGGTATGCGAAAGGACTGGCCGCACATCGATGGCGCGCCGAGAAATCAGATCCACCGCTTCTGCAAACTCGCGATCGAAGCGCTGCGAACCGCGCCAGTTGATTTCCTTGCCGACCAGCATGTTGAGCGGGATCGTGACATCTCCCGTCACGCCCACCTGAACAAGAGTTCCTCGCGGCTTCAGGGCTGCAAAGGCGGTGCGAAGCGCTGGGCCGGCGGCAGAGCAGTCGAAGGCCACATCGACCGTGCCTTTGCCTTCGAGATAGGGCGAAAGCGCTTCCGCGTTTTCGGCCACGTTAACCGTTTCGGTCGCTCCCATGGCGGGAGCCCGGGCAAGGGCTGCGTCGGCGAGATCGGTGACGATGATCTCGGCAGCACCTGCATACCGGGCCGCAGCGACGGTCAGAAGGCCGATCGGTCCAGCGCCGGTCACCAGCACGCGCTTGTTTTTGAGATCGCCGGCCTGGGAGACTGCATGAAGGCAGACTGCGAGCGGTTCCGCGCAGGCGGCTTCCTCAGGCGAAACATCGGCCGACACGGGATGGCACTGGATTGCCGGCACCACGAGATGATCGCGGAACATGCCCTGTTCGTGCGGCAGGCGCATGGCGCTGCCCATGAACCGCATTTCGAGGCAGTGGATCGGCTGCCCAATGCCGCAATAATGGCAATGGCCGCAGGGTTGGGACGGATTGACGGCGACCAGGGTGCCGACGCTGAGACCGGAAACGCCGTCTCCGATCGCTTCGACGAAGCCGGATGCTTCGTGTCCGGAAATGATCGGTTCGCGCACGCGGATCGGGCCGAAGCCGCCGTCCTGGTAATAATGCAGGTCAGAGCCACAGATGCCGCCCATCGCCATGCGCAGGAGCACTTCACCGGGGCGAGGAGCTTTATAACCCTCGCTCTCGACCTTGAGATCGCGTTTGCCATGCAGGCGGACGACGCGGGTAAGCATGGGGATAGCCTCGTTTCATGCGTTTCGATCGGTCATTCCGCGCCGGTTGCCCGACGCGGAATGTTTGTCGGTATCAGCGGATCAGGCCCATTTCAGTCGGCAGCCACAGCGTGATTGCCGGCACGAAGGTGATCAGCACCAGAGCGAGCAGCAGCGGCACCAGCCAGGGCAGGATGGCCATCGTGGTCCGCTCGACCGACAGCTTCGCGACGCGGGACAACACGAACAGCACCATGCCAAGCGGCGGATGCAGCAGCCCGATCATCAGGTTCAGCGTCATGATCAGACCGAAATGCACCGGATCGATGTCGAACTGAAGCACGATCGGCAGCAGGATCGGCACCAGGATGGTGATGGCGGCGATCGTATCGAGGAAGCAGCCGACGAACAGCATCAACAGGTTGACGAGGATCAGGAACACCCACTTGCTGTCGGTCAGGCTGGTGATCGCCGTAGACAGAAGCTGCGCCGTCTGGCTGACCGTCAAAAGCCATGCAAAGACGGAGGCCGCGGCCACGATGAACAGCACGGAGGCCGTCGTTTCGATCGTGTCGAAGGTTGCCTTGGCAAGCGATTTGAAGGTCATGGTGCGATAGCGCACGAGGCCGAGGAACAGCGACCACAGCACGGCGGCAACGGCTGCCTCCGTCGGCGTGAACCAACCCATCGTCATGCCGCCGATCAGGATGACCGGGGTCATCAACGCCATGACGGCGGAGAAGTCGAAATACCAGTCGCAGGCGAGAAGCACGACGAGCGCGATCAGGATCGACAGGTTGAGCGATAGCCCGGTCAGCGTCAGCAGATAGATACCAAGCGGCACCATGGCCACAACAAGGACCTCCGTCGATGCGCTGAGGATATTCCTCCAGCTGAACGGCGTATCGGAACCCCAGCGTTTCACATAGGCGAAGATGGCAACGGTCAGCATCATCAGCACCGTCATGACGACGCCCGGCACGATGCCGGCCATGAACAGCGCGCCGATCGAAACGTTGGCCATCATCCCGTAGATGACGAAGGGCAGCGATGGCGGAAAGATCGGACCAAGCGTTGCCGATGCCGCGGTGACGCCGACGGCGGCCTCGATCGGATAGCCGTGGTCCTTCATCGCCTTGATCTCGATCGTGCCGATACCGGCAGCATCGGCAAGCGCCGTTCCGGACATGCCGGAAAAGATGACCGAGCCGATGATGTTCACCTGCGCCAGGCCACCCTTCATCCAACCGACCAGTGCCACCGCGAACGAATAGATACGACCGGTCACGCCGGCGCTGTTCATCAGGTTGCCGGCCAGAATGAAGAAGGGAACGGCCAGAAGCGGGAAGCTCTCGACACCGGCAATCAGCCGCTGCGCGACGATGATGTCAGGCGCGACATTGTAGAAGACGATGTAGAGGACGGACGAGGTTGCCATGGAGATGGCGACCGGCAGGCCCAGCACCATCAGGAGAAGAAACGAACCGATAAGAAGCAGCATGAAATCAATCCTCGGCGTTCTGGAATTCTTCAGAGCGCTCCAGCACCGAATAACCGCGGCGCATGTTGGCGACGAAAACCTGGATGGAGCGCAGCAGCATCAGCACGAAGGCAACCAGCACGCTGTAGAAGACGATGTTGCGGGGCAGGTTTACGGTGACCATCTCCTCGCCCTCGACGATTTCCATGTACCGCCACATCAGCCATGATCCGTAGCCAAAGAAACCGACCCGGATAATGTCGACCAACGTCGCCATGATGCGCGTCACATGCGGTGGCAGGTAGTGGTAGAGAACGTCCACCTGAATGTGGCGCGACATGCGCACGCACATGACGGCACCGAGGAAAACCACGCCGATCAGGCAATTGACGGCGATTTCCTCTGTCCAGGCATAGCTGTCGTTGAGGACGTAACGGGTAAAGAACTGCAGGAAGACGCAGCCCGTCATCACCCAGAACAGGGCAAGCGTGACCCAGTCCTCGAAGGCATAGATTTTAAGGTCCACATCGACGGGCGCTTCGTCGAATGTATGGGCAAGCTCCTCAGGGGTCACCTGAGTGTGGATTTCCGGGGATGTCGACATGGATCCGATCCAGTTTCACGAAGGGAAGGCGCGGCTCTTGCGAGCCGCGCGAACGTTGGCGTGATCCGCGTTACTTGATGGCGCGGATGGCTTCCCAATCGGATTTCGCGTAGCCGAACTCTTCGAAAGTGACCTTTTCCAGCACGGTCTTTTCGAAGTCCGCCTTGTCGACGGTCACGACGTTGAGGCCGCGCTTCTTGAAGTCCTCGACGAGCGCCTTTTCGCGTTCCTCGATGATCTTGGTGGTGCGGGTGGCAGCTTCCTGCGTCACTTCCGTGAAGATCTTCTTGTCTGCGTCCGACAGGCTTGCCCAGCGGCTCTTGGAAATGACCGTGTTGAGATGGTCGACGATGTGACCGGACAGAACGATATTCTTCTGGACCTCGAAGAACTTCTTCGCCTCGATCGTGGTCAGCGGATTTTCCTGGGCGTCGACCGTGCCGTTCTGCAGAGCGAGATAGACTTCCGCAAAGGCGATCGGCGTGGTGTTGGCGCCGCAGGCACGTGGCATGGCAAGGTATGCCGGAACGTCCGGAACGCGCATCTTGACGCCCTTCAGATCGGCGCATTTTTCAATCGGCTTGTTGGATGTCGTATGGCGCGTGCCATAGTAGCTGACGGCTGTGATCACGTTGCCGGTCTTGTCTTCATAGCCCTTGGAGAGACGCTTGAAGACGTCGCTCTTCACATAGGCGATCAGGTGCGCCGGATCGCGGAAGATGTAAGGGAAGTAGGTAACGCCGATCGGCTTGTAATCGCGGGCCGCGAAGCTGGAGCCGGAAATGATCATGTCGACCGTTCCGAGCTTCAGACCCTGGTTGATGTCGGCTTCCTTGCCGAGCTGCGACGCGGGGAAGACGTCGATCTTGTAGCGACCTTCGGTGCGCTTGGCGATTTCGCCCGCAGCCCATACGGATTCCGTATGGAACGGCTCCGAGGTCTCATAGACATGCGCCCACTTGAGCGCTGTCTGCGCCTGTGCGCCGATTGCCGACGCCATGACGACGGCGGCGGCACCTAAAATAGTGGTAAACTTCAACATAACTTTCTCCTCCCGAATTGAAATCTCAAACTATCGTCTCGATCCGCCGCCTCCTCGCGGTCGGATCAGTCGTTCCTCGTCGGCTCCTCTCCGAAGCTTTCCGAGAATCTCTTCTGCGACAGCGTCAAATGCTGCCGCATGGCCTCGCGCGCATCGGCGGGGTTGCCCGCCGCAAGCGCGTCGCGAATGATCTTGTGTTCTTCGAGTGCTGCCTTCCAGGTGTGCGGGCCTTCGAAATAGCTGGCCAGCTTGGTGAAATACGGCGACAGCCGCTTGTCGTAGATCAGGCCGGTAAAGCGGTTGAGCGCCGAATTGCCGATCATGTCCGCAATCGCCGTATGAAACGCCCGGTCCAGCGCCAGCGCCTGGTGCGAATCGTCGAGCGAACCCTCCATCTCCGCAAGGATCGAATTGAGCTTGGCGATGCTCTCGCTGTCGGCCTTGCGGGCTGCCTCTTCGGCAATAGCGCTCTCGATCAGGCAGCGCGCCTGCAGGATTTCAAAAGGACCATCGCTGTCATCGGCGGCAAGGATTTCCGGCTGCCGGTTTGATCTGGCGCTGACATAGACGCCGGATCCCATGCGGATCTGGATCAGACCCTCGACTTCGAGCACGATCAGGGCTTCGCGAATGGTGGGGCGGGACACGCCAAGGCGCTCGGCAAGCTCACGCTCGGCCGGCAGACGCTCACCGGGCCGGACTTCTCCGGCTTCGATCAGCGTACGAAGCTGTTCCGCGGCCTGCCTGTAAAGGCGGCGCGGCTCAAGGGCGACGAACATGGTGTCCTCCACGCATCCTCCCGACGCGCAATGCGGTCAGATTGTCTTACCAATTTTGGGAAGTCAAGTGCCATCAACCTGTGACTGTGCCGGCATCTCCAAAACCGGCAGTTGCGCCCCGTAGCGACCCGCAAGAACTCCGAAAGCGGCGTGTGTCGCCGGATCGAGCGTGACGCCGGATGCTTGTCGATCCGCCGCAACCACCCATTCCCGGTCGCCCGGCGCCATGACTCGGCAGTCGGCGCGGGCCGGCGAACTGCGCAGCACATCCAGATAGCGTGTCATGCCCGCATCGAACGTCTCCCGATCGCCGAACGCCTCCGGCAGGATCGCAAAGACAAAGGCTCCGAGACCACGAGGCGTCGAAAAATCGGGACCGCCCATCGGGGCGAGGTCGAAACTCAGGCTCATGCCGGTCACGACAGCGCTGAGGATTTCCGCAAGCCCGGCAAGACCCGCGCCCTTGAAGCCGAATTCGCCGCCGAGCGGCGCCAGCATGTCGGCCTTGTCCGCATCGAGCGTGTCGATGCCCGAAACATCTGACGCGACCGACTGCGGCAGGGTCGTGCCCATGCTGCGGTAGAGCAGCACGCGGTTATAGGGAATGGCGCTGGTTGCCATGTCCAGCAACCACGGATCTTGCCCTTCCACCGGCACGCCGACGGCAATCGGGTTGGTGCCGTGGAAGCGCGATGCACCGTCATGCAGGCGCACGAAACTGTCGGAATTGCAAAAGGTGAAGCCGATCACGCCCTGGCGGGCCGCCTCCAGCGCATAGGCGCCGGCCGGGCCGAAATGCGAACTGTTGCGGATCGCCACAGCGCCGATGCCGAACTGACGCGCGAGCTCGATCGCTCGGTCCATCGCCGTATAGGTCGCGAGTGCGCCATGCGCATGATCCGCGTCCAGCGTCTCCACCGCCCCGAAACCTCCGACGGGCTTTAGCTTCGGCACCTTGTTGAGGCGCCCGCCTTCAAGCGCAGTCACGTAATGGTCGAGAAGACGCACCCCGTGACTGTCTACGCCATGGCGGGTGCCATGCATCATCGCCCGCGTCGCCGCATCTGATGTCGCAGCGTCTGCGCCGCAAGCCAGAAGGACGTCGCGGCAGAAGCGATCGAGCTCCCGGAGCGAAACGGTGGCTTTGTTATTCCCAGTCGGCATTCCAGGACATCCTCCACAATGTCTTTTGTCTACACTAGACATACGATTTGGAAGATGCAATCCATGCACTGCGATTTCGATCGATCGCGTTTGTTTTCCTGGAGAGCCGAATGGCTGGCCCGTCCCCGAGGCTTCATCAACGTGTGTGCGAGATACTGGCATCCGAGATCGCCTCCGGTGCGCTGTCTAAAGGCACGTATCTCACCGAAACCAGCCTTGCCGAACGCTTCGGCATCAGCCGGGCACCCGCGCGCCATGCCCTCGGCGAGCTGGAACTGCGCGGTTTGATGCAGCGCGTTCCGGGCAGGGGATACCAGATCTTATTCTCGCAAAGCGGCGCCGCGCCCGTCGCGCCCTCGAGCCATCCTGCCTGCTCCCACGAGAAGATGCATTTCCTGTCGAGCTGGGAGCTGATCTACCGTCAGATCGAGATCGAGATCGTCTCGCGCACCTCGCTTGCCAGCTGGCGTATCAACGAAGCAGCGCTTGCCGCAGCTCACGGTGTCAGCCGAACCGTAGCACGGGACGTGATGGCAAGGCTGCAGCAACGCGGCGTGGTGCTGAAGGACGATGCCGGCCGTTGGCTGGCACCGGGCCTGACGCCTGTCCATATCGGCCAGCTTTACGAACTGCGCTGGGTGCTGGAACCGCTGGCTCTCGAGCAGGCCTTCCCGCACTTGCCCGATGGCTACGTGGCGGGATGCATCGAGTTCGTCGAGCAGGCGATCGCCGCCGCCGAGACGGTCACCGGCGACATGCTCGACCGCGTCGAACATCAGCTGCATTCGGAGCTTCTTGGATATTGCGACAACCGCGCGCTGATGCAGGCAATCAGCCTGCCGCAGGCGATCCTCGTCGCCCACCATTTTCTCTATCAGCCGAAAGCCACCGGCTATGACGGCGAGCCATTCCTGCTGGAGCATCTCGACGTGCTTTCGCCGCTCGCTTCCGGCGGTATCGGCGCCGCATGCGATGCGCTGGAGAGGCATTTGCGGATCTCACGCGACCGCGCAATCGCCCGCATTGGGGCTGCCGCATCGCGAAACATCGCCCTGCCTGACCTGCCTTATCTGGAGCGGCAGGGGCACGTCAAAACAGACTGATGTCTACCACCGGGAGGAGGAGCCCAAGAATGAAGATCAAATCCGTACAGCCATTCATCCTGCATCTGCCGCTGACCTCGGACTCGATTTCCGACAGCACCCACAGCATCACCCATTGGGGTGTCGTCGGCACCGTGATCGAAACCACCGACGGGTTGAAGGGATACGGCTTTACCGGCACCCATGCCCATATCGCCTCCGACCGGCTGATCACGTCCTGTATAAGGGATTGCTACGCGCCGCTGCTGATCGGCGAGGATGCCAACGAACATCAGCGTCTATGGACCAAGCTGGCACGCTATCCGTCCCTGCAATGGGTCGGCCGCGCCGGGATCACTCATCTGGCACTCGCTGCCGTCGACGTGGCGCTCTGGGACCTCAAGGCGAAGAAGGCCGGTGTGCCGCTCTGGAGCCTGCTCGGCGGGGCAAGAACCGATCGTCTCGAGGCGTATAATACCGATATCGGCTGGCTGTCGTTTTCGCTGGAGGACCTGCTGGCCGGGTCGGCGCGCGCCGTGGAGGAGGAAGGCTTCACCCGGATCAAGCTCAAGGTCGGCCATGACGATCCCAATATCGATGTGCGCCGCCTGGAAGCGGTACGCAAGCGGCTGGGCCCAGATGTCCGGATCGCCATCGATGGCAATGGCAAATGGGATCTTCCCACCTGCCAGCGGTTTTGCGAGCGGGCCCGCGATCTCGATATCTACTGGTTCGAGGAGCCGCTCTGGTACGACGATATTGCCGGACATGCGGCCCTTGCGAGAAGCAGCACGATCCCGATCGCGCTTGGCGAGCAGCTCTATACCGTTGATGCGTTCCGGGCGTTCATATCAGCCGGTGCCGTGTCCTACGTCCAGCCTGACGTCACGCGTCTCGGTGGCGTCACCGAATATATCCAGGTTGCGGACCTGGCACTGGCCCACCGTCTTCCCGTCGTGCCGCATGCGGGCGAGATGAGCCAGGTTCATGTCCATCTCAGCTACTGGCATCCGGCCTCGACGATTCTCGAATACATTCCCTGGATCAAGGATCACTTCGAGGAACCGTCCAATGTCGATGGCGGCATTTACCGCAGGCCACAGCAGCCAGGCGCCAGCACGACGGTGCTGAAGGCAAGCTTCGAGCGATACGGCAAGAGCCTCGGCTGAATGCGAAAGGCCGCCGGCGTCAGTCGCCAGCGGCCTCCTTTACAACGTCAACAATCGCTGTCAGATCTCGAAGATATTCTCGAACGATTCCGGAAAGTTCTGCCGCGCCAGCTTTTCGTTGATGACAAGCATCGCCTCATAGGAAAGCGGATCGAACGTTTTGTCGGCCGGCAGCACTTCGCGCCCGAACAATAGGCTCAGACGCGCGGCATCGAGATTGCCGCGCTCGAAGGGTTCGGTGCCGAAGTGATGCCATAGCGCATGCAGAAAGGCCCCGTCGATCTTGTGCTCTTTCGTGCCGGGACGTGCCCTGCGCGGCAGAGCCTTGATCGGCGTCACGCCTTTCGGATTGGCCCGGCGGATGGTGAACTGCACCCCCGTGCTTGGCATCCCGCCCGGAAAGCCTCGGTGTTTGGTCATTTCAGGCAGGTTTGCCATGTTCGTATCCTCAAGTCCTATGCGGCTAACCGGCTTTCAGCCGATCTTGTCTTGTGTCTTCGTATCGAAATCCGAAGCGTCGTGGCGCTCATGCAGCTGCTCGGATGGCTCCCCGGATGTCCGGTTGACCATGCGGCCGCGCTTGACGCCAGGCCGTGCGAAAACCTCCGCCGTCCAGCGCTGTAGGTTCTCATAGCTCTTTACCTCGAGAAAATCACCTGCATCGCCGTAAACCTGGCCAAGCGCCAGCGTGCCGTACCAGGGGAAAATCGCCATGTCCGCAATCGTATACTCGTCGCCCGCCATATAACGGTTGTCGGCAAGATGCCGGTCGAGCACGTCGAGCTGGCGTTTCGTCTCCATCGCATAGCGATCGATCGCGTATTTGATCTTGATCGGCGCATAGGCATAGAAATGTCCGAACCCACCGCCGAGAAACGGTGCCGAGCCCATCTGCCAGAACAGCCAGTTCATCGTTTCCGTGCGGGTGCGCAGATCGGTCGGCAGGAAGGCGCCGAACTTCTCCGCCAGATAGACGAGGATCGAGGCCGATTCGAACACGCGCAGCGGCTTGCCGCCATCCTTTGGCGCATGGTCGCAAAGTGCGGGGATCTTTGAGTTCGGATTGATGTCGACAAAGCCGGATCCGAACTGATCGCCCTTGCCGATATTGATCATCCAGGCGTCGTATTCGGCCTGTGTGTGACCGGCTGCCAGAAGCTCTTCCAGCATGATCGTCACCTTGACGCCGTTTGGCGTGCCCAGCGAATAGAGCTGCAGCGGATGCTTTCCGACCGGCAGTTCCTTGTCCTGTGTCGGGCCGGCGATCGGGCGGTTGATACTGGCGAACTGGCCGCCATTGCCCTTTTCCCAGGTCCAGATCTTCGGCGGCTCGTAGCCGGCAGGAAAATTGTCGGCAGGAGTTTTCTCGGTCATCAGGGCGGTCCTTCCTGAAAAATTGCTCTTAAAATACGAACGATGCCTGCGATATAGGAAAAACGAGAAGAGATTTCCCGTTTTATAGCGCCATCGTATCGCGTTTTTTGGTGCTGGTCAGGATCTCTCTATGCTGCCCCATCGTGTTCCGAACGAGCGCAATGGTTAACCACGTACACGCAACTCCGCGGTCGGTTCTTGTTCAGTTAACCGTTGCACCGGCACTGTCCAGCTATTCGAGGACACCCGTGCCTGCTTCAGGCGGAGACGTGTCCCACAACAAACAGGGCGAACGGTTTTCCAGCGACGAACTCAACGTTGCGGCGAAGCTGGAAAAGGTGGTGGACATGGCAGTCAGAGCGGTCGTATCGATAGAAAAGGGTGTTTCCGCAGACGCCTCGGCGTTTGCCGCGCGGCTGGACGCTGCCCGTTCGCGCCTTGAGGAACGCTTCACCGAAGGCGGACGAGCGCTTCTTTCCATTCTCGACGTTCTCAACCGCTTGGTCGCCTCGCTCGATCAGGCCGAGAGCTCGCTCGACGAAGAAACGGCGAACGCATCCCTGTTCGAGCTCACCCAGACGGTCGCGCGGCTTTCGCAGCTGAGCGAAAACGAGAAAGGCCGACAGGTCCAGTTCACCCTCATTTCCGACGCCCAGGGGCACTTGAAGGGCCATGCCGAGGACATGCAGGAAACCCTGCGCTATCTGCGCACCTTTGCAGTTACTGCAAAGATCACCGGCGCCGGAATTGCCGACTTTGCAGGATTTGCTGAGGAAATCCTGCAAAGGATTCAGGACGGCACCCGTCAGGTCAATGATTTCTCGGACAAGGTCCAGTATCTCGGCCAGGGACTGGGTTCCCTGATCACAAGAGGGAAGAGGATTGTAAGCTCCTACGAGGACACAATCCCGCAGATCGCAGCAGGACTGTCGAACGGCGGCGAGGCGATCGCTCTCAATCGCAGATCGATGATCGAACAGGCCGCAAGCGTCCGGGCAATCGCGCGCGGCATCCAGACCAAGCTCGCCTCGACGCTGTCTGCCATGCAGATCGGCGACACAACCCGCCAGAGGATCGAGCATTGTCAGTCAACGCTCACGCTCCTCGACGATTTTCTGGCCTCACCGGACGCTACGCCGCTGACCAATCCTCAGCGCGACAACCTGTCCGCTGTCATCCGGAGGCTTGTCTCCCATCAGCTCAGGCAGTCCATCGATCATTTCGAGCGTGACACGGCAAAGATCGTCGCAAGCGTGGCGAGTTTCCGTTCAGATCTCCAGAAGATCGATGCAATCCGGGAAACGATGGCAGAAGGCCGGGGCGGGGCCGCCGCCATGCGCCAGCTCGACACCGGCGTCGGCGTTGCGTGCGAAGCGGTTCGCCAGATCGAAGCCGTTGCCGGCGAGGCGACGGAACTCAGCCGGTCGACCGGCCAGACCGTAAGCGAGCTCGTCACCAGCATCGGCGTCGTGCAACTGGTCCGCACCGATATTCACTACATGGCCCTCAATACCAATCTGCGCTGCGGCAGGATCGGAGATCAGGGCAAGGCGATCAACGTGGTTGCCGCCGAACTGCGCAATTACGCGGGCGAACTGGATGGTGCCGCCGACAAGATCCTCGTTCATCTCAGAATGCTGGAAGAATCTGCGCAAAAGCTCAGCGCCTGCGAAGATACGGGCGGCTCGCTCGATCTTCGGCTCGAACAGGCACTCGCCAATATCCGCGTTGTCGGCGATCGCAGGGAGACCGAAATGTCGCTGCTTGGCGAACACAGCCGATCCGCCGTCGGCGAAATCGATGCCTCGCTTGCTCGGCTTGATTTCAAGATTGAGCTTGGTGAGGTTTTGCGGGCCTGCGCGGAAGAGGGCGAAGCCTTCGCAAGCGCCCGGCCACTGGCCGCCATCGAGCCTGCCCTCATCGAACTCGGGGCTCGCATTTCCGCCCTTTACACAATGGGTTTGGAACGTGAACTGCACGCGAAGATCATGGGAACCACACCCCTTGGCGAAACGTCCCTCGTCTCGGTTGCATGAGTGACGACACGCTGTTTTCAGGTGTCATCGGCATCGACGGCCTCCAAGTCAGACCGATTAAATACCCGCTGGACCTTGACCTTTCGCCGGGCCTTTGTCATGTGACCGCCTTCATTTGACGAAGCGCCCCATCGGGACGAGCCCCGGCGGCGTTATACGAAAGAAACAACATGACCAAGCCCACATCCTCGGCGCCGTCGCAGCGCATGCTTCGTGTTGGCGAACAGGTACGCGCCGCCATCACCCAGGTCCTGCAACGTGGCGAAGTTCGCGACGACCTGCTCGAGAAAACCGTGATTTCCGTTTCGGAAGTGCGCATGTCGACCGATCTGAAGGTCGCGACGGCCTATGTGACCCCCCTCGGCGTCCCTGACCATGACGTCGTGATCGCAGCGCTCAACCGGCATGCCAAATATATCCGCGGCCGCATAGCCGGCCAGCTCCGTCAGATGAAATACATGCCGGAAGTGCGCTTCCGCGACGATACGAGCTTCGACAACTACAAGAAGATCGACGAGCTGCTTCGCTCGCCGGAGGTCCAGCGTGATCTCAACAGCGACGAAACCAAAGACCAGAAATAACAATCAAGAAGTATTGATGTCAAAACCCCGCAAACCAAAGGGCCGGCCGGTTTCCGGCTGGCTTATTCTCGACAAGCCGATCGATTTCGGCTCGACCGAAGCCGTGTCCAAGATCAAGTGGCTGTTCAATGCCCAGAAGTGCGGCCATGCCGGCACGCTGGATCCGCTTGCGTCAGGCATGCTGCCGATCGCGCTCGGCGATGCGACGAAGACCGTGCCCTATGTCATGGATGGGCGGAAGATCTACGAATTCGCCGTTACCTGGGGCGAGGAACGGTCGACCGACGACCTCGAAGGCGCCGTTACCGCATCGTCCGACAGCCGTCCGAGCGAAGAACAGATCCGCGCACTTCTGCCCAACTACACCGGCACGATCAATCAGATCCCGCCACAGTTTTCCGCCATCAAGATTGCCGGCGAACGGGCCTATGACCTCGCCCGCGACGGCGAAATTGTCGAGATCCCGTCGCGCGAGGTCCAGATCTTCCGCCTGACGCTGCTCGGCGTAACGGCAGACAAGGCGCATTTCGAAGTGGAATGCGGCAAAGGCACCTATGTTCGGGCGCTCGCCCGCGACTTCGGCCGCGATCTCGGCTGCTACGGTCATATCTCGGAACTGCGCCGCACCTTCGTTGCGCCCTTTGCCGAAGACCGCATGGTGCCGCTCTCCGAACTTGTGGCGCTGGAACAGATCGAGGATCGCGACGAACGGCTGGCAGCCCTTGATGCCTTCATGATCAACACGTCTGAAGCGCTTTCCAGCCTGCCGCATCTGCCTGTCACAGACGATCAGGCCCACCGCATCAAGATGGGCAATCCGATTATCCTGCGCGGCCGCGATGCACCGGCTGACGAAGCGGAAGCCTATGCGACCGTGCGCGGCAAGCTGCTCGCCATCGGCGAGATCGGCCAGGGAGAGTTCCGTCCCAAGCGGGTGTTTGGCTGAGCCTCTTCCATTCTCTCCTTGAATGGTCTATAGGCACCGCCAGCAAAAGCAGGCTTTTCCGCCTGTTTTGCGTTTCACGGCCAAGACTGGACGACATCCCGGCCTTAGGCGACCCATAATCCTCATATTCGAAAGGATAACACGATGTCGATCACTGCAGAGCGCAAGGCCGAACTCATCAAGGAATACGCAACCGTTGAAGGCGACACCGGTTCGCCGGAAGTCCAGGTTGCGATCCTCACCGAGCGGATCAACAATCTGACCGAACACTTCAAGGGCCACAAGAAGGACAACCACTCCCGTCGTGGCCTTCTGACCATGGTTTCCACACGTCGTTCGCTTCTCGACTACGTCAAGAAGAAAGACGAATCCCGTTACAGCAAGTTGATTGCTGCTCTGGGCATTCGCCGCTAAAAATTTCCGGCGGGCGCTCAATCGGGCGCCTGCCGGTTTCTCATTCGGGCCAAGCGTCCGATGCAATGTTTGCGATGCGCTTTATCTCGCGCCGCAAGAATGCCCGCAGACCCGGATGGGCCGGATCTGCAAAAACCAAACCGTTGACCTGTCATGGGGCAGGATTGCCGGATGCTTTCGACCAGGGATCACTCAAAGACCCTGATCAGACGTCGACCACCGAAGTCGCCGACCCGAAGCCTCCCGTTGTCTTGCCCGTGATCTGTCACATCGATTGCGGTCGACTATGCACTGCGCCGGCTACGGCACTGCGCGTGCTCCCGCATTAAAGGACACCATATGTTCAATACCCACTCCGTCGAAATCGAATGGGCAGGCCGCCCGCTGAAGCTTGAAACGGGCAAGATCGCCCGCCAGGCTGACGGCGCGGTTCTCGCCACCTACGGCGAAACCGTCGTTCTCGCCACCGTTGTTTCGGCCAAGTCGGCCAAGCCTGGCCAGGACTTCTTCCCGCTGACCGTCAACTACCAGGAAAAGACTTATGCCGCCGGCAAGATCCCGGGCGGCTATTTCAAGCGCGAAGGTCGCCCGTCGGAAAAGGAAACGCTGGTTTCCCGCCTGATCGACCGTCCGATCCGCCCGCTCTTTCCGGAAGGCTACAAGAACGAGACCCAGGTTGTCGTTACCGTTATCCAGCACGACCTTGAAAACGATCCGGACGTATTGTCGATGGTTGCAGCCTCCGCTGCCCTGACGATCTCGGGCGTTCCTTTCATGGGCCCGGTTGGCGGCGCACGCGTCGGCTACATCAACGGCGAATACGTTCTGAACCCGCATCTCGACGAGATGGACGAGTCGGTTCTCGACCTCGTCGTTGCCGGCACCCAGGACGCCGTCCTGATGGTCGAGTCGGAAGCCAAGGAACTCAACGAAGAGATCATGCTCGGCGCCGTCATGTTCGGCCACAAGGGCTTCCAGCCGGTTATCGACGCGATCATCAAGCTCGCTGAAGTTGCCGCCAAGGAGCCACGCGATTTCCAGCCGGAAGATCATTCCGCGCTCGAAGCCGAAATGCTGCAGCACTTCGAAGCCGAACTGCGCACCGCCTACAAGAACACGCAGAAGGCTGAACGCTACGCTGCCGTCGACGCCGTCAAGGCGAAGGTCAAGGCACACTTCTTCCCAGAAGGCGTAGAGCCGATGTACCCGGCCGAAGTCATCGGCGCGACCTTCAAGCACCTGCAGGCGAAGATCGTTCGCTGGAACATCCTCGACACCAAGAGCCGCATCGACGGCCGTGATCTCGAGACCGTTCGCAAGATCGTGTCTGAAGTCGGCATCCTGCCGCGCACCCACGGTTCGGCCCTGTTCACCCGCGGCGAAACCCAGGCGATCGTTGTTGCGACGCTCGGCACCGGCGAAGACGAACAGTATGTCGATAGCCTGACCGGCATGTACAAGGAACGCTTCCTTCTGCATTACAACTTCCCTCCCTACTCGGTTGGTGAAACCGGCCGCATGGGTTCCCCAGGACGTCGCGAAATCGGCCATGGCAAGCTCGCATGGCGCGCTATCCGTCCGATGCTGCCAACGGCTGAACAGTTCCCGTACACGCTGCGCGTCGTCTCCGAGATCACCGAGTCGAACGGCTCGTCCTCGATGGCAACCGTCTGCGGCACATCGCTTGCTCTGATGGACGCTGGCGTCCCGCTCGCAAAGCCTGTTGCCGGTATCGCCATGGGCCTGATCCTCGAAGGCGAACGCTTTGCCGTTCTCTCCGACATCCTCGGTGACGAAGATCATCTCGGCGACATGGACTTCAAGGTTGCAGGTACTGTCGACGGCATCACCTCGCTGCAGATGGACATCAAGATTGCCGGCATCACCGAAGAGATCATGAAGGTCGCGCTCGGCCAGGCACAGGGTGGCCGCAAGCACATCCTCGCCGAAATGGCCAACGCTATCACCGAAGGTCGCTCGGAACTCGGCGAATTCGCACCGCGCATCGAAGTGATGAACATCCCGGTCGACAAGATCCGTGAAGTCATCGGTTCGGGCGGCAAGGTCATCCGCGAAATCGTCGAAAAGACCGGCGCCAAGATCAACATCGAAGACGACGGCACGGTCAAGATTGCCTCCGCCTCCGGCAAGGAAATCGAAGCGGCCCGCAAGTGGATCCATTCGATCGTTGCTGAACCGGAAGTCGGCACCATCTACGAAGGTACCGTTGTGAAGACCGCCGACTTCGGCGCCTTCGTCAACTTCTTCGGCGCCCGCGACGGTCTGGTCCATATCAGCCAGCTCGCTTCCGACCGTGTTGCCAAGACCCAGGACGTGGTCAAGGAAGGTCAGAAGGTCTGGGTCAAGCTGATGGGCTTCGACGAGCGCGGCAAGGTTCGCCTGTCGATGAAGGCCGTCGACCAGGCCACCGGCCAGGAAGTCAAGAAGGCTGACGGCGAAGCTGCCGAATAAGCCCTCGACCTATCGAGAGATCGAGGCGCGGAAGGAATAACTTCCGCGCCTTTTTTGTTTTAACCGACGACACGACCGCCCGAGATCAGATCATGACCCGAGAAGCCCTGAAGACCCTTTTCCATCCCTTCGCCACCGACGCGATCCAAACGCCCGGCGAGGGTGAGCGCATACTGTTTCTGGGTGCGGAAGCGGGCAATGCCCTGCCTGACGGGTTTGATGCGGAGATCACGGCCATCCAGCCGTTCCGCCCACTGTTCCGCAGCCTGCGCGACAACGCGTTTCCCGAGCCCGAGGGCGAGGATTACGACGGTGCGCTTGTCCTGTGTGGAAAGCATCGTGGCGAAAACGAAAACCGCATCGCCGAAGCGCTTGCGCGGGTGAAGGTCGGCGGAGTTATCGTCGTTGCCGGCGGCAAGGAAGACGGTATCGCACCCATTCGCACGATGCTCCTGAAGCTCGGCATCACGCTGGACTACGCGCCGAAGTATCACGGCGTTGCGATCTGGTTCGGCCGGCCGGAAGATGCGTCCGGCGCGATCCAGGCACTGAAAAAGACGGCTGTGACGGTGGATGGTCGCTTCCAGGCCGCTCCCGGCATGTTCTCGCACGACCGTATCGATCCTGGCTCCGAACTTCTGGTAAGCCGCTTCCCGACAGATTTCGATGGCAATGCCGCCGATTTCGGTGCGGGCTGGGGCTATCTGTCCGTCATGCTGGCCGAGCGTTCGCCCCGCGTGAACCGGATCGACCTGTTCGAGGCCGATCACCGGGCGCTGGAATTTGCAAAGCAGAACGTTGCGCATAACTGCCCGGATCTCGAAGCCCGCTTTTTCTGGCAGGATCTGGGAACCGAGCCGCCAAAGGAAAAATACGACCTCGTCATCATGAACCCGCCCTTCCACGAGACGCAGGCCGCCGATCCGGAACTGGGCAAGACGATGATCCGCACGGCTGCAGGGGCGCTCAGAAGCGGCGGCAGGCTAATGCTGGTCGCCAACCGCGGGATGCAATACGAGCCGGTGCTCGAGGAAGCGTTCCGGGAATACGGCGAAACCTGCCGCAACGCCCGCTTCAAGATCCTCTGGGCGAAGAAGTAACGTCACCCCTCAAAATCTAGGATTGCCCGTCCCGACAGCTCGAATGCACACTGAAGTTGCGTTCGAGCTGTCGGGGTTTTTGTATGAAAGGCGTTGTTTCAGCACTTCTGCTCTTGATCGCCACTGAAACGGCGAGCGCCGAAGAGCCGCGCGCCAGTGTTCGCTTGACCTGGGAATGGTTCAACACCGCGGAAACCTATCGCAAATACAAGGTCAAAGGGCCGGATGACCTTCGCATTGCCGCGCATTACTTCCGGCTCGCGGCCAAGAACGGCAACGCTGCGGCAGCATACAAGCTCGGTGAAGCTTATGAGATAGGCTCAGGTGTCCCACTCAATCTTCCGGAAGCGCTCCGCTGGTATCGCCAGTCCGCCGACGCTGGCGACATGCATGCGGAGCTGAAGGTCGGCTGGTTCTATCAGAAGGGCTTGAGCCTGCGGGCTGATCCATCACGGGCTGTCGAATGGTACGAGCGCTCCGCCAGCAAAGGCAACCTGTGGGCATACCACATGCTGGCCTTCATGCTGATGGACGGGGAGGGTGTCGCAAAGGACCTTGCCCTTGCGCAGCGCTATTTCGAAAAGAGCCTGCCTTTCACCCACGATCACTGGGCACAGCTGAAGCTTTCGCAGTTGATCAGAGCGAGCGATCCACGGCGCTCGAAAGAACTGCTCAAGCAGGCAGCGAACGCCGGCAATGCGGACGCGATCCGAGAATTGAACGCATTTTGAGAATGCCCGCCCATGTTAGGATAGCAGGCGCTAAACCCTACTGAGCGTCGGACTTGCGCAGTCTGTCGAGGCTTGGCAGTGAGGTGATGCTGTATCCGGCGTCCACGTAATGCACTTCGCCGGTCACACCGCGGGAGAGATCCGACAGCAGATAGAGCGCGGAGCCGCCGATATCCTCGATCGTGGCAGTGCGGCGCAACGGCGCGTTCTGCTGGTTCCAGGCGTAGATCGCCCGTGCATCGGAAATCCCGGCGCCGGCAAGCGTGCGCACGGGGCCAGCGGAGATCGTGTTGACGCGGATGTCGTTCGGGCCAAAATCGGCGGCCAGATACCGCACCGAGGCTTCAAGCGCTGCCTTGGCAACGCCCATCACGTTGTAGTTCGGAATGACGCGCTGTGAACCGTTATAGGTCAGCGTCAGCATAGAGCCGCCATCAGGCATCAGGGCTGCCGCGCGCTTGGCGATTTCCGTGAAGGAAAAGCAGGAGATCACCATCGTACGCGAGAAATTCTCGCGCGTCGTGTCGGCGTAGAGGCCCTTCAGCTCGTTCTTGTCGGAGAAGCCGATGGCATGAACGAGAAAGTCGATCGTGCCCCAGCGTTCGCGCAGCGCGTCAAACGTTGCGTCGACCGACGTGATGTCTTCGACGTCGCAGGGAACCACGAAATCTGAGCCGAGTTCGGCGGCAAGCGGTCTGACCCGCTTGCCAAGCGCTTCACCCTGATAGGTGAAAGCCACTTCCGCACCCTGTGCCGCGACCGCCTTGGCAATTCCCCAGGCGATCGAGTGGTTGTTGGCAACGCCCATGATCAGGCCGCGCTTGCCCTGCATGATCCCGGACATCAAATTATCCGTTATGACGCTGGAAGACGAGCGTAGCGTTGGTGCCGCCGAAGCCGAAGGAGTTGGAGAGCACAGTGTCGATCTTGGCATTGTCGATCCGCTTGCGAACGATCGGCACGCCGTCGAATTCCGGATCCAGCGTCTGGATGTGCGCGCTCTCGCCGATAAAGCGTTCCTGCATCATCAGGAGACCGTAGATCGATTCCTGCACGCCGGCACCGCCGAGCGAGTGGCCGGTGAGCGACTTTGTCGACTGGATGTGCGGGATCTTGTCCTTGAACACTTCGCGGATGGCGCCGATTTCCTTGGAATCGCCAACCGGTGTCGAGGTGCCGTGGGTGTTGATGTAGTCGACCTCACCTTCCACGTTGGCAAGCGCCTGACGCATGCAGCGGATTGCGCCTTCGCCTGATGGTGCGACCATGTCATAGCCATCGGATGTGGCGCCGTAACCGGTGAGTTCTGCGTAGATCTTGGCGCCGCGCGCCTTGGCATGCTCCAGTTCTTCAAGCACGAGAACGCCTGCACCACCGGCGATGACGAAACCGTCGCGGTCGGCGTCATAAGCGCGCGAAGCCGTTGCAGGCTGGTCGTTGTACTTGGAGGACATGGCGCCCATCGCGTCGAACAGGTTCGACATGGTCCAGTCGAGATCCTCGTGGCCGCCGGCAAACATCACGTCCTGCTTGCCCCATTGGATCATCTCCGCGGCATTGCCGATGCAGTGCGCAGACGTCGAGCAGGCCGACGAGATCGAGTAGTTGACGCCGTGGATCTTGAACCAGGTCGCAAGCGTTGCCGACGCCGTCGACGACATCGCCTTCGGCACGGCAAACGGACCGATCCGCTTCGGGCTGTTGTTCTTGATCGTCGTCTCGGCCGCTTCGATCAGGGTGCGGGTGGAAGGACCGCCCGAACCCATGATGATGCCGGTGCGCTCGTTCTCGCTGTAATCCTTTTCCTCAAGTCCGGAATCGGCCAGCGCCTGCTTCATCGCCACATGGTTCCACGCTCCACCCTGGGAGAGGAAGCGCATGGCGCGGCGATCGACGAGTTCCGTCGTATCGATGTTGGGCTTGCCCCAGACTTGGCACTTGAAGCCGTGCTCGGCGAAATCCGGCGAGAAAGAAATACCGGACTTTGCCTGCCGCAGGGACTCGGTGACTTCGGCTGCGTCGTTACCGATCGAGGACACGATACCGAGCCCAGTGACAACTACCCGTCTCATTTCATCAAACCTTTGTTGTTTTCGACAGCTGCGCTTTTCAAGCAGTTCAGGCGGTCTTTTCCTTGGACAGACCCACGCGGAGGTCCGTCGCCTGATAGATGGTCTCGCCATCGGCCTTCAGCCAGCCGTCGGCGGTGCCCAGCACGAGGCGACCCCTCATGACGCGCTTGAAGTCGATGCCGTATTCCAGAAGCTTGGTGTCCGGGCGGATCATGCCCTTGAACTTCACTTCGCCGGTCGAAAGCGCCATGCCGCGGCCGGGTTCACCCAGCCAGCCCAGGAAGAAGCCGGTCAGCTGCCACATGCCGTCAAGGCCAAGGCAGCCCGGCATGATCGGGTTGCCTTCGAAATGGCAGGGGAAATACCAGTCGTCCGGACGCACGTCGTATTCAGCCCGGATGTAACCCTTGTCGAAGGCGCCGCCGGTTTCCGAGATCTCCGTGATCCGGTGGACCATCAGCATGGGCGGCAACGGCAGCTGCGCATTGCCGGGACCAAACAGATCACCGTGGGCGCAAGCGAGGATTTCTTCGTAGCTGAAGCTGGACTGTCTGGTGGACATGAATTTCCGTTTCCCCCCGTTTGAAGCTTTTGTTTCCCAAGCTTTAGAGCAAGATGGGCCGAAATTGAAGTCTTGCCATGACAACACAGGTGCTGTCTGGGGAAGACTGCAGCTGCGGAAGCATCGCATTCAGGTCCGCATATAGGAAGCGGAGAGCGCAAACCAGTGGTAAAACACCGAAAATTAGCGTTTTTGCCGACCGCGGAAGGACGTGCTAAGGGACACTATTGAAAGAATTCATCTTAAAAGTTATATCGGAAATCAGATTAGATCCCGTGTGACGAAACGGTTGGAGCCGAAGCACATATGGCGGATGCCATGCCGAACATCGAGATTAGATTGCGCCATTGCGGCCTTCGACCGACGAGGCAGCGCGTCGCGTTGGCGGATCTGTTGTTTGCAAAGGGTGATCGGCATCTGACGGTCGAGGAACTGCACGCGGAAGCCACGGAAGCCGGCGTGCCGGTCTCGCTCGCAACCGTCTATAATACCCTCCACCAGTTTACCGAGGCAGGCCTCATCCGCGTTCTCGCCGTTGAGAGCGCACGCACCTATTTCGACACCAATATTTCCGATCACCATCACTTCTTTGTCGAAGGGCGCAACGAGGTGCTGGATATCCCGATCAGCAATCTGGAAATCGGCAATCTCCCGGATGCGCCCGAGGGCATGGAAATCGCCCATGTCGACGTCATCATCCGGCTGCGCGAAAAGCGCGGCTAATCCTTGGCCTTGCCCTTGATCGCCTCGTCTGCTGGTCGCCCCGGACGTGACTTGTAGCGTGGCAGCGTCCAGCCGTAATGGATCGCGCCGCCCCGCAAGGCGAAGGCGACACATACCCCGAAGCCTGAACTGACATACTGCGGAAAACCGAGCGCTTGTGCCGCCGTGAACGCGGCCGCGCCGGCGATCGCGGCCGTGATATAGATTTCCGAGCGCAGCAGCACGGAAGGCTCGTTTGCGAGAAGATCGCGCAAGATCCCGCCGAATGCCGCCGTCAGCGCGCCGGTGATGATCGCGATCGTGGGTGATCCGGTCGCGGCCAGGCCCTTGGCCGCACCCAGCACGGTGTAGGCGGCAAGGCCCACCGCATCGAGCCAGATCAGCAGGCGATAGCGCCATTCGACCCGGTGTGCCGTCAGGTAGACGAGAACGCCGGTTACGACGCAGATCAGGATATAGGTCGGGTCGAGAACCCAGAAGACCGGGGTCCGGCCAAGAATGATGTCACGCACCGTGCCGCCGCCGAGCCCGGTCACGGCTGCAAAGAACAAAAACCCGATGAGATCGAGCTCCTTTCTCGATGCCGCAAGCGCACCAGTTGCGGCAAACACCGCGATGCCGGCATAATCGAGGATCATCAGCAGGGACATTCCATTCTCCAGCGTCGCGCAAGTGCATTGCTCTAGATGATCACGCTAACAACGGCAACGGCATCTCCGGTCAGGTCCGATGATGTCATGAACAGATGATTTGAGAATATGGGTAGGTGCGGTGAATAAGGTCTTGATACTTCTGGTCGCTCTCGTCCTGCTGCCGACCTTCGCGTCAGCCCAGCAGAAACTGTTCAGCGATCCGGAAGTCACGGAAAAGAGCCATTTCCAGAAAACCTGCGGAAAAGTCGAGTTCGGTCCGGGCTTCGTCAAACGTTTCGACATCAACAATGATGGCATAACGGACGTCGTCACCGATCACAGCGACCTGACGTGCGACGGCGTTCGCGGCCCCAAATGCAATGCAGATGGCTGCCCGCAGAACTTCTACGTCCAGGCGAAGGAGGGCGGCTATATCATGATCGCCACCGCCCAGATCTACGGCTACGATTTCGTCCAGTATTTCGGCAACATGGTGTTCATGCTGCAGATGCATCCGCGGTTCTGCGAGCGCACCGATGCCGCGCCCTGCGTCATGCGGGTCCGCGTCCGCGGCGGTCGTTTCGTGACGATCTCGAAACAGTAATCGCGGCCCCTTCAGGGATCAGGGCGCCTTGATGCTGTCGATCCGGCCCGCGAACCTATAGCCGAGAACGGCCATCCACTCCCGCGCGGCCGTCGCCGTCAGCTGCGCATTGAGCGCCGGCTGGGTGAAATCCAGCTTGGCGGATACGATGCCGCTGGTGCGAAAGTCGGTGGGCCAAGGCCGGACCGCTATTCCCGCCTTCTGAAACAGGGCGACGGAACGGGGCATGTGGAAGGCCGAGGTGATCAGCGCGCAATCGCTGAAGCCACGCTGCTTCAGAATTTCAGCTGTATTGAGCGTATTCTCGTAGGTGGTGCGCGATGTGTTTTCCTTCACCACCCGGTCCGCTGCTATGCCGAAGGCCGTGAAAAACCGTTCGGACGCCTGCGCTTCGCCTTCATAGACCCCACTGAACGATCCGTCGCCGCCGGAAATCAGGATGCGCGACTGCGGAAATTGCAGCGCCAGCCGACCCGCCTCGATAAACCGGTCCGCCGCCTGGTTGAACTCGATGCCACCCCGTGCGGCCGTCACCTCGCTCTCGAATGCACCGCCGAGAATGATCATGCAGGAGAGGTCTGCAGGATCGGTTGCCGGCTTGGCGTAGCGAGCCTCGAGAGACTGCAGCGCCAATGCGCCCGCCGTCGTATAGAGCGTGACGAACAGGGTGAGCGCACTCAGAAGTGCCGAGATGCCGGAAAGCTTCCGCAGGCCGAAAAACGCGAAGAGAGCGGCAAGCGCCGAAAGCAGGAAGGCGATGGAAAGCGGCTGCGCGAGCAGCCAGATCAGCTTGGAAATGAAAAACATGGACCGTCGTCTGTTTGAGTCCCGGCCAGTCTATCCTGTCGCGGGCCGATGGTGAACGCAGCAGCAGTCACTCTGTCTTGAGATAGGCTTCAACGCCGCGCGCTGCGGCAAGACCCGTGGCAAAGCAGGCAGTCAAAAGATAGCCGCCGGTCGGCGCTTCCCAGTCCAGCATTTCGCCGGCCGCGAACAGACCCGGACGCCGCTCCAGCATGAAGCCGCTATCGAGCTCGTCCCAGGCGATGCCACCGGCCGAGGAGATCGCTTCCGCAATCGGGCGAGGACGCAGCAGCGGGATCGGCAGCGCCTTGATCGCCCGCGCCAGATCCTCCGGCGGCATCCGGTTCACATCCGGTATCAGCTCGCGCAGCAAGGCCGCCTTGACACCGTCGAGGCCTGCACCCTTGCGCAGCCGGTTGGAAAAGCTCGCTTTCGCATCCTGCCGCGAGAGGTCGCGCACGAGACGCTCAAAGCTGCGGCCCGGCACGAGGTCGACATCAAGAGCCGCCTTTCCATCCCTGTTGATCAGCTCACGCAGGACTGCCGAATGCGCATAGACAAGGCTGCCTTCGATCCCGTGTTTCGAAATCACGAACTCGCCCTGATAGGTGCCCGCATCCGATCGCGTCGAGACGGATTTGAGCGGTGCCCCGGCAAAACGCTCGACGAACACGTCGCTCCACGCAACGTCGAAGCCGCAATTGGCCGCCTGGAACTCCGTTACCGCAATCCCCTCGGCCTTCAGCCACGGCACCCAGGCCGCATCCGAACCCAGCCGTGGCCAGCTTGCGCCACCAACCGCCAGAATGACCGCATCCGGGCGGATGAGAAGGTCGCCATCAACAGTTTCAAATCGGTAACCGCCGCCTTCGAACCCCGTCCAGCGATGGCGGGTCTTCAGCACCACGCCCTGGTTGCCCAGCCGGGCAAGCCAGGCGCGCAGCAGTGGCGATGCTTTCATGGCAACGGGAAAAACCCGGCCCGATGTCCCCACGAATGTTTCCGTCCCGAGCTCCTGTGCCCAGGCGCGAACATCCGATGGCGTGAACGCATCAAGCGCCGGTTGCATCCGCGAGGAAGGCGAGCCGAAACGTCCGGCAAACCGATCAAAATCCTCCGCATGGGTGATATTGAGCCCGGACTTTCCAGCCAGCAGAAATTTCCGCCCAAAGGTCGGCATCGCCTCGTAAACGGTCACCGAAAATCCGGCAGCGGAAAGATGCTCCGCCGCCATCAGTCCCGCCGGCCCACCGCCTATGATCGCAACCTGTCTGGTCATGATCTCCGGTTACGGCAGATCACGCCGTTTTGCCATAGCCCCCAGCCGTCGGCGTGGTCACGGTCACCGCTTCGCCCGCCTCAATCACCGTCTGGGCGCAGCCCTGAAGTGTCTCGATCGAGCCGTCGAGCCTGCGCACGGTGGTCATCCCGAGTTCGCCCTCTCCGCCGCCGTCAAGGCCGTGCGGGTGGAGCGTCCGATGCGAGGAGAGGATGGCGCAGTCCATCGTTTCGAGAAACCGGATCGTCCGCTTTGTGCCGTCGCCGGCCGCAAACTGACCCTGTCCGCCGGAATTGTCGCGGATGTGGAAGTCTTCCAGCAGCACCGGATACCGGGTCTCCAGGATTTCCGGATCGGTGAGACGCGAGTTGGTCATGTGCACATGGACAGCGTCGGTGCCGGCAAAGCCGCTACCGTCGTTGAACCGGCCGGCCGGCGAACCGGAGCACAGCGTCTCGTAATACTGGTAGGTGGCGTTGCCGAAGGTCAGGTTGTTCATCGTGCCCTGGCTTGCTGCGATCGCACCCAGCGCGCCGAACAGAGCATTCGTCACGTGCTGCGACGTCTCGACATTTCCGGCAACGACCGCTGCCGGATATTGCGGCTTGAGCATCGAACCATCAGGCACGATGATGCGGATCGGCTTCAGGCACCCGGCATTCATCGGGATCGAGCTCTCCACCATCACGCGGAACACGTAAAGAACGGCCGCGCGCGTCACCGGTTCGGGCGCATTGAAATTGTTCTTTTTCTGCTCGCTGGTGCCGGTAAAATCGACCGTCGCCTCGCGCTTTTGCCTGTCGATGGTGATCTTGACCCTGATCGTGCTGCCCTGGTCGGTCGCGTAGGAAAACTCCGCGTCGCCAAGCTTTTCCAGAACACGGCGAACGCTTTCCTCCGCATTGTCCTGGACGTGGCCCATATAGGCCTGCACGACATCGAGCCCGAACTGAGCGATCATCCGGCGCATTTCGTAAACGCCCTTTTCGTTGGCAGCGATCTGCGCCCTTAAATCTGCGACGTTCTGCGCAACGTTGCGGGCCGGGTAGGGATGGTCGGACAGGAGGTTGGTGATGCCCGTCTCGTCGAACCTGCCGCGATCGACCAGAAGCACGTTGTCGAACAGCACGCCTTCCTCGTCGACCGTGGTCGCCAGCGGCGTCATCGATCCCGGCGCGGTCCCGCCGACATCGGCATGGTGACCGCGCGAGGCGACGTAGAACAGGATTTTCCCGCCCGCGTCATCGAACACCGGTGTGACCACCGTAATATCTGGCAGATGCGTTCCGCCATTATAGGGCGCGTTCAACGCGAACACGTCGCCGGGACGGATCTTGCCCTGGTTCTGCGCAATGATGCTTTCGACGGATCGATCCATCGATCCGAGATGAACAGGCATATGCGGCGCATTGGCGACAAGCGCGCCGTTCTCGTCGAACACGGCGCAGGAGAAATCCAGCCGTTCCTTGATGTTGACGGAGGACGCCGTGTTCTGCAGCGTCACGCCCATCTGCTCGGCGATCGACATGAACAGGTTGTTGAAGACCTCGAGCAGAACCGGATCGGCCTGGGTGCCGACAGCCTTGGCACGCGAGAGCGTGACGATACGCTTCAGGACGACGTGGTTGAGCCGGGTCACTTCGAAAGCCCAGCCGTCTTCGATCACGATGGTCTGGTGCGGCTCGACGATCAGGCAGGGACCGCTGGCGCGCGCGCCGGGCCCGATGCCGGCACGGCGATAGACGGGCGCGTCGCGCCACGCGCCGGTGGAATAGAACCGCGTGTGCTCCGCAGCCGTTGGGGCCGCGTCGTCCAGCGCAAACTCGGGCTCCGATGCATCGGCACCACCGCCGATCGCCTCGACCTCGTAGGCCTCGAAGATGATCTCGCGGTTTTCGAAGATAAAGCCGAACTGCTTCCGGTGGACAGTCTCGAACGCTGCCGTCATCTCGGCGGCATCTGTCACCGCGACCGAAAGGGTCGTATCCGTGCCCTGATAGCGAAGGTGGGCACGGTGCAGCACCTCTGTCTGCGCTCGATCCACGCCTTGCGAGCCCATTTCCGCAAGCACGCTTGTCGACAGTTCGTCGCGAACCGGGTCAAGCGATGCCAGTGCTTCGGCAAGCGGCCGCGAGACCGTACGCTGGCGGGTAGCGCGGATATCGGCGAGACCCATCCCGTAGGCAGACAGGATGCCGGAAAACGGATGGATCAGGACCGTCGAGATCCCGAGCGCGTCCGCCGTCAGGCAGGCGTGCTGACCACCGGCGCCACCGAAACAGGTCAGCGCGTAATGCGTGACATCGTAGCCGCGCTGGACACTGATCTTCTTGACGGCATTGGCCATGTTCTCGACCGCGATGGCAAGGAAACCATCCGCCACCTGTTCCGGCGTGCGGCCATCGCCGACCACCGTCGCCATCTCCTCGAAGGCTTTCCGCACGGCAACGGCATCCAGTGGCTCGTCGCGGTTGGGCCCGAAAATCCTAGGGAAGAGTTCCGGAGAAAGCTTGCCCAGCATCACGTTCGCATCGGTGACGGTGAGCGGGCCGCCACGCCGATAGGCTTTCGGGCCGGGATTGGCGCCGGCAGAATCCGGGCCGACGCGGAACCGACCGTTTTCGAAATGCAGAATAGAGCCCCCGCCGGCCGCGACCGTGTGGATCGACATCATCGGAGCGCGCATCCGCACGCCAGCGACTTCGGTCTCGAACGAACGTTCGAGCTCTCCGTCATAGTGCGAAACATCGGTGGACGTGCCGCCCATGTCGAAGCCGACCATTCTGTCGAACCCGGCAAGTCGCGAGGTTTCGACCGCGCCAACGACGCCACCGGCCGGGCCTGACAGGATTGCGTCCTTGCCCTGGAACAGTCTTGCCGCGGTAAGCCCGCCGGAAGACTGCATGAACATCAGCTGGGGTCCCTCAGAACCGGCAGTCTCCGCATCCGTGCCAAGCTCGCTCGCCACCTGATCGACGTAACGGCGCAGGATCGGTGAGAGATATGCGTCGACGACGGTCGTATCGCCGCGGCCGACCAGCTTGATCAGCGGCGAAACCTCATGGCTGACAGAGACCTGGGCAAAGCCGATCTCGCGGGCGATCGTTGCGACCAGCTGTTCGTGAGCCGGATAACGATAGGCATGCATAAAGACGATAGCGATCGCACGGTAGCCCGCATCGAACTGCGCCTGAAGGTCCGCGCGCACCGTCGCCTCGTCCGGCTCCGCCTCGACTTCTCCGTCGGCACGCACGCGTTCGTCGACTTCCACGACCGCCGTGTAGAGCAGTTCGGGCTTCACGATCTTCTTGGCAAAGATGTCGGTTCGGGCCTGATAACCGATCGCCAGCGCATCTTTGAAGCCGCGTGTGGTCACGAGCAGCGTCCGCTCGCCCTTGCGCTCCAGCAGCGCGTTGGTAGCGACGGTCGTTCCCATCTTTACGGCGCCGACCAGTTCGGCGGGTATCGGCTGCCCGGCTTCGACCTGCAGCAACTCGCGAATGCCCTGCACCGCGGCATCGCGATAGGCTTCGGGATTTTCCGAAAGGACCTTGTGGGCCACAAGTGTCCCATCCGGCTTGCGCCCAACGATATCGGTAAATGTGCCGCCGCGGTCGATCCAGAAATCCCACTTGTCCTGCGCCATGCAATGCCCCCGTAACGATCGATTTGAGGCCACGAGAACATTTCGTCGATAAAACGTCAATGATCGATTGACAGGAAAATGCCCAGTACGGCATCATGCCTTTATAACAGGCAAAGTGGCCAGAAGAGCCGCGCCGCAAAGGCAACCGAGGGGAAGCCATATGAGCGATCTACGCATTCTTGTGCGGAGGGCAAACCGTGTCCACCGTTGATCCACGCCACAGCATCTTCCCCGAATGGCTCCGCAAAGGGTTGGACGGTTTGTACCTCGTGTCCGGCTGGCTGGCCGGGCTTTTCCTGATTGCGATCTTCCTCATCATGCTCGCGCTTTCCGCAGGTCGCCCGCTTGGGATAGACGTTCCGGCCGGCGACGATTTCGCATCCTGGGCAATGGCGGCGTCTGCCTTCCTCGGTCTCGCCCATACATTCCGCTCCGGCGAAATGATCCGCGTCGGCTTGCTGGTGGAAAGGTTCACCGGCCGTACCCGCCAGATGGTCGAGATTTTTGCCCTGCTGGTTGGGTCCGCCGCTGCCCTCTATTTCGCCTGGTACGCTTTCGACATGAACGTCACCTCGTGGCGGTTCAACGATCTTGCCCAAGGCGTCATCGCCATGCCGCTGTGGATCCCCCAGATCGGTTTTTCCGGCGGCCTGATCATCCTCGCTGTCGCCATGACGGACGAGCTTCTGCATGTGCTTTTCGGCGGGGCACCCCGCTATGAAAAGCCGCCTGCGGAAACGGCCGAAGAAGTGATTGAACGCGCAATGCAGAGCGGGGCCTGACGCATGGGAACGATTGAACTCGTTGAAATCGCCGGCGTCGTCCTCGTCGCGCTGCTTGCGCTTCTGGCCGCCGGAGTCTGGATCGGCTTCTCGCTGCTCATCTGCGGCCTGATTGCCATGCTTTTCGTGCCGGGCATCCCGTTTGGCGCGGTGCTGGCCACCAACTCCTGGAGCAACGGCGCGTCCTGGTCGCTGGCGGCGCTGCCGCTGTTTGTCTGGATGGGCGAAATCCTTTTCAGGACAAAGCTGTCCGAAGAGATGTTCCGGGGTTTGGCACCCTGGCTTGGCTGGCTCCCGGGCAGGCTCATGCATGTCAACGTTCTCGGATGCGGCCTGTTCGGCTCGATCTCAGGTTCCTCGGCTGCAACCACGGCAATGATTGCCAAGATCGCCCTGCCGGAATTGAAGAAGCGCGGCTATGACGAAATGGTCAGTCTCGGCTCGCTGGCCGGTGCCGGCACGCTCGGCATTCTCATTCCGCCGTCGATCACCATGGTCGTCTATGCGGTCGCCGCCAACGTTTCGATCATCCAGATCTTCCTCGCCGGATTCCTGCCGAGCCTGATCGTGATGGTCCTCTATTGCGGCTATATCGTCGTCTGGTCACTGCTCAACCCCGACAAGCAGCCGCCTGCGCCGCCGAAGATGAGCTTCAAAGAGAAGCTGAAGGAATCGGCCAACCTCATCCCAGTCAGCCTTCTGATCATCCTCGTCTTCGCAACGCTGTTGCTCGGCTGGGCCACGGCGACGGAATGTGCGGCCTGGGGTGTGGCCGGCTCGCTCGCCATTGCCGCCTGGTCGAAAACGCTCAGCTGGAAGTCCTTCTGGGACAGCGTCATGGGTGCGACACGTCTCACCTGCATGATCATGCTGATCCTGACGGGTGCCGGCTTCATGTCGATCGCCATGGGGTATACCGGCATTCCGAACGCGCTGGCGGCCTGGGTCGATAGCTTCAACCTCAGCCCCTACGCTCTGATCGCCGTGCTGACGATCATGTATATTCTGCTCGGTGCGGCACTGGATGGACTGTCGATGATCGTCCTTACCACGGTTGTCGTTCTGCCGATGATCGAGCAGGCCGGCTTCGACCTCGTCTGGTTCGGCATCTTTCTGGTGCTCATCGTCGAGATGGCGGAGGTCTCTCCGCCCGTCGGCTTCAATCTCTTCGTCCTGCAGACGATGAGCGGGCGCGATAGCCTGACGGTGGCAAAAGCCTCGCTGCCATTCTTTTTCCTGCTTGTGGCGACCGTCGCCATCATTACGGTTTTCCCGGAAATCGTGATGGTTCTGCCGAAAATGGCATTCCCGGGTTAATCACAAAGAGGGAACTGAAAATGAAGGTCACTGGAAAACTCGCCCGCCTCGGCATTGCCGCAGCTGCGCTCCTCGCGTCCACAGCATCGTCTTTCGCAGCCAACTGGGTCCTGCCGTCCGCCTATCCACCGACCAACTACCATGTCGAGAACCTCAACCAGTTCGCCAAGGACATCGATGCGGCCACCAAAGGTGAGCTGAAGATCACCGTCCATCCGAATGCCTCCCTCTTCAAGGCCCCCGATATCAAGCGCGCGGTCCAGACCGGCCAGGCGCAGGCGGGCGAAGTGCTGCTGTCGCTGCACGAAAACGAAAACCCGGTCTTCGGGATCGACGTCGTGCCGTTCCTGGCCACCAGCTTCGAACAGTCCAAGAAGCTTTACACAGCGTCGAAGCCCGCTATCGAACAGGCGCTCGACAAGCAGGGTCTGAAACTTCTCTACACCACGCCATGGCCGCCGCAGGGCGTCTTTACCAAGAAGGACGTCAACAGCGTTGCCGACCTGAAAGGTCTGAAATGGCGCGCGTATAATGTCGGCACGTCGCGGATTGCTGAAATGGTCGGCGCCCAGCCGGTCACCGTCCAGGCCGCCGAACTGCCGCAGGCTCTGGCAACCAGTGTCGTCGATGGCTTGATGACCTCCAGCGCCACGGGCGTCGACAGCAAGATCTGGGAATCGCTGACCCACTATTATGACACCCAGGCCTGGATCCCGAAGAACGTCATCTTCGTCAACAAGGCTGCGTTCGCAGCCCTCGACGCCGCCACGCAGAAAGCCGTGACGGATGCGGCTGCGGCTGCAGAAACCCGCGGCTGGTCGATGGCCGCCGAAAAGACGGCGTCCTACATGGAAACGCTGAAGAAGAACGGCATGCAGGTTTTGGAACCAAGCGCCGAACTGAAGACCGGCCTTTCCGCAATCGGCGCCAAGCTGACCGAGGATTGGTCGAAGAAAGCCGGCGCAGATGGCGCCGCGATTCTGGACGCCTACAAGAAGATGTGATTTCGGAAGCGCCGTGGCAATCGTGCCGCGGCGCCCTCTCATTCCGGAGAAGCTCATGTCCGAACCGATAGACACTGTTGGCCCGATCGTTTCTTCGGAGCACCTGGCAAGCGGCGCGCTGCCGGCTCTGTCCGAAATCGAGTTCGGCCTCACCATGCTCAATCATGCGTTCAGCCGCTGGATGGTGCGCTGCATGGCGGCATCCGGAGTGCCCGACCTTTCGACCGTCGACATTCTCGTCCTCCACAACGTCAACAGCCGCAACAAACCGAAGACGCTGGCCGATATCGCGCTCGTCCTCAATATCGAAGACACCCATGTGGTGACCTACGCTCTCAAAAAGCTGGAACGGCTGAAGCTGATCAAGTCCGGCCGGCGCGGCAAGGAAAAGCTGGTCATGGTGACGGAAGCGGGCGCTGCCGCCTGTGCCCGCTACAAGGCGATGCGTGAAAGCCTGCTCGTCAAATCCGTTTTGGCAACCGAAGTGTCCGCAGACTCCTTGTCGGATGTCGCCGCCCGCCTTCGCGCCCTGTCCGGCCATTACGATCAGGCCGCCCGCGGCGCCGCGTCTCTCTAGCGACAAAACGCTAGCCCAAAAGCGCTCTCGTCAGCGGGTGGTTCGGATCGGATAGCCCGTCCAGAACCGTGAAATGGTTTCTGTCCGGCTCCTCGACGGCTTCGGTCTCGGCCCCCAGACCCTTCCAGATATTGGCGAGCAGTGCGTTCTGTCGAAGGAATTCCGAGCGCTCGTTGCCACCCACCCAGCAGGTGAGGCGCGTGTTCGGCAGGGGTTCCAGCAAGGCCGGGCTTTCGCGCTGCGCCTCGTCAGGATCGATCCGCTGCTTCTCGTTCATCTTCGTCTTCATGATCGGGCGAAGGTCATGCACGCCTGAGATCGACACCGTGTTGACGATGCGGTCTCGGACGGTCTCTGCGAGTGGCGACGTGGTGGTGATCATCCGCGTCACCAGATGCCCGCCCACCGAATGCCCGGCAAGCCGTATCGGCCCGTCCACCAGATCTGCTGCGGCCGTGATGGCCTGGCCGATCTCGCGGGTGATTTCAGCGATCCGGTTTTCCGGCGCAAGCGTATAGGCGGGGAGTGCCACCGCATATCCGCTTTCCAGCGCGCCATGGGCAAAATGCGACCAGTAGCTGTTGTCGAGCGCGATCCAGAAGCCGCCATGGACATAGACGACAAGGCCTTCCGGCTTTCCGGCGGGAAGGAAAAGATCGAACCGGTTGCGCGGCTTGTCGCCATAGGCAATTCCGAGCTTCGCACGGCCGTCGGCCGCGAGCGTTTCGCGGTACAGTCTTGCCGGCTCCACCCATGCGGCGGGCCATTGTTCACCCTTTGGAATGTTCGGGCCATTGGCATAGGCGTCGTCCCAGTCGATGATCCCGTGTCGCATGTGATTGTCCCCTGTTCGATCCGACAAGCGTCATAACCCGCCCCCGATGTCGCTGGAAAGCCTGCCTTGCTGTTCCAAGACTTCTCCTCGTCGGCATAGTTTGCTTTGTGATGCTTTTTGCGCTTGCACGCGGTGGAAGTTTGCCGGCGAATGTGGAAGGTAACGGTTTCACCGCCATCGACGGATTGGCGGAGCAGGGGATAAAAAAGGGGAGAATGACGATGAAGAAAATCCTGGTCGCCGCCACGATGGCACTCAGCCTCGGCGCATCCGGTCTGGCGATCGCCGAACCGCTCAAGATCGGCATGATCACCACGCTATCCGGCGGCGGTGCAGGCCTCGGCGTCGATACGCGCGACGGCTTCATGCTGGCCATCAAGCAGTCCGGCAACAAGGATATCACCGTCGTCACCGAAGATGATGCGCAGAAGCCGGAACTCGCCGTCCAGATCGCCGACAAGATGATCCAGAGCGACAATGTCGACCTGCTCACCGGCATCGTCTGGTCGAACCTTTTGATGGCCGTCGTTCCAGGCGCAGTCGCGCAGGACAAGTTCTATGTCTCGACCAATGCGGCACCTGCAGCGCTCGCCGGTGCCGGCTGCAACAAGCTCTATTTCAACGCTGCCTATCAGAACGACAATCTTCACGAAGCGGTCGGCGAATATGCCAACAAGTCCTACAAGAAGATGTTCATCCTGGCGCCGAACTATCCGGCCGGCAAGGATTCGCTGACCGGCTTCAAGCGCTATTACAAGGGCGAACTGGCGGGCGAAGTCTATACCAAGGTCGGCCAGACCGATTACGCCGCCGAAATCGCCCAGATGCGTGCGTCGGGTGCCGACGGCATCTTCGTCTTCCTGCCGGGCGGCATGGGCATTTCCTTCATGAAGCAGTTTGCCCAGTCGGGTGTGAAGATCCCGGTCATGGGCCCGGGCTTCTCCTTCAGCCAGGACGTCCTGCCGGCCATCGGCGATGCGGCGCTCGGCGCCAAGGCATCGGGGCAGTGGGCTCCGGATTTCGATACCGACGTCAGCCGCAAATTCGTCACCGACTTCAAGGCCGAATACAATCGCCTGCCGTCCATCTATGCGCTTCAGGCCTATGATGCCGGCCAGCTGATCGCGTCTGCCGCTGCCAAGGCGGACGTCAAGGATGCAGACGCTTTCCGCGCCGAACTTCTCAAAGCCGATATTCAGTCGCCGCGTGGCAAGTTCAAGTTCAACACCAACCAGCATCCGATCCAGGATATCTACCTGACGGAAGTGGTGAAGAAGGACGGCGTTCTGACCAACAAGACGGTCGAGAAGATCTTTGCCGATCATGGCGACGCCTACGCCAAAGACTGCAAGATCTAAGGGAAGCATGTGACCATCTCGCTTGCTCTCGAGCAGCTGCTGAACGGCATCCAGCTCGGCGTCATGTTGTTTCTCATGTCTGCCGGGCTGACGCTGATCTTCGGCGTCATGGGCCTGATCAATCTCGCCCATGGCTCGCTCTATATGGTCGGCGCATTCGCCTGCGCGGCCGTTGCCGCCTGGACGGGGTCGTTCTGGCTCGGCCTTGTCGCCAGCCTTGCCTGTGCGGCGGCAGCCGGTGCCATCGTCGAACTCCTGGTTATCCGCAGGCTCTATGACCGCGACCATCTCGATCAGGTTCTGGCGACATTCGCGCTGATCCTGATCTTTTCCGAAGGCACCCGCTGGCTGTTCGGCTCCTTCCCGCTTTACCTCGATATTCCGCCGCTGCTGCAGGGTGCGGTCGCTCTGCCGGGGGATGCAACCTATCCCGTCTACCGCCTGGCGATCATCGCCGTCGGTGCGCTGGTGGCGCTCGGCCTTTACCTGCTGATCGGCAAGACCCGGCTCGGCATGCGCATCCGGGCTGGCGAAAGCGACCGCGAGATGATCGGCGCGCTCGGCGTCGATATCTGCACGCTCTATACGCTGGTCTTTGCACTGGGCTCCGCTCTGGCCGGACTTGCCGGCGCAATCGTCGGCCCGCTGCAATCGGTCCAGGTCGGCATGGGCGAACCGGTCCTTATCCTCGCCTTCGTGGTGATCGTCATCGGCGGTATCGGCTCGATCAAGGGTGCGCTCATTGGCGCGCTGCTCGTCGGTATCACCGATACGCTCGGCCGGCTTCTTCTGCCGCAACTTTTGACCCTGTTCATGGACCCGTCCCAGGCGGGCATGATCGGCGGCGCTGCGGCATCGATGCTGATCTATGTGGTCATGGCCGTGATCCTGTCGGTAAAACCTCGCGGCCTGTTTCCGCCAGCACATGCATGAAGGCCGTTCAACGATGGTGCTGACCCGCGAAAACGCAGTCAATCTCACGCTCGCCGTCCTGCTGCTCGCCGTCCCCTTGATCGCGAGCGCGCTCGGCCAGCCGTTCTATGTGACCCTTGCGACCCGGATCGCCATTCTGGCGCTGGCAGCCCTTGGCCTCAATCTTGCGCTTGGCCTCGGCGGCATGGTGTCGTTCGGCCACGCGGCCTTTTTCGGCATCGGAGGCTATGCCGCCGGTATTCTTGCGAGCCACGCGCTATCAGGCGAACCGCTTCTGTTTGATCTGCCGGGCACGGCGCAGATGCCGATCATCTGGCTTGTCGCCGTCATTGCAGCCGGTTTGGTTGCCTTGGCGATCGGGGCGCTCAGCCTCAGGACCTCGGGCGTCTATTTCATAATGATCACGCTCGCCTTCGCGCAAATGGTCTATTATTTCGCGATATCCTGGCCGGCTTACGGCGGCGAGGACGGGCTTTCGATCGCGGTGCGCAACCAGTTTCCGGGCACGAACACCATGCGCCCGCTGAATTTCTTCTTTGTCGCTTACACCGTGCTTCTGGCCGGCATCGGCCTTTTCGCGCTGATCCGCGCGTCGCGTTTCGGTGCGGCGCTGGTTGCCACCCGCCAGAACGAGATCCGCGTCGCCGCCCTCGGCATTGACCACTACCGTATCCGGCTCGCAGGTTTCGTCATCTCGGCCATGATCACGGCCCTTGCCGGCGCGCTCTACGCAGATCTCAACCGCTTCGTCAGCCCGTCCATGCTTGCCTGGCACATGTCTGGCGAACTGATTGTGCTGATCATTCTCGGCGGCACCGGCAGGCTTTTCGGGCCGCTCGCCGGTGCAGCGCTTTATGTGGCGTTCGAGTTCGCGCTGGGTGGCCTAACCGAACGCTGGCAGTTCTTCCTCGGTCTCATCCTTCTCGGCGTGGTGCTCTTTGCCCGCGGCGGATTGCTGGGCCTGCTTGCCGGAAAGACGAAACATGGTTGAGCCGGTTCTCCAGACAGACAATCTCGTTAAGAGTTTCGGAGCACTTCGTGCCACCGACGGCATCACGCTCGACCTGAAGCCCGGCGAAATCCACGCACTGATCGGCCCGAACGGTGCCGGAAAATCGACCCTGATTCACCAGATCTGCGGCACGCTCAAGCAGGATAGCGGCACGATCCGCCTCGCGGGTGAAGACATCGGCGCACTGAGTGCTGCCGCTCGCGCCCGACGGGGGCTTGGTCGCACGTTTCAGGTATCGTCGCTCGCGCCCGAGTTTTCGGCGCTGCGTAACGTCATGCTGGCGGTCCAGGCGAAGCAAGGATCGAGTTTCGGCTTTTTCCGACCTGTGATGCGCGACAGATCGCTGATCGATCCTGCAATGGCGATCCTCGAGCGCGTCGGCCTCTCCGACCGAGCACGGCTGCCGGCGGCCGAGCTTTCCCACGGCGAGCGACGCCAGCTTGAGATCGCCATGGCGCTGGCCCTGCAATCGAAGGCTCTGCTTCTCGACGAGCCGATGGCGGGAATGGGGCCGGAGGGTTCGAAAAGGCTCACCGGTTTTCTCGATACGCTGCGCCAGGAAGCGCCGATCCTGCTCGTGGAACACGACATGGATGCCGTCTTCGCGCTGGCCGACCGGATATCGGTTCTGGTCTATGGCCGCATCATCGCAACCGGCACGGTGGAGGATATAAGGCGCGATCCGGCGGTGCGCACCGCGTATCTCGGAGATCATGCCTGATGCTGCTCGATGTCCAGGATATCGCCACCTACTACGGCAGCAGCCAGGCGCTATTCGGCGTCGAATTTTCGGTGGCGGAAGGCGAGGTCGTGGCCCTGATGGGCCGCAACGGCATGGGCAAGTCGACGACCATCAAGTCGATTTGCAATCTTTTGGCCCCTAAAACCGGCCGCATCCTCTTCGATGGCAAGGACACCGGCAAGCTGGCCCCCTACAAGGTGGCGCGGCTGGGTGTGGGGCTCGTCCCCGAGGGCCGCCGCTGTTTCCCGAACCTGACCGTTCATGAAAACCTGGTCGCCGCCGCAAGACCCGGTGAATGGACCGTCTCAGAGATCAATGCCCTGTTTCCCCGTCTGGAGGAACGGCATGCGCAGATGGCGAGATCGCTTTCAGGTGGCGAGCAGCAGATGCTGGCGATCGGACGCGCGCTGATGACCAATCCGCGGCTGCTGATCCTCGACGAGGCGACGGAGGGGCTTGCACCTGTCATCCGCCAGGATATCTGGAAGGCGTTGCGCCAGTTGAAGACGAAGGGCTTGTCCATTCTCCTAGTCGACAAGACGCTGTCCGAGCTCTTGCCGGTTGCCGACCGGTGCGTCATCCTCGAAAACGGCAGAAGCGTCTGGATCGGCGCACCAGCCGAACTGACACCAGGGTTGCAGGATCGATATCTCGGAGTGTGAGCAATGACGGACGATCTGCAGGCCATCGTCGACCGGATTCACGCCAAGCTGCAGAGCCGGCTGGGCGAGGGAAAAGTGGCCGACTACATTCCCCAGCTTGCCCATGTCGATCCACGCAAGTTCGGCATGGCGGTCGTCACCGTCGACGGCAAGGTCCATAGCGCTGGTGATTGTGCCGAACCCTTCTCGATCCAGAGCGTGTCGAAGGTTTTCACGCTGACGCTCGCACTCGGCAAGCATGGCGAAACCACCTGGAACCGGGTCGGTCGGGAGCCGTCGGGCTCTCCCTTCAACTCCATTGTCCAGCTCGAACAGGAGGCCGGAAAGCCCCGCAACCCTTTCATCAATGCCGGCGCGATTGCCGTCAGCGATCTCGTTCTTGCTGGCCATACGCCGCGCGAGGCGATCGGGGAGATCCTGCGCTTCGTCCGATATCTGGCGGATGACGAAACGATCGCGATCGACCCGTCGGTTGCGAAATCCGAGGAAGCGACCGGCTACCGAAATTTTGCGCTTGCCAATTTCATGCGCTCTTTCAACAAGCTCTCGCATCCGGTCGAGCATGTGCTCGGCGTCTATTTCCACCACTGCGCCATCTCCATGACCTGCACCCAGCTGGCGCGGGCCGGTCTATTCCTCGCCGCCAATGGCCGCAACCCGATGACCGGGCACACCGTGGTCTCAAGCCAGCGGGCACGGCGCATCAACGCCCTCATGCTGACCTGCGGCCACTATGACGGCTCCGGCGAGTTCGCTTATCGGGTCGGGCTTCCCGGCAAGAGTGGTGTCGGCGGCGGCATCATGGCCGTGGCGCCGGGACGCGCATCAGTGGCCGTCTGGTCTCCAGGTCTCAATCAGAACGGCAATTCGCTGGTCGGTTCGCTGGCGCTCGAAATGCTGGCGGATGAAACCGGTTGGTCCGTGTTCGGGCACTGACACAACACTCCCTTCAAAACAGAAAGCCCGGCCTCCTTTCGGAAGACCGGGCTTGTTTCGTTGAGGGAAGGCTGAGGTCCTCAGTCTTCGCTGGCTGCCATCTGGTTCAGCACGTTGCCGCGTCCGCGCATGCGCAGCACCAGCGGTACGATCAGGGCAGCCGCTGCCACGAGCAGCAGGCCTGCGGCGATCGGCGAGGTGAACAGCACCGTCACGTCGCCCTGGCTGATCGACAAGGCACGGCGCAACTGCTGCTCGGCCAGCGGTCCAAGGATCAGGCCGACGATCACGGGCGCGATCGGGTAGTCGAACACGCGCATGATGTAAGCGACGAGACCGAAGACGAGCAGCATGCCAAGCTCGAACACCGACGGATTGGCGCCAATCGTGCCAAGCGTCGCAAACACGAGAATGCCGGCATAGAGCCAAGGCTTCGGGATCGTCAGCAGCTTCACCCACAGACCGACCAGCGGCAGGTTCAACACCAGCAGCATCAGGTTGGCGATGAGAAGCGAAGCGATCAGACCCCAGACCAGCTGCGGGTTGGTGACAAACAGCAGCGGGCCAGGCTGCAGGCCGTATTGCTGGAAGCCGGCCAGCATGATGGCAGCGGTCGCCGACGTCGGAAGACCAAGCGTCAGAAGCGGCACGAGCGTACCGGCGGCGGATGCGTTGTTGGCAGCTTCCGGACCGGCAACACCTTCGATCGCACCATTGCCGAACTCTTCGGGATGCTTGGAAAGACGCTTTTCGGTCGCATAGGAGAGGAAGGTGCCGATTTCTGCACCACCGGCCGGCATTGCGCCGATCGGGAAGCCGATGACGGTCCCGCGCAACCAGGCTTTCCAAGAGCGCGCCCAGTCCTGGGCGGTCATCCAGACGGAGCCCTTGATCGCTTCCACCTTGTCGGGAGCCTGGGCACCCTGTGCGGCGATAAACAGCGTCTCGCCGATCGCAAACATGGCAACCGCCATGGTCGTGACCTCGATGCCGTCGAGAAGGTCAGGTACGCCGAAGGAGAGGCGGTTCTGGCCGGTCAGCTGATCGATGCCGACAAGCGACAAAGCAAGACCGATGAACAGAGATGTCAGGCCACGCAGCGTCGAGTTTCCGAAAGCCGAGGAGACTGTGACGAAGGCGAGAACCATCAGCGCGAAATATTCGCGCGGACCGAACACCAGCGCCAGCTTGACGATATAGGGCGCAACGAAGGCGAGCGCGAGCGTGGCGATCAGGCCGGCAACGAAGGAACCGATCGCAGCTGTTGCCAGTGCCGGCCCCCCGCGTCCTGCGCGGGCCATCTTGTTGCCCTCGAGCGCGGTCACGATCGAGGCGCTTTCGCCTGGCGTGTTGAGAAGGATCGAGGTCGTCGATCCTCCGTACATGCCGCCGTAATAGATGCCGGCAAACATGATCAGCGAGCCGGTCGCATCCAGCTGGTAGGTAACGGGCAGAAGCAGCGCGACGGTGGTTGCCGGGCCGATGCCGGGCAGCACGCCGACCATCGTGCCGAGCGTTACGCCGACGAGCGCGTAAAACAGGTTCATCGGCTCTGCGGCAGAGGCCAGACCCTGAAGAAGGAATTCGAAAGTGCTCATGGATTAACTCTCTGGCTCCAAGTTAAAGGAGCAGGTTTTCCAGCGGACCGGCGGGAAGGGAAAGCTGCAGGACGCCCGCAAACAGGTACCAGATGGCGAGACAGATCGCGATGCCGATCGGAATGCTGATATGCAGCCGACGGGCACCGAAGCCGCGTGCGGCGAAAGCGAAAAGCAGGCCCGTCGCAATCGAGAACCCGACGAACCGGATCAGGATCATCTGGGCGAGAAGCCCGGCGACAACCCAGGCGACGGGACCGAATTCCTGCCGTTCGCGCGCGGGGAAATCCCGACGGAATGCCGCAAAGACCGTCCAGATGGCAAGGCCGATCAGGCCGAAAGCGATCCAGTAGGGCACGGAGGCGGGGCCGACAGGCGAGTAGCCAGTCGTACTCGTCAGCCGCGACACATCGATGAAGATGACGGCGGCGACGATCGCGAGTACGGCTGCAATGGCAAGCGCCGCCCAATCAGGGCGGCGCTGTTCGGTAGTCGTGTTTTCAGAACTCATTTGACCAGTCCGATGTCCTTCAGGATGGTTTCCGTCGCAGCGATATCCTTGGCGAGCTGCTCATCGAAGGCCGGACCGGAGAGGTAGGTGTCCATCCAGCCCTTGGTCTTCAGGTTATCCTGCCAGGTCTTGGACTTTACCAGCTTCTCGATGTCGGCAGTGATGGTCTTCTTCTGCTCGTCGGAAATGCCGGGAGCAGCGGCAACCATGCGCCAGTTCTGCAGCACGACGTCGAGACCGGATTCCTTCAGCGTCGGGGCATCGATGCCGTCGATCTTCTTGTCGGACGAAATGCCCAGCAGGCGCAGCGAGCCGGCCTTGATCTGCGATTCGAACTCGCCGTAGGACGAGATGCCGGCCGTCACCTGGCTGCCCAGGATCGCGGCAAGCGCTTCGCCGCCACCGGAAAACGCGATGTAGTTGATCTTGGTCGGGTCTACGCCGGCAGCCTTTGCAATGAGGCCAGCGCCGATGTGGTCGGTGCCGCCAGCCGAACCGCCACCCCAGGATACTGAACCCGGATCAGCCTTCAGCTTGGTGACCAGATCCGCCATCGTCTTGATGTCGGAAGATGTCGGGACGACGATCACTTCGTATTCGCCGGTGAGGCGTGCGATCGGTGTGACGTCTTTCAGGGTTACCGGCGACTTGTTGGTGAGGATTGCGCCGACCATGACGTAACCGCCAACCATCAGAGCGTTCGGGTTGCCCTTCTGCTGGCTGGCGAACTGGGCGATGCCGATCGTGCCGCCGGCGCCCGGAACGTTCATGACCTGGACGCGGTTGGAGATCTTCTCCTGCTGCAGGGCGACCTGCATGGTGCGGGCCGTCTGGTCCCAGCCGCCGCCCGGCGCTGCCGGTGCCATGACCGAATAGTCAGCCGCTACGGCCGGGAAGGCGACTGCGCCCGCGAGGAAAGATGCGATGAGAAAATGTTTCAAGGGTATGTCCTCCGTTGACGTCCTTTTGGACGAAATCTTTGATGGCGCAACGGTAGGATCGATTTGAGCGGACTGGTGCCGTCCGTTGATCTCCTCCCGTCACCGATCGAGTCCGCCTCCGAACGGGTCTCGAATGGTTCTAAGGCAGCATAACAAGCTGACATCTACCTGACATTTCCCTGACTGCGTCTGTTTGACAAGGGTAAATGCCTCAAAATCGCCAGAATTGATCACTGCTGGCGCAAGACCTCGTTCCATTTCGAGATCAGCCGCGCCCGTTTCACCTGATCGAGATAGACCATCAGCCCGAGGCTGACGGGCACCGGCTTCAATTGGCCACCCAGCATCTCGCGCATCGTCGTTGCGGTGTTGTTGCCGGACACTTCGGGACTGACGGCCGGGATCTGCAGTTCGCGGGCCATAATCGTCTGGCCCTCCTTCGACATGAAGAATTCGAGGTAGCGCTTTCCGAGATCGGCACGTTGAGCGGCTTGCGGCACCAGCCCGATACGCGACATGACCACCGTATAGTCCTTCGGCAGGACGATCCCGACATTCGGGTTCCGTGAGGCCCAGTCGGCGGCGTAGGATCCGACGATATTGTAACCCATCAGGAAACGGCCATCCGCCACCCTCTCGAGGATGGCGCCGCTTGTCGAATAGAGTTTGACGCCCGCTTCGCCCATCGCCCGCACCACCGACCAGATGTCCCCGAACTGTTCCTGGTCGCGCGACATGAACAGGAAGCCGACACCGGAGCGTTCGATATCGTAGGTGCCGATGCGGCCATGCGCCTGGTCACCCTGGCGCGCCAGAAACGCGATGAACTCGGCGCGGGTGGCAGGCGGCGCCTCGTTCTTGAAACTCGGCTTGTTGTAGACGAACACGGCCGGCTCAAAGGTCAGCGCGTAAACCGTATTGCGCCAGTTCGCCCACTCTGGCCATCGCCCGCTCATCGGCAGGTCGCTCGCCTGGGCGTAACCGTCATTGGCAAGCTTGACCTGGAGATCCATGGCCGACGAAAACGCGAAATCTGCTGTCTTGTGGCCCGCGTCGGTCTCCCGCACGATCCTGTCGTAGATCTCTCCCGTCAGCATGTCCTCGTAGGACACCGCCACATCTGGGTTGGACGACTGGAAGCCTGTGATCATCGGCTTGGCAAGAGGCTCGTCCAGCGACGAATAGACGGTAAGGACAGGCGCATCCTTGTTGCCCGAAAGGGCAGGAAACATCAGCACTTCCGCGACGGCCAGATGCGGCGCAGCGATGAGACAAAGACAGAGGAGAAGCTTTTTCATTGCGGGCAAGAATGCCCGACCCGGGCGCTTGCGGCAAGCCGTTGGAAATCCATCACTGGCGTCCGGAATGCAGGGCTCGCGGTTTACCGCTCCCCTGTTGTATTGCCGGTCGCCGTTATTACCTGTGAATGGCGATTTCCCCACCAGCCCTTTGAGGTCACAACCATGTCGCTTTCCCTATACGACGTCTCCGTCCCGGCCTTTATCCGTGGATTTGCCAATCTCTCCGAGATCCTGAAGAAGGCCGAAGCCTTGGCCGACGAGAAGGGCATTCCCCACAGCCAGCTTCTCGAAGCGCGCCTGATCGAGGACATGCTGCCGCTGACGGGTCAGATCCAGCGCGCCAGCGACACGGCCAAGTTCGTCCCGGTGCGCGTCGGCCAGCTCGAAAACGTCGCGATGGAGGATAACGAAGTCACATTTGCCGATCTCCATGCCCGCATCGACAAGACGGTCGCCTTCCTGAAGACCGTCGTTCCCGCCAGCATGTCCGGTCGCGACGAGGCAGAGGTCGTGCTGAAGACCCGGTCCGGCGAGATGAAATTCACAGCCACCGACTACGTTCTCGGGTTTGCCCTGCCCAACTTCTATTTCCATCTCACCGCCGCCTACGCGATCCTCCGCCACAAAGGCGTACCCATCGGCAAGACCGATTATCTCGGCCGCAGCTAGGCGCGCTATCGGCAGACGCTGCTCTGTCCAGTGACAACCCCGCGTCCCGGCGATAAGAGTCAGCCGGAACGGGGAAATGACGGTTTGCGTATCCTTCTTGTCGAAGACAATCAGACGCTGGCATCGGGCCTTGCCGCGATTTTGCGCGGCAGCGGCTATGTGGTCGATCTCGTGGCCGACGGAACATCGGCGGAGGCAACGGTCGCCGCCGAAAGCTACGATCTGGTCATTCTCGACCTGAACCTTCCCGAAATGGATGGTCTCGATGTTCTGAAGGCCATGCGCGCCCGCCAGAACCGGGCGGCGGTGATGATCCTCACCGCCCGCGGCACGCCGGAAGAGAGGGTCAAAGGCCTCGATCTCGGCGCCGACGATTACATGACGAAACCGTTCGACGTACCGGAGTTCGAGGCGCGCATCCGCGTCCTTCTTCGCCGCCAGGCGGGCCTTCGAAGCTCTGTCATCACCTATGGCGGCGTCACTTTCGATCTGACCTCCCGAACCTTTTCGAGCCAGGGCGTGCCGCTCGATATCCCGGCGCGCGAGGTGGCCCTTCTCGAACTCCTCTTCATGCGGGCCGGAAAGGTGGTCTCCAAGGAGGCGATCATTCGTTCGCTGACAGGCTTCGACGACGACCTCTCGTCCAATGCGATCGAGCAGTATGTGAGCCGACTAAGAAAGCGGCTTGCCGTCTATGGTCTGACCGTCAAGACCGCGCGCGGCATTGGCTATTATCTCGAGAAAATGGCCTCTCCGGAATGACGCCGACAGCCGCCTATTCGCTCCGCCGCCGCCTCCTCGCGTGGCTGCTTCTCTCGACGGCGCTGATCGGTGGCGTCGCCATGTTCGACACATGGGATGAGGCGCTCGATACGGCCAATGAAGTGTCCGATCGCGTGCTTGCGGGGTCGGCCTTGGCGATCGCCGAGCGCGTGATCGTCGCGGAAGACGGAGCGCTCGAGGTCGACATCCCCTATGTGGCATTGGAAATGCTGACCTCTGCCGCGCAGGACCGGGTCTTCTACCGCGTCGACGGGCCGCCCGGCACCTTCATCACCGGCTACCAGAACCTTCCCTCCATCGCGCGCCGGGAAGGCCAGGCGGTGGCGTTCGAAAATGCCAGCTTTCGCGGCGAGCCTATCCGGGTAGCCGTCCTTGCCAGATCCGCCTCGACCGGCATCCGGTCTGTGCCCTTCGTCGTCACCGTCGCCGAAACCACCATGGCCCGCGAACAACTGACGCGCACTATCCTGATCCGGTCGGCGCTGCGAATCCTGTTCATGATCATCGGTGCCGCCGTGATCGTCTGGATCGCCGTCACGCTGTCTCTGCGGCCCCTCTATCGCTTCAGCGAAGCGATCGCCGAACGCAGCCCGGACGATCTGCATCCGATCGGGGAAAGAGTACCGAACGAGGTTCAGGGCCTGGTCGATACCGTCAATTCGTTCATGGTGCGGCTCGAAGGCGCGTTGAATGCCCTGCGCCACTTCACCGGCAATGCCAGCCACCAGCTCCGAACTCCGCTCGCAATCGTGCGCACACAGCTCGCACTTGCGGACCGGGCGGACGATCTGGCCACGGCAAAGACCGCAGTCCGCAAGGCGGATGAAGCGGTCGCCGGTGCCGAACATATCCTCGCGCAACTGCTGCTGATGGCAAAGATCGATGCGGCAGGGCGCTCGGCCGCATTCCGCAAGCTCGATCTCACCGATCTCGTCCGCGGCCTGACGGGAGATCATGTTCCGGGCGCCGCCGATCGCGGCATCGACTTAGGTTTCGAAGGAGAGGGCGTAACGCAAGTCAATGTCGAGCCGCTGCTGATCGGCGAACTGGTGAAGAACCTGATCGTCAACGCGATCCTTCATGCGGGCTCCGGCACGGAGGTCACCGTCCGCATCGAACGGAGTGGCGAGACGGCCCGGCTCGAGGTGGAGGATAACGGCCCGGGCATTCCGCCCGAGAAGCGAGCTACCGTGCTCGAACGGTTCGGACGTCTCGGCCGCGGCGATGCATCCGGCACCGGTCTCGGACTGCCGATCGTCGAAGAGATCGCCCGCCTTCACGGCGCTGCCCTGTCGCTTCACGATGGCTCAGGCGGCACAGGCTTGAAAGTCCGGATCGATTTCCCGCTGGCGGGATAGGCCCTTCAGCCCTTAAGCGTACGCGCATTCTCCTGAAATCCAGGTGCTTTTCATGGAAAGATCCGCGCCAAGCACGACGAAATCCGCATCATATCCGGGCTTCAGAAAGCCTTTCCGGTTCTCGATGCGAGCAGCTTGCGCGGGATAGGCAGATGCCATGCGCAGGGCCTCCTCCAGCGACAGGCCTAGATTGCGGTGCACGTATCGAACCGACGAGATCATGTCGATATCGGCGCCGGCCAGTGTCCCGTCGGCAAGGGTCAGCCGGCCATCCTTGCGCAGAATTTCGCGGCCGTTGAGCGTGAAGGATGTCATGTCTGTCCCGATCGTCGACATCGCATCGGTCACCAGGAATATCTTTCCCGGACCGGCTTTGGCGCGCAACGCTGCCCCCATTGCCGCGGGATGGACGTGGATGCCATCGGCGATCAGGCCTGCATAAAGCGCTCCGGTATCGAGCGCCGCCCCGACCAGCCCCGGTTCGCGGTGACCGAGCGGGCTCATGGCGTTGAAGAGATGCGTGACGGTGCGAATGCCGGCCTTGGCATAGGCCGCCGCCGTATCGTAGCTTGCTTCCGTGTGACCGAGGCTGACGATGATGCCGGCGTCTGCGAGCTTTGTGACCTGTTCTTGTGTCACGCTTTCCGGCGCAATGGTCACCATCAGAACATCGAGCGCCCGTCTGCAGGAAAGCATCAGATCGAGGTCGCGATCCTCCATCGGGCGGATGAGCTTGGGATCGTGCGCTCCCTTGCGGGCAACGGACAGATGCGGACCTTCGAGATGCAGTCCGAGAAAACCGCGAATGCCGCGGTTCTTCGCATCCATGCCGGCGGCGACGGTCCGGGCGGAAATGTCAGGCGTGTCGGTGATCAGTGTCGGCAACAGCGCCGTCGTCCCGAACTTCGCATGCGCGGCGCAGATGGTGGCGATACCCTCGACCGTCGGCTCTTCGTTGAGGAGCACGCCACCGCCGCCATTGACCTGCAGGTCGATAAAACCCGGAGCGATGATCTCGCCACCGTCGATCCTCTCGATCTCAGGTGCGAGCGAAACCCAAGGCTGGATGTGATCGATCCGGCCGTTCGAAAACACGACCGCGGCATTCTCATGCCAGTCGGCGCCGTCGAAGATGCGGTTTGCAGTCAGAGCCTTGAGGTCGGTCATAGGGTTTCGGTGACTTTGTTGAGGGCTGCCGGCTGATCGGGATCAAACCCTTTGGACCGCGACCAGGCTTCGACGAAACCGTAAAAGGGCACGATCAGCGCCAGCGCGTCGGTCAGCGGATGGCCGGTTGCGACGAATGGCAGCTTTCGGGCAGCCGTGACCTTGTCGGAGGTCGCGTAGGCGAGCGCGCCCTTGGCCGCGAAATTGTCTGCGATCTGCACCGCGGAAGCTTCCGCCGCGTCCCGTGCGGCAAATGTCAGCACCGGAAAGCGCTTTTCGACGAGCGCCACCGGACCATGCAGGACTTCAGCCGCGGAATAGGCCTCCGCATGCATGTTGGACGTTTCCTTGAATTTGAGCGCAGCCTCGCTGGCGATTGCAAGCGCCGGGCCACGGCCGAGCATGTAGAGCGAATCAGCGTCGCCGAGCTCGCTTGCAAACGCGCTCCAGTCGAGCTTGATGGCTTCATCGAAATGGCGGGGAAGGGCGCGAACCGCCGCCTTCAGTCCGTCATCGCCGGTCCATTCGGCGAGAAGGGCAAGGCCGGCGACAATCGAGCTGACGAAGGACTTGGTGGCCGCAACGGCAATTTCCGGACCCGCATTGATATCGACCCCATAAAGCGATGCCTCGGTGATCGGCGACGGGAGCGTATTGGTGAGCGCAATCGTGACCGCTCCTGACCGGGTCGCAGCCTCCGCCATCGCGACGATGTCGGGGCTCTTGCCGGACTGGGAGATGGCGATCGCCGCGCCACCGCCAAGCTGCAGATTGGCGCCGTAGATAGAGGCAAGCGATGGTCCGAGCGACGCAACCGGGCGCCCCGCCGTCAACTCGATCGCATATTTGATGAACGTCGCGGCATGATCGGAGGAGCCGCGCGCGATCGTTACCAGGAAGGCCGGATCCTTGTCGCGCAGGGCCTTGCCGGCCTTGGCAATGTCTGCCGCCGAACGGTCGAGCAATCGGGCTGTCGCCTCCGGTATCTCGTCGATTTCCTGGCGCATATGGGTCTTCATCGTCATCCTCGTCTGATCAGCTGTCGCCAAGCGAAAGCTCGGCCACGAAATCATAGGCATCGCCCCGGTAAAGCGAGCGGGTAAGCTCCACCACCCGGCCGGAGGCCAGGTAGGAAACGCGTTCGATCGACAGGCCCGCCGCCTCGATGGGCACTTCAAGCAGGCCGGCGTCGATCTTTTTCAGATTGGTCGCGGAGATCCGCTGGATGGCGCGTACCGGTCGCGCATCCTTCTTTTCAAGTTCCGCATAAAGCGACTGCTGGAGCGATACCGGGTTGGGCAGGAATTCTGCCGATATGCTGGCGCGCTCGATGGCAAGCGGCATGTCGTTCCCAAAGCGCAAACGTCCGATCCGGGCAACCATCGTGCCGGGTGCGAGACCCAGCATCATCATCTCTTCGGGCGAGGGATGAAACAATCCGCGCTCCAGCCATTCCGATCGGGAAACCAGGCCACGCCGTGCCATGTCCTCGGTAAACGATGTCAGCTTGGTCAGAGGTTGCTCGACGCGCGACAGCGGTTTTACCACGAAGGTCCCGGATCCATGGCGGCGGGTCAGAAGCCCGTCCCGGACAAGATCGTCGACGGCCTTGCGCACCGTGACGCGGCTGACGCTCGCATAGTCGGCGAGATCCCGCTCCGCGGGAAGCGCGTCGCCGTGACCGAGCTTGCCGGACCGGATCGCATCTTCCAGGCTCTGGCGCAGCTTGAGATAAAGCGGGCCGGAGCCGCCGGACTGCAGGCCGTCGAGGGGCAAGATGGCCGTCAGCGCCTCGCTCATGCGCACGCCTCCATCCGTGCTCCAGATGCAAAGGCCTTGACGGCCAGTTCGACGGCGCCGGTCATTGCGTCGGCCCGCGGCTCGGAAAGACGGAGCCTGTGCCTCTCGGCAAGATAGCGAGGATAAAGCGGTGCAAGGCCACCAAGCAGGCAGAGTTTTGCTTTGTCGCCGCTCAGCGCCATGACGGCATCGAGCGCTTCGTCGATCCCGGCAGCACCGGTATGGAGGATCCGCAAAGCCGTCTCGTCGCCACGGCGAGCATAGTCGAAAACCTTTGGAGTCTGACGACCGAAGTCGCCAGGCTTGGCCAGCCGCGCGAAATCGACGATCAGTTCCGGATTGTTGTCGAACTCGGCCAGGATCGCCTCGCAGAGCGGCGTCATCGGCCTTATCCGGTCGAAGGCAAGCAGCGTTTCCTGCAGCGCGAGCTGCCCGAGCCTTGCACCGCTGCCGAGATCGCTCACCTGAAACCCCCAGCCGGCGACGGATCTGAACTGACCCTGGCTGCGAATGATATAGACGGTCCCGGTCCCAACGATGCCGATCGCACCGTCTTCGTCACCGATCGCGCCCTGCAAGGCGATGACGCCGTCAGAAACGATCTGCGATCTGGCAAAGGGGAGACGTTCGGTCACATAGCCCACCGCGCCGCCGACATTGTTGCCGGCAAGACCCAGGATTGCAGATGCGGATGAAAGATCCGGCGTGAGCCCAGCATCTTCGAACGCCAGCTCTGCGGCTTCAGCAATATGCCGGAGGGCGGTGTCGGGATCGGTCAGGATATTGGAGGCACCGCTCTTGCCGCGGCCGAGCAGGGTGCCGTTCATATCGGCCAGCGCTGCCCGGCAGCTTGTCCCGCCGCCATCTATCCCTATCACGTAATCCGCCATGGATACCTCCACGAAGAATGATACCAAAAAAATACCATTTACCAAGGGCGAAATTATTGATGCGGACAGATCGCGGCTAACACGCTATTTAAACTCGATTATTAGTCCTGAGCAACAGCTGCCGTATCTCAGTGGGTAACTTTCGTTAATTTCCTGCTGGACAATTGGTATTTTTTTGGCATCATTTTGCGTGAGGGAGAAACGGATGAGCCAAACAGCCACCGAAGCCAGACACGGGAATACGGAAGGGCTCGATACGCGCGCCCCGACCGAAATCCTTCGGCTTCTGGCTGCCGGTCAGCAGCAGGCCGCAGCCAGCATCGATGCGGCGGTCCCGGCTCTTGCCGATGCAGCGGAGCTGGTTGCTTCGGCTCTGAAGATGGGCGGAAAGCTTGTGTACGCAGGCGCCGGCAGCTCCGGCCTGATGGCCATGGCCGATGCGCTCGAGCTTCCCGGAACCTACGGCATTGCACGCGAGCAGATCGTTCTTCTTCTTGCCGGCGGAACGTCCGTTCTGGCTGACCTGCAGGGCGCGCCGGAGGATGATATCGCCCTGGCCGATCAGGATGCAGCGATCATTGCGGCGGGAGACTGCGTTCTCGCCGTGTCTGCAAGCGGCTCGACCCCTTACGTGCTGAAGATCGTCGAAATTGCCGGGGCCCGTGGCGCAAAGGTCGTGGCACTCGCCAACAATCCCGATGCACCCCTTTTTGACCATGCCGATGTGGCCGTCCTTCTCGAAACGCCGCCGGAACTGGTGGCGGGGTCGACGCGCATGGGCGCGGGGACCGCACAGAAGCTTGCATTCAACATGCTGTCGACACTGGCTGCGATCAAGCTCGGCCACGTGCATGATGGACACATGGTCAATCTGCGCGCCGACAATGCCAAGCTGCGCACCCGCGCCGCCGGCATGGTTGCCGATATCGCAGGCGTGACTGCCGACGAGGCGGTAAGATATCTGCAGGTGGCGGACGGATCGGTGAAGATCGCCGTGCTTCTGGCTGAAGGCGCCCCCGATATCGACGCCGCACAATCGCTGCTTATTCGTTCCGATCAGGTGTTGAGGAAAGCACTTGCGGAACTGAAGATGACGGAAACGACCGAGACTCGCGCTGCAAGGCGCTAACCAATAAGGGAGAACAGCATGAACAGCCTGTTGAAAACAATTCTTTTGGCCACGACGGTGCTCGCGTCCGCGGGTGCAGCGTCCGCGGCCGATGTCACGCTCAACATCGAGAGCTGGCGCAATGACGATCTGGCGATCTGGAAAGAAAAGCTGATCCCGGCCTTCGAAGCGAAGAACCCCGGCATCAAGCTCAACTTCTCGCCGACCGCACCGACCGAGTACAATGCGTCGCTCAACGCCAAGCTCGATGCAGGCTCTGCCGGTGACATCATCACCTGCCGTCCGTTCGATGCCTCGCTCGAACTCTTCAACAAGAAGCAGCTCGTCGATCTCACCAGCCTGTCGGGCATGAGCAATTTCTCGCCGGTCGCCAAGGCCGCCTGGTCGACAGACGACGGCAAGTCCACCTTCTGCGTGCCGATGGCATCCGTCATCCACGGCTTCATCTACAACAAGGACGCCTTCGACCAGCTGAAGATCGCGGTGCCGAAGACGAACGAAGAATTCTACGCGGCGCTCGACAAGATCAAGGCCGACGGCACGTTCATTCCGCTTGCCATGGGAACCAAGGATCTCTGGGAAGCCGCAACGATGGGCTACCAGAACATCGGCCCGAACTACTGGAAGGGCGAGGAAGGCCGCAAGGCGCTGATCGAAGGCAAGCAGAAGCTGACCGATCCGGAATGGGTCAAGCCCTACGAAGAGCTGGCCAAGTGGAAGCCCTATCTCGGCGACGGTTTCGAAGCCCAGACCTATGCCGACAGCCAGAACCTCTTCACGCTCGGCCGCGCGGCGATCTTCCCAGCCGGTTCGTGGGAAATCGCGCTGTTCACCAGCCAGGCCCAGTTCAAGATGGGCGCGTTCCCGCCGCCGGTCCTGAAGGCTGGCGAAACCGGCTACATCTCCGACCATCCGGATATCGGCGTTGGCTTGAACACCAAGAGCAAGCATCCGGAAGAAGCCAAGAAGTTCCTGACCTGGGTTGCTTCGCCGGAATTTGCCGAGATCTACGCCAATTCGCTTCCAGGCTTCTTCAGTCTGAATTCGTCGCCTGTGAAGATGGCAGATCCGATGGCGCAGGAATTCGTCTCCTGGCGTGAAAAATACAAGCCGACGGTCCGCTCGACCTATCAGATCCTGTCGCGCGGCACCCCGAACCTCGAAAACGAGACCTGGGTCGAATCGGCCAACGTCATCAACGGCACCGATACTCCGGCCGTTGCCGCCGAAAAGCTCCAGAAGGGCCTCGACAGCTGGTACAAGCCAGGTAAGTGACAAGCTTCCCCTTCCCTTGATGGGGAGGGTCGGCCCGACGGGCCGGGGTGGGGTGATCCTTGTGCGTGTGGTGTCACCCCCACCTGCAGCTTCGCTGCGACCTCCCCCTTCAAGGGGGAGGTATCGTGATCATGCTGCGCCAGCGCAAGCACAAGAAAACAGGCAAAGCCATGAGCGACATCCACCCTTCATCTGCCCTGCAGTCGGTATCGATCAAGCGCCCGTTCCGCTGGCATATCGTCGTCTTCATGGCGCCGGCGCTGCTGGTCTACACGGCGATCATGATCCTGCCGCTGATCGAGACGCTCAGGCTTTCGTTCTACAACACTGTCGATGGTGCTCAGTCCTTCGTCGGCTTTGCAAACTACCAGGTCCTCTTCGGTGATGTCCGCTGGGCGCGCGATTTCTGGAATGCGCTCACCAACAACCTGATCTTCTTCGCCATCCACATGTGCGTGCAGAACCCGATCGGCATTGCGCTCGCAGCACTGCTGTCACTGCCGAAACTGCGGTTTGCCGCCTTTTACCGCACCGCCATCTTCCTCCCGACGCTTCTCTCCTTCGTCATCGTCGGCTTTATCTGGAAGCTCATCCTCTCGCCGATCTGGGGCGTTGCGCCCTGGCTGATGAGCCTTGCCGGCGCCAAATGGCTGTTTGCGCCCTGGCTCGGTCAGTCCGGCCCAGCCCTGATTGCGGTTTCCCTCATCTCGGTTTGGCAATATGTCGGCATACCCATGATGCTGATCTATGCGGCGTTGCTCAGCATCCCGGAAGAGGTGGTCGAAGCTGCCGAATGCGATGGCATTACCGGCTGGAGCCAGTTCTGGAAGATCAAGCTGCCGCTCATTCTGCCGGCGATCGGCATCATCTCGATCCTGACCTTCGTCGGAAATTTCAACGCCTTCGATCTGGTCTACACGGTACAGGGCGCGCTTGCGGGCCCTGATATGTCGACGGATATTCTCGGCACGCTTCTCTACCGCACCTTCTTCGGTTTCCAGCTGCAACTCGGAGATCGCTCCATGGGGGCAACGATCGCAGCGGTGATGTTCGTCATCATTCTCGCCGGCGTCTCGTTTTACCTTTTTGCCATCCAGCGGCGCATGCGCCGCTACCAGTTCTAGAGGGCGTCCAGACATGTCCAACAAGGCACGCTCTTCACCGATCCGCTCAGGCCTCGTGCATCTGGCTTTGATCGCCTACACGCTGATCGCGCTGTTTCCGGTGTTCCTCACCATCATCAACTCGTTCAAGGATCGCAATTCGATCTTCCGCAATCCGATGCAGGTTCCCACACCGTCGAGCTTCAGCCTGATCGGCTACCAGACGGTTCTCGGCCAGGCGGATTTCATCGGCTATTTCCAAAACAGCATGATCGTCACGGTCGTCTCGATCGCTCTCGTGCTGCTGTTCGGCGCGATGGCGGCCTTTGCGCTGTCCGAGTATCGCTTCCGCGGCAATACGCTTCTTGGGCTCTATATGGCGATCGGCATCATGATCCCGATCCGGCTTGGCACGGTTGCAATCCTGCAGGGCATGGTCGCATCGGGCCTCGTCAACACGCTCACCGCGTTGATCCTCGTCTACACGGCGCAAGGGATACCGCTTGCGATCTTCATCCTGTCCGAATTCATGCGCTCGGTCTCCGATGACCTAAAGAATGCCGGCCGCATCGATGGTCTTTCGGAATATGCGATCTTCTTCCGCCTGGTCCTGCCGCTGATCAGGCCGGCCATGGCAACGGTTGCCGTCTTCACCATGATCCCGATCTGGAACGACCTGTGGTTCCCGCTGATCCTTGCACCGTCTGAGGCCACCAAGACGGTAACGCTCGGATCGCAGATCTTCATCGGCCAGTTCGTCACCAACTGGAACGCGGTGCTGGCAGCCCTGTCGCTCGCCATCCTGCCGATCCTCGTCCTTTACGTCATCTTCTCGCGGCAACTGATCCGCGGCATCACGTCTGGAGCCGTCAAGTGAGTTCAACCGAAAAGCCGATCCGCGTTCTCGTCGCAGGCCTCGGCAATATGGGCCGCAGCCATGCGCTGGCCTATCACAACAATCCGGACTTCGAGATCGTCGGTCTCGTCAACCGCTCGAAGCCGACGCTCGATCCGGCCCTTGCCGGCTACGAGATCCATGCCGATTTCCTGACCGCCCTTGCCGACCTGAAGCCGGATCTCTGCGCCATCTGCACCTATTCCGACAGCCATGCGGACTATGCGGTTTCCGCCTTCGAAGCTGGCTGCGACGTGTTCGTCGAAAAGCCGCTGGCAACAACGGTTGCCGATGCCGAGCGCGTCGTTTCCGCCGCCAAGGCCGCGGGCAAGAAACTGGTGATCGGCTATATCCTGCGCCATCATCCGTCCTGGATCCGCCTGATTGCCGAAGCCCGCAAGCTCGGCCCGCCCTATGTCTTCCGCATGAACCTCAACCAGCAGTCGTCAGGCCCCACCTGGGATGTCCACAAGGCGCTGATGCAGACGACGCCGCCGATCGTCGATTGCGGCGTGCATTATGTGGATGTCATGTGCCAGATCACCGATGCCAAGCCGGTGGAAGTGCGCGGCATGGGCCTGCGCCTTTCCGATGAAATCGCGCCCGACATGTATAATTACGGCCACCTTCAGGTGATCTTCGATGACAAGTCGGTCGGCTGGTACGAGGCGGGCTGGGGGCCGATGATCTCCGAAACTGCGTTCTTCGTGAAGGACGTGATGTCGCCGAAAGGCTCGGTCTCCATCGTCATGGACCCCAATGCCAAGTCCGACGATATCGACACGCATACCAAAACCTCCGTCATTCGCCTTCACAGCGCCGAGACCGGTCCGGACGGCAGGTTCATCAGGCCCGACGAGGATATGACCATGGCCGGCGAACCCGGCCACCAGGAGCTTTGCGATTTCGAGCAGGCCTATATGCTGAAGGCGATCCGCGAGGATATCGATCTCAGCCGCCACATGGATGATGCGGTCCAGTCGCTGCGCATCTGCCTCGCAGCGGATGAAAGCGCCCGCACCGGCAAGCCGATCTATCTCTGAAAGCAACGCAAGCAATCGTACCGGACGGGTCAGCGTCCGCGATTGCACCAAACGACAGAAGTGGGAAAACGCTCGTGGGTTCGCTGCAACTGAAATCCATCCGAAAGGCCTTCGGCGATCATGAGGTGCTGAAAGGCATCGACCTCGAGGTTCAGGATGGCGAATTCGTCATCTTCGTGGGCCCTTCCGGCTGCGGCAAGTCCACGCTGCTGCGGGTCATTGCAGGCCTTGAGGATGCGTCATCCGGCTCGATCCGGATCGACGACCAGGAAATGGCAACGACCCCGCCCGCCAAGCGCGGCATCGCCATGGTCTTCCAGTCCTATGCGCTCTACCCGCATCTGACGGTGAAGGACAATATGGGCCTAGGTCTGAAGCAGGCCGGAACGGACAAGGCCGAGATCGAGACGCGGGTGTCGAATGCCTCGTCGCTCCTATCGCTCGATCCCTATCTCGCCCGACGCCCGGCAGAGCTCTCGGGTGGTCAGCGCCAGCGCGTGGCGATCGGTCGTGCCATCGTGCGGGAACCGAAACTCTTCCTGTTCGACGAGCCGCTTTCCAACCTCGATGCGGCGCTGCGCGTCCAGACGCGGCTCGAGATCGCCCGCCTGCACCGGCGCCTGAAGGCGACGATGATCTACGTCACCCACGACCAGGTTGAGGCGATGACGCTTGCCGACAAGATCGTCGTCCTCAGCGCCGGCGCGATCGAGCAGGTCGGGTCTCCAATGGAGCTTTACAACAAGCCGGCCAACGTCTTCGTCGCCGGTTTCATCGGCTCGCCGCAGATGAACTTCATCCCGGGCGAAACGCTTTCCGAAAGCGGCATCAAGACCATCGGCATCCGGCCGGAGCATATCGCCCTGTCGCGCGAAAGCGGCGACTGGAAGGCCAAGGTAGTCCATGCCGAGCACCTCGGCGCCGATACCATCCTCTATCTCGAAACCGAGACAGCTGGCCTCATCACGGTCCGTCTGTTCGGCGAGCATCGCTATGGTCCAGACGACATCGTCTTTGCCACACCGGACAAGGCCTCGCTGCACCGGTTCGACGAAAACGATCAGGCGATCGGTTAACCTTTAAATCGGCTGTAACCAGTTTCGTGTTCCACTACCTCCAATGCGGGAAAGCGAACCTTTGCGCTCCTTCCGCGTTATGGGGATGGAGGAAACGGCAATGACGGTAATTTTAATTATGATTGCAGCGGTCGCCACTCTCGCAGGGACCGGCGCCCTGGTGGTTCGCCAGATCGCAGATGCTCGCCGCCAGCAGTACCAGGACGAGGTTCTGGCCTCAGATCTCGGCTATCTGCGCGAAGTCGAGCGCACCAAGAAGCGCTTTCGGCACGCGGCCCACAAAACCCGCAAACTCGCCGCCCGCCGCACCCGGATCCATCAGACCAAAGCTGCACACAGCACAGCCGCGTACTTCGCGAATTAAGCTTTGTCGGCCTCTATTCAGCAGTCGGTTTATTGCGAGAAAGATTTGGTGGAGCTAAGCGGGATCGAACCGCTGACCTCTTGCATGCCATGCAAGCGCTCTCCCAGCTGAGCTATAGCCCCATCAGGGTGGTCCGGGTGTTCCGGTCCTTGGGAACTCCGAAGCAGCGATGCTGACCGGAGTGGCGGCTTATTACGTCCGGTTTTCGGAGAGTGCAAGCCTGTTTTTCAAAGCCCGGCAATTTTTCTTCAAATTACCGGGCTTTAGGTCGAAAGATCAATTCTCGTCGTCGTCGCCGCCAACGCCGACAATGCCGGTTACGTCGTCGTCTTCATCGTCTTCGTCGGCTTCGAGGAAGGTGTTGTCGTCATCGTCGCCGATATCGACATCATCGTCGTCGCCCAGATCCGGGATGTCGTCGCCGGTTGCCGCATCGTCGGCGTCGTCGGTTGCGACGGGCTCGACAGTTGGGTTCTCGACGTCGACTTCCTCGACATCTTCTTCTTCCGCCTGCTCCAGCTTTGCAGCGGCGCTGTTTTCGGCGAAGAACGACAACGGCCAGGACTTGCCGCTATAGGGGGAAACGACGGGATCGCGGTTCAGATCGTAAAACTTCTTGCCGGTATCCGGGTCGGTGCGCTTGGTTCCGAGTTCCGCTTTAGCCACTATCAAAGCCTCATGAGATGGCCGAACAGGTCGGCGAAGCCGCATAAAGCGGCAATCAATGGGTGAAAAATCTAAGCCGGTCCCCATAAGGCCTGGCGGGCTCCATGTCAAAGACTAACTTTTCCTGAATTCCTTGGCAGGCAGGCTAATGACCCGCCTTTTGCTTTGTGATAACGACGGCGGAAATCAAAGGCATACGAGCAAGGACCGATCATGTCGCATGGGATTGCCCTCAAACCGGCAAAGTCGAGAAGATCGACAAACCTCACCGGGACCGTCCGCATCCCGGGCGACAAGTCCATCTCGCATCGTTCCTTCATGTTCGGAGGCCTGGCTGCCGGAGAGACGCGGATCACCGGCCTCCTGGAAGGCGAAGACGTCATCAACACCGGCAAGGCGATGCGTGCCATGGGCGCGAAGATCGACAAGGTCGGCGCTGAGTGGATCATCCAGGGCACCGGCAACGGAGCGCTGCTCGCACCGCAGGCGCCTCTCGATTTCGGCAATGCCGGCACCGGCTGCCGCCTGACGATGGGGCTGGTCGGCGTCTACGATTTCGAGTCCACCTTTATCGGCGATGCCTCGCTGTCCAAGCGGCCGATGGGCCGGGTGCTCGATCCATTGCGCGAGATGGGCGTCCAGGTGACGTCGATGGCCGGCGACAGGCTGCCCGTCACGCTGCGTGGTCCGCGCACGCCCAACCCCATCGTCTACCGCGTGCCCATGGCCTCGGCGCAGGTCAAGTCCGCGGTGCTGCTTGCCGGCCTCAACACGCCTGGCGTCACCACCGTGATCGAACCGGTGATGACCCGCGACCATACCGAAAAGATGCTGCAGGGTTTCGGCGCCGATCTGACCGTCGAGACGGATGCCGACGGCGTTCGCACGATCCGGCTGGAAGGTCGCGGCAATCTCAAGGGGCAGGTGATCGACGTGCCCGGCGATCCGTCCTCGACCGCGTTCCCGCTTGTCGCTGCCATCCTGGTGCCGGGTTCGGATGTGACGATCATGAACGTCCTGATGAACCCCACCCGCACCGGTCTCATCCTGACGCTGCAGGAAATGGGCGCGGATATCGAGGTGATGAATGCCCGCAGCGCCGGTGGCGAAGATGTGGCCGACCTGCGCGTCCGCGGCTCCGACCTCAAGGGCGTCACTGTTCCCGCCGATCGTGCACCATCGATGATCGACGAATATCCCGTCCTTGCGGTCGCCGCAGCCTTTGCCGAGGGAACGACGACGATGCTCGGTCTCGAGGAGCTGCGCGTCAAGGAATCCGACCGTCTCTCGGCCGTTGCCGAAGGTTTGAAGCTGAACGGCGTCGATTGCGATGAAGGCAAGGAAACGCTGGTGGTGCGCGGCCGTCCAGGCGGTAAAGGCTACGGCAATGCGTCCGGCGCTGCCGTTATCACCTATCTCGATCACCGCATCGCCATGAGCTTCCTCGTTCTCGGTCTGGCATCCGAGCACGAAGTCACGGTCGACGACGCCTCGATCATCGCCACCAGCTTTCCGGAGTTCATGGATCTGATGACCGGTCTCGGCGCGCAGATCGAGAACCACATCGAAGGAAAGACCTGAGGCGCACGCTAATGTACCAACCGCCGCATTTCCGCGAAGACGATCTTGGCACCCAGCATGCGCTGATCCGCGCCCATCCGCTGGGCATGCTGATCACATCGGGAAATTCCGGTCTGCTGGCCAATCCGGTGCCGTTTCACCTTGATGGAGAAGCTGCCGAAAAAGGTGTGCTGCGGTTGCATCTTGCCCGGGCGAACAGCCAGTGGAAAGACATCCGCGATGGCGCGAGCGTCCTTGCTGTATTCCAGGGTGCCGATAGCTACGTCACGCCGTCCTGGTACCAGACCAAGCAGGAGACGGGTAAGGTCGTGCCCACCTGGAACTACGCCATCGTTCAGGCCCGCGGCCCGGCCCGCATCGTCGAAGACGCCGGCTGGCTGCTTGCCCAGATCGAGGCGATCACCAGCCAGCATGAAAACAGCCGGCCGATGCCCTGGTCCGTCAACGATGCACCAGACGATTTCATTTCCGCCCAGTTGAAGGGTATCGTCGGTGTCGAGATCGAGATCTCGGAGATCGAAGGAAAGTGGAAGGTCAGTCAGAACCGCCCGGTCGGCGATCGTGAAGGCGTTGCCTCTGGCCTTGATGATATGCCCGGTCAGAACGCAATGGCCGATCTTGTCCGCCGCTACGGAGCCTCCCGCCTGACATGAATCCTGCAGACAACACTACGCCACTGGTGATCGCAATCGATGGCCCTGCCGCAGCCGGCAAGGGAACCCTGTCGCGCCAGATCGCCGAAACCTACGGCTTCCAGCATCTCGATACGGGCCTCACCTACCGCGCAGCGGCCAAGGCGCTGCTCGACCGGGGTCTGCCCCTCAACGACGAGGCCGTTGCCGAGACGATGGCGCGAGACGTTGAACTTGCAGGCCTCGACCGCGAAATCCTCTCGGCCCATGCGATTGGCGAAGCGGCCTCGAAGATCGCCGTCATGCCCGCCGTGCGCCGGGCGCTGGTGGAAGCGCAGCAGGCGTTTTCGAAGCGCAAGCCCGGAACGGTGCTCGACGGGCGCGATATCGGCACCGTCGTCTGCCCCGATGCACCCGTGAAACTATATGTCACCGCATCGCCTGAAGTGCGCGCCAGACGCCGTTACGACGAGATCGTTGGCCGCGGCGATGCCGCAGATTTCGACGAGATTTTTGCCGATGTGCGAAAGCGCGACGAGCGCGACATGGGGCGTGCCGACAGCCCTTTGAAGCCTGCGAAAGACGCGCACTTGCTTGATACGTCAGAAATGGGTATAGAGGCCGCGTTTCAGGCCGCGAAGGCGATTATCGACGCCGCCCTGAAAGGATGATGACCGACCGGATAACCGGTGTCGCATTCGAGCCCGATATCTTAGTCCTTGCGCCGGATTGCCTCTGAACATGACGAGGCGGGCTTGGATTTCGGGTGTGATCAACACGAACCCACGGCGCAATGTGTCCTTGACTGGACACGACCAGGAGATTTCATGGCAGTAACTAACCCGTCGCGGGAGGACTTCGCAGCCCTTCTCGAAGAATCCTTCGCAACCAATGATCTGGCCGAAGGCTACGTTACCAAAGGTCTGGTAACGGCGATCGAAAAGGACATGGCCGTTGTTGACGTCGGCCTCAAGGTCGAAGGTCGCATCGCGCTGAAGGAATTCGGCGTCAAGGGCAAAGACGGTTCGCTGAAGGTCGGCGACGAAGTCGAAGTCTATGTCGAGCGCATCGAAAACGCGCTTGGCGAAGCAGTTCTGTCGCGCGAGAAGGCTCGCCGCGAAGAGAGCTGGGTCAAGCTCGAAGTCAAGTTCGAAGCTGGCGAACGCGTTGAAGGCGTTATCTTCAACCAGGTCAAGGGCGGCTTCACGGTCGATCTCGACGGCGCTGTTGCCTTCCTTCCGCGCAGCCAGGTCGACATTCGTCCGATCCGCGACGTGACCCCGCTGATGCACAACCCGCAGCCCTTCGAAATCCTCAAGATGGACAAGCGTCGCGGCAACATCGTTGTTTCGCGTCGTACGGTTCTCGAAGAGTCCCGTGCAGAACAGCGCTCGGAAATCGTTCAGAACCTTGAAGAAGGTCAGGTTGTTGACGGCGTCGTCAAGAACATCACCGATTATGGTGCGTTCGTTGACCTCGGCGGCATCGATGGCCTGCTGCACGTGACCGACATGGCATGGCGCCGCGTCAACCATCCGTCGGAAATCCTGTCCATTGGCCAGCAGGTCAAGGTTCAGATCATCCGCATCAACCAGGAAACCCACCGCATCTCGCTCGGCATGAAGCAGCTTGAGTCGGATCCATGGGATGGCATCGCTGCCAAGTACCCGGTTGGCAAGAAGATCTCCGGTACCGTCACGAACATCACGGACTACGGCGCATTCGTCGAGCTGGAGCCAGGCATCGAAGGCCTGATCCACATCTCGGAAATGTCCTGGACCAAGAAGAACGTACATCCCGGCAAGATCCTTTCGACCACGCAGGACGTCGACGTTGTCGTTCTCGAAGTCGATCCGTCGAAGCGCCGCATCTCGCTCGGTCTCAAGCAGACCCTCGAGAACCCATGGCAGGCATTTGCGTTCAGCCATCCGGCCGGCACTGAAGTCGAAGGCGAAGTCAAGAACAAGACCGAATTCGGCCTGTTCATCGGCCTCGACGGCGACGTTGACGGCATGGTTCACCTCTCCGACCTCGACTGGAACCGTCCAGGCGAACAGGTCATCGAGGAGTTCAACAAGGGCGACGTCGTTAAGGCTGTCGTTCTGGATGTGGACGTCGAGAAGGAGCGTATCTCGCTCGGCATCAAGCAGCTCGGCAAGGATGCTGTCGGCGAAGCCGCAACATCCGGCGAACTGCGCAAGAACGCTGTCGTTTCGTGCGAAGTCATCGCCGTCAACGACGGTGGTGTCGAAGTGAAGCTCGTGGCTCACGAAGACATCACGTCCTTCATCCGCCGCAACGACCTGGCACGCGATCGCGACGATCAGCGTCCGGAGCGTTTCTCGGTTGGTCAGGTTTTTGACGCCCGCGTCACGAACTTCTCCAAGAAGGATCGCAAGGTCATGCTGTCGATCAAGGCTCTCGAGATCGCTGAAGAAAAGGAAGCAGTTGCACAGTTCGGTTCGTCCGACTCAGGCGCTTCGCTCGGCGACATCCTCGGCGCGGCTCTGAAGAACCGCGGCGGCGAGTAATCGTTGTAGCTTGAAATTCGAAAGCCGCCGGATCGAAAGATCCGGCGGCTTTTTTCATGCCCGCTATTTATCTCGGCCGGGTCTCGAACCGTCGGCTCAGGTCCATCCAGCCATGCGCCAGTAGAGGTCGTTCGGACGGCTTTCCTTATTGCTGACGTCCGCAGACGCGGCTTCGCCATCGCCGAGATTGTCGTCGTCGGAAGGATCTTTCCCGTCGTCGGGGTGGTCGAACGCCTGGCCCTGGCTGTGGTCGCCTTCGCCATCCTCGTCGATCGCCGTCACCGGCTGCGTCTTGCGGTTTTCGCGCCGCGGCTCGTCGTCCGCCATTGGGTAGGGGACAAAGGGCAGGCCAATCGCCTCGCGCTGCACGAGCGGCAGCGGCACTGGCATCGCTTGGATGTCGGGGTCTGGCACGCCCTCCGGGGCTCCGTTGGCTTTTGCGGCCGTGGTGTGACGTTCTGCAATGCGCAGCAGATCGTCCTCGGGATGCGTTATCCCGGCCGTATGCATTGCGTCTATGTCCGGAGCAGCCGGGGCAGGTTGTCCCTGTCCGGCGGCATGTGCCACCGTTCCACTGCCCCCTCCGCCAAACAGGTTCTTGAAAAGTGCCGCTGTCGAATTCTCGACCGGAGCTCCTGTCGCGAGCAGCGCCGCCTGAAGCGCGCTTGGTGCGATCGCAGACACGAGTTGCGCGAGATTGCTGGGCCATTCCACAGCGGGTTTCGGCGCCGTCGTGGCGTCTCCAAACTGCGGGATCTTCAATTCGTTGTCGAAGGCGTCGATAACCGCTGCGACCAGAGCCCCGGTATTCGTCACGGTCGCGATGCCCGGCACGGCGGTCCGCGGCAGGGCTCCTGGCAAGACTTGCGGCACCGGCTCCGCATCTGCAGCCAAGATCGGTGCGGCTTGCGCAGGCGCCGGGCTCGCGTCCGGCTTGATCGGAACCGCGTTTGGGACGGCGGGAGACGGCGTGGCGGGTTTGGTTTGCAGGTCGGAGGTTGCCGTCGCGGGACCTTCTGATCGGACCGGCATCGGCCGCGCAAGGATCGCCTCGCGGGTCGGCTCTTCCTGCAAGTCAACGAGGGGCGGCAGCAGTTGGGGTCTTTGAAGCTCCTTACCGGGAACCTTAGTGTCAGGAGCCGCGGCGGCTGACCCGCTCGTGGGTGGCGAGAACGGAGCGATAGCTGGTGCCGCTGCACCGGTGGCGGGCGGCGTTGCGCTGGTGGCGGGTGACGTCACCGACTGCGATTTTGCTCCGATATCAGGCAAAGCACCGGGGGATGGCCTGGGGGTCTCTGTACTTGCTGTGTCCGGAGCAGAAGCTGGCAGAGGCACTACCGGCGATGCGGGGCTGGGCGTCGAGGGCTGGAGCGCTGAGGGCGCGGGCGATGATGGGCCGGGCAAGGAGGGGCCAGTCTGGGCAACTGCCGGCGGGGGGCCGGGCCGCGTCGCAGGAGAGGGTGTCGCACCGTCTTTTGGAAGGCTGGCGATTTCATTCTGTCGATACGAGCTGACCGCTGCATTCTCCGCCTGATCGCTATCCGCTACCAGCGCTGCTTCGAGCGACAGGATCAGCCGTGCTGCATCGAGACCTGCCGGGTTCTTGAGAATTTCAGCCAGCAGCGACACGGACATGCCCTTCACCAGCTGGCTTAGCGTTTTCTCGAGCGCTGCAATGTCGTCCGCATTCATGGACTGCACGGTGACAGTCAGGCGCTCCGCGTAGTCTGCCAGCGTCTCGCCGTCGTTTCGTGGTATCTGCAGGATTTGGCCGATCGTTTCCGCGAAGATGGACGACCCGTAGGCGAGCTGCAACTGTCCAGACAGCGAGAGTAGGTTCAGGCGGTCCCCCGTAAGCATTCCGCCTCTGGAGGAGATTGCGGGATCACCTTCTGCGGATGCAGCGATGGAACGCGTTGCCGCAATCGGACGTGCCGAAGAGAGTGGGTCGGCCTGCATGCTTTGCGTAGCACCGACGGGGGTCAGCATGGCGTGCTTCCATCTCTCGCGTGTGAAGGGAGGGGACAACTCGGCCGCACACGACCGCACGCGCAAGGAGCACGCCGAAACTGTGCCGCCATCTCATGGCGCACGATTTGCCGATCAGCAATTTTAAGCGCGCTATGGTTAAATCATCGCTAATCGCTGGTTTTCACGGGCCGATGGTCAGCTGTGCGCAAAAATGTCGGTCTCGCCCCATCCGAGCAGATCGAGCTTTGCACGGGTCGGCAGGAACTCGAAACAAGCCGTGGCGTGTTCGATACGCTCATCGCGGAGCAGGCGTTCAGTCAGCTTGTCGCGCAGCGCATGAAGGTGAAGCACGTCGGACGCCGCATATTCCAGTTGGGCCTGCGACAGGGTTTCGGCAGCCCAGTCGGTCTGCTGCTGCGCCTTCGAGATATCGACGTCCAGCAACTCTCTCAGATTGTCCTTGAGGCCGTGTCGATCCGTATAGGTCCGCACGAGCCGCGATGCGACCTTGGTGCAGAAGACAGGCGTGGTCGTAACCCCGAACGTGTGAAACAGAACCGCAATATCGAAGCGTCCGTAGTGGAAGATTTTCTGGTGGGTGGGATCGGCAAGCAATGCGACGAGATTGGGAGCGTCTTTTTGCCCCGAAGCGATCCGGATGACGTCCGCCGTTCCGTCGCCCGGCGATAGCTGCACGACACAGAGCCTGTCGCGGCGGGGAACGAGGCCAAGCGTTTCGGTATCGATCGCGACCGCGCCCGTGTAGCGCGACGCGTCGGAGGCTGGAATATCTCCATGATGGTACCGTATCGTCGTCTTCATGCGTGTCTCCGATGCCTCGCTGTCTGCCGGATAACCTAGAGGAAAGCTCAGGCGGAAGCACGCAGCCAGGACGTCTTATCCCGGACAATGGCTACCGCTTGGCGACGACGAAACACGAACGCGTGAGCAATTGCCCAGCAATGCAGCAAACGCATTGCTGCATTGCAGCAGAGCCTCTTGGCGCACCGGAAAGATATGGCTAGAAGTTTGGTCATCGAACGACGCACCTCCTCCTCCCAGTGTCGTTCGATACGGATCAACAACACCCTCCTCCTCCCAGTTGTTGATCAAGTTTAAAGCCTGGCGCATCCTCCTCCCGCGCCAGGCTTTTCTCGTTTTGTATCCCTTAAAATCCTCTGTATGACCGGCTCTGCCTCCGCAGAACGCCTTGCTGCGCAATAAGAAAAAGCCAGCGCATCGCTGCACTGGCTTGTATGGCATAAAGGTGGATCTGCAGGTCAGCCCAGAGCTTCTATCGCCTTCATCACGTCGTCGTCGATCTTAAGACCGTGCTGGATGCTTTCGGCGCGAAGACCGCGGCCTCGCCGGCCGGGCAGGCGGACACCGTCCTGCTTTGCCATTTCGCTCGCCAATGCCGCAAAGCGTTCTGCCGCGCCGCCACCCGTCGTGGCATCCGGATCGATGACGATCAGCGACTGGCCAAGCGCCGGCGGAGGCCCGGTCTCATCGAACAGCGAGCTGGCCTGGTAGGAGTAATGCGCACCGCCGATGCCGGCCGCCATCACTTCGACCATGAGCGCAAGCGCTGCCCCCTTGGCGCCGCCGGAAGGGGCCATCGTTCCCTTGATCGCGGCAAATGCGTCGGTTGTCGGATTGCCGTCGGTGTCGAACGCCCAGTCGTCGGGAATACTCGTCCCCTTCTGGGTCGCTTCCATAACCTTGCCACGGGCGACTTTGGAGAGTGCTAGATCGATGACCAGCGGCTCGTTACCGGCAATAGGCGCCGCAAAAGCGATCGGATTGGTGCCGAACAGCGGCACCTTGCCACCCCAGGGGGCCATGGAGGCGGGTGCGTTGGCAAACATCATCGCAACCAGCCCCTGCTCGGCAAAGCGCTCCACGGTCAACGCCATGACGCCTGCATGGTGCGAACGGTTGATGGCGGCAAAGGCGATGCCCTGTTCGCGCGCAATCGCTGGAAGTTCCAAGACAGCGAGATCGAGCGCCGGATAGGCGAAACCGAAGTTCGCATCGATTGCGAGAACTGCTGGTCTTGGCCTGCTCGCCTCAGGGCGAGCACTGCCGTCGACCTTGCCGGTCCGCACCTGTTTGACATAGGCCGGGATGCGGCGAAGCCCGTGACCGGACTGGCCGGCGGCTTCCGCCTGCACCAGGGCGCGGGCAACCGAGCGTGCGGTGCTATCAAGCACGCCGTTGGCTTCGAAAACGCCGCTCACCAGCGTTTCGGCTTCTTCAAGGGTAATTTGCATGGACAAGCTGTTCCGGGAGCGAGTGTTAAGGAGGGCAACCGAACCCGAAAGCACGGCTACTTGCACTCTACCGACTGAGTGACGAGGCTTGCAACACCTGCCGGTGCGATCGGAACAGGCGATGCGCGCCGAACGGCTGAGACGACGTAGTCGTCGATACGCGTATCTCCAGACGATCTGGCAACGGACACGCGCCCGATATTGCCATCGCTATCGAAATTGAAGCTGATCGTCACGATCCCCTTCTGGTTGGACGGGCAGCGGCGGGCATTACGGGCGATCTTCGTGCGCACACGGGTCATCCAGGTGGACGGTGACATCGTCGAGGCCACCGATCCGCTCGAGGTCTGCGCAGCGGCCGTGCGCTCCGACGGCTTTGCCTGAACCTTTGCCTGCGCCTTTTCCTTCTGCGCCTGCGGCTGACGCCGTGGCTTTTCTACCTTCTGGACCGGCTTCGGTGGTGGTGGACGAGTGACCGGCAGCGGGACTTCCACGTTCTCCAACGCTGCGGTGACCTTCTGCTCGATCGGATCGACAGGCTCGGGCGGCGGCGTTTCGACGATCTCCGGCGGCGGGGGCGTTTCCTCCGGCAGCGGCGTCTCGATCACGGGTTCCGGCGGCGGTTCGGGTGTCTCCTCAGCCACTTCCGGTGGCGGTTCGACCGGTGGCGGCTCCTCGATGGGTTCGACCTCTTCGACCGGCTCGGTCTGCTGGGTCTCGACCAGTTGCCGGTCTTCGGTGTCGGTAGCGATCTGCTCTTCGTCTGGGATCGCCGCCTCCGGCTCCGGCGCAAGCTCGATCATGATGGCGGCCTGCGGACCGTTGTCGGCAAGTTCCTCCGGCTCTTGCCTCATCAGAAGCGCTGCGGCGGCAATGTGGACCGTGAGCACAAGGATAGCGGCAGATCCCCACAGGGCGATCTCGCCGATCCGGCTCGCATATCCTCTGCGCTGCATGGCAAGGCTCATGGAGCGCCTCCGGTGGCCGGCGAAGCGGCTGGTGCAGGCCCTGCCGGTGCGGCGGATGTAGACGCTGGCGCCTGTTGGGCACCCGACGCGGCTTCCAACCCGACCAGCGCAATCTTCAGGTAGCCGGAATCACGCAGCAGGTTCATCACTTCCATGAACTGCCCGTAATCGACGGCCTTGTCGGCCCGCAGGAAGATCCGCGTATCCTTGTTGCCCTCGGTCTGGCGGTCGAGATTTGCTGCAAACTGTTCGCGCGCAACCGGATCGTTGCCGATATTGAGCGACAGGTCGTCCTTGACCGTCACATAGAGCGGTTCGTCCGGTCGTTCCGCGGGCTTCGCGCTGGATGCGGGCAGATCGACATTGACGTCGACCGTCGACAGCGGCGCGGCCACCATGAAAATGATCAGGAGCACCAGCATGACGTCGATAAACGGCGTCACGTTGATCTCGTGATTTTCGGGAAGTTCATCGCCGTGATGTTCGCGAATGCCGCCTGCCATGGGTTTATTCCCCCGCGACCAGAGACATCGACGCAGGCCTGCGTCCGCCTGGCGGCACCTTGCGGAAATCGAGATCGCGGCTGACCAGTCGTTCGACACCGGAAGCAGCGTCGGCCAGCAGCTGGCGGTAGCCGGTGACCGAGCGGGCGAAGGCGTTGTAGATGATGACAGCAGGAATTGCGGCGACCAGACCAAGGGCGGTCGCAAGCAGCGCTTCGGCGATGCCGGGTGCCACGACCGCAAGGTTGGTCGTGTTGGACTGCGAAATGCCGATGAAGGAATTCATGATGCCCCAGACCGTGCCGAACAGGCCGACAAACGGACCGACCGAACCGATCGAGGCGAGAATGCCCGTGCCGCGGGCCATGCGCCGGCCGGAATAGGCTTCGATGCGCGACAGGACCGAAGATACGCGCTCCTTGACACCATCGGTATGGGCGTAATCGAGAGCAGCTTCGGAAAGCTCCACCTCTTCCGTCGCCGCGCGCAGCATCAGGGCCGCAGGCCCGCCGCGGCTGCCTGTCGTCTCAAGCGCTTCCGGCAGCGTATGCGCGCCCTGGATGATCTTGAGGACGCGCTTGGCGCGGGTACGGGCGCCCATCAGCTCCAGCGTCTTGGCGATCCAGATGGTCCATGTGAGAAGCGACGCAATGGCAAGGCCGATCATCACGGCCTTCACCACCCAGTCGGCCGCCATGAACATGCCCCAGGGCGAAAGATTGTGAGGAATATCGGCGCGCGCTTCGGGGGAAGGTGCACCCGTTGCAGCCGGAGCCTGCTCGATTGGCGTCACGGAGGGAGCAGCAGGTTCTGCCGGGGTTGCGTCTTGAACGGGTGGCGGGGTCTGCTGTGTCGTAGGAGCAGCGCTTGGAGGAGCAAGGGCCGGCGCTGTCTGTTGTGCCGGAGCAGGCGCTTCCGGTGCAGGCGCCTCGACCTGCGCGACCGCATTTGTCGTCATCAGCATCAAGGCCGCAATCGTTGTCACGAGGGGACCGGGCCCGGCAACGCGCAACTGCTTTCTGTAGAGGTGAGACTTCGGGACAACGGACATGGCAGCGATACTCCGACTGGTCGCCGGAAGGCTCAGGTGGCCCAACGGCTCGATATCATTCAGCCGGTCCGAAAACTGAGGGCGGCGGCTTGCCGCTATGCGATAATAAACATGAGTGTGGTTGGCAACTATAATCGGGAGAGTATCGCTTAAATTTGACTGCGTCCGTCATGATTTGGTCCGCATGGCCATGCTGCCAGCTGCAGCCTGTCTCCCAAAGCTCCGCACAAACGAAAAAACCGCCGGAGATTTCTCTCCGGCGGTTGATGGTTTCGGCAGCGCTAAACTTACAGCGTGCGCGTAATGTGCTCCACGCGGAAGCACTCGATCGTGTCGCCTGCGCGGATATCTTCGTAGTTTTCGAACGCCATACCGCATTCCTGACCCATCGGCACTTCGCCAACTTCGTCCTTGAAGCGCTTGAGCGTCTTGAGCTTGCCTTCGTGAATGACAACGTTGTCGCGCAGCAGGCGAACACCTGCACCACGCTCGACCTTGCCTTCGACGACGCGGCAACCTGCAACCTTGCCGGTCTTCGTGATGTTGAACACCTCGAGGATTTCGGCATTGCCGAGGAAGGTCTCGCGACGTTCTGGCGAAAGCAGACCGGACATCGCTGCCTTCACGTCATCCACCAGATCGTAGATGATGTTGTAGTAGCGGATCTCGGTGCCGGCACGATCGGCCGCTATGCGCGCCTGTGCGTTGGCACGGACGTTGAAGCCGATGATCGCTGCTTCGGAGGATTCGGCAAGCGCCAGATCCGACTCGGTGATAGCACCTGCGCCCGAATGGACGATGCGGGCGCGGACTTCGTCGGTGCCAAGCTTGTCGAGAGCGCCGATGATGGCTTCGACAGAACCCTGAACGTCGCCCTTGATGAGCAGCGGGAATTCCTTGTAGCCGGTATTCTGCAGCTTGCTCATCATCTGCTCGAGCGAACCGCGCTGACCGGACTGGCGAGCAACCGCCTTGTCGCGGGCAAGCCGCTGGCGATATTCGGAAATCTCGCGAGCACGGCTCTCGTTTTCAACGACGGCAAACTTGTCGCCGGCAGCAGGCGTGCTGGAAAGACCGAGCACTTCGACCGGCATGGCCGGGCCGGCTTCCTTGACGTGAACACCCTTGTCGGTCACGAGCGCGCGGACGCGGCCCCACTGATCGCCGGCAACGATGATCTGGCCAGGCTTCAGCGTGCCCTTCTGGACGAGCACGGTTGCAACCGCACCGCGGCCACGGTCGAGCTGGGCTTCGATGACGATGCCTTCTGCCGTACGGACCGGATCTGCCTTGAGGTCGAGAATTTCGGCCTGCAGCAGAACTGCCTCGAGCAGCTTGTCGAGATTGGTCTTGTTCTTGGCCGAAACTTCGACGTCGAGAACTTCACCGCCCAGCGATTCCACGAACACTTCGTGCTGCAGCAGCTGCTGGCGCACCTTGTCCGGGTTGGCTTCGTGCTTGTCGATCTTGTTGATCGCCACGATGATCGGAACACCGGCAGCCTTTGCGTGGCTGATGGATTCGATCGTCTGCGGCATCACGCTGTCGTCGGCTGCAACCACGAGGATCGCGATGTCAGTCGCCTGCGCACCACGGGCACGCATGGCCGTAAAGGCGGCGTGACCGGGGGTGTCGATGAAGGTGATCTTCTGGCCGTTCTGTTCGACCTGATAGGCACCGATATGCTGGGTGATGCCACCGGCTTCACCCGAAACTACGTTGGCCTGGCGGATCGCGTCGAGAAGCGAGGTCTTGCCGTGGTCGACGTGACCCATGATCGTCACGACCGGAGGACGCGACACCATTTCGCCGGCGTCGTCCATCTGGTTGAAGATACCTTCTTCAACGTCCGATTCCGAAACGCGCTTGACCGTATGGCCGAATTCACCGGCAATGATTTCAGCGAGATCGGCGTCGATGACGTCGCCGGCCTTCATCATCTGGCCTTCCTTCATCAGGTACTTGATAACGTCGACGGCGCGTTCAGACATGCGCTGCGACAGTTCCTGAATGGTGATGGTTTCAGGCAGGATGACCTCGCGCATAACCTTTTCGCGGGTTTCCTGCATCTGGCTGCGGCGGAACTTTTCCTGCCGGCGGCGCATGGCAGCCATCGAACGACCGCGGCCGGTGCCGTCGTCATCGGTGCTGGCAGCGGTGATCGTCAGCTTGCCCTGGCGACGGCCTTCTTCGACCTTCGGACGTGTCGGTGGCTTGGCAGGAACCGGCGCTGCAACGCGGCCACGACCTGGAATGGTCCGGGCAGGTGCGCGATCCTCTTCCTCGTCGTTGCGGCGACCACGACCAATGACCGGCGCGGCAACAGGTGCGGCTCCCGGCGTCGGGCGAGCCGAGTTACGGTTGTCTTGTGTATTGGCGTTGCGATCTGCAGCGGCTGGCGCTGGCGCGACGGGTGCCGGACGCAGAGCTTCCTCGGCAGCGCGTGCCTTGGCTTCTTCGGCCAGACGTGCTGCTTCGGCTGCTTCTTCGACCTTGCGGCGCTCGTCTTCTACCTTGCGGCGTGCATCATCCTCGACGCGCTGCTTGGCTTCGACCACATCGCGCGCCTGGGCTTCGACGAGTGCGCGACGGCGTGCATCCATTTCGCTCGCCGACAGGTCGTGCAGGACTGCACCACCCGAACGCTGCGGCTGGCGCTGCGGCTGTGACGGCTGCTGCGGACGCTGGCCCTGATGAGACGAGGGACGCTGACCCTGCGATGACGAAGGGCGCTGGCCCTGCGAAGAACCGGGGCGGTATCCCTGCGATGAAGGCTGCTGTACGCGCGGCTGCGGTGGGCTAGGCTGGCTGACGGGTGCAGCAGGGGCGGGGGTTGCAGGTGCGGCGGCGGCCACAGGGGCGGCTGGTGCCGGCGCTGCAGGGGTTGCCGGCTGCGGGCGTGGCGCTACAGGAGCGGCTGCCTCGACTGGCCGAGGGGCCGGTGCTGCGATCGGTGTAATTGGCTTTTCGTCGAGCGGACGGGTCGGGCGGCGCTTGACCGTCTCGACGACGACCGCCTTGGTCCGGCCGCGACCCATGTCCTGGCGCACAGTACCCTGGGTCACACCCGATGGTTTCAGGGTAAGGGTCTTCTTCACGCCCAGTGTCTTGTCGTCGTTGTTATCAGTCATTCCGTTCCTGTTCCTTCGGACAGGAACAGATGGAAGCCATCAGTGCCTGTCGTTCAATTCGTACATATCGATGTGCGTCCGGCAAAAACCGGTAACCGCGTCATTGTTTCGGCATGTCAGCGACACCTTTTGTCTGGGACAGACCGCCCGTGCGGTACTGTTCAAGTAGGTTTGCGCGTTTCACTACACCTTCACCCGCCTGTCCCGCAAGCGCGCAGGCATGGATAAAAGCATTCTGGCCCATCACTTCGTCCAGTTCGGCCCCCGTGAAGAGCAAAAAGGATGGAATTTCTTCCTCGGCATTCGAGCCGAATTTGAAGGCCTTGCGGGCCTGATCGATCTTCCGGATACCGTCTGCCGCAGCGTCTGAGGCATGAAAGCAAGCAATCGCGCCGCCGGAGCGAACTGCGGCATCGACCTTCGTCGCGCCCGAGATAAACTGGCTCGCCTTGCGAGCCATGTTCATCATGCCGATCAGATCGGCCGCGAGCAGTCTGTCAACCGTCGCGCCCAGATCGGCATCCGCCTTTGCGTCGGTCTTCAACGCGCGGGCGAAGGATTTCTTCTGGACCGCCCGGTCGATCAACGCCCGTTCGGCCTTTACCCAGCAGCCCCGCCCCGGAAGGCGACGCTTGAGATCGGGAACAACCTGGCCATCAGGCCCGGCCACGAAGCGGATCAGCGTTTCCGGTGATCCGGCTTCACGGGTGACGATGCAGGTACGGTCATTCACGATAAGCTCGTCGTCTGGTTCATTGCCAATCGGGATCATTCCCGCTCGGCGGCAGGCGCCTCCTCGGCGTCTTCGGCCTCTGGTGCTTCTTCGGTGGCAAGATCAGCCTCGGTGATCCAGCCAGCCAGCAGGCGGGCCTGCACGACCATGTTTTCAGCTTCGGTGCGCGAAACTTCGAACTTCGAAAACAGACCTTCGAACTTCTTGGTCTCGCCGTCCTTGCGCTCGCTCCAGCCGACAAGGTCGTCAGCCGCGCAGCCGGCAAAATCCTCGATCGTCTTGATGCCGTCTTCGCCAAGCGCGACCAGCATCTGACCGGTCAGGCCTTCGATCTGCTTCAGTTCGTCGGCAACACCGAGTGCGACGCGCTTTGCATCGTTTTCAGACTCGATCCGCTCGAGATATTCGCGGGCACGGGTCTGGATCTCGGTCGCGGTATCTTCGTCGAAACCGTCGATGGAGGAGATTTCGTCGAGCTCGACATAGGCAAGCTCTTCAACCGCGGCAAAGCCTTCGGACGCCAGCACCTGGCCAACCATCTCGTCGACATCGAGCGCGTCCATAAACAGGTTGGTGCGCTCGTTGAATTCCTTCTGGCGGCGCTCCGATTCCTCGGCTTCCGTCATGATGTCGATATCCCAGCCGGTCAGCTGCGATGCAAGGCGCACGTTCTGGCCACGACGACCGATCGCCAGCGACAGCTGTTCGTCCGGAACCACGACTTCGATCCGCTCGCTGTCCTCGTCGAGAACAACCTTGGAGACCTCAGCCGGCTGCAGCGCGTTGACGATGAACGATGCCGGATCCTGGCTCCACGGAATGATGTCGATCTTTTCGCCCTGCAGTTCGCCGACGACGGCCTGAACGCGCGAACCGCGCATACCGACGCAGGCGCCGACCGGATCGATCGACGAGTCGTTGGAAACGACAGCGATCTTGGCGCGCGAGCCCGGATCGCGGGCAACGGACTTGATCTGGATGATGCCGTCGTAGATTTCAGGCACTTCCATGGTGAACAGCTTCACCATGAACTGCGGATGGGTACGCGACAGGAAAATCTGCGGGCCACGCTGTTCGCGGCGCACGTCGTAGACATAGGCGCGGACGCGGTCACCGTAACGCATGTTTTCGCGCGGGATCATCTCGTCACGGCGAATGATGCCTTCGCCACGACCGAGGTCGACGATGACGTTGCCATATTCGACGCGCTTGACGGTGCCGTTGACGATTTCGCCGACGCGGTCCTTGAACTCGTCGAACTGACGGTCACGTTCCGCTTCGCGCACCTTCTGGACGATAACCTGCTTGGCAGACTGGGCAGCGATACGACCGAAATCCATCGGCGGCAGCGGATCGGCGATGAAGTCGCCGATCTTGGCGTCAACGTTGCGATCGAGCGCCAGCGTCAGCGGGATCTGCGTGCCGTAATCCTCGGCGACATCGACCACTTCCAGCAGACGCTGGAGACGGATCTCGCCGGTCTTGGAATTGATGTCGGCACGGATGTTGGTTTCCGAACCATAGCGCGAGCGGGCGGCCTTCTGGATGGCGTCGGCCATCGCAGCCAGCACGATTTCGCGGTCGATGACCTTTTCGCGGGCTACTGCATCTGCGATCTGCAGAAGTTCAAGCCGGTTTGCGCTCACTGCCATTGTCGTTGGTCTCCGTAAGTCGAGCTATGTGCGACCTTCTCAAAGGAAGGCGTGCTGTCGGTTATTCTTCGTCAGTGTCTTCGTCGGTTTCGTCGTTCTGATTGGCGGCCTGCTGCTTGGCCGCCTTGTCAGCCCGCAACGCGTCGCGGATCAGTTCGTCGGTGAGGACAAGCTTTCCTTCGGACAGCGCCGTAAACGGAATGAGCAAATGCTGTGTCTCGCCATCGGCGACCTGATCGCGGTCGATCGTGAAGCCCTCGGACGTGACGTCGGTGATCTTGCCGCGAAAACGCTTGCGATTGTCGACCAGGATCGACGTCTCGCATTTCACGATATGGCCGTTCCAGCGCTCGAAATCGGACTTGCGCACCATCGGGCGATCGATGCCGGGCGACGATACTTCGAGATGATACTCGCGATCGATCGGATCTTCCACATCGAGAACGGGCGAGATCGCCATCGAGACGGCTTCACAGCCCTCGACATCCATCGTGCCATCGTTGCGTTCGGCCATGATCTGCAGCGTCGCGCCATTCTGATTGAGCATCCGGACGCGCACGAGGCGGAAGTCCATGGATGTCAGAACGGGCTCGATGATCTCGGCCACTCTGAGTTCAAGCCCGGTCTCGACGATCAGGCGCGGTTCGCTGTCGGTTTGTGGCATGCGCCCTCCGAATTCGTGCTCCCTGTCCGGTTTCCGGACGAGGGGGAGAAAAGCGATCGCCTAACAAAAAAGAGCGGGTCCGGGAGGGCCCACTCTTCATCGGACGATCAAGAATATGGCCTGCATATACGCTTTCACACCGGCGATTGCAAGACCGCCGCAAGACTCGTCGCATTCGCTCCGGTCCGTGATGGGGTTGGTGACGGCAGATCTCCATCATCAGGCATTTTAGGACATGACGCGGGTGGAATTTGTGGTCTTCAGGTCTATAACCCTTTGGTGACAGTGCCATGATGGGAGGAAGAGACTTGCCCGATCGGATTTCGACGCTGGCGCCGTTTCGGCTGCCGACGTTCCGAATGATCTGGATTGCCAGCATCGCGTCGAATTTCGGTGGGTTGATCCAGGCCGTCGGTGCCGCCTGGATGATGACGGCGATCGCCAGTTCGCAGGACATGGTGGCGCTGGTGCAGGCGTCCAACGCGTTGCCGATCATGCTGTTTTCGCTTGTCGCCGGGGCATTGGCCGACAATTACAATCGCCGAAGCCTAATGCTGACGGCGCAGGTCTTCATGCTGACCGTGTCGATTGCGCTGACGGTGTTTGCCTATCTCGGCCTGCTGACGCCGTGGCTTCTTTTGATGTTCACCTTCCTGATTGGCTGCGGCACGGCGCTCAATAACCCGTCCTGGCAGGCCTCGGTCGGCGATATCGTACCACGCGAAATCCTGCCGACCGCAGTGACGCTGAACAGCGTCGGCTTCAACATCACCCGCAGCGTCGGCCCGGCGATCGGCGGCGCGATCGTCGCAGCAGCAGGGGCTGCCGCCGCCTTCGCGGTCAACGCGATGAGCTATTTCGCCATCATCTACGCACTGGTTCGCTGGAAACCGCAGCGTGCCGACGATTCGCTTCCGCGTGAAACTTTGCTGCGGGCGCTGTCTGCCGGCCTTGGCTACGTCGCGATGTCGCCGAACATTCTGAATGTGCTGCTGCGCGGCCTGCTGTTCGGTCTGACCGCAAGCGCTATTCTGGCCCTTCTGCCGATCGTCGCCCGCGATCTCGTGTCCGGTGGCCCGTTCACCTACGGCATCATGCTGGGCGCTTTTGGCATCGGCGCCGTCGCCGGTGCCATTGCCAATGCGAGGCTCAGGGAAAAGTTCTCGAGCGAATGGATCGTCCGGTTCGCGTTCGTCGGCTTTGCCGCAAGTTCCGCCGTGATCGGCGCAAGCACGAACACGACACTGACGGTGATTGCGCTCTTGTTCCCAGGCGCCTGCTGGGTTCTCGCGCTATCGCTGTTCAACACCACCGTCCAGCTCTCCACCCCGCGCTGGGTCGTGGGGCGGGCCCTGTCCTTCTACCAGACGGCAACCTTCGGCGGCATTGCTGCGGGCAGCTGGATGTGGGGTCTACTTTCCGAAAACTTTGGCGCATCGGTTGCACTGTCCATCGCGAGCTTGGCCATGCTCGTCGGCGCTCTCGTCGGATGGCGCATGCCGCTGCCACAGTTCGGCGATGTCAATCTCGATCCGCTCAACCGCTTCAACGCGCCGCTTCTGAGCCTCGCGCTGCAGCCGCGAAGCGGGCCGATCGTGCTCCAGATCGATTACCTGATCGGCGAGGCGGACATCCCCGAATTCCTGACCCTGATGGCACGCCGCAGACGGGTGCGGATCCGCGACGGTGCAAGGCAGTGGGCCTTGATGCGCGATCTCGAACATCCCGACGTCTGGACGGAGACCTATCATACCGCCACCTGGGCAGATTACGTGCGCCACAATCAGCGGCGCATGCAGATGGATGCGGAAATCTGGGACGCGATCCGCAAGCTGCATCAAGGCGATGAGGAACCGAAGGTTCATCGCATGATCGAGCGTCAGACGATCCCGCCGCCCTCCGACATCATGCACAAGCCGCATATCGACCTTCACCACTAAGGCGAAGGCTGTGGTCCGTTACTTGAGCCGGGTTTTCAGCGACGCATCCGGATAGCAGGTCGGCGAAAGACCATTCTTGGCCTGCCAGTCGCCAAGCGCCCGGCGGGTTTTGAAACCCGGCAGACCGTCCACGTTGCCGACATCGTAACCCTTCGCCACCAGCGCCTTTTGCATGGCAAGCACGTCGGAGCGAAGCATCTTGCCGACGTCACCCCATGAGCCCTCGAAGGCGCCGGCACCATGGGCGATACGATCAGCAAGATTGCCGATGAACAGCGCATAGAGGTCGGAGTTATTGTATTCCTTCAGCACGTAGAAATTTGGCGTGACGACGAACTCCGGTCCGTTGCGGCCGGCAGGTACCAGCATCATGCCGGATGCCTTGAGATCGGCGGAAGGAAAAGGCTTGCCCGACACGCGGGTGATCCCGGTCGCCGCCCAGGCGGAGATCGACTTGGCCAGATCCGGGCCTTCCTGGGCGCAGGAAACCTTGGCAGGAATGGAAACCTCGAAACCCCAGTCACGCCCGCGCTGCCAGCCTTCCTTCTGAAGATAGTGGGCTATGGACGCGAGCGAGTCGGGCACGGAATTCCAGATATCCGGATGACCGTCCTTGTCGAAGTCGACGGCGTATTTCAGGTAACTGGTCGGCATGAACTGCGGCTGGCCGAGTGCGCCGGCCCACGAACCCTTCATCGTCGCCGCATCCACGTCGCCGCGCTCGATCATCGTCAGCGCTGCGATCAGCTCCTCGCGGAACATCGGTTTGCGGGTAGACATGAAGGCCTTGGTCGCGAGAACCTCGATCGCCGAATAGGGAAGCCGCGCCTTGCCGAAACCGGATTCGCGACCCCAGATGGCGACCACGATCTCGCCGGGAACGCCATAGGCAGCCTCGATCCGCTTCAGCGTCGCGGCATGCGTCGACGCGAGGCCACGGCCCGTCGCCGCCAGTCCCTGCAGCCGCTTTTCGGAGAAGTAGGCGCCGGGCGAAGAAAACTCGGCCTGGCTCTGGTCCTGGCTCTTCGGCGGCTTTGATCCCGGCGGCACCAGATCAGGCAGGCTCCAGTTGAGCGAGATCCCGCTGAAGGCGGTCTTCATCGTCCGCTCGGAAATACCTGCCTTGCGGGCTTCCGGTCCAAGATCGCTGGCGATCCATCGCTGGAACTGCTTTTCCACATCCGGCTTGTTCTGCGCCATGACGGGTAGGGGCAGCAGACAGATAAGGGTGCCAAGGGCGATGAGTGTCTTGCGCATGAAATCTCCTCAGATCGCCGTTCGTGCCCGCAGTGCCGCCGTCAGCGTGCCTTCGTCGAGATAGTCGAGCTCGCCGCCGACAGGAACGCCATGCGCCAACCGGGTGATCCTCACGTCGATGCCGGCCAACTGGTCGGTTATATAGTGTGCTGTGGTTTGCCCTTCGACCGTGGCGTTGACGGCGATGATGATTTCCTTGACGACGCCTTCGCTGACCCGGTCGATCAGGCCGCGGATGTTGAGATCATCAGGCCCTATACCATCGAGCGGCGACAGCGTGCCGCCGAGCACATGATAGGCCGCGTTCATCGCGCCTGCGCGCTCGAGGGCCCAGAGATCGGACACATCTTCGCAGACGATCAGCGTCGACTGGTCGCGGCGGATATCGGTGCAGACCGTGCAGGGATCGGACGTATCGACATTGCCGCAGCGCGAGCAGATCTTCACCTTGTCATAGGCCTCGCCCATCGCGTTCGACAGCGGACCGAGCAGCTGGTCCTTCTTCTTGATGAGATGCAATGCCGCCCGGCGGGCCGAACGGGGACCGAGACCCGGTACTTTCGCCAGAAGCTGGATGAGTTTTTCGATTTCGGGGCCGGTGACTCGCTTTGCCATGGTTCTCCTTTAGCCCATATGCAGGGGAAACGGAATCGACGAAGGACCAGCCGAATGAAACTTCTTAGCCTCTGCCTTGGTCATCCGGAAAAGCTTCCGGGCAAGAGCTACAAGACCGGCATCAACAAGATGCCGATGAAAACTCCGGTCGTGATCGACGTTGAAGGCCTGGTCGGCGATGCCGTCTGCAATACGAAATATCATGGTGGCCCGGAGCAGGCGATCCTGCTCGAAGGCAGCCTGACGCTCGACTGGTGGCGGTCGGAACTCGGCCGTGATCTGCCGGATGGCACGTTTGGCGAAAACCTCGTGATCGAAGGGCTCGACAACCGCGACGTGGCCGCCGGCGATTGTTTCCACATCGGTGCCGAGCTTGTGCTGCAGGCGACATCCGCCCGCACACCCTGCGCAACGCTCGCCGCCAAGATGGGCGATCCGTCATTCGTCAAAGCCTACCGGACCGCTGCACGCCCCGGCATCTACTGTCGGGTGCTGACGCCAGGCTTTGCATCGGCGGGCGATGCCGTTGAATTCCGCGTCTACGAGGGAACGAGGGTTTCCATCCCGGAACTGCTGGCAAAATTCGGCAAGCGCTTGGGCGATGACGACAGGCAGCGGTTTTTATCCGCACCGATCCACGCCGATATGCGAGAGGCGATCGAAGCCGGAAAACCCGCCAAGTTCTAGCGAATAGGCGGGTCTTGCCGGCAGGCGGTTCCTAGAGGGAACGCCGATCTCGTATTTAGAACGGCAGCTTCATGCCGGGCGGAATCGGCAGGCCGGAGGTCAGTTCCTTGGTCTTTTCTGCAGTGATCTCTTCGGCCCGGTCCTTGGCCAGCTTGTGGGCTGCAATGATCAGGTCTTCGAGGATCTCGGCTTCGTCTTCCTTGAACAGGGACGGATCGATCTTAAGACCCAGCATGTCGCCCTTGCCGTTCATCCGGATCGTCACGAGGCCGCCACCGGCCGTGCCTTCAACTTCGAGAGCGGCGATATCCGCCTGCATCTTCTCCATCTTGGCCTGCATTTCCTTGACCTTGCCCATCATGCCCATGATGTCGCGCATCGGGATCTCCTCTTCCTGATTTTTAAAGTTCGATGTCGTCGCCCGGCAGGATATCGCCCTCGGCGCTTTCCACCACGGCTGGCGGCGGCAATTCGTCTGCGTCGATTTCGTCCTCGCTCACGCGGATCCGGACGTCGGTGATCTTTGCGCCGGGAAACTGCGACAGGATCGCCGCGACATCCGGATCGGAGCGGGCGTCGGTCAGCCGCGCTTCGCGCGCCGTTCCCTCTGCCTCGACCAATGTCGGCGAACCGTCTTCCTTGCTGAGGGAGACGATCCAGTGAATGCCGGTCCATTCCTTCAGCTTGACGCCGAGTTCACCCGGCAGCGTTGTTGGTCCGCCGTCGGTCAGGCGCATGTCGAGCCTGCCCGGTTCGATCTTCACCAGCCGCACGAAATTGCGCACGAGCGCCTTCAGCTTCGCATCGCGGTTCTTGGAGCAGAGATCGACGATGTCGGTAAGCGAGCGGACAGCAACGCTGGGCTCGGGCTTTTCCTCGACACGGCCGACCGGCATCTCGCGCGGGGTGTCGTTCGGCACGGCTTTCAGCATCGCGGTCGGTCCGCCTGACGGCATCCGCTGCGACTGCATATCGATCCCGCGGGCATTGATCGGCGGCTGCGATGACGAAGTCTGGCTTGCACCATTGCCGCCGCCATTCCCATTGGGCGCACTGCGCTGGCCATCGCCGCCGGAAAGGTCGGCAAGCCGCCGCGCAGCGTCTTCCGGCGAAGGAAGATGGGCGGCATGGGTCAGGCGGATCAGCACCATTTCGGCGGCACCGGCAGGGCGGGAGGAGTTCTCCGCTTCCGGAATGCCCTTCAGCAACATCTGCCAGATCCGCGACAGCGTGCTGACCGCGATCGTCTCGGAAAACTCGCGACCGCGCACACGCTCGACTTCGCTCAGCGAAGGATCGTCCGCCGCTTCCGGGATATATTTGAAGCGCGTGACGAGATGGGTGAAGTCTGCAAGGTCGGTCAGAACCACGACAGGGTTGGCGCCGGCCTCGTATTGGGCGGTAAATTCGGAAAGGGCAGCCGTCACGTCGCCCTGCACGATCTGTTCGAACAGATCGACGATGCGGGCGCGGTCGGCAAGGCCAAGCATGCCGCGCACGGTATCGGCCACCACATGGCCTGCGCCATGGGCAATCGCCTGGTCGAGAAGGGACAGTCCGTCGCGAGCGGAGCCTTCAGCCGCGCGCGCGATCATCGACAGTGCCTCGGTCTCGGCCGGAATACCTTCCTTTTCGAGGATGGTCGTGAACAGGCCGACGAGATCGGCAGCACTGATCCGGCGGAGGTCAAAGCGCTGGCAGCGCGACAGGACGGTAATCGGCACCTTGCGGATTTCCGTCGTCGCGAAGATGAACTTCACATGCTCCGGCGGCTCTTCCAGCGTCTTCAGCAGGCCGTTGAAGGCCTGCGTGGAGAGCATGTGCACTTCGTCGATGATGTAGACTTTGTAGCGCGCCGAGACAGGACGATAGCGCACCTGCTCGATGATCTCTCTGATATCGTCGATGCCGGTATGCGAGGCCGCATCCATCTCGATGACGTCGACGTGCCGGCCTTCCATGATCGCCTGGCAGTGCTCGCCGGGAATGCGCAGATCGATCGTCGGGCGGTCGATTTCGGCAGTCTTGTAATTGAGCGCACGTGCCAGAATGCGGGCAGTCGTCGTTTTGCCGACACCGCGCACACCGGTTAGCATGTAGGCCTGGGCGATGCGGCCTGTTTCGAAGGCGTTGGTGAGTGTTCTCACCATCGGCTCCTGGCCGACCATCAGGTCGGAAAAATCCTTGGGACGGTATTTGCGGGCGAGAACCCGGTAGCCACTGCCGGAAGGCGTGGGCGCAGTCGGGTTGCTGGAATATGTCGGCCCGTCGTCGCTCATGAAAATCCTGCCAGCCTGTACGGGCCATTCCGGCCGTCAGAGACTGAGCGCGCCGGATGCTGACCAAGATGAGAGGGTGGGAGGCTGGCACGGCGACCCGTGCCTGGCTCGTTAGGGCTGCTTCCTTCCGGACCTGACCCGGTTGGCGAGTGGCTCGTCCACCACCAACCTCCCACCGCTCATATCGTCAATAACGCTTCCAAATGCAAGCCAAGCCTGTAAAAAACTACGACCAGATAAAAACATTAGGAGAAATGCTTGAGCGAGTTCGAACTGGACGGGCGCATTGCGCGGGACTCTGATCTCATCGCCACCCTCGATCTCTGCCAGCTGCGGATCCAGAATGACAGCCGCTGGCCGTGGCTGGTGATGGTGCCGCAGCGGGCCGACATGACCGAGATTTTCGACCTTTCGGAGGCCGATCAGGCGCTTCTGTCCGCGGAGGTCAATCAGGTTGCGGAAGCGTTGAAAGCCACAACGGGTGCGACCAAGATAAACGTCGGTGCGCTTGGCAACATCGTCCGGCAGCTCCATGTTCATGTGATTGCCCGCTTCGAAGGCGATGCGAACTGGCCGGGCCCCATCTGGGGCTACGGATCCGCAGAACCGTATCACAGCGACAAGAGGCAGGCCTTGGTGAACATACTGATGGAAAAGCTTTCCCGATGAGCAGCATATTCGATACCAATGTACCCCATCCCGACCCAAGCAGTCTCACGGCGTTCTCCGGCAACAAGCTCGATCGGCAGGCGGAAAACCGAGAAGACGACTGTATCGAGAAGGCGCTGTCCGTCGATGGCACCCATATCCTCGCCTTTTCCGGCAGCCGGGTCATTCTGAAGCACGACGGCCAGATCCTCGATCCGCTGTTTGCCGCCTACGAGCTCGCGGAGCTGAAGCCGGATTTCGACCGCGCCGTGCTGCTCGGCCATCACGAAAACGGAGAGCCGCGCGTCGCCGTCCCGGTTACGATCGCCGATGATGAGCTCGCAAGCCATTACAAGCCGACCGAGGCGCGCGCTCTTTTCCGGGAAGGGCTGCTGGATGACGAGCTTCAGGGCGAGGTCGCCCAGGCGGTGTCGCTGCTCAACTGGAATGCCGCCAATATCTTCTGCGGAAAATGCGGCTCGCCCACCGAAATGAAGATCGGCGGCTACAAGCGCGTCTGCACACAGTGTCAGCACATGATGTTTCCGCGCACCGACCCCGTCGTCATCATGATGACGATCGATGAGGAAAACGACCGCTGCCTTTTGGGACGCAGCCATCATTTCCAGGAGGGTATGTATTCCTGCCTGGCTGGCTTCGTCGAACCCGGCGAAACGATCGAACAGGCCGTCAGACGTGAAACCGTCGAGGAATCGGCGATCGAGATCGGACGCGTGCGCTATCACGCATCGCAGCCCTGGCCGATGCCGCATTCGCTGATGATCGGCTGTTTCGCCGAGGCGACGTCGACGGAGATCACCATCGATGCCCACGAAATGTCTGACGTTCGCTGGTTTTCGCGCGCCGAGGTGCAGGCGATGCTGGAGGCAGGCCCGGATGACAAGCCGTTCGGCCCCGCCAAGGGAGCGATTGCCTATCGGCTGATGCGCGACTGGATCGACTGGAAGCGCTGAAAGGAGCGCTTCCGCCCGTCAGCCTTTCTGCAGCGCGCCGCGCATCGGATGGCCCTTGTAGGTCCCGAGAATGCGGACCTTTTCGGAGAAGAAGCGCAGTTCTTCCAGCGCACGCCGCACGGGGGCATCGTCCGGATGCCCCTCGATATCCGCGTAGAACTGCGTCGCCACGAACTTGCCGCCCAGCTGATAGCTTTCGAGCTTCGTCATGTTGATGCCGTTGGTGGCAAATCCACCCATCGCCTTGTAAAGCGCAGCCGGTATGTTGCGCACGTTGAACACGAAGGTGGTGACGATCACGTCGTCCGCCTCGTTGCGCTGCACCCACTTCTCGTCGCGCGACAAAACCACGAAACGGGTGACGTTGTTTTCCGTGTCCTCGACATTTTCGGCGAGGATGTCGAGCCCGTAGAGACTGGCCGCAAGCCGTGGCGCAAGGGCCGCCATCGAGCGGTCGCCCTTTTCGGAAACGAGTTTCGCAGCACCCGCCGTGTCGCCGGCAACAACGGCCTTCCAGCCATTGGCGCGGATGATCTTGCGGCACTGGCCAAGCGCGTGGATATGGCTGTGGACGGTGCGGATTTCTTCGCGCTCCACACCCGGCAACACCATCAGCTGGAACCGGATCGGCATGAAATATTCGCCGACGATATGCAGACGCGATTCCGGCAGCAGGTAGTGAATGTCGGCCACACGTCCGGCGATGGTGTTTTCGATCGGAATCATTGCGAGATCCGAATCACCGTTCTCCAGCGCCTGGAACGCATCCTCGAAGGTCGGGCAGGGCAGGGGTTCCATGTCCGGAAACATGTCCCTGGACGCCATATCGGAATTGGCGCCGAATTCACCCTGGAAGGAAATGCGGTTGGTCGAGGCATTCATGAGGCTGATCCGTTACAAACCGCGGGAGGAAAGGATGGCACGCGCCTTTTCAAGGTCGGCCGGCGTGTCGACGCCCAGCGGCACCGATGCGACGATTTCGGCATCGATGCGCATGCCCGCTTCGAGTGCCCGCAACTGCTCGAGCGATTCGCGCTTTTCGAGCACCGAAGGGCCGAGCGTCACGAATTTCTCAAGCGCAGTGCGGCGATAGGCGTAAAGCCCGATGTGGTGGTAGAGCGGGCCGTTGCCGTAAGGGGCTGTGGCGCGGGTAAAGTAGAGCGCCTTCAGCCGCGTGTCTGACAACGGCGAACCGACGATCTTGACCACGTTCGGATTGGTCTTCTCGTGCTCTTCGGTGATTTCGACGGTCAGCGTGGCAATATCCGTCTGCGGGCTGTCCAGCAGCGGTTTGAGCGAGGCGCGCACGACGTCGGCTTCCACGGTCGGCAGGTCGCCCTGCACGTTGATGACGTATTCCACCCTGCCATCGGGGTCTGCCTTGGTCAGCGCTTCGAAGATCCGATCGGAACCCGACTGGTGGTCTTCGCGGGTCATGACTACCTCGAAGCCTGCAGCTTTCACCACATCGAAAATGTCCTGATGGTCCACGGCAACGACGATGCGACCGACATTGGCCTCCTCGGCGCGCTTTGCGACCTGCACGATCATGGGAAGGCCGGCGATGTCTGCGAGCGGCTTGCCGGGAAGGCGCGTCGACGCCATTCGTGCTGGAATGAGGACGAGCGTCCGGTCGAAAGCCGTGTAAGTCATCGTAAAACCTTCCAATCCAGCCTGTGCAGTGGCAAAAAGTCTCAAGCAGAACGAGCGTATCGTGTTGCAAGGCCTCTGCAAAAGACATAGCTTCCAAACAAATTCAAGGTGCCTGCTTTGGGACGGCGGGCCGGTGAGGAGAATTTGCTGATGAATCCCTATGTAAACATGTCGGTAGGCGCATTGCTTGCCACGGTTTTCGTGATGATGTCCGTATCGATCGCGTCGGAGGGGATTTTCCACTCGCCGTCGCCTGAGAAGGAAGGATTTGCAATCGCCGCGCTGGAAGAGCCAGCCGGCGGCGAAGCGGCTGCCGGTGGCGGTGCCGCGGAAGTTGTCCCTGTTGGTCAGCTGATGGCAGGTGCCGATGCCGCTGCCGGCGCAACGGTATTCAAGAAGTGTCAGAGCTGTCACTCCATTGAAAAGGGAGGCCCCAACAAGGTGGGTCCCGATCTATGGGGTGTTGTGAACCGTCCGATCGCCAGCCATGAGGGCTTTTCCTACTCTGCTGCCATGAAGGATTTCTCCAAGGGCGGTGCGGAGACCTGGACGTTCGATCACCTCAACCACTTCCTCGTTGCGCCCAAGGCCTACGTGAAGGGGACAGCGATGGGCTTTGCCGGATTGAAGAACGACAAGGAACGCGGCAACCTGCTTGCTTATATCCGCGAACAGTCTGATAGCCCCGCGCCACTGCCTGAACCCGGCGCTGCACCCGCTCCCGCCCCGACGAACTGATCCTACCCGGCGGCAGACATTCAGATCACGACAGCAGCCAACCCCAGAAGCTTACGGTGATGAGGCCGAACGCTGTCGTGATGCTGATGGTCGAGGCCGCAAGGCTTTGCCCGGACCGGAACCGCTGGGCAATCAGCCAGGCATTGATGCCCGTTGGAACAGACGAGGTCAAAACCAGAGCGGCCGCCCAGTCCCGCGGCAGCCCGATCGCGTGGCTTGTGGCGAACACGATCGCCGGCATCAGGGTAAGCTTCAGGACTGCAACGGCCGTGGCGAGATTGATATCGCCACGGATCGGATAACGGGTGAGCGCCATGCCGATCGAGATCAACGCCACCGGACCGGCTGAGGCAGCGATCTGGTTGACGACAGGCAGCACTGACGTGGGGATCGAGAAGCCCAGAAGATTGAACGGTATCCCGATCGCGATCGCGATCACGAGCGGATTGCGGACCAGGTTGCTGGCGACCTGCCGCAGAACCACGGAAAGCGTGCGCTTCTGTGTGCCGTCGACCCGCGCAGTTGCCCCCTCCATCAGGATCGAGCCGGCGATCATCATGATAGGCAGATGGATGGCGAGCAGGATCGAGACGGCAAGAAGCCCTTCCTTGCCGACCATGTGATCGATCAACGGCAGGCCGATGAAGATGTTGTTGGCAAACGCACTCGACATGCCCGCGATGACGCCGACCTTGGCATCCCGTGCGAAGAAGCGGGTGGCCATCAGATGCCCGGTCGTCCATGTGACGGCAACGGCAATGAAATAGGCGCTCCACAGCCCGAAGGGAGAGACGCCGCCAAAATGGGCGTCCGCAACCGTCCGGAAGATCAGCATCGGAACCGCGATCTTGAAGACGTATTCCCCCAGCGCGTCACCGGTTTCGGCCTTCAAAAGCCCGGTTTTGGCGGCGAGCCAGCCCATCAGGATCAGGATGAAGACGGGCAGCACATTGGCGAAGACTGACGACACGGAGGCGGCTTTCGGAGGAGACTGTTATCTGCGTCTAGCGCAGATCTGGCTGAACGACAAATGCGTCGGGCGCAAACCCGTTGCAGGCGAAAGCCGAAAACAGAAAAGCGGGGCTTGATCCCCGCTTCCTTCCCCGGTCGAGCCAAGGGGGTCCAAACGCTTCGTCGCCAGTTCATCCGTGGTCGACATCAGCAATCGGATGATCGTTATCTAGCGGCTCACCATGACGGGAGAATGACAGCTGCGGATTTTTGGAGCCTTAGTGCCGACAGCGTTTTTTGCTTCCAATCACGGCTAAAGGCGAATACCCGTTCTCTCATCCATTCATTCGAAAGAGGATCAGAGCCGGATGCCGAAATTCGACGTGCTAACCATCGGCAATGCCATCGTGGACATCCTCGCGCGCTGCGACGATCAATTCCTCGGCGACAACGCGATCATCAAGGGTGCGATGAACCTGATCAATGCCGAGCGCGCCGAACTTCTCTACTCGAAGATGGGTCCTGCGGTCGAAGCCTCTGGCGGTTCGGCCGGCAACACGGCGGCCGGCGTTGCCAGTCTCGGCGGCAGGGCTGCCTACTTCGGCAAGGTCGCCAACGATCAGCTCGGCACCATTTTCCAGCATGATATCCGTGCGCAGGGCGTCCACTACGAGACAAAGCCTGATGGTGTTCATCCCCCGACCGCCCGTTCGATGATTTTCGTGACGCCGGATGGCGAGCGCTCGATGAACACCTATCTCGGCGCCTGCGTCGAACTCGGTCCTGAACATGTCGAGGAAGACGTGGTTGCCGAATCGAAGGTGACGTATTTCGAAGGGTACCTGTGGGATCCGCCGCGCGCCAAGGATGCGATCCGCGAAGCGGCCCGCATTGCCCATGCGCATGGTCGGGAAGTGTCGATGACGCTGTCGGATCCGTTCTGCGTCGGTCGCTACCGCGAGGAATTCCTGGAGCTGATGAAATCCGGCACCGTGGATATCGTCTTTGCCAACAAGCAGGAACTTCTGTCGCTCTACGAGACGGACGATTTCGAGCTCGCCCTCGGCAAGATCGCTCACGATTGCAAGCTGGCGGCTATCACGCTGAGCGAGGAAGGTGCGGTTCTCGTGCGTGGCAAGGAGCGGATCGCGATCCCGGCCTATGCCATCGAGGAACTCGTCGATACGACCGGTGCCGGCGATCTGTTCGCCGCCGGCTTTCTCTACGGCTATACCGCAGATCGTTCGCTTGAGGATTGCGGCAAGCTTGGCTGCCTGGTCGCGGCCATCGTCATTCAGCAGATCGGGCCGCGGCCGATGGTCTCGCTCGCGCAGGCGGCGAAGGAAAGAGGCCTTATTTAAAGGCCTCTCCCGGGTAAGCGCCCCAGATTTCCGCCTGGGCGATCCAGCCCTCTGCACCATTCGCTTCCGCATGGCACCAGTCGCCATTGCATTCGCTGATCTTGATCATCACGCCGGGCTCGAGCTTTGCAGTGAGGCCCGCGGATTGCTGCGGTTCGTTGCGCATGTTGACATAGATGTCCTTGCCCTTGCCGCGCATCCACGGCGCTGCAACGGCAGTGCGCTCGCCCGATAGCAGGGCCTGGTTGACCCAGCCCTCCGTGCCCTCGGCATCGCGAACACGGCGCCAGTTGTCGTATTCCTGGATGATTTCCATCGGGGTTCCCGACTTCATGTACATCCATGACACCGCATAATCCGTGCTCGGACCGATGCGGATGTTCACCTTTCTCGATTTCAGGCTGACGAAACGGGGAAGCGGCAGACCGCTTGCGCCCTTGGCAACGCCCTGTGCAAGTGCGCCGTCGGCGCCGGAAAGGCAGGTGAGGAGCCCGATCGAGGCTGCAAGGAAGGATGTAAAGAATGTTCTGCGCATGAATCTCATTCCGGCTGAAATTCCACAAGCGTTCCTGTCCATGCGAGGTTTTGTTTGTCTTCGCCGACGGGTCTGTTAAGAAAACGCCCTGGATGCCTCCGACTATTGCGCACCTTGGTTAAGGACGTCCTAATGGCAGCTGATTGCAATGCGGCTTTGAAACCATGACAGCGAAGAAAAAACCCCAGGTTTACATCACTCGCAAACTTCCGGACGCCGTTGAAACGCGCATGCGCGAGCTTTTCGACGCAGAGCTCAATATCGACGATTGTCCCCGTTCGCGCGAAGAGCTTATCGCTGCGATGAAGACCGCCGATGTGCTGGTACCGACGGTTACCGATAGGATCGACGCAGGGCTGATCGCGGAAGCAGGCCCGCAGCTGAAGCTGATCGCCAGTTTTTCCAACGGTACCGATCATATCGATGTGGATGCGGCCGCCAAGAAGGGGATCACGGTCACCAACACGCCGAACGTCCTGACCGAAGACACGGCCGACATGACCTTGGCGCTGATTCTTGCCGTCAACCGTCGCCTGGCGGAAGGATCGCGGATCCTCACCGACAAGCCCGGTGACTGGGAAGGCTGGAGCCCGACCTGGATGCTCGGCCGGCGGATCTGGGGCAAGCGTATCGGCATCGTCGGCATGGGCCGCATCGGCAGTGCCGTGGCGCGCCGGGCCAAGGCCTTCGGCCTCGCCATCCATTATCACAATCGCAAACCGGTCAGTCCAGCCACCGAGGAAGAGCTGGAGGCGACCTATTGGGACAGCCTCGATCAGATGCTTGCGCGCGTCGATATCGTCTCGATCAACTGCCCGTCGACGCCGGCGACCTTCCACCTTCTCTCGGCCCGCCGGCTGGCCTTGCTGCAGCCCGGTTCGATCATCGTCAACACCGCCCGCGGCGATATCATCGACGAGGCAGCGATGGTGCAGCTACTGCGTGACGGAAAAATTGCCGGCGCAGGGCTCGACGTCTATCAGAACGAACCGGCCGTCAATCCGAAGCTGGTCAAGCTTGCGCGCGAAGGGCGTGTCGTGCTCTTGCCGCATATGGGCTCGGCAACGATCGAAGGGCGCATCGACATGGGCGACAAGGTGATCATCAATATCCGCACGTATTTCGACGGCCATCGCCCACCCAACCGGGTTCTGCCCGGCCGGAACTAACGGTTCTTACGCGAGCGGCTTCCGCATTTCGATCGATGTCGTTCTGGCATAGCCCGCATGGGCGTTCTCGGCCGTTCTGACGAAGCCCCACTTCTCGAAGGTCGCGTGGTTGCTGGTAAGCTCGATGCGCGTCTCCAGCCTCAGCGCAGGCAGGCCGTGTTGCCGCGCGATATCCTCCGCCACCGAAAGCAGCCTCCGGCCGAGACCTCTGTTCTGAAAAGCAGGCGATATCGCCAGCTTGCCCACATAGAGACATCCGTGTTCAGGCTTCAGAAACACGCAACCTGCAAGCTTTCCGTCTTCCTCCGCGACGAACGCAGTTTCGTCTCGCGCCTTTTGCGCGAGCGAGGCGGGCGTCAGCCGGTGAGCTGAGGAGGGCGGATCGATCACGCCGTCCATGTAGGCGAAGGATGACAGGATGAGCGTCAGCAGGTCTTCCCAGCGGGTGAAACTCTCGTCGATGCGAACGATCTCAGTCATTCGGTAGCCGTCCGTGTCGCGCGGCGCTTGTACTTGATCACATCGAACCGGGTTGCCAGCCCATCGTAGAGCAACAGGCGTCTAACCAGGGGTTCGCCAATCCCTGTCACCAACTTGATCGCTTCCATCGCCATCAGCGTCCCGATCACGCCGGTCAACGCACCAACCACGCCAGTCTCCGCGCAGGCGGGGATGAGGCCTTCCGGCGGCTGCTCGGGAAAGAGGTCTCGGTAGGTGGGGTTAAGCTCTCCGTCCTCGCCGTCCTCGTAGGGTTTCAGCACCGTCACCGATCCATCGAAGCGCCCGACCGCACCCGTCACCAAGGGGATGCGGGCCGCTTCCGCCGCGTCCGCTGCTGCATAGCGCGTGTCGAAATTGTCCGAGCCGTCGATCAGCAGGCGGAAACGGGAGAGATGCATCTGAGCCCATTCGGCGGAGAAGCGCTCCTCGAAATCCATCACCCGCGTATTCGGGTTCAACCGGGCGATCGCCTCTCGGGCACTCCGTGTCTTCATCTCGCCGATCGTGCCGGTATCGTGGATCACCTGTCGCTGCAGGTTGGAGAGCGAAACGCGGTCGTCGTCGACGATGCCGATCGTGCCAACGCCGGCCGCTGCGAGATATTCGAGAATGGGCGCCCCAAGACCGCCCGCACCGATCACCAGCACACGTGCGCTCTTGAGCTTCTGCTGGCCCTGACCGCCGATCTCCGGCAGCAGGATATGGCGGCGATAGCGCTCGATTTCATCTGGGCGGAGCGCGTCCGAATTCTGGTTTTCCATCATGGGATCATAGCACCGCAGAAATCGAGTGTAAGCAGGTTCAGCGGGTTATGCCGCCATGGGAAACTGTCAGGAACTGCGCCCGATCGGCAAGCGCTGCAAACATGTGGCGATCGGTGCCGGTCATGAAGGCCTGCCCGCCCAGTCCATGCACGAGATCGAACAATGTCGCGCGCCGTCCCTCGTCCAGATGTGCTGCAATCTCGTCCAGAAGCAGGATTGGCGCATGGCCGGTCATATCCGCCGTCAGGCGGGCGTGGGCAAGCACGAGCCCGATCAGCAGGGCTTTCTGCTCCCCGGTCGAGCAGCGCGAAGCCTCAATGTCCTTCTCGCGGTGACGAACGGTTAGGTCGACACGGTGCGGACCATCCAGTGTTCGTCCCGCTGCAGCGTCGCGGCCACGCCCTGACGCGAGCATGGCGAGATATTCATCTTCGAGGTCCGCCGCGGGCCGATCCATGGCACCGTCCAGAAACCCTTCCAGCGAAAGCTCTGGCGTTGGAAACGGCGTGTCGCCGAGATTGGCAGACAGCGTCTTCAGCAGTCCCAGCATCTCGTGCCGGGCAGCCGCCATGGATATGCCGAGACCCGCCATCTGCGCCTCGATTGCGGAAAGCCACGCGGGATCGAACCGGCCTTCGGACAGCAACCGGTTGCGGCTGCGCATGGCACGTTCGAAATCGCCCGCCCGCCGACCGTGGCCTGCATCGAGCGAGAGAACCAGTCGGTCGAGAAAGCGGCGACGGTCGGCCGAAGGGCCGGTAAACAGGCCGTCCATCGCCGGCGTCAGCCACAGGGCACGAAGATGGTCGGAAAGTTCCTCCGTCGATTTTGCCGGCGTGCCGTTGATGCGGAGCTTACGGCTGACACCGTCGCCGTCATTCGCTTCGATGCCGGTGCCGAGCGAAACCTCGCCTTCCATCCCGTCCACATCCGCAAAGACGCTGAAACCAGCGGCAGCACCGACGCGCGTGACATCGCTCAGCACGGCGCGGCGCAGGCCACGGCCCGGAGACAGGAAGGACACGGCTTCGAGAAGGTTGGTCTTGCCCGCACCGTTCTCGCCGGTCAGGACGACATGCCGGCCGTCGAGATCGAGCGAAGCCTGGGTGTAATTCCGGAAGTCGGTCAGCTTCAGCCGGGAAAGGAAAGTCTTTTGCGCCATCTTGTATCGCGTTGTTTCCACGTAGGAGCTAAGGACTTCGCGCCAAGAAGGCAAGCGGAGGTCTACAAGTCACATCACCCTGAGCAGAATGCAGGCCGTGCCCGCCGTTTTCTTCCCGCTCCAAACGCTGTAGTCTCGGAGAAAGCCTCAGCCGGAGGGATCCGGCGAATGCCCGAAATCGAGTGCGAGTGAATAGTGTGACCGACGACGATAGAATTTTGAAGCTGGAGGAATTGGCGGCGCATCAGGCCAAGGTCATCGAGGAACTGTCCGACCAGCTTGCCGAACAGTGGAAGGTCGTCGAGCAGACACGCTCGAAGCTCGACCGGCTGACCGTACGCTTTCTGTCCCTCGAGGAAACCTCGCTGGAAGCGCCGGCCAACACCAGGCCGCCACACTACTGACCGTCACGCGGCGGCGCGGGCAAAGCGCCTCAGGGCCACATATTCCCAGATTGCGACGGCCAGAAGCGAACCCGTCGCAAGCATCTGGATGTGGACGGTTGTCAGGCTCGCAACAAGCAGAAAGCAGGCAACAAGGACGGCAATGCCGGCACAATGCGACCATGGCACATGCTTTGTCGAATGCGTCTTTACCCAGATCATGCCGCTTAAGAACAGGATCGGACCGCCTAGAAGCGCGAAAGCCTGAGCAAGCGTTGCATGCTCGTGCGCATGCGACAGTGCGAAGTCTTCACCGACTGCAGTAAGGATGATGCCAGCGATAATAGGCAGGTGACCGTAGGTGAAAAGATGATTCGCGGTCGCCTGTGGCTCTGAACTGTCTTCCGCCTTGTCGGCTGCCTTTTCCTGCCCGTCATGGAAGTAGATCCACCACATCAGCACGGTCGAAAGGAAGGCTACAAACAGCACGAGTGGCGTCAAGCTGCTTTCCAGATGACTGGATGCATTCTTGCCCGTGGTGAGGATCGTTTCCCCAAGTGCGATGATGACGAACAGCGCGCAGCGTTCGGCCATATGCTCGCCGTTGATGTCAAGCGTTTCCGCAGGCGCGGCACCTAGCCCGGGCACCCGGTAACGCAGGATCGGGGCGATATATTCGATCGCCAGCGCAGCGATCCAGAAATACACCCGGACGGATTGTTCACTGAGGCCGCCGGCGATCCACAAAGCGCTTGAAACCGAAAGCCAGACGGTGATCCGCTGGAAGGTGACATAGGAGGCCCGATCGGCGTGTCGGAAGGCGTAGAGGGCAAACAGCGATCGGATGATCTGCATGGCCGAATAGGCGAGTGCGAAGGTCAGGCCCATGTCCTGAAACGCCCTCGGCAGGGCAATTGCCAGAATGACGCCGAGAAACATCAGGCCGAACAGCAGGATCCGCACCGGCTCTATTTCGGCATCGAGAAGATTGGTGACCCAGGTCGTGTGGATCCAGACCCACCAGAGCGCGAAGATGAAAATCAGCGCTTCGGCGGCGATCCCGAGCGAGAAATCCGCGGCCAGCGTTTCTGACAACTGGATGAAGGCGAAGACGAAGACCAGGTCGAAGAACAGTTCCGGGAAGTTGGCCTTGGTCGCCTGCTTGTCGTCTTTGCGAAGCCAGTAGTGTTTACCGTCCGTCATGTCTGGTCTCGATTGTTTCAGTCCCGCAACTACAGAGCGGGCTTGTTCAGCTCTATAATAATGGCTGGGCAGATTGCGGTGTCTATAAGGGTTTTAACGAAGAAAAACGCCGGCGCAGGGCCGGCGTTTTGCAATCTTCGTCTTTGTGACAGCCATCAGGTGTCGAAGAATTCCTTCATCCGGGCAAAGAAGCCCGTCGATTCCGGATTGTTCTCCTTGGACGAGATGTCCTCGAACTCCTGCAGCAGCTCGCGCTGGCGCTTGGTCAGCTTCTGCGGCGTCTCGATCTGGATCTGGATGTAGAGATCGCCCGTCTGCGAAGACCGCAGCACCGGCATTCCCTTGCCCTTGAGGCGGAACTGCTTGCCGGCCTGTGTGCCCTCAGGAACGGTCACACGTGACTTCGATCCATCCAGCGTCCCGACATCGAACGTGCCGCCAAGCGCTGCCGTCGTCATGGAGATCGGCACGGCGCAGTAGAGATCGGCGCCATCACGCTGGAAGAACTCGTGCGGTCGGACCGACAGGAAGATGTAGAGATCCCCGGTTGGGCCACCGCGCGCACCGGCTTCGCCTTCGCCCTGCAGGCGAATGCGCGTGCCGTCTTCGATGCCCGATGGAATGTTTACGGACAGCGAACGCTCTTCGGTGACGCGACCCTGGCCGTGGCACTTGGTGCACGGATCGGTGATGGTCTGTCCGCGGCCATGACAGGTCGGGCAGGTCCGTTCGACCGAGAAGAAGCCCTGGGATGCACGGACGCGCCCGGACCCCTGGCAGGTGCCGCAGGTCTTCGGCTGGGTGCCGGGCTTGGCGCCCGAACCCGAACAGACGTCACAGGTGATCGAGGACGGAACCCGGATCTGCGCCGTCTTGCCGGCATAGGCCTCGTCGAGGGTGATCTCCATATTGTAGCGAAGATCGGCGCCACGTTCGCGACCGCCGGACGACCGGCGCGCACGGCCGCCGCCCATCATGTCGCCGAAAATGTCTTCGAAAATGTCGGAGAAGCCACCTGCTCCCGCGCCGCCGGAGAAGCCGCCACCGCCGCCGCCCATGCCACCCTGTTCGAAGGCAGCATGACCGAAGCGATCGTAGGCCGCGCGCTTCTGGGGATCCTTCAGCGTCTCGTAAGCTTCGCCGATCTCCTTGAATTTCTTCTCAGCTTCCGCATCGCCGGGGTTCTTGTCGGGATGGTATTTCATCGCAAGCTTACGGAAGGCGCTTTTCAGCTCCTTCTCGTCAGCGGATTTGCCGACACCCAGCGTTTCGTAAAAATCTGCTTTGGCCATAAGCGGTAACCGGCTCCAGAAAGGGTTCCGGCTGCACGATGGCAGCCGGATATCTTAGTCGACTATCTAGCGGTATCCGTCAACGGAACCAGACTTAGGCCGACTTCTTGTCGTCCTTGATTTCCTCGTAGTCGGCATCGACGACACCGTCGTCCTTGCCGGCTTCGGCAGCGCCACCATCAGCCTGCTGGGCCTCATAGATGGCCTGACCAAGCTTCATGGATGTTTCCATGAGGGTCTGGGTCTTCGCCTGGATGTCATCTGCATCAGGCTCGGGAGCCTCGACAGAAGCCTTGAGCGCGGCAATGGCATCCTCGATCGCCTTGCGGTCGGTCTCGGTTACCTTGTCGCCATATTCAGCCAGCGACTTCTCGCTGGAATGAATGAGGCTTTCGGCCTGATTCTTGGCTTCCACACCGGCACGACGCTTCTTGTCGGTTTCGGCGTTCGCCTCGGCGTCCTTGACCATCTTCTCGATGTCGGCGTCGGACAGACCACCAGATGCCTGGATGCGGATCTGCTGTTCCTTGCCGGTACCCTTGTCCTTGGCCGAAACCTGGACAATGCCGTTGGCGTCGATGTCGAACGTGACTTCGATCTGCGGCATGCCGCGCGGAGCCGGCGGCAGACCGACGAGGTCGAACTGACCAAGCAGCTTGTTGTCCTGCGCCATTTCGCGCTCGCCCTGCGAAACGCGGATCGTCACGGCCGACTGGTTATCGTCGGCGGTAGAGAAGGTCTGCGACTTCTTCGTCGGGATCGTCGTGTTGCGGTCGATCAGGCGGGTAAAGACGCCACCGAGCGTTTCGATGCCGAGCGACAGCGGGGTCACGTCGAGAAGGAGAACGTCCTTGACGTCGCCCTGCAGAACGCCGCCCTGGATCGCGGCGCCCATGGCAACCACTTCATCCGGGTTGACGCCCTTGTGCGGCTCCTTGCCGAACAGTTGCTTGACGACTTCCTGTACCTTCGGCATGCGGCTCATGCCGCCGACCAGAACGACTTCGTCGATTTCAGCGGCAGTCACGCCGGCATCCTTCAAGGCTGCCTTGCACGGTGCGACAGTGCGCTGGACGAGATCGTCGACCAGGCTTTCGAACTTCGAGCGGGTCAGCTTCAAGGTCAGGTGCTTCGGACCGGAAGCATCTGCCGTGATGAACGGCAGGTTGATTTCGGTCTGCTGCGACGACGACAGTTCGATCTTTGCCTTCTCGGATGCTTCCTTGAGGCGCTGCAGAGCGAGCTTGTCGTTCTTCAGGTCGATGCCGTTTTCCTTCTTGAACTCGTTTGCGAGATATTCGACGAGACGCATGTCGAAGTCTTCACCGCCGAGGAAGGTGTCGCCGTTGGTCGACTTCACTTCGAAGACGCCATCGCCGATTTCGAGAACCGAGATATCGAACGTGCCGCCGCCCAAGTCGTAAACGGCAATCGTCTTGCCTTCCTTCTTGTCGAGGCCGTAGGCAAGTGCTGCAGCCGTCGGCTCGTTGATGATGCGCAGAACTTCAAGACCCGAAATGCGGCCGGCATCCTTGGTTGCCTGGCGCTGGGCATCGTTGAAGTATGCGGGAACCGTGATGACGGCCTGCGTGACCTTCTCGCCGAGATAGGCTTCTGCGGTTTCCTTCATCTTCTGAAGGATCATCGCGGAGATCTGGGCCGGAGAGTAGGCCTTGTCCTGAGCCTTCACCCAAGCGTCGCCGTTGTCGCCCTTGACGATGTCGAAGGGTACGAGGCCCTTGTCCTTCTCAACGGTCGGGTCTTCGTAGCGGCGGCCGATAAGGCGCTTCACTGCGAAAAGCGTATTGGTTGGGTTGGTTACAGCCTGGCGCTTGGCCGGCTGACCGACGAGACGTTCGCCGTCGTCAGAAAATGCGACCATGGACGGCGTCGTGCGCGCGCCTTCCGCATTCTCGATGACTTTGGAATCCTTGCCGTCCATGATGGCGACGCAGGAGTTGGTAGTGCCAAGGTCGATGCCAATTACTTTTGCCATATCTTCTCTCTCCTTTAAGCGAACTGTCGGAACCCCGTGAAAGGCATTCCTTTGACAGTTCCTCGACTGGGAATTTTCGCAGCACCGGCTGCTGTCATGCGGGGTATATAAGGACGGGTTTTTCGGACTGCAAGGCGGGAATTCGCCTGCATTCACGCAAAAAAATGCAATTTTCCTTCTGTCTTTCTAACGGGCTACTGGCCCATGAGGATATCGTACAGCGTCGTGCGACGCGTTTCCTGCGGCTGGTAGACTTGTCCGACGTCCGAAGGCGGCATCGGGCGGCCGCCGACATCGCCGGGCGGCACCGGTGCCTGGCTATCGTAAGGGGCACGATATTCGCGGTAATCCCTGTATTCTCCGGGTTGCGCCCGGTTGGCAGAACCGCCTTCGCGATACTGTCGCGGCGGCGGTCTGTTGTCATAAACCGTCCCGGTGTTGCAGACCGCGTTGTCACCATAGGCGCAATCGGGCTGGCCCGGGGTGGCAGGCTGGACTTGCTGGCGCGTCGCGGGCGGAGGCCTGCGTGCCGGCTGTTCGAGAGAGGCTTCTCCACGAGGTGCCGCCTGTTGGACCGGCGCACGCGGAGCTGGCGGAAAATTGTCGGGCGCAGGCGCTTCACGCTGATCGCTCGCCCCCGGTATGATGCCGGAAATGATGTCGCCGATCGATGTCGATGGCGATTGTTCTTCCTCAACGGGCGGTGGCAGCTGAAGGCCGCTGTTGAATCCGAACAGTGGCGTCGGGGTATAGCCCTTCATTGCCACCGTCATGTATTCCTTCCAGGCTTTTGCCGGCAGGCCGCCACCAGTCACCTTTTTCATGAAGGCGCCGTCGTCGTTGCCGAACCAGATCCCTGTCGTCATGATGCTGGTATAACCGACGAACAGCGCATCGCGGAACGACTGGGTCGTCCCGGACTTGCCGGCAACCTGCCAGCCGTCGAGGCGCGCGGCCCGGCCGGTGCCGTCACGGACGACGCCCGACATCATGCTGTTCATGGCAGCGGCAACCGGCGCGCTGAGAACACGCGGAGGGTTGGTGTAGTCGGCCTCATAGAGAACCTTGCCGTCCGTATCCGCGATCCGCTTCACGATATAGGGCGTCGCCTTGTAGCCGCCGTTCATGAAGGCCGCATAGGATGAGGTGAGTTCCGTCAGCGAGACTTCGGATGTCCCGAGCGCGATCGAGGCGTTCGGCTGGATGTCGGAATCGACGCCGAGCCGATGCGCCATCGACACGACCTTTTCAGGCCCCACCGCCATCACCAGTTGGGCCGCGACGGTGTTGAGCGAATGGGCCATCGCATAGGAAAGCGGAACCGGCCCCTTGTATTCCTTCTCGTAATTCTCCGGCGTCCAGTTGCTGATGCGGACAGGCGCGTCGTTGACGATCGTGTCCGGATTGTAGCCCGCTTCGAGAGCCGAGGCATAGACGAACGGCTTGAACGCCGAGCCTGGCTGGCGCTTGGCCTTGACGGCCCGGTTGAACTGGCTCTGCGCATAATCGCGGCCGCCCACCATTGCGCGGATGGCGCCGGTCGCATCAACGGAAACAAGCGCCGCCTGCGAGGCGTTCAGCTTGCCGCCTTCCTTGGTCAGCACATCTTTCAAAGCCTTTTCGGCGGCTTCCTCAAGACGCAGATCGACGGTGGTCTCGACGACGACATCGACCTTCGGCTCCCCGATCAGACGCTTGACCTCATCGACCACCATGTCTGCGGCGTAGTGCTGGGCGCCGTTCCAGGAGCTCTTGGCGTTGGAAGGCGGCTGCGCCATCGCGGTCTTGAGGTCGCTGTCAGTGATGTAGCCTTCTTCCCGCATCGTGCCGAGAACGACCTGTGCCCGCTCTTCGGCCGCTTTCGGATCTCTGGCAGGCGAAAGCCGCGAGGGCGCCTTCAAGAGACCCGCAAGCGTTGCCGCCTCGCCGAGGTTGACGTCCCGTGCCGACTTGTTGAAGTAGCGACGCGAAGCGGCCTCTACACCATAGGCGTTCGCGCCGAAGTACACCCGGTTGAGGTACATCGCCAGGATCTGGTCCTTGGTGAATTTCGTCTCCAGCCAGAAGGACAAGAGCACTTCCTGGATCTTGCGCTCGAACGTGCGGTCCGGGGATAGGAACAGGTTCTTGGCAAGCTGCTGGGTGATCGTCGAACCGCCCTGGATCGGCTGGCCTGTCAGGTTGTTGACGAAGGCGCGCGCCAGACCCAGCGGATCGACGCCGAAATGGGAATAGAAGCGCCGGTCCTCGATCGACATGACGGCCTGGGGCAGATAGGGCGACATGTCTTCCAGCGCCAGCGCTTCACCACCGGTCGTGCCGCGGTTGGCGATCACCGACCCATCGGTCGAGGTAATCTTCATGTTTGGCGGACGGTCTGGAATGGTCCAGCTGCTGGCAGACGGCATCTGCGCGCCGTAGTAGAGAACAAGTCCACCGATGCCGATCGCTGCCCAGATCGACAGGACGACGCACCAGTAAACCAGTCGTTTCAGGGGCGCGAAGAAGCCGCCATTGTCGCCACCGCGATTTGACGATGCCTTGCGCGAAGACCTGTCGCGGTCGTTGGACGGGTCGGACTGCTTGCGTGTCTTGCGAGGCGGGAGATCGTCGTAGTCGTCATCGGCCTTCTGCGCACGCCGGGTGGAGCGTCCATTGCCAATGATGCGGTCGTCCGCGTCGAGACGGAAGTCATCTTTGTCCTGCGATCCGCCGAAAGACGGTTCGACGCGTTTGTCCGATTTTCTGGCTGCCATGATGAGCCGGCATATCCCCGTTACGCGCATCCTGAATGCGCTGTTCTCACAAATTGTCGCCCGAGTTATCTCGCTGCAGTGTAAATGCGGCGATTTAAGGAGATGTAAAATCCGATCGGACGCTATTTAATATGAGTGCCGCCTAAAAAAGGCTGGATTTCTACGTAAAACAGTTGCTTTCTATATACGGTAATTTGCCTGTCGGATCGGTTTGAGTTCCACCTTGGAGGAGGGGAGTGCATGAACAGGATCGTTGAGGCTGTGGTCATCAATGGCGACCGGCGTGTTCCGGTCGGTCTCGTTAGCGTCAAGCAAGCGCTCGAGATGCCACATAACGGCGTGTTTTCCAGCGGCATGTTTGAATTCAGTCATCCGGCCTATGAGGCTGGAAAGACCGATGTGTTTCTGACGCGAGAGGCGCTGTCGAAGTTGCAGCTCATGTAGAGGCTCGGCGGCCTGATTGCCCGCAGACCCGCTACGGCGGCGCTGCATGCCCAGTCGCGTCTTGCGGACGGAACTTCATTCCGGCCCGTGGATTGTCTTCAAAAGGAGATGACCATGGCGAGAAAACCACTCAATGTCGGCTTCACCGGTGATATCGACCCTGAAACGGGCGTCGTTGAAAAAGCAAAATCCACAGCCGCGAAGGTGAAGGACGAAGCGGGAATGGTCGCAGCGCATGCTGTGGATCACCCGGCCGCTACTGCATCCGTTGCCGCATCCATCGGCGTGGCGGCATTTCTACTCGGTTATCTGCTAGGCGTTTCGTCCCGGCCCCACGACAGGCAACGCTGGCTTTGATCCGCGTCCAGCGCTAGCCCTGCCCGATGAGCGGACCGGAACAATCACTGGTTATAGCCGTTTCCTCTAGACCTACCCGGAGACAAAGGAGGCATTCATGCCGAATCGTGACCCATTGCCAACTCCCGGCGTCGAGACTCCCCGTGGTCCCGTGGGGACTGGCGGAGTGCCCGACCGCACGCAGGAAAAGCCGCCGCTGACCCCGACGCAGGATCCGGGGGATACGAAAAACCCGCAGGATCCCACATTGGAGCCGGCTCTGATGCCGACGGGAGACCCGGCAGGCGCTGCCTGATTCGTGGTCCGAAGAAATTGATGATCTACGCCTTCCGGTGACAAGCGCGCCGGGCGGCGTGGCTCGCGATAAGGGTGTGGCTATTGTTAATAACCCCCTAAATTGCACCCGTGCGATCTTGTTATTGCTATTCAATTAGTCAGATCTCACACTGCCGGCTGCATCCACTCGTTTCCTTCACTGAGGTTTGGAGGCTGCAAGCGGATAAGTCTTTTAGCCTGATCGCGGCTCCCAGGGGTATGGGGAGGAGCCTCGCCATCCGCACGTGAGGGGCAAATGCCAAGTCAGCTTATCCGCAAGCCGGTCAGTTCCGGCCAGCTCAACCTATTGCAGCAAGTCTTCGACGAGACCTGCTCCGAGCACCACATCGATAAAAGCAGTCCAGATGCAGAAGCACTGGCGCTCATTCTCGTCAACTCGCTTCAAAAGGGCGCCGACGAAAAAGAGAAACTGGCTGCATTGGCGGAAACTCTCGCCAAGGCGCGGTAGATTCCCGGTCGAACAGACATTCGGGCCATTCAAGGAACATATCCTGTCTTCGAAAGTTGACCGTGCTCTCGATCAACAACAGACAGGAGGCCAAAATGGCAGAATCCGTAAAGAGCCTGAAGCCAACCGAATCCCAGTCGCCATCCTTCGATCATGTGCCGAGCGAAAATTCGGCATTCAATTCCGAGATCGCCAGCCTCAAGTCCGAGATCGCCAATTTGCGTGATCTGTTGGCAGAAAAAGGCAGCGTTGCTTATGACCGCGTCGCAAGCCGTGCGTCCGATGCCGCAAGCTACGTTTCGGAAGAAGCAAATTCCGTGGCCGCCACTGTCCGCGAGCATCCTGCCGCAACCACGACCCTGATCACCCTGATCGGCGGTATCGGCTTTGCGATCGGCTATCTCGTCGCCAACGCGTCCGTCGACAGCAAGCAGGCCTGGTACCAGCGTTACATCAACGACCGCTTCTAGGAATACCTTACCCGTCTAGCCGGCCGAACTATCCGTTCGGCTGGCGCAGTCGATCCAGATGGCCTTGGTGAGTTCTGCAAGTCGTTCCGGGTCTATCCTGATCGCAGCATTCGTTGCTCCAGCCGCGGGCACGACCTCAGGGTAATCCTTTAGCGAAAGGTCGCAATAGACCTGGAGCTCAGTCGCAAGACCAAACGGGCACACCCCTCCGATCGGATGGCCAGTTGCTGCCATGACCTCATCGCCGGACAGCATCCGCGGTTTGGCGCTGAAGACCGACCTGAACTTCTTATTGTCGATGCGACTATTTCCCGACATTACGACCAACAGCATGACGTCGCCCGCTCGCAGGCAGATTGTCTTCGCGATCTGGTCAGGATCGACGCCATGCGCGAGTGCTGCAAGCGGAACGGTCGCCGAACTCTGTTCGGTCTCGATGATCTCGATGTCAGGCGCGTGGGTCGCGAAAAAGCTGCGTACGGATTCAAGGCTCATGAGCGCAGCATGACGGAAGCGCATCCAGCGGGCAAGTCTCGCGAGGCATGCGATTCTTGCAATGCTGCGGTGCGAAATTACGTCTGTTTTTTGTGCGTTTCCGCTGTATGTTTAAATCATCGACGGACGCACTCCTCCTCCCAGCGTCCCCGATGGGGCCGGCAACACTCCTCCTCCCAGTTGTTGGCCAGTTTCAGAAGCCCGACGCACCTCCTCCCGCGTCGGGCTTTTCTGTTTTCTGAGGGGCTGGAGCGATGAGATATCGGAAGCGCCTGAAGCTCTCGAAAAGGCCCGCAACTCCAAGAACTTGCGTCGATGTAGCGGATGCAGGGCACCACGATCGCGTCTGGATCGATCGATCTGCGCCCGGTCCTGCAGGCTTGACGCCAAAACGGCCAGACCTTAAATCCTCTGCATCGATATTTGTTTGACAAGCCAGCACGTGGCTAAACTGCCCCGCCTGCGACGATCTTTCTTCAAATACGAAACACAAACGCCCCGGGAAATTCCGAACGGGGCAGTCGGTCATTTGCAAGAGAAAGGCATCGTTATGGCGACTGGTACTGTAAAATGGTTCAACGCAACGAAGGGCTACGGCTTCATCACCCCTGACGACGGTGGCAAGGACGTTTTCGTTCACGTCACCGCAGTCGAGCGCGCAGGCCTCGGTCAGCTGCAGGACGGTCAGAAGATCGGCTTCGAACTGACGACCGACCGCCGTTCCGGCAAGGAATCTGCTGACAGCCTCCGCGCCGTCTAAGATACCCGTTTCATTTATTTATGAAGGCCGGTCATCGACCGGCCTTTTTGCGTTCCGACGATGCCTGTCGAGCAGGGCACAGAGCGCCGTTAACCAAATATTAACCAATTAGCGAGACGATGAACATTAGAGCCAATGTCGTCGACGGCGGCTGTTTCGCATTGCATGCCCATAAGAGTGACCACGGATGTACTGGCACTTGTGATTGGGATCAGAAAGGTCGGGCTAGCCCGACCTTTTTCGTTTCGTATGAGTTGGACGTGCATCGGCAAAGGCGCTGTCTGCTGCGCCCCGCCGACGCCCTCACTTTGCGAGGGCCGTGATGATCCGGACCCAGGACCTGATCCCCTTGTGGTAGGACTTCAGGTCATACTTCTCGTTCGGCGAGTGGATCCGGTCGTCATTGAGTCCGAAGCCGACCAGCAGACTATCCATTCCGAGCATCTTCTGGAAATCGCCGACGATCGGAATGGAGCCGCCCATGCCGATGATGACGGCTGGATTTGCCCATTCGTCCGAAAGTGCACTCTTGGCCTTGGTCAAGGCCGGTGAGTCGTAGGAAAGCTGGATCGCAGGCGAGCCACCATGCGGGTGGAACTCGACGTTGCAGTCCGCCGGGATCTTGGATGTCACATAGGCGCGGAACGCGTCGCGGATCTTGTCCGGGTCCTGCGTGCCGACGAGGCGGAACGAGATCTTTGCCGAAGCCTTGGCCGCAATGACGGTCTTGAAGCCGTCGCCAGTGTAACCGCCCCAGATCCCGTTGACCTCGCAGGTCGGTCGGGCCCAGGTCATTTCCAGAACCGAACGGCCCTTTTCGCCGGCCGGCTCTGAGAGCCCGATTTCGCCGAGGAACTTTTCGGCCGAGCGACCAAGCGTTTCCCAGCTTGCCTTGATGTTTTCAGGCGTTTCCTCGACGCCGTCGTAGAAACCCTCAAGGGTGATGCGGCCTGTGTCGTCGCGAAGGCCGGCGATGATACCGGTGAGAATGTGGATCGGGTTTGCGGCAGCACCGCCGTAAAGGCCGGAATGCAGGTCGCGATCGGCAGCGGTGACAGTGATCTCTTCGCCGACCAGTCCGCGAAGGGCGGCAGCGATTGCCGGTGTGTCGGTGTCCCACATGCCCGTATCGCAGACCAGGGCGAAGTCGGCCTTGAGCTCTTCGGCATTGGCTTCGAGGAAAGGCTTAAGCGACGGCGAACCGGATTCTTCCTCGCCCTCAAACAGAATGGTGATCCGGATCGGCAGCGCGCCATGCACGTCCTTGTAGGCGCGGCAGGCTTCGACGAAGGTCAGCAACTGGCCCTTGTCGTCGGATGTCCCGCGTCCGGTCATGATCTTGCGGCCACCCGGGAGCTCCTTCAGCTTCGGATCGAAGGGATCGTCTTCCCAAAGCTCGATCGGATCGACCGGCTGCACGTCGTAGTGACCGTAGAACAGAACGTGCGGCGCATCCGGCGTTGCTCCCGCGTGATGACCGACCACCATCGGATGACCGGGGGTGTCCCGCAAGGATGCTTCGAAGCCCAGCGTCGTCAATTCCTCGACAAGCCACTCAGCCGCCTTGCGGCAATCGTCCTTGAAGGCCGGATCAGTCGAGATCGACTTGATGCGCACGAGATCGAACATCCGATCGATGCTGGCGCTGAGGTTCTGGTCGGCACGGTCAAGAACGGGGGAAAGTTCGGTCATAACAATATCCTGTGTGTGGATGCTCGGCGCCGCTGTAGACGTGGCTTGCGACGCTCGTTCCGGAAACTAGCAAGCCTTTATGTCACCGTACAATGGAAAAGGCTGATTGGTGCAGGACAACTAGCGGGCAGTAACGTCGACTGCAACCTTGCACTGACAAGTCTCTGGCGCCCCCTAGAGCTTGCGGGCGTTCTCCAAAATCATCCGCATGTATTCGATCATCAGGTCACGCTCGAACCGCTTGAACCCGGAAAACAGGGCCGCGTCGGCTTCCGCTGCCGCCTCCACCGCACGGGCCTCCAGGCTGCGGCCAAGCGCCGTCAGGGTAATGATCTTTGCCCGCTTGTCGTCAGGATGGGGGATGCGCTCGATGAGACCGTCGCGCTGCATCCGCGCGAGCGTATTGGCAACCGTCGCCTGCTCCACCTCGAGCTTGTCCAGGAGTTGCTTCTGGGTAAGGCCATCCTGCTGCCAGAGTTCCAGGAGAACGGGAAACTGGCCCGGGGAAAAGCCGAGGCTGCTTGAGCGCTGTTGCAGGGATCGCGCAAAACCCTTCGCAAGCTGGTTGGCGAGATAGGTTGCGGAATGAGAGCGATCGAATGCCATGGCTTCGGTATCTTGCTTCCCGGTTGAAAGTCCAAACAGACCTTGCCCGGAAGGATATATCGCACGCCGTGCTTTCGCCAACCCTGCAACGCTTCGCTAGATGCTGTGAGCCGCAAACAAAAACCGCCACGACCGGGAGGGGAGCGGTCGTGGCGGCATGATAGAAGAACAAAGGCCCGGAGAGGGGGGTGAGCCTTTGTCCGGTCTGACGCGGCAGGGGGCAAGCCGGGTGCCAGACTGCGGCGTGATCAATCGCCGGTAAGCTTGAAATGTGCGGCGGAATGCGGCTTTTCAAGGGATTGGTCTATTACAAATCGGTAACGTTGCGGTGAGCGTTCGGTGGCGCTGCCGGCGAACTTTTCGTGGACGCCGAAGATGCCTCGGGGTATTCCATCCCCATGAAAAAAGGCGATCATCTCTTCCTCATCGACGGCTCCGGTTTCATCTTCCGGGCGTTTCATGCATTGCCCCCGCTCACCCGCAAATCAGACGGGCTGCCGGTGGGCGCCGTGTCGGGGTTCTGCAACATGTTGTGGAAGCTTCTGACCGATGCGCGCGATACGTCTGTCGGCGTCACGCCGACGCATTTCGCCGTCATTTTCGACTATTCCTCGAAGACCTTCCGCAAGGAGATCTACGATGCGTACAAGGCCAACCGGTCCGCGCCGCCGGAAGAGCTCGTTCCGCAGTTCGGTCTGATCCGCCAGGCGACCCGCGCCTTCAACCTCCCCTGCATCGAGACGGAGGGGTTCGAGGCGGATGACATCATTGCCACCTATGCCCGCCAGGCCGAAGCGACGGGCGCCGACGTCACCATCGTGTCCTCCGACAAGGACCTGATGCAGCTGTTGACGCCGATGGTCCACATGTACGACAGCATGAAGGACAAGCAGATCAGCGTGCCCGACGTCGTCGAAAAGTGGGGCGTAGCGCCTGAAAAGATGATCGATCTCCAGGCTTTGGTCGGCGATTCGGTCGACAACGTGCCGGGTATTCCGGGCATCGGGCCGAAGACGGCAGCGCAGCTTTTGGAAGAGTTCGGCGATCTCGAAACGCTTCTTTCCCGCGCCGGAGAGATCAAGCAGGTCAAGCGCCGCGAAAGCATCATCGCCTTTGCCGAGCAGGCGCGCCTGTCGAGGCGACTGGTGGAGCTGCGCACCGATGTTCCCCTGGAGCTCGAACTCGACGCGCTGGTCCTCGAACCCCAGAACGGACCAAAGCTGATCGGCTTCCTCAAGGCCATGAACTTCGGAACGTTGACGCGAAGGGTTGCCACAGCCTGCGACTGCAACGCCGATGAAATAGAAGCGGCGGATGTCGAGGTCGAATGGGGCGATGCCGCCCGCGGTCCAGACCTCGATGCGGGCGAGGCGGCGAAGGCCGATACGGGAGAGGCCACAGCTCCGGCGCCCGCCGAGCGAGCGGTTTCGACGGTCGCAAAGGTAACCGGCGAAGCGACGCCAGCCTCCTTTGCCGAAGCTCGTATCGCCGCATTCGGGCAGGCGAAGCTCGATATGGAAAACTACGTGACGATCCGCGATGTGGAAGTGCTTGATGACTGGATCCGCGCGGCGCGCGAGACCGGTTTCGTCGCCTTCGACACGGAGACCAACTCGCTCGACCCGATGCAGGCCGAACTGGTCGGCTTCTCGCTGGCGATCGCCGACAATACCGACAGCCCGTCCGGGCTCGAAGTCCGCGCCGCCTATGTTCCGCTCACCCACAAGACTGGTGTCGGCGATCTCCTAGGCGGTGGTCTGGCCGAAAACCAGATGGCCAGCCGCGAAGCGCTGGATCGCCTCAAGCCGCTGCTGGAAGATCCGACCGTCCTCAAGGTCGCGCAGAACCTCAAGTTCGATTACCTCGTCATGAAGCGGCACGGCATAACCGTCCAGGCCCATGACGATACGATGCTGATGTCCTACGTGCTGGAGGCCGGAAAGGCCAACCACGGCATGGACGCATTGTCCGAACGCTGGCTCAATCATAAGCCGATCGCTTTCAAGGATGTTGCCGGTTCCGGCAAGAGCGGGGTGACGTTCGATTACGTCGATATCGAGAAGGCGACTGCCTATGCGGCCGAGGACGCGGATGTCACGCTGCGTCTCTGGATGGTGCTGAAACCGCAGCTCGCCGCAGCGGGCCTAACACGCGTCTACGAACGGCTCGAGCGACCGCTGGTCTCTGTTCTCGCCGATATGGAAGAACGCGGCATCACGATCGATCGGCAGATCCTGTCGCGCCTTTCCGGCGAGCTTGCGCAGAAGGCGGCGGCCTTCGAAGACGAGATCTACGCGCTTGCCGGCGAGAAATTCACCATCGGCTCTCCCAAGCAGCTCGGCGATATCCTGTTCGGCAAGATGGGCCTGCCCGGCGGCGCCAAGACCAAGACTGGCCAGTGGTCAACCTCGGCAAGCGTGCTGGAGGATCTCGCCGCAACCGGTCACGATCTGCCGCGCAAGATCGTCGACTGGCGCCAGCTGACAAAGCTGAAATCCACCTACACCGATGCGCTTCCAGGCTACGTCCATCCGCAGACCAAGCGCGTTCACACGTCCTATTCGCTGGCATCGACCACGACCGGGCGTCTTTCCTCGTCGGAACCCAATCTTCAGAACATCCCGGTCCGCAATGCCGAAGGCCGCAAGATCCGCACCGCATTCATCGCGACCCCCGGCCACAAGCTTCTCTCCGCGGATTACAGCCAGATCGAGCTGCGCGTCCTCGCCCACGTCGCCGACATTCCGCAGCTGCGTCAGGCCTTCGCGGATGGCATCGACATTCACTCGATGACCGCATCGGAAATGTTCGGCGTTCCCGTCGAGGGCATGTCGAGTGAGGTCCGTCGCCGCGCAAAGGCGATCAACTTCGGCATCATCTACGGAATTTCCGCTTTTGGTCTTGCCAACCAGCTGTCTATCGATCGCTCGGAAGCAGGCGATTACATCAAGCGGTATTTCGAGCGCTTTCCCGGTATCAAGGATTACATGGAGCAGACGAAGGCCTTTGCCCGTGAGCATGGCTATGTGGAAACGATCTTCGGCCGTCGCTCCCATTATCCCGATATCAAGTCGTCCAACCCATCGATGCGCGCCTTCAATGAACGCGCTGCCATCAACGCCCCGATCCAGGGGTCGGCCGCTGATGTCATCCGCCGTGCGATGATCGGGATGGAGCCTGCCCTGAAGAAGGCCGGTCTCGACGAAAAGGTCCGCATGCTGCTGCAGGTGCATGACGAACTGATCTTCGAAGTCGAGGATGCGGCGATCGAAGAAGCGATCCCTCTGATCGTATCGACCATGGAAGAGGCGACAATGCCGGCTGTTTCGATGCGGGTGCCGCTGAAAGTGGACGCGCGCGCCGCCGCGAACTGGGACGAGGCGCACTGATCTGGCTTGATCAGCCGTTGGGGTAAAGAGACAGAAGAGCTGTCGATAGCAGCTCGTCGGCGTATCGGTGCGCCGACTGGCTGCCTTCATCCGTCATGCCCAGTTCACGACAGCGGTGGTGGACGGTGTCGAGGATCAGGCTGGCAATGCCCTTGGCATGATCAACATTCGCGTTTTCGGAGGTATCCAGCGCCATGGCGAGCGAGGTGATGGACACGATCTCGAGCACGGTCATCCGGGCTTCCAGATTGAGCCTTGCCGTTCCCGCAGCCTCCCCGCCGTCTAAGTCATCAAACCTTCGCGTTTGGTCCATGCTGCGCCTCTTATGTTAGAAAGTCCACATAGAGGCAAAATCGGGACTGTAAAGTGCCCGTCGTGAAGATAGTCGCAAAATCACACGCGCCGGAAAAGACGTCGTTCCAGCGTATCGATCAGTGTCTGGGCGGCTTCGCTCAGGGACCCGCTGTTGTCGATCGTTACGACCGAATAGTCGCCCTCGACAGTGAGGGAGCCGCGCTCGAGACGCCGCAGGATGTCCTCGCGGCATTCCCGTCCCCGCGCTTCGAGCCGCGCGGCGAGCACGTCGCGCGAGGCAATGACGTTGATGACCAGCATGGCCGGATACGCTGAGTGGAAGTGTGCAAGCGCCGAACGGGAGCCATTGGCGATGACCAGACTGCCATCTTCGACGGCATCGAGCGTATCCTTGGGAATGCCATAGGATAGCCCGTGCGCATTCCAGGAGACGGCAAAGCGTCCGGCTTTTTCCAAAGCAGCGAACTCGTCCTCCGAGACGCCGTCGTGGTCCTCCCCGCCGGCGGCAGGGTCCCGGGTGATTGTGCGGCGGGCAAACACCACGTCGTCACGATCCGCAAAATGCCGCGCAGCCTCCGCCATCAGCGTGTCCTTGCCCGCACCGCTCGGGCCGACCACGACGACGATCACGCCGCTTTTGCCACTGTCGCTATTCGCCGGGCGGCCGTCCATCAGGCGACCCGCCGACCTTCGCGCCACACGGCACGCGCCACCGGCACGCCCTCCGGACGATGAACCCGGACCAGATCGGCGCGCAGGCCGGTGGCGATCCGGCCGCGATCGTCGAGGCCGACGGTGCGGGCCGGCGTCGCACTCACCATCGCGATCGCCTTCGGCAGCGAAATGCTGTCGACGTCATCGGCCAGAATGAACGGCGCGTAGAGCAGGCTGAGCGGAACGTAATCGGACGAAAGCACGTCCAGCACGTCTTTCTCAGCGAGATCGCGGGCGGCAATATTGCCGGAATGTGACTTGCCGCGCACGATATTGGGGGCGCCCATCAAAACGCTCATACCGGCCTGATGCGAGGCCTTGGCAGCATCGAGACTGGTCGGGAATTCGGCGAGCTTCACACCGTTGCCGATCGCCTCGTCCACATGCGCAAGCGTCGCATCGTCGTGGCTTGCAACCGTAATGCCGTTTTCGGCGCAGACCTTCGCGATGGCGATGCGGTGCGGCGTCGAATTGCGCTCGGACTCCTCGACGCGCTTGTCGATGAAGATCTTGAAGGCTTCGTCGGAAAGCCCGCGCTTCTTCTGGTAGTAGAAGATGTACTGGTCCATCGTCTGGAACTGCCGCTGGCCAGGAGCGTGGTCCATCAGCGAAACGAGCCGGACATAAGGATCGTTGGCAAAATCGGCGAAGTGATCAAGCACATTGTCTGCCGAAACTTCGCAGCGAAGGTGGATCAGATGTTCGGACCGCAGGCGACCCTGGCGCTCGGCGGCCTGGATGGCGTCGGCCATCGCCCGCATCTCGCCCTGCTCGAAGCCGCCATCCTCGTCCGATCCCATACGCAGGCAATCGAAGACGGTGGTGATGCCGGAAGAGGCGATCTGCGCGTCATGCGCCTGGATCGCCGCCGTCGCATTCCAGCGCACGCCCGGACGTGGCGAATAGTGCTGTTCCAGATGGTCGGTATGCAGCTCGACAAGCCCGGGGATCAGATAATCGCCCTCGAAGTCCTCGCCGACCTGTGCGGACCCCTCGGAAATGTCTGCAATCTTGCCGTCCCGGATCTGGATGGAGCCGGTCACGATGCTGTCCTCCAGCACGATGCGGGCATTTGTGAATACGGTCTCGACGGTCATGGGGTCGTCTTTCTGATATCGGAGGCCGGCGCCAGGGGCAGCCAGCGGTGAACTGTAAAATCTGCGCCCCGCTCGGTCTCTACGAAGAGCGCAACTCCGTTGATGGAGAGCGGTGCGTTGGTAAAATCTGTAAATCTGGTTTCAAGCGCCTTGCGCATGGACGGCGCCTGTTCGGGCGGAACCTGTCCGGTCAGCGTCATGTGAAAGCGGAACTCGTCCATGACGTATGGGTAGCCCCAGGCCAACAGGTTATCGCGGTGTTCGGGTGACAGGGTCTCCGGCTTGCGCCGGGCAATATCGGCATCGGAAAGCGGCGCCCGGAATGGCTCGAACTCTTCGACCACGCGGGCGGCAAAGGCCTGGAGTTCCGGATAGACCTGGTCCGGCACCAGCGCAAAGAAACGGCCGAGCTGGCCGATGATGGCATTCGGAATGTCGAAAGCCGGTGTCACCGCCGCAAACGCCTCGAACGCCTCGATCAGTTCGGCCTCGCTGCGTCCTTCGGCAAGCTCGAACGGTGCCTTCAGCGTCGCATGAAAGGCGTAGCGCCGCGGATCGGCCGTCAGCGCGTGCACATCCTCTTCGGAAATGCCATCCACGACCGCTGTCTCGAAGCGCTCATCGTTGAAGGCATCGCGGCCGAGCCAACGGGAGGCGGTCTTCGTCAGCGGATGATCCGCTGCGGGCGAAAAGTAGAGAGCATATCGCAAGGCATGGTTCCGGAATCAGGAAAAGGGGCGATGTCCGAGACTAACCATCTGTCGCGCCTCGAGACAGCCTTCGGCTAAAAGATTTCCATGACAGAATGATGATGCGGCAACCTTTTAATGTGTCGGGCCACCGATCAGACGGGAGCGGATCGCGTTGGACACATTGTCGAACAGGAAGACCACCATCAGGATGAGCAGAACCATGTAGGCAACCTTGTCCCAGTCCGCATTGGTGCCCATCGCTTCGAGCAGCTTGAGGCCGATGCCGCCCGCACCGACGGCGCCGATAACAGTCGCCGAACGGGTGTTCGATTCCCAGAAATACAGCGACTGCGAGATGAACACCGGCAGCACCTGCGGCACGACGCCGAAGCGGTTGACGATGACGGAGGGCGCGCCGACCGATTTAACACCCTCGCGCTGCTTGTCGTCGACATTCTCGACGGCTTCCGAATAGACCTTGCCGAGCGCACCCGCATCCGTGAAGAAGATCGCCGCGATACCGGGGATCGGTCCGGGGCCGAAGGAGCGGGTGAAGAACAGCGCCCAGATCAGCATGTCGACGGAGCGCAGGAAGTCGAACAAGCGCTTCATGCCCCAGTTGGCGGCCCGGTTGCGGGTAATGTTGCGCGCCGCGATGAAGGCGAGCGGGAAGGCGAACAGCGTCCCGAGCAGCGTGCCGACAAAGGCCATGACCAGCGTCTGAAGCAGTTTCGACAGAATGTCCGCATGCTGCCAGACATCATTGCCAAGGAAGTCGTCGCGCATGTGGCCGATGTTCGAGCGTTCCGGATCCAGCCGCTCGCCGATCGTTGCAAGGTGTGCAAGCTCGCCCCAGCTCTTGCCCCAGAATGCCGACTTGGTGTCGAACAGGAAGTTTGCCCAACCAAGGAAGCGACGCTGCACATAGACTTGTGCCGGGCGGATTTCCGCCTGACCCTCGAAGCCGTAATCGACCAGCACCTTGGCTCCGTCTTGGCGGAGTGCCGAGGGCGCGTCGGCCGGCGCCGTCGCTGCGTTGCTGTCGATCGTGACCGGATAGACCGTGCCGTTCAGATAGACATCGACCCGGCCCGGCGTCACATCCAGACGGTCCGCATCACTGCCATAGGTCACGCGGTAGCCGCCGCCTTCGGTCGGCTTCAGCCAGGAGATGTCGGAACCTTCGGCATACTGCCCACGGCTCGACCACTGCGGCTTGACGGTGCCGTCGTCTTGGAAACGCAGGCGCGGCTGGGCGCGCCAGGAATACCAGTCCTGGAGATAGAGCGATGCTCGGTCCCACTGGCCGTTCCTGAAGGCGGGACCGACATTGAAGGCGAAAAAGCAGGCAACCAGATAGGCGAGGATCAGTCCGGAGCCGATCACCAGTCCGTAGCGCTGCAGGAAGGACCGCTGAAACACCTGCGGATAGGTTTCGCTCAGGCGCTCTCTGTCAGATGCGTTGATGGCAGGTACCGATGGCATCAGGCTGCTCCCCTGCCAAGTTCGAAGGACTGCTGACCGATCAGCCGGCGGCGAAGCCAAGACGAGAACTGGTCGATGGCAATGACGCTGACGAGCAGCAGGATGATGATGGCATAGGTCTTGGCGGCATGATCGCGACCGATCGCCAGGCGAAAGACCTCGCCGATACCGCCGCCACCGACCGCACCGATAATGGTCGAGGCGCGCACGTTTACCTCGGCGCGCAGCAGCGTGTAGGAGACGAAATTCGGCAGCACCTGCGGAACGATCGCGAAGCGTACCCGCTCGACCCAGGACGCACCGGCGGCCCGCAAACCCTCATCCGGCTTCATGTCCGAATTCTCGACCACCTCGAAGAACAGCTTTCCGAGCGCGCCGATCGTGTGGACGGTGATCGCGATGATCGCCGCGATCGGCCCGATCGACAGGATCGCCGTCAGAAGTCCGGCAATGACGATTTCCGGAAAGGCACGCAGGATTTCCATGATGCGGCGAACGACGAAACGCACAGGCCCGGCACCGACAAGATTGGTGGAGGCGAAGAAGCACAGCAGAAAGGCGATGGCGGAACCGATGATCGTCGAAACCAGCGCGATGTTGATGGTGATGATCAGCTGGTAGAAGAAATTCGGGATGTAGAACGTGTCGGTAAGATAGTGGCGATCGGCCGTATAATCGTATTTCAGCGAGCCGTCGGCATAGGGGGAGGGAAGGTCGAACATCGCCCGGATGATTTCCATCGGGCTGTCAGGCACGAAGCTGCGAATGAAATCGAACATATAGGGCAGGCGTTCGAAGAACTTGCCCGCATTGGCGTCATTGGCGAATTTCAGCGAGGCGAACAGCACGACCAGAAACACGCCAATCGTAATAGCGGTATAGACGCGGCGGGTTCGCAGCTGCTGCCGGTAGTGCTGCATCATCAGGGATGCCGCCGGTCCCAGTCTGCTAGCGGGAGCGCCGCCGAGATGTCCGGTCGTCTGTTTGCTGATCGTCGCCATGCCCGTGTCTCTCGTTGCAGAACGGCGGCACCTTCTGCAGATGCCGCCGCCAGGTCTTTTGAAGGATGATCAGCCGCCGATAACGGACTTACGGGCGTCGACGATCGTCTGGTAGAAGGCCGGATTGACTTCGATGTAATCCTTGTTCTTGCCCTGGGTGAAGGACTGGAAGCAGGCGAGGTTCTTCTTCGGCAGTTCCATGAAGAAGGCCTTGACCTTGGCCTTCATGTCGGCCGGAACCTTGTTGGAGACCATCAGCGGACCGTTCGGGATCAGCGGCGACTTCCAGACCTGGACGATATCGTCCATGTCGAGGTTACCCTTGGCGACCATCTGGTGCAGGTTGCCGCCGCTATAGCCTTCTTCCCACTTGCCAACGCCCGAACCGAAGGTCGTGCCGGCATCGAACTTCTTGTCGAGGACTGCGAGAACCAGGTTCTCGTGACCGCCGCCAAAGCCGGTTTCGGAGAAATACTGCTTGACCGGCATGCCGATTTCCTTCGGCAGCGCGACATTCGGGACGAGATAGCCCGAGGTCGAATCCGGATCGGCGAAGCCGATCTTCTTGCCCTTGAGGTCAGCCAGCGTCTTGATGCCGCTGTCCTTGCGGGCAACCATGATCGAGTAGTAACCGCTGGAGCCGTCCGAACCCGTGTAGGTCAGGATCGGGTCGACGGCCTTGTCGTCCTTGAGGGCGATGGCGGCATAGGAAGCCGCACCCATCGAAGCAATGTCGATCGTGCCGCCAAGCAGGCCCTGGATAACGCCGTTATAGTTCGGCGACGGGAACAGCTTTACTTCGGATACGCCGGTCGCAGCCTTCAGGCCATCGGCAACGCACTGGGTGTTGCGGATCTGGTCGGCTTCGTTTTCCGAGCCGTCGAGACCGATGCGCAGAACCTTGACGTCCTGGGCAAGGGCGGAACCGGCGAGCAGGCTGAGCGTCGCGGCAGCAAGCATAGTTTTTCTGAACATGGTGATCTCCTGTTTCCGGATCATCCGGAGTTGGGTCGTGAAGCAACGCGCCCTTTACGTGGGCAGACGATCTGGATGCGGCTCAGGCCCTGGCGCTTGCCAGGCTGCCTATTCCGGCCGATTGCTTGCCCGCAGCCGCAGGGGCCACGGGATTGTTGATGCTGGTTGAGGTCATCGTCTCGTCGATGCCGGCACCGTCGCGGTCCGATCCGTAGATCTCGCTGACGGCTTGCGCGTTCAGCTGCGACGGCGTGCCGTCGAAGACGACGCGGCCGCCGGCCATCCCGATGATCCGCTCGCAGTAGGCGCGCGCCGTATCGAGCGTGTGCAGGTTGGTGATGACGGTAATGCCCTCGCGCTCGTTGATGTCGCGCAGCGCGTCCATCACGATCTTGGCGTTGAGCGGGTCGAGAGAGGCGATCGGCTCATCGGCCAGAAGCATTTTCGGGGCCTGCATCAGGGCGCGGGCGATGGCCACGCGCTGCTGCTGACCGCCAGAAAGCGTGCCGGCGCGCTGCATGGCGGTCTGCTCGATACCGAGACGCTCGAGCGCTGCGATCGCAGCCATGCGCTCGTCGTCGGTAAAGATGTTGAGAAGGCTCATGATCGTGGATCGGTGGTTCAACCGGCCAAGCATCACGTTTGTCATCACGTCGAGACGCGGCACCAGATTGAACTGCTGGAAGATCATCGCGCAATCGCGCTGCCAGTTGCGCAAGCCGGCGCCCTTGAGAGCGGAAACCTCGAGATCGCCAAACCGGATCGAACCGGAACTCGGCTCCTGCAGGCGGTTGATCATGCGCAGAAGGGTCGACTTGCCGGCGCCGGAGCGACCGATGACGCCGACCATCTGACCTTGAGGTATCTCCACGCTGACGGCGTTGACTGCGATATGATCGCCGAAACGTCGGGTGACATTCCTCAATTCAAACTTCATGTTTTTCAATCCGTCCCATTGCCTGGTGAGGATGGGATTAGACTTCGTTCATGAACCCTGAATGTCGGTTTTATGTAGGTTTTGTTACATGTTTGCCCGGCTTGTACGCCCTGCTACGCCGCATATTTCGCGAGGAAGGCGTCGGCCGAAAGTGCCCGGAAGTCATCGAGTGCGGTGCGCAGCTTGAGGTGATCCCAGTCCCACCACGCAAGGCGATCCATGCCTTCGCCGACCTGTCTGGTAAACCGCTCCCGGATCAGCTTGGCCGGCACGCCGCCGACGATCGTGTAGGGGGCGACATCCTTCGACACCACGGCTCCGGCGCCGATCACCGCGCCGTTGCCGACCGTCACGCCCGGCAGCACGGTGGCGCCGTGGCCGATCCACACGTCGTGGCCGATCGTTACTCGGTTGTCACGGCGCCACTCGAAAAAGTCGGTCTCGTCTTCCGCGTCATCCCAGTAGTTGGCGGCACGATAGGTGAAGTGATGCAGCGTGGCGCGCCATGTCGGGTGGTTCGTTGCATTGATGCGGACGGAAGCGGCCATGTTGACGAATTTGCCGATCGTCGCGCACCAGATGGAGCCATCCTGCATGATATACGAGTAGTCGCCGATCTCGGCCTCGTCGATGCGGCAGCGCTCGGAGATTTCCGTGTAGCGACCGATCGTCGAATTGCTGACGCTCGCCGTCGCGTGGATAACGGGGTTGATACCGACCTTGGCACTCATGCGGCAACTGCCTTTCGTGGTGAAAACGCACTGACATCGAGAATACGGTCCGCAACGGCCTCGCGCACCTCTTCGTCGTGGAAGATGCCGAGCATGGCAACGCCCTCGGCTTTCTTGGCAGCGATCATCTCGATCACAACCCGCCGGTTGGTCGCGTCGAGCGATGCGGTCGGCTCGTCGAGAAGCAGAATGCGGTGGCTGGTGATGAAGCCGCGGGCAATGTTGACGCGCTGCTGCTCGCCGCCGGAAAAGGTGGCGGGCGGAAGTAACCAGAGTTCGCGCGGAAGGTTCAGCCTGGCGAGCAGTTCGACCGCCCTGTCCTTGGCTTCCGCCGCATCGATACCGCGGGCAACGAGCGGCTCTGCGACCACGTCGACTGCCGCGACGCGCGGCACGGTGCGCAGGAACTGGCTGACGTAACCCATCGTATGCCGGCGAACCTCGATAATCGTGCGCGGATCTGCTGCCGCGATATCGACGATCTTCTCGCGGTGATTCACCAGGATCTGGCCCGCATCGACGGCATAGTTGCCGTAGAGCATTTTCAGGATGGAGCTCTTGCCGATCCCCGAGGGGCCGCCGAGCACGACGCATTCGCCGCCGGCAACGGAAAAGCTGACGTCGTTGACGACCGGCAGCTTGATGCCGTCGCGCAGGTGCATGATGAAGCTTTTGGAGACTTCCGAGACGACGAGTGGAGTGGCCATCGGTCTGTCCTATACCTGGAGAATCGAGGAAACGAGCAACTGCGTGTAGGGCTCGCGAGGGTCGTCGAGAACACGGTCGGTGAGCCCCTGTTCGATGACATGACCGTCCTTCATCACCATCATCCGGTGCGAGAGAAGTCGGGCGACGGCAAGGTCATGGGTGACGACGATGGCCGAGAGGCCGAGATCGTTGACGAGCCCGCGCACAAGGTCGAGCAACCGTGCCTGCACCGAGACGTCGAGGCCGCCGGTCGGTTCGTCCATGAACACGAGGCGCGGACCGGTGACGAGATTGCGGGCGATCTGCAGACGTTGGCGCATGCCACCGGAAAAGGCGCGCGGCTGGTCGTCGATGCGGTCGGCGGAAATCTCCACACGCCCCAGCCAGTCAGTCGCCGTCTCGCGGATCTTGCCGTAATGCCGGTCACCGACCGCCATCAGTCGTTCGCCGACATTGGCGCCCGCCGATACCGTCATGCGCAAACCGTCGGCCGGGTTCTGGTGAACGAAACCCCAGTCGGTGCGCATCAGGAACCGCCGTTCGGCCTCGCTCATGTGGTAGAGATCGCGAAAGTTGCCGTCGCGCATCCGGTATTCGACGCTGCCGGCGCTCGGCATCAACCGGGTCGACAGGCAATTCAGCAGCGTCGTCTTGCCGGAGCCGGATTCGCCGACGATGGCGAGCACTTCGCCCGGCCACAGATCGAAACTGACATCCTGGCAGCCAATCCGGCTGCCATAGAATTTCGAAACGCCGCTGACTTTGAGAAGGGGATTGTCGCTCATTCCGCAGCCTCCTGGTTAGGGGCGAGCATCTCGCCGACATGGCCGTGTTCGCGTCGGTCTTCGCAATGGTCCGTGTCCGAGCAGACGAACATCCGCCCGCCCTGATCGTCGAGCACCACTTCGTCGAGATAGACGCCGTGCGCGCCGCAGAGTGCGCAATCCTGCTCAAATGTCTGGATCTCGAACGGATGGTCCTCGAAATCCAGGCTGACCACCTCGGTATGCGGCGGAACCGCATAGATCCGTTTTTCACGTCCGGCGCCGAACAGCTGCAGCGCATCGGACATGTGCATTTTCGGATTGTCGAATTTCGGGGTCGGCGAGGGGTCCATCACATACCGACCGTCGACCTTGACCGGATAGGCATAGGTCTTGGAGATCCGGCCGTTATGCGCAATGTCCTCGTAAAGCTTCACATGCATCAGCCCGTATTCTTCGAGCGCGTGCATTTTCCGGGTCTCGGTCTCGCGCGGCTCGAGGAAACGCAGCGGTTCCGGGATCGGCACCTGATAGACCAGCACCTGGCCCTCGGTCAGCTTCTGCTCGGGAATGCGATGGCGCGTCTGGATGATCGTCGCGTCCTTCGTGTGGGTGGTTACCGCGACATTGGCGACCTTTTGGAAGAAAGCGCGGATGGAGACCGCATTGGTCGTGTCATCGGCACCCTGGTCGATGACCTTGAGCACATCGTCCGGGCCGATGATCGCGGCCGTCACCTGCACGCCGCCGGTACCCCAGCCATAGGGCATCGGCATTTCGCGCGACGCGAACGGTACCTGATAGCCGGGTATCGCGATCGCTTTCAGGATCGCCCGGCGGATCATTCGTTTCGTCTGCTCGTCCAGATAGGCGAAATTGTAGGTGGCGAGATCGGCACTCATTCGGCAGCATCCTTCATCTCGGTATCGCCGTGGCGAGTGGCCTCAATCTCGGCGCGCATCTTGCGCACCATGGCAAGCTCCGCCTGGAAGTCGACGTAATGGGGCAGTTTCAGGTGTTCGACGAAGCCCGTCGCCTGCACGTTGTCGGAATGCGAAATGACGAACTCCTCGTCCTGCGCCGGCGCCGTGATGTCCTCGCCAAGTTCTTCGGCGCGAAGGGCGCGATCCACCAGCGACATCGACATCGCCTTGCGCTCGCTCTGCCCGAACACGAGCCCGTAGCCGCGGGTAAACTGCGGCGGTGCTATGGAGGAGCCCTTGAACTGGTTGATCATCTGGCACTCGGTCAGCTGGATGCGCCCGAGCGAGACCGCAAAGCCGAGTTCCGGCATATCCATTTCCACCTCCACCTCGCCGATCCGGATTTCGCCGACGAATGGGTGGTTCCGGCCATAGCCGCGCTGCGTCGAGTAGCCGAGCGCCAGCAGGAAGCCCTCGTCGCCGCGGGCGAGTGCCTGCAGCCGGAGGTCACGACCCATCGGAAATTCCAGCGGCTCGCGCGTCAGGTCTCCCGCCGCATGGTCATCGGGAAGGTCGCCGTCCGGCTCGATCAGCCCTTCATGCGCCAGAATGTCGGAGACACGCATGATCTCCTCGCCGGACGCCTCTTTGCGTGCAGGATCGGCGATCACCTCATCCGTCAGAAGCGAGGGATCGAGAAGACGATGGGTGTAATCGAAGGTGGGACCGAGCAACTGGCCGCCCGGCAGATCCTTGTAGGTTGCCGAGACGCGCCGCTCGACCTTCATGGCCGCGGTATCCACCGGAACGGAAGAACCGAAGCGGGGCAGCGTGGTGCGGTAAGCGCGAAGCAGGAAGATCGCCTCGATCAGATCGCCACGCGACTGGCGCACCGCAAGTGCTGCGAGCGACCGATCATAAAGCGAGGCTTCCGCCATCACCCGATCGACGGCAAGACCAAGCTGTTCGGCGATCTGCTCGATCGTGAGGGCTGGAAGCGACCGGTCGCCGCGACGGCGGTCGGCAAGCAATGCGTGAGCGTTGGTGATGGCGGCCTCGCCACCCTTGACTGCAACATACATGGGTTTGATCTCCTTCGGCTCAGCCGGCAATCCGGGTGGTGCGCGGCAGGCACAGGAACTGCGCTCCGGCGGTGAGGATGACGTCGACTCCGCGGGGAAAGAGCGCCCTGTTGTCGTCCCAGAGCCTCCCGAACATATCCGGCAGTCCCGAGAGTGCGACCGTCCTGGTGCCGAGGATGCCCGGTCCGGTCAGGCTCAGTTCTTCGCCCTCGCCAAGAGCTGAGACCTCGAGGATCAGCGTCGTGGATCGGTCAGGGTATTCCTGGGTGCCGGCGGCAAACAGGCCGAAGGAAGAGGGCGCTGTACCCGCTTCGATAAAGGCGAAGCTGCTCTGCGCCTTTTCACGGGTGATCGGTGCACCCGTATGGAAGCCGATCCATTCCGGCATCGCAGACTTTGCAAGACCGGCACTCAGCCAGACGGGTGTATCGTGATCGCAAAGCGTGAGCGCAATCGCGCCGGCCGCATTGCCGAGCGGTTCCGGCTGGCCTGCGTGAAGTTCGGTGCCGCTGATCGTTCCGGGCCGCGCCATCCCGTCCATCAGCGTTTTGAAAATGGTCTGGGACTGGAAGACCGGATCGGTAAACCCACCGGCGAGTGCTTGTGCATGAACGGCCATCAATCGTCTCCCCGTACCATTGTGAAGAAGTCGACGCGGGTCGCCGCGGTCTCTTCAGCTCTCTGTCTGTCCTCAGTGGCGATGCGGCTTTCTGTCGGTGAAAGAAGCGCCGTTTCGACGAAATGTCGGGTCTCTGCTTCCTGCCACAGTGCATCGAAGATCGCAGACAGCCGCGCCTTCTCCTTGTCGGTGCCGAGCGCCTGGGCATGGCCCGCCGTTCCGGAGGCAAGAAGGATGGTTGCGCGGGTCACCGTCGCTTCACCCAGATTGAAGGGCGAGCCGCCACCACCTATCCGGCCGCGAACCATCACCAGACCGGTTTCCGGTCCGCGCACCGGTTTGACGGTTGGTTTTTCTGACAAGCCGCTCCACGCGGCCTTCAGTTCGTCGCAGGATGTCTGCGCCAGAAGCTCGATGCAGCGGCGCCGCTTTTCCGGTTCCGTCAGAGGCTTGTGATTTCCCGCAAGATCCATCGGTCATCTCCTAAATGTCTATTTATATAGACAACCATACAAATTATATGTACCAATAAAGGCGGCTTATAACAAGCGTGTGACAGGGGTACTGATCGGGTGATTGTTCAGAGGCAGAGCGGCGTCGCGTTGTGGCGGCAGATAGCCGACCGTATCCGCACGGCGATCGCAAACGGCGATTACGATGCGACCGGCAAGGTGCCGCCGGAGATCTCGCTGGCGGCGGAGTTCGGCGTGAACCGCCATACGGTGAGAAGCGCGCTGGCAGCGCTGGCGCAGGAGGGCATTGTGCGGGCCGTTCAGGGACGGGGAACGCTGATCGAGCGCAAGGAGCGGCTGAACTTCCCGATTTCCAGGCGAACCCGGTTCAGCGAGGGCATCGGTGATCAGGCGAAAGAAAAGGAAGGTCTGCTGCTGGCGGCGTCCGAGGAATCGGCGACACCGGACCTGGCGTCGCGCCTGCAGCTTGCGGTCGGCGCTGCCGTGATCCGGCTTGAAACCCTGCGCAAAGCGGATCGCCGTCCGGTATCACGGGCAACCGCCTGGTTCCCGGCCGATCGCTTTTCAGGGATCGCCGACGCCTATCGCGACAGCGGCTCCATCACCGCAGCCTTCGCGGCAATCGGCCTGACCGACTATCTCCGCGTCTCGACCGAGGTTACGGCGGTCCACGCCGAAAGCGCCGACCTTGCAGATCTGGAATTGTCGCCGGGTGCGATCTTGCTGGTAACGCGCGCACTGAACGCCGATCCGGAAGGCGTGCCCGTGCAGTATGCGATCAGCCGTTTCCCGGCCGACATGGTGCAGTTCACGATCGAGAACTGACAAATGCAAACGCCGGCCCGCATTGTCCATGCGAGCCGGCGCGATCTTGAAGACTTGGCGCGTATTAATGCGCGGCGGACATGTCGCCCAGAACCTTCTTCGAAGCGACGGTCGAATCCGCGTTCAGTACGTAGACCATCGGCACGCCGGTCGCGAGGTTGAGCTTGAGGATCTCTTCCTTGCTGAGACGGTCGAGAACCATCACCAGCGAGCGCAGCGAATTGCCATGGGCAGCAACAAGCACCTTTTCGCCTCGCAGCACGCGCGGCAGGATCTCGGTCATGTAATAGGGCCATACCCGGGCACCGGTGTCGCGCAGGCTCTCGCCGCCTGGCGGCGGGATGTCGTAGGAACGGCGCCAGATATGCACCTGTTCCTCGCCCCACTTGGCGCGCGCATCGTCCTTGTTGAGGCCGGAGAGATCGCCGTAGTCGCGCTCGTTCAGGGCCTGGTCGCGGATGGTTTCAAGGTCGGTCTGGCCGAGCTTGTCGAGCACGATCTTCAGCGTATCCTGCGCGCGCTTGAGGTCGGAGGTGAAGGCGATATCGAACTTGATGCCGGTATCGGCAAGCGCCTGGCCGCCGGTCTCGGCTTCCTGAATGCCGAGCGGAGTAAGCTCGGGATCCTTCCAGCCGGTGAAAAGGTTCTTCAGGTTCCAGTCGCTCTGGCCGTGGCGAACGAGGACGAGTGTACCGCTCATGAATTGAATTCCTCCGATAGTGTCAAGAAAGCCCGAGAACGTCGAGCATGGAATAGAAACCCGGCTTTTCGTCGCGCGCCCAGACGGCCGCAGTCACCGCGCCGCGCGCGAAGATCGAGCGGTCGCGGGCACTGTGCGACAGCGTCACCAGCTCACCTTCGCCGGCAAGGATGACCGAATGATCGCCGACCACCGATCCGCCGCGAAGGGTCGCAAAGCCGATCGTGCCGGCAGGGCGAGGGCCGGTATGGCCGTCGCGCACCCGCACCGACTGCCTGGCAAGATCGATGCCGCGACCAGCAGCCGCTGCCTCGCCAAGCAGCAGCGCGGTGCCGGATGGCGCATCCACCTTGTGCTTGTGGTGCATCTCGACGATTTCGATATCCCAGCCGATAGCCGGAAGCGCTTTCGCTGCATCCCTGGTCAGAACGCCGAGCAGGTTGACGCCAAGGCTCATATTCCCGGATTTGACGACCCTTGCATGCCGGGCGGCAGCCTCGATTTTTTCCTCGTGCTCCGGTCCGCAGCCGGTCGTGCCGATCACATGCACGATGCGCGCCTGTGCGGCGAGCCCGGCAAACGTCACGCTTGCTGCGGGTGCCGTGAAATCCAGAACGCCATCGGCGTCGAGAAACGCCTTCAGGGGATCGGTGGTGACGATGACGCCAAGCGGCCCGGTTCCGGCAAGATCACCGGCATCCTTGCCGACGAAAGCTGAGCCTTCCCGTTCGATTGCGGCATGAAGCGTGACGCCGTCGGTCTCGTGGATGATCCGGATCAGGGCCTGGCCCATACGGCCTGCCGCGCCAACCACTACAAGCTTCATGTCGTTTGCGGCCATGGGCGACGGGTTTCCTAGAGAGTTTACGAAAAATCTTTGACGGGCAGTTGCAGGTTGTTGAGGCGAGCGTAGAGCCCGTCCTTGCGCTGCGCAAGAACCTCATGCGTGCCTTCTTCCATCACCCGGCCTTCGTGCATCACGATGATCTTGTCAGCCTTTACGACGGTCGAAAGCCGATGCGCGATGACGATGACGGTGCGTCCGCGCATGGCGGTATCGAGCGCCTTCTGAACGGCGGCCTCGGACTCGTTGTCGAGCGCAGACGTTGCTTCGTCGAGCAGCAGGATCGGCGCATTTCGCACCAGTGCGCGGGCAATCGAAAGCCGCTGCCGCTGACCGCCGGACAGGCTCATGCCGTTTTCGCCGACAGGCGTTTCGTAACCGAGCGGCTGCGCCAGGATAAAGTCGTGGGCATAGGCAAGTCTTGCTGCCTCTTCGACTTCGGCATCCGTCGCTTCCGGCCGGCCGTAGCGGATGTTGTCGCGGATCGTGCCTTCAAACAGGTAGGGCTGCTGCGAGACATAGGCGAGCTGATGGCGCAGCGACGACTTGGTGACCTCGGCAATGTTTTGACCGTCGATCAGGATGGCACCTTCCGCCGGGTCGTAGAAACGCGGAATGAGGCTGATGATGGTCGACTTGCCGGCGCCCGATGGTCCGACGAGCGCCGTGGTCTGGCCGCCTTCGGCCACAAGATCGACACCGCGCAGGATGGGGCTGCCGGTCCCATAGGAGAACACGACGTTCTTCAGTTCGACGCGCGCCTTGTCGACGACGAGATCCTTGGCACCGGCCATTTCCCGCTGTGCCGGCTGCATATCGAGAAGGGCATAAATCATCTGCGCGTTGACGACGGCACGGTCGAGCTGCACCTGCAGCTTGGCCAGCCGTCGTGCCGGGTCATAGGCCATCAGCAGCGCGGTGACGAAGGCAAAGAAGGCGCCGGGCGGCACGTTGTCATAGATCGAGCGGAACGCGGCATAGGCCAGCACGCTGGAGATCGCAAAGCCGGCAAAGGTTTCGGTCAGCGGCGACGTGCGCTCCGACAGACGGGCGATACGGTTGGCGCGGCCTTCTGCCGCTTTGATGATGCGGCTCACCTTGCTGTCGAGTTCGCCTTCCATCGTGAAAGCTTTGACCACGGCGATGCCCTGGATGGTTTCCTGCATGGCGCCAAGCACGCGGCTGTTCTGTTCAACAGCCTCTCTTGTGGCGGCGCGAAGGCGCTTGGAAACGTAGCGCAGCGCATAAAGAAGCGGCGGTGCGACCGCAAAGACGATGAGCGACAGGACCCAGTCCTTCGTCACCATCACCCCGATCAGCGCGACCAGCGTCAGGAGATCGCGCGCCGTGGAGGTGACCGTCAGGTTGAGGACGTCACGAACGCCGTTGATGTTCTGGCTGATCTGGGCTGCAAGATGGGCGGATCGAGCTTCGGCAAAGAAGCCGACCGACAGCGACATCAGGTGCGAGTAGATCCGGCGTTGATAACGGGCGACGATATTGTTGCCGATCTTCGACAGCGTCACGGCCTGGCCGTAGGTGGCAAAGCCGCGCAGCACGAAGGCGGCAAGGATCGATCCGCAGATCAGCCAGACGATATCCGCCCGCTTGTTGGCGAACGCCTCGTTGACGACCTTTTCCATGATCCACGCCGTGAAGGCTGTCGAAAGGGCGACCATGACAAGGCAGGATATTGCAAACGCGTAGGATCGCACGTGATCCCGGCCATTCTCGGCGATCACCCGCTTGAGCACGCTCACGATGGTGACGGAATCCACGTGGCGCTTCTTGTCTTTTGCGGCGTTCAATAGGGCGTTCCCGTTTCGGCGTCATGCCGGAGTATATTTCCGAAGGCGCTATTAAACGCTTGGGCAGGCTTTTGCCAGCCAATCGCGGGTGATTCCATCGCGCTGTTGCATTCGGGCACGTCGGCCCGGCGCAACTACCGCTGCCAGCAACGGCCTTCCAGCGCAATTCCGTAGGTCGCAGGCGAGCGCGCAAAGCTGGCGAGACCGGCAAGGGCCGCCTGCGGATGCGTGACGACGAAGGTCGGAATGGTCTTCATCAGCTCGTTGTGCGGCGCCTTGTCTTCGAACTCTTCACGAAACTCGGGCTTCTTCAATGCATCAAGGATCCGCGGCGAGATGCCGCCACCGAGGAAGACGCCGCCGCGTGCCATGAAGATGAGCGCGAGGTCACCGGCAAGGCGACCGAGATAGCGAACGAAAAGCTCAATCGTTTCCGCCGCCTGCGGGTTTTCGCCGGAAAGTCCCTGTTCGGTCACTTCGGGCGGAGCGTCCAGGCTCGGGGCAATGCCATCGGCAGCACAAACGGCGTTGTAGATGTTGAGAAGACCGCGGCCGGAAATGATTTCTTCGGCCGACACCCGGCCGTCGATGCGACGCAGATGCGGGAAGATCTCGAAATCCCGCTTCGAACGCGGACCGATATCCACGTGCCCACCTTCGCCGGGAACCGGGAACCAGGTGTTACGGGCATGGACAAGCCCTGCAACGCCAAGACCTGTCCCGGGACCCAAGACAACGCGCGATGCCTCGGTCGCTTCGGCGATCGGACCAATCGGCTGGCGATCAGCCGCAGACAGCGAAGCGACGGCCAATGCCTGCGCCTCGAAATCGTTGAGCACGAGAACCGTATCGAAGCCAAGTTCGCCGATCATCTTTTTCGGACGCACGATCCAGTCGCAGTTGGTGAGGTCGATCTCGTCCCCGTCGATCGGGCCGGCAACCGCAAGGATCGCGCTGCGTGGCTTGTGCACGGAGTTCTTCAGGACGACATCTGCGATCGCATCGTCGATCGTCTCATAATCTGCCGTCTGCACATGCGGGAACTGATCCGGCGCACTCGTTGCATCAACGAGGATGGAGAAGCGGGCATTGGTGCCGCCGATATCGCCGATCAGGATCGGGAAGGCGAATGTGTGCGGTTGCACTTCAGCCATGGCGAATTCTCTCCTCCTACTGGAAATCAACAAGCTTTTCGGCCGTGGCGCGGTTGAGCGCCATCGGAATATCGTAGACGGTCGCAAGCCGGGTCAACGCCTTGACGTCGACGTCATGGGGAAGGGCACTCAGCGGATCGATGAAGAAGATCAGCATGCCCACTTCGCCGGTGGCGATCATCGCGCCGATCTGCTGGTCCCCGCCAAGCGGCCCGCTTTTCAGGCGGGTGACATCGAGATTGGGAGCGGCTTCAAGAACGCGGCCACCGGTCGTGCCGGTCGCGACGATACGGAAGCGGGACAGCGCCGCCTGATGCCGGCGCGCAAATTCCGCCATCTCGTCCTTCTTCAGGTCGTGGGCAATAAGCGCGATGCAGGGAAGCGTCGACATGGAATTCCTCTGCAAAGCCGTAGATCGGATTGCTGGCGATTGATGCTGGCCTTCTAGCCTGCCTCCGGCGGGAAGAAAAGATGGTCCCGACGGAATCCCGGTCAGCGGGAAGGGCGCGGGCTCGGCAGCGGAACGTCGGAGCCCGGGCCGGGCATCTCGCCGTCCGTCATCGTATCCAGACTGCTGGCCGCGGCAGGAAGCGGTACCGATGGCGAGTAGGCCATCCCGCCGCCCTGGCCACCGCCCTGGAAAGTCGCGTCCTGCTCGGAGCGCGAGGGGGCGCTAAGAACCGCAGCGCAGGCCTTGGGAAGATTGGACAGCATCACCTGGCGCGGCTTCACCGGCTTCTTGTTCGGATCCGCCGGCTTCGGCGGTGCCCAGGGCTCCTTGGTAAACCACCAGGCAAGCGCCTTGCTGTTGCAGTCGTCGGTGGAAGGCGTCGATGCCTGGCGTTCGCAGCCGGCAGCGCCCGGCGGGCAGTTCATGCGGATGTGGAAGTGTTCGTCATGGCCATAGACCGGCCGCACCTTGCCAAGCAGGCTCCGGTCGCCGGTCCAGGTCTCGCACAGCTTTTTCTTGATTGCCGGATTGACGAAAACGCGCTGCACCTGCGGATAGCTGGCAGCCTGCATTACCAGACGGGCATGGGTCGGGCTCCAGCGGCGGCTGTCGACGGTCAGGAACTTGCTCTTGTCCAGCATCGAGGTGAACGGAATGTCTTCGCGCTGGGCCGGCGAAAGCGGCCGCTGCGGCTTCGGCGTGAACCAGATGTCGGCATCGAGCCCGATCTGGTGCGAGGCATGGCCGCTTGGCATCGGGCCACCACGCGGCATCGAGATATCACCGACCAGAATGCCCGTGCCCCAGCCGAGACCGGCCGCATCGCGTGAGAACTGCTCGAGCAGGGAGATCATCGCCGGATTGCCCCAGCGGCGATTGCGCGAAAGGCGCATCGCCTGCCAGGTCGGCCCGTCCGTCGGCAAGGCCACGGCGCCGGACTGGCAGCCCTTGGCATAAAAGCCGAGCGGTTCGGCATCGCCCCGGTTGGGCAGTTTCACGGAACCGAACAGCTGTTTGGCAGTCCTTTCCTCCTGGGCGAACGTAGGTTCGGAAATCGCACCGCAAAACAAAGCGGCAGCAGCCAGGCCCAGAATGGTCTTAGAAATCGGTCTCATGCACATCCGCCGCAAATCAAATCAGTCCTTCTTCTACCGTGAAATGCGATTTTGTTGAAATGGAGATCGCATTCGCTGCGAGATTGCGCGGATAAATCGCTTGTGACCTCCGCTGCCTGTCTTTTGCTGTTATTTGCCCTATGCTTCACTGCAACACGAATGACAAAGGGATGTTGCATGGGCTTGGCTTGGTGGAAGATGGGTTTTGTAACCGTGGCAGCCGTCGCGGTCATTGGCACATCCGTTGCGGCACAGGATGCAGGCACCAGGTGGCGGCATGGTGTCGCCGTCATCGGCGATCTTGCTCTGCCCCCAGATTTCAAGCAACTGCCCTATGTGGATCTCAACGCTCCGAAGGCAGGCGAACTGCGTCTGGCGGATGAGGGGACGTTCGACAACCTCAACCCGGCGATAGACCGCGGAGCTTCCGCAGCCGGTGTCGGTATGATTTACGACACGCTGATGAAACGGTCCGAGGACGAGGTCTTCAGCACCTATGGTCTCCTGGCCGAAGCGGTGTCTTATCCGGAGAACATGTCGACTGCTACGTTCAGGCTGCGAGCGGAAGCGACATGGGCTGACGGTCAGCCGGTCACGCCGGAGGACGTTATCTTCAGCATGGCGAAGCTCAAGGAGCTGAGTGCCATGTATTCCGGCTATTATCGCCATGTCGCAAGCGTCGAGAAGACCGGCGACCGCGAAGTAACCTTCCGGTTTGACCAGGAAAACAATCGCGAGCTGCCATCTATCGTCGGTGACTTCCCCATCCTCCCGAAACATTGGTGGGAAGGCAAGGATGCGGCCGGCAAGCAACGCGACATTTCCCGCACGACGCTTGAGCCCACGATGGCGTCCGGGCCCTACAAGATCGCTTCGGTGCAGCCCGGATCCGCCATCCGCTTCGAACTGCGCGACGACTACTGGGGTAAAGACCTGCCCATCAACCTCGGCCAGAATAATTTCAGGACCGTCAGCTACACCTATTTCTCCGATGCCGATGTCGAGTTCGAGGCTTTCCGAGCCGGCACGATCGATTACCGGCAGGAAAACAGTTCCAGCCGGTGGGTCACCCGCTATGATTTCGACGCTGTGAAGGACGGGCGCATCAAAAAGGAAGCGCTCGCCAATCCATTCAGGGCAAGCGGCATCATGCAGGCGCTCGTGCCGAATGGCCGGCGCGATATGTTCAAGGACGCGAGGGTCCGTGAGGCACTGAATTACGCGCTCGATTTTGAAGATTTGAACAAGAACCTCGCCTTTGGTGGTCTCAAGCGTGTCGATAGTTTCTTCTGGGGAACCGAACTTGCTTCGTCCGGTCTGCCGCAGGGACGCGAGCTTGAGATCCTGAACGAAGTGAAGGACCAGGTTCCCCCATCGGTCTTCACCACCCCGTTTACAAATCCGGTCGGTGGCGACCCCAACAAGGTTCGTGACAATCTGCGCAAGGCAATCAGCCTTTTCAAAGAGGCGGGCTGGGAGTTGAAAGGCAACCGGATGGTCAATGCCAAAACCGGACAGTCGATGAGTTTCGAGATCCTGCTCGGCAGCGCCTCGCTGGAGCGTACCGTCAATCCCTTCGTGGCAAGTCTGAAAAAGATCGGGGTGGAGGCACGGCTTCGCACCGTTGATTCCTCGCAGTATATCAATCGAACCCGCAGCTTCGATTACGACATGATCTGGAACGTATGGGGACAATCGATGAACCCCGGCAACGAACAGGCGGATTACTGGGGATCGGAGTCGGTCGATCGCAATGGCTCGCGCAACTTTGCCGGCATCGCCGATCCGGCAGTCGATACCCTGATCAAGAAAATCGTCTTCGCGCCGAACCGTGACGACCAGGTGGCTGCGGTCAAGGCGATGGATCGCGTGTTGCTGGCAAAACGTTACGTGGTTCCGCTCTTCTACTCCGGCGAAGCCAAGGTCGCCTACTGGAACCGGATCACCCATCCGGCAAAGCTGCCGGAATATGGTATCGGCTTCCCCTCGACATGGTCGTCGACCGCGGCCAAGAAGTGATCATAGAAACTGACGGGCTTGCGCGGCTTCTGCGCACCTGTTCCAAATGACCCGATTGATTCGCACCTACGATGAGGATTGCCGTTTGACCCCTGCGCCGGATTTCGGTGATGCGAGAGCAGTCCCAGCAGACGTGCGAAGCGGACGTGCGTCCGGAGTTTTGTCCGGCATCGGGCCGCAGCCGCAAAGCAGGGTGCTCTGATGGGCGCCTATATTCTTCGTCGCCTGCTGCTGATGATCCCGACGCTGGTCGGCATCATGGCAATCTCCTTCCTTGTCGTGCAGTTCGCGCCCGGCGGGCCTGTCGAGCAGATCATTGCGCAGGTTCAGGGACAGGATAGTGGCGACCGCCTTTCGGGCGGCGGTGGCGATCTCATGGGCCAGGGTGGCGGTGGCGATGAATCGCGTTATCGCGGCGCCCAGGGGCTCGATCCGGAATTCATCAAGAAGCTTGAGCAGCAATTCGGTTTCGACAAGCCGCCGCTCACCCGCTTCCTCGACATGATGTGGAACTATGCGCGCTTTGATTTCGGCGAAAGCTTCTTCCGCAACACGTCCGTGATCGACCTGATCATCGACAAGCTGCCGGTGTCGATCTCGCTCGGGTTCTGGATTCTGATCGTGTCCTATCTGATCTCGATCCCGCTCGGCATCCGCAAGGCGGTCAAGGATGGCTCGACCTTTGATGTCTGGACGTCGGGCATCGTCATCGTCGGTTATGCGGTTCCGGGCTTCCTGTTCGGCATCCTGTTGATCGTGATGTTCGCGGGCGGATCGTTTCTCGACTGGTTTCCCTTGCGCGGTCTCGTTTCGGATAATTTCGACGAACTCACCTGGTGGCAGAAGATCATCGACTATTTCTGGCACCTGACCCTGCCGCTGATCGCGCTGTCGCTATCGGCCTTCGCCACGACGACGCTTCTGACCAAGAATTCCTTTATCGACGAGATCAAGAAACAGTATGTCACGACCGCCCGGGCCAAAGGTCTCAACGAGCGGCAGGTTCTCTATGGCCACGTCTTCCGCAACGCCATGCTGATCGTCATCGCCGGTTTCCCGAGCGCCTTTATCTCGGCCTTCTTCACAGGCTCGCTGCTGATTGAAAACATCTTCTCGCTAGATGGGCTCGGCCGCCTCGGTTACCTCTCCATCATCAACCGCGATTATCCGATCGTGTTCGGCACGCTCTACATCTTCTCGCTGATGGGACTGGTCGTGAGCCTGATCTCCGACCTCGTCTATACCTGGATCGATCCGCGCATCGATTTCGAGCGGAGGGACGTGTGATGCAGACACCTGCCGTGACACCGTCCGAGACAATCCCCGTAAAGCGCCCGCTGATGTCGCCGACCAATCGACGACGGCTGGCCAATTTCCGTGCCAACAAGCGCGGCTTCTGGTCGTTCTGGATCTTCATGGTCCTGTTCGTTCTGGCGCTGTCCGCCGAGTTGATCGCCAACGACCGGCCGATCATTGCGTCCTACAAGGGCGAAATCCTCTATCCGGTCCTGATTGATTATCCCGAAGAGAAATTCGGCGGCTTCCTCGCCACGACCGATTACCGCTCCGACTTCATCCAGCAGGAAATCGAGGCCAATGGCTGGATGATCTGGCCGCCGATCCGCTATTCCTATCAGACGGTGAATTCGCAGATCCCTCACTCGGCTCCCACGAAACCCTTCTGGCTGATGTCCGCAGAGGAACGCTGCAAGGCGTATCCGCAAGGAGCGCAGGATCCCAATTGCAGCCTCGGCAATCTCAACTGGCTCGGCACGGATGACCAGGCGCGCGATGTCATGGCGCGGATGATCTACGGTTTCCGTCTTTCCGTCCTGTTCGGCCTGGCGCTCACCATCTGTTCGGCCGTCATCGGCGTGACCTCAGGCGCCATTCAGGGCTATTTCGGCGGCTGGGTCGATCTCCTGATGCAGCGCTTCATCGAAATATGGTCGTCGATGCCGGTGCTCTATATCCTGCTGATCATCGCCGCCATTCTGCCGCCGGGCTTCTTCGTGCTGCTCGGCATCATGCTATTGTTCTCTTGGGTAGGCTTTGTCGGCGTCGTCAGGGCGGAATTCCTGCGCGCCCGCAATTTCGAATATGTGCGGGCCGCCCGCGCCCTGGGGGTCGGCAATGCCACGATCATGTATCGGCACCTTTTGCCGAACGCGATGGTCGCAACCCTGACCTTCCTTCCCTTCATCCTGTCGGGCTCGATTGCGACACTGACCTCGCTCGATTTTCTGGGCCTCGGCATGCCGGCCGGATCGCCGTCGCTCGGTGAAATGATCGCCCAGGGCAAGAACAACCTTCAGGCGCCATGGCTCGGCCTCACGGCCTTCTTCACGATGTCGATCATGATGTCGCTGCTGATCTTCATCGGCGAGGCGGTGCGCGATGCCTTCGATCCGAGAAAGACGTTTGGGTGAAACCATGACCGAACCGCTTCTTTCCGTTCGCGATCTCTCCGTCGCCTTTCACCAAGGCGGCGCAACGACGCTTGCCGTCGATAAGGTGTCGTTCGACATAAACCCCGGCGAGGTTCTGGCGCTTGTCGGCGAGTCCGGATCCGGCAAGTCGGTAACCGCCAATTCCATCCTCAAGCTCCTGTCATATCCGGCGGCAAGCCATCCTTCCGGCGAGATCCTGTTTGATGGCCGCGATCTCCTCCAGGCATCGGAGCCGGACCTGCGCCGAGTGCGCGGCAACGACATCACGATGATCTTTCAAGAGCCGATGACCTCGCTCAATCCGCTTCACACGATCGAGAAGCAGATCGGCGAGATCCTCGACCTGCATCAGGGCGTCTCCGGCCAGACGGCGCGGGATCGTACGTTGGAACTGCTGAACCAGGTCGGTATCCGCGATCCGGAAAAGCGCCTACAGGCCTATCCGCACGAGCTTTCGGGCGGCCAGCGCCAGCGCGTGATGATCGCCATGGCGCTTGCCAACCGGCCGAAACTCTTGATCGCCGACGAACCGACCACGGCGCTCGACGTCACGGTGCAGGCACAGATCCTCGATCTGTTGCGCGCGCTGAAGGGCGAGCACGGCATGTCGATGCTGTTCATCACCCACGATCTCGGCATCGTCCGCAAATTCGCCGATCGCGTCTGCGTCATGACCAAGGGCAAGATTGTCGAGGCCGGCAGCGTCGAGGACGTCTTTACCAAGCCGCAGCACCCTTATACCCAGCACCTCCTGGCGTCCGAACCGCGCGGCGAACCGCCGGTCGTTGATCCCAAGAGCCCTGTCGTAATGGAAGGCAAGGACATCCGTGTATGGTTCCCGGTCAAGGCCGGCTTCCTGCGCAGGGTTGTCGATCACGTCAAGGCGGTCGACGGCGTCGACCTGACGCTGCGCGCCGGGGAAACGCTAGGCGTCGTCGGCGAATCCGGGTCCGGCAAGACGACGCTGGGCCTGGCGCTCGCACGGCTGATTTCGTCGGAAGGCCGCATCGTCTTCATCGGCAACGATATCGGCAACTATTCCTTCAAGCAGATGCGCCCGTTCCGCGACAGGCTGCAGGTCGTGTTTCAGGATCCGTTCGGTTCGCTTAGCCCGCGCATGCCGGTCGGCGAAATCATTGCCGAAGGTCTCAAGGTCCATGAGAGCCAGCTTTCGGCCGATGAGCGGGATGCCCGCGTCGTCTGGGCGCTTGGCGAAGTCGGGCTCGATCCGGCCACGCGCTGGCGTTACCCGCATGAATTCTCCGGCGGCCAGCGGCAGCGTATCGCGATTGCCCGCGCCATGGTGCTGAAGCCACGCTTCGTCATGCTCGACGAACCCACATCGGCGCTCGACATGACCGTGCAGGCGCAGGTCGTTGATCTCCTGCGCGACCTGCAGAAAAAGCACAACCTCGCCTACCTCTTCATCAGCCATGACCTGAAGGTGGTAAAGGCGCTCGCCAACCACGTCATCGTCATGCGGCTCGGCAAAGTGGTCGAAGAGGGCCCGGCCGATCAGATTTTCCGGGCGCCCCGCGAGGATTATACGCGCGCCCTGATGGCCGCCGCCTTCAACCTGGAAGCCGTCGAAGCCGGCGCCATCAACCAGTAATCTCAAACTCCGGGAATAAGTCATGTCCGAAAAAGGCGCGGTCGTCATCGATCTGAAGTTCGAGCAGCGTGAAATGCACGCGGCCCTCGAGGGAGCGTTCCCTGGGCGAACCGTCCTGCATGCTGCAGACAAGTCGGCGGATCTGTCACAGGCGCGCTATGCGGTCATGTGGAAGCCGGATGTCGATCTCTTCCAGCGCGCGCCGAACCTCGACGTGCTCTTTTCCGGCGGCGCCGGCGTCGATTCCATCCTCGCCACACCCGGACTGCCGGATCGCCCGATCGTCCGCTTCGTCGATCAGAGCCTGACGACACGCATGAGCGAATGGGTTGTCTTGCAGGCGCTGAGCCATCTGCGACAGATGCCGACCTATCTTGCCCAGCAGCGTCGCAGCGAGTGGCGCGAACTGGCCCAGCCGGAGGCAAAGGACCTGACGGTCGGCGTGATGGGTCTTGGCAAGCTCGGTCTCGATTCCGTCGCCAAGCTCAAGGTCATGGACTTCAACGTCGTCGGCTGGTCGCGCAGTGCCAAGGTGATCGAGGGCGTCGAGACGTTCGATGCCGATGGTCTAAATGCATTTCTCGGTCGAACCGATATCCTCGTCGGCCTCCTGCCGCTGACGCCGGAGACCCGCGGCCTGTTCGATTCGTCGCTGTTTGCGAAACTCCGTCAAGGCGGCGCTCTTGGCAAACCGGTCTTCATCAACGCCGGCCGCGGCGGCAGCCAGGTCGAGGCCGATCTCGTGTCGGCGCTCGAGAGTGGCATGCTGGGTGGAGCGTCGCTGGATGTCTTCGAACAGGAGCCGTTGTCGAAGGAGAGCCCTTTCTGGTCCATGGACAACGTCATCGTGACGCCGCACGCAGCCTCCGCATCGGATATCCGCGCGCTGTTTCGCAATGCCGAGGTGCAGATGCAGCGGTTCGAAGCCGGTGAGGCACTGCAGCACGTCGTGGACCGCACAGCCGGCTATTAGCCCCTGTTCCCAATCCCGCGGGGCCTCAACGGAACCATTCGCACCAACCCGCGGTTTAGCTGGCATGGACCGGCGTGACGACGATGATGCCGGCAATGGAGGAGTGATCATGAACACCCGTTTCGATGCCGACAAACCCACACCGAACGTTTCGCGCGGCACAAGTTCCAACCCGAACGGCGCACCGGTTCAGGAAACTGCGACCGAAGCGCGGCAGGGTTCCTACGGCAAGCCGATGCTGATCGTGCTGGTTTGCGGTCTCGTTCTTGCGGTCGTCGCCTGGAGCGGCGCCGAGTGGTGGGGCGAATCGACAGATGCTCCGACGGAGCAGACCGCCACGCCACCGGCTGGTAGCACGACACCTGGCAACTCCACCGGCGCAGCACCCAGCAACGCACCGGTCACCCAGCCGCAGGCCCCGACAACCAATGATCGTCCCTCTGGAAATCCATGATTGGCCCGTCTCGTTCGGCCGCGATCACGCGGCCGAATTGCGTTCTGGACTTGCCAAGTCATTTGCCGATAAGACTTTGCCCGGGATTGGCGCAGGGTTTCGAAATCTCGCGAGACGCCGATGTGGTGGAGCCGGCCGTCTGGCCGGGCAGGGGCAGGCATGACGAAGACTGATATTGCGACCAGGGTTTATAACCACACCTGGAAGCTCGACCCGATCATACGCAGTCTGATCGACACCGATTTTTACAAGCTGCTGATGTTGCAGATGATCTGGAAACTTTATCCGGACGTCAACGCGACTTTTTCGGTCATCAACCGGACGACGAGCGTCAAACTCGCCGAGGAAATCGACGAGGCTGCCTTGCGCGAGCAGCTCGACCATGCCCGCACTGTCGGTCTTTCCAAGAAGGAAATGATCTGGCTCACCGGTAACACCTTCTACGGCAAGAAGCAGATTTTCGAGCCGGAATTCCTGACCTGGCTGTCGACCTTTAAACTGCCGGAATACGAACTTTCCAAGCATAACGGCCAATACGAGCTGACCTTCCACGGCAAGTGGATGGAGACGACGATGTGGGAAATCCCCGCATTGGCGATCATCAACGAAATGCGGTCCCGCTCCGCCATGCGGACGCTCGGCTATTTCACCCTCGATGTGCTCTATGCCCGTGCGAAGGCCAAGATGTGGGAGAAGGTCGAGCGTCTGCGCACGCTTCCCGGTCTTCGTATCTCCGATTTCGGCACCCGCCGCCGCCACAGCTTCATGTGGCAGCGCTGGTGTGTCGAGGCCCTGAAGGAAGGCATCGGCGGTGCCTTTACCGGGACGAGCAACGTGCTCCTGGCAATGGATTCCGATCTCGAAGCCGTCGGCACCAACGCGCACGAACTTCCCATGGTGGCCGCAGCCTTGGCGGAGACCGACGAGGACCTGCGTCAGGCACCCTATCAGGTGCTGAAAGACTGGAACCGACTTTATCACGGCAACCTCTTGATCGTGCTTCCCGATGCGTTCGGCACGGCCGCCTTCCTGCGCGACGCTCCGGACTGGGTTGCCGACTGGACCGGTTTCCGTCCCGACAGCGCGCCGCCGATCGAAGGCGGCGAAAAGATCATCGCCTGGTGGAACAAGATGGGGCGTGATCCGAGAGAAAAGCTGCTGATCTTTTCGGACGGTCTGGATGTCGAAGCAATCGTCGATACCTATCGCCATTTCGAGGGACGGGCACGCATGAGCTTCGGCTGGGGGACAAACCTCACCAATGATTTTGCCGATTGTGCGCCACAGGAAATCGCCGGTCTCAAGCCGATCTCGGTCGTCTGCAAGGTGACCGAAGCGAATGGCCGCCCCGCCGTCAAGCTTTCCGACAATCCCCGCAAGGCTACCGGCGAACCGTCGGAAGTCGAGCGCTATCTCAAATTCTTCGGTCAGGAAGACCGGGTCGACCAAAAGGTCGTCGTCTAGTCATTTCCGCAATCAATAAGGCCCGACGAGGAAGCTCGCCGGGCCTTGTCGGTCTGGTGATGTCAGACCGAACTTACTGCTCGATCACCTGAACCACGGTGTTGGTTTCCGGATCAACGATGACGCGCTGGTTGTTGACGACCGTGTACGCGTATTTCGGATTGCTTGGCACAGGGGTCACGACGACGGTCTGCGGGATCCGCTTGCCGACGGCGATCGGCTGCTCGACCCGGTAGGCGGTGGTAGGCAGCGGCTGTTCCTGGACGTAGGTCACGACTTCGCGCGGTGGTGGGTCGATTGCTGTCCCGGCAACGGCGCCGATAACGCCACCAACTGCAGCGCCAACCGGGCCGCCAACGATCGCGCCGGTGACCGCGCCGCCTGCGGCGCCTGTAACAGTACCCTGCTGTGCAAAGGCTTGGCCGGTAAAGGCTGTCGCGAGGATGATGCAGGAAGCAAATGTCAGCTTCTTCATGGTGGTTCTCCTTTTTCTATACGCTCGGGCCTAACAACGGTAGAACTCGCAAACTCGTTCCGGAGCGGTTGTCACCTTTCGTAACCGGATGTAACGTTGTGCGGCGCTCTTGGCATCGGCGGATGTGGAGCAGGGCTTGCCTCTGCCGCGCTTCCGCCTATGTTTTCCTTCAACGCGCAGAGGAATTTGATGTGGAATACCGATTTCTGATTGTCGAAGACAGCTTGCTTGTCGCCATGGACATCGAGGATGCCGTCCATCGCAGCGGGCACGACGTCGTGGGCATTGCACCCGACATGACCGTCGCCTTGAACTACACCCGAGAGACCGACATCGCTTTCGTGGATGTCAGGCTGGCGGATGGGGAGACGGGTCCTGAAATCGCCAAGACGCTTGCCGAATTCGGCATCATCGTCATTATGATCACGGGCAATCCGGGTCTTGTCGCATCCGGAGTTTCAGGCGTTGTGGGCGTTATGGCGAAGCCCCTGACCGATCAGGCCTCCATGGATCTCATCCAGTTTGCGGTGGATCGCAAGAATGGCCGTCAGGGAACGCCGCCGGCAAGGCTGCGGCTGTTCCACTAATTGGTCTGTCCATAGCCGCATCAAGCGGTTATGACGTTACGCAAAGCAATTGCGGGACGATTGATGCGGTATTTCATCACTGGCACGGCGGGATTTATCGGCTTCCATCTGGCGCGGCGTCTGCTCCAGGATGGTCACGAGGTTCTCGGCTTCGATGGAATGACGCCCTATTACAGCCTCAAGCTCAAGGAAGCCCGCGTCGCCGGCCTCGTGCAGTTTCCCTCCTTCCGCCCCGTCGAGGCGATGCTGGAAGACCGGGAAACGCTGCAGGCGGCAACCCGCGAATTCAAACCTGACGTGATCGTCCATCTCGCAGCCCAGGCGGGCGTCCGCTATAGTCTCGAAAACCCCAAGGCCTATCTCGATAGCAATCTGATCGGCTCGTGGAACGTGCTCGAAGCGGCCCGCGAAGCCAATGTCGGCCACCTTCTGCTGGCCTCGACCTCCTCGGTCTACGGTGCCAATCCGGATATTCCCTTCCGCGAAACCGACAAGGCCGACGAGCCACTCACCTTCTATGCGGCCAGCAAGAAGGCAATGGAGGCGATGGCCCATAGCTACGCCCATCTCTACAAGATCCCGACCACGGCCTTCCGCTTTTTCACCGTCTACGGCCCCTGGGGCCGGCCGGACATGGCCCTGTTCAAATTCGTCAAGGCGATGATCGAGGATCAGGAAATCGAGATTTACGGCGAAGGCAAGATGAGCCGCGATTTCACCTATATCGACGACCTCGTCGATTCGATCGTGGATCTCGCGTCGATCATTCCGTCTGAAGACAACCGCGTCGCCGGTATCGACACGCTGTCGCATCAGGGTCCGTTCCGCATCGTCAATATCGGCGGTGGTCAGCCTGCCGGTCTGATGGATTTCGTCGAAACGATCGAGAAGATCATGGGCAAGCCGGCCAAGCGGAAAATGCTGCCGATGCAGCAGGGCGACGTCCCCCGCACTTTCGCAAGCCCCGACCTGCTGCTCGCACTGACCGGCCGCAAACCCGAGATCGGCCTCAACGAGGGCGTCGGCGCTTTCGTCGAATGGTATCTGGAACACCGCAGCCAGATCGACTAGCGCTCGGGATATTCAACGGGGAAGTCTGAAGATTGGGTTGGGAAGTGATGGCGGACAGAGCGGGATTCGAACCCGCGATACGCTCTCACGTATACACACTTTCCAGGCGTGCGCCTTCAACCACTCGGCCACCTGTCCTTAAAACCGACGCAAGCCTTGGGCGAAGCAGCGGTCGGCGCGATATATACCAATGAATTTGCAAGGATCAACCGGAATCTGGACGATTTGCGCCAGTTGCACAAATCTTATGTCATGCGTTGTCACGGATCAGGCTTGCCACTATTTTGCTTCCTGCAGCGATTGAGTGCCATCAGGGGAGCCTGCGATGAGGACGGTAAGGTTTCTGATGCGGGCTTTGAGCCTCGCGGCGCTCATCGCAGCCGTCGTCGCCGGCACGATGGACTCGGTCAATTCGGTTTCCTCCTCCTCGGTCGTCATGACAAGCCTCGGCAATGCCTGGCTGAACTTCGATCCCGAAGGCCTGACGATGGCGGAGATTTCCGCCAATTCCTATGTCGGCTCGGATATCTGGCGTCCCTATGTGGCCCCGGTTCTGGCGCAGCCGGCCTTTGCGATCTTTCTCGGGCTGGCACTGTTTTTCTGGATGGTCGGATACAGGAAACCCGCGCCGTTCGGGCGTTTTTCTGCTAGGTAGGGCAAGAGGCAGGCGAGGCGCGCCTCACTCGGGAGGTTGAAATGTTCTTGATCGATATGTTCAGCAAGAAAACTGTCATGCCATCGGTTGAAAAGGCCCTGCCCGGCAGAGAGACACCGGTCGCAACGTCGGACCATCATTTCGTCAACGGCCGCGCGCTGAAGGAACCCTATCCGGAAGGTCTGGATGTGGCGTATTTCGGCATGGGTTGCTTCTGGGGCGCCGAGCGGCTGTTCTGGCAAGTCCCGGGCGTTCATGTCACCTCGGTCGGCTTCGCGGGCGGCTTGACCCCGAACCCGACCTATCACGAGACAACAACCGGGCTGACCGGTCACGCGGAAATCGTGAAAGTCGTGTTCGATCCGGAGATCGTCTCCTACCGTCAGCTTCTGAAGCTGTTTTTCGAGGAGCACGATCCGACGCAAGGGATGCGGCAGGGCAATGATATCGGCACGACCTATCGGTCCGCGCTCTATACCACGTCGGCAGAGCAGGTGGTTGCGGCCGCCAAGGCGCTTGCCGCGTTTCAGGCTGCATTGACTGCTGCGGGGCGTGACGTCTCGATCACGACCGAGATCGCGCCGATTGGCAAGTACTACTACGCCGAGGAGTGCCATCAGCAGTATCTGGCGAAGAACCCCGGCGGCTATTGCGGCTTGCGCGGAACAGGGGTGAGCTGTCCTGTCGCCTAGCCGGGCTGGCTGCCTAAAATCATCCCAGGCCGCTATGGATTTGAGCGACGCCGGCGCGAATTTGGTGAAGCCTTGAGCAGGGTTGCGACCTGCCTGTGGTTTTTTACCAAACGAAAAAAATCTCGTGAAATTTTCCAACACCCATGCAAGAGTATTCGACAGCCAAGCCTTCGAAGAGGGGGGCAGGTGACCGTGAGCGATACCTTTGTGAGGCGCTGCGGGAGGACCTAACTTAAAAAAACAGGGCTGAATGATGAAAAAAACACTTTTGAGCCTCGTCGCCGTGGCCGCGCTGTCGTCGACAGCGATCGCCGCTGAAGTCAAGCCGGCGCTCGTCTATGGCACCGGCGGCAAGTTCGACAAATCGTTCAACGAAGCAGCCTATGCCGGCGCCGAGCAGTTCAAAAAGGAAACCGGCACCGACTATCGCGACTTCGAGCCGAAGGACGATACGCAGGGCGAGCAGGCTATCCGCAACTTCGCAAGCCGCGGATATAACCCGGTCGTCGCCGTTTCCTTCGCCTGGACATCGGCGATGGAGAAGGTTGCTGCGGAATTCCCGGACACCAAGTTCGTCATCGTCGATTCCGTCGTTGACCTGAAGAACGTGCGTTCCGTTCTCTATAAGGAAGAGGAAGGATCGTATCTCGTCGGCGTTCTCGCAGGCCTCGCCTCGAAGACCGGCAAGGTCGGCTTCATCGGCGGCATGGATATTCCGCTGATCCGCAAGTTCGGTTGCGGCTATGCCCAGGGCGTCAAGGCAGCAAAGCCTGATGCGCAGGTGTTCCAGAACATGACCGGCACGACCGGCGCGGCCTGGAACGACCCGGTTCGCGGTGGCGAGCTCACCAAGAACCAGATCGATCAGGGTGCCGACGTCGTTTACGCGGCAGCAGGTGCGACCGGTCTTGGCGTGCTTCAGACGGCGGCCGACAACAAGAAGTTCTCGATCGGCGTCGACAGCAACCAGAACCACCTTCATCCGGGTTCGGTCCTGACCTCGATGGTCAAGCGCGTCGATCTGGCTGTCTACAATGCCTACAAGGATCTGAAGGACGACAAGTTCACGGCCGGCATCCAGTCGCTCGGCGTCAAGGAAGACGGCGTTTCGGCTGCGATCGACGAAAGCAACAAGTCGCTGATCACCCCTGAAATGCAGGCAGCCGTCGACAAGGCTAAGGCTGACATCATTGCCGGCACAGTCAAGGTTCACGACTACATGTCGGACAACGCCTGCCCGATGTAAGCAGGTAACCATCAAAGGGCGCATGGCGATCGATGTCGTCATGCGCCCTTTTTGTATATCCAGTGGAAGGGCGGATCATTGAGCTTCGAACCTGCGAAAGAGCCGGCGATCGAACTTGTCGGGATCGACAAGAAGTTTGGCGCTGTGCACGCGAACAAGAACATCAACCTCACGGTTGCCAAAGGCTCGATCCACGGCATTATCGGAGAAAACGGTGCCGGCAAGTCGACGCTGATGTCGATCCTCTACGGATTCTATCAGGCTGATGAGGGCGAGATCCGCATTTCCGGCAAGCCGGTGACGATCCGCGACAGCCAGGCCGCGATCTCGTCGGGCATCGGCATGGTGCACCAGCACTTCATGCTGGTCGAAAATTTCACCGTGCTCGAAAATATCATGCTGGGTGCCGAGGGCGGCCAGCTGCTGCGCCGGGGCGTGGCCAGCGCCCGCAAGGAGTTGAAGCGTCTGGAGGACGATTACGGCCTCGACGTCGATCCCGATGCGGTCATCGAGGAATTGCCGGTCGGACGCCAGCAGCGCGTCGAAATCCTGAAGGCACTCTATCGCGGCGCTGAGATCCTTATTCTCGACGAGCCGACCGGCGTGTTGACGCCGCCCGAGGCTGACCACCTGTTCAAGGTCCTGCGCGTGCTGCGCGACCAGGGCAAGACGATCATTCTCATCACCCACAAGCTGCGCGAGATCATGGCGATCACTGATACGGTCTCCGTCATGCGCCGCGGCGAGATCGTCGCCACCCGCAAGACTGCTGAGACGACGGTGGAAGAACTCGCCGAACTGATGGTCGGTCGCCGGGTTCTGTTGCGTGTCGAAAAGGGCGAGGCCGATCCAGGCAGGGTTCTGTTGTCGGTCAAGAACCTCACCGTCAAGGACAGCCGCGGCGTGACCATGGTCGACGACGTGTCGTTCGAGGTCCGTGCCGGCGAAATCGTCGGCATTGCCGGTGTTGCCGGAAATGGCCAGTCGGAACTGCTGGAGGCTATCGCCGGCATCCGCAAGCCGTCATCAGGCGAAATCATCGTCAACGGCCAGTCGATTGCCGGTTCAGATCCCGCCATGTTGCGCGCGCTTGGCCTCGCGCACATTCCGGAAGACCGCCATCACATGGGCCTCGTCCTCAAATTCGAGGAATATGAGAACTCCATCCTCGGCTATCATCGCGACCGCCGCTATGGCGGGGCGATGCTCGACCTCGACGCGATCCGCAAGCAGGCCGAGGAACAGATCGTCAAATACGACATCCGCCCCCCGAATGCGCGGCTGAAGACCGCCAACTTCTCCGGCGGCAACCAGCAGAAGATCGTCGTTGCCCGCGAGATCGAACGCGATCCGGACGTGCTTATCATCGGCCAGCCCACCCGCGGCGTCGATATCGGCGCGATCGAATTCATCCACAAGCGCATCATCGATACGCGCGATGCCGGCAAGGCCGTGCTTCTGGTCTCGGTCGAACTCGACGAGATCCGCTCCCTGTCGGACCGTATCCTCGTCATGTTCGCCGGCAAGGTCGTCGGCGAAAAGTCGGGCGAAGCCGCTGAGCAGACACTGGGCCTGATGATGGCCGGGATCGCAGCATGATCAGGCCTGGAATGATATTTTTGGAGTTTACAATGCCTGGGCTTCTCCCTGCAAACGACTGGAAGGGAGAGGGCGCATGAGTACCGCATCCGTGCCCTTGCCTGGCTGGATCAATTACGGCGTCATCCCGCTGGTCAACCTCGCGCTCGCGTTCTTCTTTTCCGGCATCGTGGTGTGGGCGATCGGCGAAAACCCGTTCGAAGCGCTGCAGCTGCTTCTGGTCGGTGCACTCGGCCGCGGCGAAGGCATCGGCTTCACCCTGTTTTATACAACGAGCTTCATCTTCACCGGTCTTTCGGTCGCAGTCGCGATCCATTCCGGCCTGTTCAACATCGGCTCGGAAGGCCAAGCGTATCTAGGTGGTCTTGGTGCTGCGCTGGTGGCGCTCTCGCTCGATGCCTATGTTCCCTGGTATGTGACGATGCCGTTTGCGGTCATCGGGGCAGCACTCTTCGGTGCCGCCTGCGCCGCCATCCCTGCCTGGCTACAGGCCAAGCGCGGCAGCCACATCGTCATCACCACGATCATGTTCAATTTCATCGTCTCGTCGCTGATGAACTACGTGCTGGTCCACATGCTGATCGTGCCCGGCAAGATGGCGCCGGAAAGCCGCACCTTTCTGCCGGGCGGCCAGTTGCCGAAGCTTGATTGGCTGATCGCGATGTTCGGCGGCAAGCTCGGCGCTGCTCCGCTCAACTTCTCGTTCCTGATCGCACTCATCATGTGCTTCCTCGTCTGGGTCCTGATCTGGCGTACCAAGCTCGGCTATGAAATGCGCACGCTCGGCATCAGCCCCTCTGCCGCAAGCTATGCCGGTATCGGATATTCGAAGATCGTCATGATCACGATGCTGATTTCTGGCGGCCTTGCCGGCATGATGGCGCTGAACCCCGTCATGGGAGCATCCGCCCGTCTGCAGATCGAATTCGTCGGTGGCGCCGGCTTCGTCGGCATCGCGGTATCCCTGATGGGACGCAACCACCCGGCCGGCATCGTTCTTTCGGCACTGCTGTTCGGCATCCTATATCAAGGCGGTGCCGAGCTTTCGTTCGACATGCCCGCGATCACCCGCGACATGATCGTCGTCATCCAGGGCATGGTCATCCTGTTTGCCGGTGCGCTCGAATATATGCTTCGGCCGGCCATCGTGCGTGCCTACCAGCAATTTGCCCGATCGCCGGCAGGGGGGAGATAGGCGCATGGATTATTTCGAAGTTTTCATCAGCATTCTCGGTTCCGCGATCCGCCTGTCGATCCCGCTGCTGTTTACCGCACTCGCTGGCCTGTTTTCCGAGCGCGCCGGTATTTTCGACATCGGGCTTGAAGGCAAGATGCTGGTATCGGCATTCGCCTCGGCCTGCGTCGCCTATTACACCGGCAATGCCTGGGCCGGACTAGGTGCTGGCATCGTCACCGCCATCCTGTTCTCCATGCTGCACGGCTTTGCCTCGATCACCAACCGCGGCAACCAGATCGTGTCCGGCGTGGCGCTGAACTTCATCGCGGCGGGCCTCACCATCGTGCTTGGCCAGGCCTGGTTCAGCCAGGGCGGACGCACGGGACAGGTTCCTGCATCCGGCCGCTTCTCCAGCATCACCCTTCCCGGCGCAGACATGATGCGTGAGGTGCCGATCATCGGACCGCTTTATGCCAACGTGATCTCCGGCCACAATATCCTCACCTACATCGCCTTCCTAATGGTGCCGTTGTCGTGGTGGATCCTCTACCGCACGCGCTTCGGCCTTCGTCTTCGCGCGGTCGGCGAAAATCCCGGTGCGGTCGATACGGCGGGCATCTCGGTCAGCTGGCTTCGCTACAGGGCGTTGATCGTCACCGGCTTTCTCGCAGGCTTTGCCGGTACTTATCTGGCGATCGCGCAGTCGGCGGCCTTCATCAACAACATGTCGGCCGGCAAGGGTTACATCGCGCTTGCAGCACTCATCTTCGCCAAGTGGAAACCGGTGCCGGTCATGTTCGCATGCCTGCTGTTCGGCTTCCTCGATGCCTTCGCGAATTTCATGCAGGGCAAGTCGCTTCCGATGATCGGCGAGGTTCCGGTGCAGATTTTCCAGGCGCTGCCCTATATCCTCACCTGCGTGCTACTCGCCGGCTTTATCGGCATTGCCCGCCCGCCCAAGGCCGGCGGTGTCCCCTATACCAAGGAGCGCTAATCGCGATGTCCGAATTTTCGCCACACGACCTGTTCGAAGCTGCCCGCGATGCCATGTCGAAAGCGCATGCGCCCTATTCCAAGTTCCCGGTCGGTGCCGCCATCCTTGCCGATGACGGCAAGGTCTATCTCGGCGCCAATATCGAGAACCTGTCCTTCCCTCAAGGCTGGTGTGCCGAACCGACGGCAATCGGCGCCATGATCATGGGCGGCGGCAAGAAGGTGAGGGAGCTTGCAGTCATTGCCGAAAAGCTTCCGCTCTGCACGCCCTGCGGCGGCTGTCGCCAGAAGATCTCCGAATTCGCCTCCGCCGATACGCTTATCTATCTCTGCGATGACGCCGGCGTGCAGAAGACCGTGACTATGGCAGAACTTCTGCCCTACGCCTTTGAGACGGATCTTATCGGATGAGAGACGTCATCGATCTGCTCGTCGACCGGCTGGACGGCCTCATTCCGCGCCATGCGATCGTGCTGGGCTCCGGCCTTGGAACGCTTGTGGAGGAAGTGCGCGATCAGGTCCGCATTCCCTATACGATGCTGGAGGGCTTCCCCGTCAGCGGCGTCACAGGCCATGCCGGTGAACTGGTCGCCGGTTACCTCGGCGAAGAACCTGTGATCATGCTGTCCGGCCGTGCGCATTATTACGAGCACGGCGATGCCAAGGCGATGCGCTTCCCGATCGAGGTGATGCGCGGTCTCGGTGTCCAGACCATGATCCTCACCAATTCCGCAGGCTCGCTCCGGGAAGACATGCCGCCGGGTTCGGTCATGCAGATTTCCGATCACATCAACTATTCCGGCATAAACCCGTTGATCGGCGAACGCGGCGACCAGCGATTCGTCGGCATGACCTCGGCCTATGATTCCGGCCTGACGCTCGATATGCGCAATGCGTCGATACGAGCCGGAATTCCGCTGTTTTCCGGCGTTTACATGTGGTTCTCAGGCCCGAGCTTCGAAACGCCCGCGGAAATTCGCATGGCACGAACGCTCGGCGCCGATGCCGTTGGCATGTCCACCGTGCCGGAAGTCATCCTCGCCCGCTATTTCGGGATGAAAGTCGCAGCAGCCTCCGTGATCACGAATTTCGGTGCCGGCATGACGGGCGCCGAACTCAGCCACGATGAAACCAAGGATATGGCACCGGTCGGCGGTCAGCGACTGGCTGCGATCCTCAAGGAAATGCTGGCCTGATTTCCGTTTCAATCCACCCGGATATATGTCCGCCGGCGACCTCCCGGGTCCCGACGGCTTGCATATAATCCTTTCAACGATAAATATGTCCGCTCTTTAAGGGAGGCAGATCATGGAACTGCATAGTCCACGCGAAGCAGCATCCTTTGCGCTCTCGCTTCTTGACCTTACGAACCTGCGCGACGACTGCGACGATGCCGCGATCGAGACATTGTGCGCGCGGGCGCAGACCCCGTATGGGGCCGCGGCCGCAATCTGCATCTGGCCGCGTTTCGTCGCCCATGCGCGCGGGATCCTGGGGCACGGTCACAAGGTCCGTATTGCCACGGTGGTGAATTTTCCAGGCGGTGACCTGCCGGTCGCCTCCGTGGTCGAAGAGACCCGGAAGGCGGTGGAAGATGGCGCCGACGAGATCGATCTGGTCATTCCCTATCGCAAGCTGATGGCGGGGGATGAGCAGGCGGTGACCGACATGGTCGAGGCCGTTCGCGCAGCCTGCCCGCAGTCCTGCCTCAAGGTCATTCTCGAGACAGGAGAACTGAAGGACGCATCGCTCGTGGGCCGCGGCTCGGAACTCGCAATCGCTGCCGGTGCCGATTTCATCAAGACTTCTACAGGCAAGGTGTCCGTCAACGCCACACTGGAAGCGGCAGACAGCATGCTGCGGGCCATCCGCGCCTCCAAGAAGCGCATCGGCTTTAAGCCCGCCGGTGGCATCAGCACAGTCGCGGATGCGGATCTGTACCTCCGGCTTGCCGAATCGACCATGGGCCCGAACTGGCTCATGCCATCGACATTCCGCTTTGGCGCGTCCAGCCTTCTCGACGATATCCTGGGCGTGTTGAGCGGCGCACCCGCATCCCGCGCTTCCACCGGCTACTAGGCGCCATGATCCCGCAGGAGATCATCCGTCGCAAACGCGATGGCGAGGTTCTGTCCTCGAATGACATAGCCGCCTTCATCGCGGCGATGACGGATGAGACGATCTCCGAAGGGCAGGTTGCAGCCTTCGCCATGGCCGTCTTTTTCAAGGGCATGTCGCGGGACGAAACGATCGCGCTGACGCTGGCGATGCGCGATTCCGGTCGTGTGCTGCAATGGTCGGATGCCGGGCGACCGGTCGCCGACAAGCATTCGACCGGTGGCGTCGGCGACAATGTCTCGCTGATGCTTGCACCGCTTGCGGCCGCCTGCGGCCTCGCCGTTCCGATGATCTCCGGTCGCGGCCTTGGCCATACCGGCGGCACGCTCGACAAGCTTGAGGCCATACCCGGTTACGACGTGATGCCGGACGAAACGCGCCTGCGTGCCGTCGTCAGGGATATCGGTTGCGCCATCGTCGGCCAGACACAGGAACTGGCACCGGCCGATCGCAGGCTCTACGCGATCCGCGATGTCACGGCGACGGTCGAAGCCGTCTCTCTGATCACAGCCTCGATCCTCTCGAAAAAGCTCGCAGCCGGTCTCGAAACTCTGGTCCTCGACGTGAAAGTCGGCAGCGGTGCCTTCATGCGGTCAAAGGACGAGGCTGAGCTTCTGGCGCGCTCGCTGGTCGATGTCGCGAATGGCGCAGGTTTGAAGACTGTAGCTCTGGTGACGGATATGAACCAGCCGCTTGCCGATGCAGCCGGCAATGCGCTGGAGATCAGAAACTGTCTCGCGGTCCTCAAGGGAGAGAAAGCAGGGACTCGACTGGAAAGCGTCGTGATTGCCGAAACTGCGGAAATGCTGGTTCTGAGCAATCTCGTTGCGACGATCAAAGAGGCTGAAGAGGTTGCGCGACGGGCGCTGTCATCCGGTGCAGCCCTCGAACGCTTTGCTCGCATGACCCATGCGCTGGGCGGTCCGGCAGATTTCTGCGAGAGGCCGGATGTCTATCTTGCCGACGCACCGGTCATTCGCCCGGTTCTCGCCCCCGCCGATGGCTTCCTCGCCAGCTGCGAAACACGGGCACTCGGCATCGCAGTGGTGGAGCTTGGCGGCGGCAGGCGCCGTGCCGGAGACGCGATCGACCATCGTGTCGGACTCGATGCCATTCTCCCGCTTGGCACGAAGGTTTCCAGGGGGCAGCCGATCGCCATGGTCCATGCGGCAACGGAAGACGATGCAGCGCGCGCTGCGGCCGACGTCACCGCCTGCTATTCGGTGTCTGACGAAGCCCCTGTCATGCCGCCGGTCATCCTGGGCCGGGTCGAGTAATCGCTAAGGGATCAGCGTCAGGCTGCCATCTTCGACATGGAAGGATTTCAGTTTTTTCAGGAAGGTCATGCCGATCAGCGTGCCGGAAAGCGCTTCGTCGCGCAGCACGAAGGCATCGACCTGTCTGACCCGGACGTTGCCGATCTCGATGCGATCGAGGATGATGCGCGCGCCGTCTGTCTTGCCGTTCGCCGTATTCATCTGATACCGGAAATCGAGACTGTTGACCCCGAAGCCCAGCTTGCGGGCCGTGCTTTCGTTGATGGTGACTGCCGATGCGCCCGTGTCGACCAGCCCTTCCACCGTCTTGCCGTTGATCCGGAACTGGCCGCTGAAATGGCCTCTGCCATCGGCCGACAGCCGCACCCGGCCGGGGGACACGGAAGCGGGTTGGGCCTTCGCAGAGCTCGGCGTTTCCGCAGTGCCGCTCGCAGGCTCCGGCACGCGATCAACAAGCGTCATCACCGCCGGTATCTGCGTTGCAAGCAGAGCTGCGAGGCCAGCGAAAACAAGGGTTCGCAGAAGCATGGTCATCCTTTGCGAGTTCGCCTTGAAGGTAACAAAGGACAATGAAAAAATGGCCCGCGAAAAGCTCCGCGGGCCATTGGCATGAAATCTAGGTAAGCAAAGTCTGAACTGCGTTACTTCGTGCCGTACATCCGGTCACCAGCGTCGCCGAGGCCGGGCATGATATAGCCCTTTTCATTGAGGTGGCTGTCGATCGAAGCCGTATAGATCTTCACGTCGGGATGCGCGTCCTGGAAATTCTTGAGACCTTCCGGGGCTGCAAGAAGGCAGAGGAAACGGATGTTCTTTGCCCCACGCTCCTTGAGCTTTTCGATCGCGGCGATCGCCGAATTGCCCGTCGCGAGCATCGGATCAACGACGATCAGCAATCGCTCATCGAGATTTTCAGGCGCCTTGAAATAGTATTCCACTGGCTGCAGCGTGTCATGGTCTCGGTAGAGGCCGATATGCGAGACACGGGCCGATGGCACCAGCTCGAGCATTCCTTCCAGAAGGCCGTTGCCGGCGCGAAGGATGGAAACGAACACGAGCTTCTTGCCTTCGACGACAGGTGCCTGCATCTGCGTCAGCGGCGTCTCGATCGTCTCCATGGTGAGGTCGAGATCGCGCGTCACTTCATAGCAGAGAAGCATGGAAATCTCGCGCAACAGCCGCCGAAAGCCGGCCGTCGAGGTTTCCTTCTTGCGCATGATGGTCAGCTTGTGCTGCACCAGCGGATGATCGATGACAGTCACGCCGTCCATGGTTTTACCTCTCTGTTATCAGTGTCTTCATCCGGGAAAATGACCGCGCGCGCAAGTCGTCATTGTGCCGCGGTAGCGTCAAACCGGGCAAGCAGCGCGCCGCGGGTCGCCTCGTCCACAAAAGCCGCCTCGATCGCGACACGGGTCATGGCATCAATTTCGGCATCGCTAAAACCCATGACCTCCGCCGCAATGTCGTATTCCCGGGCAAGCGAAGTCTTGAAGAACGGCGGGTCATCGGAATTGATGCAGACCCGCACACCAGCAGCCTTCAGGGCTTTCAGGGGATGGCTCTCGAAATCCGGAAAGACCTGCAGCGCGATATTCGAACCGGCGCAGACTTCCAGCACGGTTCCGAGCTCGACCAGCCGCTCGACCAGAGCGGGATCTTCGATGGCGCGTACACCGTGGCCTATCCGCGATGGACGCACGAGATCGAGCGCGTCGGACACGCTGAATGCCCCGCAGACTTCGCCGGCATGGATCGTCAGGCCCAGCCCTGCGTCGCGGGCAATATCGAATGCGCGCGCATAATCCGCGACACGACCCATGCGTTCCTCACCGGCCATGTTGAAGCCTGTGATGAGCGGGTTGCAGCATCGGGCAGCGTATTCCGCGGCGGCAATCACGCTGTCAGGGCCGAAATGCCGCTCGCCGGTCACGATGATGCGTGTCTCGATCCCGGTCTTTTCCTTCGCGGCGTGAATACCATCGCAGATACCGGCGAGATAGGCGTCGGCACCGAGCCCGATGCGGTCGCCATGATCAGGCGATACGATGATCTCGCTGTAGATCGTGTTGCAGGCGGCAAGCTCGCAGAGATAGGTCTCCGTCAGCAGCGCATAGTCGGCTTCCGTTCGGAACAGCGAGGCGATGGCGTCGTAGCTCAGGATGAACTCGGAAAAATCCTTCCAGGTATAGGTGTCACCGGAGAGGAGAGGGGCGATGTCCACGCCGTATTTCTGGGCTTGCGTCCGTGCCAGATGCGGGGGCGTAGCACCTTCGATGTGGCAGTGGATCTCGGCCTTCACAAAGTTCTTCGTCACAGAAAACTCCATCCGTGTCTTCCGGCAGGAATGCCGAGATGGGCAGCGACTGTCTCACCGATGTCGGCGAAAGTCGGCCGAAGCCCGATCGAGCGGGAGCGAATGCCGGGACCGAACGCCATGATCGGCACCCGCTCGCGTGTGTGGTCGGTGCCGCGCCAGGTCGGATCGCAGCCGTGGTCGGCGGTGATGATCACCATATCGCCCGGCTGGAGGCGGCGATGCACTTCCGGAAGAGACCGGTCGAACTCTTCGAGCGCGGCCGCATAGCCCGCGACGTCGCGACGATGCCCGTAGAGCATGTCGAAATCAACGAAGTTGGTGAAGACGAGATCGCCTTGCTCGGCTTGCGCCATCGTGTCGAGCGTCGCATCCATCAGGGCGTGGTTGCCGTTTGCCTTGATCACGCGGCTGATGCCCTGGTGCGCGAAGATATCACCGATCTTGCCGACGGCGTGGACGGTTCGGCCCGCCGAAACCAGCCGGTCGAGCAATGTCGGCTCCGGCGGCAGCACTGAATAGTCGCGCCGGTTGCCGGTTCGCTCGAACGTCTCCGGCGTCTCGCCAGTGAATGGTCGGGCAATCACCCTTCCGATATTCAAGGGATCGAGCAGCGTCCGCACGGTCTCGCACAGCTTCAACAACCGCTCCAGCCCGAAATGGGTCTCGTGAGCGGCGATCTGGAAGACGCTGTCGCTGGACGTATAGCAGATCGGCTTGCCCGTCCGGACATGCTCTTCTCCGAGTTTTGCAATGATGTCTGTGCCCGAAGCATGGCAGTTGCCGAGAATGCCCGGGATATCGGCTTCGCGGCAGATCGCCTCGACGAGTTCGGGCGAAAACGCATCGCCTTCGGTCGGGAAGTAACCCCAGTCGAAGGTGACCGGCGTGCCGGCAATTTCCCAATGTCCCGACGGCGTGTCCTTGCCGAGCGACAGTTCGTTTGCTGCGCCGTGAAGGCCGAAGACGCGTTCGGGCCGCTGCATGCCGATCGGGTAGTCGCCGCTGGCAAGCTTTGCGATTTCGAGCAGGCCGAGCGAGGACATGTTCGGAAGGCTGAGCGGTCCCTGCCTCAGACCGGCGCGGTCCGCGGCACCGGCGGCACAGAATTCGGCAATATGGCCGAACGTGTTGGAGCCAAGGTCATTATACGCCTGCGCATCCTGGCCGCCGCCGACGCCGAAGGAATCGAGAACGAAGAGGAAGGCCCGTGCCATCTGTCACCCGGAAATTGAAATCGCCTGTGCGGACAAGTGACACAAATCACCTGCCCGGATGGCGATACATATAGTCGCGCGATCATGTTGGCAAAGGGGAAGCAGAGGACCGCGTCAGCAGCCGTTACAGTCGATACTGGTTCCGACGCGTTGACGGTAGTAGTACTGGCGGCTGAGCGTGATCGTCTGGAGCTGAGGTGGAAGCAGTCCCGGCATGATCATCAGCAACTTGTGCGTAACCGATAGCTCTGTACGCACCAGAAACGTGCTGGCTGTGCGCATGTCGCTCGGAACGTTGACGGTGCTGCCCACCGCGTACGGCTTGCCGTTAGACTGATCCCACGACCAGGCAACGGTCGGATTGCTGTTTGCGTCCAGCTGCACTCCGGTGATCTTCAGGCTCAGGTTCTGCGGCGCGTAGGGCGCAAAGATGCTGCCCGTCACATCCTTCATTGTGGCAAGCCACGTCGGGGTCACGCTCGCCTGCTGGGTCGTAATGTCGGCAATCGTGCTTGCGGAACTCGCGGTTCGCTTGGAGACACTGAGCGCAATCGTCAGCTCGAATGCCGTGATGTAGAGAAAGATCAGAAGCGGCACGATCAACGCGAACTCGACGGCGCCCGCGCCCTTCGTGTCAAGGATCAATGCCCTGAAGCGGCAGAGCCATCCGGTCTGTGCAGCCCGCCTGGTTGTTGGGGTCGCCATCACGGATAGTCCTCGTTCTGGAATGCAGCCGTTTCGACGATCAGGAAGTAGTTGGGCCGTGTCCCGTTGGTTGGCCGGACATTGGTTATGTAGGGCCGCACCAGATCGGTGATGACCTCCCATTTGTAATAGGCCCTCAGCATATTGACGGTCTTTGGCCCGCCGGGCGAATAATTGTTGATGGAGGCCGTATCCAGTTCGCCGAAAGCGGTGTTTGCGGGCGTCCGGGGTACCGTCTTCGGGATCGCTGAGAAGGTCGTAAAGGTGCGAACGTCGAGCCAGAGCTTGTTCGGGGTCGCGATTTCCGATGCATCGCATTTGATCAGGATCGCAATCTCGCCGCAGAACGCGGTCCGGAATTTCGTCCGGTCCATATCGGTGCCGGGACGGCCGAGAGCGTAGGTGATGTTGCCTGTTCTGATCTTGCGGGCCATCGTGTCGACGGCATTGGCAACCAGTTGCTCGCCGGCGAAGGCAACAAAGGTTTCGATGATGGCAAAGACGATCACGAAATAGGGGATGGCCAGGAGCGCAAACTCGATCGCCGCGGCACCATCCGTGGACCGGCTGAACCGGCGCCATGGACGCCGAGAGTGCGTCGCCGGCACGCGCGACGCGCCAGCGCCGTCAGTGTGCCTATCGTTCTGATGCATTGCCGCCCCCGGTCCATTCGAGCCGCAATACTAGGAGGGGAATATTGATATTCCGTTGCCGAATGGGATTAGAGTTTAGGCACCTGTGTCCACGTAGAGCAGGTCGGGCGACGCAGCTGGGCAATTTCTGTCTGGCGTCGTGTCAGATCAAGGCCGTCAGGGCGTTGCACCAGCCGTATTCTTGAATTCCACATGCTGCTCGCAGTTGGGCGTGCAGGAGAGAACGGAGCGCTCGGTCTGACGGTACACGCGAACCGTATTGCCTTCGTCAATGGAGACGAGAATACGTTCGTCGGCAATTGCATTGCCGTCCTCATCGAGCAGGACGAGATTGGTCGTTCCAAACGCACGGCCCGTCAGGACGATGGTTGTCGGGTCGGCCACGGTCGCGTCGGCGACTTCCGCGTTGCCAACAATCACCTTTGCCACTGGCCTATCCAGTTTCAGCACCCGCGCGTGGTTCATGAACACGCGCACAAGGCCGTCTTCCTGCGCCAATGCCGGGCCGCTGAGGCTTGTGGCAATGCCGCAAAGGCATGCGAAGGCAACGAGCATTTTGCGCACAACCATCGTGGTGGCCTTTGAATCGATGAACAGTCGTGTCTCAAAGATGGCGTGGAATGGTGAATGAAGCCTTAAGTAAACATCTTGAGGCTGAGCTTTCCGAAACGTTAACCAATGATGACAGGAGCAAGAGCGGCATTTCCGTGCAAAAATGCGGCTGCAAATATCCCTCATCCGCATGTTTATGATATTTTATTAGGTAAATATAATGTTCGGGGACGCAGTTTTCGATTTGAATGATGCTGTTGGTGGGTTGTTTACCCAATGTGCCGTATCAGGGGAGTTAACACTTCGGAAAGGTTCTTCGTTAAGTCGATAGCAATCGTCTAGGGTTAGTTTGGGTTATCCGAACAGCGGAAAACAGTTGTCGGTAAGTGCTGAACCGTAGGTGGGAATAGGAGATTCCATGTCCAAGATTTTTGCTCGTTTTATGAAGGATGAGTCTGGTGCGACCGCCATCGAGTATGGCCTCATCGCAGCTCTCATTTCCGTGGCCCTGATCGCCGGTGCGACCACGCTCGGCGGCGCTCTGAACAACCAGTTCAAGAACCTCGCTACCAAGCTGAACCAGCAGTAAGTTCTTAAGAACCGTGATGTCTATGTGTAGACCGCCCCACCAGGGGCGGTTTTACAGCTTTAGGCCTTGATACATAAGATCGAGGGACGCGGCGCAAAAAGGATGCTTGAAATGGTTGTCATTGTAACCTTGATCGTTCCATTCTGTCTTGCGCTCGCTGCCATCAGCGATCTTTTCACCATGAAGATCCCGAACAAGCTGTCTGCCGCTATCCTCGTTTCGTTTCTCGTCTTCGCACCGCTGGTCGGTCTCGGATGGGCGGACTATGGGATGAGTATTGCCGCAGCTTCCGCCGTGTTTGCTGTGTGCTTCATGCTGTTTGTGATGAACGTGATGGGTGGCGGCGATGCCAAGCTTCTGACGGCAACGGCAATCTGGTTCGGCTTTACGCCCGCCCTGATTTCGTTTCTGGTCACCGTCGCCTTCGTCGGCGGATTTATTACACTCATCTTCCTGCTGTTGAGAGCAAACGCCAATACAGCAATGGCAATGGGGATCCGCCTGCCGGCTTCGCTGGTGACAGAAAGCAAGATTCCCTATGGTATCGCGATCGCGATCGGCGGATACTTGACCTTCCAGCAGTCGCCCGTCGTCAATCTTGTGCTTCTGGCCGCAAGCTAATCGACGCGCACGGCAGGGTAACATTGCGTTAACCCAAATCGTAAGCTTCCTATTAACCATAATTACACCATTCCGGCGCATGCTCTCGAGGATTGATTTGTATTCCTCCGAGGAAGCTCATGAAGCCCGCTCGTCTTATGATTCTCGCAGTCGCAGTTGTAGCGGCAGGTCTTGCCGGCCTGCTGGCGATGCGCCTTACTGGTCAGAAGGGCCCGGACCTCGTCGAGACGGTCATCCAGCGGGAGCCGACGACGAAAGTTCTCGTTTCGGCTGAGAACATTCCCGTCGGCAGCCGGCTCAATGACAAGTCGGTCCAGTGGGTAGAGTGGCCGAACGGCAGCGTCGTCGAAGGCTTTATCACGAGCGACGCCCGGCCGGATGCCATCGCCGATGTCGCCGGCTCCGTCGTGCGCCTGCCGATCTTCAAGGGCGAGCCGATCCGCGCCGAGAAGATTGCAGACTCCTCCAGCCGCATCATGTCCTCGCTGCTTCCGTCCGGAAAGCGCGCTGTCGCGACCGAAATTTCCGTCGCCACCGGGGCTGGCGGCTTCGTGCTCCCCAATGACCGCGTCGACGTGATCATGGTGCGCGAGAACAAGGACAGCGGCAATTTCATCACCGAAAACGTCCTCAACAACGTCCGGGTGCTCGCGATCGACCAGCAGATCCAGGAGGCGCCGGATGGCAGCAAGTCGGTGGTCGGAACGACCGCCACGCTGGAACTGACCCCCGATCAGGCAAAGATCATCACGGTGGCGCAGCAGATGGCAGAGCGCCTGACGCTTGCTCTCCGTTCGGTCGCGGATGCCCAGGAAGCCGATACGGTTGCAGCAGATTATCTGCTGCATGGCGGCGGCAAGGCAGAGGTCCAGGTCATCAAATCAGGGGCGATCGTCAAAAGTTCTGCCTCACAGCAGACGAAGTGAACGGGGCGGGCACATGAGCAAGCTAAGAGCCAGAATTCGTAGGTCCTCGGTCGCCGGGATAGCCCTCTGCCTGTCGGTATCGGGCTTTCCAGGCGGATACGCGCCGGTCGGTCTGTCGGTCCGCGATGCGGTCGCCGCCTCCGATGCCAACCTTATCCGCATCACCGAAGGCGGCCCGGGCGTGAAACGCCGTGTCCAACTCGGTTTGAACAAGGCGCTGGTTGTCGATCTCCCGGCCGATGCGCACGACATCCTGGTCGCAGATCCTTCGCTTGCCGATGCGGTCACGCGAACCTCGCGCCGCATCTACCTGTTCGGGAAGACCGTCGGGCAGACGAATATCTTCGTGTTCGGCCCGAACGGTGAGGAAATTGTCAGCCTCGACGTCGAGATCGAACGCGACATCTCTGGTCTGCAGCAGAACCTTCGCCGGTTCCTGCCGGAATCCGACATCAAGGTCGAGATCATCTCCGACAACATCGTGCTGTCGGGCACGGTGCGCACGCCGCAGGATTCGTCGCAGGCGGAAAAGCTCGCGCGCGCCTTCCTCAAGGGCGGTGAAGCAACCACCCGCAACATCACCGCACAGGGCAATAACGGTGATGCGGATATCTTCGCCGAAAATCGCCAGCAGTCGCAGATCGTCAACCTTTTGACTATCGAGGGCGAAGATCAGGTCACGCTCAAGGTCACCGTCGCCGAAGTCAGCCGTCAGGTCCTGAAACAGCTCGGTTTCAACGGCTCGATCAGCGGCAACAAGGGTAGCTTTTCCTTCTTCAATCCTGCGAATCTGGGGAATGCTGTCAGTCTGGGAAGCCAGGGGGCATTGTCTGGCTCCGTTGGTGCAGCCACTCTCGCCACAACCATGAATGCCATGGAACAGGCCGGCGTCATGCGCACGCTTGCCGAACCAAGCCTGACGGCGATTTCGGGTCAGCAGGCTAAATTCTATGTTGGCGGCGAGTATCGACTGCCAGCGGAGCAGGAAGTCAACGTTGACGACGAAACCCGCAAGACGACGGTCAACCGATCCATCACCACCGTGGACTATGGCATCGAGCTGAATTTCAAGCCGATCGTTCTGTCGCCTGGCCGTATCAGTTTGAATATCGAAACCAATGTTTCGGAGCCGACCTATGAGGGTTCCGTAACGACGGGCAACGGCACAAGCCTGAGCGTTCCGGGCAACACATACATGTCGATCCGCAAGCGCGAAGCCTCAACCACGGTCGAGCTTCCCTCCGGTGGTTCGATCGTCATCGCCGGCCTCGTGCAGGACAATGTCCGCCAGGCGATGTCTGGACTGCCGGGCATCTCCAAGGTTCCGGTCTTCGGTACGCTGTTCCGCAGCAAGGACTTCATCCGCAACGAGACCGAACTCGTCATCATCGCGACGCCCTATCTCGTAAGGCCTGTGGCCCGCAACGAGATCGCCCGCCCGGATGACAACTTCAATCCTGAGAACGACGCGGCTTCCTTCTTCCTGAACCGCGTCAACAAGATCTACGGCCGCAATGAGCCGGCCAAAAGCGGTGGCAGCCAGTATCATGGCTCCGTCGGCTTCATCTACAAGTAAGCGGGGATCGATCATGACCATCACATCGACATCGGCCTCCGCTGCAAAGCGTCGCCAAATCAGGTCTGGCCTTGGCATTGCGGCACTTGCCGCGCTTTTGTCCTCCTGCGGCAACAACATGACGACCGGCTCGGTTCCAGACGACTACCGCACCCGTCATCCGATCGTTCTGGCGGAGGGTGAATCGTCGCTGGATATTCCGATTGGATCGGGCGACGTTCGCCTGACGATCGGACTGCGCGACACGGTGAAGGGTTTCGCACAGCGGTTCGTATCCTCGCCTGCCGGCGTCATCCAGGTCCAGGTTCCGCAGGGCTCATACAATGCCGGTGCTGCATCGCATCTGGCCGGCGACGTTCGCCGCACCCTGATCGCCAACGGCATCAAGCCACAGCGCATCCTGATGACGAGCTATGGAGCCTCGCCGACCGGCGATGCGGCCCCGATCCGGCTTTCCTTCGTCACGACAAAGGCGATGACCGGCCAGTGCGGCAAATGGCCGGCAGACCTGTCGAACGATACCTACAACAACAGCAACTGGTACAATTTCGGCTGCGCCTCGCAAAACAACCTGGCCGCCCAGATCGCCAACCCGTCGGACCTGATTGCTCCACGCGGAATGACGCCGATCGATGCCACGCAGCGCGCCGGTGTGATCCGCAGTTACCGCGGCGAGACGACAAGCAGCGACAGTGGCAGCGGCACGACGATCAACATCAACGGCAACTGACGGCGGCCTTGAACCGGAGAGAACCATGAGCGCGATCAACTACGAAATTCGCGGTTCCGGCCAGGAGGAGATCTCGGGCGCCGAGCCGGAGCGGAACGGCGACATGGAGGCCCTGCGGCCTCTGCCGCGCATTTCCATCCACGCCTTTTGCGAAAGCGACACCATGCAGCGGATGATGGACCGCATGGGCCGCGACCGGCGCATGGCAAAAGTCAATCTGCGTGTCACAAGCGGCAGCGTTGCTGCAGCCGCCAACATGTTTGCGTCGTCACCAACCCCGAATCTGGTCATTCTCGAGACCGATGCGGAGCCAAGAAACCTGCTGCACGAGCTGACACCGCTTGCGGAAGTCTGCGACCCGTCGACCCGTGTGATCGTCATCGGGCGCTATAACGATATCCCGCTTTATCGCGAACTGATCCGCAACGGCATATCGGAATATCTTGTCGGTCCTGTCGAGATGGCGGACATGCTGGCATCGATTTCGGCCATTTTCGTCGATCCGGAAGCCGAACCTCTGGGCCGTTCGATCGCCTTTGTCGGCGCCAAGGGTGGCGTCGGTGCATCGACCATTGCGCATAACTGCGCATTCGGCATTTCCAGCCTGTTCTCCACCGAAACCATTCTTGCCGATCTCGACCTGCCGTTCGGGACCGCCAATATCGATTTCGATCAGGATCCGGCCCAGGGTATTGCCGAAGCGGTGTTTGCACCCGAGCGCCTCGACGAAGTTTTTCTCGATCGCCTCCTGACCAAATGCTCCGAACACCTCTCGCTTCTGGCCGCCCCCTCGCTGCTCGACCGGGCCTATGATTTCGACAGCATGGCTTTCCAGCCGATCATCGAGGTCCTGCAGCGCTCGGCGCCCGTGGCTGTTCTCGATATCCCGCATGGCTGGTCGGAATGGACCCGTTCGGTTCTCGCGTCGGTGGACGAGGTGGTCATCTGTGCGGCTCCCGACCTTGCCAACCTGCGCAACACCAAGAACATGATCGATGCGCTGAAGAAGCTGCGTCCCAACGACCGCGCTCCGCATCTCATCCTCAACCAGGTCGGCATGCCGAAGCGCCCGGAGATTGCGCCTGCCGATTTCGTCGAGCCGCTTGAAATCGAACCGATCGCCATCCTGCCTTTCGATGCGCAGTTGTTCGGCAATGCCGCAAACAGCGGTCGGATGATCTCGGAGATCGACGCAAAATCTCCGATGGCCGAAACCTTCTCGCAGATCGCTCACATCGTCACCGGTCGGGTGGCCATGAAGAAGGCGAAAAAGGGCGGTCTCGGCAAGGTCATGCAAATTCTCGGCCGCAAATAGTCAGACGTTTAGGGACTGGATCGAATCATGTTTGGAAAGCGCGGAAACGAAGGTTCTGGGAAGAGCGTCGGCTTGATGCCGCCCGTCTCTGCGCCGCCTGCCATGACGCCGCAATCGACCATGAAATCCACAGCACCGGAGATTCTGGCCGAGCCCGTGCGCGATACAGGCGGAGTACGGCAAGCCGTCGCACCGCCACCGCTTGCGCCACCGGCCGCCGGCCGTCGTCGCCAGGCCCGCACCGAACAGTATTACGATACCAAGAGCCAGGTTTTCTCAGCACTTATCGATACGATCGATCTGTCGCAACTTGCCAAGCTCGATGCCGAGAGCGCGCGCGAGGAAATCCGCGATATCGTCAACGACATCATCACGATCAAGAATTTCGCGATGTCGATTTCCGAGCAGGAGGAACTGCTCGAGGACATCTGCAACGATGTGCTGGGCTATGGTCCGCTGGAGCCGCTTCTGGCCCGCGACGACATCGCCGATATCATGGTCAACGGCGCTGGCCAGACCTTTATCGAAGTCGGCGGCAAGACGATCGAGTCGGAGATCCGCTTCCGCGACAACGCGCAGCTCCTGTCGATCTGCCAGCGCATCGTCAGCCAGGTCGGCCGCCGCGTCGACGAAAGTTCGCCGATCTGTGACGCCCGCCTGCCGGACGGTTCGCGCGTCAACGTCATCGCGCCGCCACTGGCGCTCGATGGCCCTGCGCTCACCATCCGCAAGTTCAAGAAGGACAAGCTGACGCTCGATCAGCTGGTCAAGTTCGGAGCGATTACGCCTGAAGGTGCAACTGTTCTGCAGATCATCGGCCGCGTCCGCTGCAATGTCGTCATTTCCGGCGGTACCGGCTCTGGCAAGACCACGCTTTTGAACTGCCTGACGAGCTATATCGACAAGGACGAGCGCGTCATCACCTGCGAGGATACGGCCGAACTGCAATTGCAGCAGCCGCATGTCGTGCGTCTTGAAACCCGGCCGCCGAACATCGAAGGTGAGGGCGAGATCACCATGCGCGACCTCGTCAAGAACTGCCTGCGTATGCGCCCGGAACGCATCATCGTCGGCGAAGTGCGCGGACCTGAAGTCTTCGACCTGTTGCAGGCAATGAACACGGGCCACGACGGCTCGATGGGAACGATCCACTCCAACACGCCGCGCGAATGCCTGAGCCGTATGGAATCGATGATCGCCATGGGCGGCTTCACCCTGCCGGCAAAGACGGTTCGCGAGATCATCACGGGATCGGTCGACATCATCATCCAGGCGGCACGTCTGCGCGACGGTTCCCGCCGCATCACCCAGATCACCGAGGTGATCGGCATGGAAGGCGACGTGATCGTCACCCAGGACCTGATGCGCTACGAAATCGAAGGCGAGGATGCCAATGGTCGCCTGATCGGACGCCACGCATCGACCGGTATTGCCAAGCCGTATTTCTGGGATCGCGCACGCTACTTCGGCGAGGAGCGCCGTCTGGCGGCAGCTCTCGACGCGATGGAAATGGTAAAATCTTGAGAGCGGATCAGAGATAGGTTTCGCGGGAGCGACGGATGTTCGGACTGGATATGACCGTTGTGTTGATCATCGCTCTGGCGGCCGTGGCCGCCGGTGCGGTCTGCTATGCGCTGCTGTTTTCCCGCATCGAGGTCGAGAAAAAGACCGATGCGCGGTTGAGCCGGGTCAAGAGTGCGGAAACCGACCTGACCCGCATGAAGGCATCGCGGGATCGGGTCCAGGAGCTTTCCAAGCGCCGCAAGTCGGTCCAGGACAGCCTCAAGGACCTCGAAAAGCAGCAGCAGGAAAAAAACAAGAAAATGGGCGACCGCAGCCTGAAGGCGCGGCTGCCGCAGACCGGTCTGGCTCTCACCGTCCCACGCTTCTACGTCTACAGCGCCGTGTTCGGACTTTTCGTCTTTCTGGTGACGTTGATCGCCGGCTTGCCGCTGCTTGGCGCCACCGGTGCCGCGTTTGCGGCGAGCCTTGGGTTTCCGCGCTGGGTCGTCGGTTTCCTGATCAAACGCCGTCAGGCCAAGTTCCTGGACGAGTTCGCCAATTCGCTGGATGTCATGGTTCGCTCGATCAAGTCGGGACTGCCGCTCAATGATGCCATCCGGCTGATCGCGTCGGATGGTCAGGAGCCGGTCAAGACCGAGTTCCGGCGCGTGGTGGACTCCCAGCAGATCGGCCTCAGCATCCCCGAAGCCTGCGCACGCATGCTGCAGACGATGCCGCTTTCGGAAGTCAACTTTTTCGCCATCGTCATCGCCATCCAGAGCCAGGCTGGCGGCAATCTTTCCGAAGCGATCGGCAATCTTTCGCGCGTCCTGCGCGAGCGCAAGAAGATGAAGGCCAAGGTGAAGGCGCTGTCGATGGAAGCCAAGGCTTCCGCGTGGATCATCGGCTCATTGCCCTTCGTCGTGTCGACGCTCGTCTATCTGACCTCACCGGACTACATATCGATCCTTTTTACAGACCCACGCGGCCATATCATCATGCTCTTCTCCGCAGTCTGGATGGGCATCGGAATTTTCGTGATGCGCAACATGATCAACTTCGAGATCTGAGGAGAACCGCACGTGAAGGATCTCGCCGCCACTTTAACCGATCCGGCCATGTTGTTTGCGCTTCTGGTCGCCGTCGCAGTGTTTGCGACCTGCTACACGCTGGCGATCCCCTTCATGGAAAAGGGAACGCTCGACAAGCGCATGAAAGCGGTTTCGACCGAGCGCGACGCAATCCGCGCCCGTGAGCGCGCGCGAATGAACGATCTGTCGAAGGCATCGCTGCGCACCCAGAACAACCGCTCTGCAAGTCACATCGTCGACCGGTTCAATCTGCGCGAAGCGCTTGTCGATGCCAATACGGTGAACAAGCTGCGCGCCGCAGGTCTGCGCACCCAGAACGCCCTCAACTTGTTCCTGGCGGCGCGTTTCATCCTGCCGTTCTGCTTCCTCGCAGCAGCCGCGGTGTGGATCTTCGTGCTTGGCAATCTGGAATCCAAACCGATTGCCATCCGCATGCTGGCGGCCATCGGGTTCGGCTATCTGGGCTTCTACGCTCCCAACATCTATATTTCCAACCGTATGAAAAAGCGGCAGCATTCGATCAAGAGAGCCTGGCCCGATTCGCTCGACCTGATGCTGATCTGCGTCGAGTCAGGGATCTCGATCGAAGCCTCCATGCGCCGGGCGGCCGAGGAGATCGGCACCCAATCGCCTGAACTGGCGGAAGAACTGGTGTTGACCACGGCGGAGCTGTCCTTCCTTCAGGATCGGCGCACGGCTCTCGAAAACCTCGGCATCCGCACTCAGCTTGATATCGTCAAGGCGGTGGCGCAGGCGCTGATCCAGGCCGAACGATATGGTACGCCGATCGCCCAGGCTCTGCGCGTTCTGGCTCAGGAAGGCCGTGACGAACGCATGAACGATGCAGAAAAGAAGGCGGCGGCTCTTCCGCCGAAGCTGACCGTCCCGATGATCCTGTTCTTCCTGCCGGTCCTCGTCGCCGTTATCCTCGGCCCGGCCGGCATCCAGGTCTCGGACCGGTTCTGACCGGCAGCCTGAGAACCGCCCTCATTGGCTCAAAAGCAAAAACCGCCATCCCGATGGAAATGGCGGTTCTGTTTCGCTGGAATTGTCGAAACCGGCTGGATCAGTTGACCGCCGTCGTGCCCTTGTCGCTGTCGGCGAGTTTGCGCCAGGAGTTCTGCTGGGAGAGTATGGAGCGCAGGTAGGTCACGTTGGCATCGGCCTGCTGCTGGGAAAGTTCCCGGCGGGCAATGCCCTCTGCCTCTGCGAAGCGGCCCTGCAGACCGACGACAAGCGCCAGGTTCTGGCGAACGCGGCTGTCGGCACCCGGCTGCTGCGAGGCGTTCTTCATGTAGCTTTCGGCAGTCTTCAGATCGCCGGAGAGAACGTAGGACATGCCGAGGTTGGACATGACCGTCGGCTCGTTCGGCCGTGTGTTCAGGGCCTGGCGATATTTCGCGCGAGCTTCCTGCGAGCGGCCGAGCTGATCGAGAACGGCACCTTCCGCCGAATAGAGGCGCCAGTCGGGATGGTCAGGCGTCTGCGCGCGGTTGATCGTTGTCAGTGCCTGTTCGAGCTGGCCGGCACCTGCCTGTGCCTTGCCATAGGCGGAAAGGACATCGCGGTCTGCAGGATGCGCAATCGCCACCTGCTGCATCACGGCGAGTGCCTGGGTGTTCTTGCCGGTCATGCCGAGAACGTTGGCGTAGCGCAGGCCGATATCCTTGTTGCTCGGGTTCTTGACATAAGCAGCGCCGATGGAGCGTTCCGCTTCAGCGAGTTCGCTTGCGTTCATGCCATCCAGCGGCGCAGCGGAGATCCTCTGGGGAATCGAGCCCGTCGTCAGCGTGTCGCGCTTGCTCGTGGTACACCCCGTCACAGACAGTGCCAGAAGAACGATTGCGGTTGCCTGCGCAAGCGGCGCGAGCGCGAACAGCCGGGACGAGCGAGACGGGGTGGCGACAGATGCAGTCATCGATGGCGATCTCGTTGGGGGCGTCGTTCAATCGTCGTCCGGTCTCGCAGCCGATTGTCGTCGGCGCTACGCGAACACATTTGAAAGACAGGAATAAACTGTTAACCCTAACAGACCGTTAAAATGAACGTTTCCAGATCCTTGCGAAGGTTGCCATGACCCCATACCAGCATACCGTCCGTCCAGCATTGTTCAGCCAGAAGGGCGCTACGACCCGGCCCGTCCACGCCGTCACGCCCGCGGATCTGGAGAACGGTCGTCTCGACGCGGCGGTCACCGACTGGGCGAAGGCTGCAGGCTTCAAGGCCGAAGCCGGCGCATTCACCTTGCTCCCGGGCAAGGACGGCGGCGTCGCCGGCGCGCTGTTCGGACTGGGCAAGAACCCGTCGGAGCAACCCTTCATCGCGGGGAAGCTGTCAAAGCTGCTTCCGCCAGGTGATTGGCATCTTGAAGGCGAGGGCGTATCGCCCGAGCAGTTCGCGCTCGGATTTGGTCTCGGCAGCTATTGCTTCAGCCGCTACAAGAGTGACAAACCGAAGGATGTCCGCCTCGCCGTCGGGTCCTCTGCGGATCCGTCCGATATCGAACGCCAGCTCGCCGGGGTGTTCCTGGCGCGCGACCTCGTCAACATCCCCACCAACGAGATGGGACCGGACGAACTGGACGCAGCCTTCCGGGCGCTCGGCGCGCACTACGGCGCAACCGTCACCACGATCGTCGGTGATGACCTGCTGACACAGAACTTCCCGCTCATCCACACGGTCGGTCGCGCCAGCGCCTCGCAGCCGCGTCTCCTCGAGATGCGCTGGGGCAAGAAGGGCGATCCGCGGGTCACGCTGGTCGGCAAGGGCGTATGCTTCGATACCGGCGGTCTCGACATCAAGGGCGCCGCCAACATGGCGCTGATGAAGAAGGATATGGGCGGTGCCGCCAATGTCATGGGTCTTGCGCTGATGATCATGGATGCAGGCCTCGCGATCGATCTTCAGGTTCTTGTCCCCGCCGTCGAAAACTCGATCTCGTCCAACGCCTTCCGTCCCGGCGACATCTACAAGAGCCGCAAGGGCATCACCGTCCAGATCGACAACACCGATGCGGAAGGCCGGCTCGTGCTGGCCGATGCGCTTGCCTATGCGGATGAGACCCCGCCGGACCTGCTGATCGACATGGCGACGCTGACGGGTGCCGCACGCGTCGCGCTCGGCACCGAACTCGCCCCCTATTTCACCGACGACGAGGATCTTTCCACCAGACTTACGGCAGCAGCAGGATCGCAGGCGGATCCGATGTGGCGACTGCCTTTGTGGATGGGCTACGACAAGGACATCCGGTCTCGCGCCGCCGACATCACGAACGCGCCCTCCGGTGGCATGGCCGGTGCGATTACCGCGGCGCTGTTTCTCAAACGCTTCGTCACGGCCGCAAAGAGCTGGGTGCATTTCGATATCTATGCCTGGGTTGCAGCGGACAAGCCGCATGCCTCCGTCGGCGGCGAAGCATTCGCGATCCGGGCGCTCTACAAGGTCATCAAGGACATGGCGGCGAGGTAAGGTCGCGGGCGCGGAAGATGCGGTGCCAAACGAAGCGGTAAGATCTCGCACCTAAGATGCTCGACACAAGCAATCTTGGAGGCGGGATGTCCGCAGACCTAACCGCAACGCAGGCACTCGGCCTCTGGCATCGCGTTTCGCTGGAACAGGTGAAGCGCGACGAGCGGGATCTTACCCTGCGCCAGTTGTCGATCCTCCTGCATATCTATCTCGTGCCGCCGCCCCACACGGTGCGTGGCTTGGCCGCCACCCTCGACGTCACCAAGCCGGTGATCACCCGCGCACTCGATACGATGGGTGCGCTCGGTCTGGTCGATCGGGTGAGGGACGAGCGCGATCGCCGCAATGTCGTGATAAAGCGGACCGTGGCCGGCGCCCTCTACCTCGAAAATCTCGGCGACCTCATCATCCGTGAAAGCCGCCGCACGGCTGCCGCATAGTGCGACGAACCTGCTGATAAATCCGATCTGACCCTGGAACACACAAAGATGACCGATCTCGACAAACGCCTCCATGCCTTCCGTGCCGACCTTGCCGATGCGGCGCTCGAAGGTCGCGTCGATGCCCCCCGCTTCGTGCAGGGCGTCGCAGCCCAAATCGCCGTCCCCGTTGCCCCGCTTCGCCCGTCACCGGATCTCGAAAGCGGTATCGACACGCAACTTCTGTTCGGTGAAACCGTGCGTGTCTTCGACCGCAAGGATGGCTTCGTCTGGGTCCAGGCCGATCAGGATGGCTATGTCGGCTACCTGCCCGACGTAATGCTCGACGTGGTCGAGCAGGCGACGCACCGTATCGTGACGCAGCGCACCTTCGTCTATCCGGGCCCGGAATTGCGCAAGCCGCCGCTTCGCGCACTGTCGATGGGCAGCCGCGTGACGATCGTCGGCAAGAGCGAAACCCGCGGCACGCGCTATTTCACGCTCGCTGGCGGCGGCGCCGTAATCGCCGATCACTGCCTGCCGATCTCGGAAGTTGCCGGCGACGACTATGTCGCGGTCGCTCTGCGGTTCCTGGAAACGCCCTATCTCTGGGGCGGGCGCACGGGCTTCGGCATCGACTGCTCCGGCCTCGTCCAGCTGTCGATGGCGATGATCGGCAAACCGGTACCGCGTGACAGCGACATGCAGGCAGCCTTTGGTGAGAGAATCGATGCCGAGGATCTCCGCCGCGGCGATCTCGTCTTCTGGAAGGGCCATGTCGGAATCATGGAAGACTCGGAAACCCTGCTCCACGCCAACGGCCACACGATGACTGTGGCGCGCGAAAATTTTAAAGCCGCTGTGGAGCGGATAGGCTGGCTCTACGGACAGCCGACGGATTACCGCCGCTTTCCATGATCCGGGCGCAACGATCACGCAAATGTGGGATCGCATCCGCTGGCACCGTGGCGTTGCACCTCTTATTTCGCGAAGGTGATAGAGTGCCGACAGGGACAGAAAAATGCTGAAGGGTGCATGGATTTTACCAGCCGCGATGCTGATGGGGGTCGTCTTAACGGCCCTTGTTCCTGATGACACGATGGCTGCGGAAGGCGACGTGTTCACCCAGTCGCCCCAGACCTTCTTCAAGAACCTGCCCGGCGTGAAACCGACGGAAAGCCTCGTCAAGTCGGATCCCGATTCCTACTCATGCACCAGTGATATCGGCTACGTCTCGGAACTGAGGTCAGGGCCGGGCGCCCGCTTCTGGGATGACGTGCCGCGGCGGCTGTATCACTGCGAAACGAACAACGGCATTCGCTATACGGGCACGCAGATGCCGAATACGCACTGGGTCCCAGGCATCAACCCGCGGCATCTTCCGAAGTAGAGCGGAGGTGTTTGCGAGGCTTCACACGTCTCTCTCGGATTGGGGTTGACGCCGAGAGGCAGCCGCTAGGTCATCAGCCCCCGGATATACTGGCGCAATTCGCATTCCTCGCGAGGGACGCGTTTGACGCTGAATATCCCGTCGAAGGTTGATACACCGATATGTGGAGAGCGCATCGACCGGGGTACGCGCTGCGCGTAGACCGCGCCGTTGCCTGATCTAATCTGGTCGATCAACTCCGGCGTAATTTTGATGGCCGTGCAGTAATCGCAGAAGGTAATCGGGTGAGCGTAGTTTACGCCCGCCATTGAAAGGCTCGCTGCGACGGTAGGAGGGATGACCTCTTCGCTATTGAACCCGCACGGAGCCATAGGAAAATTCTCGACGAATAGGCGCGCAATCCGAGCGAATATGCGATTGCTGTAGAACTGGCCTTCTGCCTGCCCAGCGAAGTACGACGTTAGCCCGAGACTGGCGACGAAGTTGCGGACGGACATATCGCTCGCGACGTCGGTGCGGAAACCTCCCCAATCGGCAGCAAGGTCGTAGATCTGGACATGAGACCCCATTGCATACCTGGACACATACTCACTAAGCCCTGGCTTCACGAGAAGTTCGTTGGATGAAATCAGAACGACGCGATCGAAGTCGGCGCCCCGCTCAAGCGCGTAGAGATAGTTGCTGACATGCGTATGGAGGAGGCCCGCGTTCCATCTGGTTTCGTATGAACTAGGATTGATCAGGACATTCGGAAGGTCGCACTCCCGACGAAACTCGTCCTGCAGCGCGGCGGCTCCCGCTGATATGTGGATGGCAATTGTTGAGCCGGGGCAGAAGTAATTAATGTTTGCAATTTGATCCCGCACGATGGCGGGCATTTCATGGACCGGCAGGGAAAAGAGGATTTTGGTCATCAACGGGCCTGGCTCAGAAAAATTGACGATGGCGTTAGAACACTGCGGCGACTTAACCATCTTCCGATTGTGACATCACGTTCTCCCAGGCTTCGTATCGATCAGCCGGCAAACTGACCGCATAGACGTTTTTCAACACGCACGCTCCGAGATGAACCGGCCGCAGGGCCCTTGGTTTAGCGCGCGCGTGGAGAGCTCCGTCGCCCGTCTTGAGTTGGTGAAGAACAGCTTCCGATATGTCCATCTGAGCGTTGGCAGCCGTGAACGTGATGGGCAGTGAGACGTTCGTGCCGGTAAAACCCAGCCACATGTTAAGCGTTGGAGGTAGGATCTGCTCCGTCGGAAACCCGCACGGATCCATCGGAAACGATTCCATGTACATGCGCTCCAGATGGGCGAAGACACGTCGGCTGAAGAACTGACCTTCCGCCTGCCCGCCAGCGAAGAGCGGAAGCCCAAGCAGGGACAGGAAGTGTTTCATACCGGCCGAGTCTAAAACCTCAGGCCGAAACACAGACCAGTTGTTCGCGGTCTCTATGCTTTCATAGAGCTCGGTCTGAGCGCCCGTTGTGAACCGCTTCGTATACTCGCCTAATCCGGATTTGATGAGCAGGTCCTCCGCTGAGAAAAGGACGATCTTGTCAAAATCTAGAGACTGCGCAACGGCATGTTGGAAGTTGCTGACATGGGCATGTAAAACGCCCTCCTGCGGCCTGATCTCATAGGAATTTGGATTGAAGAAGACGTTGCAGGAGCCGCTGCTTTGAGGGACATCGCCTCCTCGAAATGTCGAGCCCCGCGCATGATGAACGCAGATAAACGACCCAGGCGAGAAACGATCGATTGCCGAAATCTGACGCTCGAGAACTTCCGGGCTACCATTCGCAGTGATCGAGAAAAGCAATTTTTCCATAGGGACACCTGGTCGTTAAATGGCGATTGCGTTGCATTCGACGACTGAAGACCGAGCATCGTTGCTGCTGCATGCGTTACGTGCATTGGCTGTCCTGAGGCTTATCTTGATCTTGGAGTATCGGAGCTGATCCGAGATTGTATCTCAGTCCGTGTTGCGACGTTGAGCATCGATCCAATGATCACTGGAGTGGTGTTGGTGAGGCCCTCGACAGAGCAGAGGGCAAGGACCAAACCTCACTGGCAGATCAATAGCCTTGAACAGTCTTTCCAAGACCTCATCCGCACCATCCATTCCTTGGGGGACAATGGTTACTCATCGCGCGTGTCATGCGCCGCGGAGACGCAGACAGAACAAGACCTGCACAATCAGTGGCTTATAGCTAAAGCCAATAGTAAAATGGGAATGGTGCCCAGAAGAGGACTCGAACCTCCACACCCTTTCGGGTACCAGCACCTGAAGCTGGCGCGTCTACCAATTCCGCCATCTGGGCGACGGAGAGCGATGTACGAGGGACACCGGGTCAAGTCAACAGGGTTTTTGAAGTTTTCATGTCAGGCCCCGAAAAACTTTCAAAAACCGTCCTAACCCGCGGTGTCGACTTCGGTTTTGGCTTGGTGTCGGTCGATATGGCCAAGGTCCCGGTCGGGGTCGAGGATATCGCGAACCCGCTGCTTCAATTCCTTGGGACCAGGAAAACCGCCATCGCGTTTGCGCTCCCAGATCAACGCGCCGTCGATGCGGATCTCGAATGCTCCGCCGGTGCCCGGGATAAGCCCGACCTCGCCTAGCGAATCACCGAATGTCTGCAGCAGTTCCTGCGCCATCCAGCCGGAGCGCAGCAGCCAGTTGCACTGGGTGCAGTAGAGGATGGTGATATGCGGTTTGTCCGTCATGCAACTCAACTCCTGTTTCAGTCCGCGTCGGCAACCAGTTTGACCATGGTCGCCAAGTCTGCGTCGCCATAGCCGGCGTCCAATGCCGCCTCGAAGCTTGCAAGCGACGCCGAGATCGCAGGGATGGAGATCCCGAGCTCCTCTGCAAAATCGCGCACCAGCCGCGCATCCTTCACCGCACCCGACACAGGAAACCCGACCGTGTCCGTCTCACCTGAAATGACAGGAAGCCTGCTCTTCATCGCCGGGCTCGCAGCCGGGCTTCCCGCGAGGATTTCGAGGATCTTCGCCGAAGAGAGGCCGGCGCTCTTGCCTAGCAGCAGTGCCTCCTTGAGATTCTGCCACAGTCCCATCAGCATCATGTTGTTGACGAGCTTGGCCGATGCGCCATCTCCGAGTTTTCCCACATGCAGCGCACGGTCGGAAAGCGTTTCCGCAACGGGCCGGAAGCGCTCGTGGTCTTCAGGCGAGCCGCCGATATAAAGCCCGACCTTTCCCTGAAGCAGCATCTCCGGGCCGCCGGCGATCGGCGCGTCGAGGAGGCCGGCACCCGATCGACCGATGGCCTCCTGGTGGCTCCGCAGAGTCATAGGGCTGACCGTGCTGGTATCGACGATCAGCTTGCCCGTAAGGTCCGTAGCCGCGAGTGTGTTAAGCACATCATGCACCGCCTGATCGTCGATCAGGGCAAGAATGATGACGTCGGAACGCTCTGCTAGGGAGGAAAGGTTTTCAACGGCATCAATGCCGAGAGCCCTCTGCCGCGCACCAAAAGCGTCGCTTCGGCTCCATCCGGTGACAGTGAAGCCCTGTTGTGCAAGGCGCGTCGCCATGGCGCTCCCCATTCGTCCAAGACCGACGATACCCACCCGTTCTTTGTTCAAACCCGTTTCCTTCATGGCAGGCGCATATCCCTCTTGTTCCATCCCTTATCCAGTGGCATCTTCTTGTTTAGGGTCAGCTGAGGGAGGCTAAATTGTACAAGTTTCAGGTCTACAAGGACAAGACTGGCGAGTTCCGTTTTCGCTTCAAAGCGTCGAACGGCGAAACGATGTTTATCTCTGAAGGATACAAGCAGAAGGCGTCGGCAATCAACGCGATCGAATCGATCAAGAAGAATGCGCCTGGTGCCACAACCGAAGACGGTACAACCGCCACCGTTTGACGGTTTGAACGTTCGTCTGCCGCATTCCAACGTAAGGTTTTAGCGCAGACACAATGTCCGATCCGCAGATCTTTGGAACAAATTCCCTGTGGTCGCATTGTCTCTGCTGAAACGGAGGAAACAAACATGGCTTACGATCCAAACTCGAATAACACCCGCCCTGACCTTCGCACCACCCCGGAGACGCGCAAAAGCTCTTCCTGGATGGGCTGGGTAGCCATTCTGGCAGTTATCGTCGTCGGCGCGTTTGTCTGGTCGCAGATGGGTGGCTCAACCACCGATCCTGCCACGACATCCTCGACCGCAACGCCGCCTGCTGTCACGGAACCGGCTGCACCTGCTCCGGCAACGCCAGCAGCACCTGCTCCGGCCGCACCGGCTCCTGCTGCACCGGCAACAGGCGGTACGACCCAGCCGTAACAGGCAGGGAAAGACCATCGATCGAACCGCTCGTCCGCAAGGACGGGCGGTTTTTCGTTTGCGGGGAATGCCGCCGTGTCGTTAACCTTTTGTTAACCAAATTTGCCGACCCTTCGATGACGCCTCAACCCTATCCGTCTGTCGAAGGAGAGAGCATGAAGCTCGTTACCATCGAAAACAAAATCGTCGAGAACAGCCATCATACGTTGATCGTGATGCGGGATGGCCCCACCTGCCAGGCGGTCCGGGTCCTCAACGATGACGGAATCGGCAGCGTGCGATCAAAGCTCTCCCTGATGGAGACGATCGCCAGCCGCAAACTGGACCATGGGGAAGTGGCATTTGACGGCTGCGTCTGGATCACACCGGCTGACCTTCCGCATCCCTTTCTCCCGGCGAAACATTGAAGCCGCCGGGGCGTGATGCAGGCAACAGGCCCCGGCCATGCGGGGATCCGGACTACGAACCCGCGTTGACGCCTGCCAGAACCGCCGCAAGGTCCATCTCGTTGTAAGGCTTCTGCAGAAGGCGGGAGCCGGGTGGCGCGTTGTCCGGCTTGTGGCTCTCTCCCGTTGCGAACACGACGGTCAGGTCGGGCTTTTCCGCCACGGCACGCACCGCCAGATCACCGCCGACTGTATCCGGCAGGCCGATATCGGTGATCAGGACATCGATCGAATTGCTTTCGAGCTCGACCAGCGCTTCTTTTCCTGTCCCAGCCTCGATTACCTGATGGCCGAGTTCGGCAAGCATCTCGGCCGTGTTTCCCCGGATCAGAAAGTCGTCTTCGACCAGCAGGATCGTCAGCGTTTTCGGCGTCGCGGCGGCAACTTCGGCAACGGGCTTGACTGTTTCCGCCCTGGGGGCGGTCGCCTGGTCCACCTGCTTCTGGTTGGCGATGACATGGCGAATACGGCGCGCCAAAGCCTCGCGGGTATAGGGCTTTGACAAGAGCTCGACACCGGCATCCAGAATGCCGCCGTGGACGATGGAATTTTCAGTGTAGCCGGAGGTGAATAGCACCGCGAGATGCGGCAGGCGCTCCTTTGCGCGACGCGCCATTTCGCGGCTCTTCAGCGGGCCCGGCATCACGACGTCGGTAAAGATGACGTCGATTGGAATGCCGCTCTCGACCACGTTGAGGCCGGCCTGTGCATCCTTTGCCGTCAGGACGCGGTAGCCGAGATCGGTCAGCGTCTCGAAAACAGTGTTGCGCACCGCCTCGTCGTCTTCCACGACCAGCACGGTTTCCGAGCCGCCGACGACCGGGCCGGCCTGGACGACCACTTCGCGGTCCTCATCGGCGACGGACCGCGGCAGGTAGACCTTCACGGTCGTGCCCTCGTTCACCTCGCTGTAAATCTTCACATGCCCGCCGGACTGCTTGACGAAGCCGTAGACCATGGACAGTCCCAATCCGGTTCCCTTGCCCTCTGGCTTGGTGGAAAAGAACGGCTCGAACACTTTATCGAGAATATCTGGCGCCATGCCGGCGCCCGTGTCCGTCACGGCCAGCATCACGTATTGACCGGGCGTGACTTCCACATGGGTGCGAGCGTAATCCTGGTCGAGAAAGGCGTTGCCCACCTCAATCGTCAATTTGCCGGACCCCTCCATCGCATCACGTGCGTTGATTGCGAGGTTCAGAAGCGCGTTTTCGACCTGTGTCGGGTCGGCATAGGTGTTCCAGAGCCCGCCGCTGGCAATTACCTCGACCTCAACCGCCTCACCGAGCGAACGGCGCAGCAGATCGTCCATTCCGGCAATAAAGCGGCTGATGTTGATGACGCGTGGCTCCAGCGCCTGCCGGCGGCCGAAAGCCAGCAACTGGCTGGCAAGCTTTGCACCGCGGCTGACGCCGGCAAGCGCATTGCCGACACGCCGTTCCGCCTGTGCATTGCCGACAATGTCCTTGGCCAAGAGCTGAAGATTGCCGGCAACGACCTGCAACAGGTTGTTGAAGTCATGCGCAACGCCCCCGGTCAGCTGACCGATCGATTCCATCTTCTGCGCCTGCTGCAATGCCCGTTCGGCCTGGCGCCTCTCGGCGATCTCCGATTCGACGCGGGCTTCCAGGCTTTCGTTCAGCTGTCTTAGCTGTTCCTCTGCCCGCAGGCGGTGGCGGACCTGCCGTTCCAGGTTGCTGGCATGGTCCTGCAGGTTCGATTCGGCTTCCCGCTGCTCGGTGATATCGGTATGGACACCGACCCATTCCTCGATGTCGCCCGAGGAACCGATGATCGGCACGCCGCGGATGGCAAAGGTACGATAGAGGCCGTCATGGCGGCGGACGCGATGTTCCCAGACATAGGTGGATTTGGACGCGACGGCCGCCTGCCAGCTGGCGACCGAACCTTCCCGATCGTCGGGATGCACGGCATCTGCCCAGCCGTAGTCCTGGTATTCGTCGAAACGCTGGCCGGTCAGCGTGGCCCAGGCCGTCTGTTCGCCCAGCATCCGGCCGTCGGCGGTGTTGGTCCACAGCACGCCATGGATGGCCGCGACCGCGGCCCGGAACCGTTCATTGCTGCGACGAAGTGCGTTCTCGGATTGTTTGCGGTCCTCGATATCGATGATCAGCACATAGATGCCGTCGATCTCACCCTTGGAGGTGAAGCGCGGAACGTAGCGGATTTCGGCTGTCCGTTCTTCTCCGTCAGGACGTTTGATCACCGTGTCCGTGATCACCCGTTCGCCGGAGAGCGCTTTTTGAAGCAATGGTATGCGGGCAGCGTAATAGGCGTTGCCGATCACCTCCGCGGCATGCTTGCCAATGACGTCGCTGGCGGCTAGTCCGAACCACTCCTGATAACCGTCATTGGCGAAGCGATAGACATGGTCGCGGTCGAGGAACCCGACGAGGATGGGGAGCGCGTTGGTAAGGCGGCTGAGCTCTTCCTGGCTCTGAGCCAAGGCGTTCAGCGCGTGCACCTTCTCGGTGTTTTCGAGCACCGTGCACAGGACACCGTCTACCTTGCCGGTTTCGTCGTAGATCGGCGTGTAGAACAGATCGAAGACGACATCCTCAGGCGATCCATGACGGTTCAGCACCATGACCTGGTCGCGGAAGGACTGGACCTCTCCCCGAAAGCCGGCTTCAAGGATTGTCTTGTTCCATTCCCAGATTTCCGGCCAGACGGCGGAAACCTTGTCGCCGAGCGCGCGTGGATGATAATCCCCGGCAATCTCCTTGTAGCCGTCATTGTAGATCATCACATGGTCGTCGCCCCACATCAAAACCTGCGGGATCGGCGAATTGACCATCGAGTTGACCTTGATCCGCAGATGCGAAGGCCAGTCTTTGATCAGCCCGAGAGACGTCTTCGTCCAGTCGAACTGGCGTATGAGCTCGCCGGTCTCGCCTCCGCCAATAGGCCAATGCGCGGATACGACCTGATAGTTCATGACGTCACCAAATGCGTGTGATGGAATAGGCGCCGGTAATATGCCGTCAATCGGCGGTTTTCAAAGCAATTTTTGCAGATTATCAAACTTTGGACGGCGCGATATGTTCGTTTATTGCGGTCCGGCCCAGATCTTTTGATTCCTGTCCCGAAATGATCCGGCTGACCGAGCATTCGGCGAGTAAAAAGGGCCGGTTCTTTCGAACCAGCCCCTGTGCAAATCAATCGTCTTTCATCTTCAGCGCTGCAATGAATGCTTCCTGCGGAATGTCGACTTTGCCGAACTGCCGCATGCGCTTCTTGCCTTCCTTCTGCTTGTCGAGCAGCTTGCGCTTGCGGGTGGCGTCGCCGCCGTAGCACTTCGCCGTCACGTCCTTGCGCATCGCAGAAATCGTCTCGCGGGCAATCACGTTGCCGCCGATGGCTGCCTGGATCGGGATCTTGAACATGTGCCTGGGGATCAGATCCTTCAGCTTCTCGCACATGTCGCGGCCTCGCTTTTCGGCAGCAGTCCGGTGCACCAGCATCGACAGCGCGTCGACAGGCTCGCCATTCACCATGATCGACATCTTCACGAGGTTGCCCTCCTGATAGCCGTGCAGGTGGTAGTCGAACGAGGCATAGCCCTTGGAGATCGACTTCAAACGGTCGTAGAAATCGAACACCACTTCGTTGAGCGGCAGTTCATAGGTCAGCATCGCGCGCTTGCCCACATAGGTAAGCTCGGTCTGGATGCCGCGGCGGTCCTGACAAAGCTTCAGGATGCCGCCGAGATAGTCGTCCGGGGTCAGGATCGTCGCCTTGATCCAAGGTTCGCGGATTTCCGAGATCTTGACGACATCAGGCATGTCGGCCGGGTTGTGCAGCTCGCGCTCGGAACCGTCGGTCATGGTCAGCTGATAGACCACCGAAGGCGCGGTTGCGATCAGATCGAGGTTGAACTCGCGTTCCAGACGCTCCTGGATGATTTCGAGATGCAGCAGTCCGAGGAAGCCGCAACGGAAACCGAAGCCCAGAGCCGCAGACGATTCCATCTCGAACGAGAACGAAGCGTCGTTGAGGCGCAGCTTGCCCATCGCGGCACGCAGGTCTTCGAAATCGGCCGCATCGACCGGGAACAGGCCGCAGAACACGACCGGCTGCGCAGGCTTGAAGCCCGGAAGTGCCTTGGCGGTCGGCTTCTTGTCTTCGGTAATGGTATCGCCGACGCGCGTATCGGCCACTTCCTTGATCGAGCCGGTGAAGAAACCGATCTCGCCCGGGCCGAGACTATCGACGGCCAGCATCTTCGGCGTCAGAACGCCGACGCGTTCCACCTGATACTTGGCATCGGTGCCCATCATGCGGATGGTCTGGCCCTTGGTCAGCACGCCATCAAGGATGCGAACGAGAACCATGACGCCGAGATAGGTGTCGTACCAGCTGTCGACCAGCAGCGCCTTCAGCGGACCCTTGTCGCCCATCTCGCTCTTCGGCGGGGGCAGCTGGTGGACGATGGCTTCCAGAACGTCGGGAATGCCGAGGCCGGTCTTTGCCGAGATCAGCACGGCCTGGCTGGCGTCGATGCCGATCACTTCCTCGATCTGGTCGCGGATGCGGTCGGGCTCGGCGGCCGGCAGGTCGATCTTGTTGAGGACCGTGACGATCTCGTGATTGTTGTCGATCGCCTGATAGACGTTGGCAAGCGTCTGCGCTTCGACGCCCTGTGACGCATCGACGACCAGCAGCGAACCTTCGCAGGCCGACAGCGAACGCGACACTTCGTAGGCGAAGTCGACGTGGCCGGGCGTGTCGATCAGGTTGAGAACGTAGGTCTCGCCGTTATTCGCCTTGTAGTGCAGGCGCACGGTCTGTGCCTTGATGGTGATGCCGCGCTCGCGCTCGATATCCATCGAATCGAGAACCTGCTCGGACATGTCGCGTTCGGCAAGGCCGCCGGTCGTCTGGATTAGACGATCGGCGAGCGTCGATTTGCCGTGGTCGATATGCGCCACGATCGAGAAATTGCGGATATGGTCAAGCGGCGTGCGGGAATTGGTGCTCATGGCTCGCGCATATAGCAGCGCCCGTGTCTGCCGCAAAGAGGGAAGATAACCTTTCGTTGAGGATGAAAGGCGTTAATTTCCGGGATTTACAGCCCCGGGTTCGGTCAGCGCCGCTGCATTGGGAAGCTGGGCGCTGCGCACTTCATGGCTCTCACGCTCCGCCTCGGGTGCCGGACCGCGTTCTTTCAGGCGCTGCAGCACGAACAGGCCATAGACGACAGCCACCGCCATCGCCGCGACGATGAAGGTTTTTCCGCCGAGAATAGGTGTCAGCATCGTGACCGCGAGCGGCACGATCGTCGCGGCCGTCGACCATGCAACGAGAAGGGTCGAGGAGAGCGGCACGAAATCGCCGGGGTCGGCGCGGTCGTTGGCGTGGGCGTTTGCCACCGAATACACCGTCTCGACAGAACCCCCGAAGATCAGGAACATGATCATCAGGAGATAGAGATGCGAGAAGGAGGAGAAAAACGCTCCGAAACCGGCAAACACGATGAGCACGCAGGTGATTAGAAGCACATAGCGTCGGTCCATCCGGTCCGACAGGATGCCGAGCGGATACTGCACGAACAAAAGCCCGGTCTGCATCACGAACATCAGCATCGCGACATCGGTCTGCGACACGTTGTTGGTCGAGGCATAGATCGGCAGGAAGCCCTGCACCACCATCGAAAGACCGCCCGAGGCAAGCACGCCGACCAGCCCGACCGGCGAGATCTTCCAGGCCATCTTGATATCGACATTGACGCGCGCCGGGGCCGGCGGGTTCGGCAGGCGGGTCAGCCCGATTGGCAGGATCGCAAGCGCGGTAAAGAAAACCACCGCCAACGGCGCAAGATTGCCGTCGGTCGGGATCTGGCCGAAAATCCAGTTGCCGCAGCCGAGGCCCAGAACATAGGCCATGTAGAAGAACGACATCGCCTTGCCACGCCATTCGTTGGAGGCGGCGTGGTTGAGCCAGCTCTGGGCGATGATGAAGTTGACGTTGGCGGCGGCGCCGTAAATGCCGCGCGCAAAAATCCAGATATAGGCGGGAAGGTCGGCGGCAATCAGCACGGCCGCAATGATGACCATCGCCATCGAGCAGGCAAACAGTCGCGCATGGCCAACCCGCTTGATCAGCGGTCCGCCGAGCACGCAGCCGATGAGCCCGCCGAATGCGACGGCCGTTACCGCAGCACCTGCCGCCCAAGGCGTTTCCGATCGTGTCAGCATGAACGGCACGTAGGCGAACATGATGCCGCTTCCGATCGCGGCGATCGTCATCGAGACGACGATGCTGGCGATTGAAAAGGGCGATACAGCCGCTCGTCCATTCATGTCGAAAATCCTGATTTTGATGAAACCTTGGCGCTACCGGCGCGGCTGCTCGGTCGACGATCCATAGCGTATCGAATGGGACATTCGCTATCGCGGAAACGCCATCACCTTTAAAAATTCATCCAGCCTTCGCAAATCTCTTGATTCCATCAAAAGAGAATTTATATCTCTGATAATGGAAAATTCAGACAGCGAAATCGAACTGGCGATTGGCGAAAGGCTGAAGGCGCTACGGGCCTCTGCAGGGCTAACGCTGGACGAACTGTCGGTGCGCTCCGGTGTCAGCCGGGCGATGATTTCGCGCATCGAACGCGCAGAGGCGAGCCCGACGGCCGCGCTGCTGGCAAGGCTCTGCGAAGGACTGGGTCAAAGCCTCTCCACCTTCTTTGCGCCAGACGAGCCGTCATCATCACCTCTGTCGAAGAAGACCGAGCAAAGGCTGTGGCGCGATCCGACCACCGGATATCTGCGCCGCTCCGTCTCGCCGCCGGGCATGCCGACACCGATCGATATCGTCGAGGTGGAGTTTCCGGCCGGTGCACGTGTCAGTTTCCCGCCGCGCGAGGAAAGCCGGATCATGACCCAGCATGTCTGGCTGTTCGAGGGGGAACTGAACATGGTGCTTCCGGACGTGACCCACCGTCTCATGCCCGGCGACTGCCTGTTCATGGATATCGGCGACGCCTTCGAATTCCACAATCCGAGTGATCGCCCCGCCCGCTATGCGGTGATCCTCAACCGCGGCCGCTGACGCCACAGGAGCAAACAATGACCCCGACCATCCGTATACTCGATGCCGTCGCCACCCGCGCTGCGATCCCCGATCTCAGTGACATCCTGTCCGATTGCATCAATGGCGGCGCATCGCTGGGCTTCATGCTGCCTTTCCAATCTCACGATGCGACCGCATACTGGAACGGCATCGCCGACGAAGTGGAAAAGGGTGCCATCATCCTGGCTGTCGCCGAGGTCGATGGCCGCGCGGTCGGCACCGTCCAGATCGGTCTTGCGTCGAAACCGAACCAGCCGCATCGGGGCGACCTGATGAAACTCATCGTCCACCGCGATGCCCGCGGCCTTGGCCTTTCGCGCAAGCTGATGGAGGCCGTCGAAGCGGAAGCCGCACGGCAGGGACGCACGCTTCTGGTGCTGGACACCGCAACCGGCAGCGACGCGGAGCGCATCTATCCCCGCTTCGGCTGGGAACGCGTCGGCGTCATTCCCGATTACGCCCTTTGGCCACAGGGCGGCCTTTGCGGCACGACGCTGTTTTACAAGCGGATCGGGTAAGCGCCATGAGTGGCCCGCAAAACACGCGGGCCATATCTCGTCATCGTTTTTCCGTGAGGAAATAAGCAAAGGCTGCGGCCGGCAGGGCGAGGCCGATCGCCGATGCGGCAAGCCAGCCGCCTTGCGCATAGGCCCAGGCGCCGATTGCCGAACCCAGTGCTCCGCCGACAAAGAAGGTTGCCATGAACAGGCCGTTCAAACGGCTGCGCAGCTCTGCATCAAGGCCGTAGATTGATCGCTGGCCGATCACCAGCGTCATCGACACGCCGAAATCGAGCGCGATGGCAGCCAGACCCAGCATCATCAGCGCAATGGTCGAACCTTCAGGCGCAATATGCGTCATTAGGAAGGCGGCAACGACGGCGAGGATGCCGAATGCAGTTGCCGGCCTGCCAAGTCCGCGGTCGGCCAACCGTCCGGCGATCGGAGACGCAACGGCACCGGCGACGCCGACAAGCGCGAAGATGGCGATGGCGCCCTGTCCCAGCTGGAAAGCGGGCCCTGCCAGCAGCAGCGGCGTCACCGTCCAGAACAGGCTGAACGCGAAGAACTGGGCGAACTGGTAGAAGGACCGTCGGCGCAAAAGCGGCTGCGTCGTATAGATCCGTCCCATCGACGCGATCAGGCCCGGATAGCGGAGTGTCGTCTTCGGCATGCGTCTCGGCAGGCGGACGGACAGCACCAGACCGACGGCAACCATCACCGCAGCCGACAGGAAGAACACCGTATGCCACGACGAGAAGCCCGCGATAAAGCTCGCGACCGGCCGCGCCATCATGATGCCGATCATCAGCCCGCTCATGATGTTTCCGACCACCCGGCCTCGGCTCTCTTCCGGTGCAAGGTTTGCAGCAAACGGCACGATCATCTGGACCGCAGTGGAGGTGATGCCGATCGCAAGCGATGCCGCGAGGAAGGGAAGCGGCGTCGTCGAAAGCCCGGCCGCGATCAGGGCAACGCTCGTGGCGGAAATCATCAGGATGATCAGCCGGCGGTTCTCGACGAGATCACCGAGCGGCACCATGAAGAGCAGGCCGAGACCATAGCCGATCTGCGTCAGCGTCACGATCAGGCCGGTGGCGCTTTCGGAAAGGCCGATCGATGCGGCAATCGGGCCTGCAAGCGGCTGCGCATAATAAAGGTTGGCGGCGATCAGACCGGCCGCGGCGGCCATGGTGAAGGCCATTACCGGGGAGAGGGTGGGCGCTGCGCTTGGCGATGTGGCCGCCGTTTCGGCGTCCGGCGAAGCCCGACGAGCGGGAGAAGAAAATGGGGATGTCATGGCTGGCTCTTGGGAGGAGAAAAGGGGAGGGAGAAAACAGACGTGCTGTCAGTCGAGAATTCTGAGCGCGGTTTCCACGGTGGCGATGGCGCGTTCCTGGCCCTGTCCGGCCTTTCCCGCGATCCGCAGTCCCTGGATCACGGCGTAGAAGAACTGCGCCGTCACCTCGGGATCGCTCCGATCCGAAATCGATCCGTCCGCCTGGCCCTCCCGAACCAGGTTTTCGAACAGACCTTCAATCCGGGCTTGCGATAGTTTCACGCGCTGATCCGTTTCGAGATCGAAAAGCGCAAGTTCGACGGCAGCGCCGACGACGAGGCATCCGCGTCGGCCAAGTTCGCCATGCGCCGAGTTTGCATAGTGATGCAGCGCAAGACGCATGCGGTCGCGGCCGTTGCCGCCAACGGCTATCGCGTCTGCAAGGGCTGCGTTGCGCACCTGCTTGTAGCGATCGAAGGAGGCGAGAAAGATCGCCTTCTTGTCCTTGAACGCCTTGTAGAGGCTTCCGGCCGTCAGCCCCATCGCGTCCTTGAGGTCCGCAATCGACGTCGCGTGATAACCCTGCTCGGAAAACACGACGATCGCTTTGTCCAGCGCCGCCTCGATTTCGAACTCGCGCGGGCGGCCTGCCATTCGCGCTGTATCGGTGAGGGTTTCGGTCGTCATAGCGGATTGCCTAATTAGGAAATGATCGTTTCCAAATAGGATCGGATTATGTTGTCGTCAAGCGAGATGTCGGTTTTTCGGGAACAGATCTTTGAGAGTTGAGTTGGAAACACCGTCACCAACCCCAAAAGCTGGAGGACATTATGAGCAAGAGTGACGTAGAACAGGCTGTAAAGCGCGCAGAACGCCAGGTGGAAAACACCAGTTCCGGCGGCCACCTCGGTGGTACCTATTACGGCCAGAGCGCCGACGGCAAGACCGCTTCGACAAATACCAATGTCGGCAGCAATCGACCGAATACCGGTAGCTAAGGTCATTGAGGCCCGTCTGAAAAGATAGGCCGAAGCTTTCAAAAGTTTCGAAAGCCCCGTCGCGTGCGGGGCTTTCATCGTTTTATTCGATGCTCAAAGCGTCCCTGCGCGCTGCTGCATCATCATGAACGTGTCGTAGCTGTATTCGGCCACCTGCGCCCAGAGATAGGAATCCTTCTTGAACGCCTGCTGGTGATCATAGATCTTCTTGAAGGCTGGGCTCTTCTGCGAAAGCTCGGCATAGGTTTCCATCGCAGCCTTGAAACAGACATCCAGAATGTCGCGGTTGAAGGCCTTCAGGATAGCGCCTTCGCCGACCAGTTTTTTCAGGGCGACAGCGTTGTGCGCGTCGTAATTAGCAAGCATGCTCATGTTGGCTGCCGCACAGGCATCGGTCAGAATCTGCTGGTAGCTCTTCGGCAGGCTGTTGAATTTTTCGAGGTTGAAGAAGGCATGCATGGCCGGGCCGCCTTCCCACCATGCCGGGTAGTAGTAGTATTTGGCGACCTTGACGAAGCCGAGCTTCTGATCGTCATACGGACCGACGAATTCGGTCGCATCGATCGTGCCCTTTTCGAGCGCTGCATAGACATCGCCGCCGGCAATCTGCTGGGGCGTCACGCCAACCTTCTGCATCACCTGGCCGGCGAGACCGGCGATGCGCATCTTCAGACCCTTCAGGTCGTCAATCGTGTTGATCTCCTTGCGGAACCAGCCGCCCATCTGGGTGCCGCTATTGCCGGCCGGCAGCGCGTAGAGGCCACGCGGCGCAAGGAACTCGTTGATCAGATCATTGCCGCCGTTCAGGAACCAGGCATTCGTCATGCGGGCATTGAGGCCGAACGGAATGGCGGTGCCGAGCGCAAAGGCGGGATCCTGTCCGATGTAATAATAGGAGCATGTATGCGCCATCTCGACCGTGCCGTTGGCAACCGCGTCGGCGGCCTGCAGAGCCGGCACCAGTTCACCGGCGCCATAGGTCTGGATGATGAAATTGCCGTCCGTCGAATTTTTGACGCTGTTGGCGATCTGGGTCGCCGCATCGAAGATGATGTTCAGGCTCTTTGGAAAGGACGATGTCAGCCGCCAGGTGATCTTCGGACGCTCCTGGGCGATCGCCGGCGTGGCCAAAGCGGCAGCCGCGGCGCCGATGCCGGCAGTGGTAGCATTGTGCAGGAAACGTCTGCGATCCATGAAATATCCTCCTGAGATGTCTGAAAAATCTCGTTCAAGCCGTCTTGGTCTTAAAGCTCTTTTCCCGGCTCCGACAAGAGGAGTCGACAGTGTTTGCCTTGCCGCAAAAGGAAAACCCCGGGCTGGGCCGGGGTTCTCGATTGAGCAGGTGCGCTTGATAATCAGAGCTTGCCGTTGCGCTGCTGGATCATCATGAACGTGTCGTAGGTGTAGTCGGCAATCTGCGCCCAGAGATAGGCATCCTTCTTGAAGGCCTGCTGGCTGTCGTAGATCTTCTTGAAGGCAGCGTTCTTGGCCGTGATTTCAGCATAGGTTTCCTGCGCCGCCGCATAGCTGGCATCGAGGATCTGCTGGTTGAAGGCCTTCAGCACGGCACCTTCCGACACCAGCTGACGCAGCGCCTTGGCGTTGCTAGCATCGTAGCGCGCCAGCATGTTCATGTTGGCGTTGGCGCAGGCATCTTTCAGAATGCGCTGATAGGATTTCGGCAGATTGTTGAACTTGTCGCGGTTGAAGAAGGCGTGGACGGCCGGGCCGCCTTCCCACCATGCCGGGTAGTAGTAGTATTTCGCGACCTTCACGAAGCCGAGCTTCTGATCGTCATACGGACCGACGAATTCGGTCGCATCGATCGTGCCCTTTTCGAGCGCCGCATAAACGTCGCCGCCGGCGATCTGCTGCGGCGTGACGCCGAGCTTGGTCATCACCTGGCCGGCAAGACCGGCGATGCGCATCTTCAGACCCTTCAGGTCATCGATCGTGTTGATCTCCTTGCGGAACCAGCCACCCATCTGGGCACCCGTATTGCCGGCCGGCAGCGCATAGAGATTGTAGTTGCCGAGGAATTCGTTGAGCAGGTCGTTGCCGCCGCCGATCGAGAACCAGGAGTTCGTCTGGCGGGCATTAAGACCGAAGGGCACCGACGTCCCGAGCGCGAATGTCGGATCCTTGCCAATGTAATAGTAGGAGCAGGTATGCGCCATTTCGACGGTTCCGTTGGAAACAGCGTCTGCCGCCTGAAGGCCGGGCACAATTTCGCCGGCCGCGAAGGTGTGGATGGTGAAGTTGCCGTCCGTCGCTTCCTTGACGCTTTGCGCGATATCGGTGGATGCGGCCCAGAGGATGTCGGTGTTCTTGGTAAAGGAGGATGTCATCCTCCAGGTGAGCTTGGGACTTTCCTGCGCGATCGCGGGAGCGGCAAGAGCCCCGGCTGCAACTGCGCCGATTCCGGCGGTCCCTGCCTGCCGAAAGAAATGTCTGCGGTTCATACGGGTCATGCCTTTCTGACTGGCCCTTGACGGCCGGTAACTTCATTTCACCGGTCCTCACCGGCGTCTGCTCTTAATCCGATCATTTCGTCACCGGCAAGTAAAAAGTGCAGGAAGTTGCGCTGCGCTGCAGCATTGGTTTGCGAATATTGCGCGCGATTTTTTTTCTCAAACGGATCAAAGGGCACGGTTTGGAGTGACTTGAACTTTCACACAAAAAAGTTAGGTTAGAATTATTCTAATAAGGAGCTTCGATGTTCACTCGTTTGGTGCCCGGGTCCCGCCGGGCGTTTTTGTCGCTGAGCGAAGAGGAAATCCTCGCTCTTGCCATCTCGTCGGAAGAGGAGGACGCGCGCATCTATCTCTCCTACGCGAAGAACCTGAAAGAGGCATATCCGAGCTCCGCAAAGGTGTTCGAGGACATGGCCGAGGTCGAGCAGACCCACAAGAACATGCTGATCCAGATGTTTCGCTCCCGCTTCGGCGAGAACATTCCGCTGATCCGCAGAGAGCATGTGCAGGGATTTTACGCCCGCAAGCCCGACTGGCTGATGCGCAATCTGCCGCTCGACAAGATCCGCGAACAGACGGAGGCGATGGAGCGTCAGGCGGCAAATTTCTACCGCGAGGCCGCCAAACGGGTATCGGATGCCTCGACGCGGCAGCTGCTGGGCGATCTGGCACTGGCGGAGGAGGGGCATGAAGACATCGCCCGGATGCTCGGCGAAAAGCATGTGCCCGACGAAGCGCGTTCGGAAGAAGACCTGTCTGCCCGGCGTCAGTTCATCCTGACCTATGTCCAGCCAGGGCTTGCCGGCCTCATGGATGGCTCGGTTTCGACATTGGCGCCAATCTTTGCGGCAGCATTCGCCACGGGCGATACCTGGTCGACCTTCCTGATAGGTCTGTCCGCATCGGTCGGTGCGGGTATCTCGATGGGCTTTACCGAAGCGGCACACGACGATGGCAAGATTTCCGGTCGCGGCTCCCCCATCAAGCGTGGATTTGCCTCAGGCATCATGACCGCGATCGGCGGCCTCGGCCATACACTACCCTATCTCATTCCGCATTTCTGGACGGCCACCATCGTTGCGGCGATCATCGTCTTCTTCGAACTCTGGGCGATCGCCTTCATTCAGAACCGATATATGGAGACACCGTTCTTCAAGGCTGTCTTCCAGGTCGTGTTCGGCGGCTCGCTGGTCCTGGCCGCCGGTATCCTGATCGGCAATGGATAAGGCGCAGGTTATCGGTTCGCCGCAGCCGGCGCATCGACAGCAAAAAAGAAGACCCGCCGCTGCAAAAGCAGGGCGGGTCTTGTCATTTCGACCGGTTGATACGGCCCGTCGTCTGCAAGCCGGCTCTACCGGAGAGCGCCGACGAGAAGGTCGCGGCCATTTTCGATGGTGACCCAACGCCCTGCGTTGAACGAAGCCTGGCGCTTCAGGAACGTGTAATGCGTGGCTGTCCAGGGCAGGACATCGTTATCAAGATTGTCGAGAATGAAATCTCCATCCGCAGTGCGAAGCGTCAGAACGGCGTGACCTTCTCCATCCGGCTTGCGCACGACCGTCATCAGAAGGTCGGAATAACTGAAGCCTGCTTCGGCCAGTTCCTTGCGCTTCTGCAACGCGAAATCCTCGCAGTCGGCGAAGATGGTCGGATAGGTCCAGAACTCTTCCCGACCGTAAGCATCCATGTCGGTCTTGGCGATATAGCGCTCGTTGACTTCCAGGTTGATCCGGCGAACCGTTTGCCAGCTGTCTTCGTTGAGTTTGGGAGCGGGCGCCGACCGGCTCTTCAGAGAACATTCCGCGGGCAGGCGCTGGCAGAACTCGAAATGGCCGATCGGTTGCGACGTCACGTCACCGGTCACCATCGATGCAATCGACCGCGGAGCCGGCATTGCGGCGCCCGCAGGCACCAGCGCGCACAAAAGGATCACCGCAAAGCGCCGTACCAGCAAGGCTTTCATCATGACCCGTCCCTTAAAGTCCTAACGAAAAGTTAAGGGCCGAATGGGGGTCAAGTCAATCGTTCAGGTTTTGTTAATCTTCATTAAAACTGCTTTATGGTTAACAATGCTGCATTCTCGCATCAGCCCAAAATTTACTCATTTATTTATTAGGCCCATGATTGCACCCCTCATTTTTTCGATATCCTGAGGTCTGGAAAGGCGGTGATCACCGTCACGTACAAGCGTCAGCGTCACGTCGTCGGCAGGCAGGAATTCCATGAGTTTCAGCGCGTGTTCATAAGGCACGTCGCGGTCGTTCATTCCCTGAAGGATATGCACAGGGCAACCGGTTTCGATAATGCCGGTCAGTACTCGGTTGCGTGCTCCATCCTCAAGCAGGTCGCGGGTGTAGATATCAGGTTCGCTGCTATATTCGGAGGGTTCCTCGACATAGCCGTTGACTGCAAGCGACTGCCGCTGCTCATCCGTCAGGTGTGGCTCGATCAGCTCCCCCGTAAAATCGGGGGCGGGGGCAATCAGCACCATACCCTCGACTTTGGGCGACCCGCCACGCTTCTTAAGCTCTTGAGCCACACGAAGCGCGATCCAGCCGCCCATCGACGAGCCGACCAGCACTACGCTCTTGGGTTTCGTGTGGTCGAGCACGGCAAGAGCCTCCTCCAGCCAGCGGGAAATCGTGCCGTCGCGAAACGCGCCGCCGGAGACGCCGTGGCCGGAATAGTCGAAGCGGATGCACTCGGTGCCGAGCGTCTCGGCCAGCGCGTCGAGTTCGACGGCTTTGGTGCCCGTCATGTCCGATCGGTAGCCGCCGAGCCAGACGAAAGCCGCGTTGTCGTTGGAAGCGGATGCCGGCCTGACGAGAATTGCGATCTCGCGCATTGTCTCTGCGGTGCCAACCGGAATGCGGATAAGGTCTGATGGGGCGGTCGCTGACATGTGGGTCTCCTTGACGTCGCAGCCTCCGATTGCGTCAAACAGAGGCATACTGAAAGGTGGGCATCTATAAATCACATTGTCAGACGATTGCAGCAGGTGATTTTTCCCCGCGTATATGGTATTGACATCTATCCAGTGATGACGACATTCCGCTTTCGGCTGCAGCCAAGCGAGGAATTGTCGTTGCTGCGTGCTGAAATTATCTAGGAGAACACGACCATTCGCAGACCATTCAAAGCCGATGCCCCCGTCAAGGAAGGCCCGCGCTCAAACCGGGAAATCCGCGTTCCCAAGGTCCAGCTTATCGATGCCGAAGGCTTGAATCTCGGTGCGATACCGACCGACCAGGCCCTCAAGATGGCCGAGGACGCCGGACTCGATCTCGTCGAGATCTCGCCGAACAACGATCCGCCGGTATGCAAGATCCTCGATCTTGGTAAGCTGAAATACGCGAACCAGAAGAAGGCGTCCGAAGCGCGCAAGAAGCAGAAGATCGTCGAAATCAAAGAAATCAAGATGCGCCCGAACATCGACACCCATGACTATGAGGTGAAGATGAAGGCGATGAACAGGTTCTTTGAAGAAGGCGACAAGGTAAAGGTGACGCTGAAGTTCCGTGGCCGCGAAATGGCCCACCAGGAACTCGGCATGAAGCTTCTGCTGCAGGTCAAGGAAGACACTGTTGAAATTGCCAAGGTGGAAGCCGAGCCCAAGCTCGAAGGCCGCCAGATGATGATGGTGCTGGCGCCGAAGTAAGCGCCACGCCAATCGCCCCGTGCCTTTTCCAAGGCCAGGGTTTCGGCGGCATCACGCCATTCTTCTTATCCCATTGCGCTTTCGATCCGCTGCGGTTATAAGCGCGCGTCCGAACGGTCCGGCAGGGCATGCCGTGGCAGTTCAAAATGCTTGGAATTCGCATCGTCTGCGGTTCCGATACAATTATGGAGTAGCAAAATGCCCAAGATGAAGACGAAATCGGCTGCCAAGAAGCGATTCAAGGTAACCGCGACCGGTAAGGTCGTTGCCGCCGCTGCTGGCAAGCGCCACGGCATGATCAAGCGTTCCAACAAGTTCATCCGCGATGCACGCGGCACGATGATCCTCGCTGAGCCTGACGGCAAGAAGGTTATCAAGAACTACCTGCCGAACGGTCTCTAAGACTCATTCGACGATTTGGAACAGTTTTAAGGAGATCATGACATGGCACGCGTAAAACGTGGCGTAACTTCCCGCGCCAAGCACACCAAGACACTCAAGGCAGCCAAGGGCTTCTACGGCCGCCGCAAGAATACCATCCGCGCCGCAAAGGCAGCAGTCGATCGTTCGCGTCAGTTCGCAACGCGCGACCGTCGCGTCAAGAAGCGCAACTTCCGCGCTCTCTGGATCCAGCGTATCAACGCCGCTGTGCGCGAATCCGGCCTGACCTACGGCCGCTTCATCGACGGACTTAACAAGGCTGGCATCGAAGTCGACCGCAAGGTCCTGTCCGACCTGGCAATCCATGAGCCTGCAGCATTCGGCGCTCTCGTCGAAGCTTCCAAGACGGCTCTGGCCTACCTCAAGGACGCCGGCACGAAGAACGAGTTTGAAAGCGCGGTCAAGTAACCAGCGCTTCCCAAGCTTGTAGCTGATAGATTTTGGGGAACCCGCGCTGGCAGTGAGCTGGCGCGGGTTTTTCTTTTGTCTGCTTTCATGTTTTGTCTGCCAGCATTCGCATTGGTATTTACACTCTCATTCGCTTCATTGTCCGAGCATCAACGGAACACATCATGTCCGATCTGGAAAATCTGAAAACCTCGCTTCTGGCTGAAATCGAAGGTGCCAGCGATGAGGCATCGATCGAAGCCGTGCGCGTCAATGCGCTTGGCAAGAAAGGCTCCGTCTCCGAGCTCCTGAAGACGCTCGGCGGCATGTCTGCGGAAGAACGCCAGACCCGCGGCGCCGCAATCAACGCGCTGAAGACCGAGGTCACCGAGGCGATCACGAGCCGCAAGACGATGCTGAAGGACGCAGCGATCGACGCGCGTCTGAAGGCCGAGACGCTCGACGTGTCGCTGCCGGTGCGCTCCTCTCCAGCCGAGCGCGGCCGTATCCACCCGATCAGCCAGATCACAGACGAGATCACCGCGATCTTCGCAGACATGGGCTTCTCGATCGCCGAGGGCTCTGATGTCGAGACCGACTACTATAACTTCACCGCGCTGAATTTCCCCGAAGGCCATCCCGCCCGCGAAATGCACGACACGTTCTTCTTCCAGCCGGATGAGAAGGGTGAGCGCAAGGTGCTGCGCACCCATACTTCGCCGGTCCAGGTTCGCACCATGGAGGCGCAGGACCCGCCGATCCGCATCATCATTCCCGGCAAGACCTACCGCCAGGATTCCGACGCGACCCATTCGCCGATGTTCCACCAGGTCGAAGGCCTCGTGGTCGACAAGAAGGCGCATGTGGGCAATCTGCGTTATGTGCTGGAAGAGTTCTGCAAGACCTTCTTCGAAGTGCCGTCAGTGACGATGCGGTTTCGTCCGTCCTTCTTCCCGTTCACCGAACCGTCCTTCGAAGTCGATATCCAGTGCGACCGTTCAGGACCGATCGTGAAGTTCGGCGAAGGCACCGACTGGATGGAAATCCTCGGCTGCGGCATGGTGCATCCAAACGTGCTGCGCGCCGGCGGGCTGGATCCGGATGAATATCAGGGCTTTGCCTGGGGCATGGGCCTCGATCGTATCGCCATGCTGAAATACGGCATGCCGGACCTGCGCGACTTCTTCAATGCCGACGTGCGCTGGATGAACCACTACGGTTTCCGTCCGCTCGACATGCCGACATTGTTTGGTGGGTTGAGCCAGTAACCGGAACCATTGCGGACGGAATTGCGATGAGTGAGATGGTGACGCGACAGGGGAGGGTGCACCGCGGTGGCTGCCGCTGCGGCGCGATCCTCTTTGCGGCCAGCGCTGACCCGATCTACGCCAGTTACTGCCACTGCAGCGACTGCCGGAAAGCAACCGGTTCGCCTGTCGCGGCCTTTGTCGGGTTCAAAACCGACGACGTGACTTTCGCAGGCGAGCCCGGCTCGGCCTACGGCATAGCACCCGTCAAGCGCAGCTTCTGCGCGACCTGCGGCGCACCGATCGCGTATACCGATGAGCGGCTCGCCGACCGGATCTACTTTATGCTTGGCGCCATGGATGCGCCGGAAAACTATCCGCCCAGCGTGCACGGTTACGTGCGCGAAGAGCTTCCTTTCTTCCATGTCGATGACGGCCTGCCACGGATGGAAACGATGACCGTGCAGAGACCTTCAGGAGAAAACCGATGAAATTCACGCTTTCCTGGCTCAAGGATCACCTTGAAACCGATGCCAATCTCGAGCAGATCTGCGAGCGCCTGACGGCGATCGGGCTGGAAGTCGAGGATGTCGATGACAAGGCAGCCTACAAGCCTTTCGTCATCGCAAAAGTCCTGTCGGCGGAAAAACATCCGGAAGCGGACCGCCTGAAGGTTCTTTCCGTCGATGCCGGTCCGGATGTCAACGGCGGCAAGCCGCTGCAGATCGTCTGCGGCGCGCCGAATGCCCGCGCCGGTCTGGTCGGTGCGCTTGCTCGTCCTGGCGATTATGTGCCGGGTATCGATGTAACGCTTGCCATCGGCAAGATCCGCGGCGTCGAAAGCCACGGCATGATGTGCTCCGAAAAGGAGCTGAACATGTCGGAAGATCATAACGGCATCATCGATCTTCCCGACGATGCGCCGGTCGGCACCTCGTTCGCTTCCTATGCCGGCCTAGACGATCCGATGATCGAGATCAACCTGACGCCGAACCGTCCCGATTGCACTTCGATCTATGGCATCGCCCGTGATCTCGCCGCATCCGGGCTCGGCACGCTGAAGCCGCGCGCAAAGCCTCAGCTCAAACTCGAAGGCGAAACCTCGGTCGGCCTGTCGATCGATCTCGATGACGAAAACCTGTGCCCCGGCTTCGGCCTCCGCCTCGTGCGCGGCGTCAAGAACGGCGCAAGCCCGGGATGGATGCAGACGCGCCTGAAGGCGATCGGCCTGCGTCCGATCAACGCGCTCGTCGACATCACCAACTACATGACCTTCGACCAGGGCCGGCCGATGCACGTCTTTGATGCCGCCAAGGTCAAGGGCAATCTGGTCGTTCGTCGCGCCAGCGAAGGCGAAACGATCCTCGCGCTCGATACCCGCGAGTACAAGCTTACGCCGAGCAACGTTGTCATCGCCGATGACAACGGCGTCGAATCCATCGGCGGCATCATGGGCGGCGAACATTCCGGTTGCGACGAAAACACCGTCGATGTCCTGATCGAATCGGCTCTGTGGGACCCGATCAACATTGCCAAGTCGGGCCGCGCCCTCGGCATCATCACCGATGCCCGCTACCGGTTCGAACGCGGCGTCGATCCTGACTACATGCTGCCCGGTCTCGACCGCACCACGCAACTGGTGCTGGAACTCTGCGGCGGCACGGCAGCCGAAGCAAAGGTCGTCGGCTACAAGGCATATGAGCCGAAGACCGTCGATTTCCCCTTCGCCGAAGTCAAGCGCCTGACCGGCCTTGAGATCTCGTCCGACGAAAGCCGCCAGATCCTGGATCGCCTCGGCTTCACGGTTGAAGGTTCAGGCGAGCGCGTATCGGTGAAGGTCCCGTCCTGGCGTCCGGATGTCGATGGCAAGGCCGATCTCGTCGAAGAGGTCATGCGCATCCACGGCGTCGATCACATCAAGCCGGAACCTCTCGAAAGCATCGGCAGCGTCAACGGTAAGATCCTGACGACGCTGCAGATCCGCACCCGCACGGCCAAGCGTGCACTCGCTGCCCGCGGCATGTTGGAAGCCGTCACCTGGTCGTTCATTCCGGAGGCGCAGGCAAAGCTGTTCGGCGGCGGCGCACCGTCGCTGAAGCTCGCAAACCCGATCGCCGCCGATATGTCGGACATGCGTCCCTCGCTGCTGCCGGGTCTGCTGACCGCTGCCCAGCGCAATGCCGACAAGGGTTTGGGCGATGTGGCGATCTTCGAAGTCTCCGGCACCTACGAGAACGACACGCCGGAAGGCCAGCGTCGCGTTGCCGGCGGTATCCGCCGCGGCACGGCCTCGATCAACGGCGCAGGGCGCCTCTGGTCGAACGGTGCCAAGGGCGGCGGCAAGCCGGTGGATGTCTATGACGCCAAGGCCGATGCGCTGGCCGTGATCGAAGCCTGCGGCTTGCCCATGTCGAACGTGCAGGTCGAACAGGGTGGTCCCGCCTGGTATCATCCGGGCCGCTGCGGCACGATCAAGATGGGTCCTAAGATCGTGCTCGGCACGTTCGGCGAATTCCATCCGAAGACGCTGTCCGCGCTCGATGTGTCAGGCGCACTGTGCGGCTTCGAGGTCTATCTCGACGCCATGGCCGAGCCGAAGAAGAAGGCGACCCGCACCAAGCCTCCGCTGGAACTCTCGCCCTTCCAGGCCGTCAAGCGCGACTTCGCCTTCGTGGTCGAATCGACTGTCGAAGCCGGCGCGATCGTCAAGGCCGCAACCAGTGCCGACCGCAAGCTGATCTCGGGCGTCAACGTGTTCGACGTCTTCGAAGGCGCGTCGGTCGGCGAGGGCAAGAAGTCGGTTGCAATCGAGATCCTGATCCAGCCGGTCGACAAGACGCTGACGGACGAGGATTTCGAGGCACTCACTGCCAAGATCGTCGCCAATGTCGTCAAGGTCACCGGCGGCGTGCTGCGCGCCTAACCGGCGCGCTGGTACCGCCCCAATCCTGTGTCCTGCCGCCATATCCATAGGATGCGGCGCGGACGTCCTGAACATAGATGTAGCTCTCCTCATGCAGATCCCCGAGGAGAGCCGAAAATCCTGCAAAGGCCGCCTGGATAAAGGCGGCCTTTTCGCTTTTGGTATTGGTTTTGTGGGTTTCAAACGGGCGTGGTAACTTCACAAGAATCGTGAAGGAAGGGCCGGTGCGCAAGCCAAATTCCATGAAGGGGCTGGAGGAGCTAGGCCGGGTCAGGCTATCGGAAAACTTCTTCTTCCGCGATTTCCTGTTTTCCGAGATTGCCGCGGTCTATGGCCTGGCCAATGTCCCTGACGATCCGCATCTGGCGATCGAGGCGGGGCGGCGCCTTTGTGAAGAGTTGCTGGAACCGCTGCAGGCGACATTCGGCCGGCTGCATGTGCGCTCAGGTTACCGCGCAGCTGAAGTCAACGCCTTCGGCAATATCAGGGGATTAAACTGCGCCACCAATGCCGCCTCGTCTGCGGATCATATCTGGGATCTTCGCGATGCCGATGGCTGCATGGGCGCAACGGCCTGCGTCGTCGTCCCATGGCTGATTGACAATGTCAGCGAGGAAGGCGACTGGCGAAAGCTGGCCTGGTGGATCCACGATCACCTTCCCTATGCCTCGCTCTGCTTTTTCCCGAAACTCTGGGCCTTCAATATCCAGTGGCATGAGCGGCCGGTGCGCCGGATCACGAGCTATGCCCAGCCCCGCGGGCTCCTGACCAAGGAAGGAATGGCCAACCATGGCGGCGACCATTCGGAATGGTACCAGGGCTTTCCGAAGTTGAGGCGATAGTGCCTCATCGAGATAGGAATGCACGACCGATTGCACTGCCTGTTCTTCAGACTCGACGAGACCCTCCCCAGGCTCTGCAACAACAGAACCTGCGGAGGGCTAAATACTCACATCTTCATCTTTTCGCGGAGCGCATCAATGCGTTTGGAGGCTTCGGCCTTGGACAAGTCCTCGGCGAAAGCGTCAGGCTCTTTCGCCTGCTCGCTGAGGGTCTTGAGATAGGAGCCCTGGGCGCCGGTCATCGGCTCGTCACCGGTGACCCAGTCATCCGGGTCCTTCTCGGTGTTCGATGCGGGATCCGGGTCAGTCTTCGGGTTATGTATGTCGCTCATAGTTTCCTCACCGTTTGGATGTTCCTTAAACGTTCTCGGTGAAACGAAGTTCCATCAGCGGCGCGGTGTCCATGCCGCCTGTCCGCCGTAACGCGCACCGGCGATCTTGTCGGGAGACAGCATTTCGTCGAGGCGCTTCACGTCGTCGGCGGTCAGCACGACGTCGGCCGCTCCGGCATTCTGCTCCAGATTGGGGATTTTGCGCGCGCCGGGAATGGGCACGATGAAGTCGCCTTTGGCGAGTACCCAGGCAAGAGCAAGCTGCGCCGCCGTGATGCCCTTTTCCGACGCCATCTGTTCGACAAGCCGGACCAGCGCCAGGTTCGCCTCCATATTCTCAGCCTCGAAGCGCGGCATGGTGCGGCGCAGATCACCTTCGCCAAATTCCGACGTGTTCTGGATCTTGCCGGTCAGAAACCCGCGGCCGAGCGGGCTGAATGGCACGAAGCCGATCCCGAGCTCACGGCAGGTATCGAGCACGTCGCCCTCGGGATCGCGGGTCCACAAAGAGTATTCGCTTTGCAACGCCGCAATCGGGTGCACGGCATGGGCGCGCCGGATGATATCAGGGCTTGCCTCCGACAGGCCAAGCGCGCGCACCTTGCCTTGTTTCACCAGCTCGGCCATCGCTCCGACCGTCTCCTCGATCGGCACGTCAGGATCGACGCGGTGCTGGTAGAAGAGGTCGATCACGTCGATGCCGAGGCGTTTCAGCGAGGCTTCGGCAACTGCGCGCACCTGCTCCGGCCGGCTGTCGAGACCGGACATCGCGCTCGAGTCCTTTTTAGCGGGATCGATCCTGAACCCGAACTTGGTGGCGATCACCACTTTTTCGCGGAACGGCTTCAAAGCCTTGCCGACAAGCTCCTCATTCACGTAGGGGCCATAGACTTCGGCAGTGTCGAAGAAGTTGACCCCGATCTCGACGGCGCGGTGCAATGTCCTGATCGATGTCGCTTCATCCTGCCCGCCATAGGCATGGCTCATGCCCATGCAGCCAAGGCCAATCGCCGAGACCGTCAGTTCAGTTCCAAGCTTGCGTGTCTGCACGGGAATTCTCCAGGTTAAACTTTAAGGAAGGATCGATCAGGCACCGGCCTCGTTGAGGAGTGCCATCTGCGCCTCGCTGAGTGTGAGCCTGCCGGCCGCAATGATCGCCTCGAGCTGCTTCAGGCTGGTCGCGCTGGCGATCGGCGCAGTAATGCCCGGCCGTGCGGCAACCCAGGCAATCGAAATCGCAGCCAGGCTTTCGCCGGTTTCCGCGGCCACCTGGTCGAGTGCTGCAAGCAACTTCAGACCCCGGTCGTTGATATAGTCGGGCATGCGATTGCCGCGCGTCTTGCCTTCGGCATCTTCAGCCTTGCGATACTTGCCCGTCAGGAAGCCAGCCGCCAGCGCGTAGTAGCTGATGACGCCGATATCCTCTGCGATGCAAAGGTCCGCAAGCGGGCCTTCGAACTTGTTGCGGGTGTAGAGATTGTATTCCGGCTGCAGCACGTCGTAACGCGGCAAGCCATGTTTGTCAGCGGCGTCGAGCGAAGCCTGCAACTGTTCCGCACTGAAGTTCGAGCAGCCGATCGAGCGCACCTTGCCGGCATCCTTCAGTTTCGCAAGCGCGCCAAGCGTCTCCTCGTGCGGCGTGTCGTCATCGGGAAAATGCGAAAGGTAGAGGTCGATATAGTCGGTCTGCAACCGCTGCAGGGATTTGTCGACGGCTTCCACCACCCACTTCGCTTTCAGCTTCTTGTCGTCGCCCATGGTGGGGTAACCGAACTTCGTGACGATGACAGCCTTGTCGCGGGCCACCGTGCCGCGCTTCAGCCAGTTGCCGATCACGGTCTCGCTCTCGCCACCCTGATGGCCCGGCGCCCATGCGGAATAGACATCCGCGGTATCGATCGTGTTGAACCCGGCCTCGAAGAACGCGTCCAGCATCTCGAAAGAAGTCTTTTCGTCCGCGGTCCAGCCGAACACGTTGCCGCCGAAAACGACGGGCGAGATGGAAAGTCCGGTACGGCCGAGCAAGCGCATGTCCATGATGGTCTCCAGATAGATGACGTGGGGAAGCGATGAGTGGTGAAGGATGAAACTAGGCTGATTGGATCGACTGTCAAACCGACAAGCGGGCACAAGGTTTCAGCTGACCTGACAACGGCGGTTGCCCGACCGCCCAAGCGGCTCTAGGTTAGCCTCCCAATGACTGTCTGTGAATGTGTGGAGGCACTGCTATGTTGCGTTTTGGAATCCTGTCGACGGCAAAAATCGGACGGGACGCTGTCGTTCCGGCACTGCTGGACGCCGAAAACTGCCTGGTAAGCGCCGTTGCCAGCCGCGATCATGCCAAGGCGCGCGCATTTGCCGACCGGTTCGGCGTGCCGCATGCGTTCGGCTCCTATGACGAGATGCTGGCCTCCGACACGATCGATGCCGTCTATATCCCCCTGCCGACCAGCCAGCATGTGGAATGGTCGATCAAGGCGGCCGAGGCCGGCAAGCATGTTCTCTGCGAAAAGCCGATCGCGCTGAAGGCGAGCGAGATCGAGCGACTGATCGCTGCAAGGGATGACAATGGCGTCCTGATTTCCGAAGCCTTCATGGTGACCTATGCGCCCGTCTGGCACAAGGTGCGCGATCTCCTGAAAGAAGGCGCGGTCGGCGACCTCAAGCATGTCCAGGGCGCCTTCAGCTACTTCAATCGCGATCCGGATAACATGCGCAACATTCCGGAACTCGGCGGCGGCGCGCTGCCGGATATCGGCGTCTATCCGACGATCGCGACCCGCTTTGTCACCGGTAAAGAACCGGTGCGAGTCCAGGCCAAGGTGGAGCGCGACCCGGATTTCGGCACGGATATCTATGCAAGCGTCAAGGCAGCCTTCGAGACATTCGAAATGAGCTTCTACATCTCGACCCAGATGGCGAGCCGCCAGCTCATGGTGTTCCATGGCAGAGAGGGCACGATCGAGGTCAAGTCTCCCTTCAATGCGGATCGCTGGGGCGCCGAAGAGATCGAACTCACCAACCAGAAGCACAACGTCTCGCAGATCTTCCGCTTCCCAGACAGCCGCCAGTATCGCCGCCAGGCAGAAGCCTTCGCGAAGGCAGCAAAGGGTGAGGCGGCAGAGATTGTGACGCTCGAGAACTCGCTTCTCAACCAGCGCTTTATCGACGCGATCTACCGCGCCGGTGAAACCGACGGCTGGGAGACGGTCTGACCTAGTTCTTGTGGCGGAAGACGAAGCGGGAATACCCGAAATAGCTGTAGGCCGTTGCTGCAGCCGAGGCGAATACGATCGCCGCAATCGGCTGCAGGAACGGCGCCCGCCACATCAGCAGCGAATAGACGGCGTAATTGATACAGGCCGAGGTGATGCCCACGGCCCAGTATCGAAAGCCCTCTTGCGCAAGCGAGTGCGGCGATGGCTCGAACGTCCGGTTGCGGTTGATGAGCCAGGTAAAGCTCATCGCGGCCATGATCGCAGGAATACGGGCCGCAAACGGACCGAACCCGGCAACCGCGATGAGAAAATACGTCAGTCCAGCATCGATAACGAAGCCGCAGCCGCCCGCGGCCAGGAACCAGAAAAGTCGCTTCATGCGGCGCTCTTGGCGTCGCCTTTTGCATCCTTGCGGCGGCGGCCGGCAGGCTTCTGCAGCGAGACCGGAGCGTGCACCCGTTGTGGCATGCTCATATAGTGGATGCGCAACTGCTCTGACCGCGCCCGTGATACGGAATCGAGGATGAGCCCGGCCGTGAACACCAGGAACGAGATCAGCATCAGCACCAGCGAGAAGACCCAGGTCGGCATCCGCTCGACTAGGCCCGTCTCGAAATAGTCCACCAGCACCGGCGCCATGAACATCAGGCTCGCGGCCATGAAGGCGGCGCTGATCACGCCGAAGAATGCGAAGGGCCGGGTTTCCTTCATCAGCATCGCAAACATCCAGAGGATCTTCGCGCCATCGCGGAAGGTCGAAAGCTTGGAATGCGATCCTTCCGGACGGCGTCCGTAATCGAGCTCGATCTCGCAGATCGGCAATTTCAGACGCGACGCATGCACCGACATTTCCGTCTCGATCTCGAACCCGCCGGATACGGCCGGAAAGCTCTTGACGAAGCGACGCGAGAAGGCGCGGTAGCCGGAAAAGATATCGGTAAAGTCGCGTCCGAAGATCGTCCGGTAGAGAATGTTGAACAGCCGGTTTCCGGTCGCGTGGCCCTGGCGCCCCGCATCCGCATGAACGCCCCGACGGGTGCCGACAACCATATCGGCGCGCTCGGTCAACAGGGTGCGGATCAGCTCTTCCGCGTCTTTCGGGGAATAGGTGCCGTCACCATCCGCCATCAGATAGATGTCGGCGTCGATATCGGCAAACATGCGGCGCACCACATGGCCTTTGCCCTGGCGTCGTTCCCGCATCACCTCGGCACCGGCCAGCATGGCTTTCAGCGCAGTGCCGTCGGTCGAATTGTTGTCGTAGACGTAGATGCGCGCATCGGGCAGGGCCTGGCGAAAGCCGTTCACCACCGCTTCGATCGTCGATGCTTCGTTGTAGCAGGGCAGAAGAACGGCGATCTTCAGATCACCCGTCAGGGCATCGGTCATGGTTTTCACTCGATACAAAGAAGACCGCAGACGGCACGCGCCGCTTCACCGCTTTACTATTTCTTGGGAAGGTTAAGGCTAGGTTTCGGGCTGGAATATTTCGGGGCGAAAATGCGAAAGCCCCGGAAATCATGGTCGGAGGTGGGGAAGACATGCAGGTCGTTAGCGGGCGCGGTGCGATATCGTTGAGGCTTGCGCCCGTGGTGATGATCTACTGGCTCGCAGTCTCGATCATGGCCCTTGTCATCAAGCTGCCCACCGCGACCGATCTGATCGGTGCCGACAACGACGACATCATGCGGCTGGTTGAAGTCCGCGATCTCCTCGGCGGCCAGGGCTGGTTCGACATGACGCAGTACCGGCTCGGCCTTGCCGACGGCACGCTCATGCACTGGTCGCGGCTGGTCGACCTGCCGATCGCGGCACTGATCAAGTTCTTCTCGCTGTTCATGGCAATGCCGCTGGCCGAAGGTGTCGCGGCAACAGTCTGGCCGATTTTCGTCTCCTTCCTCCTGTTCGTCCCGCTCGGTCTTGCCGGCCGCCGCATCGGCGGCGTGGTCACCATGCATCTGGCGCTCGGCATCGGCGCGATCTTCGTCTTCACCAACATCAAATTTCAGCCGGGCGCGCTCGATCACCACAATGTCCAACTGGCGCTTGCCATGTGGGTCACAGCCATGCTGGTCGATCCGCAATATCGCCGGTCAAGCTATGCCGTCGCCGGCATTGCAGCGGCGCTGGCGATCGCCGTCGGTGCCGAAACGGTCCCTTTCGTCGCTGCCGCCTGCATCTGCGTCGTGCTGCAATGGGCCTGGCACGGCAGGTCGTTCGCCGGGGCCGCCAAAGCGTTCGGCCTCTGCCTCACGCTTGCGATCTCCGCCGCCTTTTTCGCCACCGTGCCGCCCTATCGCTATGCGGTCGTCACCTGCGATAATCTTTCCTTCGGCTTTTATTCGCTGACGGCAATCGGTGGCGCCGGCCTGTTCATTCTGGCAAGCCTGCCCTTGCCCGATAAACGGTTGCTGCGTTTCGCCATGCTGGGGGCGGCCGGCGTCGCCCTTCTTGCTGCAGCCCGCGCAATTGCGCCGGAATGCCTCGGCAATCCGCTGGCAAACCTTGATCCGCTGCTTGTCGAACTCTGGCTGAACGGCGTATCCGAGGCACGCTCGATCGTGGCTGAAATGCGCGACACGCCCGAGCTCGTCGGCGGCTTTTATGCGGTGGGCCTCTTCGCCATCCTCGTCTGCATTGCCCGCATCGCCTGTCGCAGCAAGGTCGAAACCCACGTCGTGCTTCTCGTTCTGCTCCTCGTTTCCTTCGCTGTCGCGGCCATTCAGGTGCGCGGAACGATCTTCTCCAACCTCCTCAGCATCCTGCCGCTGTCTCTGCTGATTGCCGATATCCGCGTCTGTGCCAATGCGGACCGCAACAATCCATCCCTTGCTGCAGCCTATATCGTCACGGTCCTTGCTTCCGTCCCGGTCGTCTGGGGCGTGGCCGGCATTCTCATCAAAGAGGGCGTCGGCTCCGTCGACCTCAATATCCTCTCCACCGATAACGCAGGTGAAGAAGGAGAATGCGGCGGGCCGCAGACATGGTCCGCGCTGAATGCCCTTCCGGTCGGCGTCATCGCTTCTCCCTCCAACAGCGGCGCGGAGATCATTCGCTTCACGCGACATCGTGCATTGTCCGCGCCCTATCACCGCAATCAGGGCGGCATGCTGACCGAACTGCATATCGGCCTCGCGCAACCGGCCGAATCCAAGGCCTTTATCGATGGTGCCGGTGTCACGGCTCTCACCTTCTGCAAGAGCGATCCGCAGACCGAGCGGCTGATCGCGATGAAACCTGACGGCCTCTATGCCGCGCTCGCCCGGGGTGACATCCCGCCATACCTGCAGCCTGTGGCCACCGGTCCGCTGGATGGGTTCATGATCTACCGGGTCGTGAGAGACTAGGGCGAGATTAAGCGTCGGATGATCCGGAAAGACGGATGAAATCGGCGCAGCCTTCGGTTAGAACAAAGGGCATGACGAGCCCTATCGCCCAAGAATCGCCGACGAACCTCACCGAATTTTCCGTGTCGGAGCTTTCCGGCTCGATCAAGCGCACGATGGAGAATGCGTTCGATCATGTGCGGGTGAGGGGCGAGATTTCCGGTTATCGCGGTCCGCACTCTTCCGGTCATGCCTATTTCTCGCTGAAGGACGACCGCTCGCGCATTGATGCGGTCATCTGGAAGGGCACCTTTTCGCGCCTGCGGTTCCGGCCGGAAGAAGGGATGGAAGTGATCGCGACCGGCAAGATCACCACATTCCCGGGCTCGTCGAAATATCAGATCGTCATCGAAAACCTCGAGCCGGCCGGCGCCGGTGCGCTGATGGCGCTGCTTGAAGAGCGCCGCCGCAAACTCGGTGCCGAAGGCCTGTTCGATCAGGACCGCAAGCAGCCCCTGCCTTACCTGCCGCGCGTCATCGGCGTGGTGACCTCGCCGACCGGCGCCGTCATCCGCGATATCCTGCACCGCATTTCCGATCGCTTTCCCGTCCATGTCGTGCTCTGGCCGGTCAAGGTTCAGGGCGAGGGATCTGGCGAGGAAGTCGCGGCGGCCATCCGCGGGTTCAACGCACTCGGCCCTGGCGATGCGATCCGAAGGCCCGATGTGCTGATCGTCGGGCGCGGCGGCGGCAGTCTGGAAGACCTCTGGAGCTTCAACGACGAGATCGTCGTGCGCGCTGCAGCCGAAAGCCGGATTCCGCTGATCTCGGCCGTGGGCCACGAGACCGACTGGACGCTCCTCGATCACGCCGCCGACGTTCGCGCACCGACGCCGACAGGGGCCGCCGAAATGGCCGTTCCCGTCAAGGCGGATCTCGATGCGCAACTCGCGAGCCTGGCCGCCCGGCTGCGGGGCTGTGCAGCGCGACAGATGGACCACCGCAAACAGTCTCTGCGGGCGCTCGTCCGCGCGCTTCCGTCGCTCGACCAGCTGCTGGCACTTCCGCGCCGACGATTCGATGAAGCCGCTGCTGGTCTCGGCCGTGGGCTGGAGCGCACGACGGTCGTCAAGCGCCGCGCGTTCGAGCGTGTCTCGTCCGGTCTGCGCCTCGATCTCCTGACGGGCAGGCTCCAGCAACAACGCCAGGCCCTGAACGACCGGCTGCTGCGGGCTGACCGTTGCCTGGAGCGTCGAACCTTGAGCGAACGCGGGCGTCTGTCGCGTTTCGAAGCGTCGCTGAAATCTCTGCCCGCGCGGCTGCTCGGCCAGATCCAGCGCGAGCGTCAACATCTCGTATCGTTCGGGCGCCATGCCGATACCGCCATGTCGCACACGCTCGCGCGCAGCCGTTCGGCCATCTCGGCGCAGGATCGCGTCCTGCAGTCGCTGTCCTACAAGAACGTCCTGCAACGCGGTTTTGCCGTCATCCGCGATGAGAACAACCACCCCCTGACACGGGCCGCCGGCATTGGCGAGGGCCGGGCGATTTCCGTCGAATTCGCCGACGGCCGTATCTCGGCCGTCACGGGCGGCGAGGCCCCAACCGAAGATCCGTCATCTGCCGCACGGCCTTCTCAGTCGAAAAAGAAGCTGCCGAGGCCGGAAGCAGCCGAAGAGCCTGCCAAGCAGGGCACGCTGTTCTAACCCTTGGGCGACAGCGCCATTCAAATCTCCGCCAAGACTTCCTATCTTCTCTTGAAGAGACCTTAGCGGAACACGGCGTTGCAAGCTGCGTTTCCTCGGCAGTTGCAAACGGAGACCATGGCCATGAAAAAAGCATTCGCGACCTCGTTGCTGATCCTCTCGGCGGCAGCTTTCGGCACGCCGGCACTGGCCGGACAGACGAGGGCATCGGAGATCATCTTCGGCAAGGCTTATGACGATAACGTCATCGCGATCCAGTCCGGCTCGCTCACCAGCCGCAAGGACGGATATTCCGAGTGGTCGGGTTCCGGCAACGAACTGATCATGCGCCGGGCGCAGGCGGAAGTCAGTGCCGACAGCAGCCTGATGCGCTCGCTCGAAGCCCGCGGCATTGCGGTCCACAACGTCCTGTCGGTGGAAACTGCTGCCAATGGCGGCAAGGTCGTCTATTACCGTTGATAGTGGCAAAGGCCCGGCAAACCCGGGCCTCGCGTCTCGTGGGTCAGGCCCATTCGCCGGCGCGCATAACGGGCACCTTGGAACCATCGGCCCTGATGCCGTCGATATCCACCTTGTCGGATCCGATCATCCAGTCGATGTGGATGAGGCTTGAATTTCCGCCTTGCGTCCTGATCTGCTCCGGCGTCAGCGAAGCGCCGTCGAGGAAGCATTTCGAATAGCACTGGCCGAGCGCGATGTGGCACGACGCGTTTTCGTCAAACAGCGTGTTGTAAAACAGGATGCCGCTTGCCGAAATCGGCGATGAATGCGGCACCAGTGCTACTTCGCCCAGCCGGCGGGCGCCCGCATCCGTATCGAGAACCCGGCTCAGCACTTCTCCGCCCTTGGCAGCGTTTGCCTCAACGATCCGGCCGCCTTCGAACTTCACTCTGATGTCGTCGATCAACGTGCCCTGATGCGACAGAGGCTTGGTGCTGGAAACATAGCCTTCCACCTTCAGCGCATGGGGGGTGGTGAACACTTCCTCGGTCGGAATGTTCGGATTGCAGGTGATGCCGTTTTTCGCGACGGACGCCCCGCCATGCCATTCATGGCCATCAGCCAGTCCGACCGTGAGGTCGGTGCCCGGACCGGTGAAATGAAGCGCCGAAAAACGCTCGCCGTTCAGCCAAGTCGAGCGCTTCTTGAGGTTTGCATTGTGCGATGCCCAGGCAGCGACAGGGTCGTCGAGATCGACGCGGGAGGCGGCAAAGATCGCGTCGGCCAGCTTGCGCACCGCCACCTCTTCGGCCACGTCCGGGAACACCTGCCGCGCCCATGCCGGGTTGGGATAGGAAATGATGTTCCAGTTGATGTCGAAATTGGCGATCTTCTCGAGCGCCGGCTTGTAGGCCATCGAATTGGCCTTGTTGGCCCGCGCCACCTTGGCGGGATCTTGTTCGGAGAGCATCATCGGGTTGTCGCCGGAGATCGCCAGCCGCGCCGCGCCATTGGCATAAGCCTTCGCCATGCCTTCGTAGAGCCAGTCCGAGGCCTTGTCGAAACTCGCATCGGGCGCGAACTCGTAGCGCGCAAGCGTCGTCTCTTCGTCGGAATAGAACGTGGTGACCAGGCCGGCACCGGCCTTGTAGGCGTGGCGGGTCAGGAACCGCACTAGCGGCAAGGCCGCAATCGGCGCCGTGATGACGAGATCCTGGTTCTTCGCGAGCCCAAGGCCAACCTTGACCGCCACTTCGGCAAGCTTTTCGAGTTTCTGCGGATCGATGGCGGTCTGGAAATTCGGCACGATTGTCATAATGGCCTCTGTTCTTGGAATATCTGCTGACACGACTTAGGGTAACTGAGGTGAATTTGAAGTCGATCGGTCACGATCGTAGTCCCCTCGCTTCACGCAACAAGGGCCGCCGCTATCGCTTTCAACGCCGATTGTGCGTCTTTTGGGGCAAGACGAACCTGAAGCCCTCGCTGGCCACCATTGACGAAAATATGGACCTCCTCGAGAGACGTTGCCTCGATCGCCGTCGGGACGAGCTTCCTCTGGCCGAACGGGCTGATGCCGCCGACACGATAGCCGGTGATCCGCTCCGCGTCGGCCGGTTTCATCATCGCCGCAGACTTGCCGCCGAATGCCGCCGCAAGCTTCTTCATCGAGACTTCCCTATCGGACGGAACGACGACGCAGACCGCCTTGCCGTCCACCTCCGCCATCAACGTCTTCAGAACGCGGCAAGGCTCTTCGCCGATGGCCTCGGCTGCCTGAAGCCCGATGCGTTCGGCGCCAGGATCATAGTCGTAGGTAACCGTCGTGAAGCTCACGCCAGCCTTCTCGAGGACTTCGGTTGCGCGGGTCGCCTTGGACATCAGAGTCAGGTCTCGGTGAATGTCGCGGCGTAGGTTTCCGGTTTGAAGCCGATGATCAGTTTTCCATCCGATTCCAGTATGGGCCGCTTGATCATCGACGGCTGAGCCGTCATCCGCGCGATCGCCTTTTCCCGGTCGAGATCCAGCTTGTCGGTCTCGGGGAGTTTCTTGAACGTGGTGCCTGCGCGGTTTAGCACCTGTTCCCACCCGGCGCGCCCCGTCCAGTCGTTAAGATGGTCGGGGTCGATACCGAGCGCCTTGTAGTCGTGGAAGGTGTAGGCAACGCCCTTCTCATCCAGCCAGGCGCGGGCCTTCTTCATCGTGTCGCAGTTCTTGATGCCATAGATGGTGATCGCCATGAGAACCTCTTCCATTGATGACGATCGATAGCAACCACAGCTCGGTTTAGGCAAGGCATGGATGCCGTGAGGTCCGTGCCATGTGATTGGCGCATGCCTCCTCTGTGAGCTTGTCGATTGTATAGGCACAATGTGCAGCCTATTTTAGGAACATCACAAGGAGAGATCAAATGTCTGCATCTATCAAGAACCGCGTTGGCGCATTCGGTCGTGCATTTGCACTGTTCGGCGCTGCCGTCTCCGCATCCGCCGCTGTCGAGAACAACCGTCGTCCGCACGCCCGTGACCTCGAGATCCTCGGCATCGATCCCCAGGCTTTCCGCAAGGTTCGCTAATCATACTTCCAAAGACCGCCCGGCGGGAAAGCTCCTGCCGGACATGTGTGGCGTAACACTTCGCCACACCACAGGCGCTGATGATATGACCCGGCTGAGCCCTTTAGCCAGAGCAGGTCACCATCCCGCTTAACGCATGGCTTGTTTCGCAAGCCGATAGGCGATCAAGCCACAAACTTCCCCGCAGAAATATTGATACTAGGCCAGGCGTGCGCAAGCAGCCTGATAACGTAGCCGCAGCTGGCGTCGCGCCAACTCAGCTCATCAGCATCTTGTAGGCGCAATAGACGGCGATCAGCACGACGGCGCCGATCAGTGCCAGCTTCCCGAGCCGCTTCTCGATGAAGTGGCGGATGCTCTCGCCATGGCGACGCAGGAGCCATGCGAGGAGAAAGAAGCGGGCACCACGAGTGACCACGGCCGCCGCGATGAACAGCCAGATGTTGACATGCACGGCTCCGGACAGGATCGTGACCACCTTGATCGGTGGCAAATGCGCAAAGCCTGAGGTCACCAGCATCAGCAGGATCGTCTCGTAGGTGATGCCGGATTTCAGCTCGTTGAACGTATCGAGCTTGCCCCAGAATTCGAGGATCGGCACGGCGATCGCATCGAAAGCGAAAAACCCGATCCACCAGCCGGCAATGCCACCCAGCACCGAAAACGTCGTGGCGATCAGGGCGTAGCGCCAGGCGCGCTCGGGCCTTGCGAGCGCCATCGGCAGAAACAGCACATCCGCCGGCACCAGGAAGACCGAGCTTTCGACGAAAGCGATGACCGCAAGCCACACGCTTGCGGACTTACGGGCGCTGAGCGCCATCGTCCAGTCATAGAGGCTGCGGAGCATCGCGATATCCAGGAAGGGATTGGGATGTGACAGGCAGCCGAGTGCTGCCGCCGGTCACTAAAGGCCTATTCCCACTCGATCGTGCCGGGCGGCTTGCTGGTCACGTCGTAGACAACGCGGTTGATGCCGCGCACTTCGTTGATGATGCGGGTTGCCGCACGGCCAAGGAAGTTCATGTCGTAGGGGTAGAAGTCGGCCGTCATGCCGTCGACCGAGGTCACGGCGCGCAGCGCACAGACGAAGTCGTAGGTGCGGTAGTCGCCCATCACGCCGACGGTCTGCACAGGCAGCAGCACGGCGAATGCCTGCCAGATAGTGTCGTAGAGACCGGCCTTGCGGATTTCGTCGAGATAGATCGCATCCGCCTTGCGCAGGATATCAAGCTTTTCGCGGGTAATCCCACCGGGGCAGCGGATGGCAAGGCCTGGACCCGGGAACGGGTGGCGGCCGATAAAGCTTTCCGGCAGGCCAAGCTCACGGCCCAGCGCGCGCACTTCGTCCTTGAACAGTTCGCGCAGCGGCTCCACCAACTGCATGTTCATGCGCTCAGGAAGGCCGCCAACATTGTGGTGGCTCTTGATAGTGACAGACGGGCCGCCGGAGAACGAAACGCTCTCGATGACGTCAGGATAGAGAGTGCCCTGCGCGAGGAAGCGCGGCGCGCCCTTGCCGTCGGAAGCGATCTTGGCCGCTTCCGCCTCGAAAACCTCGATGAACAGGCGGCCGATCGTCTTGCGCTTGACCTCAGGGTCGGAAACGCCAGCAAGCTGGGTCAGGAACAGGTCGGATGCATCCACGGCCACAAGCGGGATGTTATAGGCATCACGGAACATGCCGACGACCTGTTCGGTCTCGCCCTGGCGCATCAGGCCGTGGTCGACATAGATGCAGGTCAGCTGGTCGCCGATCGCTTCATGGATCAGAATGGCGGCAACGGATGAATCGACGCCGCCGGACAGGCCGCAGATGACGCGCTCGGTGCCAACCTGTTCCTGGATCTTGCGGATCATTTCGGCCTTGTAGGCAGCCATGGTCCAGTCGGACTTCAGGCCGACGATCTTGTGCACGAAATTGGAGAGCAGCTTGGCGCCATCAGGCGTGTGCACCACTTCCGGATGGAACATCGTCGTGTAATAGCGACGGCTCTCGTCGGCAGCGATCGCGAACGGCGCGTTTTCGGATGTGGCGATCACTTCGAAGCCATCAGGCAACTGCGTGACGCGGTCGCCGTGGCTCATCCACACGGGATAGCGGCCGCCCTGTTCCCAGAAACCATCAAACAGCGGGCTGGATTTCTTGATCTCGACGTCGGCGCGGCCGAATTCCGCGGCATGGCCACCCTCGACGACGCCGCCGAGCTGGGTTGCCAGCGTCTGCTGGCCGTAGCAGATGCCGAGGATTGGAACGCCGCTGTCGAACACAGCCTGCGGTGCGCGCGGGCTTCCCTCTGTCGTGACCGATGCCGGGCCGCCGGAAAAGATCACGCCCTTCGGCGCAAGCTTGTCGAAGGCGTCCGCTGCACTTTGAAACGGGTGGATCTCGCAATACACACCCGCTTCGCGCACGCGGCGCGCAATCAGCTGCGTCACCTGGCTGCCGAAATCGATGATGAGTATGCTGTCGGGATGAGCTACCAAGGGCGTTGTCTGGGTCATGGCGAGCCTTTAGAGAAAAACTGGCTTTTGTGCAACTGCGTCAGAGCGCCAAATCGCCGCTTTCAAGGGCGTTTTCAAGCCGGTCGATGGCCTCTGCAAGCTTCTCGTCGATGACATGGAGATATTCCGTCCAGTTGTCGACATGCTTCAGCTCCGCCTTGCCGTCGGAAATGCCCCGCAGACCGATCAGTGGAAGACCGAAAACCTGGCAGCATCGCAGCACGGCAAAGGTCTCCATGTCCACCATGTCGGCGGCCACGAGATCATAAGCTGATCCCGAAACGATATTGCCGCCCGTCGAAAGCGACGCTTCCGCAATGCCGGGGATGCGAAGCGGCATCGGAACGATCGCCGGGTGATCGAGAAACGGTGTGCGTCCCTTTTCGAAACCGAGCGGGGAGGCGTCCATGTCGCGATAGGCAAGGGAGGATACCTGGTAGACCTCCGTCTGCTCGAGACTGCGCGAGCCGGCGGACCCGAGTGAGACGACCAGATCCGGCAACCGGCTTTCCACCTCCAGCCGTGTCAGTGCACGCGACAGCATGACCGCTGCCTCCACCGGGCCTACACCGGTCATCAGCGGCTTGATACGGGTTTTGAGATGCGGACCATATTCGGCATCGACGGCCATGACGAACATAATCTGCCTGCCAGAAACTGCCTTAAGTTCGAAATTCATCCGACGATATCCTGCCTGCCGCGGATGACCATCATCGATGCGGTCATGGACGCAATGAGTTTTGCCGGGCCGTCACCGATCGCATAACCGCGCCCGTCCGCAACGATGATCGTCGACCCGGGCTTGGTGATTTCGCCGCGAAACAGAAACCGCTCTCCACGACCGGGCGATAGCAGGTTCACCTTGAACTCGATCGTCAGGATCGAGGCGTCAGGCGCGATCGTCGTGTAGGCGGCATAGGTGCAGGCCGTGTCGAGAGCCGCCGAAATCACGCCGGCATGCAGAAACCCATGCTGCTGGGTCAGCTTCTCGCTATAGGGCAGCTCGATCTCGATCATCGCCTGCTCGACCCGGGTCAGCTCCGCATCAAGCATTGCCATCGCACCCTGCCGGTCAAAACTCTGGCGAATACGCTCGCGAAAATCGCCTGTTTCGAGAATGCTCATGCCTGCCCCTTTGATCGGGGCAAGGTGCCATGCCGGGCCGGTATCGGCAAGCCGGTTTGGTCTCGGCTCGTCAGTTGAGCATGACGATCGAAATATTGAGCATCGTCGCAAACGCGACCCACAGCGCATAGGGCACGAACAGCAGCGCGGCCGTGCGGTTCGGCCGCCAGCTCATGGCGATGAACAGCAGGATGAAAGCGAGCATAGGCACGATGATGGTGAGGCCGAGAACCGGGTTCTGCATCCCGAAGAAGGCCGGAGACCAGAGCAGGTTCAGGACGGCCTGCACCGCAAACACGACCAGCCTTCGAGTGTTGTTCTGGTCGTACCAGGTAGAGGCAAGCGCTGCGCCGATCATGCCGTAAAGAACCGTCCAGACCGGTCCGAAGATCCAGTTCGGCGGATTGAAGAACGGCTTGTTCAGCTGTTGGTACCATTCGCCGGGAATGTTGCTGACGCCGCTGATCACGCCGACGGCGACCGACGCGATGATGAAGAGACCGTAGACAATAGGTTTGCGCATGTACCCTCAGATAGAGCGGTTTGAGCGGCCGGAAAGATCATCCGATGCGAACGATGTGCTGGTCCCAGGCTATCCGGCTTTTGGTCTCGTTGAAACGCCCGTCATAGGTCGAGACCGCGATGCCGTGCGCAGCCGGTGCCACGCCCGCAGCCTCCCGCACCGTCTCTTCCCTCATCACCTTGCCGGTCCTTGCATCCAGCGTCACCGCCGCACCGCCCACCGGCGATGTCAGGCCGACCAGCGCCTCGCGACGATTGACTGCAATCGCGCCCACATAATTGCCAAGCCGGACCGTGGTCTGTTCGGGCAGGTCGAGGAATGCGATGTCCTCGCCCTTCGAAAACCAGCCGGCAAGCGGCGGCAATGCGTTGCGCGCACCTTCCCACTGGCAGGCGAACCAGATTTGGCCGTTGTCGGCAATATCCAGATGCCGGGTGGAAAGCTGGGATAGCGACGGCGGCACCAGGTGTTTCTGGATCAGCGCGCCGGATCGTGCATCCAAAAGCACCAGCGATGGCTCCATGCGATCGAGATTGAGCTTGGTGCGGCCGAAATCCGGATGCGTCTCGATACCGCCATTGGCAATGACCAGCGTCGACCCGTCGTCGGAGACGGTCATGTCGTGGGTGCCGACACCATGGGCATCGAATTCGCCGATGCGGCGGAAGCCGTCGCTTCCATCATAGACGCCGATCAAGCCGCGATTGCCGTCGAAATCGTTCTCGCTCGCGTAGAGCCTGGTACCATCAGGCGAGAAATGCCCGTGGCCGTAGAAATGTCGCCCCTCCGGAGCGGTGATCATGACAGGCTCTTCCCGGCGTGCCGTATCAAACACCATGGCGAAGGTCCCGGGCCGTCGGGCAAACGCGATCGTTCGACCGGTCGCAGCACTGAAGGCCATGCCATGCGCCCGCGCGGGCAGGGCCACACGGTCGATGATCTCGCCGCGCTCCGACACGGTCGCAATGCCGAACGAACCATCGGGCGCACGAAAACCCGAGGCATAAACCGCGTCCGCCCGTTCCAGCGCCATCAGCGAGCCCGGTTGAAGGGCCGCGGTAAAGGCAACGCCTGCCGCCTTCAGGAAACCGCGTCGATCGATCGTTTCGCCGCGCCAGTTCATGGCCTAGTCGCCGTCTGCAAACGAGAAGCCGGAGGAAAGCCCGATCGCGCCGCCATAACCGTCGTTCAGCTTGGCGATCACGTCCTTGCCGCCGTCGAGAAGCGATTGAAGCTTCGCCTGTTCGCTGGGGTTTTCGACCGCCACTTCGATATTGGGCATGACGGTGCGGGCCGTGGCGATCATCGACTGCAATCTGGCCTGCGTTGCCGCGACGACCGGTCGGTCCTTTTCCTGCAGCAGCTCGACCATGCCCGACGTGGCGAGCAGCTTTGACAATCCATCAAGATTGCCGTGCAGGCTGTCCCAGGTGTTTTGCGAACGCCAGAATAGCGCCTGTTTCGGAAACGTCGCCTTGCCGGCACCTTTGTAGAATGTCTCGATCCGCTGGTCGCGCACGGCCTCCGCGCCATGGACCAGAATACCGAGCAATGCGGTTATCGCCTCGCCGCCTGTGCGAAAGGCTGGATTGTCGGGTCCCGGCTGTTCCCACGTCTTGGCGATGCCATCCGGCGCGTCCCAGATACCGGCCACTTCCTTTGCGACATTGGCAACGTTCTGCGCGGCTGCGGCGGCATATCGGCAGCGAAATGCATTCTCGGCCGCCAGCAGATCGCTATCGGCATTGGTGCCGTAAAGCAGATATTCGAGCGCCCCGAGACCCTGCGTCGCAACACTTTTGGAGGCAAGCGTCGTCGGGTCCGTCGCGGTCTCGTCCTTCTTGGCAAGCACAGCCTGCACCTGCTTCAGCCCGGTGCTCTTGCGGTCGGGATAAAACAGAACCCGCTCGAACCGGTTTTGCTCGATGATCGGTCCGGTGCGAACGATCTCGATCGAGCCCCAGCTGACGACGAGCGCGCGGAATGCGGTCTTAACGACGTCGAGATTGGCGACCGAAGGCGCCTTGCAGAGTGCAGCGCTCTTGTCGGCCGTATCCTGCGCAGACGTCTCGAAGGCGTCATAGCCCGGCCGGATAAAGCCGTTGACCGCCGCAGTCATCACCTTCGTGACGGTAGCTGCCGGAAGTTCGACTGCCGGCACGCTGTCGGCATCCTGCGCCTGCGCTGTTGTGGACAGCAGCAGAGCCAGGCCGGCCGCGAAGATCATGCGCATCAGAGTGACTCCAGGAAGGTGAGAAGAGAAGCGCGATCATCCTTGGAAAGCGATGCAAAGGCATCGCGTGCCGTCTGCGCCTCGCCGCCATGCCAGAGAATTGCTTCGGTCAGGTTTCGCGCCCGCCCGTCATGCAGGAAGAACGTGTGCCCATTGACGGTCTGCGTCAAGCCGATGCCCCAGAGCGGCTGGGTGCGCCATTCCTGCCCGTTCGCCACGCCCACCTGCTGGCCATCGGCAAGACCTTCGCCCATGTCGTGCAGCAGGAAGTCGGAATAGGGCCAGATCAGCTGGAACGCATGCGCCTTGTTTCCCGCATCGCGGCTGGTCACGAATTTCGGCATGTGGCAGGAAGCACAGCCTGCCTGATAAAACAGCTGCTTGCCCTTCAGCACACCGGCATCGCCGATATCGCGTCGCGCGGGCACGGCGAGGTTTTCCGAGTAGAAGGTGACGAGCGGCAGCACTGGATCAGGTGCTTCCACAGGGCCGAGCCGCGGCTGGACACCGGTCGGCAGGGCCAGACAGTCGCTCTGCGCCTTCCTGCAGTCGCCGTGATCGAACGGATCGTCCGGCGTCGAGATACCGATGTCGCCGACGAAGGCCGATGAACTCTGGTCGCGGATGGACGCGTTCTGCGCCTTGAAGCCGAAACGGCCGATCTTCAGCTCGCCGCTCTTGTGGTCGCGCACCAGCGCGGCCTTGCCCGAAATACCGTCACCGTCCTGATCGTCGGGATCGGCGTTATCTAGCAGGTCGGCCTCGTGGATCGCCTGGATGAGACCCATGCCGATCATCGGCGGGGCCACGCGCGGCGAAAGTGTGACGTCGCCCTCCATCGGGCCAAACCCCAGGTCGCTCACCGAATAGCTGGGCTTGCGCAGAGTGACCACCTCGCCATCAGCAAGTGTCACCGGCAGGTCCTGATAGGCAATCTGCAGTCGGCCTTCGGCCTGAAGGCCGGGGACTGCCAGATCCTGCAACTGCTCGCCATAGACCGCATCCGGAAAGTTGAGCTTGCGATAATCGGCGATTGCCGCGCGTTCGTCGTCGGTCCGGGCCGGGCGGGCCAGCCGCAGGAACATCGATGTCGCGTCTGCGGCACCTTCTGGCGGATGCCCGCGGCCGTCCTTCAGGTGGCAGCTCTGGCAGGCCCGCGCATTGAACAGCGGCCCCAACCCGTCAGAGGCCTGGGTCGACGAGGGGGAAGACACCCAGAGCTTGGTGAACAGCGCATTGCCGAGCTTGAACTCCTGCTCTTCCTCGAACGTGATGTTGGCGGAAAAATGCGAGAAGATATTGCCGTTGACGCTGGCCTTGGTCGTTGCCCCGCCGCCGGCCATCAGCTCGAACTGCTCAGGCTTGGAGAAGTCCGTCGTGGCACGCGTCACGCTCTCCACCCGCTTCTGGTCTTTCGGGTTGAGATCGGTGCGCGACGTCGGAAAAATGCTGTCGCCACCGGTGGCGACGATGGGGATCAGAAACAGAGCGCCTGAAAGCAGCGGCAAAACCAGACGATACCAGTAGCCGCTTTTCCCGGCTCCGTTCCCGCGATGGGGAAGGCAGCCACGCGCGAGCTCGTCGTCCAGCGGGTGCTGGGGACAAGCCGGGGAGTGGTTATGCCCCTCCCGCGTTCGGGGAGGGGTGGGGGAGGTGACGTTCTTCATCGCAATCGCTTGGCAACCGCTTCAGCGGCTTACTGGAACACCGCATCGGGATTGTCGAGGCTGTCGGAGCCCTCGAGCTCAACCTTGCCGAGATCGAGCGACGCTACGACGCGCTCGATCGTCTTGGTCTGGTCGATCAGGCCATCGATCGCTTTCTGGACGACGGCGTTCCCGTCGGCATTGTTCTCGCCGATCATCTGGTCATAGGCCTCGACCTTCTGGGCACGGTCGGCCATCGCGTTCATGGCCGCAAGCGTCGCGTCCAGCTTGCCCTTCATCTCGTTGTCCAGCGCCTTGTCCTTGGCCAAGACGAGGTCCGAAAGCGAAGCACCGGTCATCTTGGTGCCGTCGATGCGGGTATATTCTCCCGTATAGGCCGACTTGATGCCGATCGCGTCGTTCAGGTGCGAGGCATAGGTGTTGTCGGAGAAGCAGTCATGCTCTTCTTCCGGATCATGCAGCAGCAGGCCGAGCTTCATCCGTTCGCCGGCAAGCTCGCCATAGGAAAGCGAGCCCATGCCGGTCAGGATAGCGCTCAGACCCTTCTTGCCATTGGCCTCGACAGTCCTGGTAGCCTTGCCCTTGGGGCCCCACGCCACAACCATGTCCTTCAGATCGGCAACCAGCAATGCGGTTGCCGCTTTCAGGTAGGCGGCGCGACGGTCGCAATTGCCGTTGGTGCATTCGGTCTTGCTGTAATCCGTATAGGGGCGCGTACCGGCGCCAGGCCCGGTGCCATTGGTATCTTGGCCCCACAGCAGAAACTCGATCGCATGGTACCCGGTCGCCACATTCGCCTCGATCTCGCCGGCCTCATGCAGGCTGCGAAGGGTCTTCGTGGTGATCTTGGTCGTGTCGAGCGTCTTGCCGTTCACCTTGATCTTGGGGTTGGCAATGATGTTGGCCGTATAGAGCGCGTTCTCGTCGCTTTCGGTGCCATAGGAGGGATCGACGTAATCGATCAGGCCTTCATCCAGCGGCCAGGCATTGACCTTGCCCTCCCAGTCATCGACGGCAGAATTGCCGAAACGATAGACTTCGGTCTGCTGGTAGGGAACACGGGCCGCGATCCAGGCCGCTTTTGCTGCCTTCAGGGTTTCCTCGCTCGGATTTGCAATCAGTGCGTCGACCGCCTTTTCGAGGCTCTGCGCTGATATCAGCGAGTCCTCGAACTTGGCATGTGCCAGCTCGGAATAATGCTTGAGCACGGCGGCCGGCTTGGTTTCGGCGCGCGCTGCCGTTAATGTCGTTGATGCGGCAAGAAGCGCCACGGCGGCGCTGAAAGCGAATTTGCGGATCATGTCCCTCTCCATTGCGGCGTCGTTTAAAACGAGGCTGCCTCAATGGCTCATCGCGCAAATCTAAACTTGTGTCAAATGATCTAGTTTAGAATTCTTTCAGGGTAAATCCGCAAGACAAGTCCCGCTCAAACCTTGCGTTGCATGCGGCAGAAAAAGAATCCGTCCGTATCGGTACTTGCGGGAGACAGTGTCACCGTCGCTGCATCCTTGGCGCGAGGCTTGGCCGCGTCGTTGCCGAAAATCTTCGCCCACTGGTCGGCTGCCGGTACAATGGAGAATTCGGGGTTCTCCTCACAGAAACGGATAGCCTGCTGGTCGTTTTCTTCCGGCAGGATCGAACAGGTCACATAAAGAAGCGCGCCGCCCGGCTTCACGAAAGCGGATGCTTCGGAAAGTGCGTCCTGCTGCTGCGCAATGCGCTCGTCGAGGTTCTTCTGCGTCAGCCGCCATTTCGTGTCGGGGCGACGGCGCCACGTTCCCGTGCCGGTGCAGGGCGCATCGACCAGAACTGCGTCAAGCTTGTTCCGGAGACCTTCAAGCTGGCGTGCATCGTCGTGAACCTGAACATTGCGGGTGCCGGCCCGACGCAGGCGCTCGATGATCGGCGCCAGCCGCTTGCGGTCGGTATCGTAGGCGTGAACCTGGCCCTTGTTGTTCATCGCAGCCGACATCGCCAGCGTCTTGCCGCCGCCACCGGCGCAATAGTCCAGCATTTGATGGTTCTCGGCAGGCTGTACGAGCTCGGCCACGATCTGCGAGCCCTCGTCCTGCACCTCGAACCAGCCCTTCTGGAAGGAAAGCTCGGCGGTGATATTGGGAAGCCGGGAAGCACCTTCGCCGGCAGCGATCCGGATGCCGTTGCGGGCAATGCGCGCAGGCTTGGCACCGGCGCGGTCCAGCGCCTTGACCACCTTGTCGCGCGACGCCTTCAGCGTGTTGGCGCGCAGATCAAGCGTCGGTCGGGTGGCAAGTGCCTTTGCCTCGGCAAGCCAGTCGTCGCCGAAATTTGCTTCGAAGGAGGGTTGAACCCAGTCCGGGATGTCGCCCTGGACGTGAAGCGGCGCGTCTTCCAGCTTGCGGGAGGAAAAGGCGGCGACATGCGCTTCGGTCAAAACCGGCGGCGCGAAACGGTCGTCGGCAAAATCGGCAGTCAGGGTTTCCGGAGAATATCCCCACTGGCGAAGGAGAACCGCATAGGCCAGTGCGACGGCACTATCGTCATCCATGATGAATGCGTGGCTGAGCCGCATACGCAATGCGTCGTAGACGATGTTTCCGATTGCGGCGCGGTCGCCGGATCCGGCAAAGCGGTGCGCGAGGCCCCAGTCCTTCAGCGCGTCGGCGACGGGGCGTCTGCGTGCCTCGATATCCGCCAGTACGTCGATTGCTCCGGCTACTCGTCCGCCCAGTCGCATGTCATTCTCCGTCTCGGTTGAACCCGTGTGGGGTGGGTCGTAACCGCGAACGGTCGAAAGGGCAAGTGCAGCACGTCAGGCGTTCAAAGCTCTGGTGCCTCAGCCGTCGACGTCCTTGATGCCCTTGCCGGAGATCTTCTGGCTGGAAGCGCGGGTGTCGGCAACGATCTGGTAGCAGACCTGCGCAGTGCCCGAAGAGACCATGCCGATATCCTTGGCTGCGGCTTTCGAAACGTCGATCACCCGGCCGCGAATGAATGGGCCGCGATCGTTGATGCGCACGACGACGCTTTTGCCGTTGCGCTTGTTGGTCACGAGAACCCTGGTGCCGAATGGCAGCGAGCGATGTGCGGCGGTCAGCTTGGCGGCGTTCATCCGCTCGCCGGAAGCGGTCTTCGATGAAAGAGCATACCAGGATGCATGGCCGCATCCGGGCGCAGCATTGGCCTGCGCAGTGCCGAGTAGTGCAAAAGCAGCAATGGCAACCGCGAGTGTCGAGCGTCGAATTGTTGTCAAGTCGGTCGTCCCCGTCCGTTTGTCCCTGCACGTCGCGTGCAGCCGGCTTAAGCGGGGCCAAAAATGGCGAAAAAGTGGGATTCGATATCACGGAGTGTTACGCACTGTAACATTCGTGATTACATTGCGATCGATGTTGTTAATGCACCCGGCTAAGCTTTTTCAGAAGAAAAGCTTTAGAATCAGTCTCCAAGCGAAACGTCATTCCGCTGGATCCCCGGGACGACTCGTGTTCACGAAAACAGGCAAAATTTTTTTCTCTTAAAGTCGGGCTGCTGTCTTATTTGGACCAGTTTTGGGGCGCCGCGCCCCAGGCATTAAGAATTTATGACCGGGATAATGGCTCAGGATGAAAATTCCCACCAATGAGTAGAGGAGATTTCATCCTCTCCAGCGGTCGGAAGACCACAATTCCGAGAGCGAAACGCGGTAATTCGGAAAGCGGAATTGGAAGCCGGCGGCCCTGATCTTCTCATTCGAGACGCGCTTGTTGGCGCCATAGAAGGACCGCGCCATCGGAGACATGTCTGCAGTGTCGAAATCCTGTTCCGGCGGCGGTTCGACGCCCATCATCCGGGCAGCCTCGACGATCACGTCCTGGGGCGGGCATGGCTCGTCGTCGGTGACATTATAGAGGCCACCCATCCGCTGGCTCCCGAGAAACAGCGAGGCGCCCCCGATATCCTCCACCCGGATCCGGTTGAACACCTGACCCTTCTTGATGATGCGTCGCGCGCTGCCGCGGGAGAGATTGACGAACGCATTGCGGCCGGGCCCGTAGATGCCGGAAAGACGCAGCACTGCGCATGGCACGCCGACACTGGTCGCCTGCTCGCTCCAGGCATCCTCCGTATCGACGCGCTCGATTGAGCGCCCAAGAATGGGGCTTCCCGGCGTCTCCTCGGTCACCCAGTCACCGCCATGGTCACCATAGACACCGACGGTCGAGAGATAGCCGATCCATTCGAGCTTCGGAAACAAGGCCGAGAGCTTGCCGTCGATCAGCTTCAGGAGCGGATCGCCTTCATGACCGGGTGGGATGGACTGAACCAGATGCGTCACCTCGGCCATCTCGCCCGGCAGCGCTCCATCGAACTCGCTGCCGTCGAAGATGAAGGGCCGAATGCCCTTTGCGCGAAGAGCCACGGCCTTCTCCTCGCTGCGAACCGTGCCGGAAACCGTAGCGCCTTCGGCCATGAAGGCCTCCGCAATCGCCTGGCCGGAATAGCCGCATCCGAAGATCATCACCCGCATCAAACCACTTCTGCCATCGTCCATTCGTCTTTAACCTCCGCATCATCCTCCGGCCCGCGCGCATCTGCAAACAAAGCGAACTCACCTTGCGACATCAGCCGCTTCAGCGCCCAGATCGCCATGCCGCGCACGGTAGGGGACGCATCCACTGATAACCTGCGACACTCATCGACGAAACCACGGTCGCCGGAATTGCCGGCAGCGATCAGCACGTTGCGCACGAACCGGTCTCGGCCGATCCGCTTCACCGGCGATCCGCTGAAGAAGGTCCGAAACGCCGGATCGTCCAGGGTGAGAAGAAACGCGATCGACGGTTCCTTGAGGTCTTCGCGCGCCTTCAGCTTCATTTCAGACGCGCTGGCCGCGAACTTGTTCCATGGGCATGCCGCTAAGCAATCGTCGCAGCCATAGATGCGGTTGCCAATCAGCGGTCGGAATTCGGGCGCTATCGGTCCCTTGTGCTCTATCGTCAGGTAAGAGATGCAGCGCCGCGCATCCAGCCGGTAGGGCGCCGGAAAGGCCGCCGTCGGGCATGCGTCGAGACAGGCGCGGCAGGAGCCGCAATAGTCCCGCTCGGCCTCGTCGAAGGCCAGATCCGCTGTGGTGAACAGACTGCCGAGAAAAAGCCAGGAACCGTGCGTGCGGCTCACGAGGTTGGTGTGCTTGCCCTGCCACCCGATACCTGCGGCTTCGCCAAGCGGCTTTTCCATCACCGGTGCCGTATCCACGAACACTTTGACATCCTCGCCGGCGCGGGCGGCAAACCGCGTGGCGATCTCCTTCAGCCGCCCTTTGATCACGTCGTGATAATCGCGGTTGCGGGCATAGACCGAAATCGCTGCCTTGTCGGGCTTCTCCAGGATGCCGCGCGGATCCTCGTCCGGCCCATAATTCATCGCGAACATGACGATCGACCGCACTTCGGACCAGAGCGCCCTAGGATCGGCACGACGCTCGCGCGTCTCCGCCATCCAGTCCATCGTGCCGTGATGCTCGTCGGCTAGAAAAGTCGTCAGCCGCTCCGGTGCCTTCGGAATGCTGTCGGGTCTTGTGATCCGACAGAGATCAAAGCCCTGGGCTGCGGCTTCCTCGCGAATGAAGGCGGTCAGCTTCTGCCGACGCCGGTCGGCCTTCTCCTTGCTCGGGTCGTGGTCCGGCTCAGAAATCAAGGTCCGCATAATGCGATACCGGAGTGAGGCCGCGGATGCGCTCGGACAGCAGCGGACGGAAGGAGGGGCGCGATTTGATCCGCTGGTACCAGTCCTTGGCGGCCGGAATCTCCGACCAGTCGATTTCGCCCAGATAATCGAGCACGGAAATCGAGGCGGCGGCAGCAAGGTCCGCATAGCTCAGGCGCTCGCCGGCCAGCCACTGGCGCGAGCCGGCAAGCCAGGCAAGATATTTCATGTGCTGGCGAATATTGGCGCGAGATGTCCGCAGCACTTTCGAATCAGGTGCACCGCCGCCCTGAGCCGCGGTCATCTGCAGCTTGTAGACCCGTTCGCGCGTCAGCGGCCGTGTCACGTCCTGCTCCATCTTGATCAGGAACCATTCCGTCAGCCGGCGTATTTCAGCGCGTTGCCACGGGTCTTCGGCAAGCAGCCGGCGGTCGCGCTTCAGCACGCCATGGGTTTCGTCGAGAAATTCCATCAGAACCGACGGACCGCACAGAACGCGCATATTGTCGTCAACATAGACAGGCAGGGTCGCCGCCGGGTTGAGCGTGAGAAACTCGCGGCGTTTCTCCCAAGGCTGCTCCTCGACAAGATCCGTCTGGAAGCCGTATTCGGCGAGGATCAGACGGACGAAGCGAGAGGAAGACGACATTTGATGATGATACAGGGTGGGCATCGATAAGAAAACTTCAGTTATAATGTATAGGAAAGCGGCTGCTTCGGGCGCCCGCCTGACATATGCCAGCTATATGGATTTGGTAGGGCCAGTACAAGCAGGGGCCACAAACCGCTAAGAAACGATTAAAAACCACCTCTATCGCATAGCAAAGGACTAAGAATGGTGGATCAGCCCATTATCAGCGCCCTCGTACTCGGTATTATCGAGGGGCTCACGGAATTTTTGCCCGTTTCATCCACCGCACATGTGCTGCTCGCCGGCCATTTTCTCGGTTTCAATTCTCCGGGGAATACGTTTGCGGTCCTGATCCAGCTCGGCGCCATACTGGCCATTCTCCTGGTCTATGCGCAAAGGCTGATCTCGATCGCCGTCTCGCTGCCGACCAGTGTCCAGTCGCGCCGTTTCGTTTTGACCATCCTGGCGGGTTTTCTCCCGGCCGCCGTGATCGGCGCGATCGCGCATGATTTCATCAAGACGGTCCTGTTCGAAACGCCGATGTTGATCTGCGTCATGCTGATCGTCGGTGGCTTTATCCTGCTTGCCGTCGATCGCATGAAGTTCGAGCCGAAATACCATGACGTGATGGACTATCCACTGTCGCTGGCGATCAAGATCGGCTTCTGTCAGTGCCTCGCGATGATCCCAGGTACGTCGCGCTCCGGCGCCACCATCGTCGGCGCGCTTCTGCTTGGCGCGGACAAGCGTTCGGCCGCGGAGTTCTCGTTCTTCCTCGCGATGCCGACAATGGTCGGCGCCTTCACGCTCGATCTCGTCAAGAACCGTGCGCTGCTCTCCTTCGACGACAGCGCCGTGATCGTGGTCGGCTTTCTGGCAGCCTTCGTGACGGCAGTGTTTGTCGTGCGCTCGCTTCTCAATTTCATATCGAGCCGCGGCTACGCGCCTTTCGCCTACTGGCGTATCGCAGTCGGCGCCATCGGCCTCACAGCGCTGCTGCTCGGGGCCTGATGGCCCGAAGCTGAAAACAGAAAAGGCGGCCACCGGCCGCCTTTGTCATATGGGTCGTTCAATCACTGCTTCAGTAACGGATGGATGCAGTGCTGCAGGGATCGACGCCATAAGCAGGCGCGCAATCGAGCTTGCCGGCGGCTCCGGTTTCAGGAGCCATGAACGATCCTGCGAGGATCACAAGTGCTGCACATACGAAAAAGAGGGCGATGGGTTTGCCCATGCAAATGCGCCTTTCAGAAGGGAAATATCTGTGTGTGGGTCTACGGGCCGTGTGGCTGATATTCAATAAACGTTTTTGCTAAACTGCCCGTTAACGCAAGACGGCCAATAACTGCGACCTTTGCGCCACAGAGCTTTCGGCACCTGCGCCCAAAAAAAACGACGCGCCCCGGAGAGCACGTCGTCAAGGATCCGGTAAGGATCTAGGATACTGAAATCAGGCGGCCTTGCCGGAGCCCGTGTACTGGCCCTGCGGCCGGTAACGCACGAGGTAGGACGCAAGAACGGAGGTAGCCAGCGTCGGCGTGATGCCTATACCGGCAAGCGTGCGGCCTTCTTTTTCCGCAGCGTCCGAAACCACATTGTCCCGTTTCAGGAGTTCCACCTGGTCCGCCGTGATCGGCGGGGTGATCAGGGGCACCATCGAGGCAACGCTGCCGATCATGGAGGCCACGCCGAAAGGCAGCGAGAGAAGCGGTTTCTTCCGGGCGGTCACACGCATAACCGTTTCCATGCAGTCGCGCATCGTCATCACTTCGCCGCCACCCAGCTCGTAGATCTTGCCGGACGGAATGGAGCCGTCGACGGAGCGTCCCACGGTTTCCGCCACGTCTTCCACGAAGACCGGCTGCAGTTTCGTATGGCCACCACCAATCAGCGGTAGGAACGGGAACGTCCGCGCCATCGAGGCAAACCGGTTGAAGAAACTGTCGTCGGCACCGAAAACCACCGAAGGACGCAGGATCACCGCATCCGGAAGTGCGGCCTGGATCGTCGCTTCGGCGCGGCCCTTGCTGCGGGCATAGCTCGAAGCGGAATTGACATCGGCACCGATGGCCGAAACATGGGTCAGCTTCGCGCCGGCAGCCTTGACGGCTTCGACCAGCGTCTTCACGCCGATATCCTGCACGCCGTCGAACGTGTTGCGGCCGCTTTCAAACAGGATGCCGATGCAGTTGACCACATGCGCGGAGCCTTCGACGGCTCGCAGCACGGAATCGCGATAGCGCAGGTTCGCCTGCACCAGCGAGATCTGGCCGACATAGCCGGCGGGCAGAAGGAAGCCGGCGAGATCCGGGCGTCGCACCGCGACGCGAACACGGTAGCCGCGCTTGGCAAGCGTGCGCACCACCTGTCGGCCGACGAAGCCGGATCCCCCGAAGACGGTGACGAGAGGCGGTAGATTGTTGATGGTCATGATAAGCTCCGGGAGCCTGAAGAAGGGACGACGCAATATGGAATGCTGTTTAGCCGAATCGGGGCGACGGTGGAAGTGTTTCCGCAGCCGGTTGTCGCTGTCAGCGAGCGATATCAGACACCCTCGACCACAACCATTTCGGCATCGGCCGCTTCCTGGCGGATTTTTGCAGCGATCTGGTATGCCGGCGAGTTGTAGCAATCGACTGCAGCCTGCATCGACGGGAACTCGATCACCACATTGCGACCACGGGCTGTGCCCTCCAGTTCGGTCATCGCGCCGCCACGTGCAAGGAAATTGGCGCCGTATTCCTCAAACGCCGGTTTTGCCGCAGCGACGTAGTCCTTGTATCGCTCGGCGTCGCGAACATCGACCCGAGCAATCCAGTAACCTTTTGCCATAATAACCTCTCCTCGATTGGGCATATTCGATTCGAGCAAATCTGGCGGGGAGTCAACATGATAAAGACCGGACCACGCGGCCGGATTGAAGCGCGCAACGCCTATTGGGCGCTCCCTTATCTCGTGCCGTTCATGCTTCTTGGCGCGCCTACGGCAAGCGCGGCATCCTGCAGCGCCGATACGCTGGAACAGCTCCGCTCGCCCGCCGAAGCGGCCACGCGCCCGATCGAAATCGATTGCGATCTCACCCTTCAGAAGAATGCCGTCATCACCGTGCCGATCGCGTTTTCCGGCAGTAGAGCATCCGGCGCGACGCTGGATTGCAACGGCGCGACGCTTGATGGCACCAAGCCCAAGGCCCGCACGATCGTGATCCGTTCGGTTCAACGCAAGGACGGCAGCTGGGATACGCCCCGCGACATCCATATCCGCAACTGCACAATCAAGGGTGATATCCGCATCGAAGGCGTCGGTCACAACGGAGAGGCCGAGAAGGTCAGGGAATCCTCACTCACGCCGGGCCACACACAGCGAGCGCAGTCGATTGCGCCAAGCGATATCGTGCTGTCACAAAACCGCTTCATCGCCAATGTCGGCACGCCGGTCTATCTCGCGCCCGGCGTTACCAATGTCAGTGTCGAAAACTCGCGCTTCACCGGCAAGACGGTCTCGGCGGTGATCTATCTGGATGCGGAATCGGCCAGAAACCGCGTCATCGGCAACACGTTTGAAACATCAGCCAGCCAGCGCGAGATCATCGCCATAGATGGGTCTGCGGAAAATCTCATCGAGAAAAACACGTTCGTGAACCCGGTCAAGGGCGGCGTATTTCTGTACCGCAATTGCGGCGAGGGCGGCACGATCCGCCACCAGGCGCCACAGCGCAACGTCATCTCCGGCAACAGCTTCCGATACAAGGACTGGCTTGCCATGCCGGCGGTCTGGCTCGGCAGCCGGCAAGGTGTGCGCAAATATTGCATGACACGGCCAACGGCGTCGTTTGGCAGCGGAGCCAGCCCGCTCGACTACGCGCAGAACAACCGGGTCACCGGCAACCGCCTGTCGGGCGGCGTCGCCACCTTCGTCCTCAACAGCGACATGAACAATGTCGTCTCGGACAACCGCTGATCCGGCGCTGATCCGATCAGGCGTCGTTTGCAGGCCAGAGCGCTTCGCGCATCTCCGCAAGGATTGCCTGCGCTGCCGCCTTCGGATCGGCCGCCTGGACGATAGGGCGGGCAACGACGAGATGGCTGGAGCCTGACTTCAGCGCATCGAAGGGTGTCACGACACGCTTTTGGTCGCCGGCATCGGAGCCGGTCGGCCGGATGCCGGGGGTAACGACCGCCATGTCGGCTCCGACGATCGCCCGGACGGCAGCTGACTCCTCGGCCGAGCAGACGATGCCGCCCATACCGGCCGCACGCGCCTGTTCGGCGCGGCGTGCCACCAGCTCGCCCGGCGTCTGCGCATAACCGGCTTCGATCATATCGGCCGCATCCATCGAGGTCAGCACGGTAACGCCGAGCAGGCAGAGATCGGAGCCCTTTGCTGCTTCGACCGCGGCGCGCATTGCCTTCGGATAGGCATGCAGCGTCAACATGGTCATGCCCATCTTGGCGATGTTCTCGACAGCTTTGGCGACCGTGTTGTCGATATCGAGCAGTTTCATGTCGAGAAAGATCTGCTTGCCATCCTCTGCAAGCTCGCGGGCAAACTCCAACCCACCGGCAAAGGCCAGCTGGTAGCCGATCTTGTAGAAGGAAACGGTGTCGCCAAGCGTTGCCACCATCTTTTCCGCTTCGGACACAGTCGGGATATCAAGGCCCACGATCAGCCTGTCACGCGCTTGCATGTCTGTCAGTCTCCCTTCCATGTTTCGATCGGGGTCCAGTCGCATGTGACGGCGCGATCCGCAAGGGTGAAGCGGAACAGATTGCCACCGCCACCCGGCTGATCTTCCGTGCGGGATATGGCCGATCGTTTCAGGTGACATTTCAGGAGCGTGCCGACGCCGCCATGACCGACAAAGGCGATCGGCACCGCGGGATCGTGGCCCGCCAGAATGGATTCGACCAAAGACACGATCCGCGCCTGCGCATCTGCGGCGCGCTCCCAGCCTTTGAAGCTCTCGGTCGGGTTGGCGAAAAACCAGTCGGCTGCCGCCTCGAAATCAGGCGGCGCCAGAAAGCCTGTCGCCGAGCGATCGTTCTCGTGCAGTTCCCCGATGATTTCCGTCTTGAGACCGACGGCCGCAGCCAGGATGTCGGCGGTCTCGATTGCCTTTGTCTCGTCGCTCGAGACGATGCGCCCGAGCTTGGATACCCAGCCGGATGTCGCCGCCTGTTCGGCGCGCAGGCGACCCGTGTCGGACAGGCCCCATTGCGGCACCGGCACGTTGGGGTCGATCCGGACCTGCGGATGCGTGATGTAAATCCCAAATGTCATGTCGGAGAAGGTCCGGACGCTAAGCTCGCGTATATGTCCATAGCTGCGCCGGCGGAATGTTGCGCACCACGAAGTCATAGTGCTTGATCTTGTAGCGCTCTGGCTTGGCGATAATAGGCGAAACCGGGCTGTAGGTGATCTGCATCACCGGGCGTCCCGGCGGGACGCGGTCGAGAAGATCTTCCAGAAGTTCGATGCGGCGTTCCATCGGAAAGCTCAGCATCGGAATGGCGCAGATCACGCAGTCGAATTTCTGGTGTTTCAACGTGTCGAGCGTGCGATCCAGATCGAACGCGTCGCCATTGATGAAATGCACGCCTTCGAATGTCTTCATCAGATGCTGGTAGAAATCGGTCGAATACTCGATCGAAACAAGGTTCTGAGGCTCGATGCCGGTTTTCAGGATCGCCTTGGTGATGACGCCGGTGCCTGGTCCGAGCTCGAGAACCGGCAGGCCAGAACTTGTGTCGATGATGCTCGCCATCCGCTTGGCAGTGACTGAGGATGTGGGGATGATGGCTCCGACCTGTTTTGGACCGTCGATCCATCCCTTGAAGAAACGGATCTCCTCGTCAAACTTCCGGCCAAGCCGTTCCTTCAAACGCAGTTCCATCAGGTCGTCCCCTCCAGTTTCAGCCAATGTGAACCGATTTGCCGCAAAAACAAGATGAAATGTCGCAGGCGGAATACGGCACAAAAAAGGCGGCTGGGTTTTCCGAGCCGCCTTGTCGAATGTTATACGCGCATCGGCATCAGCACATAGAGCGCATCGTCGCCCGCCGTATCGCGCACCAGCGTCGGTGACCCCGCATCCGCCAGCATGAAGATCGCGTCGTCGCCGGAAAGCTGCGCGGTGATATCGAGCAGGTATTTGGCGTTGAAGCCGATTTCCATCGCATCGTACTCGTAGCCGACGGCCACTTCTTCCGTGGCGCTGCCGGAATCCGGGTTGTTGACCGTCAGCATCAGCTGTCCCTCGGACAGCGACAGCTTCACGGCACGGCCGCGCTCGGAAGAGATCGTCGAGACGCGGTCCACGGCCTTGGTGAAGCTCTGGCAGTCGACGCGCATTTCCTTGTCGTTGCCGGTCGGGATGACGCGCTGGTAATCCGGGAATGTGCCGTCGATCAGCTTCGAGGTCATGACGATGCCGCCGATCGAAAGGCGGATCTTGGCGTCCGAGACTTCCACCGTCACGAAGGCTTCCGGATCATCGACCAGCTTCTGCAGCTCACCCACGGTCTTGCGCGGCACGATGATGCCGGGCATGCCTTCCGAGCCCGAGGGCGCCTTGAGGTCTGCGCGAGCAAGACGATGGCCGTCGGTTGCAACGGCGCGCAGCTTCAGGTCGCCGCCGGCCTCGATCGTGTGAAAGAAGATGCCGTTCAGATAATAGCGGGTCTCTTCTGTCGAGATCGCAAACTGGGTGCGGTCGATCAGCATCTTGAGATCGGTCGCCTTCATCTTGAACGTATGGCTGAAGCTGCCGGCCGTCAGATCCGGGAAATCCGTTTCCGGCAGGCACTGCAGCGAAAATTTCGAACGGCCGGACTGCACGGTCATGGTCGCGCCGTCGGCGCTGGTGGCGAGCAGCACTTCAGATCCGTCCGGCAGCTTGCGGACGATTTCATAAAGCAGATGCGCCGGCACGGTCGTGGCGCCGGCCTGTTCCACCATGGCCGGTGTCGATTCCGTCACTTCCAGATCAAGGTCCGTCGCCTTCATGTCCAGGCTCGCGTCGGACGCGCGCAGCAAGATGTTGGACAGGATCGGAATCGTGTTGCGTCGTTCCACGACGCGGTGCACGTGATTCAGCGACTTCAAGAGATTGGAGCGCTCAAGAGTAATACGCATGGACACTATCGCTTTCGACCGTGGCGATCCGGCTGGGCGGACCACCTGATATTCTCTGCCGGCCATTGCGCAGCCGGAACATGTGGACCGGCAAAATGGCAGACATTCGGATGCGAAAGCAAGAGCAGAACCGTCCCCGCGCCATTTGAATTGCTTGTTCATACCGCACTTGCACACAGAAAACGCAACGCGGCGAAACCGGACGCGCAAAACATCGCCGGCCTCTGCTTGCCGAAGACTGCGGCCTCGACCATAACAGGCGATGACCCTCGACCAATCCTCAGAGCAATCCACCGAAACCGCTGCCGAACCCGTCAAGGGACAGCGCGGTTATCGCGTCGGCAACACGTTCATCGCTTCCCGCCCCATCGAGCCGGCGCTCTATCTCGTCGCCACCCCGATCGGCAATCTCGGCGATATCACGCTGCGCGCGCTCGAAACCCTGTCCGGCGCCGATGTGCTGGCCTGCGAAGACACCCGTGTTACCCGTGTGCTGCTCGATCGTTACGGCATCGTCAATCGCCCTTATTCCTACCACGAGCACAATGCCAACGAAGCCGGGCCGAAGCTGATTGCGGCACTCGAAGCTGGCAAGTCTGTGGCGCTGGTCTCCGATGCCGGCACGCCGCTGGTCTCGGATCCCGGCTATCGCCTCGGCCAGATGGCGATCGATGCCGGCTACCGTGTCGTGCCGATCCCCGGCGCGTCCGCCCCGCTTGCGGCCCTCGTCGGTTCCGGCATGCCGTCGGATGCTTTCCTGTTCGTCGGGTTCCTGTCTTCCAAGGACAAGGCCCGCCGCGACCGGCTTGCGGAGCTTTCAAAGATCCCGGCAACGCTGATCCTGTTTGAATCTCCCCATCGCATCGCCCACACGCTTGTCTCCGCAGCGGATGTGCTCGGCGGCAGCCGGCTTGCCTGCGTCTGCCGGGAACTCACCAAGACCTACGAGGAGTTTCGCCGGGGCACACTGGCAGAGCTTGCCGCGCATTACGGTGACGGCCACAACGTCAAAGGCGAGATCGTCCTTCTGATCGAACCCCCAGCACCTGAAGAGGCGCCGGGCGAGGTGGAGGTCGATGCCATCCTCCAGGACCTTTCCAAAACGCATCCGACGGCAAAGGCTGCGACTGAGGCGGCGCGGATCACCGGCCTGCCGCGCAAGGATCTCTATCAGCGTTTGATTGCCATGAAGAACGGAACCTGATGGATCGCGATGGCACAACGGGATGAGATCGGCGCCAGACGCCGCAAGGCAGAGCGCCGCGGCCATGTCTCGGAATATGTCGCTGCTGCCTATCTCCTGCTGAAAGGCTATCGCATCCTCGCCCTTCGCCACCGCACGAAACTGGGCGAGATCGATCTCATCGCCCGCAAGCGCGATCTCGTGGTCTTTGTCGAGGTGAAGGCTAGACGATCCGAGATGCAGGCGCTCGACGCCGTCTCCTTCGCATCTCAGAAACGGATCCGGGCCGCGAGCGATCTCTGGCTGCAGAAACGCAAGGACGTATCCGGGTTATCGCAGCGATACGACATCATCGCCGTCTTGCCGGGAAGGTTTCCGCGCCATTTCCAGGATGCGTTCTAGGCCTCTGGCAGCGCAGGCCCCATCGTCGGTCCTGCTGATTATCCGGGCCAAGGTTGCCTTTCGGGGTTCGTCGTCCTACATCAGGCGGGCCAATCCTAGGGGGCTGAAGTCATGGCGAAAATTCGCAAGGTCGCATTTCAGATGGACCACATTTCCGGCATCAACATTGCCGGCGATTCCACATTCGCCATGGCGCTCGAAGCGCAATCGCGCGGTTACGAGCTGTTCCACTATACGCCCGACCGCCTGACGATGCGCGACGGACGCATCTTTGCAGCTCTCGAGCCGCTGCAGGTGCGCGACATCAAGGGCGATCACTTTACCCTTGGGGAAAAGCAGCCGACCGATCTGTCGACGATGGATGTCGTGCAGCTTCGCCAGGATCCGCCCTTCGACATGGGCTACATTACATCCACCCATCTTCTGGAGCGCATCCATCCGAAGACGCTCGTGGTCAATGACCCGGCCTGGGTGCGCAACTCGCCGGAAAAGATCTTCGTTACCGAGTTCGCCGACCTGATGCCGCCGACACTGATCTCCCGCGACCCGGCGGAGATCGCCAAGTTCCGCCATGAGCTCGGCGACATCATCCTGAAGCCGCTTTACGGCAATGGCGGTGCCGGCGTGTTTCATTCCGCCCGCGATGATCGCAACTTTACCTCGCTTCTGGAAATGTTCGGCCAGATGTATCGCGGCGAGCCCTATATCGCGCAGGCCTACCTTCCTGCAGTGCGCAAGGGCGACAAACGCATTCTTCTCGTTGACGGCGAACCGGTCGGCGCGATCAACCGCGTGCCCTCGGAAACCGACAGCCGCTCCAACATGCATGTCGGCGGCCGTGCCGAGGCGACCGATATCACGCCGCGCGAAAAGGAAATCTGCGCCCGTATCGGGCCGGCTCTGCGCGAGCGCGGCTTCATCTTTGTCGGCATCGACGTGATCGGCGATTACATGACCGAGATCAACGTCACATCTCCGACGGGCATCCGCGAAGTGAAGAAGTTCGGCGGTGCTGACGTCGCGAGCCTCATGTGGGATGCAATCGACGCCAAGCAGAACTGATAACCGTTCACATCTGTTCTCGTTATGCAACCTGATGCACGCTGTCTTCGTCTCATGCGCGAAATTGTTCACTGCCTGTTCTTGAAATTCGCCAGCAATCGTGCAAGCTTTCAACCTGTAGCACGGTAGGCGGGAATATCCCCACCTTAGCTTGCGCATGTGGGCGGGTCGGAATGGTCGCGCGTATCAGAACGGTAGCATTTCAGGGCATTGAAGGCATTCCGGTCGATGTGCAGGTCATGATCGGCCCTGGCAAGCTCGGCATGCATATCGTCGGGCTGCCGGACAAGGCAGTGGCCGAAAGCCGCGAGCGGGTGCAGGCAGCCTTGCACGCCTCCGGCCTCGCCATGCCGCCCAAGAAGGTCACGGTCAATCTCGCCCCGGCGGACCTGCCCAAGGAAGGCAGCCATTTCGACCTCGCGATCGCCGTCGGCCTGATGGCGGCGCTCGGTGCCGTGCCCGCCGATATGCTCGCCGATTATGTCGTGATCGGCGAATTGAATCTCGATGGAACGCTTGCCGCCGTCGCCGGTGCGCTTCCGGCGGCCATCAGCGCCAATGCGATCGGAAAAGGCTTGATCTGCCCAGCCGAAAGCGGCGCCGAGGCGGCATGGGCTGGACCCGGCGTCGATATTCTCGCCCCCCGCAGCCTGATCGCGCTCGCCAATCATTTTCGCGGCACGCAGGTCATGTCGCGGCCGCAGCCGGCGGTCCGTGCACCGCCCGCCAATCTGCCTGACCTTGTCGATATCAAGGGCCAGGAAAGCGCCAAACGCGCGCTCGAAGTCGCGGCTGCCGGCGGCCATAACCTCTTGATGGTCGGTCCGCCCGGTTCGGGAAAATCGATGCTCGCCGCCCGCCTTCCGTCGATCTTGCCGCCGCTATCGGCCACCGAACTGCTCGAAGTCTCGATGATCCACTCCATCGCCGGCCAGCTTTCGGGCGGAAAGCTGTCGGATCGGCGGCCCTATCGCATGCCTCACCATTCCGCCACGATGGCGGCACTGGTCGGCGGCGGTCTGCGCGCGAGGCCCGGAGAAGCCTCACTCGCGCATCACGGCATCCTCTTTCTCGACGAGTTTCCGGAATTCTCGCCCCAGGTTCTCGATGCGCTTCGCCAGCCGCTGGAGACAGGCGAATGTGTCATCGCCCGGGCCAATCACCGGGTGTCCTATCCGGCCAGCATCCAGCTCGTTGCCGCCATGAACCCGTGCCGTTGCGGTATGGCGGGCCAACCGGGGCATAGCTGCGCCCGAGGTCCGCGCTGCGCTTCGGATTATCAGGCGCGTATCTCCGGCCCGCTCATGGACCGCATCGACATCCGCATCGATGTCCCGGCCGTCTCCGCAAGCGATCTAATCCGCCCGGCGCCGGCAGAGCCGAGTGCCGGCGTGGCAAGGCGGGTTGCGGCCGCACGCGACAGGCAGAGAGAGCGTTTTGAAGGCGAGGGCCAGTACACGGTTCTCACCAACGCGCGCTGTTCCACCGCCATGATCGAGAAGTTCGCCGAGCTCGATGCGGGAGGGCTGCAATTGTTGCGCGACGCGGCGGAAAAGCTGAAATTCTCCGCCCGCGGCTATCATCGGGTCTTGCGGGTGGCGCGGACGCTGGCCGATCTCGACGAGAAGGATGGTATCGGGAGAATACACCTTGCCGAGGCGATCTCGTATCGGATGGCCGGGGAGCGCCCCACTGTATCAGCCTGATTTCCCGAGGTCGGCGTCACGGGATTGCGACGGAGTTCAGACGCCGGTGGATCCGAACCCGCCGGCGCCGCGTGCCGTGGCACTTGCCTCGGTCACTTCGACGATCCGCGCCTGGGTCACGGGCGCGATCACCATCTGTGCGATCCGCATGCCGCGGGTAATAGCGAAGTCCTCGTCGCCCAGATTGATCAGCAAAACCTTCACTTCACCGCGGTAGTCACTGTCGATCGTGCCGGGGGTGTTGAGGCAGGTGATGCCGTTCTTGAACGCAAGCCCTGAACGCGGGCGGATCTGCACCTCGAACCCGGCGGGGATCTCGAACACGAGACCGGTCGGCACCAGGGCGCGCTTGCCGGGTGCGATGGTCAGCGGCTCGCCATCGGTCACGGCGGCACGCAGGTCCATCCCGGCAGCGCCCGATGTCTCGTAGGCGGGCAGATCCAGATCCTGGCCATGGGGCAGACGCAGGACATTGAGGACGGGTGAGGCGGGGGCTTGAATGATCATTGCCCATTACTTTGCGCCGCAGCGCGGCAGGTCAATTGCAATGGCGGGCTTTAGTCGCTAGATACCGCGGCAATTCACAGGATATAAAAGATGGCCGAAACCATTGCAGAGGCGGTCTCCCGCCGCCGCACATTCGCGATTATTGCGCATCCGGACGCGGGCAAGACAACGCTGACGGAAAAGCTGCTTCTGTTCGGGGGCGCCATCCAGCTCGCCGGTGAGGTCAAGGCCAAGAAGGATCGCATCCAGACGCGGTCCGACTGGATGAAGATCGAACGCGAACGCGGCATCTCGGTCGTGACGTCGGTGATGACGTTCGAATATGCCGACAAGGTGTTCAACATTCTCGATACGCCCGGCCACGAAGACTTCGCGGACGATACCTATCGCACGCTGACGGCGGTGGATGCGGCGATCATGGTCATCGATGCCGCCAAGGGCATCGAACCGCGCACGCTGAAGCTGTTCGAAGTCTGCCGCATGCGCGACATTCCGATCATCACCTTCATCAACAAGATGGACCGTGAAAGCCGCGACATTTTCGAAGTGCTCGACGAGGTCGAGGAAAAGCTGGCGCTGGATACGGCCCCCATCACCTGGCCGATCGGTCGTTCCAAGAGCTTCTGCGGAACCTACCACCTGGCCGATAACCGTGTGCGCGGTCCAGACAGCGAGGACGCGATCTCGGTCAACGGACCCCAGGCCGTCGCCGACCGTCTGCCGGAAAACGAGCGTGCGGCCTTCGTCGAGGAAGTCGAACTGGCGCGGGAAGCCTGTCGCCCGTTTGACAGGAAGGCCTTTCTCGAAGGTCACCTGACGCCGGTCTTCTTCGGCTCGGCGCTGCGCAATCTCGGCGTCCGGGATCTGATCACCGCATTGGCCGATTTCGCGCCGCCGCCGCGTGACCAGGTCGCCGATATCCGCACCGTGCATGCAAGCGAAGACAAGATGACGGCCTTCGTCTTCAAGATCCAGGCCAACATGGATCCGAACCATCGCGACCGTATCGCCTTTGCGCGTATCTGCTCAGGCAAGCTGGAGCGTGGCATGAAGGCAAGGCTGGCGCGGACCGGCAAGCAGATGGGCCTCACGGCGCCGCAGTTCTTCTTCGCCTCGCAGCGTCACATCGCCGATACCGCCTTTGCCGGTGATGTCGTCGGCATCCCCAACCACGGCACGCTTCGTATCGGCGATACGCTGACGGAAGGCGAAAATCTCGTCTTCCAGGGCGTTCCGAACTTCTCGCCGGAAATCCTGCGCCGCGTGCGTCTGGAAGATGCGATGAAGGCGAAGAAGCTGAAGGAAGCCTTGCAGCAGATGGCAGAAGAAGGCGTCGTGCAGCTGTTTTCCCCGGAAGACGGATCGCCTGCCATCGTCGGCGTCGTCGGCGCGCTGCAGCTCGACGTTCTCAAAGAGCGGCTGTTGGGAGAATATACGCTGCCGGTCTCGTTCGAAATGTCCCGCTTCTCCGTCTGCCGCTGGATCTCGTCGGATCAGCCGGTGGAGCTTGAGAAGTTCCTGACCGTCAAGCGCGGCGACATCGCCCGCGATCTCGACGGCGATCCGGTCTTCCTGGCGCAGGACTCGTTTTCGCTGCGCTACGAGTCCGAACGCTTCCCCGCCATCAAGATGGTGGCCATCAAGGAATATCACGTCGCCAAGGCGGCGTGATTTCAATCCAGCGATAGCTCCGACCTGCCGCTGGTGAGGTCGGAGATCAGCCTTGAAATGACGTCCTGGTCGGCTTCCGGTATCTGGATCCGCAGCTCGGCGCCCGTATCCGTGAACACTTCCTCGGTGATCTTCACGTCCTCGATCGACTGCAGCCTGGCTTTCGTTCGTGCAAGGTCGGAAAACTCGATGCTGACGGCACCCAGCACCGACGGTTTGACTTCGATGAGCGGGGCCGCCCTCAGACAGGCGGCAGCCGTGCCGCCATAGGCGCGCACCAGACCACCGCTACCGAGCAGAATGCCGCCGAACCAGCGGATCACGATGACGACAGCCTTGTCCAGCGACTGGCCGTCCATGGCCGCAAGGATCGGCTTGCCCGCCGTCCCGCTCGGCTCGCCGTCATCGGAAAATCGATAGGCTGATCCAATCCGCCAGGCCCAGCAGTTGTGAGTGGCATCGGCAACGCTATGCCCAGCAATGGCGTCTTTCGCTTCCCCCTCGCTTACCACGGGAAGCGCGATCGCCAGAAAGCGGCTTTTCTTGATGACCTGCTCGAATGTGGCCGGCTGTTCTAGCTGAAACATGGTCTCAGCATTATCGCTGCCGCATCCCGAAGGGAAGTGTGGCGCACGCTCAACCGAAATCGACGGCCGTCGTGTTCGATCCGCAGACCAGCACGCAGACGCGCTCACCCGGATGTGGACGGTATTTGCCGGACAAGACAGCCGCAAACGCCGCCGCACCACCCGGCTCGGTCACCAGCCGCGCGCCAGACCAGAGCACCTTCTGCGCGTTCAGAATGTCCTCGTCGGTCACGAGGACCGGCGGCTCGATGAATGCCTGGGCCACCGGAAACATCAGCTGCCCGACCTGCCTTGGCGCAAGCGAGTCGGCCGCGATACCGCCGGCCGGCGCATCCACGGGACGGCCTGCCTTGAAGGCGTCGTAAAGCGTCGGCGCGCGGTCGGATTCGACGGCGACGATCTTCACCCGGCCGCGCATCCAGGATGCGATACCGCCGATCAGTCCGCCGCCGCCGACAGCCACCAGCAACGTCGTGATATGCGGCAGGTCTTCCTCGATTTCCTTGCCGAGCGTGCCTTGTCCCGCCAGCGTTTCCGCCTGGTCGAACGCATGCACGGCCATCGCCCCGGACTGCGCGACATACTTCTCGCTGGCAGCAAGCGCATCCGCATAGCGGTCGCCGCCGATCACGAGCTCTGCGCCGTAGGAGCGGATAAGATCGATCTTCGCCTTGGAGGCGACGCTTGGCACAAAGATATGCGCGGGCACACCGAGTTTGCGGGCCGCATAGGCAACCGCTGCCCCGTGATTCCCGCCGGATGCCGCAACCACACCCGCCGCCTGCACCTCGCGGCCAAGAAGATTGGTAAAGGCGCCGCGGACCTTGAACGAACCGGAATGCTGCAACTGCTCGAGCTTGAGATCGACTTGGCATGGTTCGGCCCCGAAATCCTGCATGTCTACCCGCATCGTCGGGGTGCGGCGGATATGCGGACGGATCAGGGTTTCGGCTTCGGCAATATGTTCTGCTGTGACTGCGACCGGCATGAAGACCTCGAAATGAATTGGCATCAATCCGCAGGTCGCGAAATGATGAAAAGGCAATGGGATCTATTCAGCGCATTGGCGGCGGCCGGTCAATCCGCCTCGCTCGAGGTAAGTTGAAGCCGCCCGGCATTGCGGGGCAGCTCCAGCGGATACTCAGTCCTCGATAAGGTCCTTGAGGAAGTCGTCGCACCAGCGATTGATGTCGTAGGTCAGCAGGTGGTCCATCATCATCTGCCAGCGCTGCTTGCGCTCGTCGAGCGGCATGCTGAGCCCACGCGCGATGGCATGCGCCGTTCCCTCGATGTCGTAAGGGTTGACCAGAAGCGCGCCGCGCAGCTCGCGGGCCGCTCCGGCAAAGCGTGAAAGCACCAGCACGCCCGGATCTTCCGGATCCTGCGCCGCCACATATTCCTTGGCAACAAGGTTCATCCCGTCGCGCAGCGGCGTTACCAGGCCGATCTTCGCCAGCCGGTAAAGACCGGCAAGCACCGGGCGCGGTACCGATCTGTTGATATAGCGGATCGGCACCCAGTCGACGGTGCCGATCGCCCCGTTCACGCGGCCCGCCTGTTCGGCCACCATGCGCTGCATCTGCTCATACTCCGGCACTTCCGAGCGCGATTTCGGCGTGATCTGCAGATAGGTCACCTTGTTGTGGTGATCCGGGTTGGTGGCGACAAACTGCTCGAAGGCGTCGATACGCTGCGTAATGCCCTTGGAATAATCCAGGCGGTCGACGCCGATGATGAGGTCCTTGCCCTCGACGCTCTGGCGCGCCTTGCGCACCATCGCGTTCTTTTCGGCCTTGATCGCGAATTTGGAAAAGATCTCGGTCTCGATCGAAATCGAGTAAGCGCCGCCCTTGAAGGTGCGCCCGAAGGTCGAGAACTTCTTGCCGCCGTCGATCCGCTCGCCGATCCCTTCGCGCACCAGCCCGCCGCCGAAATTGTCCAGATCGAAATCCGTCTGGAAACCGACCAGGTCATACTGCGAAAGACCGCGCATGATCTGCTCATGAACCGGCATGGTGAACAGCACGTCGGCTGGTGGCCACGGGATATGCAGGAAGAAGCCGATCTTGTTCTTGAAGCCCATCTGGCGAAGTTCGGCTGCCAGCGGGATCAGGTGGTAGTCATGCACCCAGATGATGTCGTCTTCCTTGAGAAGCGGCGCAAGCTTCTGCGCAAAGAAGCGGTTCACCCGGAAATAGCCGGCCATTTCCTTACGACCGTATTCGGCCAAGTCCATCCGGTAGTGGCAGATCGGCCAGAGCACCCGGTTGGCAAAGCCGTGGTAATATTCCTCGACGTCGGTGTCGGTGAGATCGGTTAGCGCATAGGTGATCGCGCCATGCTCCTGCATCTCGAGCGGGCCGGGTTCCTCGTTGCCGCTGGAATTGCCGGACCAACCCATCCAGATGCCGCCGCGTTCCTCAAGGGCTGCCTGCAGGGCTACGGCAAGGCCGCCGGCAGGTGCCGCACCGGTCTTGTCCGGAACGGTGACGCGGTTCGATACGACCACTAGACGGCTCACGATATTTCCTTTCGAAAATGCATTCTCAAATCAGTTCAGGCTGCGGCAAGCTTGGCGATCAACGCGCGCAGTTCGGCGGCCGATCCCAATGTTGCCGACGCGACGGTGTCTGCCGCGATATCGGAAATACGGATCGAGTGGCCGCCCAGCTTGTTGGCAACCCTGAACATCGCCTCATCAGTTACATCGTCACCGATCGCGATCGGCAACCGGCCGGCAAATGGCTCTTCGCTGAGAAAAGCCCGCAGCGCATCGCCCTTGCTGGCGCGGGCAGGGCGGATTTCCACCACCATCTTGCCCCGCTGCAGAGTGAAGTCGGATCCTGCCCGCTCGCGATAGCGTTCCATCGCCGCCTCGACTTGCCCCTTGAATGTCGGCGCCTGTCGGTAGTGGGCAGCCACGGCCAGCCCCTTGTCCTCGACAAGAACGCCCGGCCAGGCTGCTGCTTCCTCGGCAAGGCTTGCTTTCAGCGCCTCAAAGTCCGGCCCCGGCGTCACGCGCTCGATCGCGCCCGACATCGACCGCCTTTCGGCTCCGTGCAGGCCGGCGATCGGAAAAACATGCGGCTTGAACAGCTGGTCCGCATAGGGCAGTGCCCGGCCGGTCACCAGCGCCACGGCGCCGCCGAGTTTTGCGGAAAGACGGGTGAGGTTCTCGGCCAGATCGTCAGGCACGACGATGCCGTCAGGCGTCTCCGCGATGTCGATCAGCGTACCGTCGATATCGAAGAAAACTGCCCATTTCCCGGGCTGGTTCAGCACTTCGTGCAGAATGTCGGTGCCGTCAGATGTGCCGGCATGCGCGTCCGCGCTCGATTTCGTATCATCAACCATGCAGCTTCATTTAGGCTTTGAAGCCGCCGCGACAACAGGCTGAGGCAACATTGCGTTGCAAAACGTGATGGGGAAGGGGCCACAAAACTGTCATCTCGGCCGGTAATTCATGTTTCATTAACCCTATTTCGAGACGCTTGATTTTCGGCGGTTGTGTGCGTTGCAAGCAGACAGAGTGGAGCAGAAAGACAAATGTGTCGTTGGGCAGCTTATCGGGGCGAACCGCTTTATCTGGAAGAACTGGTCTCTTCGCCCGCCCATTCCCTGATCGAGCAATCCCACTGTGCCACACGCGCAAAGACCGCCACCAATGGCGATGGTTTCGGCATCGCCTGGTATGGAGACAGACCAGAGCCTGGCCGCTACAGGGACATTCTTCCGGCCTGGTCCGACTGCAATCTGCGCAGTATCGCACGGCAGATCCGCTCGCCACTGTTTCTTGCCCATGTCCGCGCCGCAACGACGGGCGCAACACGGCGCGACAACTGTCACCCCTTCGTGCATGGCCACTGGTCCTTCATGCACAACGGCCAGGTCGCGAGCTTCGAAGCGATCCGCCGGCCGCTCGAAAGCCTGTTATCGGACGAACTGTTCTCGGCCCGGACCGGATCGACCGATTCCGAGCTTCTCTTCCTGCTGGCGCTGCAGTTCGGCATGGATGCCGATCCCTTGGGCGCAATGGAAAAGGCGATCGCCGCCGTCGAAGACATCTCGATGGAACGGCTCGGCTCGGCACTCGTCCGCTTCACCGCCTGCTTTTCCAACGGCCGCCAGCTTTATGCGGTGCGATATGCCACGGATCACAAGCCACCGACACTTTATGCCGCACCGATGACAGGGAAGGGGTCGGATGCGGATGGATCAAAGACCGGTTACTGCCTGGTGTCGGAACCTTTGAACGACGAGGCCGATACCTGGGTGGAAATTCCAGATGGCAGCGCCGTCAAGGTCTGCCCGGATGGCATGCAGGCGTTGCTCTTCCAGCCGCAGGCGCTGTCGAAGGCCGCGTGATCCTCATGCGAGCCGGGCCGCTATCAGCTCGGCCAGCCGCATCGCAACCTCGTCCTTGCCGAGATCGGGCCACGCATCGATCGCGGTCTCGCTGATGATCTTCACCTGATTGCGCATGCCGCCCATGACGCCGGTCTGAGGAGAGACGTCGTTTGCAACAATCAGGTCTGCACCCTTGCGCTGAAGCTTCGATCGCCCGTTTTCGTCCACATTCTGCGTCTCGGCGGCGAAACCGACGACAAGTCTGGGGCGCTTGTCGTGATGCCCAACGGTCTTGAGGATGTCGGGGTTTTCGGTCAGCATCAGCGGAGCCGGTGCTTCGCCCGGCATTTTCTTGATCTTCTGGTCGGCGGAGGAAGCCACCCGCCAGTCGGCGACGGCCGCCACCATGACGGCGATATCGGCGGGAAGATGGCTTGTCACGGCTTCGAGCATCTCGGCCGCCGTCTCCACATGCAGCGTCGTGACGCCATCGGGATCGGGGATTGTCACCGGGCCTGAAACGAGTGTCACATCGGCACCGAGTTTCGCCAGCGCCGCAGCAATCGCATGGCCCTGACGGCCGGATGAGCGGTTGGCGATGTAGCGCACCGGATCGATCGGCTCATGGGTGGGGCCGGAGGTCACGATGGCGGTCTTGCCGGCCAGCGGTTTCGGCGAAGCATCAAGCAGCGCAATCGCCGCGGCAACGATCTGAAGCGGCTCTGCCATCCGGCCGGCGCCGGCCTCGTTGCTTTCCGCCATCTCGCCAACCATCGGTCCGATCATATGGATGCCGTCCGCTTTCAGTGTCTCGGCATTGCGTTTCGTCGGAGGAGCCGCCCACATTTTCGGGTTCATGGCAGGCGCCACCAGCACGGGAAGATCGGTTGCCAGAAGCACGGCGCTTGCCAGGTCGTCCGCCATTCCGTGGGCCATCTTCGCCATCAGGTCGGCACTGGCGGGTGCAACGATCACGAGGTCCGCGTCGCGCGCCAGCCGGATATGGCCGACATCCTGCTCGTCCTCGCGCGAAAAAATCTCCGTATAGACATGCCCGCCCGACAAAGCCCCGACGGCAAGCGGCGTCACGAATTCCTGGGCGGCCCTGGTCATGACCGGCCGCACCGAGGCCCCGCGTTCGCGCAGCCGCCGGATCAGGTCGAGGCTCTTGTAGGCCGCAATCCCGCCGGAGATGATGAGAAGGATACGCTTGTCTTTGAGTTCCATAGCCCGCCCGCTTTCGAAGTGACCGGAAGCTAGGGTTTTGTTCTTGAACATGCAATCGTCCTGCAGCAAGAGTGGTGAAACTCCGATGAACGGCGGTCGCAATGAATGATTTCAAGTCGGTCGAACCTGCCCCAAGCCAGACCCTGATCCAGCCGGCCGTCCCGATCTTCCGCATTTTCGACGTCGGCAAGGCGATGGAGTTCTATTGCGGGTTCTTAAGCTTCACCGTCGACTGGGAGCATCGGTTCGCTCCCGACGCACCGCTCTATTGCCAGATATCGCGCAGCGGCATGCTGATGCATCTGTCCGAACATGCGGGCGATGCCTCGCCGGGTGCCCGCGTGTTTGTCCCCATCACCGGTGCTGCAGCGCTCCACGATGAACTCAATGCCAAGGACTATCCATATATGCGGCCGGGGCTGCATCAGGCGCCCTGGGGGCTGGAGGTTTCGGTGACGGATCCGTTCAGCAACCGCATCACCTTCTGCGAACGCGAGATCAAAGGCTAACCGGTCGGCCTAGACCAGTTCGAACAGGTTGAGCGCGATCGGGGAACGCTGTGCTTTCATGACGGCGATCGCCAGCCGCGCCACCGGTCCCGGCCCCTCGATCGGTCGGTACACCACGCCCTCAATGGCAATTTTCGTGATCGAGCCCGGCACGATCGAGACGCCCAGCCCTGCCGCAACCAGATTAACCACGGACGGGATCTGCGGCGCTTCCTGCGTGACGTTGAGCTCGAACCCGGCATCGCGGCAGGCGCTCAGGATATCGTCGAACAGGCTGAGACCCACCGTGCGCGGAAACAGCACGAAGGGTTCTCCCGCAAGCGCTGCTATCGGCACGGTGCTTAAGGTCGCAAGCTCGTGGTGCGCCGGCAGTGCGATCAGCATCGGCTCGTCCGCCAGACGTTTCAGCCGCACCGCCTTCGGGTCTTCCAAGCCGGGACGGATAAAGGCGGCGTCGATCTCGCCGCGTTCCAGTTTCTCGATCAGCCAGTTGCTGTTCATTTCCGCCAGCGACAGCGCAACGCCCGGCCACTCGCTCCGGAAACGCCGGATAGCGCCCGTCACGACCGGGTTGAAGGCCGCAGACGCGGTAAAGCCCAGCGCCAGCTTGCCTGTCTCGCCGCGCGCGGCACGGCGGGCAGAAAGTTTCGCAGCCTCTGCGGCCGCAAGCGAAGCCCGCGCTTCGGGCAGAAACGCTGCCCCGGCCGCAGTCAATTCCGCACCATGCGGCACCCGGTGGAAAAGCGCTGCCCCGATCTCGTTTTCGAGATCGCGGATCTGCTGGCTGAGCGGCGGCTGACCAATACCAAGCCGTGCCGCAGCCCGCGTGAAATTCTCCTCCTCGGCGACAGCGAGGAAATAACGGATATGCCTCAGCTCCATCGGTATCTGTAAAACCTATAGAGAACGCCTGCGCTATATATTGGATTAATGGGAACCGACTGGCTACCTTTGATGGATCTGAAAGGTCGAATTCCCCATGCCCGCCTCCGCATCCCTGAACGCCGATCTGCCCGCGGCACCGAACGGTCAAGCTCTTGCAGAAGCGGGGGAGGGGGAGAAGCTCTATCTCGTCCGCGGCACGCCGGCCTATCGGAGGGCAAGTCTCGCCTTCTTCATGTCGGGCTTTTCAACCTTTGCGCTGCTCTACTGCGTCCAGCCGCTGATGCCGATCTTCGCGCGTGATTTCGGCGTCAGTCCGGCGGCAAGCTCGCTGTCCCTGTCGCTGTCGACGGGCTTTCTGGCGGTCGCCATCTTTTGCGCCGCCGCCGTGTCGGAGCGGTTCGGCCGCCGCAGCCTGATGTTCGTGTCCCTGCTCGGCGCCTCGATCTGCACCATCGCCTGCGCCGCCATGCCCAACTGGAACCTGCTTCTGATCATTCGTGCGCTGGAAGGCCTGTTGCTTGGCGGCGTTCCGGCGGTCGCGATGGCCTATCTGTCGGAGGAAGTCGATCCGAAAGGTCTTGGCGCCGCGATGGGCCTCTATATCGCCGGCAACGCCTTTGGCGGCATGGCTGGGCGTGTCGTCACCGGGGTTCTGGCCGAATATTTCTCCTGGCGTCTGGCGCTTGTCGGCATGGGCGCGCTCGGCATCGTCGCCGCCATCGGCTTTCTCGTTCTCCTGCCGCCATCGCGCAACTTCGTGCCGCGCAAATCCAGCCTGCGCTATCATGTCGATGCCTGGCTCGGCCACCTGAACCATGCGGCCCTGGCACTGCTATTTGCCATCGGCTTCCTGCTGATGGGCGCATTCGTCACCATCTACAATTACATCGGCTTCCGGCTGGTGGACGCACCCTACAGCCTCGATCAGACGGAGCTCGGCCTCATCTTCACAGTCTATCTGTTCGGCATCGTCGCGTCCTGGGCCGCCGGTCTCCTCGGAGATCGCTTCGGCCATTTCGCCGTCATGCTCACCGGCATCGTCCTGGCATTTACAGGCGTCGTCATCACACTCACCTCGCCGCTGCCGCTGATCATTCTCGGCATCGTGCTGCTCACCTCCGGCTTCTTCATCGCCCATTCGGTGGCAAGCGCTTTGGTCGGCCGCATGGCGAAAGGCACCAAGGGCCATGCCTCCTCGCTCTATCTTCTGGGATATTATCTGGGCTCAAGCGTCGCCGGCTCGGTGGGCGGCCACTTCTGGAGCGCCGATGGCTGGTGGGCCGTATCGGCCTTTACCGGCACGATGCTGGCGCTCGCCCTCGCGGCAGCACTGCTGTCGCGCAGTATCACGCAGCGAAGCTAGCTCTTCTTGGCGGACGCGTTGACGGCGGGAGCCGGCGAGGTCGTCAGTTTGAAATCCGTCATTTCCTTCGGCGTCAGATAGTACAGCCGGTCCGGCGGGGTCTCCAGTGCGTGCAGCCAGAGGCCGGAGCCGATCCCCATCTCCTCCAGATGTCGCGTCACGCGTGCGGTCGTCGCCTGGGCGCCGGACATCGCCTCGTCGGCGCTCGGCCGGTTGCGGCCGCCGTTGAACACCTGGTGCACGCCGATCACCGCATCCTTTTGGGCCACCCGCGTGACACCGCCGGCAAACACGATAGGGCAGGAGGAAGCACAGAGCCCCTTGGTCACCACAAGCGTGGCCAGCTTCTTCTCGCGGATCAGCTTCGACATGGCGATCGCGTCGCCGACCGAGCCGCCGGGCGAGTTGAGCGACACCGTCTTCACATATTCGCCGCGGGCTTCGATCTCGGTCGCAAAGCGCTCGGCAGCACCCGGCTCGATCGCTCCTTCAGCCTTCAGAATGCCACCCGTTGTCAGGTTGAAGGTCATCGCCTTGCGCAGCACGTCTGCCGGGCTCGAGGGCTCCACGGGCGGTGCCGCCGGGCGGCCCTCGGTCAGCGCCGGCGGCAGAACGGGATCCGTCTCGCGCATCGGATCGTAACCCGGGCTCTCGGGCTTTGCGGTCGCGATCTCGCGAATGTCGGTCACGAGGAAAATGCCGGAAATGCCGAGCATGAGATAAAAGACGCCGCGCAGGATGACACCGTCGTCGAGCCGGCGGATTGCCTTACCGATCCTCATGGCTGCGGTCCCGGCGCGTTTTCGGATCGAGACTGCGGATATTGGTATTCTCGTCGGCCTTCACCTCGTCGGCCTTCACCTCGTCCGCCTTCAGCTCGGCCAATCGGGCATCCTCCTGCGATGTCTCGGGCTTTTCCATGGCCGCGGTCGCCTGTTCCACGCTCATGCCGCTGGCACTGACGGCGCGCTGGACTTCGAGCGCCTGCAAAAGCTCGGCAGCTGTAATGCGTTCGGCAAACGGAAGCGGGTCCTCCTGTCTCCGGATCGCGCCATGCACGACGGCCAGGATGAACACCATCACACCCGGCAGAAGGTCGATGGAGATCGCGCCGGCCCAGGCGGGAATAAAGTCGCCGGCATATTCCAGAACGGCGCCTGCCGGCGAAAGCGGCACGAAGCGCCGTTCTCCCACAGTCGGCCGCGACAGGATTTCGTCGGCAGCCTTGGCCAGCGCCTTGGATTGCGCGCTCACCGAAGCCTTCACCGTCTCCATCACCTGGTTCTGGCGGTTGACGAGGTCGGGCGCTGCCCCATCCGGCACAGGCGCGATAAAGCCGATCGCCAGATCGTCTGCCGCACGACGGATCGACGGCGCGATCGAGGTCTGCGACAGCGAGGACACGACGCCCGTCAGCGCCACGGCCTCGGTCGAGAACTGGTCGGCGCGGGGTCCGATGTCGCCCGGTGCCGAGACCAGCCCGCGCATCGCCTCCAGCCGCTTCTGGCCCTGTTCGAAAAGATCGGCCACCTGTTCGCGCGACCCGTTGATATTGCCTTCCAGCGATTTCATCTGGGCCGACATCTGGGTGAGCAACTGCACCACGCTGCCTGAGCCGGTGGTGCCGGTCAGCGAGCCGGACTGGCGCTCGACACCGGCAAGCTGCGAGAACCGTTCACCGGCACGCTGGATATCCGGCAGCAGGCTCTGCGCGGCAATCGCATTCTGGTGGGCACGGTCGAGATCGGCCGTGTAGGCTTCCACGGTTTCGGAAAGGTGCTGTTCGACGGCGGACGAACCGGCAAGTGCTGCGGCGTTCAGCCAACTCGACATCGCCATGATCATCGCTGCACCCGCGGCCATCACCGCCAGCATCGCCGTTCGCCCCGTGCGCGAGGTGATATGCGGATAGAACCGCGCCATGTAGGACCAGAAGGCATAAATGCCGACCGACACCGACACCGAATAAATGATCGCGGCGAAGAACACCGCCGTGGGCGACCCGTCGAGAATGGTGCGGGCACCGAGATAGGTATAGACGCCCGATGCCAGCGCCAGCACTGCCAGCGCAAAGCGCGTCATCGTTTCGACGGCAACGACGCCATCCTGCAGCCGTCGGGAAGCGCCAAGCGCCATGGGCAAACTCCAAATGGCCACCTGGGGGGCACGCGAAAGGACTATATTCCTTTAAGAAAGTCTGAAGAACCCGGCGGAATAAAGGCGTGCCGTCCTCACGCTTGCGTGGGCTGTACGCCCTGCATGCCGAACCCGCCAAGCGCAAAGAACCCGTCGATCGCATGGATGGGCGAGATGGCGATCAGCTCCGTCAGGAAGGCCTCCGACGCGAGTTCCGCCTCTATCGCCTCCACCTCCGCCGAAAGCGGCCGGTCGACTGTGTAGAAGGCTGCGTGGCGGCGTACGGCATCGTAGATCAGCTTGACCGCACCGCCCGGCTCGTCGCCGTGGATATCCATCGCCTGGGCTGCCAGAAGTGCCTCGAGCGCGGCCAGTCGCTGCAGGGCCTGCACTTGTCGCTCGAACCGCTCGATCACCAGCGGCAGAAACGCTGCCTCGTCCTCCATGCCGCCGGCCACCACCAGCGACTGCGCCGAAACCGGGTTGGTCATCGACAGCACGCGCGAAAAGATCTCGCCGGCGAGCTTGATGATCGGCCCGAAGCCGGTTGCGATGACACCATGCGGAACCAGGTTGACCGGCAGATCGCGGCGCTGGCCGTTTCCAAGAAGAACGCAGCGGTTGAAGGCATTGCGCGCCGCATGCGCCATCGTCAGCGACGCCGATTCCAAGAGCACGGTGACATCGAGCGGCAGCGAACCGCCTGATGTCAGAACCCGGCCGTCGACGATCACAGGGTTGTCGTCGGAGCGGCCCGTTGCCGCCAGTATCTTGTGGCCGGCGGTCAGCACGCTTTCAAACACCGTGCCGAACACCTGCGCGATCATGCGCAGGCTCAACGGGTCTTGGATATGCGTCGCCTTCGGCCAGTCCCAGCCTTCGGAGGCGTTGCACAGCCATTTGCCGATCATCGCCTCGCGCGGCGTGCCCACATGGGTGACGGCAATCCACGGGTCGCGGGATCCGCCCATCGCACCGGAAGCGGCCATGCCTGTGGCAAGCAGCGTTCGGATGGCGCAGGCGGCCGTGCGCGTCGCGTCGGCGGCGGCCGCAAAGCTGACGGAATTCACGCTGAGCGATGCAAGGCTATCGCGCGGCGCCATTTTCATCGGCGCGATGCCTGCCGCCGCAAAGGCTTCCGCTGCGGGCAGGCGGCGTCCCTCAAACATCGCCTCGCCGACGCCGGTCAGGACAGCACCGATCTGCCCCATCAAACCGATATCGGCGCAGCCGATCGAGCCGGTGCGCCGCACGACCGGAATGACGTCGGCCTGCAGCAGATCGAGATAGGCCTGAACCAGTTCGGTCGAGCAACCCACATAGCCCGTCAGCGCCGTGTTGACGCGCAACGCCATCGCATTGCGCACGACGCAGATCGGAAACGGTTCGCCGGTGCCGAAGTGATGGGCCCGGACGAGCCCGATATTGAAAGCGTCGAGCTCTTCCGGCGACCACGCGACGTCCTTCATCGCACCAACGCCAGTCGTCGCGCCATAGACGGGCGTGCCCTGGGCAATCGTGCTCTCCAGCACCAACCGCGCCGCAGCGACACGGGCAAGCCCTTCGGCACTGGCTGTCACGGTAACTTCGCCACGGCCGATCTTGATCAGCTCGGCAAAGCCGATCGGCTGGCCGGTGAGTTCGATTGTGATGCGGTCTGGGTTTTCGGGTGCGGCGGACATGGCATTCCTTTTTGCCCGCACACTAATTCATCCTGTCGTCCAAGGTATATCCCAGAACCTGGACATCTGATGTCGCAACGCGCCTTTTCAGACGACGGCGAAGGCGATGACGACGAGCGAGATCGCGATGATCCACAGTGCCACGCGGCCGGAGCGACTGTGCCTGGCTTCCGCCTTGCCGATCGCGTCGGCCGTTTCGGGGTCGAAACGCAGGCCGTGTTCGCTCATGTGAACGAGTTCCCGGTGCAGGGTTTCCGTCTTGGCGGCGATCTCCGGCAATGCTTCGGCAAGCTTCAGGCCCGCCTTCATCCCGTCCTTGAGGTCGGATGCGATGCGCTTGGGGCCTAGATTGTCGCGGATCCACAAACCGACCACCGGTTCGGCCGCCTTCCACATGTTGAAACGCGGATTGAGGATGCGCGAAACGCCTTCGACGACGACCATCGTCTTCTGCAGGAGGATCAGCTGCGGCTGGGTCTGCATCTCGAAGAGGTCGGTCACCTCGAACAGCAGCGCCAGCAGCCGGGCCATGGAGATCGTTTCGGCTGGCTGACCATGGATCGGCTCGCCGATCGCCCGGATCGCCTGCGCGAAGGCTGCTACGTCGTGATGCGCCGGCACATAGCCCGCTTCGAAATGCACCTCGGCGACACGCATATAGTCGCGGGTGATAAAGCCGTAGAGGATTTCGGCGAGGAAGCGCCGTTCCTTTTTGCCCAGCCGTCCGGTGATCCCCATGTCGACCGCGACGATCGTACCGTCCCGCTCGACGAAAAGGTTGCCGGGGTGCATGTCGGCATGGAAGAAGCCGTCGCGCAGCGTGTGGCGCAGGAAGGACTGGATCAGCACTTCTGCGAGCTTTTCCAGATCGTGGCCGGCAGCCCTCAGCGCCGGGACGTCGTTCATCTTGGCGCCGTCGATCCACTCCATGGTGATGACGTCGCGGCCGGTCCGTTCCCAGTCCACTTCAGGCACGCGGAAACCTGGGTCGTCCGCCGTGTTTTCGGCAATCTCGGAAAGGGCTGCAGCCTCCAGGCGCAGGTCCATTTCCATCTTGGTCGTCTGTTCCAGCGTCCGCGTCACCTCAATCGGGCGAAGCCGGCGGCTGGAGGGCATCAGGCGTTCCTGCATGCGGGCAACCACATACATGCCTTCGATGTCATTTGCGAAACGCTGGCGCACGCCGGGGCGCACCACTTTCACGGCCATCTTTTTGCCGTTCACTTCGGCCGGGTGCACCTGCGCGATCGAGGCGGCCGCAATCGGCTCTTCGAACGATGTGTAGAGATCACTGATCGGGCGGCCAAGCGAGGTCTCGACGGCGGTTTTGGCAGCATCCGTGGGGAAGAAGGCCATCCGGTCCTGCAGCATGGCAAGATCGACGGCCCAGTCGACGCCGACGACATCCGGGCGGGTGGCGAGAAATTGGCCGATCTTCACATAGGAAGGACCAAGCCTTCCCACGGCGCGGGTCAGCCTTTCGCTGCGGGGCTGCTTCTTCGCCCTGAAACGGGTGAGCGGCTCGAGCATGGACTTGAGAATACCGACGGCCGGCGGCAGGTCCTGTGTCGGCAGGGCCGAAACCACGCCTTCGCGGACAAGAACCCAGCCGACACGGGCGAGCCGGAAATAAGCGCCGATCGTGCTCATCGCTTCAGAGCTTCCAGCCGGAATGCAGCGCCGCGATCCCGCCGGTATAATTGGTGTAGCTCACGCGCGAAAAACCGGCGGTGCGGATCATCGCTGCGAAATTTTCCTGGTTGGGGAATTTGCGGATCGATTCCACCAGATACTGGTAGGGCTCGGAATCACCGGTGATCATCTTGCCGAAGCGCGGGATCGCCCGGAACGACCACTCGTCGTAAAACTTGTCGAGCAGCGGAAGTTCGACTTCCGAAAATTCCAGAACCAGCAACCGTCCGCCACGCTTCAGCACGCGAAAGGCTTCAGACAGCGCCACGTCGATGCGCGGAACGTTGCGGATCCCGAAGGCGACCGTATAGGCGTCGAAGGAATTGTCCTCGAAGGGCAGGGATTCTGCATTCGCCTCGATGAAATCGAGATTGCCGGACAGCTTTTTCTTCTGCGCCCGCTCGGCACCCACGGCCAGCATCGAGCCATTGATATCGAGCACCGTCGTATGGGCCTTGAGGCCCGAGGCCTCGACGATGCGGAATGCGACGTCGCCGGTGCCGCCCGCCACATCCAGCGTCCGGTAGCTCGCATCCTTGCGCGGATTGAGCGCGGTAATCATCGCGTCCTTCCACACCCGGTGCATGCCCGCCGACATGACGTCGTTCATCACGTCATAGCGCTTGGCGACCTTGTGGAACACGTCGTTGACGAGGCCCTGCTTTTCCCCATCGGCCACCTGGCGGAAGCCATAGGAGGTTTCCATTCCGCCTTCGGCGCGGGTGCGGGCTTCGGTCATGGGCAGCTCCTCGGTGTCTCTATCCAGGCGGACCATAGCGAAACCGGTTTCCGGACGCTATGTGGTGGATTACCGCCCGGTCTATAGAGCACCGGCGGCATCGTTGAAACAGGAAGTTAGGTAGACCATGCCCGAATTGCCAGAGGTCGAAACCGTTCGTCGCGGCCTTTCTCCGGCCATGGAGGGAGCAAAGCTTGCAAGGCTGCAGCTGAACCGCACCGATCTGCGCTTTCCGTTCCCGGAAAATCTTGTCGCCGCAGTCGAAGGCCGGCAGATCATCGCGCTGGGAAGACGCGCCAAATACCTGCTGATCGACCTCGAAGACGATCTCACCATCATTGCCCATCTCGGCATGTCCGGCTCGTTCAGGGTCGAGGAAGAGGCGCTTGGCACATTTCATCATCCGCGCTCCAAGGACGAGAAGCATGACCACGTCGTCTTTCATCTGGAGCGTGGCAACGAGACATTGAAGGTCATCTATAATGATCCGCGCCGTTTCGGCTTCTTGCATCTGGCAAAGCGCAGCGAGCTCGATCTCTACCCTGCCTTCGCACAACTCGGGCCGGAGCCGACCGGCAACGCGCTCGATGCGGAGTATCTCGGCAAGCGGTTTTCCGGCAAGGCGCAGCCATTGAAGAGCACGCTGCTCGATCAGACCGTGATCGCCGGTCTCGGCAATATCTATGTCTGCGAAGCGCTGTGGCGCGCGCACCTGTCGCCGAAGAGGGCAGCGGGCAGCATCGTCACGCCCACGGGCCGGCCGAAGAAGGAGCTGGTCCTGCTGACGGAAGCGATCCGCGCTGTCATTGCCGATGCGATTGCAGCCGGCGGCTCGTCTCTGCGCGACCATATCCAGACGGACGGCTCGCTTGGCTATTTCCAGCATTCCTTCTCTGTCTATGACCAGGAGGATAAGCCCTGCCGCACGCCGGGCTGCGGCGGCACCGTTTCTCGTATCACCCAAGCCGGCCGCTCCACCTTCTACTGCCCGCGCTGCCAGAAGTGATCAGCCTTTGCAGGTGATGTTTGAACACGCATCCCTGTAAGGAGAGTGGGAGGGGTTATGGTCGCGAAAAGGACGCGGGACTTCGCCAAACGGCAAATTCAGCAGCACCCTTCATGCGAATCCGCGTTGACGAGGCCCGCTATACCGGTTATATGCCCGCCCACAGTTGGGAAAGCCTGATCGACGGCTTCCTCTATTGCTCCCGAATTGCTGGATTGATGGTCGCAGGACCTACGCGGCAACGGCGGAGTTTTGGTTCGAATTCGTAGAGAGGCATGATATGGCCAATACAACTTCGGCGAAAAAAGCGACCCGCAAGATCGCTAGCCGTACCGCAGTCAACAAGTCCCGCCGCTCGCGCGTTCGTGGCTTTATCCGCAAGGTTGAAGAAGCGATCGCAACGGGTGACGTATCCGTCGCTGCTGCTGCTCTGAAGGCAGCTCAGCCGGAAATCGCACGCGCTGCAACGAAGGGCGTCCTTCACAGCAACACGGCGTCCCGCAAGGTCTCGCGCCTGGCAGCTCGCGTCAAGGCACTCTCCGCCTAATATCACCTTTAGCGTGCATGCATCAAAAGCCTGGTCGGTCGACCGGGCTTTTTGTGATTCTCGGTCCTTTGTACTTCGTTAACCGGCTCAGTAACGGTTACGTGTCAGGTGCGTGACAGATTTTCCCGATGAAATACAAAGGCTTATGAGAGGTCTGCCCAAGTCTGGCGGCAATTCCGCCAACCCGCCGCCTGCTTTCTGAGTCAAGGTTTTTTTTATTTTTTCTCTGAATCGTACCATCAGAAATAGATGGATTTTGAATCCCATTGATTCAACTGGGATTCTTCTCCGCAACCCTCCGGCCATTCAAATCGCGCCCAGAGAGTCAACGGTCGCGCTCGGATTTTGCGTAAAATTCATCATTGATCTTGCCATTTGATCCTGCCTAAATGGCTTTTAGCGAGAGGCATGGAGATCACTCCTAGAGCCTGCCGACAACCGCTCGACACCGAGCGGCCCGGGGACTTTAAGCAGCTTGCGGCGAGATGTTTTTCTCGTTTCCTTATTTAACCGATGGTTGCAAGCCGGAAATTGGCTTTTCCGGCAACAGCTGAACTTATGCGTGACGGGGCCGACTGGGGAGTCGGAAGAAGGCATTGGGAAGTCAGCGGCTCTTCATAACGAGGATGGAGCGTGCGCTGAGTTGCGGGTTGGCTCCCGCAGGTCTGGATCAGACGAGGTGATCCGGATCGATCTTTGATGGTCCGGGCGGTTGGCCTGGAACTTTAATCGATGGGGAAGGGCAGTCATCGTTTCCTCGCGGAGACGGGCTGTCGGACGTAGTTAAAAAGAATGTGTCCTGGCGGGAAACAGAACCGCCGGGCTCCTATGGAAAAGGCGGCGAATAATGCAAATGAATAACGTATCGGCTCGTGCAACCGGCAACGGGGGCAATGCACGACAGGCGTTTGATTCCGTTTGCGCACAGGCGGCAGGGGAAACACCAGTTATGAAGCATGATGCTCTTTTCGAGCGGTTCAGTGTGCGTCTTAAAGCACAGGTCGGCCAGGATGTTTACGCAAGCTGGTTTGCAAGACTTAAGCTTCACACCGTCTCGAAGAGTGTCGTCAGGCTCACGGTGCCCACGACGTTTCTGAAGTCTTGGATCAACAACCGTTATCTCGATCTGATCACGTCGATCTTCCAGGCGGAAGATGCCGAGATCCTCAAGGTGGAGATCCTGGTCCGCACGGCAACCCGCGCTGCAAAGCCGGTATCGGATGTCCAGGACGGCGTCATTGGCTCGGATGCTCCGGCACCTGTCGCGTCGCAACGCCCATCTGCACCGCGTGAGATCGGCAAGATCGCCACGTTCCCGACTGCCGCGTCCACCCCGGTTCGCCAGTCCTCGCAGCCCGGCCCGTTGTTCGGTTCGCCACTCGACAGCCGTTATACGTTCGACACGTTCGTTGAAGGCGCCTCGAACCGCGTGGCGCTTGCCGCTGCCAAGACGATTGCGGAAGCCGGTGCCGGTGCCGTGCGTTTCAACCCGCTGTTTATTCATTCCGGTGTCGGTCTCGGCAAGACCCACCTTCTTCAGGCCATCGCCAACGCCGCCGTCGGCAGCCCCCGCATGCCGCGCGTGGTCTATCTCACCGCCGAATACTTCATGTGGCGTTTCGCAACCGCGATCCGCGACAATGATGCCCTGACGCTCAAGGACAGCCTGCGCCATATCGATCTGTTGATCATCGACGACATGCAGTTCCTGCAGGGCAAGATGATCCAGAACGAATTCTGCCATCTGCTCAACATGCTGCTCGACAGCGCCAAGCAGGTCGTGGTTGCTGCCGACCGCGCGCCCTGGGAGCTGGAATCGCTCGATCCGCGGGTTCGCTCGCGTCTGCAGGGCGGCGTGGCCATCGAGGTCGAGACGCCGGACTACGATATGCGCATGGAAATGCTCAAAGGTCGTCTCGCGGCTGCCCAGCAGGATGATCCATCGCTCGATATCCCGCACGAAATTCTCGATCACGTCGCACGCAGCGTCGTCAGCACCGGTCGCGAACTGGAAGGCGCGTTCAACCAGCTGCTGTTCCGTCGCTCGTTTGAGCCGAACCTCTCGATCGAGCGCGTCGACGAGCTTCTCGCCCATCTGGTCGGCGCCGGGGAAGCAAGGCGCGTCCGGATCGAGGATATCCAGCGCGTCGTGGCACGCCATTACAACGTCTCGCGGCAGGAACTGGTCTCCAACCGCCGCACCCGCGTCATCGTCAAGCCGCGCCAGGTCGCCATGTACCTCTCGAAAACCATGACGCCGCGCTCCTTCCCGGAAATCGGCCGTCGGTTTGGTGGCCGCGACCATACGACCGTGCTGCATGCGGTTCGCAAGATCGAGGACCTGATCTCGGGCGACAGCAAGCTCAGCCACGAGGTCGAGCTTCTGAAGCGCCTGATCAACGAAAACAATCTGTGATCATCGACTGACCGACCGAAGCCGGCTCTTACCCATCGGATGAGAGCCGGTTTTTGTTTGTCCGGGCGTTGACGGGATTTGGCTTCTGGCGCACACCAATCTTTCTGGTGTGCGAGGAGCGTGTCGTGTTTCTTTTATCCGTGGCGACCATCTGGGCTGTCGCCTGCATTACCCCCGGGCCAAATACGCTGCTGGTGATCCGCTATTGCCTCACAGCACCGCGCAAGGTTGCCCTTACGGCAGCCATGGGAACGATTACCGGAACATGCCTGTGGGGCTTTGCGGGCTGGCTCGGGATCAATGCCCTGTTTCAGGCAGCTCCCTTCGCCTATGTCGCGCTGAAGATCGTCGGCGGTCTTTATCTCGTATGGCTCGGCCTGCGCGTCTTCATGGATGTCCGGAAGGCCCGGACAACACCCGAATTTGCCCCCACAGAACGCGAGATACCGCTGAGGAAGGCTTACCGACTGGGGCTTGCGACCAACCTCGCCAACCCGAAATCGGCTCTCTTCGTTGCCTCGCTGTTTGCCGCTACCATGCCGGCGGGCACGCCGTTTCTCTACGGGCTAGCGGCAATCGCTGTCATGGTCGCGGTTTCGGCCTGTTACTATACGTTTCTGGTCGGCCTGATCACCCATCCGCGGGTAGCGAGCGCCTATCTCAAGGCCAAGCAGAAGATCGACCTCGGCGTTGCCACCGTCTTCGTCGGCTTCGGCACCAAGCTTCTCCTGTCACAAAAGTAAAAGCCATGGCGGAGCACGATCAGACCCTCCGCTTCTACGCCGACAATGCCGAAACCTATGCCGGTTATCGGGAGAAGGCCAATGACGTCAGGCTGGAGGCATTTCTCTCCCGTCTCTCGCAGGGCGCCCGCATTCTGGAATTCGGCTGCGGCAATGGCCGCGACAGCGGTTTCATGATTGAACGCGGCTTCGACGTCACCCCGACGGATGGCGTTGCGGAAATGGCAGAGCAAGCCTCGCGCCGCTTGGGGCGCACGGTTGCGATACTGCGCTTCGGGGATATCGACAGCGTGGCGGCCTATGACGGCGTCTGGGCCAATGCCTGCCTTCTCCACACGCCGATAAACGATCTTGCCGATATCCTTGCCCGCATCCATCGGGCGCTGCGCCCTGGCGGCATTTTCTACGCAAGCTACAAGACCGGAGGCGAAGAGATGACGGATGCGATCGGTCGCTATTACAACAACCCGTCGCGGCCCTGGCTCGAACAGGCCTACAGGACCGTCACGTGGTCATCGCTCGAGATAAGCACGAACGACGGCAGCGGCTATGATGACCGGCCGACCGAATGGCTGCATGTGACGGCGGTGAAGGCCTAGTCAGCAGGCGAGGTCGGCAACGACAGCATCGAGGATCAGCATGCCGGACGGCGTGCAGCGCAGCCTGGAATTTCCCAGCCGCTCGATAAAGCCGTGTTCCAGAAGCCGCTCCTCGCGGACCGGGTCCGGATCGCGGCCGGAAAGCTCCTGCCAGCGCGCCAGGTCGACGCCTTCGGTCAGGCGCAGTCCCATCAGAAGCAACTCGTCCGCCTGCTCGTCGAAGCCTAGCAGTTCCTGGTCGACCATGCCGTGGCCTTGTGTCTCGACCTGGTCCAGCCAGGTTTCCGGACGTCGCTCGGTGGCGGTGGCGATCTTGTCGCGTCCCCGCGTCAGGCGACCATGCGCACCAGGGCCGATGCCGGCATAGTCGCCATAGCGCCAGTAGGTCAGGTTGTGCCGGCTTTCAGCACCCGGCTTGGCGTGGTTGGAAACCTCGTAGGCCGGCATGCCATGCGCGGCCGTGATCTCCTGCGTCGCCTCGTAGAGCAGCGCCGACTGCTCATCATCTGGAACGATCAGCTTGCCGGCCTTGTGCAGGCCGTAGAACGGCGTGCCTTCCTCGATCGTCAGCTGATAGAGGGAAAGGTGATCGACGGCATAGGAAATGGCCTGCTTCAGCTCCGCTTCCCAGGCCTCCACCGTCTGCTTGGGACGGGCGTAGATCAGGTCGAACGACATGCGCGGAAAGATCTCGCGTGCCAGCTTGATCGCCTTCAGCGCGTCTGCCACGTCATGCAGGCGGCCGAGGAATTTGAGATCCGTATCGTTGAGCGCCTGCACGCCCATCGAGACCCGGTTGATGCCGGCAGCCCGGTAGCCGCGAAAGCGTTCCGCCTCGACGCTGGAAGGGTTGGCTTCCATCGTGATCTCGATCCCGTCAGGCACATGCCAGTGCTGCGCGATCCCGTTGAGGATCGCCCCGACGGTTGAAGGATCCATCAGCGAAGGCGTACCGCCGCCCAGAAAGATGCTCGTGACCGTCTTCGGCCCGCTCATCTTCCGCATCGTTTCCATCTCTTTCAGAAACGCGGCGGTGTAGCGGAGCTGATCCACGGGCTGGTGGCGGACATGGCTGTTGAAATCGCAATAGGGGCATTTGGCCGCGCAAAACGGCCAGTGCACGTAAACGCCGAAGCCCGGCTCACCCGTGTCGGGTAGCAGCATGCCGGGAAAAAGGGGAGCGACGGCGTTCAATGGGGATCAGGCCTCCAGGCAGGTTTCAACGAACAGCTTGAAGGCACGCGCCCGGTGCGAAAGCGCATCTTCATCGCCGGGCTTCCAGCCGTGCTTTTCCTCGCTGGTCATTTCACCAAACGTGGTCTTATGGCCTTCCGGCTGGAAGATCGGGTCGTAACCGAACCCGGCATCACCCCGCGGCGGCCAGGCGACAACGCCCTCGACATCGCCGCGGAAGAGTTCGGTGTGGCCATCCGGCCAGGCAAGGCAGAGAACGCTCACAAAACGGCAGCTGCGCTTGTCGGGCGTGGTCGCACCCTTTTCCTGCAGCGCGTCTTCCACCTTCTGCATCGCCATCGCGAAATCACGGCTGCCATCCTCGCGCTCGGCCCAGTTGGCGGTATAGACACCGGGAGCACCGTCCAGCGCATCGATGACGATGCCGCTATCGTCGGAAAGGGCGGGCAGGCCGGACGCCTTGGCAGACGCAAGCGCCTTGATCGCCGCATTTTCCTCGAATGTCGTGCCGGTCTCGTCCGGTTCCTCGAACTTCAGTTCGGCTGCGGACTTTGCCGAAAAGCCGAACGGACCGATCAATTCGGCAATCTCACGGATCTTGCCGGCATTGTGGCTGGCAACGACGATCGTTTTCGTCTCAAGCTTGCGCATGAAGGTTCCTATAGATTCCAGAGCCTCGGCTCTGCGCATTCCAGACTGTTGCCGGCCGGGTCGCGGAAATAGAGGGATCGGGCGCCGGTTGGCCAGCGAAAATCGCTTTCCATCACGATGCCCGCCTTGTTGAGCTTTTCGACCATTCTGTCAATCGCCGGGCCGTCCATACGAAAGCACACATGCCCCGGTCCTGTCGTGCCATGCGGCGGAACCGGCAGCGCATCATCAGGCGGCGACTTCAGCGTCTCGGCGCGATTGAAGATCAACAGGATGCCGGGTCCGCATCGGTAAAACACGTGGCGATCGCCGGCCCGCAGCACCCGCTCAAGCCCGAGCAGTTCACCGTAAAAGGCTTCCGCCGCATCGAGATCATCGACATAGAGCGCTGTTTCGAGAATGCCGTCGATCAAAACAGTGGCTCCCTTGTCTGATGCTGCCCCGCCATGAAGGCGGGGGAGGAGGTTCGATCGAGAGGTAGTCTCTCCGGAAAGGAAGACTGCCCCTCGCAACTCTTGGATCAGCCAGCGTTGAAATCAGCCGCCGATCGCCTGCTTCTGCAGAGCTACCAGTTCCCGGGTGCCGTCCTGTGCCAGCGACAGCAGGTTGAGGAATTCCTCCTGGCTGAAGGGAGCACCCTCGGCCGTGCCCTGGATCTCGACGATGCCGCCGCTACCGGTCATGACGAAATTCGCGTCTGTCTCGGCGGCCGAATCTTCGAGATAGTCGAGATCGATGACCGGCTGGCTTGCAAAGATGCCGCACGAAATCGCCGCGACATGGTCTTTCAGAACCTTGTCGAGCTTGATCATCGAGCGGGTGTCCATCCACTTCAGGCAATCATACAGCGCCAGCCAGCCGCCGGTAATGGCCGCCGTACGGGTGCCGCCATCGGCCTGGATCACGTCGCAGTCGATGGTGATCTGCTTTTCGCCAAGCGCGGAAAGGTCGACCACGGCGCGCAGCGAACGGCCGATCAGGCGCTGGATTTCCTGGGTACGGCCACCCTGCTTGCCGGTCGCAGCCTCGCGCTTCATCCGGTCGCCGGTGGCGCGCGGCAGCATTCCGTATTCGGCGGTGACCCAGCCCTTGCCGGAATTGCGCAGCCACGGCGGCGTCTTTTCTTCAAGGCTTGCGGTGCACAGAACATGGGTATCGCCGAACTTGACGAGACAGGAGCCCTCGGCATGTTTGGAGAAATTGCGCTCGAACGAAATCTTGCGCATCTGATTTGTCTGTCTGCCTGAAGGCCGCATCCGTCACTCCCTAAATTATTGTTTCCGCCTTCTAAGGCTCGGAGCCGTCATTTGCAAAGAATTTCCCTTTTGCGGATGCGCAAGTGAGCGACTATATCTGGGAGATGAGATCAGCAGGATGGTAAAGGGGCCAATGGTATTTCCGGGACTGACGGGTCGCGACAACGGCTCCGTGCTTGATGATCGTTCGCGGGAAATCTTTCGCCGCATCGTGGAAAGCTATCTGGAATCCGGCGAGCCGGTCGGTTCGCGCAATCTGTCGCGACTTCTGCCCATGTCGCTGTCGCCAGCCTCTGTGCGCAATGTCATGAGCGATCTCGAAGAGCTCGGCTTGATCTACTCGCCGCATATCAGTGCAGGCCGCATGCCCACCCAGACGGGCCTGCGCTTCTTCGTCGATGCCTTCATGCAGGTGGGCAATCTGTCGGAAGAAGACCGCGCCAGCATTGACCGGCAGATCCGTCCGCCGGATCGCGATCAGACGCTCGAAAACCTGATGGCCGATGCAAGCCTGATGCTGTCTGGCGTCTCGCGCGGCGCCGGCATCGTCATCACCGCCAAGAACGATCCCGTCCTCAAACATGTCGAGTTCATCCGCCTGGAGCCCACCAAGGCGCTGGCCGTCCTTGTTGGCGATCATAATCAGGTGGAGAACCGGATCATCGACCTGCCGGCCGGCGTAACCTCGTCGCAGCTCGGCGAGGCCGCAAATTTCCTCAACGCGCATCTCGCCGGCCAGACGCTGCCGGAATTTCGCGGCCAGATGAAAATGCTGAAGGAACAGGTCGCAAGCGAGCTTCACACGCTGTCGCATGATCTGGTGGAGCGAGGCCTCGCCTTCTGGTCGGGCGATCAGGAGGACGGAAAGCCGGGCCAGCTTATCGTCCGCGGCCGGGCAAACCTCTTGGAAGGTCTGGCTGACGTCAGCGATCTCGATCGGCTGCGTCTGCTGTTTGACGATCTCGAAAAGAAGGACAGCCTGATCGAGATCCTCGACCTTGCCGAAAAGGGGCCGGGCGTGCGGATCTTCATCGGTTCGGAAAACAAACTGTTCTCTCTATCCGGCTCCTCGCTCATCGTTGCGCCCTATCGTGATGGCGAGGAACGCATCGTCGGCGCGGTCGGCGTGATCGGCCCAACCCGGCTGAATTACTCGCGCATTGTGCCCATGGTGGATTACACGGCGCAGCTGCTTGCAAGGCTATCCCGCTAGGATGTTCCCAAGCCCTTGATTTTTTCGCCCCGAACCTCGATATCGGGCGCAACCACCCTTCCAGATTCCAATACGCACCGGAGACCGTCATGACCGACGAAACCAAGAAGAACGGACCTGACGCAGCTGCTGTCGAAAACACGGCGGAAGCCGTGGCATCCGCTCTCGAAGACGCCGCCGATCAGAGCGCAGGGGAAGCCTTCTTCGCGCAGGAGCCCGATCCGATCGATGTGCTCAAGGCTGAAAATTCCGATCTGCGCGATCGCTTCATGCGGCTTGCCGCTGAAATGGACAACCTTCGCCGCCGCACCGAACGTGAAGTAAAGGATGCCAAGTCCTACGCCGTCTCGGGCTTTGCCCGCGATATGCTGGCCGTCTCGGACAATCTGCGCCGCGCGCTCGACACTGTTCCGGCAGACAAGCGTGCCGGAGCCGATGCGACGCTGACGAGCCTGCTTGAAGGCGTCGAAATGACCGAGCGTGGCATGCTGTCGACACTCGAGCGGCACGGCGTCAAGAAGATCGATGCCGAAGGCGAGAAGTTCGATCCGAACTTCCATCAGGCCATGTTCGAGATCCCGAATGCGGACGTACCCAACAACACTGTCATGCAGGTCGTCCAGGCCGGCTTCATTATTGGCGAACGCGTCTTGCGCCCGGCCATGGTCGGCGTCGCCAAGGGCGGCCCGAAGGTTGAAGCAGCGGCGGCTGAAGACAAGAAGGACTGAGCTCCTCAGAGCCTTTCCAAGAAAAATGGGCGCCTCGGGCGCCCATTTGCGTTTGGCGACCGCGGGTAAGGATCAGTGCGTCGTATCCAGCGAAACATGCGCCAGGGAACGGATCAGGGCCAGTTCCGAATTGAGATGGGCTCGGGTCTTCTTGTCCGCATCGCCGATCAGTCCCTCCTGACCATCGGCAATTTTGAAGATTGCATCGAGCTCATCGAGAAGATGGGGATCCTTGATCGCCAGCAGGATGATAACCGCCTTGAGCAGTCTGTCATTCGCAGCGATCCTGGCACGTATGTCGTCATTCATGTCTATCTCCTTCAACGGGAAAGACATGTGGCGTATTTGACAAAAGGCAATTCTAAAGAGGGCTCGAAAACAAGATTAGCCGCTCCATTCGAGGGCGAGCGGGCGGTTTTACTCTATAGAAAAGGAGTATAAAGCCGCCTCAGGCGGCGTGGTTTGCCTGTTCTGCATTCAGAAAGGCGTAGATTGCCGACGCGGAATCGGTCTTGCGAAGCTTGGCAACGAGATCCTGATCGCGCAATACGCGGGCAATACGCGAAAGCGCCTTCAAGTGGTCGGCGCCGGCGCCCTCTGGGGCGAGCAGCAGGAAGACAAGATCGACCGGCTCGTCATCAAGCGCTTCGAAGTCGATCGGCGATTCCAGGCGGGCGAACACGCCCTTGATGGACGATATGCTGCTGAGCTTGCCATGTGGGATGGCAATGCCGTGGCCAACGCCCGTCGACCCCAGCCGCTCCCGTTGCAGGATGACGTCGAAGATCTCCCGCTCGGGAACACCCGTCAGCTTGGCCGCTTTCACAGCAAGTTCCTGAAGAAGCTGCTTCTTGGAGGTCACTTTAAGGGCAGGAACAATCGCATCTTGCTGCAGCAAATCCGCCAAAGCCATTCTTATCATCCTTTTGCCGCGAAGGGCGAAGAGAGCGCCAAAGGCGCTCTCCCGAGAGTTTTTAGTTCTTCATACCGGTGGAATCGATCCAACCGATATTTCCGTCATTGCGCCGGTACACGATGTTCAGCTCCTTTCCAGGGCTGCGGAACAACAGGACCGGTTCGTCCGTCATGTCGAGCGCCATCACGGCGGTCGCAACGGACATCGTCATCAACTGCTTCGTGCTTTCCGCAACGATGGTCGGTGCGAAATCGTCTGGCACGTCGTCTTCTTCATCCGGTACACGGTCCATGACCGTGTAAGCCACTTCGGAAAAACCGTTCGCGTGATTGCCGGCGTGATGGTCCTTCAGTCGACGCTTGTAGCGACGAAGGCGTTTTTCGATCCGCTCCGCTGCAGCATCGAAACTTGCCTGTGGATCATTCGCTTCTCCGGCCGCATGCAGGACGATCCCGGTATCGAGATGCACCTTGCAATCTGCCGAAAAACGCGAGCCGGACTTCTCGACGATCACCTGACCCGAATACCCCCCGTCGAAGTATTTGGTCACTGCACCGCCGATGTGGTCCTCGATCTTCTGTCGAAACGAGTCGCCGATTTCCATATGTTTACCGGATACACGCACACTCATGGAGTTACTCCTTATTGTCGTGACTTGCATGTTCCAGTCTACGCCAACCGGCCTCTTGATCCAAGCGGTTCACGAATGGCAGGGCCAAATTGGTTTGGGAATTGGTTTAGATCCCGTGTCGCCCGGTCAGGTTGCGGCGGGTCTCTAAACTGCCATTAACGGAATGTCAATCTGTGCGGCACGTGTGGCGAATACCGGGTCGCCTATGACTGCCCTCGATATGTGAGGCTAGAACGCTGCCAGTTTCGCGATGGCGCGCTTTTCCCGCCTGCGTTGCACCGATGACGGAATGTTCATCGCCTCGCGATATTTCGCCACCGTCCGGCGCGCAAGTTCGACACCGCCCTGTTTGAGGCTGATGACAATGTCGTCATCCGACAGGACGGCACTCGGCAGCTCCTGAGAAATCAACAACCGGATGCGATGCCGCACCGATTCGGCCGAATGGGTGTCTCCACCTTCTTCCGCCGAGCCGATCGACACTGTGAAGAAGTATTTCAGTTCGAACAGGCCGCGTGGCGTCAGCACATACTTGTTGGAGGTGACGCGGCTGACGGTGGATTCGTGCATCTTGATGGCCTCTGCCACCGTCTTCAGGTTGAGCGGTCGCAGGTGATCGACGCCGTGCAGCAGGAAGGCATCCTGCTGGCGTACGATCTCGCTTGCCACTTTCATGATCGTCTTGGCGCGCTGGTCGAGGCTGCGGGCGAGCCAGTTCGCCGTCTGCATGCAGTCCGACAGAAAATTGTGATCTTCGCCGTTCTTCGGGCAGTGTTTGGAGACCGTGTTGAAATAGGTCTGGTTGACCAGGACGCGCGGCAGGGTATCGGGATTGAGTTCGACGTTCCATCCACCATCAAGCGATGGCCGGACCACGACATCAGGTGAGATAGACTGCGAGAACCCGCCCTCGAAGCCCGCACCCGGCTTCGGGTTGAGCTTGCGGATTTCAGCCATCATGTCGATCAGATCTTCGTCGTCCACGCCGCAGATCTTGCGCAGAGACGCAAAGTCACGCTTGGCGAGAAGATCGAGGTGATCGATCAGCGCTGCCATGGCCGGGTCCAGCCGGTCGTTCTGGCGCAGCTGGATCGCCAGGCATTCGCTCAGGCTACGGCAAAATACCCCGGGTGGATCGAAGGTTTGCAGCTGAATGAGAACGGCCTCTACCGCCTCCGGCGCCTTGCCCAGACGGGCCGCGACCTCTTCGATGTCGCCCTGGAAATAGCCGGCATCGTCCAACTGGTCGAGCAGGTCCTGGGCGATCAACCGGTCGCCCGGGGTGGTCACCACGAAAGGCAGCTGTTGTCCGAGATGATCGCGCAGGGTCACCTGACCCGCAACGAAATCGTCGAGGTCGTAGTCCTCGCCGGCATCGCCGCCGGGCATCGATTTCCACTGGCCGAGAAGTTCGGGCGCGTCCGGCCGCTGTGCCGGTGCGTCGTCGGGAAACACGTTTTCAAGGCTGGCATCGAGGTGATCGCCAAGCTTGGCCGTGCCGTTGCGGGTTGCGCTCTCATACCAGTCGAGGGAGCCGACATCGGCTTGCGCCGCCGATTGGCCTTCGAACGGTCCGTCATCATCGCGCGAACCGGAAAATTCCAGATCGCGGGGATCAAGCCCGCCTAAATCCGCATCACCATCGCCGTCGCCTGCCGCTATTTCGAGCAGCGGATTTTTCTCGACTTCCTGGGCGATGAACTGGTTGAGTTCAAAATGCGTCATCTGCAGCAGCTGAATGGACTGCATCAGCTGCGGTGTCATCACCAGCGATTGGCTCTGTCGCAGAAAAAGACTGGCAGATAACCCCATGGCGGACGCGAAACTCCCGTGATCTCCTTAAAATCATGCGGTCATCGCACGATAGTCGAGAGGAAGACACCGAGATTATCGGTGCCATCCTTCAACTGGCACAAGAATTGCTTTTTTGATAGATTTGGTCAAGCGGCAAGAAGCGGGAAAGTAGATTCTTTCTGGCCTCAGAGGCTGAACTTGTCGCCAAGGTAAAGACGACGAACATCCGGATTGTTGACGATATCGTCGGCCCTGCCATGCGTCAGGACTTCGCCTGCGTGAATAATGTAGGCGCGATCGATGAGACCAAGCGTTTCGCGGACGTTGTGATCCGTTATCAGTACCCCGATACCGCGCGCCGTCAAGTGGCGAACCAGGTTCTGGATGTCGGAAACGGAAATCGGGTCGACACCGGCAAACGGCTCGTCCAGCAGCATGAAGGCAGGGTCGGTCGCCAGCGCGCGGGCGATCTCGAGGCGACGCCGTTCGCCACCCGACAACGCGACAGCCGCGGACTTGCGCAACTGGCTGATGTGGAATTCTTCCAGCAACTCGTCGAGCTTCGCTTCGCGCTTGTCGCGGTTCGGTTCGTGCACTTCGAGAACCGCCCGGATATTGTCTTCGACGGACAGTCCGCGAAAGATCGAGGCTTCCTGCGGCAGGTAGCCGACGCCGAGACGCGCGCGCCGATACATCGGCATATGCGTCACCTCGTTGCCATTGATGGCAATCATGCCCTCATCGACAGGCACAAGCCCGGTGATCATGTAGAAACACGTCGTCTTGCCGGCGCCGTTCGGTCCGAGCAGGCCGACAGCCTCGCCCTTGCGAACGACCAGCGATACGCCGTTCACCACGCGCCGCGTGTCATAGGTCTTGGAAAGACCATGCGCCACCAGCGTACCCTCATAGCGCGCCTTGTCGCGTGCAATGAAAGGTTCGGTCACGGGCGACCGGTCGGCGGACCGGTTGGAGAGGAAAGGTATTTTCAAGGGCTTGGATTTCTATTGCTTAGGTCGCGACTTCGGGTCGAGCATGATTTCCACGCGGCCACCGCAGGAATCGAGCTTCGCCTGTCCGGTCGCCATCTGCACGGTCAGCTTGCAGCCGCGAAACACGTTGGCGCCTTCGGAAAGCACGACTTGCTTGCCGGAAAGCACGAAGGTCTGCGAGGTCATGTCGAACTCGCCCTTTTCGGCGGTCGCCTGCTGAGTGCCCGAGGTGAGGAAAACGGTGTCGTCGAGAAAGATCTTGTCGATGTCGGTGCTACCGGAGGTCACCGAAGCGCCTTCACCTTTGTAAAGCACGGTCATCTTGCCGGCCTTCATCGTGGTCGTACCCTGCACCACCTGCACATTGCCGGTGAAGAAGGCACGTTTTTCCTGATCCTTGATTTCCAGCTGGTCGCTCTGGATCTGGATCGGCGCATCGTTGGAAAGCTTCAAGCCTTCCATCTTGCTGCTGGTGGTCTGGGCGGTCGCGCTGAAGGCAAGGCCGAACACGAGTCCGGTGGCCATCACGGCGGAAGAGATACGAAAGAGTCGATTCGTCATTGCGGCCGTGCCCTATTTGCCTTGGTTGCGGATGCGGGCAGGGTCGAGGTCGACCTGAACCTTGCCGATCAGGGTGATTGTGTGTCCCTTATCCGTTATCTTCAGGGAGTTCGCAACAATGGAACCCGCGTCCATGGAGATTTTGACCGGGTCCGGCGTATCCATCAATCCACCCGGTATATCGAGGCGGGCGGATTGGAAGCGCGCAGTAATCCCGTTGGATAAATTAACGTCGAATGGTTTGGTCAGATCCAGCTTGTCGGCGCCACGATCGAAATCGGCACCGGCGGCCGTGACACGCGCAACGACCTCGTCATTGATCGGCACGGCGGCCTTGACGTTTTCGAGGCTGATCATGTTCGGGTTCTGGATATCCTGCAATGCACGGTTGGCAATCATCGAATAGCTGATGCCGTCGCTGTTGCGGCCGGAAATCGCGGGCCGTTCCATGACGATCTTGCCATTTTCGATGCGCGCGCTTTCGATCGACAGGTTTTCCGGCAGATAGGCGCGCACGATCGCCACCCCGATAAAGGCGGCGGAGATGATGGCTGCACTGATCGGCAGGAATATCTTGAGCTTGCGCACCCTTGCGGAATGGGCAAGTGCCGACTGATAGATATCGTCGGGCGACTGCCCGATCGCACGGGAAGCGCCGGCCAGGGCTGGGTTGCGGATATGCTGCAGCATTCTGCTCGTCCGGTCCTTTCCGGCAAGATTTGTCGTAAAGATGACTGGGCCGCCCGCGTTGAGATCGACGGAAGCGGCGCTAGTTGTTCACCTGCGGCCTCAATATGGTTTTTATCGTTCAACAAACAATAATGGACAACATAAAAACGTGATATGCCCGCTTGAAACAAAAAGCCGGACCCTATTTGGGTTGGCTCGCTATGAGGATTGAGAATGGATCAGATGGGGATTGCTGAACGGCGCCAGTTGCGTCGGAAACTGAGTTTCTGGCGGGTTGCGGCCCTTGTGTTTCTCGTCGGCATCGGTTTCGCGCTGTATCGGGTCACGGTCGGCGCCAGTGGCAACTCCGCGGTCGCGCACGTCGCCCGCGTCGATATCTCAGGCATGATCCTTGACGACAGGGAATTGCTGGAGCGATTGGAGAAGATCGCCGAAAGCAGCCAGGCAAAAGCGCTCATCGTCTCGATCAATTCTCCGGGCGGAACGACCTATGGCGGCGAGCGCATCTTCAAGGCCATCCGCCATATCGCGCAAACCAAGCCCGTCGTCTCGCAGGTCCGCACCCTTGCCGCATCCGCAGGCTACATGATTGCGTCTGCTGGCGATCATATCGTCGCCGGCGAAAGCTCCATCACCGGCTCGATCGGCGTCATCTTCCAGTATCCGCAGGTCGATGAAGCCCTGAAAAAGATCGGCGTGTCGCTGGAGGAAATCAAGTCCGCACCGCTCAAGGCCGAACCGTCGCCCTTCCATCCTGCCAGCGAAGAAGCCAAGACGATGATCCGCAACATGGTGATGGACAGCTATGCCTGGTTCGTCGACCTTGTCGCCGATCGCCGCAACATGCCGCGCGATGAGGTTCTCAAACTCGCTGACGGCACGATCTTCACCGGCCGTCAGGCGCTTGCCGTCAAGCTGGTCGATGAACTCGGCGGCGAAGACGAGGTCCGTGCCTATCTGGAGACCCGCGGCGTTGCCAAAAGCCTGCCCGAAGTGGAATGGAAGGATGGCAAGTCCTCGTCCTCATTCTGGTTCGCCAGTGCCGTGTCGCAGTTTTTCCGCATGACCGGACTGGGCGACCAGCTTTCCCCGGCAGCGCTTCGGATCTTCGGCTCCGACAAGTTGTTCCTTGACGGTCTGGTTTCCGTTTGGCAGGTTGGAAGCGACTGAAAGCCTAATTTTTTCAGGGGGCACCTAACTTTTTTCAGGGGGCAGAAGTGATCAAATCTGAACTGGTGCAGATCGTTGCAGCGCGCAATCCGCATCTCTACCATCGTGACGTCGAGAATATCGTCAATGCGGTCCTCGACGAGATCACTGATGCTCTCGCCGGCGGAAACCGGGTCGAGCTGCGTGGCTTCGGCGCCTTTTCGGTAAAGAACCGTCCGTCGCGCTCCGGGCGCAATCCGCGCACAGGCGAAAGCGTCTTTGTCGAGGAGAAGTGGGTGCCCTTCTTCAAAACGGGCAAGGAATTGCGCGAGCGCCTCAACCCGGATCTTGCCGACGAGGATGATTGATCGCCTCGAAGGTCGGGCGTCACACTTGAAAGCATGACGCCGCCCTCTATTCTGCACAGGACGCCGGCAGCGATGACGGCGATCCATCGTTTGATTGTCACTTGCCGGGAGAAAACCATGACCAAGTTCAAGAGGATCGTGAGCCTCGTGATCTTTGTGCCCCTCGGCATCGTTTTGATCGTGCTGGCCGTCGCCAACCGTCAAAGCGTCACGCTCGCGCTCAATCCCTTCCGTCCGGAAGACAGCCTCCTGTCGCTGACGGCGCCGCTGTTTCTGCTGCTGTTCCTGGCCGTCCTGTTTGGCATGGCGCTTGGCTCATTCGTGACCTGGTGGAGCCAGGGCAAGCATCGCAGACAGGCCCGGATTGAAGCGCGCGAGGCCGTCCGTCTGCAAAAGGAGAACACTGCCGCGGTCAAGCCGTCGCCGTCAGTCGTTCCGGCCAACCAGGCCGTTGTTCCCGCGCCGACCAACAACGCCGCGCTTCCCGCCAGATAACGACCCGCGGTCAGAGCCCCTCGGTTCTGGCCTCCGCCGTCTTCGCCATCACCGTTGCGTTGAAGTCCGCAAAGAATTTCGCTGCCAGCTTTTCGGTTGTCGACCGCACGAGCTTGGAACCGAGCTGGGAAATCCGTCCTCCGGTTTGCGCACGTGCGATGTAATGCAGCACGGTCTCAGTGCCGTCTTCCTCAAGCCGCACATCGGCCGCCCCCTTGGCAAAGCCGGCAATGCTTCCCTGACCTTCGGCGGCGAGCGTGTAGCTTTCTCCCGCCTCAATGTTCGAAAGCGTGATCGTGCCGGCAAGGCCGAGCGAGATCAGGCTGAAGCGAACCTTGATGCTGGCGGCAAGTTCGTTGTCCGAAATCCACTCCAGACGCTCGCAACCGGGAATGCACTGGCGGATGGTTTCGGCATCGTTCAGCGCGCGCCACACGATATCCCGCGGCGCCGCGATCCGTTCCTGCCCTTCGATATCCATCTCGATCTCCCGTTTCGCTGATAAGATAGGCATGGAAGCGCGCGAAAACAGATCTGACGCTATTGCCGGCTTTGAAGAACGCGGCACAGATGCTATCTGCTGCGAAAGACAAGAACCCGAGCGGATGATCGCAGTGAAGAACAAGGAAAGGCGGCCGACCGGCAAGCGCCCGGAGAAGCCAGCAGCCAAGGGCGCGCCTAAGTCGCCTGCCAAAAGCCCGGACAAGCGCCGCAGCGAAGCGGGCAGCCGTCCGGCCGTTGTCGCAACCCGTACCAGGTCGACCGGCCCCCAGGCTGCGCGCTCGGAAGGTCGGGCCGAAGCCCAAACCACCCAGTCGCGCCGTCCTGACAGGCCACAGGCACAACCGCACGTACCGGTCGAAACGCGTCCGCTTCTTGCCCGCAGCGGCGATCTGCCAGCCGAACGCGTGCCGATCATTCTGGAATCGTCCGGCGCCGGCGATTTCCACCTGATCGACACCGGCCGCGGCCTGAAGCTTGAGCAATACGGCGATTACCGCGTCGTGCGCCCGGAAGCCCAGGCCCTGTGGCAGCCGACGCTTGCCGACGATATCTGGGAAAATGCCGACGCGATCTTTACCGGCGATACGGATGAAGACGGCATGGGCCGCTGGCGCTTTCCGGCGCAGACGCTTGGAGAAACCTGGCCGCTCGCCCTTCTCGGTATCGATTTCCACGGCCGCTTCACCGCATTTCGCCATGTCGGCGTGTTTCCGGAACAGATCGTCCACTGGGAGTGGATGAAGGATCGCGTCGAGGAAGCCGCCAAGGCTGGACGCACCCTGAAAGTCCTCAACCTGTTCGGCTATACGGGTGTCGCGTCGCTCGTGGCGGCCGCAGCCGGCGCTGAGGTCACCCATGTCGATGCGTCGAAAAAGGCGATCGGCTGGGGTCGCGAGAACCAGTCCTTGTCGCGTCTGGAAAAGGCACCGATCCGCTGGATCTGCGAAGACGCGATGAAGTTCATCCTGCGCGAGGAACGCCGCGGCAACACCTACGATATCATTCTCACCGATCCGCCGAAATTCGGCCGCGGTCCGAATGGCGAGGTCTGGCATCTGTTCGATCATTTGCCGCTGATGCTCGATGTCTGCCGGCAGCTCCTGTCGCCCAAGGCCGTCGGCCTGGTGCTGACCGCCTATTCGATCCGTGCCAGCTTCTATTCCATCCATGAACTGATGCGCGAAACCATGCGCGGCGCAGATGGCGTGGTGGAATCGGGCGAACTCGTCATCCGGGAAGCGGGCCTCGACGGCAAAGTCCATGGCCGCGCGCTTTCCACCTCTCTTTTCAGCCGTTGGGTACCCGCATGAGCGATAATTTTCACAGAAACGGGCCTCGGCGCGTCGGGCAGGTGAAAGAAGTCACCTCGCTCGCCAACCCCATCATCAAGGACATCAAGCTTCTCACCGACAAGAAGCACCGGGAAGAAGCCGGTGCCTTCATGGCGGAGGGGCTGAAACTGGTCATCGACGCGCTGGAACTGGGCTGGACAATCCGCACGCTCGTCTATGCCAAGGCTGCCAAGGCCAAGCCGCTGGTCGAACAGGTCGCGGCAAAGACCGTTGCTGATGGCGGCTTGGTGCTCGAGGTCAGCGAAAAGGTTCTGTCCTCGATCACGCGCCGCGACAATCCGCAGATGGTGGTCGGTATTTTCGAGCAGCGCTGGGCACGGCTTGCCGATCTGAAGCCGCAGGCTGAGCAGACATTTGTCGCGCTCGACCGCGTCCGTGATCCCGGCAATCTCGGCACGATCATTCGCACGGCCGATGCCGCCGGCGCCTCCGCCGTGCTGCTGGTCGGTGAAAGCACCGATCCGTTCTCGCTGGAAACCGTGCGCGCCACGATGGGCTCGATTTTCGCGATGCCCGTCATCCGCTGCTCGGCGGAAGAATTCCTGAACTGGCAAAAGGGAGCGGGCGTCAGCGTCGTCGCCACCCATCTGGCCGGCGCAGTCGATTATCGGACGGCGGACTATACCCGCAAACCGGTCGTTCTCCTGATGGGCAACGAGCAGTCCGGCCTGCCGGACAGCCTTGCGCGCGCGGCCGATCGCACGGTCAAAATTCCGCAACAGGGCAGGGCGGACTCGCTCAATCTCGCGGTCGCGACGGCCGTCATGCTGTTTGAAGCCCGCCGCCATCTGCTGACGCTGGAGGATAAATAATGACCGCTCGCGTTGGTCTCCTGTCGCGACCCATCAGTGCGGTCATCTTCATCATCATCGCCGTGCTGCTCGACCAGGCGATCAAGATCGCCGTCGAAAATTCGCTGCCGCTCGAGCAGATGGTGCCGGTCATTCCGTTTCTGGCGCTCTACCGCACCTATAATCTTGGCGTAGCCTTCTCGCTTCTGTCCGGCATGGAGCGAGAATTCATCATCGGCATGCGTCTCGTCATTGTCGCCTTCGTGCTGTGGCTCTGGCGCCGCACGCCCAAGGACCGGCCCTTTGCCCATCTCGGCTATGCGATGATCATCGCCGGTGCGATCGGCAATCTGATCGATGGCATCGTTTACGGGCACGTGGTGGATTACATCCTGTTTCACACCGCCACCTGGTCGTTTGCCGTGTTCAATCTCGCGGACAGTTTTATCAGCGTCGGTGCAGGTCTCGTCATTGTCGACGAGCTGTTCGGTCCCAAAGCGGCGGCATCCGTAGACGAGCAGAAGTAATTTTGCTCGACGGATAATTGTGAAATCGAGCGATTGGCATAATTTTACCGGATTGATCTAAGACTTCGGAAGGAAACCTCGGGTAATCTTTCCGTATGCGCGACATCGCCGAAATACAGAACCGTATCTCACAGGCCTTCACGTCGCTCGCGCCGAAGGACGGGTCTGACGACGCCGCATGGAATGGAGTGCCCCGCACGCCGGAGCAGCCGGTCGCGGCGAACGTCCAGAGACATCCAGGCGCTCTTCGCGCACTCTTCACGAAAATCCTCAAATGGCGCCGCCCACAGGCCATTGCTGCCGACGTCTCGGGCTCTCCGCAGATCGCCAACGTCGTCCATGAGCTACGAACGCCACTGAACGGCATTCTTGGGATGACCCACCTCTTGGGTCAGACGAAGCTGACGGCGGAGCAGCAGAATTACTTGAGCGGTATCCGCCAGTCCGGCTACGCCCTGGCTCAACTGGTCGAAGATCTGCTGGATCATTCCACGATGGAGGCCGGCCGGTTCCGTCTCAACAACCGTGCAGCGGATCTGCGCCAGCTGATCGAAGGTGTCGTGGAAATGCTCGCTCCCCGCGCCCATGGCAAACGGATCGAGATCGCCGCCACCGTATCCGCCGCCGTGCCGGAGCTTCTCGACTTCGATCCTGCCCGCATTCGCCAGGTTCTGTTCAACGTCATCGGCAACGCCGTCAAGTTCACGACCACAGGCGGCGTGCTGGTTCGAGCCTTCATCGAGAACGAGACCGTGGCGATTTCTGTTGCCGATACCGGCCCGGGCATGACCGAGGAAGAGCAGACCCGAATCTTCGGTGCGTTCGAACAGGCAGGATCAGCGGAAACGCGCAGCGGCGGCACAGGTCTCGGCCTCGGCATCGCCTCGCGCATCCTGGCCGAATTCGGCGGCTCGCTGTCGGTCTCCAGCCGCAAGGGCAATGGCAGCGTCTTCACTATCCGCTATCCCATGCGTCTTGCCGAGGATGCGCCGGCCGGTGCTGCCGTTCGCAACCGCTCGCTGTTTGGCTCTCGCGTGCTTCTGCTCGCGCCAGATGGTCCGGCCGCCTTTGCGACCGTTTCCAGCATCGAAACACTCGGCGGCCGTGGGAGGCATGTGTCCGATCCCGCCCAGGTGCAGCTATTGATCGATCGGGCCAAAGCGACAGGCTCGCCCTATACCGATCTCATCGTCGATCACCGACTGGCCTCCGACTACGCGTGGGAACCGTCGCACGCGCCGCTGCACCGTATTCTGCTGGTCAATCCGGAGGAAAGGGCGTCGCAACCCCAGGAATATTTCGATGCCTGGCTGATCCGGCCGCTGCGCGAAAAATCGCTGGTCGATGTCCTGAGTGGCCGCATGCGTGGTTTTGGCGCCCGCGACCGCCCGGTAATGGACGTGCCGGCTCCTGAAAATTCAAACTCGGTCGATCGCAAGCGGGAAGCCGGTCCGGCCCTCGATATTCTTCTCGGAGAAGACGATCCCGTCAGTGCGCTTCTGGTCGCCGCGGTTCTGCGCAAGGCAGGGCACACGGTTCGTTCCGTGGAGGATTTCGGAAGTCTCATCGAAGCCCTTGGCGAAAACCGCCCGGATGTCGTTCTCTGCGACATGCATATGCCCGGCGGCAACATCATGGATCTCATCTCTGCCGCCTCCAGAACCGCGCTGCAGCCGGTCCCCGTCATGGTGCTGACAGCCGAAAGCCGCGGCGAGGCGCGGCGCAAAGTCATCGATCAGGGCGCCTGCAAAGTGCTTCAGAAGCCGCTCGATCCGGCTGTTCTGATTGAGGAATTGCGTCTTTTTGCGCAGGCTTCCAGCACGTCCTGACAGTCGCGTTGACGGGCCTTGCACCACTTCCTATTGTGACGATATCTGTCACGCTCTTGTTGCAGATGCATGTTTAAACGCGGGTGATCCAACCGGTACGGGAAGAATCACCATGGCTATCGAACTCCTGAACCGCACATTGACCTCTGAGACAAAGCAGGCCCCGGCTGCTGATCCGGCAAATAGCCGCGTTGGTAGCGATGTGTTCGGCCGCATCGGCACGCTGGAAACGCGGCTTGCCCGCAACCTGCGCGAAATCGATGCCGCCCAGGCCGTGCGCTACCGCGTCTTCGTCGAGGAGATGGGCGCCACGATTGAGCCCGAGGCGATGCGGCTTCGACGGGATATCGATAGCTACGATGCGATCTGCGACCATCTGCTTGTCGTCGACAACGCGATAGACGGTGAAATCGAAGACCAGATCGTCGGAACCTACCGGCTTCTGCGCCAGAGCGTCGCTGAGGCGAATGGCGGGTTTTATTCGACGTCCGAGTTCGATATCGCGCCACTTCTCGCCCGCCATCCCGACAAGCAGTTCATGGAACTCGGCCGCTCCTGCGTGCTGCCCGAATACCGCACCAAACGCACCGTCGAACTGCTCTGGCAGGGCAACTGGGCCTATGCGCTGAAGCATGGTGTCAATGCCATGTTCGGCTGCGCCTCTTTCCCCGGCGTGCGTCCGGAAGAACACGCGCTGGCGCTGTCCTTCCTCCATCACAATGCGCTGGTGAAGGACGAGTGGATGGTCCACGCATTGCCTGATCTCAATCGCAACATGGATCTGATGCCGGCCGAGGCGATCAATCCGCGCCAGGCGCTTTCCGCCATGCCACCGCTGGTCAAGGGCTACCTTCGCCTCGGCGCTATGATCGGAATGGGAGCCGTCGTCGATCAGGCCTTCAACACCACGGATGTGCTGATCGTGCTACCGATCGCATCGATCTCCGGCCGCTACATCAACTACTTCGGCGCCGACGCCGGTCGCTTCGCGAACTAGAGCGCTCTAGATTTGGAGCCTGGTCGGTCCGCAGTAGCGACCCACCATGTCGTGCACCGAGGATGGCAAGCGTTCGGACGCGGCGACAAGCCAGATCAGAAGATGGGAATCCGGCAACAGCCTCAATCGCGTGCGCCGTAGAACAGATCCTCGATCTCTTCGTCCAGCGCCTTATCCATGTCTTCCGGAATGAAGAACTGACCTTTAAGGAATCCGATCCGCCGTTTCCTGGGCCCGGTCACCTCGGGTGCGGCCGCCTCATCGACAGCAACCACCGTCACCAGCGGCTTGCCCGCCCTGGCGATCACGAACGGTTCCCCGTTCGCGGCTTCATCGACAAGCTGCGACAGGTTTTCTTCGGCTTCCTGAATGCTGACGGTCTTCATGAAACGGGAACTCCGATCGGACCAGATGAAACACCCTAATCCGATCGGCTGAAGCTTTCAACAAAAGCGTCGGCGCGGGGTCTCTCAGGACCCCGCGTTATAGGCCGCAATCGCCGCCATGTTGACGATTTCGGAGTCCTTCGCGCCCATCTGGGTGATCTGCACCGATTTATCCAAACCGACCAGAAGCGGCCCGATCAGCGTCGATGCGCCGATCTCCTGCAGCATGCGGGTGGCGATCGAGGCCGAATGAATGGCCGGCATGACAAGCACGTTGGCCGTGCCGGAGAGGCGGCAGAACGGATACTGCTCCATGCGGCTGGCATTGAGCGCCACGTCGGCACCCATCTCGCCGTCATACTCGAAATCCACCCGGCGTCCGTCGAGGATCTTCACCGCCTCGCGGACCCGCTCCGACCGTTCGCCGATCGGCTGGCCGAAGGTGGAATAGGCAAGCAGCGCCACGCGGGGCTCGTAGCCCATGCGCTTGGCGACGCGCGCGGCTTCCACGGCGATGTCGGCGATCTGCTCGGCAGTCGGCATGTCGTGGACGGCGGTATCCGCCACAAAGATCGTGCGGCCGCGGGCCACCACGATCGACACGCCGATCACCCTGTGTCCGGGCTTGTCGTCGATGCAGCGGCGCACGTCGGAAAGAGCGGTCGCATAATTGCGCGTCGTGCCGGTTACCATCGCATCCGCATCGCCCACGGCCACCATGGTCGCGGCAAAATGGTTGCGGTCGTGGTGGATCAGCCGCTGCACGTCACGCAGAAGCAGTCCCTGGCGCTGCAGGCGGGCGTAGAGGAAGTCGATATAGGTATCGACGCGCTTGGAAATGCGCGCATTGATGATCTCGATGCCGGGACGTTCGAGGTCGATACCGGCCTTTTCCGCCGTCTCGCGGATCACATCGTCGCGGCCGAGCAGGATGGCAGTGCCGAGACCCTGGCTGCAGAAGGAGATCGCGGCACGCATGACCTGCTCTTCTTCGGCTTCGGCAAACACCACGCGCTTGGGGAAGCGGCGAACCCTGTCGTAGATCCCTTGCGTCGTTGCAGCGATCGGGTCGCGGCGGGCGGAAAGCTCGCGACCATAGGCGTCAAGGTCGGTGATGTCGCGACGCGCTGCTCCGCTTTCCATTGCAGCTCTGGCAACGGCGACGGGAATGGCCGAGATCAGCCGCGGATCGAACGGCACGGGAATGATGTATTGCGGCCCGAAACGCGGGCGGTTGCCCTGGTAGGCGGCAGCCACGTCATCAGGCACGTCCTCGCGGGCAAGATCGGCCAGCGCCTGCGCGGCGGCAATCTTCATCGCATCGTTGATCTGGCGGGCTCGCACATCGAGCGCACCGCGGAAGATGTAGGGAAAGCCCAGCACGTTGTTGACCTGGTTCGGATAGTCCGAGCGGCCGGTCGCCATGATCGCGTCGTCGCGGATCCGCGCCACTTCTTCCGGCGTGATTTCCGGATCGGGATTGGCCATCGCGAAAATGATCGGCTTGTCCGCCATCGAGCGGATCATCGCTTCGGTAAACGCACCCTTCTGGGAAAGACCGAACACCACGTCGGCACCCTTCATGGCCTCTTCCAGCGTCCGGCTGTCGGACTTGACGGCGTGGGCGCTCTTCCACTGGTTCATACCCTCGGTGCGACCCTGGTAGATCACGCCCTTGGTGTCGCAGAGGATGATGTTGGCAGGGTTGAAGCCCATCGCCTTGATCAGCTCGATACAGGCGATCGCGGCAGCACCGGCGCCATTGCACACCAGCTTCGTCGTCTTGAGGTCGCGGCCGGTGAGTTCCAGCGCGTTGATGAGACCGGCGGCGGCGATGATCGCCGTACCGTGCTGGTCGTCATGGAAAACCGGGATGTCCATCAGTTCGCGCAGACGGCTCTCGATGATGAAGCATTCCGGCGCCTTGATGTCCTCAAGGTTGATGCCGCCGAAGGACGGGCCGAGATAGCGCACGCAGTTGATGAATTCGTCTACGTTTTCCGTATCGACCTCGAGATCGATACTGTCCACATCGGCAAACCGCTTGAACAGGACAGACTTGCCTTCCATGACCGGCTTGGATGCCAGTGCACCGAGATTGCCGAGACCAAGGATTGCCGTGCCGTTGGAAATCACGGCCACCATGTTGCCGCGCGTCGTGTAGTCGTAGGCCTTGGAAGGGTCGGCGGCGATCGCCAGAACCGGCACGGCGACACCCGGCGAATAGGCCAGCGAGAGGTCGCGCTGCGTCGCCATCGGCTTTGTCGGGGTGATCTCGAGCTTGCCGGGACGGCCCTGCGAGTGGAAATCAAGCGCTTCCTGCTCGGTCACCGACGCTCTGTTGCGCGTGTTCTTTTCCGGCGTCTTGTCGTTTGCGGGCATTGGCCTCTCCAGCTTTTTGTGGGCAGCGCCCCTCGAGGTCGCGGGGGATGTTGTAATTCAAGGGTCATCACCGATAGTGTCGCCTCTTTCCAGACGCAACAATAAATCTGCGCAACAAACATTGGTGCCGTGACCCATTTTCAAAGACCTACGCTCGATGCCCTGACGACCGACCAGCTGGCTTCGGAGGAAAGCCGCGCGTCGGCAACGCCGATGATGGAACAGTTCATCGAGATCAAGGCCAACAATCCCGGATCGCTGCTGTTCTATCGGATGGGCGATTTTTACGAGCTGTTCTTCGAGGATGCGATCGATGCCTCGCGCGCGCTCGGCATTACGCTGACCAGGCGAGGCCAGCATATGGGGCAGGACATTCCGATGTGCGGCGTACCCGTGCATGCAGCGGATGACTACTTGCAGCGGCTGATCATGCTCGGCTTCCGCGTCGCCGTCTGCGAACAGGTGGAAGATCCGGCGGAAGCGAAGAAGCGCGGCTCCAAATCGGTGGTCAAACGCGATGTCGTGCGGCTCGTCACGCCCGGCACAATCACCGAGGAAAAGCTGCTCGTCGCCTCGGAATCCAACTACCTGATGACGCTTGCCCGCATCAAGGGCGCTGCCGAACCGCTGATGGCGCTTGCCTGGATCGATATCTCCACCGGCGTCTTCCGGCTGGCGGAAACCGAGCCGTCGCGCCTGCTGGCCGACATCCTGCGGATCGAGCCGCGCGAACTGATCATGCCGGATACGATGTTTCACGATGCGGAACTGAAGCCGGTCTTCGACGTGCTTGGCCGCGTCGCTGTGCCGCAGCCTTCGGTCCTGTTCGACAGCGCCACCTCGGAAGGCCGCATCGCGCGCTATTTCGGCGTCGGCACGCTAGATGGCTTCGGCACGTTTTCCCGCGCTGAAATGGCAGCGGCCGCAGCTGCCATCGCCTATGTGGAAAAGACCCAGATGGCGGAGCGCCCGCCGCTCGGCCGGCCGGAGCGCGAAAGCGGCGCCTCGACGCTGTTCATCGATCCAGCCACCCGCGGCAATCTGGAACTGACGAAAACCTTGTCAGGCGAGCGCGAAGGCACGCTCCTGAAAGCGATCGACCGAACCGTCACCGGCGGCGGTGCAAGGCTTCTGGCCGAACGGCTGATGTCGCCGCTGACCGATCCGGACCGCATCAACCGAAGGCTCGATTCCGTCTCCTTCCTCGGGGACGAGCCGGGCCTGTGTTCGGATCTGCGCTCCTCGCTGAAACACGTGCCGGATATGCCGCGCGCTTTGTCACGTCTGGCGCTCGATCGCGGCGGCCCGCGTGATCTCGGCGCGATCCTTGCTGGCCTTGAAGCAGCGCGTGGCGTTGCAAGCTTCCTCAGTGGTGCCATGCTGCCGCAGGAACTGTCGGAAGCGCTCGATGATCTGAAGATGCTGCCGGGGGAACTCGAAACCCTGCTTGGCACCACACTTGCGGAAGACCTTCCGCTTCTCAAGCGCGATGGCGGCTTTCTTGCGGATGGTGCACGTGCCGAACTGGACGAGGTACGCGCACTGCGCGATCAGTCGCGCAAGGTCATCGCCGGGCTGCAGCTGCAATATGCCGAAGAGACCGGCATCAAGTCTCTGAAGATCAAGCACAACAACGTGCTCGGCTATTTCATCGAGGTGACCGCCGGCAATGCCGGCCCGATGACCGACACGCCTGAGGCTAAGGCGCGCTTCATCCACCGCCAGACCATGGCGAATGCGATGCGCTTCACCACGACCGAGCTGGCCGATCTGGAAAGCCGCATCGCCAACGCCGCCGACCGGGCGCTGACGATCGAACTCGAAGCCTTCCGTCTGATGGTCGAGGCCGTGACCGCCGAAGCCGAAGCGATCAAGGCCGGCGCCCGCGCGCTTGCCATTGTGGACGTTGCTGCCGGTCTTGCGATGCTTGCCGAGGAGTGGGACTACCGCCGCCCGGCGGTCGATGCGTCGCGCATGTTCGCGATCGAAGGCGGTCGCCATCCGGTGGTCGAGCAGGCGCTGCGCCGTCAGTCATCAGGCCCGTTCATCGCCAACGAATGCGACCTTTCGCCTGGTGGGACCGACGAGTTCGGTGCCCTGTGGCTCCTCACCGGTCCCAACATGGGCGGTAAATCGACGTTTCTGCGCCAGAACGCGCTGATTGCCATCCTAGCTCAGATGGGGTCCTTCGTTCCTGCCGCGTCCGCCCATATCGGCATCGTCGACCGCCTGTTTTCCCGCGTCGGAGCCTCCGACGATCTTGCCCGCGGCCGTTCCACCTTCATGGTCGAAATGGTCGAGACGGCAGCGATCCTCAACCAGGCGACGGACCGTTCGCTGGTCATCCTTGATGAGATCGGCCGCGGCACGGCAACCTTCGACGGCCTGTCGATTGCCTGGGCCGCAGTCGAGCACCTGCACGAAGGCAACCGCTGCCGTGGGCTGTTCGCCACCCATTTCCACGAACTCACCGTGCTCTCGGAAAAGCTCAACCGCCTTTCCAATGCCACGATGAAGGTCAAGGAATGGGACGGCGAGGTCATCTTCCTGCATGAAGTCGGACCCGGTGCTGCCGATCGCTCCTACGGTATCCAGGTCGCACGGCTTGCCGGCCTGCCCGACAGCGTTGTCGCCCGTGCCCGAGATGTGCTGACCAAGCTTGAGGACAGCGATCGCAAGAACCCCGCAAGCCAGCTCATCGACGATCTGCCGCTATTCCAGGTGGCGGTGAGAAAAGATGAGATGAAGCGCGGTCCGTCAAAGGTCGAGGAAACGCTGAAAGCCATCAATCCGGACGAAATGAGCCCGCGCGATGCGCTCGACGCCCTATATGCGTTGAAGAAGCAACTTGCGGCCAAGTAAGGCCGCATCTCAGTTGAAAGGAACACGCACGTGAGCGTCGCCTTCGTGAAGGAAGAAAGTGCCGAAACCGCAGCGGAAACCCAGCTGCCGGACAGGCCTGTCTCGTCGCATCCCAACCTCGTCACCGAGGCCGGCCTGAAGGCGCTAGAGGCGCAGCTTCGTACCGCAAAGGAGGCTTTTGACGCGGCCAACACGGTTGAGGACGTCAACGAGCGCCGCCGCCAGGCCGCAGGTCCCGCGCGCGACCTCCGCTACTTCGCCGAGAGGCTGCACAGCGCTCAGCTAGTGCCTGCACCGGTTTCGACTGAAGTCGTCGCCTTCGGCAACACGGTGCGCTTCAGCCGTGACGACGGCCGCGAGCAGGCTTATCGCATCGTTGGCGAGGATGAGGCCGATCCGAAGGAAGGTTCGATCTCCTACGTTTCTCCCGTTGCAAGTGCGCTTCTGGGCAAGTCGGTCGGCGATGTCGTGACCGTAAACGGTCATGAACTCGAAATTACTGCAATTTCCTGACGCATTCTCCTGAAACCACACCTCAGCGCTTGAGAAGGCCCTCCGCTCCGGCTATCTGATTCTTTCCATTGAAAGAAAAGGCTGATCGCGGCATGACTCCAGATTATCTCGTCACCCATTCCGGTGGCTTCCATGCCGACGAACTCCTGTCCAGTGTCATCCTGACGCGGCTGTTCCCCGATGCACGCATCGTCCGCAGCCGGGCTCCCGAATGGATCACGCCGGGTGGCGACCGCATCATCTACGACGTCGGCGGCTCCTTCGACGCGCAGGCGCAGATTTTCGATCATCACCAGCGCGGTGCGCCCTTGCGAGATGACGGCGCGCCGTTCAGTTCCTTCGGCCTGATCTGGAAGCACTACGGCCGCGATTACCTGCTCGCCTTCGGCGTACCGGAAGCCCATGTCGAGGCGGTGCACGCAGCCTTCGACACCAAGTTCGTGCTGCCGATCGACCTCATGGACAATGGCGCGCTCAGCCCCTCGGCCGCAGGTCCGATGGCCGGCCTGACACTGCCGTCGCTTCTCGAAACCCTGAAGCCCGCCTTTGACGAAAAGGACGAAGGCGCCGATGACCGTGCCTTCCATGCAGCGCTCGTCATCGCCCGCGCCTTTGTCGAAGCCGGCATTTCCCAGCGCGCCGCAAAGCTGCGGGCAGAGACGCTGGTTCTGGACGCCATTGCCAAGGCCGGCGAGGGGCGCATTCTCGAATTGCCGATGGGCATGCCGTTCCGCCCCGCCATCCTGAAGGCCGGCGCCGATCAGCTTCTCTTCGTCGTCCACCCGCGCGACAAGGACTGGTGCGTCACCGGCATCCGCCGCGCCGATGACGGTTTCGAACTGCGCGCCGATCTCCCCGCCGCATGGGCCGGCCTCACCAATGCAGATCTGGAAGCCGCATCCGGCGTCGAAGGCGCCACGTTCTGCCACAACGGCCGCTTTATCGCCGCCGCCAGAACCCGCGAAGCAACGCTCGCCATGGCGGAACTCGCGGTGAAGGAGGCCCTGTCTAAAGGCCTCCTCCCTGCGGCTGGCTGAGCGCTCAGCGTTCCAGCAGCGTTCTGCGAAGAAAGACGGCAATATTGAAGAAGATCTGCTGATGCAGCTTTTCGCGTGGGATGTCGCTCACCTCATCGCAAACCGGATCATCCTCATACTGCTTCAGCAATTCTGCTCCATTCGCGTTGCAGATGCTGAGGAACGAGAAATGGTTTGCGCCGGGAACTAGCGCGTAGTTGGCCTCTGGAATATCGACTGCCAGCGACTGGGCGTTGGTGCCGGACATGATGCGGTCGCCTTCGCCGAGGTTGATGAAAAGCATTGGTCTATCGATGCCGGCAAGACTTTCGTTCTGGTAAGCCATGGCAAAACCCGGATCGACCGCAATCACCGCTGAAACGCGCTTGTCGCCATAACCACCTTCGAATGCCTCCCGATCGACTTGGGAAAAATCCACCCCGCCCTTCTGAAACCAGTTGCAGCCCGCATCCTTGCCGCCTGCCTCCGCGCAATGGGTGACAAAGGTCTGAAGCGACGCGCGGGCACCGGCGGTCAGCATCATCGTGGTGCCCCCAAGCGAAAAACCGATGCCGCCGATCCGATCCTTGTCGACAAGCGCGCTCCAGGTGGCGCTCGTCGTCAGTGTATCGATCAGGGCCGAAACATCCTGTGCCCGCTCCCAGATCTTGAAGCTTTCCACCGGAATGGAATCGCCTGAGGTCGAGTGGATATGATTGGGTGCCGCAACGATGAAGCCGTTGCGCGCGAGTTCTGTCGAAAGCCAGCCCAGCCCCGCTGCATTGCCGCCCGAGCCATGGCTCAAAATGACCAGCGGAAACTTCTCCTGCACCGGCGTGGCATTACGGCGAGCAGGCACGCCGACCCACAGAGCATCGGCACCCAGCGTATAGGGATCGCCGTCGGCCTTTGCCGGATAGGTGATCAGCACTCTCTCGGGTTGGGTTCGATGCGAAGGATTGATCTGGATCCACTGGGTTCCCGCCTCGAAGGCGAAGGCCGGCAAGGCGGTTGCGGAATACCCGAAACCGATCAGGGCAAGGGTTGCAAGGCGAAGGCGGGGTAGGGGCAGGGCCATGGAAATCTCCATCGGGGTTGTGAACGGCACCACCCTTGCGCCTGTATCTGCCTGCCTTTCGACCTCGATCGTGATATGGTCGGACCTCAAACATGTTTCAGGCCATTTACCGCCGGGGTCACTGCAGTGCTCTCTATCCCTTTGCCGTTTCTGGTCGGTATCGTCTTTGCCCTTGCGCTCTATCACAGCCTCAAAGGCGTCGACGTGCCGGGAAGCCGTCGCTACTTCATTGCATTTGTCGTTCTCTATGCGGCCCAGGGCTTGGTCGTCGGCCTTCATTTCGGCTACGGCATAACGGCGCTCGCACCGGTTCAGCCGGTCACGGCCTCCGTCATGCCGCCGCTTGCGTTTCTCGCCTTCCAGTCGCTTTCCGGCGGCGGCCGTTCTGCGCCCTGGCGCCACCTCGCCGCACCGTTTTGCGTCGGCACTTCGGTCGTCTTCGCACCGATCCTGGTCGATCCGCTCCTGCTGGTGATCTTTCTCTTTTACGGCGTCGCCCTCTGGCGGCTGACCCGTTCGGAAGGTTCCGATCTCATGGTCGAAGCCAGCCTTCAGCGAATGCACCCCGCCCTGCGGGCCGCAAGAATGACGGCCGCGCTGATGCTGTTCTTCGCAGTCAGCGATGCTGCCCTCTCGATCTACACAACGTTCAACGGGAGGGACGACATTCCGCTTGTCCTGACGGCGATCAACATCGTCGTTCTCGTGGTAACCGGCATCTACTATCTTGCGCCGGAAGCAGGAGAAGGCCCGCTGCCGAACGGGAAGGCAAATGAGGCCAATCCACAGGATGAGGGTCTCGTCTTACGCGCGACAGAGGCTTTGGATCGGGACGGTCTCTACCGCGACGAAAACCTCAGTCTAGCGAAACTCGCCCGCAAGGCCGGCGTGCCGGCGCGGGATCTGTCGGTTGCCATCAACCGCGCAACCGGCCTCAATATCTCGCAGTTCGTCAACCGACGCCGGATCGCGGAAGCATGCGTGCTTCTGCGCGAAACCAGCCGGCCGGCGACGGTCATCATGTTCGATGTCGGTTTTTCGACCAAGTCGAACTTCAACCGCGAGTTTCGCCGCATCACTGGCATGAGCCCGCGTCAGTGGCGCAGCGGATCGAAGTCTATCGCAGACCCGGGCAATATCGGGCTTGACGTTCCGGTCGCGAACAAACAACTTGGCGCCGTCAAGCCGTAACCGTGGTAAGCACGCTGCTCACATGCGGAGCGCTCTGCGGTAACGGCTGCGCAACAAAAATGAGCTAAAGCGTATGGGGCAGGGCCGCAGGGACCTGGGAACGCTTTAGGGGAGGTGCCCGAAATCCGTCGTCGTCTCCATCGGGAATGGAGAGGGCGGGCACCGGCAGGAAGACATGGCCAAGCAAGCAACAAGACAAGATCATCGTCACGATATCGATTTTTCCGAACTGATGGACGTCGCCGGCCTGCAGACGAAATGCCGCGAGGCGCTCGGAACCAAGGATCGGCCGCTGCTGGAATCGCGGGCAGCTCTCCTGCCGATCCTGCGGCAGGCAAGTGTCGACGGTCGCGAAAAGGCACGCGAACTGCTGAGCCAGGATGGCAGCGGTCTTCGCTGCGCCCGCCGCATATCCTGGATCCAGGACCAGCTGATCTGCGTCCTCAATGAAACCATCACCGAGAGCCTCTATCCGGAAGGCCGCGAGATCGCCGTTGCCGCCACCGGCGGTTACGGCCGCGGCACGCTCGCGCCAGGGTCCGATATCGATCTTCTTTTCCTGCTGCCCGAAAAGAATTCCGATGCCATGCGCAAGGCGGTGGAATTCCTGCTCTATCTCCTGTGGGACATGGGCTTCAAGGTCGGCCATGCCACCCGCACGGTGGAGGAATGCATTCGCCTGTCGAAAACCGACATGACGATCCGCACCGCCATTCTCGAATGCCGCCCGATCTGCGGCAGCGGCGCGCTGGTCAATCAGCTGATGTCGCGCTTCGATCTGGAAGTCGTTGCCGGCACCGGTCCGGAATTCGTCGCCGCCAAACTTGCCGAGCGCGACCAGCGCCACAAGAAGGCGGGCGATACGCGCTATCTGGTCGAGCCCAACGTCAAGGAGGGCAAGGGTGGCCTGCGCGATCTGCACACGCTGTTCTGGATTGCCAAATACTACTACCGCGTTCGCGAAACGACTGAACTCGTCAAGCTCGGCGTCCTCTCGCGCGAGGAAGCAAGGTCCTTCGAAAAGGCCGATGACTTTCTCTGGGCGGTGCGCTGCCAGATGCATTTTCTGACGGGCAAGGCGGAGGAACGTCTGTCGTTCGATATCCAACGCGATATCGCGGCAAGCCTCGGCTACAATGCGCGGCCTGGCCTCTCCTCCGTCGAACGCTTCATGAAGCATTATTTCCTGGTCGCCAAGAACGTCGGCGATCTCACCCGCATTCTATGCGCAGCGCTGGAGGACCAGCAGGCGAAGGCCGCACCCGGCCTCACCCAGCGCGTCATCTCGCGCTTCACCAAGCGGCTGCACAAGATTGCCGGCTCCGTCGAATTCGTGGAAGACCGCGGTCGTATCACGCTGGCCGATCCCGGCGTCTTCAAGCGCGATCCGGTCAGCCTGATCCGCTTCTTCCACGTGGCGGACCTGACCGGGCTGGAACTTCATCCCGACGCGCTGAAAAGCATCACCCGTTCGCTTTCGCTTATCGACAGTGCCCTGCGCGAAGACGACGAGGCAAACCGTCTCTTCCTCTCCATCCTCACCTCCAGGCGCGATCCCGGCCTGATGCTGCGGCGGATGAACGAGGCCGGCGTGCTCGGCCGCTTCATTCCCGAATTCGGCAAGGTCGTGGCGATGATGCAGTTCAACATGTATCACCACTATACGGTCGACGAGCACCTGATCCGCTCGGTCGATGCGCTGTCGGAGATCGATCACGGCCGAGCGGCGGACATGCATCCGCTCGCCAACAAGCTGATGCCGACGATCGAGGAGCGCGCGGCGCTCTATGTCGCAGTGCTGATCCACGATATCGCCAAGGGCCGCCAGGAGGATCATTCGACCGCCGGCGCCCGGATCGCGAAAAAGCTCTGCCCGCGTCTCGGCCTCAACCCGAAACAGACCGAACTCGTCGTCTGGCTGGTGGAACAACACCTGATCATGTCGATGACGGCGCAGACCCGCGATCTGCATGATCGCAAGACCATCGCCGACTTTGCCGAAAAAGTCCGGTCGCTGGATCGCTTGAAGCTGCTGCTGGTGCTGACCATCTGCGATATCCGCGCCGTCGGCCCGGGCGTCTGGAACGGCTGGAAGGGTCAGCTTCTGCGCACCCTCTACTATGAAACGGAACTGCGTCTCTCCGGCGGCTTCTCGGAAGCATCCGGCAAGGAGCGGGCCAAGGTGGCGGAGGAAGATCTCGCCAACGCCCTGTCCGACTGGAGCCAGCAGGACCGCGAGGCGCTGGTGAAGCTGCATTACCAGCCATATCTCCTGTCCGTGCCCGTCGAGGATCAGGTTCGCCACGCAGGCTTCATCCGCGAAACCGACAAGGCCGGCAAGCCGCTCGCCACCATGGTGCGCACCGACAGTTTTCGGGCGATCACCGAAATCACGGTTCTGGCCCCCGACCATCCGCGTCTTCTGTCGATTATCGCAGGCGCCTGTGCGGCAGCCGGTGCCAATATCGCCGATGCGCAGATCTTCACCACCTCCGATGGCCGTGCGCTCGATACGATCCACATCAACCGGGAATTTGCGGTCGATGACGACGAAATGCGCCGTGGCGGCACGATCGGACGGATGATCGAGGATGTGCTTGCCGGCAAGAAGCGCCTGCCGGAAGTCATCGCCATCCGCGCGAAAGCCAAGAAGAACAAGAACAAGGCCTTCGATATCCCGCCGTCCGCGATCATCTCGAACGGGCTTTCCAACAAATTCACCGTCGTCGAGGTCGAATGCCTCGACCGGACCGGTCTGCTTGCGGAAATCACCGCGGCCCTTGCCGATCTCTCGCTGGATATTCAGTCGGCGCGGATCACCACGTTTGGTGAAAAGGTGATCGATACGTTCTACGTCACCGATCTCGTCGGTCACAAGGTGACCAATGAGAACCGCCAGGGCAATATCATCACCCGGCTGAAGGCGGTCATGGCGGAACAGGAAGACGAGCTTCAGGAAGCCATGCCGGATGGTATCGTCGCGCCCCAGCCGGCTGCCGCAGACGGAGCAAATGTCTTGCCGCGGAAGTCGAAAGTCGGTGTCTGAAACACGACACCGGTGCTATCCCTGCTGAACGGGTGCTTCGTTCGGTCCGATCTTTTGCGCCGCAGAAACTGTGGGGCAGGGCGCCGGCCGAACGACGCATGCCAACGCACAGGCAGAACATGAACAATCCCAGCTTCCCCAGCATGAGACCAAGCCGATGAGCCCAAACCGATGAGTCTTGCCAGAAAATTCGCAACCGTCGGCGGCGCGACGCTCGGCAGCCGCATCTTCGGTTTCGCCCGTGAAACCTTCATGGCGGCGGCCCTTGGCACCGGGCCGATGGCAGACGTGTTTTACGCGGCCTTCCGGTTTCCGAACCTGTTTCGCCGGCTGTTTGCCGAAGGCGCCTTCAACGCCGCTTTCGTTCCGCTGTTTTCCAAGGAAATCGAGGCGAACGGCGTCGACGGAGCCAAGCGGTTTTCCGAAGAGGTCTTCGGCGTCCTGTTTTCCGCGCTACTGATCATCACCATCGCCATGCAGCTGGCCATGCCCTGGCTGGTCCGGTGGGTCATTGCCCCAGGCTTTGCAGATGACGCGGAAAAGACGGCGCTGACTGTGCGCATGGCCGTCGTCATGTTCCCCTATCTCATGTGCATGTCGCTGACGGCGATGATGAGCGGCATGCTCAACTCGCTGCATCATTTCTTTGCCGCCGCCATCGCGCCGGTGTTCTTGAACGTGGTGATGATCGCAGCGCTTCTCTACGGCCTCTGGGTTGGCGCCGATCCGCGTGAAATCGCCTGGTATCTGTCGTGGAGCGTGCTGGTTGCGGGCGTGTTGCAGCTTGGCGTCGTCTATGCCGGCGTGCGTCATGCGGGCATCAATATCGGCTTTCGCCGGCCCAAGATGACGCCCAACGTCAAGCGCCTGCTCTGGCTCGCGGTTCCGGCCGCAATCACCGGCGGCATTACCCAAATCAACCAGATCATCGGCCAGGCGATTGCGTCGGGCAAGGAAGGCGCAATCGCTGCCCTGCAATATGCCGACCGCATCTACCAGCTGCCGCTCGGTGTCGTCGGCGTTGCCGTCGGCGTCGTGCTTCTTCCAGAATTGTCGCGGGCGCTGAAGGGCGGCCACGTCAAGGAAGCCGGCAACATCCAGAACCGCTCGATCGAATTCGTGCTGTTCCTGACGCTTCCTGCTGCTGCCGGTCTGTGGATCCTGTCGGATGCGATTATCCGTGTGCTTTACGAGCGCGGTGCGTTTTCAGCGGAAAACACGGCCGTCGTCGCCTCGATCCTTGCGATCTACGGCATCGGTCTTCCGGGTTTCGTGCTGATCAAGGCGCTGCAGCCGGGCTTTTATGCCCGCGAGGATACCAAAACGCCGATGCGCTTTACCATGGTGTCGGTCGTCATCAACTCCGGCCTCGCCATCACGCTGTTTCCGATGATCGCCGAACGCGGCATCGCGACGGCAGAAGCCGCGGCGGGCTGGATCAACACGATACTGCTGTTCTCGACGCTGGTCTGGCGGGGTGATCTCGTCTGGGAATGGGCGCTTGCCCGGCGTACCGCACTTTTGCTGGTCGCGACAGGGGTCATGGCGGCGGCGCTGTTTTATGCGCTTCCCTATGCCAGCCCATGGCTGCAACCGGGCTCGCATCTGTTGACCCAGGTGCTGGCTCTGGCCTGCCTTCTGGGGATTGCAATGGTCGTCTATTTCGCCTGCGCGTTTGCGATCGGCGGTGCCGATCTCGGCATGATCAGGCGAAACATCAAGCGGAAGCCAAAGTCTGCTGTTCCACCACCGGCGGAGTCCTGAACTCAGGACTTTCCGCGACGCTTCAGGCTAGCAAGGCTGCCCTTGCCAACTTTTCCACCTTTGCCGCAATGCGCCCAGGCACGCCGCGGGCCGACATCCACATGCACGATGCCGTTGCAGTAGCGGCCGATGCCGCCGATGCCCGGGGCGCTCGCTGCTGCCGCAAGCACCCTCTTTTCGGCAACGCCGGGAACGCGAATGTCGGCGGCGTAGCAGTGGCTGTGCTGTGATGTCCCAGAGCGCGGGCGGTGGCCGGAGGTCACCATCGGCTTCTTGCCGGTTTCCTTGGCGATATGGGCAAGGATGGCACCCAGCTTCTCGGGAAAGCAGTTGGTCCGAACGCTGACGCGCTGGACAGTATAGTAAGCAGAGTAGTCGTGTTTGAAAGAACTGCTGCGGCGTTTCTCGCCTTTTTCGGCGGCTTGTGCGGTCGCGGACAGCGTTAGGCAGAGCGTCATGAAGCAGGACAGCGCGACGCGGTAAAAGATGCGCATACGGGTAAACCTCGGAAAATACTCACGACCGACTGGGGTCGACTTGGTGGGGGAGTATTTCTTTCCGAAAAGTGACCTCAGTATGGAGGAATTTGCCCCAAAGTGGGATTTGTCTGCCTCAGGGGTTAAGCTGCGTTAACCTTGCGGTTGCTTCGGCGTTCTTGACAGGCCAGGCAGGAAGCGTCGAAGACAGGTTCCCGCCACGTCAAAACAAGGTGTGCTTCAATGTCGATCCGTTCCCTTTTTCTGGTCACGCTGGTCGTTGACGACTACGATCGGGCGCTCGATTTTTACTGCGGAATCATGGACTTTGAGCTTGTCTCCGATACCCCTTTGGAGGCGACCAAGCGCTGGGTGGTGGTCCGCCCGCCGGGCAAAGAGGGGGCAGCGCTCCTGCTGGCACGCGCCGACAGCGACGTCCAAACGGACGCGATCGGCAACCAGACGGCGGGTCGGGTAAGTTTTTTCTTGAAAACCGACGATTTTGCCGGGGATCACTCCCGTTTGTCGGCAAAAGGCTTGCGCTTCATCGAAGAACCGCGCCACGAACCCTATGGCACGGTCGCAGTGTTTGAAGATTGCTACGGTAACCTTTGGGATCTCATTCAGCACGCGGATGATGCAGCCTCTTGATCCCTCGTGGCGGGGCGTGCATAAGCCCGGCCATCAGCTACATGGCCCGCGGGGCGCAGCAGCGGCAAGCACGCACACTTGTCAGGTTGCGCATTCCAGGACCTGAGGCCTTCCATCAGCCTATCGAGGATCTAGAATGAACAGCTTCAAGCCGCTCGTCTTTTCCGGTGTCCAGCCCACCGGCAATCTCCATCTCGGCAACTATCTCGGCGCCATCCGCAAGTTTGTCGCCCTGCAGGAAAACAACGACTGCATCTATTGCGTCGTCGATCTGCACGCGATCACCGCACAGCTCGTGCATGATGACCTGCGCGGCCAGATCCGCTCGATCGCAGCGGCCTTTATCGCGTCCGGCATCGATCCGAAGAAGCACATCGTCTTCAACCAGTCCGCCGTGCCGCAGCATGCCGAACTTGCCTGGATCTTCAACTGCGTCGCCCGCATCGGCTGGATGAACCGGATGACCCAGTTCAAGGACAAGGCCGGCAAGGACCGCGAGAACGCTTCGCTTGGACTGCTCGCCTATCCAAGCCTGATGGCGGCCGACATTCTCGTCTACCGCGCCACCCACGTGCCTGTCGGCGACGACCAGAAGCAGCACCTGGAACTTGCCCGCGATATCGCCCAGAAGTTCAATATCGATTTCCAGGACAAGATCCGCGCAACCGGCACCGGCGTCGACATGGTTGTCGGCGAAGAACCGATCCATGGCTATTTCCCGCTTGTCGAGCCGCTGATCGATGGTCCGGCCCCGCGCGTCATGAGCTTGCGCGACGGCACCAAGAAAATGTCGAAATCCGATCCGTCGGATCTGTCGCGCATCAACCTGATGGACGATGCCGATGAGATTCTGAAGAAGATCCGCAAGGCGAAGACCGATCCCGAGGGACTGCCGAGCGAACTCGAAGGCCTCGAAGGTCGCCCGGAAGCGGCCAATCTCGTGGGCATCTACGCGGCACTCGCCGATCGCACCAAGGCGGATGTGCTTGCCGAATTCGGCGGCCAGCAGTTCTCGGTGTTCAAGCCGGCGCTCGCCGACTTGGCCGTTCACGTTCTGGCGCCGATCTCGCTCGAGATGCGCCGCCTGCTGGACGACACGACCCATATCGATGCCATCCTGCGTGATGGGGGCGAGCGTGCCCGCGCCCGCGCCGAAAAGGTCATGGGCGAAGTCTTCGATATCGTCGGCTTCCTGCGCTAAGCGGGAACATCGGCGAAAATCTTGCACCCGTCACGGTCGCGTGGCGGGTTTTCATTTTCGCGGGTTCGTATAATTTCGCCACAACGACAACGTCCGACGGGAATTGAGGGGGCGGCATGGTTTCGAAACGGCTTTCCAGGCTTGAGGGACATCGGCGCAAGTTCATAGCGGTCATCGATGGCACCCCCGAATGCGAGCTTGCCGTGCACTATGCCGGCCGCCGCGCGAAGAATTCCAATGGCGGCCTGGTGCTGCTCTTCGTCATTCCCGATGGCGATTTCCAGCAATGGATCGGCGTCGAGCAGATCATGCGCGCCGAAGCCATGGAAGAAGCGGAATCGATCATGGCGAAGGCCGCCCAGAGGGTGCGCGAAACGATCGGGATCGATCCCGAAATCGTCATCCGCGAGGGAAGCGCGCCCGAGCAGATCAACATGCTGGTGGAGGAAGACCGCGATATCGCCGTTCTTGTTCTTGCCGCCGGTTCGACCAAGGAAGGGCCGGGCCCGCTGGTCTCAGCGGTTGCCGGCAGGGGTGCTGCTTTCCCCATTCCCGTCACCGTTCTGCCGGATACGCTGACCGACGAGGAAATCGACGCGCTCGCCTGACCTCTCTTGACCAGATTGGAAGAAAGGCGCACTTGAACCAAAAGCTGATCGCGACTATCTTCTTTGGAAGAGTTCTAAGTTTGCGGCGCCCGCTGGCGCGCACGGGTCAAGGAGACATATCATGTTCATTCAGACGGAAGCCACACCCAATCCGGCAACCCTGAAGTTCCTGCCCGGCAAGATCGTTATGGAAAAGGGCACTGCCGATTTCCGCAATGCGGGCGAGGCCGATGCTTCTCCGCTGGCAGCCAGACTGTTCGGGATCGACGGCGTCACCGGCGTATATTTCGGCTACGACTTCATCACCGTCTCCAAGGATAGCGCCGAATGGCAGCATCTGAAGCCGGCGATCCTCGGCTCGATCATGGAGCATTTCATGTCCGGCCAGCCGGTCATGGGCGGTACGTCTGCGCTTGCCGAAGATACCGATGAAGACGGCGAGTTCTACGAGGCCGACGACGAGACCCTGGTCGCGACCATCAAGGAACTGCTGGAAACCCGCGTTCGTCCGGCCGTTGCCCAGGATGGCGGCGATATCACCTTCAAGGGTTTCCGGGATGGCACTGTCTATCTCAACATGAAGGGCGCCTGCGCCGGTTGCCCGTCTTCGACGGCAACCCTGAAACATGGCGTTCAAAACCTGCTCAAGCACTTCGTGCCTGAAGTGCAGGCAGTCGAAGCCATCTGATTTCGAAAAACAGTTCCGCACATGCTCGTTCTGGCCATCGATACTGCCGGGGTTGATTGTTCTGCCGCGCTCTATGATGGCGCGTCGGGCAGGCTGTTGTCGGCCGTCACCGAAACGCTCGGCAAGGGTCATGCCGAGCGCCTGATGGCGATCATCGACCAGGCGCTTGATGACGCTGGCCTTCCACTTCAATCCGTCCAGCGCATTGCCGTCGGCATCGGCCCGGGCTCGTTCACCGGTATCCGGGTGGGCGTCGCCGCCGCCCGAGGTCTGGCCCTGGCGCTCAATGTGGAATGCGTCGGCATCACCACGCTCGAAACGCTCGCAGCAGCGCATCTTGCCAAGCATCCGGGACGCCCCGTTGTTGCCGCCATGGATGCCAAGCGGGACGAGGTCTATGCCCAGGCATTCTCATCCGAAGGCGTTGCGCTCAGCGAACCCGCGGCGCTGTCTCCGCACGATGCGGCGGCCCTGATTGCCCAGCTTTCGGCTGATGTCACCGGCTCATGGCGCCCGCACGAGGCGCCGGTCCTGCCTGACCATTTCGATATCGCCGTCATTGCAAGACTTGCGGCTTCAAAGCCGAAAGGTTCGCAAAAGCCGAAACCGCTTTATCTTCGTGGACCGGATGCAAAACCGCAGACAGGCTTTGCGTTGGCGCGGCAGATCTCGTAACTCCGCGTCGTTCAATTCTTTCACGCGACCGAATGCCCGATGTTTGACGATTATCTCAGCTGGAAGCCGTTTTTCGAAGTCGTCCCGATGGAGATCTCCGACTGCGTCGAAGTCTCCGAGCTTCATGGTGCGCGCTTTCCGCGCGGCTGGAACGATGGCGAATTTCAGAATCTTCTTCTTCAGAAAGGCGTGTTCGGTTTCGTCGCACGCCAGACCAACGCGTTCTTTTCCAAACCCTTCGGGGGCTTCGTGCTGGTGCGCGAAGCAGCCGGCGAGGCGGAAATTCTCACGATCGCCGTCCCCGAAAAGTTTGGCCGTCTTGGGCTCGGATGGAGGCTGATGCAGGCCGGCTTGCGCGAAGCGACATCGCGCGGCGCCGAAACAATGTTTCTCGAGGTCGAGGCCGAAAACAAGGCCGCTGTGACGCTCTATGGCAGGCTGGGTTTCAAAAAGGTCGGCGAACGCCCGGCCTATTATACCGGTGCCGATGGACGACGGTCCTCGGCGCTTGTCATGAGCCGCGTTCTTCGTTAGTTCGTGATGAAACGAGAGCATTTGAAGGCCAAAACGTCATGACGGATCTTTCCAAAAATCTGGAGGAACTGTGTGCCGAGAAGGGCATGCGCATGACGGATCAGCGCCGGGTGATCGCGCGTATCCTGCAGGACTCCGACGACCATCCGGATGTCGAGGAACTGTATCGTCGCTCCTCCAAGGTCGATCCACGGATCTCGATCTCGACCGTCTATCGCACCGTGAAACTGTTCGAGGACGAGGGCATTATCGAGCGCCACGATTTCCGTGACGGTCGCTCTCGCTACGAGACGGTGCCGGAAGAACATCACGATCACATGATCGATCTCAATGCCGGCACGGTGATCGAATTCCAATCTGCGGAGATCGAAGCGCTGCAGGAGCGCATTGCCCGCGAACTCGGCTTCCGGCTGGTCGGACACAGGCTGGAACTCTACGGCATCCCGCTCGACAAAGACGAATAGCCTGAACACGAACGGCGTGACGACAGCCAAGGATCGACAGTGATCACCTCAATCCGCATCGGGTTCATCGTCGTCTGTCTGCTGGTGGTCACGGCTGTGCTGTTGCCGTTTCAGCTGATCGGCCTCGCCTTCGATCTGAAGATGCGCCGTTATATTCCGCGCCTCTGGCACCGCACCGCCTGCTTCCTGCTCGGCATCCGCATCCACGTCCACGGTCACCTGCAGCATCGGCGCCCCCTGATGCTCGCCTCCAACCACGTCTCGTGGAAGGATATCCTCGTGCTTGGTGCTATCGCGGATGTCGTCTTCATCGCTAAGTCGGAAGTCGCCAAATGGCCGATCTTCGGCACGCTCGCGAAATTGCAAAAGACGATCTTCGTCGTCCGCGAGGAAAAACGCCGAACCGGCGACCAGATCAACGAGATTGCCGCACGCATGACGGCGGGCGAGATCGTCGTGCTCTTCCCGGAAGGCACGACGTCGGATGGCAACCGCCTGCTCGAGGTAAAGTCCTCGCTGTTCGGGGCAGCCGCTGCCGCCGTGCCGCACACGCCCCACGGCGTCGTGTATGTCCAGCCTGTATCGATCGCCTATACGCGGGTGCACGGCATGGCGATGGGTCGTTTCCACCGCCCGCTTGCGGCCTGGCCGGGGGATATCGAGCTCATGCCGCACCTGATGGGCGTGCTGAAGGAAGGCGCGATCGACGTGGATGTGGCGTTCGGCGAGACGGTCGATTTCCGCACGGGCGACAACCGCAAGCATCTCAGCCAGACCATTACCGCCCGGCTTCGCCGCATGCTGATCAGGCATCTTCGCCAAAGAGAGTACGACGCCGATTAGAACCGCTTCAAATCCGGTCCTTCTTGGAGTAAGGAGACGGCCATGAACGAACACGTCACCCTTTCGCCGGCAGAAGAGCCCGTCACCATCCCCAACACCCGCAAGGTCTTCATCAAGACCTACGGCTGTCAGATGAACGTCTACGATTCGACCCGCATGGGCGACGCGTTGGCGAGCGAAGGCTATGTCGCGACCGAAGAGATGGGCGAGGCGGATCTGATCCTCCTCAACACCTGTCATATCCGCGAGAAGGCCGCCGAGAAGGTCTATTCGGCGCTTGGCCGTCTGCGCGACATGAAGAAGGCGCGTGCTGCCGAAGGCCGAGAACTGATGATCGGCGTTGCCGGCTGCGTCGCCCAGGCGGAAGGCGAGGAAATCATCCGCCGCGCGCCATCGGTCGACGTGGTGATCGGCCCGCAGACCTATCACCGACTGCCGGATGCACTGCGCAAGGCCCGCGGCGGCAAGCCTGTGGTCGATACGGAATACGCGGTCGAGGACAAGTTCGACCATCTGCCGGCCACCGACCGCAAGCTTATCCGCGCCCGCGGCGTCACGGCTTTCCTTACCGTGCAGGAAGGCTGCGACAAGTTCTGCACCTTCTGCGTCGTCCCCTATACCCGCGGTTCGGAAGTGTCGCGCCCCATCAGCCAGATTGTCGACGAAGCCATCCGGCTGGTCGAAAGCGGCGTGCGCGAAATCACCCTGCTTGGTCAGAACGTCAATGCCTGGAGCGCTGAAGGTCCAACCGGGAACGACTGGGGTCTCGCCGACCTTCTCTATCGTCTTGCTGAAATCCCGGGCCTTGCCCGCCTGCGCTATACGACAAGCCATCCGCGCGACATGGATGACCGACTGATCGAGGCGCATCGCGACCTGCGCATCCTGATGCCCTATCTGCATCTGCCGGTTCAGTCGGGATCCGACCGCATCCTGAAGGCGATGAACCGTCGCCATACGGGCGCCGAATATCTGGCGCTGATCGACCGCATCCGCAATGCCCGTCCCGATATCGCCATGTCGGGAGATTTCATCGTCGGCTTCCCGGGCGAGACCGATCAGGATTTCGAAGACACGTTGAAGATCGTCGAGGACGTCAACTACGCCTCCGCCTTCTCGTTCAAATATTCGACCCGGCCGGGAACACCCGGCGCGGATCTCACCGATCAGGTCGCTGAAGAGGTAAAAGCCGAGCGTCTCGAACGATTGCAGGCTTTGCTCTTGAAACAGCAGGCCGATTTCGCCACATCCTGTGTTGGAAAGACGATCGATCTGCTTCTGGAAAAGCCGGGACGTATGCCCGGGCAGGTGATCGGCCGTTCGCCCTGGCTCCAGTCTGTGAATGTTGATGCAAAAACATCGCAAATCGGTGAGATTATCCGTGTACGAATCATTGGTACCGGCCCGAACAGCTTGTTTGCCGAGCCGGCAGAGAGTTTAATGGGTGCCTGACCAGCAAGTGAGGAGCTTGTTTACTTGAGCGGACGAGAATCGGTTTCTTCGACAGCGCGCCACCCCAAATCAGCAGCGACCGACGCCAACCACTTTGTCCTGACGTTCGAGAACAATCGCTTCGCGAGCGAGCTGTTCGGTCAATTCGACCAGAATCTGAAACTTCTCGAACAGCGCCTCAATATTGATGCGCGGCCCCGCGGTAATTCCGTGGCCATTTCAGGCGATGTCCCAGCCACCAATCAGGCCCGTCGGGCTCTCGATACCCTCTATGAGCGAATCCAGAAGGGCGGCACCATCGAAACATCCGATGTCGAAGGAGCTATCCGCATGGCACAGGCTGCGGACGACCAGCTGCAACTGCCGACGCTCGAGAAAAAGGCCAGGCTTTCGATGAGCCAGATCTCCACCAAGAAAAAGACGATTGTCGCGCGTACCCCGACGCAGGACGCCTATATGCGGGCGCTCGATCGGGCAGAGATGGTGTTCGGCGTCGGTCCGGCCGGTACCGGCAAGACCTATCTGGCCGTGGCGCATGCCGCGCAGCTGCTGGAACGCGGTGCCGTCGACAAGATCATTCTTTCGCGTCCGGCCGTCGAGGCGGGCGAACGTCTGGGCTTCCTTCCTGGCGACATGAAGGAGAAGGTCGATCCCTATCTGCGGCCGCTCTATGACGCGCTCTACGACATGATCCCAGCCGACAAGGTCGAACGGGCAATCACGGCCGGGGTCATCGAAATCGCGCCGCTCGCCTTCATGCGCGGCCGCACGCTTGCCAATGCCGCGATCATCCTCGACGAGGCGCAGAACACGACATCGATGCAGATGAAGATGTTTCTCACCCGTCTTGGTGAAAACGCACGCATGATCATCACCGGCGATCCGAGCCAGGTGGATTTGCCGCGCGGCGTGAAATCCGGTTTGGTCGAGGCGCTGCAGATCCTCAACGGGGTCGAAGGCATCTCGGTCATCCGCTTCAAGGATACCGACGTCGTGCGCCACCCGCTGGTTGGCCGCATCGTCAGGGCCTATGACGCGCAATATGCCGTCCACGAGGAAAGCGAGGAGGCCGGACGCTAGTCCGGTTTCCAGTCCCTATGCCCGAACTCGACATACAGATCAGCATCGACGACGAAGGCTGGCGGGAAGAGCCGGCGCTTTTGGCGTTGACGCAAAAGGTTTTCGCCGCGGCCGCCGATTATCTCGTCCGCGAAGAAGATCAACCGTTTCCGAGAATACCGCCCGAGGTCTCTCTCGTCTTTACCGACGATGATTCCATCCGGGCAATCAACGCCGAATGGCGCGGCATGGACAAGCCGACCAACGTCTTGTCTTTCCCCGCTTTTCCGCTCGAACCCGGCGGTATGCCGGGCCCGATGCTGGGCGATATCGTCATCGCAAGGCAGACTGTCGAACGCGAGGCAGTTGATCTCGACAAGAGTTTCGACGATCATCTGACCCATCTTCTGGTCCACGGCTTTCTCCATCTGTTCGGTTACGACCACATGGAAAAGGACGAGGCGGAGGAAATGGAGACACTCGAGACTCGCATTTTAGCCGGTCTCGGCCTATCTGACCCCTATGCGGGGCAGGACCCGATAGTGTAGTTTGGAACAATGAACGATTATTCGAGCAATGTCGCCCGCGAGGGCAAGGACAGTTCGGACTCACCCTCGTCGGACGAGGGAAGTAGTTCGGGACGATCCGAGCATCACCCCAAATCCCATAATACATTCTGGTCTCGGGCGGTGCGCCTGCTGCGGCCGTCGCAGGGCGAACAGCTCCGCGAGGATCTCGCCGACGCGCTGATGACCGACACCAATGTCAGCAACGCCTTTTCTCCGGAAGAGCGCGCCATGCTGCACAACATCCTCCGCTTCCGCGAGGTTCGCGTCGAGGACATCATGGTGCCGCGCGCCGATATCGAAGCCGTCGACATGAGCATGACGATCGGCGAACTGATGATCCATTTCGAGGAGACCGGCCGCTCGCGCATGCCGGTCTACAGCGACAATCTGGATGATGCCCGCGGCTTCGTGCATATCCGCGACCTTCTGTCCTATCTGGCAAAGCAGGCCCGCAATAAGCGTCGGACCGGTACCCGTGCAACGGCAGCAGCAGCCGTCGTTGCCGGTGGAGCGGTCGAGAAGCCGGCCCGTACCGCCAAGGCGGCCTTCGATCTCAGCCGCGTCAATCTCGATCAGACCGTTGCCGAGGCAGGCCTGGTGCGCAAGCTTTTGTTTGTGCCTCCCTCGATGCTGGCATCCGAGCTGATGAGCACCATGCAGGCCGCCCGTACCCAGATGGCGCTCGTGATCGACGAATACGGCGGCACCGATGGTCTCGTGTCGCATGAGGATATCGTCGAGATGGTGATCGGCGATGTCGAGGACGAGCATGACGACGAGGAAGTGATGTTCTCGCGTGCCGGCGACGATATCTTCATCGCCGATGCCCGCATCGAGCTGATGGAAATCTCCAAGGCGATCGGCTCCGATTTCGACGTGCGGGACCGGCTGGACGATGTCGATACGCTGGGCGGATTGATCTTCTCAGCGCTCGGTCGCATTCCGGTGCGCGGTGAAGTCGTGCAGGCGGTGCCGGGCTTCGAATTCCAGATCCTCGACGCCGATCCGCGCCGCATCAAGCGGGTCCGGATCATGCGCAAGCGCGCGCTCGTTCGCCGCAGACAGCTGAAGGGCGAGGGCGAGCCCGTGGCCGACACGAAGCAGAAGGCGATTACCGACGGGACGCCGACCGTGCTTCTGGCGGCTCCCTCGTCCGACCGCAGCAACGATCATCCATCGACCTGAGTTTCCAGGTGTTTTGAACAGCCTGCAACAGGACAAGCCGCAGTTTTTCATGAAAGACTGCGGCTTCTGATTCGGGCGAAGGGGACATCGATGGAGCGACTGGCTGGCAGGGTCATGCTTCTATGGGGCTGGCCGCGTATCCTCCTTGCTTTTTTCGCAGGCGCTGTCGGCGCACTCGCCCTTCCGCCCTTCGGTTTCTTTGCCGCTCTGTTTCTGTCTTTCACGCTGTTCATCTGGCTGATGGATGGCACGACCGGCAATCCGGATGGCGGGCGGCTCAGCCGTCTGCGGTCGGCCTTTTTCCTCGGCTGGGTCTTCGGCTTCGGCTACTTCGTCGCCAGCCTCTGGTGGCTCGGCAATGCGCTTCTGGTCGAGGCGGATGAGTTTGCTTGGGCGATACCGTTCGCAGTGCTGGGCTTGCCCGCCGTCCTGGCGATATTCTGGGGCTTTGCAGCGCTTGTGGCGCGCGCCCTCTGGTCCGACGGCTTGGGCCGGATCGCGGCTGCGGCGTTTGCCTTCGGTCTTGCGGAATGGCTGCGGGGCTTCATGATGACCGGCTTCCCTTGGAACTCCATCGGTTACGGCGCCATGCCGATGCCGCTGATGATGCAGTCGGCCGCCCCGCTCGGCGTGACGGGTGTGACGGTGCTGGCTGTTTTCGTGTTCTCCGCACCGGCACTGATCGGGACCCGACGCGGCATGGGGCTTGGCCTCGCGCTCGCAGGTCTTCTCCTCTGCGCCCATCTAGGCTTCGGCGCCTGGCGGCTTGCGGGTGCCGACGCGGTGCTTTCAGCCACTGCCAAGGATCCGGTCGAGGTGCGCCTCGTCCAGCCGATGATCGACCAGTCGCGCAAACTCGACGATTCCGAGCGCGGGGCGATTTTTGAAGAACATCTGGCGATGACGGCGCTGCCCGCAAAGGATGGTGCAAAGCGTCCGGATATCATCGTCTGGCCGGAAACCTCGGTTCCGTTCATCTTGACCGATAACCCCGATGCCCTGTCGCGCATTGCCGATGTGCTGGAAGATGGTCAGGTTCTGGTGACCGGCGCCGTCCGCGCTGAAAATGCCGGGCCGGGCTTTGCGACCCGCTATTACAACTCGATCTACGTCATCGACAGCAACGGCCAGATCGTGTCGGCGTCGGACAAGGTGCATCTGGTCCCCTACGGCGAGTATGTGCCTTACGAGGACATGCTGCGGTCGCTCGGCATCCCCGATGCGATCGCCATGCCGGGCGGCTTTACCGCAGCACCGGGCCGCGCCATGCTGACGCTGCCGGGCGGGCAAACCTTCTATCCGCTGATCTGCTACGAAGCGATCTTCCCGGATGAAATCGGTGCCGGCATTGAACGCTCGAGCGCGCTCTTGAACGTCACCAACGATGGATGGTTCGGTGAAACGCCCGGACCCTTCCAGCATTTCCAGCAGGCGCGTGTCCGGGCTGTCGAAAACGGCATGCCGTTGATTCGCGGTGCCAACACCGGTATTTCGGCTTTCGTCGATCCTTTTGGCAGGGTCGTACGCGGCCTGGATTACAATCAAAAGGGTGTGATTGACTCAACCATGTCGAGTATCGAAGTCCCATTTTGGAACGCTTCTGAACGGCGTTTTTACTTCTGGTTGCTGATATGTCTCATGTTTGTGATTGCACTTATTTCCCGTACAAGTTTTAAATTTTGGAAGAATTGACCCAAAACCCCTAAAATTGCATAGTGGTTTGGCCTATCGTCTCGCCATACACCTTGCTTGCCGGATTTGTTGTGACCGGCGCCACCAAAGTGTATCTCCCACACGCGGACCGGGTTGAAGATTGACAGCAACTTCGTCAGGACGTCGTTATGATTGAAAACAAGAAGAAGCCGAACCCGATTGATATTCACGTCGGGAGCCGGATTCGTCTGCGCCGCACAATGCTGGGCATGAGCCAGGAAAAGCTGGGGGAGAGCCTTGGTATCACATTCCAGCAGATTCAGAAATACGAGAAGGGAACGAACCGCGTTGGCGCCAGCCGTCTGCAGAACATTTCGTCCATCTTGAACGTCCCGGTCTCCTTCTTCTTCGAAGATGCGCCAGGCGATCAGGCGGGTGGAGCGTCCGGTATGGCGGAAGCATCCAGCTCGAACTACGTGGTTGATTTCCTGTCGTCCTCTGAGGGGCTGCAGTTGAACCGCGCATTTGTGAAGATCGCCGATCCCAAGGTTCGCCGCCGTTTGGTGGATCTGGTCAAGGCGCTTGCCGCCGATGCCGAGACGGAATGACCGGTCGACCGGTCATTATTTGAAAGGCGGCCTCCGGGCCGCTTTTTTTTATGCCGTGACCTCAAGGAATTGGTAATCGCTTGGACGCATAAAGATATATTTATGTCGTTGTACGCTTGTTTTCGGCGCATGAACTTACTAAACATTCGATGTCTGTTCTTTGAGGGGAATCCCGTTATGCGCGCCAGTTATCTGTTCACGAGTGAGTCCGTTGCAGAAGGTCATCCGGACAAGGTCTGCGATCGTATTTCCGATGAGATCGTCGATCTCGTCTACCGCGAAGCCGCAAAGACCGGGATTGATCCTTGGGGCGTCCGCATCGCTTGTGAAACGCTGGCGACGACAAACCGGGTGGTGATTGCGGGCGAAGTCCGTCTGCCGCCGAGCCTGATGAAGAAGGACAAGAACGGCAACGACGTGATCAACCCGTCGAAGTTCAAGTCGGCCGCGCGCCGGGCAATCCGCGACATCGGCTACGAACAGGATGGCTTCAACTGGAAGACGGTCAAGATCGACGTCCTCCTCCATTCGCAGTCCGCCGATATCGCGCAGGGCGTCGATAACGCAAGCGACCGTCAGGGCGACGAAGGTGCCGGCGACCAGGGCATCATGTTCGGTTACGCCTGCAAGGAAACGCCGGACCTGATGCCGGCGCCGATCTACTATTCGCACAAGATCCTTCAGCTGCTTGCCACGGCCCGCAAGAAGGGCGAGGGCGAAGCCGCCAAGCTCGGCCCCGATGCCAAGAGCCAGGTGACCGTCCGTTACGAAAACGGCAAGCCGGCCGCCGTAGACTCGATCGTCCTCTCGACACAGCATATTGATCCCAGCTGGGACTCGAAGAAGGTTCGCTCCGTCGTCGAACCTTATATCCGCGAAGCGCTGGGCGAACTCCCGATCGCAGCCGACTGCAAGTGGTACATCAACCCCACCGGCAAGTTCGTCATTGGCGGTCCCGATGGCGATGCGGGCCTGACCGGCCGCAAGATCATCGTCGACACTTACGGTGGTGCAGCGCCTCACGGCGGCGGCGCTTTCTCCGGCAAGGACACGACCAAGGTTGACCGCTCGGCAGCCTACGCTGCCCGCTACCTTGCCAAGAATGTCGTGGCCGCCGGCTTTGCCGAACGCTGCACGTTGCAGATTTCCTACGCGATCGGCATTTCCCAGCCGCTGTCGATCTATGTCGACCTGCACGGAACCGGCAAGAACGTGACGGAAGACCAGATCGAAGCGGCAATCCGCAAGACCATGGACCTCTCGCCGTCCGGTATCCGCCGTCACCTTGATCTCAACAAGCCGATCTATGCAAAGACGTCCGCCTACGGCCACTTCGGTCGCAAGGCCGGTCGCGACGGTTCCTTCTCCTGGGAAAAGACCGATCTCGTGAAGCCTTTGAAGGACGCCCTCAAGGGTGATCAGCTCGAAGCAGCCTGATCGCCCTTTACGAGCACGCGTGTAAAACAGTAAAGCGGGTGCCTTCTGCCGAAGGCGTCCGCTTTTACCGTGAGAGAATTCGATCCATGACCGACAAGCCGCATCCCAGCCGTTCCACGGAAGCCTTTTTCGGCCGCCGCAAGGGAAAGCCGTTGCGCGAGAAGCAGGCGGAAGGTCTGGCGACGCTCTTGCCGCAACTGAAGCTCGATCTAGCCAACCCTGCACCGGAGACGATCGAGAGCCTCTACGACTTCTCTGTCGAGCGGATGCGGCTGGAAATCGGTTTCGGTGGCGGCGAGCACCTGATCCACCGCGCCGCCGAAAATCCGTCGACCGGCTTTATCGGCGTCGAACCCTTCGTCAATTCCATGGCAAAGCTTCTGACCAGCGTGGAAGAGCAGGGCCTGCGCAACATCCGCCTTTACGATGACGATGCGACCCAGGTTCTGGACTGGCTGCCGGATGCGTCGATCGATCAGATCGACCTTCTCTATGCGGATCCCTGGCCAAAGCGGAAGCACTGGAAGCGCCGCTTCGTTTCGCAGGTCAACCTGGAGCGGTTCCACCGCGTGCTGAAGCCGGGCGCAACATTCTGCTTCGCCTCAGACATCGATACCTATGTGAACTGGACGCTGCTCCATTGCCGCGATCATGGCGGCTTCGCCTGGCAGGCGGAACAGGCTTCGGACTGGCTGACGCCCTATGCCGGCTGGCCGGGTACGCGATACGAGAACAAGGCTCGCCGGGAAGGGCGGTCCTCCGCCTACCTGACATTCGTCAAGATCTGACGCTCATTCCGATCAGTGCAGGGTGACGGTCTTCAGCTCGTCTTCGGCAGCCTTGAAAAAGGTGCTGGAGCGGTTGTCGGTGAGCAGAATCGGCGTACCGTCCGCACCGAACAGGGCCCAAAGGTCAAGGCTGGGATCGATGTCCGGAGCCTCGGGAAAACAGCGGGACACATCGTCCGACTTCATCTTGCGAATGTAACCGACTTCGCCGTTTCCGAGATGCGCGAGTTCGGACTCCGTCAGGCTCGGATTCGCTTCTTTCATAAGCATTTCTGCCTCCACAGTGGGGACGCATCAGCGATTGCTGATTGATCTACTGTGAGACGGAAATGTTAATTTTTCGCACTACACGCTCCGGCTCGGGGCGGATCAGATCGATCGAAAGAAGACCATTTTTCAACGATGCGCCGGACACCTGCATCCCGTCCGCCAGCACGAAGATCCGCTGGAATTGGCGGGCCGCAATACCGCGGTAGAGGTAGTCGCGCTCGTTCTGCTCGGCCTGCCGGCCGCGAATGATAAGCTGGTTTTCTTCGGTCATGACCTCAAGCTCGGCCTCCGAAAAACCGGCAACCGCAAGCGTGATGCGCAGCAGGTCGCCTTCGTCTTCGGGCGGCTCGTTACCCGCTGTCTTCTTGACGCGCTCGATATTGTAGGGCGGGTAGCCGTCGCTTCCCTTGCCCAATCGCTCGAGTGTCTTTTCCATCGCGTCGAAGCCCAGGAGGAGAGGGCTTGCGAAAGGTGTCATACGGCTCATCGGTCGTCCCAGCTTTTATCCAGCGACTGTGCCGGCGTCCATAAGGCCCGCCGACGGGTCAATATATGGGAATTTGCGGCAGTCAGCGCAAGACGCCGGCGAGCGCTTGACACGATCCGCAACCCGGCTCAAAAACCCGTAAAGTTCAAGGGGAAGAGACATGCAACGCAGAAAGATCATCATCGACACCGATCCCGGTCAGGACGACGCAGCGGCCATCATGCTGGCCTTTGCGAGCCCCGACGAGCTGGATGTGCTGGGTTTGACTGCCGTTGCCGGCAACGTGCCGCTGTCGTTTACCAGCCGCAACCTGAGGATCGTCTGCGAGCTCTGCGGCAGGCCCGATGCCAAGGTCTATGAAGGTGCATTGAAGCCATTGAACCGGCCGCAGGTGACCGCCGAACACGTCCACGGCAAGACTGGTCTCGACGGAGCGGAACTGCCTGAGCCGACCATGGTCGCGCAGGAACAGAACGCCATCGACTTCATCATCGAGACCCTGCGCCGCGAGCCCGAGGGCACCGTGACGCTCTGCACGCTGGGTCCGCTTACCAACATCGCCATGGCGCTCACCAAGGCGCCGGACATTGCATCGCGCGTCCAGGAACTGGTGATGATGGGTGGCGGCCTGTTTGAAGGCGGCAACATCACGCCGGCCGCCGAATTCAACATCTATGTGGATCCGGAAGCGGCAAAGATCGTGTTCGGCGCCGGGATCCCGATCGTCATGATGCCGCTCGATGTCACGCATCAGTTGCTGACCACCAAGGCACGGGTCGAAAAGATCGCCGCACTCGGCAACCGGCCATCTCAGGTCCTGGTCGAATGGCTTGCCTTCTTCGAGCGCTTCGACATCGAGAAATACGGCTCCGACGGCGGCCCGCTGCATGACCCGTCGGTCATCGCCTATCTCTTGAAGCCGGAGCTCTTTACCGGCCGTCACTGCAATGTCGAGATCGAGACCGAATCGGAGCTCACCGTCGGCATGACGGTCGCCGACTGGTGGGGCGTTACCGGCCGCACGGCCAATGCGACCTTCATGCGCCATGTCGACGCGGATGGTTTCTTCGAATTGCTGACGGAGCGTGTCGGCCGTCTCTAGGGCTCAAGCTCAACCGGCAAGCTGAATGGTCATTGCCCGATTAGGGCCTGTTCCCTCTCCCCGCGCACGGGGAGAGGGTAAGAAACCTGCACCGTCCCACCATCAAAGCCCGTAGAAATCCGCGATGATCTTCCACGCCTGATCTGCGGTTTCCACAAAGCTGATCAGCTCAAGATCCTTCGGCGAGATCGTGCCGAAATCGGCAAGCGCTTCGAAGTTGACGATGCCGCGCCAGAACTTTTCTGAAAACAGGATGAGCGGGATTCGCTCCATGCGCTTGGTCTGGATCAGCGTCAGCGCCTCGAACATCTCATCGAGCGTGCCGAAGCCGCCCGGGAAGACGGCAACGGCCTTGGCGCGCATCAGGAAGTGCATCTTGCGAATCGCGAAATAGTGGAAGTTGAATGAGAGCTCCGGCGTCACGTAAGGATTGGGCGCCTGTTCGTGCGGCAGCATGATGTTGAGCCCGATGCTCGGTGCGCCAACCTCCGACGCGCCAAGGTTGCCGGCCTCCATCACGCCCGGTCCGCCACCGGTCACGACCACATATTCCTGATGGTCGTAGGCTGCCGAATGCACACCACAGAGCGTCGCGAACTTGCGGGCCTCTTCGTAGAAAACCGAGGCTGCGATCAGGCTATTGCGCTGGGTCTCGTTGTGAGCCGCCCAAGGCGCCTGGCCCGGTGCCGGAATGCGGGCACCGCCGAACAGCACGACCGTGGATTTGATCCCGGCCTCGGCGAGCATCATCTCGGCCTTCATGAGTTCCAGCTGCAGCCGCACCGGCCGCAATTCTTCGCGGCTCAGGAAATCCTCATCGGCAAAGGCAAGGCGATAGGTCGGCGACAGCGTCTGCGGTGTTTTCGGCTGAACTGCGGCGGCACTTTTGTCGGCCTTGTTGTCCTTCAGCGGATCCCAGACCCCGTCCTTCCGCCGTGGTCCGTCATTCTTCACCCGTGCCATCGCAATAACCCTTCCGGAGCCGTTCGCTTATATGCGTTGACGCCAATTCGCATTGACGCTTGAGTGCCGGTCGCTTAGAGCAATTGGCACCATTTGGCCAGCCACACGGCTGTGTCCCGGGCCTTTGCGGCCATCACGATATCGACGACGACGAAGGATTTTCCATGAGCAGCGCAGACCTCTCCTCCCTCGAAAAGACGATCGAAACCGCGTTCGACAACCGCGACAGCGTGACGATCTCGACCAAGGGAGAGATCCGCGATGCCGTCGAGCAGTCGCTCAACCTTCTCGATGCCGGCGAGGCGCGTGTGGCCGTACGCGGCGAGAATGGCAGCTGGACCGTCAATCAGTGGCTGAAGAAGGCGGTTCTCTTGTCCTTCCGCCTCAACGACATGGAAGTCGTCAAGGGCGGCCCCGGCACCTCCACCTGGTGGGACAAGGTTCCTTCGAAGTTCGAAGGCTGGGGCGAGAACCAGTTCCGTTCGGCCGGTTTCCGCGCGGTGCCGAACGCTGTCGTGCGCCGCTCGGCCTATATCGGCAAGAACGTCGTGCTGATGCCATCCTTCGTCAATCTCGGCGCCTATGTCGATGAAGGCACGATGGTCGATACCTGGGCAACCGTCGGCTCCTGCGCACAGATCGGCAAGAACGTGCACCTGTCCGGCGGCGTCGGCATTGGCGGCGTGCTGGAGCCGATGCAGGCCGGCCCGACCATCATCGAGGACAACTGCTTTATCGGCGCCCGTTCGGAAGTCGTCGAAGGCTGCATCATTCGCGAAGGCTCGGTCCTCGGAATGGGCGTCTACATCGGCAAGTCGACCAAGATCGTCAATCGCGCCACCGGTGAAGTCTCGTTCGGCGAAGTGCCGCCTTACTCGGTCGTCGTCGCCGGCTCGATGCCGTCAGGCAATGCCACGATGCCGAACGGCCTGGCCGCACCGCATCTCTATTGCGCCGTCATCGTCAAGACGGTCGATGAAAAGACCCGCTCCAAGACCGGTATCAACGAACTGCTGCGCGACTAACCGAAGGCAATCCCGATGTCCGCTGTCGATCCGATCGCAAACCTGCGGGACCTCATCCGCTGCCCGTCCGTCACGCCCGCCGAAGGCGGCGCATTGTCGGCGCTTGAGGCGATGCTTTCGCCGCTCGGCTTTACCGTCGAGCGGATGGTGGCGACCGAGCCCGGCATGCCCGACATCGAGAACCTCTACGCGCGGCTTGGAACGACCGGTCCGCATCTGATGTTTGCCGGCCACACGGATGTGGTGCCGGTCGGCGACGAGGCATCTTGGAGCCATCCGCCGTTTTCCGCCGAGATCGAAGGTGGAGAGATGTTCGGACGCGGCGCCGTCGATATGAAGGGTGGCATTGCCTGCTTTGCCGCAGCCGTTGCCCGTCATATCGAACAGCACGGCGCACCGCAGGGCTCGATCTCCTTCCTCATCACCGGCGACGAGGAAGGCCCGGCCGTCAACGGTACCGAGAAACTGCTGAAATGGGCAGCCGACAAGGGCGAGCGCTGGGATGCCTGCCTGGTCGGCGAACCGACCAACCCGGACATGCTGGGCGACATGATCAAGATCGGCCGCCGCGGCTCGGTCTCCGGCAAGGTCACGGTCCACGGCGTCCAGGGCCATGCCGCCTATCCGCATCTTGCCGATAACGCGGTCCGCGGTCTTCTGCCGCTCGCGCATGCCCTGATGCATCCGCGATTCGACGAAGGCACACCGGAATTCCCGGCCTCCAACCTCGAAGTCACCACGGTCGATATCGGTAACCCGGCCACCAATGTCGTGCCTGCCAAGGCGAGTTTTGCCTTCAACATCCGCTTCAACGACACCTGGACCTCCGAAACCGTGCAGGCCGAGATTCTGCGCCGTCTCGATACGGCGGCAGGCGATCAGACGCTGCGTCCCGGTCGCGACAAGGTCCGCTACGAGATCGTCTGGGCCGAGCGACCGAGCCATGTCTTCCTCACCCGCAACAACGCGCTGATCAGTTCGCTGTCCGGCGCTGTCGAGGCGGTGACGGGCAGGGTGCCGGCGCTGTCGACCACCGGCGGCACATCCGATGCGCGTTTCATCAAGGATTACTGCCCGGTCGTGGAGTTCGGCCTCGTCGGCCAGACCATGCACATGGTGGATGAGCGTGTCGCGATCGCCGACCTCGAAACACTGACGCAGATCTACGGAACCTTCCTCTCCCGCTGGTTCGGCGATGCTGCCGTTTCATGACGTCAGGCACCACTTAAGTGGCCTCTGGCTGCTGATCCGCGGCGATGCGCGCGGCCTCAGCGCCTTCGACATTTCCGACCAAGGCGTTGCCCGGTCCTTCCTTGCGATCCTGTGGTGCCTGCCCGCGATCGTCGCGGGATGGATGTTCAAGCGTGCCGAATATGCGCAGGCGCATCCAAGGGGCGGTGACGGTGTCATCGCGTTCGCCGGAAAGATGTTTCTGGTGGAGATCGCGCAGTGGATCGTTCCGGTTCTCGCTATCTGCCTCGTCGCTGTCGCCTTCGGCCTGCGACCACTGCTGCGCACGCTGATCGTGACGCGCAACTGGTTCACGGTGCCACTGGTCTATGCGTCTTACGTGACGGCGTTCCCCGTCAGCCTTGCGCTGGATAGCCTGTTCGGAACAGGCCTTGTTTACCGATATGGCGTGCTCGGCGTCATGCTCGCCGTTCTCGTCGGTGCAGTTCTTCTCTACTGGCGGCTCCTGACGACGGTTGTCGGCGGTTCCCCATGGTTGCGGGCTTCGCTGCTCGGGTTCACCGTGTTGACCGAACTGGTCGTCGTATCCTGGCTGGAGACAAGCCTTGGAGTAACGGTCGCATGATTGCCCACCGCGGACATTCTTCCCGCATTCCCAATCCAAGAGGTGCCGATGCCCAGCTACGCTGAAGTCCGGTTTTACGTGTCCGGCATCTGGCTGCTGATCAAGGGCGATGAGCAAGGGTTCAAACAGCTCGATCTTACCGATCGCGGCCTGCTGCGCTCCTTCTGGGCCTTTGTCTGGTGCCTGCCGGCGATGTTCGTCACCTGGGCCTGGTGGCGGATGATGTTTCTGCAGGCGATGCCGCCGGGGACGAAGACCGGTGGCCTGTTCTTCTTCCGGCTCGGCATGCTGGAGGCGATCGACTGGATCCTGCCGCTCATTCTGGTGGGCATCGTCTGCGCGCTGTTCGGGCTCGGCCAGAAATTCCCGACGATAGTGATCGTGATCAACTGGCTGTCCGTGCCGTTTGCCTACGCTTATGCGGTTCTGGCGGCAGCCTTCATCCTGCCGATCGGCATGACCGGGTTTCTCGCCGTCCTGCATCTTTCGCTGCTGATCGCCGTCGTCGTCGCGCTGACGCGAGTCATGCGCATGCTTTGCGGCCCGCAGCCGCTGCTGGTGACGGCACTGGTCATGGTGTTGATCGTGCCGGACATGCTTCTGTCCGAGATGCTGCAGCGGTTTCTCGGCGTCTATCCGTCCTGACGGTCGTCAGGATAATCCACCTTCATGAAATAAAGACCATCCGGCGGTGCCACCGGGCCGCAGCGCTTTCGGTCGCGCGCCTCGAGCGCTGCCCGAACGTCCTCAGGCGTGACCTTGCCTTGTCCGGCGATCTTCAGCGTTCCCGCAAACGAGCGGATCTGGTTGTGCAGAAAGCTCTGGGCCGAGGCGCGGATTTCGATCAGATCGCCTGACCGCGTCACGTCCAGCCGGTCGAGCGTCCGGACCGGGCTATGCGCCTGGCAGTGCGTGGAGCGGAAGGTGGTAAAGTCGTGATGCCCGACCAGCATCTGGGCTGCGGCATGCATCGCCTCGTGGTCGAGAGGCTTTGCCACCCACCAGGCCCGGTTCGCCTCGAGCGCCAGGGGAGAAGGGCGGTTGAGGATGCGGTAGAGGTAATGCCGCTTGATGGCCGAGAACCTTGCATCGAAGGTCTCGTCGACGAGGCTGACATCGATGACCGAGACCTTTTCCGATGCCGTCATCAGGTAGGCGTTGACGGCGTTGCGCAGCTTGTACGGCACCCACTCGCGCGAAAGATCCGTATGAACCGTCTGGCCCCAGGCATGCACGCCGGAATCGGTCCGCCCTGCGCCACGGACCGATACGGTCTCGCCGGTCAGCTTCAGGATCGCCTTCTGCATCGCGGCCTGCACGGAATGGCCGTTGTCCTGGATCTGCCAGCCCACATAGGACGTGCCGTCATATTCGACGATCATCTTGTAACGCGGCATCAGGCGACCCGCATTCCGGCCGTCATCGCCGTGCCACGCAGGAAATCGGCGGCATCGAGCGGCTTGCCGCCGGCCTTCTGCAACCGAGTGAGGCACACCGCGCCGTCGCCGCAGGCGACCGTCAGGTGATCGTCCAGCACCGTGCCGGCGTCTCCCTGCCCGGAGCCCATTGCGGACGAGAGAACCTTGATCCGTTCCGGCTTTCCGTTGATCTCGGCCTCGAACCAGGCGCCCGGAAACGGAGAGAGCCCGCGGATATGGTTGTGAACGTCGCGCGCAGGCCTTGAGAAATCGATGCGCGTCTCGCCCTTGTCGATCTTCGACGCGTAGAGCACGCCGTCAGCAGACTGCGGTGTCAGCGGCAGGTCGCCGGCTTCCAGCTTCTCCATCGCCTCGACCATGGCGCGGGCGCCCGTCAGCATCAGGCGGTCGTGCAGCTCGCCTGCGGTCATGGCCTCGCCGATCTCGACTTCCCGGGTAAGCGCGACCGGGCCGGTATCGAGGCCCTTTTCCATCTGCATCACCATCATGCCGGTCTTTGCATCGCCAGCCATGATGGCGCGCTGGATCGGGGCAGCACCGCGCCAGCGCGGCAGCAGCGAAGCGTGACCGTTGTAGCATCCAAGCCGGGTGCCGGTCAGAATCGCTTCGGGCAGAAGCAGGCCATAGGCAACGACCACGGCGACATCCGCCTTGAAGGACCTGAAGGTCTCGCGGTCTTCCTCGCTTTTGAAATTGAGCGGCGTCAGGACCGGAATGCCGAGCAGTTCCGCCGCCTGATGCACCGGTGACTTGACGAGATCGAGCCCGCGGCGCCCGCCGGGACGCGGCGGCTGGCTATAGACCGCGACGATCTCGTGACCGGCCTGCTTCAGGTTCTGCAGTGTCGGCACGGAAAATTCCGGCGTGCCCATGAAGATGATGCGAAGAGACATGGACCTTTCGCGCCCGCAAGGAACGCGCCTTCATACCGAGATTGCCTGCAAGCGATGGCTAGACCGCCTTCGCCTTGGCAGCCTTGGTGAACCTCTTGATCACCATTTCGCGCTTCAGCCGCGATATATGGTCGATGAACAGCACGCCGTCCAGATGGTCGATCTCGTGCTGCAGGCAGGTGGCGAGCAGGCCGTCGGCCTCGATCACGTGTTCCTTGCCGTCGCGACCGATATGCTTGACCGTCACGGACGCCGGGCGCTCCACCTCGGCATAGTATTCCGGGATGGAAAGGCAGCCTTCCTCATACACCGATCGTTCGTCCGAAGAGCGGATAATTTCCGGATTGATCACGACGATCGGGTTCTTCTCGTCCTCCTCGCGCGACACGTCGACCACAAGAATGCGGTGGGCAACGCCGATCTGGATCCCGGCAAGGCCGATGCCCGGAGCGTCGTACATGGTTTCCAGCATGTCGTCCGCGAGCTTCAAAAGTGCGTCATCCACCCGTTCGAAAGGCTTGGACACCTGACGCAGGAGCGGATCTGGAAGAATGATAAGCGGCTTGATCGTCATGGCGATCCCATAACCTATCTTTTTCGCCGATGGAACAGCCCCGGATCGCCGTTTTCGATCAATGTTCCCGTTTTGATCTTTCCAATCCGCGGTTTTCTGCTAGCTTGCCGCCATGAATGACCTGTTCCCCGAGATTTCCCGTTTTCTGGAGAGCCAGCACCCGATGGTGCTGATGGCCGCTTCCTGCGTCTTCGGCATGCTTCTCATGCTGTTTCTCATGCTGTTTCTCATGCGCCTTTCCGGAGGCAGCGGCCGTCAGGCGGAAGACGCCGAGGCCCGCATGGGGGAACTGATGCGGATGCAGGGTGAGATGCAGGGCAGGCTTTCGGCGATGGGCGAAACGCTTGCCGCGCGCCAGGTCGAACTCAGCCAGGTCGTCGGCCAGCGGCTCGATGGCATGACCCACCGGATCGGCGCAACCATTACCGAACAGACCAGATCCACCCATGACAACCTGCGCCAGTTGCAGGAGCGTCTGGCCGTCATCGATGCTGCCCAGAACAACATTCAGAGCCTTTCCAAGGATGTCGTGGGACTGCAGGCCATCCTCTCCAACAAGCAGACGCGCGGCGCCTTTGGTCAGGGCCGGATGGAAGCGATCGTTTCCGACGGCCTGCCGATGGGTGCCTTCGAATTCCAGAAGACTTTGTCGAACGGGTCGAGACCGGACTGCGTGATCCGTATGCCGAACAGCTTGCCACCGCTCGTCATCGACGCGAAATTTCCGCTGGAGGCATGGAATGCGTTTCGCGAAGCGGCTGCTCCCGAAGCACGCCGTGCCGCATCCCAGCAATTCCGTCGCGACATGGAAGTCCATATCCGCGATGTCTCGGAGAAATACCTGATCGCCGGAGAAACGCAGGACACCGCCTTTCTCTTCGTGCCGTCCGAATCGATTTTTGCCGAGATCCACGAGCATTTCGAGGGCGTGATTCAGAAGGCGCAGCGCGCGAGGATCGTCATCGTCTCACCGTCGCTGCTGATGCTGTCGATCCAGGTCATCCAGGCCGTGCTGAAGGACCAGCGCATGCGCGAACAGGCGCATCTGATCCAGGGCGAGGTGGCCTTGCTGATGGAGGATCTCGGTCGCCTCGACGAGCGGACCCGCAAGCTGCAATCGCATTTTTTCGCAGCCCAGAAGGATGTCGAGCAGATCGTGACGTCAACCGAGAAGCTCGGCCGGCGCGGCGCACGGATCGAAGCGCTCGAACTGGAAGCACCAGTGGCCGCCCCGATACCCCACGCTGGACCAACGCCCGCAGCTCCGGCATCCGGCGCAGTCGAGAGCCGCACCGGATCGCTGCGACTGAGGGTAGTTGACGAGGACTGATCCTCTCGGGCAGTGTCAGCCCGCATTTCACAAAACAGGCAGGCACCTATGATCACCGTCTTCGGCTCCATCAACATGGATCTTATCGCAACGACGGAGCGGTTGCCCGGGCCGGGCGAAACGGTTGTGGGTTCGACCTTTGCGACAGCCTCCGGCGGCAAGGGTGCCAACCAGGCACTGGCCGCCCGCCGCGCAGGCAGCGAAGTGCGCATGGTCGGCGCGGTCGGAGACGACGGTTTTGCAGAACCGGCACTGGCCCTGCTCCAGGCATCCGGAACCGATCTTTCAGCAGTCACACGGACGAATGTTTCGACCGGCACAGCGCTGATCCTCGTCGGCGATGACAGCGGCGAGAACATGATCGCGGTGGTGCCCGGCGCCAACGGAACGATCGGCGAGGCCCAGGCGCAGGAAGCAGTGGAGGCCATGGCTGCATCCGACACATTGATGCTGCAGCTCGAAATCCCGCCGGCAGCCGTCGAGGCCGCACTCGGTGCAGCAAAGGCGAAGGGCATACGCACGATGATCAACACCGCGCCGCTGACGGCCCATGCCGTGCGGCTGGCAGCGCTCGCCGATATCGTCGTCGCCAACGAGACCGAATTCGAACTTCTTGCAGGTTGCACGATCATCGACGCCCAAGCGCGCGAAGAGGTTTTGCGCCGCCTTCACAGTGAGACCGGCCAGACGTTCGTGGTCACGCTCGGTGGCGAAGGTGTCGTTGCCATGCTTGATGGTGAAATCCTGTCGGCCAAGGGCCTGAAGATCGAGCCTGTGGACACGGTGGGCGCCGGCGATACGTTCTGCGGCTATCTGGCTGCAAGTCTCGATCAGGGGATAGGCTTTGCGGATGCCTTGCGGCGGGCAGCCGTTGCGGGCTCGCTTGCCTGCCTCGAAAGAGGCGCGCAGCCGTCTATCCCTGAGGTATCAGCCGTCGAGGCGCGGCTCTGAAAAGTTTCGGACAGTTGAAACGACTGGACCCGCCTCCCGGAAGGGAAGGCGGGTCCATCAGACGACTACCGGTCTAGTTCAGGGGGGCGTAGAACTAGAGGGGGCGGTCCGGCAGGTCGTCGATCGTGATCTGTCCGTCCTTGTTCGTGTCCATGCGGGCGAACAGCTTTTCAGTGGCCGCTGCGGCTTCTTCCTTGCTGATCTTGCGATCGCGGTTCTCGTCGATCATGCGGAACATGCCGGGGCCCATCATACCGTCGCCAGGTCCACCCCTCGGACCGCGATCGCGGCGAGCTTCCCGGCGCTCATGCCGGTCGTGGTGGCGGTCACGGGCCTGTTCGCGGTCGGCACGTGGTCCGTCAGCCTTGGGGGCCTCAGCCTTAGGGCCTTCACCCTCGGGTCCTTCTGCCATCGGGCCGTCTGCATCCGGGCCTTCGTCCTCAGCCTCTTCAGGCGTCGGCGGCGGGTTGTTCTTGCGGAACTCGGCCATCTTGTTGTCACGGAAATCAACCATTTCACCGCGAGTGATGGACCCGTCCTTGTTGAGGTCGATCTCGGCGAAAAGCGCTTCCTGGCGAGCGGTCAGCTCTTCCTTGGAAATCTTGCCGTCCTTGTTCGTATCCGCCTGCTTGAGAAGGCGAACGAACATTACATCCTGCATCATCGCAGCGCGTGGACCGCCATGCGGGCCGCCGTCAGGGCCTCCGCGCCGACCTTCATGGTGGCGTGGTCCGTCAGGGCCTGGTGCAGCGAAGGCGGGGATGGCTGCGCCAGCGATGAGAGCAGCGCTCAGGCTTGCCAAAACTATCTTCTTCGCGATCATCGAGTGGTCCTTTCCGGTTGCTTCGATAGCCTGAAGATAGGATCGGCAACTGGTCAAAACCACTTAAACATCTGTAATGTAGATGAACTTTTGGTAAGGCGCGGCCTACGCGAATTTGAGGCCTGACAGGAATGCGGTTAGATCGTCGGTGACGTAATCGATGTGATCGTCCTCGTCTGAAAACTTTTCCCAACGCTCGATGACGACAGTATCGAGATTGCGCGGCACCAGCAGTACTGTGCGCATGCCGAGCGCTTTCGGCGCGATGAGATTGCGCGGCAGGTCCTCGAACATGACAGCGTTCTTCGTATCGACCGTGTGGAGGGCCGCGAACTTGTCGTAGGTCTCGCCAGCGGGCTTGGGCAGGTAACCGGCGGCGACGATATCGAAGATGTCGTCGAAATCGTCGAGAATGCCGAGAGCGCGGGCAGCCGCCTGCGCATGGGGCACGCTGCCATTGGTAAAGATGAACTTGCGGCCGGGAAGCGCCCGGATTGCCGCGCCCAGTTCCGGATGCGGCAACAGCGCCGAGTAGTCGATCGCATGCGCCTGTTCGAGAAACCCGTCCGGATCGATACCGTGGTTCAGCATCAGCCCCTGCAGCGTCGTGCCATGCTCGTGGTAATACTGCTTCTGCAGTCGCTTGGCCTCGTCATGCTCCAGCTGCAGCAATTCCTGCACATAGTCCGTCATGTTCTTGTCGATCTGCGAGAACAGATTGACGTGATGCGGGTAGAGCGTGTTGTCGAGATCGAAAACCCAGTCACGGATATTTGCGAAATCGGCGGCGTCGGGGGCAGTCTTCGGCGTCTTGTCCATCGCCGTGTTATGCCAGCGTTTGAACGGGAAGAAAATCCGCCTCTACGAACATTTACACGCCGCACCGACCTTGGCCGGTCGTGACCCTGCGTGATACCGCCTTGGGATGGAACTTTGGATCCCCATCACCATCGCTGCCGCTTTTTGTCAGAATTTGCGGTCAGCGCTTCAGAAGCATCTGCAAGGCTCGCTCGGCACCCGCGGCGCAAGCTTCGTGCGCTTCGGCTACGGATTTCCGCTCGCCGTCATCTACGTGCTCGTTCTGTATTTCGGTGTGGGCTATGCATTGCCCAGCCCGGATCTTGAGTTCGTCTTCTGGGTCGTGCTCGGCGGGCTAGCGCAGATATTCGCGACCATGCTTCTGGTCTATCTGTTTTCGCTAAGGAATTTCGCGGTCGGCACCGCCTATTCGAAGACCGAGCCGGTGCAGGCGGCGATTTTCGGCTTTATCATTCTGGGCGACAAACTGACCACCGGCGGCATAGTGGCGATCATCGTCGGGGTGATCGGGGTGATGCTGATCTCGATGGCCAATCTACCGCTCTCGTGGCGCAATCTCGGCACCGCCATGGTCGGCAGGATCGCGCTGATCGGCATGGCCTCGGGCGGCCTCTTCGCCATCGCCTCGATTTCCTTCCGATCCGCGTCGCTGTCGCTCAACGGACCCAATTCGATCATGCAGGCCGCCGTCACGCTGACATGCGTCACGATATTCCAGACCGTTTTCATGCTGATCTGGATGTTGTGGAAGGACAAGCGAGAGATCGTCCAGGTCGCGCGCACCTGGCGCTCCTCGGCGCTTGTGGGGCTCGCTGGCGTTGTCGGCTCCGCCTGCTGGTTCACGGCCATGACGCTGCAGCAGGTGGCCTATGTGAAGGCGCTCGGCCAGATCGAGCTGATCTTCACCTTCGCCTCGTCCTATTTCCTGTTCCACGAACGGCTGAACCGCATGGAACTGTCGGGATGCCTGCTGATCGTCTGCGGCATTCTCGGCCTTCTGATGTCCTGAAGGCCGAGTTCTTGCTGCCGCTCAGGGAACGATCAGCGTGCCCGCACCGTGTTCGGTAAAGATCTCGAGCAGAACCGAATGCGCGGTCTTGCCGTTCAGGATGACGACGCCCTGAACGCCTGCGCGGATCGCCTCGATGCAGGTTTCGACCTTGGGGATCATACCGCCGGAAATCGTGCCATCCTTGATCAGCGCCTGCGCCTGCGCGACGGTCAGTTCCTTGATCAGGTTCTTGTCGCGATCGAGCACGCCCGGAACGTCCGTGAGGAACAGCAGGCGGGTGGCATGCAGCGCGCCGGCGATGGCGCCCGCAAACGTGTCGGCATTGATGTTGTAGGTCGCGCCGTCGCGGCCGGGTGCGACCGGGGCGATCACCGGGATCATCTCGGATTTGGCAAGCAGGTCGAGCAGCGTCCGGTCAACTTCGACAACCTCGCCGACGAAGCCGAGGTCGAGCACGCGCTCGATGTGGCTATCAGGGTCGATGATGGTCTTCTTGGCCTTTTCGGCAAACACCATGTTGCCGTCCTTGCCGCAGAGCCCGATCGCCCATTCGCCGGTCTGGTTGATCAGCGCGACGATTTCCTTGTTGATCGATCCGGCCAGGACCATCTCGACGATCTCGACCGTCTTTGCGTCGGTGACGCGAAGCCCGCCCTCAAATTTCGATTCGATGCCCATCTTGGTCAGCATCGCGCCGATCTGCGGGCCGCCGCCATGAACGACGATCGGGTTGACGCCGGACTGCTTGAGAAGGGCGATATCCGCCGCAAACGCCTTGCCCAGAGCCATATCGCCCATTGCATGGCCGCCGTATTTGACGACGATCGTCTTGTTCTCGTAGCGCTGCATATAGGGCAGCGCCTGTGCCAGAAGTTGTGCCTGAAGTTCGCTTTCCGAAGCCGTCATGGAAATACCTCTGGGGAAATGTGTGGGGCCTTTTAACGCATGTTTTTGACAGATCAAATAATTCATGAGCAAAATTACGGTCAGGCGTGTATGTGGCGGCGATGCGTTGCGTCTTGTGCCGCATGGGGAGGCTTTGGTTTTGGTGAGTGATCGCGAGATTGCCGAATTGATCGGCCGCGTAGGACTGCGCGACCGGACGGCATTCACAAAGCTTTATTCCGGCGTTTCGCCGAAACTATTCGCAGTCTGCCTGCGTATCCTGAAGGATAGGGCCGAATCAGAAGATGCCCTGCAGGAGATTTTCGTGCGGATATGGCAGAGAGCCGATCGGTTTGCCCCTTCGGGAACAAGCGCAGCCGGTTGGCTCGTCGCAATCGCCCGAAACCATTCGATCGACCGCCTTCGTGCCCGCAGGCCCGTGACGGACGCTCTGGAAGACAGGACGGATATCGCCGACCTCGGTCCTGATCCGGAGGAGGCGTCGGTGATGCGCGGTGAAGGAAGGCGTATTGACAGCTGCATGCAGGAGCTCGATCCTGACCGCGCAGGGGCGGTCAAAAGCGCCTATGTCGAAGGCCTGACCTATCAGGAACTGGCGGAACGCCATGGCGTGCCGCTGAATACGATGCGAACCTGGCTGAGGCGCAGCCTTCTCAAGCTGAGGGAGTGCCTGGACCGATGACGACACCAGACCAAAGCGAAAACGATCGCTCCCGCGACCAGCTTCTGGCTGGCGAATATGTGCTCGGCGTCCTGCCGCTTGACCAGCGCCGCCGCGTCGAGGATCGCATCGTCCGTGATGCGGCCTTTGCGGCCATGGTGATGCGCTGGCAGGAAAACCTGTCTTCCGACCTCGATGCGGAATACGGCGAGGAACGTCCGCCGAAAGGCGTTTACGCCAGGATCGAAAAGCGCGTCTTCGCCCAGAACGGTTTCGGAAACGAGCTGGCACGCGGTGGATGGTGGAACTCGCTGCTTTTGTGGCGCGGCCTGTCATTCGCCTCGATTGCCCTTTTGGTGACATACGCGTCCTTGTCGACGGGCTGGATCGGCGGACCTGTGGGTGGCTCTGCGCCGGGCAAGCAACTGGTCGCCGAGATGAGCGGCGAGGGCAATGCGTTCGGCCTGAGGGCGCGGTACGACGGTGCCAGCGGTCGCTTGCAGCTGACGCCTGTTGCCGCAACGACGGCGGAACGCCGCTCGCTCGAACTGTGGCTTGTCCCCGGCAGCGGTGAAGAAGCAATCTCGCTCGGTATCCTGCCGGAAAGCGGCAGCGACACGATCGAAGTGCCGGCCGGGCATCGCAAGCGTGTCGAGAACGGCGCGTCCTTCGCCGTCAGCCTTGAACCATTGGGCGGCTCGCCGACCGGTCACCGGACCGGGCCGGTTCTCGCCGTCGGAAAGATCCGGGATCTCTAATTAAGGGATGCTAAATCAAAGGCATAGCGGATTTCTGTCTTCGCGTCGCCAGCCTTTGAAACTCTTCCCGCTTTCCTCTCGTCTCTAGCCATGTCCCCACAGAGGGAAAGCCGGACCTGGGAGGCGCCTTCAGCGCCGGGGTCGTTCAGGCTGTAGAGAGGAAGAGAACAATGTTTAAATCCGCAATCCGCCTTGCCGCATGCGCCGCAATCCTGTCCGCCTCCGTTGCCGGCGCCTACGCCGCAAACCCGAAGGTCGGTGGCGCTGCCATGTATGAAGACAAGAACATCGTCGAGAATGCCATGAACTCCAAGGATCACACGACATTGGTCGCCGCCGTGAAGGCTGCGGGCCTCGTCGAGACCCTGCAGGGCAAAGGTCCGTTCACCGTGTTCGCGCCCACCAACGAAGCCTTCGCTGCGCTGCCGAAGGGCACTGTCGAAACCCTGCTGAAGCCGGAAAACAAGGCGCAGCTGACCAAGATCCTTACCTGCCACGTGGTGGCCGCGAACGCCATGTCGACCGCGATCGAAAAGATGATCAAGGACGACAAGGGCACGCATGACGTCAAGACCGTCGGCGGCTGCGTTCTGAAGGCCAAGGAAAGCATGGGCAAGATCACGCTCACCGACGAAACCGGTGGTGTGGCCACTGTGACGATCGCCGACGTCAAGCAGTCGAACGGCGTCATTCACGTCATCGACAAGGTTCTGCTGCCGAAGATGTAACGGCTGACCCAAACAGGTCGAAGCGTCGCATAAAGATCCGGTCGCCCGTCACAGGCGGCCGGATTTTTTCGTTTCGGGAGATTTACCGGCCGATGGTCTTCATGATCTCGGCGCGCAGCTCGTCCAGGCCGCGGCCTTTCTCAGACGATGTCGACAGCACTTCCGGATAGGCAGCGGGCCGCTTGCGGATCTTTTCGAGCGTCTCGGCAATCAGCCTCGGAACCGCAGGATCCTTGATCTTGTCTGTCTTGGTCAAGACGATCTGATAGGAGACGGCGGCCTTGTCGAGGAGGTCGAGCACGTCCTCGTCGTTCTTCTTGATGCCATGGCGGCTGTCGATCAGCACATAGACGCGCTGCAGCGTGGCACGGCCACGCAGGTAATCGAACACGAGCTTCGTCCAGGCATCGACGTTTTCTTTCGGCGCCTGCGCATAGCCGTAGCCGGGCATGTCAACCAGCGCCATCGGCGGCAGGTCGCCTGCCTGGCCGGAATAGCCGTCGGGCACGAAATAGTTCAGTTCCTGTGTGCGGCCCGGCGTGTTGGATGTGCGCGCCAGCCCCTTGTAGCCCACGAGCGCATTGATCAGCGAGGACTTGCCGACATTCGAGCGTCCGGCAAACGCGATCTCAAGCGGTCCTTCCGGCGGCAGAAACTCCATCGAGGGCACGCCGCGGATAAAGATCCACGCGCGGCCGAACAGCGTCTTTTCCTCGGAATTATGGTCTGCGGCCATGGTCTCGTCGTCCTGTCTTCAATTCAAGGACATCGCTTCCGGGTTTTAGCCCCATATGTCAAGCGTTCGACCGGTTCTGTCTCTTCTGGCGACGAAACTCGAAGGTCAGATGGGTGATGAGCGCGGCAAGGATCAGCACCCCGCCCGCGATCGTGCGCGGTGCCGGGATCTCGCCGTGGATCACGGCGACCCAGACGGGCCCGAGAACGGTTTCACCAGTGCCGAGCAGGGCAGCCAGCGCTGAGGGGATAAGCCGCGCACCGGTGACGAACAGTGCCATGCCGAGCCCGAGATTGAGCGCACCGAAGATGAAGAGAATACCGAGTTCGCCCGGGGTGACCGCGAGGTTCGAAGACATCGTCAGCGCGATCATGCCGGCTGCAAAGCATCCGAAGCAGGTGGCGGGTGTCATCCGCACATGCGGGTAACGGCGGGTGATGACGGTCGCCAGCGCAAACACCAGCGGAATGATCAGCGCCAGACCGTCTCCGAGCGGCGAGACCTTTCCGGTAAACGAGGACGATACCATGATGCCGACACCGACGATCACGGTGCCGATCGCAAGCCAGGTAACGCCCGATATGCGCTCGCCGTAAAACAGCCAGACCATCAGCGCCGCAAACAGCGGCACACCGGCACCGAGCAGCACCACATTGGCGACGGTCGTATACTGGATCGATATGATAAAGCAGGTGGACGCCACCATGAAGCAGAGGCCGACCGAAAGGCCCGGCCAGCCCATGCTGCGAAACAGCGCCACCGTGCCGCGCGGCCCGTCGCGCAGCAGCATGAAGGCGAGCAGGAACAGGGTGCCGAACAGGCTGCGCCAGAACACGATCGTCCAGCTGTCGGGGATATCGAGAAAGCGGGCGATCGCACCGCCGAAACTCCAGGCAAAAGCAGAGCCGAAGACGAGCAGGGCGCCGATACGGTATTCCGAGCCGGGAAGGCTCGCGGGGATCGTGCCGGCCAAGGGTGGACCCGGTGGGGTAGGCGGCGGGAAGGGCGCGGGCATAGGACTGTTCCGGTTGCTGGAGCAATTCCAGCGTCAGCATGTTCTACTCTGCTTGCGGAACTTGCCTCGGGCAACCTAGCGCCGGCCCAAAGGCGGGACTGATCCACCCACGTCAGCCAATGTCGCTTTCCGCTCGCTAGGCTCTCAATCGGCCAAAGAAAAACCCCGGCGAACCGGGGTTTCTGAAGAATAGCTATTTGGACGCCGCGGGCTTTCGTTTGAACAGCCCCTTCATGTTGTCGAACAGCTCGATCTTGGCGCCGTGGCGCTTCATGATCAGGGCCTGCTGCGACACCGAAAGCGTGTTGTTCCATGCCCAGTAGATCACGAGACCGGCCGGGAAGGACGCCAGCATGTAGGTGAAGACCAGCGGCATCCAGGTAAAGATCATCGCCTGTGTCGGATCCGGCGGCGTCGGGTTCATGCGCATCTGGATGAACATCGTGATGCCCATGATGATAGGCCAGACGCCGATCATCAAGAAATGCGGGACGTCGTAAGGCAGAAGACCGAACAGGTTGAACAGCGATGTCGGGTCCGGCGCGGAAAGGTCCTGGATCCAGCCGAAGAACGGCGCATGCCGCATTTCGATGGTGGTATAGATCACCTTGTAGAGCGCAAAGAAGACAGGGATCTGCAGCACCACCGGCCAGCAACCGGCGATCGGGTTGATCTTTTCTTCCTTGTAGAGCGCCATCATCGCCTGCTGAAGGGCCATGCGGTCATCACCGTGCTTGGCCTTCAGCTCTTCCATCCGCGGCTGCATGCGCTTCATGTTGGCCATGGAGGCATACTGCTTGCTCGCCAGCGGGAAGAAGAGCAGCTTGACGACGACGGTTGTCAAAAGGATTGCCACGCCGAAATTGCCCACGTGACGGAAGAAGAAGTCCATCAGTTTGAACATCGGCTTGGTGATGAAGTAGAACCAGCCCCAGTCGATCACCAGATCGAAATGCGGGATCTTGAGCTGCTCGACATACTGGTCGATCAGCGGAACTTCCTTGGCGCCGGCAAACACGAGGCTCTTCAGCTCTGTCGACTGGCCGGGAGCGATCGAAAGCGCGTCGCCCTTGTAATCCGCCTGGTAACGCGGCTGGCCGTCGGTGAAATGCGTGAAGCGGGATTCGAACGGCATCGCCTGTGGCGGCACGATCGTCGAGGCCCAGTATTTGTCGGTAATGCCGAGCCAGCCGCCGGTCGCCTTCGTGTTGGCGACAGCCTCTTCCTCGATATTGTGATAGGTATGTTCGCTGAGGCTGCCGTCTGCACCGAGAACGCCGATGAAGCCTTCGTGGATGACCCAGACGGACGGCGTTGCCGGCTTGTTGTAACGGGTCACGCGGCCATAGGAGGAGATCGAAACCGGCTCTTGGGTCGGGTTGTCGATCTTGTCGTTGACCGTGATCATGTAGTGTTCGTCGATCGCGATGGTGCGGTTGAAGACGATGCCCTTGTCGTTCGTGAACGACAGCGTCACCGGCGTTTCGCGCGTCAGCCGGTCGCCGCCAGCAAGCGTCCACCGCGTGCCGGAACCGGGTACGGTGCCGCTGGTGTCGCTGCCGATGTAGCCAAGCTCGGTGAAATAGCCGTCTCTGGTATCGGCCGGGGAGAATAGCGTGATGATCGGGCTCTTGTCGTCGACCGTCTCATGATATTCGCGAAGCTTCAGATCGTCGAAGCGAGCGCCGACCAGGTTGATGGAGCCGGAAACGGCCGCGGTCTCGATCGCAACGCGCGGAGACTTTGCAAGCGCCTCTTCGCGGGTAGCCGTCGCCTGCGCCTGGTTTGCGCCAGGAAGGTTGCCGGTCGAGGTTGCAGCGCCCGGGCTTTCCGGCGTGAAGTTCTGTCCGGCCTGCTCGGTGGTCTGCTGCTGCTGCGCAAGCCGTGCTTCGTCGGCGCGCTGCTGAGCTTCCATCCTCGGGTTCATATAGAGGAACTGCCAGGCAAGGACGATCATCACAGAAAGTGCGATCGCGATGAAGTAATTGCGGTTTTTTTCCATCATGCTTTCCTGGAAAGGGTCTCCTCGGACCGCTTCGATTTCGGCAGGCTTTCGATGCGCTCGATGAGCTGTGCCGTCATGTCTGCAAACGGGGTCTTGAGGACCTCCCTCCGCGCGACAATGACATAGTCGTGTCCGTTCTTCATTGCAAATGCGGCTGAGTGCCGAACCGCCTCTTTCAGGCGGCGGCGCATGCGGTTTCGTTCAACCGCGTTGCCATGCTTCTTGGTAACAGTAAATCCGACCCGCGGCGCTTCGTCCGGCTGATGTCGATCAAGGACTTCCAGAAGGAAAGTCCGGCCGCGTCGGGTTTCACCCTTTCGCACGGCAAGGAACTGCGGCCGGCTTTTCAGCCGCCCGGCAGTCTTCTTGTTCGTAGGTTCGGTCGTCATCGCCCGCTATCCGGGCATCCCGGCGTTAAGCCGAGAGACGAGCGCGGCCACGTGAGCGGCGAGCGGCAAGAACCTTCTGGCCACCCTTGGTTGCCATACGGGCGCGGAAGCCGTGACGACGCTTGCGAACAAGCTTGGACGGCTGGTAGGTACGCTTCATTTTTTTAATACCGCGGTGTGCGGCCCTTCTTGAAGTTTGCTTCGTTAAAAGCAAGAGCGTTTAGGAAACGTTCGGGCGCCGGCCGCAGTGCGACTGGGAGCCTTGTGAACGTGCGCGGCTTATAAGGGGAAGAGGCGCGAAAAGTCAATCGCAGCACCGCGATTGCGCTCGGTTCCGGGCAAGTGTCTGACGAAGTTGGCTGGATTCTGGATGTCGCGTTAAGGCTTGTGTCCACACGGGCTTTCCATGTCCTGTAAGCCTGACGGATGAAAACCGTGCTTTCCCGGAGTAGACCCCATGTATTTTCGTGGATTCGGGAGACTTCAGTCAGTTGCGAGGCAGCGCTAGACTAGGCAGGCGCTCACTAATTGAGCTTTTGATCATCAACAAATGTTAATCTCTCAGTGCTATTTCTCGCACCATCAAGATGTAGGGGTTTAGGGCCCTCCGCATTTTTTAATTTGTCGCTTCGGGGGAATGCATTGTGAAGATAAGAGCCAAGATCAACATGCTCGTTGGTGTAATGAGCGTTGTAACCTGTGTCATCGGTGGCATATCGCTCTTCGCAGTCCAGAAATACAATCAACAGACTAGAGACTATGCTGCTGTTGCGCAGCGCGTGTACCAGGGTGAGCATCTTAACCGCATGGTGACGGCCGTTGTTATGGATGCGCGGGGCGTCTATGCAGCCAAGGACGCAGCAAGCGCCAAGCCGTTCGGCGATGGTATCATGAAATCGCTTGCCGAAATCGAGAAGCTCATCGCCGCTTGGGGGCCGACCGTCCCGGCGGAGGAGAAGGAAATCTTCGACAAACTCGTCGCGCGCTTCCAGGAATTTAAGGCCTTCCGCTCCGAGACTGCGCGTCTCGGCCAGGCCGAAGGGCCACAGGCCGCCAACGTTCAGGGCAATAACGACGCCAATCGCGCCAACCGCAAGGCTTACCAGGAGCAGATCGACGCAATCGTCAAGATCGACCAGGCGGCGATGGACAAGCTCAGCGCCGAAATCGACGGCTTTGGCGACATGATCTTCTACAGCGTGCTCGGTGCTACCCTGCTGGGTGTGATGGGTGGTCTTGCATTCGGCATTTCGCTCGGTCGCAAGCAGATAAGCCAGCCGATTCTCGAGCTTACGTCTTCGATGAAGCAACTGGCCACCGGCGACTACGCTGCAGCTGTGCCCTTTGCCGGTCGTGCCGACGAAATCGGAGACATGGCGGAGGCTGTCGGCGTGTTCAAGAAGAACGGCCTCGAGGTGGCGCGGATGAGCGGTGCCGAAGCAGAGATGCGATCGAAGAACGACGATCTCCAGGCGCGCATGGCCAACGTCGTCGGCGCAGCGGTCGAAGGTGATTTTTCGCGGCGCATCGACAAGCAGTGGGGCGATGAAAACCTCGACCGGTTCGCACGCAATGTCGATCAGCTTGTCTCAAGTGTCGATGCAGGCGTGGCGGAAACGCGCCGTGTCATCGGCAGCTTGGCGGAAGGCAAGTTCGACGACAGCATGGCCGGCCATTTCAAGGGCGCCTTTGCCGAACTGCAGCAGAACGTCAATGCGACGATGGACACGCTGCGTGGCACCATGCGCAACATCCGTGCCGGAACCGGCGCGATGAACGACGGGGCATCCGAACTCAGCTCCGCCGTCAACGATCTCTCCAAGCGCACCGAGCAGCAGGCAGCGGCTCTCGAAGAAACCTCGGCGGCACTCGACGAGATCACGGCCGTGGTGAAGACCTCGACCGAGCGGGCCACCGAGGCGACCGTGATGGTGAGCGAAGCCAAGACCAGTGCCGTGCAGTCCGGTGAGGTGGTGCGCAGCGCCGTCGACGCCATGGGCCGTATCGAGCAGGCATCGCGCGAGATTGCCCAGATTACCAACGTCATCGACGAGATCGCCTTCCAGACCAACCTCCTGGCGCTCAACGCCGGTGTCGAGGCAGCTCGTGCGGGCGAAGCCGGCAAGGGATTTGCCGTCGTCGCACAGGAAGTGCGCGAACTGGCGCAGCGGTCGGCCAGTGCGGCCAAGGATATCAAGGCGCTGATCGGCAAGTCCGGTGACGAAGTGGCGGCCGGCGTGCGGCTCGTCCAGAACACCGGCCATGCCCTGTCCGACATTGAATCCCGCGTCATCAGCATCAACGATCACATCAACTCGATCGCCGTTGCATCGCGCGAGCAGGCGACCGGCTTGGCGGAGATCAACAGCGCCATCAACCAGATGGATCAGGTGACGCAGCAAAATGCCGCGATGGTGGAAGAAACATCCGCCGCGACCTCGAGGCTTTCCGGTGAAGCGGACAATCTTTTCGCACTCGTATCCAAGTTCCGGATCGACGGCGAATCGTCGGGTCATCGTGCGCCCGTCGCGGTCGCTTCCGGTTCTGCCACTGCAAGAACACCGGCGGCCCGCGTGTCCCCGGTCAAGACCATGACCAAATCGATCGCCCGCGCCTTTGGCGGCGGATCCGCCGCTGCGGCAGCGGCGCCGTCGGCAAGCGCGGACTGGGAAGAATTCTGAGCCGAACCACCCGTGCAAGCGAACAGGGGCCCAGGTGGTATCGTCCATCCGGGCCCTTTGTTTTTGTCGGTTCTGTCGTGCTTCAATCTAGCCCAGGAAACGCTCCAAGGCCGACTTCCGGTTGGGGGGTGGAAAAAATGCGCCAGAAAGCTAGAATATGCAGATGATTGCAGCCACCACCGAACGGCTGGACAGGCGAGATAACGATGACGAGCCACATGGATGATGCGGCCGAAACTCCAAAGCAGGAGCAATCGGCGCAGACCGGAGCAGCCTCCAGGGCGTCTGCCGAGCAGATGCCGCAGCTTTTCCGTGGGCTCTCCGGTCGTCTTCTCTGGCTGACGATCGTCTTCGTGATGCTGGCCGAAATCCTGATCTTCATGCCGTCTGTTGCCGGCATGCGGATGAATTGGCTGCGTGACCGGCTGGATACTGCCGCTGCGGCCGGAATCGTCATCGACGGACTTCAACCGGCGGAACTGCCCCGCGCCGTGCAGGACGACACGCTTCTTGCCACAGGAACCAAGGTGATTGCGCTGCGCAAGGACGGGACCTCGCGCCTGCTGGCAGCAGTCGATGTGCCGCCGCAGATCGACGAGCAGTATGATCTGACCGATACGCCGCTTCTGGTGACGATGCGCGACGCGCTGGACACGCTGTTTTTGGGCGGCGGACGCGTCATGCGCATCTACGGCCCGATCGGAGAAAGTGACATGATCATCGAACTGGTCATGACCGACGATGCTCTGCGCAAGGATATGCTCAAATACGCGAAGATGATGTTTCTCCTGTCGCTGCTGATTTCGATCATCACGGCAGTTCTTATCTTCCTCGCCATCAACCGCATGATGATCCTGCCGATCCGGCGCCTGACGAAAAGCATGCAGAAATTTTCCGAGCAGCCGGAAGATCCTGCGCGTGTGTTTACTGCCGACCGGTCTCGTGGCGAGCTCGCCGTCGCCGGCCGGCATTTGTCGGCCATGCAGACTGAGCTGCAGCGGACGCTGAAACAACAGCGCAACCTGGCCGATCTCGGTCTCGCCGTCTCCAAGATCAACCACGACATGCGCAACATCCTTGCGTCAGCGCAGCTGATGTCGGACCGCCTGACCGATGTCGAAGATCCGATGGTGCGCAGCTTCGCACCAAAACTGTTGCGCACGATCGACCGCGCCGTCGGCTACACGACCGAAGTGCTGGCTTACGGGCAGGCCTCGGAAGCCGCGCCGAAGCGGCGCCGGATTCTTCTCGCCGAACTTTTCCAGGAAGTCCGCGACATCCTGGCCATCGATCCTGATGCCGGCATCGAATTTCACGATCAGATCGCCGTCGATCTCGAGGTCGATTGCGACAGCGAACAGATCTTCCGGGTGATCCACAACCTCTGCCGCAACGCGCTGCAGGCGCTGGTGACGTTCGAGCCGGACGACAAGTCGATTGCGCGCCGCATCACGGTCTCAGCCCACAGGGTCGGCAGCGTCGTCAGCATCATGATTGACGACACCGGCCCCGGCATGCCCCGCAAGGCCCGCGAGAACCTGTTCTCGGCCTTCCGCGGTTCGGCCCGGTCCGGCGGCACCGGTCTTGGCTTGGTGATCGCACGCGAGCTTGTCCTTGCCCATGGCGGCACGATTGCGCTGGTGGAAAAGCCGACCGAGGGTACTCAGTTCCGCATCGAAATTCCCGATCGTCCCGTATCGCTGGACGACTACCGCGCCCGCGCCTGATCGCAAAATCACGCAAATTCAGGGGCTTGCGAACTATTTGACATGAAAATGACAGTCGCTGACCGAAAATCGCTTGCAATCCTTTGCCGCAGCATTTAGAGGATCGCCACGCAAGCAAAACACACTGCTTGCAGACGCACCCGTAGCTCAGCTGGATAGAGCACCAGACTACGAATCTGGGGGTCAGGAGTTCGAATCTCTTCGGGTGCGCCATTCTCTTCTTCCCAAAAATGTTCTCTCAACTCTCGGTCCGCCGGCAATCATTTTTGTTGATTTGTCGATAGGGGATATGCGACCTGCTGTTCCGTCAATTCGGAGCGAGAACCATGCAGAACGCAAACATGCTGTCATCGAGAGACGGTGGCTCCGGCGCTAGTGGGGGCATCTCCGGCTTTCTTTCCAGCGGTGTGAAGCCGGTCGCGGTGTTGTTCGGCATCTACTTCATACTCAGCATCGCCATTCGCGTGTCGCTTCCCAATTCGTTGACGCTCGACGAGGCTGAGCAGTCGCTCAACTCGCAGTTCTGGCTGCTCGGCTACGGACCGCAGCCGCCTTTCTACAACTGGGTACAGAACCTGTTCGTTGGCGCACTCGACATCTCGCTGCTGTCGCTGGCGCTGCCCCGGTTCGGAATGCTGTTCCTGGTCTATCTGTTCATGGGCCTTGCCGCGCGGGAACTGCAGGTCAGCCGCAGCTTTGCCGGCCTTGCCATGCTCAGCCTGACGCTGCTGCCGCAGGTTTCCTTCATGCCGCAGCAGGATCTTACCCACACGATCGCGCTCCTGATGGCGACCTCCCTGTTTTTCTACGGTCTTTGCCGCACGCTGGTGCGTCCTGACTGGCAGGGATATGCGATCATCGGCATTGCGATCGGGATCGGTACGATCTCGAAGTACAATTTCGTCATCCTTCCTGCCGCGACGATCGTGGCGGTTGCGCTCGATCGGGACTGGCGCGCGCGTCTTCTTGATCCGCGCATGCTGCTCGCCGCCGTCATCTGCATTGCCATCGTCCTGCCGCACGCGGTTTGGCTTCTCGGCAATCTCGATCTCGCAACGCGTGGCACGCTTGGCAAAATGGTTGAGTCGGATGCGCCGCAGGGTATTTTCCGCGTCACCAAGGCGCTCGGATCGCTCCTCGTCGCCTGCCTCGCCTTCGGCGCACTGGCTGTCGTCGTGCTGGCACTTGCATTCAAGTCTTCGGTCAAGCGGGCGGTCAGGGCAGGGGATCGCTGGACCACGCTGTTTGGCCGCATCATGCTGTTCTCACTGATCGGCGTGGTTGCGGTCGTCCTCGTGGCTGGAACGACACGGATCACCGAGCGCTGGCTCGACCCTTATCTGCTGGCATTGCCGTTGTATCTGCTGCTGAAATTCGATCGCGCCGGGGCCGACCTTGGTTTGGGTTTCAAACGGCTGGTCCCCGTGTTTCTGGTGATCATGGTGGTCGTGCTGGTACCGGGGCCGGCAAAGGTTCTGACGGCAGGCCTGCTTGGACCTCCGGGCCGTATCAATATGCCGTTTGCTGACCTGGCAAAGCAGATCCGCACCGAGGATCGCCCGGCAACCATTCTGGCGCTCGGGATGCATCTTTCCGGCAATATCCGCATGCAGTTTCCCGATGTACCGGTGTTCGACATCGACAGTGCATCGGGCAAGCGCGCGATGCGGGATCTCGCGCCGCCGGTCCTCGTGATCGAGGCGGATGGAGACGGTGCCGTTGTCGAGCCGAAACTCGATGCGGCAATGCTGGAAAGCGCGACTGGTCTTTCCGCCACCGATTTCCGGACAAGGCTCGTTCCGTATCATCGCGCGCCGGACCGAAACATGGGCTTCCGGTACCTCTGGCTTCGCTGAGGCCGGTTTCAAAGAGATCAGGCCGGTGAGATCCGGCAAAAGGTTCAAGCGCGTCAGGGGCGAAACATGAGATGGAAACGCACGATCCAGTTGCTGGATGTCCATGCCGAAGGTGAGATCGGACGGGTCGCAATCGGTGGCGTCCCCAAGATCCCGGGCGATACGGTCGCAGCCCAGCTTGCCTGGTTGAATTCCGATCCCAAGGGCCACGAACTGCGCCGCTTCCTCTGCCTGGAACCGCGTGGCGCCCCGATCGGTTCCGTCAACCTGCTGCTGCCGGCGAAGCATCCGGATGCGGATGCAGCCTTTGTGATTCTCCAGCCGGATCAGGCGCATGCCAGTTCCGGGTCCAACTCCATCTGCGCCACCACCGCGCTTCTGGAAGCCGGTATCGTCGAGATGAAGGAGCCCGAGACGGTCGTGACGCTGGAAACGGCTGCGGGCCTCGTCAGGGCCGTTGCTACCTGCCGCGACGGACGATGCGAGAAGGTGAAGCTCACCATGGTGCCGTCCTTCGTCCATCAGCTTGATGTGACGATCAGCACACCGCAATGGGGAGATATCACGCTCGATCTGTCATACGGCGGCATCTTCTATGCATTGGTTGATGTCGACCAGATCGGCCTTAAGATCGAGAAGGGCAATGCCGCGGAACTGGTCAAGGCCGGCATGATCCTGAAGGATCTGGTCAACCGGCAGGTCGAGGTCGTACACCCTGAAATTCCCGAAATTTCCGGCGTTGCTTATGTGATGTTTCGCGATACGGAAGCGGATGGCACGGTCAGAACCTGCACGACCATGTGGCCGGGCCGGGCAGACAGGTCGCCCTGCGGCACCGGCAACTCGGCCAATCTCGCAACGCTTCACGCGCGCGGCAGGGCAAAGGTCGGAGACAGCTTCATCTCGCGCTCCATCATCGGCACTCAGTTCGAAGTGGGATTGGCTGCCGAAACGAAGGTTGCCGGTAAAACTGCGATCATTCCGACGATAGCGGGACGCGGTTTTACATTTGGTCTGCACCAGATCGCGCTTGATCCGTTCGACCCACTGGCCGATGGTTTCGCGATGACGGATGTCTGGGGTCCGTCAGCCGGAGATATCTAAGCGGAGGCCGTCGGCGAGCCTTGCGTCGTCTCGACGGTCTTAGATATCTCTGCCGTTCTTGGCAGGAGTTTCAATGTCACCCTGCTTCAGAACCAGCGTGTTCATAACCTCGTTCATGTCCTGCTTCGGCTGAGCTGGGATCATGCCGAGTTCCTGGAATTCCATGACCTTCTGTGCGCCGAACAGGTCGCCCTTCTCGGCAGCCTTGCGATAGAGGTCGACCGCCTTCTGCGCATCGGCCGTAATGCCCTCGCCGCTTTCGTACATCAGGCCGAGGTTGATCATCGCATCGGTATTGCCGCGCTGTGCAGCCAGATCGTACCAGGCGATCGCCGTCTGATCGTCGGCCGGCAACATCGTGCCTTCGTCATAAATCGCGCCGATGTTGAACGCAGCGGTATCGTCGCCTTCAGCAGCTGCCTTTTCAAACCAAGTGAGCGCCTTGGTGACGTCGACCTGAGTTCCCAGGCCATCCCGATAGGCGACGCCAAGATTGTAGGCTGCGAGCCGGTTACCGCCGTTTGCAGCTTCTGTATAGAGACGGAATTCCTGCTGCTCGTCACCCAGGCGGCCCATCAGCATGCCGAAGTTAACCTTGGCTGCAGGGTAGTTTGCTTCGGCAGCTACATTATAAGCCGTCATCGCCTGATCGGCCTGTTCGGAATTGTTGAGTGCGCGGCCCAGCTGATAGGCGAAACGCGGGTTGCCGGTCGCCTCGTAAGCGGTGCGGCACGCATCAACGGCCTTAACGTCGATGTTTGCGATATCGACCGGAGCAAATGAACCATTGCGCTGCTCGTCGAACGGGCTGCCGGCAAGCTGGTCGCACTCGGTCTGAAGAGCTACAGTCACGAGGAGGTTGGAACGCTCCTGGGCACTCAGGGAAACCGTCAATGCACAGAAAGCTGCGGCAGCGCCTGCTGCAATTGCCAATCCCCTGTTGACTTTCGAATTAAGGGATTTCATCTTCTCGCTCCGGCTGGTAGAACTGTTCGATTGGTGGACGAACGCCGGAAATGCGGACTGGTTCCTGCCGATCTTAAGCTTTCATTGATAAATGGTATCCAGCCTGTGCACATTTGCGTGTAATCGGGGCGTGTAGTGATGGGGTTCCACACTATCGTCCGCGTCAGTTTGTTGTCGCGGTGATTGTTTTGAGCGGAATGTTGATGCTAAGGGGGATGAACTCTTCCAGCGCCAACAACCGCCCAGAGGCCCCATGAATACCATCAGTATCCGCCGCCCCGACGACTGGCATCTGCATTTGCGCGACGGCGCGGTTCTCGAAGGGGTGATCGGCGATACCAGCCGGCATTTCGCGCGCGCGATCATTATGCCCAATCTGGTCCCGCCGGTGGTCACGACCGCAGACGCAAGAGCGTACCGCGAACGGATCATGGCGGCATTGCCCAAGGGCGACCGGTTCGAACCGCTGATGACGCTGTACCTGACGGAACAGACCGATCCCAATGATCTCGAAGACGGCAAGAACAGCGGCCTGATCACCGCAGTCAAACTCTACCCCGCCGGTGCCACCACCAACTCGCATGGTGGCGTGCGCGATTTCGACAAGGCGATGCCGGCGCTCGAGCGCATGGCAAAGATCGGCCTGCCGCTTTGCGTACACGGCGAAGTCACGACGCCGGACGTCGATATCTTCGACCGCGAAGCCGTCTTCATCGAGACCGTTCTCGATCCGCTGCGCAAGCGCCTGCCGGAACTGAAGGTGACGATGGAGCATGTGACCACGGCCGACGGCATCGACTATATCAAGTCGGCCGAATCCAATCTGGCCGGAACGATCACCACCCATCACCTGATCATCAACCGCAACGCGCTTCTCGTCGGCGGTATCCGCCCGCATTATTACTGCCTGCCGGTCGCCAAGCGCGAAAACCATCGCCTGGCACTGAGAGCCGCGGCGACTTCCGGCGATGCCCGCTTCTTCCTCGGCACCGATTCGGCGCCGCATGTGGATCCGCTGAAGGAATGCGGTTGCGGTTGCGCCGGCATCTATACCTCGCTCAACACCATGAGCTGCCTTGCCCATGTGTTCGAACAGGATAACGCGCTCGACAAGCTCGAAGCCTTCACCTCGCTGAACGGCCCGGCTTGGTATGGTCTGGCGCCCAACGAAGAACGCATCTCGATGGTTCGCCAGGCTGATCCGGTTGCTTTCCCGGACAAACGGGACACGGGGGCTGGCCTCATCACCGTGTTTGATCCGATGTTTCCGCTGCACTGGGAAGTCGTTGAAACCTAAGCGGCATTTGGCAGGAAATTTAAGCTTGACGGTTGCTTGGTAATAATTTGGAGACAAACGGGAGATAGTTTTCCGCCCGTTACCTGACTTCGATCACCGAAGAGTTTGCCGGCATGACGCTAGACTATAAATCTCTTCTGCTTGCACTCGGCGTTTCTGCCGCGTGCCTGATGGTGACCTTGTTCGGCACCTGGTTTTCAAGGCGGACCGATTCTTTCCTGCTGACGCTGGTCATCGCATTGAGCATGACGGTAACCGGCATCTTCGCCTATGGCTTCTACACGGCCGAAGCCGGTACCCTGACCGCATCCGTCGCATACGTGTTCATGATCTCCGGCCTCAGCGTTATCTACGGTGCCTCCGTCCAGTTCCGCACCGGTGCAAAGCCCTGGCGGCTTGCCGCACTTTTGGCGCTTGCGGCGATCGCCCCGGGGCTGCCGCTGATGATCGGCGGTCTCGACGGGCTGGGCTTCATCCTGATGAACATTGCAGCAGCGCTGCTTCTTGGCGGTACGGCATGGCAATACTGGCTGGCGCGCAGCGAAGCGCCCGGTCCGCTGACCGGCATGGCCATCCTTTATGCGATGAGCGGATTTTCCTTCGTTCTGTGTGCATCCGTCCTCATTGCCAACCAGCAGTGGGTGCTGGGTCACGCCCCGAACAACTGGGCCGAGACGCTCAATATCGGCATCTGCATCGCCGGCATGACAGGCATCGGCGCGCTCTCGCTGGCGCTTCACCAGTGGCGCATGGCAGCGCTCCATCGGCGCGAGGCAATGACCGATGCGCTGACCGGACTGATGAACCGCCGCGCCATGTTCGAGCGCAACGGCGGTCGGATGCTGGGCACCTCCACCGCGGTCATCGTGTTCGACATCGACCGTTTCAAGACAATCAACGACCAGTACGGTCATGCGGTCGGCGATGAAGTGCTGAAGATCTTTGCCGAGGATCTGCTGGTGGAAACGCCGGGCCCCAACACCGCGCGACTGGGCGGCGAGGAATTCGCCGTCCTTCTCGACAATGTTCTGCCGGGGCGCGCCGAGCGGATCGCCAACGATATCCGCAATCGTTTCGGTGCCCGTGACATCACGGTCGGGGTTGACCGCGTGCGCTGCACGGTCAGCGCCGGAATCGCGGTGGGTTCCCAATCGGGCGTGCTTTTCGAAACTGTGCTCAGTCTCGCCGATGCGGCACTTTACGAAGCAAAGCGGGCCGGGCGTGACCGCGTCCAGGTCTCAGGCTACCTGCGGTCAGTGTCGTCGGGCGAAAATCGCACAAGCGCCTGAAAACGCCTGAATTCAGTAAATCGTACCCGCCTTGCGCTGGCGCGGTCTCCCGCTTGCTGATATTGCGGCGCGTGGTTTCTAGATGCAGTTCCGACGAGAATGTCATGCGGCCTTTCCGCAGGGACTTGCGACACGATGAATCGAGCAAAGGAGCGGGCGCATGATTCAGACCACATTTCCGGACCGTAGCGTTATGGCCGAACTCATGGCCAAGATGCTGTGGGAAATCGGTGCGGTGCATTTCAATGCCGAAAAGCACTACAAGTTTGCCTCAGGCATGATGAGCCCGGTCTATATCGATTGCCGCAAGCTGCTGTCCTACCCGCGCATCCGCTCCACCATCATGGATTTCGCCGTGTCGACGCTTCTGCGTGACGCCGGCTTTGAAAAATTCGATTGCATCGCAGGCGGCGAGACCGCCGGCATTCCGTTCGCTGCCCTTCTGGCAGACCGCCTGGCGCTGCCAATGATCTATGTGCGCAAGCAGCCCAAGGGCCATGGCCGCAACGCCCAGATCGAGGGTAACCTGCCCGAAGGTTCACGCGTCCTCGTGATCGAGGATCTGACCACGGCCGGCGGTTCGATGTTCAAGTTCATCGATGCCATCCGTGCTGCCGGCGGCGTCGTCGATCATGGCATGGCCCTGTTCTACTACGGCATCTTCGACGAAGGCGCGCTGCGGTTTGCCGATGGCAAGGTGCAGTTCCACCACATTGCCACATGGCGCAACGTGCTTTCGGTCGCCCGCGACCAGAAGCTGTTCGACGAGAACACGCTGTCGGAAGTCGAGGCATTTCTGGATGCCCCGCTGGCATGGTCGGCCCGCAACGGCGGCATCAGCGAACTGCCCCGCTAAGCATTCGCGGAACGCGAGCTTTTGCTCTGGTCAACGGACAAAAGCTCGCTTATTCCTGTCGAAAACAGGCAAATTCCTTGGGAGGAAATCCATGATCCTGTGCTGCGGCGAAGCTCTTATCGACATGCTTCCGCGTGAAACCACGCTTGGCGAGAAGGGCTTTGCGCCCTATGCCGGTGGCGCCATTTTCAATACGGCCATCGCGCTCGGGCGCCTCGGCGTGGACACAGGCTTCTTCACGGGCCTTGCCGACGACATGATGGGCGATGTCCTGCGCGACACGCTGCGCGGCAGCAATGTCGATTTCAGCTACTGTGCCATCACCGCCCGCCCGTCCACCATTGCCTTCGTCAAGCTGGTCGATGGCCATGCCACCTACGCCTTCTATGACGAGGGCACGGCCGGCCGCATGATCACCGAGGCCGACCTGCCAGCGATCGGCGACGATTGCGAAGCCCTGCATTTCGGCGCGATCAGCCTCATCCCGGAACCGTGCGGCTCGACCTACGAGGCACTGATGGCCCGCGAGCAGGGCAAGCGCGTCATCTCTCTCGATCCGAACATCCGTCCCGGCTTTATCAAGGACAAGGCCTCGCATCTCGCCCGCATCAACCGCATGGCGGCGATGTCTGATATCGTCAAGTTCTCCGACGAGGACCTCGCTTGGTTCGGCCTTGAAGGCGATGAGGACACGCTTGCCCGCCACTGGCTGCATCACGGCGCAAAGCTCGTCGTCGTGACCCGCGGCGCCGATGGTGCAGTCGGCTACACCGCCAATCACAAGGTGACCGTGCCGAGCGAGAAGGTGACGGTGGTCGATACGGTCGGTGCCGGTGATACGTTCGACGCCGGTGTGCTGGCATCCCTGAAAATGCAGAACCTCCTTACCAAGCCGCAGATCGCAAGCCTGTCGGAGGATCAGATCGCGGCCCTTCTGGCACTCGGCGCCAAGGCTGCGGCAGTCACCGTCTCGCGGGCAGGGGCAAACCCGCCGTTCGCGAAAGAGATCGGGCTCTGAGAAGGACCTTGTCGCCTGCCGACTGTCCTCGTTGATGAACGAAGCAGCGGCAGGACTTCAGGCTTAATTTGGCATCGGGATGTTTTGCATCACATTGGGCCAAAGGCCAGTAACGCCGATGAAGATCAGATAGAGCGCCACCACGTAATTCAGAATGCGCGGCATCAGAAGGATGACAATCCCCGCGATGAGCGCGACGAGCGGCTGTATGAAGACGATCGATTGCATTGTCTTGGCTCCTGGTCAGACTATGGGCGTTTCGCCAGCAACGGCAGAAGTGTCCGCGCCTTCACAAACTCGGTGAGGAGCTATTGGTTGCTCGGAGCGCCAATCACGACGAGTGCGGCATGCGCTTCCGTGGTATCAAGGATGAGCCGGGCGAACCCGGCTCATCCTAAGGCGTCTCAGCCAATCAATGCCTTCACCAGACCTTGCGTCGAGCCGTCCTGGTCGTCAGCGGCGGCCTTGCCCTGCACGACTGGCAAAAGACCGGTCGCCAGTTCCTTGCCAAGCTCCACGCCCCACTGGTCGAAGGAATTGATGCGGAACAGCACGCCTTCGACAAAGACCCGGTGCTCGTAGAGCGCGATCAGCCGGCCGAGCGCAAACGGCGTCAGCTTGTCGTAGACGAAGGTGATCGACGGGCGGTTGCCGGTGAAGACCCGATGCGGCGCGATGTGGCTGGCCTTCGCCTCGTCCATGCCGGCCTTTGCCAGCTGCGCCTTGGCCTCATCCAGTGTCCGGCCTTTCATCAGGGCCGCCGACTGCGCCAGGCAATTGGCGATCAGCAGATCGTGCTGATGGCGAAGCTCCGGCTCGAAGCCAGTCTTTGCAATCATAAATTCGGCCGGAATGACGCTCGTGCCTTGGTGGATCAGCTGGTAGAAGGCATGCTGGCCGTTGGTGCCGGGTTCGCCCCAGACGACCGGGCCGGAATTGCCTTCGACCGGAGTTCCATCGATCGTCACACCCTTGCCGTTCGATTCCATGTCCAGCTGCTGCAGATAGGCCGGGAAGCGCAGCAGCCGCTGGTCATAGGGAAGGATCGCGCGGGTCGGGTAATCCAGCACGTTGCGGTGATAAAAGCCGACCAGGCCAAGCAGCATCGGCAGGTTCTGCGCGGTCGGCGCCGTGCGGAAATGGGTATCCATCGCATGCGCGCCATCGAGAAACTTGCCGAAATTCTCAGGACCGACGGCAAGCATCAGCGGCAGGCCGATCGCCGACCAGATCGAATAGCGACCGCCGACCCAGTCCCAGAAGCCGAACACCCGGTCCTGGTCGATGCCGAAGGCGGCAACCTTGTCGAGCGCCGTCGAGACCGCGCAGAAATGATGCTTCACCGCATCGTCACCCAGCTTGTCGGCGATGAACTTGCGGGCCGTGGCGGCATTGGTCATCGTCTCGATCGTCGTGAAGGTTTTCGAGGCGACGATAAACAGCGTCGTTTCGGCCTCGAGATGCTTCAGCGTGTCGGCAATGTGGGCGCCATCGACATTGGAAACGAAATGCGCGCGCGGGCCGTCATGGAAAGGCGCAAGTGCAAGCGTAGCCATGACCGGGCCGAGATCGGAGCCGCCGATGCCGATGTTGACGACGTCGGTGATCGCCTTGCCCGTTGCGCCCTTCAGGCTGCCGGAGCGGATGCCGTCTGCGAATTTGCCCATCGCCGCAAGCACGGCGTTGACATCAGGCATCACGTCCTTGCCATCGACCATCACCGGAGCGTTGGAACGGTTGCGCAAGGCGGTATGAAGAACGGCACGGTCTTCCGTGAAGTTGATGGCGACGCCCGAAAACATCTCGTCGCGCTTTTTCGCAACACCGGCAGCTTCGGCCAGCGTCTCGAACAAAGCGAGGATGTCGTCGTTCACCGCAGTCTTGGAATAATCCATGGTGAGGTCGTCGAAGCTGACGCTGAATTTCCCGAACCGGCCGGGATCAGCAGCAAAAGCCGCGCGGATATCCGTGGCATTTGTCTTCTCGGCAGTGGATTTCAGCTCGTTGACGATGGTCTGCATGGACGTTCCTCGCATTCGGATGGATGCGTGGGAACCTATTCGCTTTCGCGTTCAAATCAAGCGCTGCGCGCGATGTTCGCTGCGTGCCTGGACTTCTGGCCTTACGGAACGATGGCACTTTCGGCCGTGTTGCCGATGGCGCGGCCGAAGCGATCCACCTGTTCGGCGTAGTTGCGCCGCGTGCGCGGGTCGAAGATCGAGATCGGCGTCGAGACGGCAACGCTTGCCGCACTGCCGACCGTCTGTGCCGTGCCGAGCGCCACAGCACCCAGGCGCTCGCCAAGTCCGACATCGCTGTCGGTCACTTCCTGGCCGGCGATCAGCCGGTTGCCGATCAGCTTCACGACATCTGGGCTTGAGGCGAACTTGCCGTGGTTGAGCGGATCGTTCCCCTTCAGCGCCGTCAGATCGAGCACGGTAATACCGGCCTTCTCGAATTCGGTACGATAGGGTTCGACGGTCGGATCCACCTGCCCGAGCCGATCGATATTGCCCGAAATCCGTCGCGACAGATTGAGCGCACGGTCATCGCGCGAAACGAACAACGTGAATTTCGGATGCTTGGGACCAAGCGCCGAGAACTGGTTGGTGAACACGTCGACATCGAGATCCGGCGAGGCAAGGATGACGTTGGTGATCTTCGGTGCCACGCGACCGTCGCGGATCGCCATCTGGCGCAGCGCCTCGACTGTCAGCCATGAACCCATCGAATGCGCCATGATCGTCACTTCGCTGACTTGGGAATCCTTGGAAAGCCGGCTCAGCATGTCTTCCAGCGCGTCGCGGGAATAGTTGGTGCTTTCCTTGTCGTAGTTATAGGCAAAGATGCTGCCGCGCGAAGGCCATGTGAAGAGGACCGGTGCCACATCGGTTCCGCTGTCGTGGACGATCTGGGCGAACCGGTAGACGGCGTCGTCGTAGCGGTTGTTGAACCCGTGCACGAACACCATTACCCGTCGGCTTTTCGGCAGGTTGCCGCGCAACCACTCACTGGCACGCTGCGGCGAGAGCGGCGTGACCGAAAGCGTCGCAAATTCCTTGGTCGGATCCGCCACGATCTTTTTCGGCCACTGGACCTCGCCGATCTTGCGGACTGAATCGGGGGGTATCGAGACGCTGATTTCGGTCACGCTCGGGGTCTTGTCGCGCTCTCCGGAAAACAGCACGCCCGGCGTCTCGGAGGGTCGGCGCGTGGTGGCGACGAGAACGTCTACCTTGGATATGCCCTTGGTTTCCGCAGCCCCTGCCGCGGCTGGAACGAGCACGCCTTCAGGCCGCCCGGCGCAGCCCGAAAGGGCGGCTGCCAAGAGCGCAGCAATGACGATGCAACGAAAGGGTCCAGCGCTTTTATCCAAGCGAACTCCACATGCCAAAAAGTTAATTATCCTTAACGGCTAACGGAGCAGGCGTCCAAGGTCCACCTCAAACGGGTGATCTCTCGTCGGACGGGGGCAGTTGGGCAGCGCTTGTCGCAGCCGCGCAACGAATGGCTATTGCCGAAGCTCGCGCCTCAGAATTTTTCCGACATTCGTTTTCGGCAGCGCGTCGCGGAACTCGATAAAGCGAGGGCGCTTGTAGTTTGTCAGGTTGGCAATGCAGTGCGCCTTGATATTGGCCTCGGTCAGTTCCGGATCCCGGCGCACGACGAACACCTTGACCGCCTCGCCGGAATGTTCGTCCTTGACGCCAACTGCTGCGCATTCCAGCACGCCCGGATGGCTCGCCACGACTTCCTCAACCTCGTTCGGATAGACGTTGAAGCCGGAGACAAGGATCATGTCCTTCTTGCGATCGACGATCTTGATATAGCCGGCAGCGTCCATGTAGCCCATGTCGCCGGTGCGGAAGAATCCGTCCGGGGTCATCGCCTTCTCCGTCTCGTCCGGCCGGTTCCAGTATCCGGCCATCACCTGCGGGCCGTGGATGCAGATTTCGCCGACGCCGCCGAGTTCGACCTCCAGCCCGTCGTCGTCGCGGATCGAGATATCGGTAGACGAGATCGGCAAGCCAATCATGCCGGTGAATCCCTGGACATCCATCCGGTTGGCGGTGGCGACCGGCGACGTCTCGGACAGGCCGTAGCCTTCGGTAATCGGGCAACCGGTCATCTCAAGCCAGCGCTCGGCGACCGGCCGCTGCACCGACATGCCACCGCCGAACACAAGCAGCAGCGCCGAAAAGTCCAGCTTCTGGAAATCGGCATTGTTCATCAGCGCATTAAACAGCGTGTTGAGCCCGGGGAAGACGTGGATCTTGTATTTCTGCAGATCCTTGACGAAGGCCGGGATATCGCGCGGATTGGCAATCAGGATATTGTGGCTGCCGGTCGCAACCCCCATCAGCGAATTCACCGTCAGCGCGAAGATGTGGTAGAGCGGCAGCGCGCAGAGGAACTGCAACTGCGGCGGACGCGGCTTGGTCAGGAAGGCTGTGTCCAGCCACAGGCCCATCTGGGATGCATTGGACAGAAGATTGGCGTGGGTCAGGATCGCGCCCTTGGAAACTCCCGTCGTGCCGCCCGTATATTGCAGAAACGCGATGTCCTGCGGTCCCACATTCTGCGGCGTTAGCGTCTTGCCGGATCCGGCCGACAGAACCTGCTTGAAGGTGATTGCCGAAGGCAGCGACCAGTTCGGAACGAGTTTCTTCACCCGTCGCACGACAAGATTGACGACATGGCCCTTGAGGCCCAACATGTCGCCCATCGTTGCCACGATCACATGCGTCACATCGGTGCCGGCCAGCGACTGTTCCACCGTATGGGCGAAGTTTTCCAGCACGAACAGCGCCTTGGCGCCGGAATCCTTCAACTGGTACTGGAGTTCGCGCGGCGTATAGAGCGGGTTGACATTGACGACCGTATAGCCTGCCCGAAGGATGCCGTAGACGACGACGGGGTTCTGCAGGATGTTCGGCAGCATCACCGCCACCCGGTCACCCTTTTGCAGACCCGTCGATTGCAGCCAGGCGCCGATCTTGCGGCTCTCGGCCTCAAGCTCCCGGAAGGTGATGGCCTTTCCCATGCTCGAAAAGGCGGGGCGATCGGCATAACGGGCGCAGCTGTCTTCAAACAGGGCGCCGAGCGACGGATGTGACAGGGGCGGGATTTCGGCCGGTACGCCGGGCGGGTAGGTGGCAAGCCAGATCTTTTCCCTGGTCGCTACGGGCTGCTTGGACAATTCGCTCATCTGCGTCTCCTCCCTTATCGATCTTCGCGCACCAGGCGCTGGCTGGCGGCTTCCTCCTCCTCCAACCTCGTCGATGATTTTACCATGCGTCGGACCATGCAGACCAGCGCAACCTATCGTGATTGCTATCTAACTTTGACGTAAGCGTCAACGTACCGCGAAGTGTAGCCAATGGGATTTTCCGGGCAATTTGCGGAACCTCCTCAAGTGCAGGCCGTTTTTACAAGCATAACGACACGACAAGAGGAGTTGCGTTATGATGCATAATGAACCGCGTGCGGGGCAGGACCCTTATGTCAAAGACACCGTTTCGCTGATTGCCAGCGACAAGGTCGAAGGCACCGCAGTCTACGGCGCCGACGGCAAGCGGATCGGCTCGATTGCGCGTATTTTGCTTGAGAAAATGGGTGGCCGCGTTGCATATGCAGTCCTGAGCTTCGGTGGCTTCCTCGGCATCGGCGACGACTACTATCCGCTGCCGTGGGAAAAGCTCCACTACGACGAGGAGCTGGACGGTTACCGGATCGACCTCACCAAGGATCAGATCTCCGGCGCCCCGCGCTACAAGGATATCGACGACGACAGCTTCTACAGCGCCAAGGACAAGTCGGTCTACGACTACTACGGCGTCCCGCCATACTGGATGTAGTCGTTCCAGCAACGAATTTTAATCGAAGGGCCTCGCCGTGTGCGGGGCCTTTTTGCGTTTGCGCTCAATCCAGTTTCAGCACCATCTCCGACTGCGTCAGCCGGCTGCGCCGCCATCCTATGCGTCGCATGAAGGGATCGAGCAACCCAGCTGCGATATTCTCCGCCGTATAAAGCCGGCGACCGGGATAGCGGGCCGCGAGGCCGTCGGCCAGGGCGCGTCCGAGACCCTTGCGCCGTTCCGCAGGATCGACCGCAAACCCGTAGAGCCGGACGTCGTCCTTCGTATCATCAAGCAATGCGACCGCCTTTGTCCCGATCGAAAAGCTCTTCATCGGCGAACCGGGATGGCGGAAACATGCAGGGTCCGTCTGCCATGTCGGGTGTGCATCCGCAAAACGGAACAGCATCGCGGCCGCTTCCATCTGGTCGCATTCGGCTGCTGCTTGCACGTCCGGCACCGGCCGTGTCCGGCTGCGGCTAAACCCGACCTGCCTGCGGGACGTCTCGAAACCGAGCGACAGATAAAGATCGCGGGCGCGAACATTGGAATCGATGACTTCGAGGAGAAGCACCTCGTCGCCCCGTGCCCTGGCGGAGCCGATCGCATCGGTCATCACGCGGGTCCCAAGACCCTGACCGCGGATCGTGGGTCCAATGCCGAGCGCACTGACGCGGGACCGTTTCCCCCGTCGCGCAATCAGCAATGCGCCGGCAGGCTTGTCACCGTCAAAAAATACCTCGCTGGCTTCAGGGTCGACATCTTCACGCGCCATCCGCAGGGCAAACGCTTCAGCGGAGATGGTGAACTTCACGACATAGCCGCGAAAGCCTTCGGTGAAGCCGGCGGCTGCATCCTCCATCGTGGTATCCGCAAGACTGCGACGCGTGACGGCTTCTGTTTTCTGCATTGATCAGGACCTCCGCCCACCGGCGCGCTGACTAGAGAGTGTTGGAAGGTGCGCCTCTTTCGAAATTCTCCACATGGTCGATGACCTGTGCCCAGAGCGATTGCATCGCCTCGTCGCTTGCCCAGGCGACATGGGGCGTGACGATCACGTTCGGCCGGTCGAGAACGGCAAGAAGCGGATTGTCCGGTGCCGGAGGCTCCTTCGTCAAGACGTCGAAGCCGGCTCCACCGATCAGCCCTTCATTCAGTGCCGTGACCAGGTCGGCCTCGTTGACCAGCCCGCCGCGCGCCGTGTTGATGACCAGCGGTTTGCGTTTCATCCGGCGGAATTCTTCGATGCCGATCATGTCGCGGGTCTCGGGCGTCAGCGGCATGTGGAAGGTGATGATATCGGCGCGCTCGAGCACCTCCTCGAACGCCGTATAGCCGGGCGCAACATCCGGTGAACCCTTGCGGGCAGCAAACAGCGGCGTCATTCCCAGCGCCTCGCCGATCAGCGCCACGGATTTGCCCAGCGTCCCGCCGCCGAAAATGCCGAGCGTCGAGCCGGCAAGATCCTTGATCGGATGGTTGAAGAAACAGAACTGGTTCGCCCGCTGCCATTCGCCGTCGATCACGTCCTGCCGGAAGCCGATGATCGAGCGGCGCAGCGCAAAGATCAGCGCGAATGTATGCTCGGGCACCGTATTCACCGCATAACCACGCACGTTGGAGACGACGATGCCTTGGTCCTTGGCCGCTGCCAGATCGATCACATCATAGCCGGTGGCTGCGACCGCGATCATCTTCAGCCGCGAGGCCTGTGCGATCGAGGCGGCACGCACCGGCGCCTTGTTGGTGATGACGATATCGGCATCGGCAATCCGCGCTGCGACCTCATCTTCCGGCGTCTTGCCGTATTCCACCCACTCATGCGCAAACCCCGGCCGGGTGATCGTTACCGAAGGGCCGATCGTGTCGCGATCCAGGAATACGATCTTCAGCACTGGCTTTCCTCCTCTGGCCTCACAGGATTTCTCGTATAACATCCGCCATGCTGCGTGGAAGCTTGAAACTGCGAGAGTGGGCATGGCGGAAATATTGGAGCTCGATTGCGTCGTCATCGGCGGCGGCGTGGTGGGGCTGGCGATCGCGCGGCGCCTGGCACTCTCTGGCCGCGAGGTGATCGTGCTCGAGGCCGAAGCGCTGACTGGCAGCATTACCTCCGCCCGCAACAGCGAAGTCATTCATGCCGGGCTCTATTACGCGACAGGCAGCCTTAAGGCTGCGCTATCGGTCTCCGGCAAGCACAGTCTCTACCAGTACTGCGATGAGCGCGGCATTCCCCACCGTCGCTGCGGCAAGCTCGTCGTTGCCGCAAGCGAGCCGGAGGTCGCCTATCTCGAAAAGCTCCTGAAGCAGGCGTGGGCCAATGGCGTCGCGGATTGCCGGCTGGTCGACGGCGCGGAACTGGCCGCCATGGAGCCGCAGATCCGCGGCTTCAAGGGTCTGCTTTCACCCTCGACCGGCATCATCGACAGCCACCGGCTGATGGAAGCTTATATCGCCGATATCGAGAACCACGGCGGCAGCATCGTCCTCAACTCTCCGGTTCTCGGCGGCACCTTGCGGGACGATTCGGTACGCCTCTCGGTCGGTGGGGCCGATCCTGTCGATGTCGATGCAAAGCTGGTCGTCAACGCGGCAGGCCTTGGCGCGTGGGGCATTTCCGCCGGTCTCGAAGGTCTCGATCCCGCGACCATCCCCGAACGCCACTATGCCAAGGGATCCTATTTCTCGCTTTCGGCCCGCGCGCCCGCGCAACGGCTGATTTATCCGGTGCCAGAACCCGGCGGGCTCGGCGTACATCTGACGCTGGATATGGCCGGTCAGGCACGGTTCGGCCCTGACGTCGAATGGGTGGAGACGATCGACTATGACGTCGATCCCGATCGATCGCAGAAGTTCTATTCCGCCATCCGCCGTTACTGGCCGGGCCTTGCCGATGGCACGCTTGTTCCCGCCTATTCCGGCATCCGCCCCAAGGTCGTCGGTTCCAAGGGAGGCGGCGGGGGAGATTTCATCATTCAGGGACCGACGCAAACGGGCCACCCGGGGTATGCGGCGCTCTACGGAATAGAGTCGCCCGGGCTGACATCGTCGATGGCAATCGCCGAATATCTAGAAAAACTAATATATTAACGATTTCGCGAGGTTTGGGAACGCACCTCTGCGAGCCTCGTTCAGCTTTTGTGAAGGAGTAAAGCTCATTGTTTCGCTCAGTACGGGCGATTCGCCCGGTATTTACGGAGTTGAAATGACGCTCTTACAGTTCCCGGCCGATCGACGCACTGGTGATGTCAGACGATGTGCTGAAACCCTGAGTGATCTTCATGGCCACGCCGCCAACCAGTTCTGGAGAACGGAAATGGCGGAATTTGCACGGTCCATGCGCCAGCGCGGCGCTGACGACCAGGAAATCTCAAGGCAGGCCGCACTGTTCATGCATGCCGTCCAGATGGAACTGCAGATGATGTTTGCAGAACAGGACGCGGACGTATCGGCTGGCTGATTTTTCGCGGAGCGCGTGACTGGTATCGCGTGACGCGTGAATGACGGGAGGACCGCCTACGGCGGGTAGCCAATCCTCCCGAATGACGCTCCTTGGCGGTGAGCGACGGGTTGTTGAATAATAACCGAAGCTTGCCTCACCATGGATTGCGTTTTGCTAATTTTACACTTGCTCAGCTAACGCCGGCGCCCGTTGTTGCAAGGAAGATCGCATAGAGCGATTTCGTTGCCGTGATGAACAACTGGTTGCGCCGCGGGCCGCCAAACGTGAGGTTCGCCGCCGTCTGCGGCAGCAGGATTTTTCCCAGAAGCTTGCCGTCCGAACCGAAGCAATGCACCCCGTCTCCGGCGCTCGTCCAGACATTTCCTGATACATCGACGCGGAAACCGTCTGCCAGGCCATTGTCGATATCGCAGAAGACCCGGCTGTTTGTAAGCTGCCTGCCGTCCACGACATCGAAGGCACGGATATGACGCGGCGCGGACGGGTCATGGCTGGAGGACGAGTCGGCCACATAGAGGATCGTTTCGTCCGGCGAGAAGGCAATCCCGTTCGGCTGGCCGAAATCGGTCACCACGGCATCGATCTCGCCGGTTTGCGGATCCAGCCGATAGACGTTGCGGGTCGCCTGTTCAGGCTCGGCGCGAAAACCCTCGTAATCCGATTTGATGCCATAGGTCGGGTCGGTGAACCAGACGCTGCCATCCGAGCGTACCACCACGTCGTTGGGCGAATTCAGCCGCTTGCCCTCGTAGCTGTCGGCAAGCACGGTGATCGAGCCGTCGATCTCGGTGCGGGTGACGCGTCGACCACCATGCTCGCAGGAGACAAGCCGCCCCTGCCGGTCGCGTGTATTGCCGTTGGCGAAATTGGAGGGCGTGCGAAACACCGAAACGCCGCCGTCCTTCACCCAGCGCAGCATCCGCTGGTTGGGAATGTCGCTCCAGATCAGGCATTGCAGATCGGAAAACCACACAGGCCCCTCCGCCCAGCGGCAGTCCGAATAGAGTTCCTCCAGGCCTGAACTCGGGACGATCAGGTGCCGGAAGCGGTCGTCGTGGATTTCGTAAGGTGAAGATGTCTGCGACATGGCATTGCGTCCGGTTGAAACTGTCTGAAGTGTTTGAAGATTATCGGCCGGATTGCCGACCGCCGGCGAGAAGAATGACGGCGATGATGATCGTACCGGTGAGGATCAGGCGCACACCGGCGCCGAAGCCGTAGGTGTTGAGCATCGACACGACCAGGAACATGAACAGCGAGGCGCCCCAGATGCCCGGTATGTTCGAATTTCCACCGGCCACCGCCGTGCCGCCGATGACCACGACGGCAATCGACATCAGCAGGTATTCCGAGCCCATGTTGAGCGCAGCACCTCCGGAGAAGCTCGCCAGCAGATAACCGCAGACGGAAGCGAGAACCGCGCACAGCATATAAGTGACAAGCCGCGTGCCATCGACCGGGATACCGGTCATGCGGGCCGCAAACGTGCTCTGCCCGATCGCCGAGATCCAGCGTCCGTAGATCGACTTTTCCAGAAGCACCCAGGCGACGGCCGACAGGATCAATGCCACCAGCGCCACGTTGGGAATTCCGAACACGCCGGATGTGGCAAATTCCGCCAGCGTTTCCGGCGGCTTGATGCGCAGGCCGCGATTGCTCCAGATCGCCACCGACTGGACGATGAAACTCATCGACAGCGTCGCGATGATCGGCGGAATGCGCAAGAGCTTGATCAGGATGTAATTGCCCAGCCCGACGACGAGACCGATGCCAACAGAGGCGAGCAGTCCAACGACGATCATGCCGTCCTGTACGTCCATCAGCTTCAGGGCAAGCGTGCCTGACAGCGTCATCGTCGCCGGCACGGACAGATCGATATTGCCCGGCCCAAGCGTAATCACGAACATCTGGCCGATGCCGACGATGACGGAAAAGGCGGCAAAGGTCAGCGCTGCCTGCGACAGGCCGAACGAGCTTGCCCCGCCGGTAAAGAGAACGGTGATGATCCAGACGACGGCAGTCGCTGCAAACGACCAGATCCACGGCTTGGCGACGAGAAGACGTTGCATGGTCATTGGCTCTTCTCCCGCTTTTCGAGACGGTTGAGGGCAAGGCGAAGGGCAAGCACGACGATCAGGATCGCCCCTTGCGCGCCGATCTGCCAGTCCGGCGAAATCCGCATGAAGGACAGGAAAGACCCGGCAAGCGTCAGCGTCAGCGCCCCGATGACGGCCCCGATCGGCGACACCTTGCCGCCGACGAACTCGCCGCCACCAAGGATGACGCCCGCGATCGACAACAGCGTGTAGCGCAGCGCGATATTGGCATCGGCAGAGGTGGTAAGCCCCACCAGCGCGATACCGGCAAGCACGGCAAACAGCCCGGCCAGCGCGTAGGTTCCGGCACGGATGCCGATCACGGACCAGCCGGCCCGTTCGACCGAACGGTCGTTGCCGCCGACGCCGCGCATCAGAACCCCGAACGACGAGCGCATCACGATATAATGGGTGACGGCGGCGATGAGGATGCTGGCAACGATCGCCATCGGCACGAGCGGCGGCTTGGCGGTCATGATCCATCGCGCAAAACCCGGTGCCGTACCGCCAGGCGAGGGGAGGATCAGCACCGCAAGCCCGCCCCAGACAAAACTCATCCCGAGCGTAACGACGATCGACGGCAGTTCGCGCAGATGGATGACGACGCCGATGACGGCATAGGTCGCGATCGCTCCGAGCAGGATCAGGATGCCGAGTGCCGGCGAGGTCTGCAAAAGCGTTGCGGCGACACAGGCGCAGAAGCTCACAAACGTGCCCATCGACAGGTCGAGGTCGTTGACGGACATGATCAGCATCTGGGCGATGGTCGCAAGCGCGATCGGCACCGCCAGATTGAACAGAAGGTTGAGGCCGTTATAGCTCATGGCGCGCGGCTGCATGTAGAAGACGGCCGCCAGCAGCAGCACCAGCGATGCGGCGGGAATGATCAGGCGAATGGTCGCGGACGAGATCTTCATGCCGCTTCTCCCTGCGCAAACGAGGCAGAAAGCACATTCTTCTCGCTGATATCCTCTCCCACCAGTTCGGCAACGATCGCGCCTTCGCGAAACACATAGACCCGGCCGCAGAGCCGGATTTCGTCCATTTCGGTCGAGTACCAGATGAATGTCCGGCCGTTGGCGGCCTCCGAGCGCAGGATCTCGTAGACTTCCTGCTTGGTGCCGATATCGACGCCGCGCATCGGATCGTCCATCAGCACGATGTCTGCGGTGGTCGCGAGCGCCCGCGCAAACAGAACCTTCTGCTGGTTGCCGCCGGAAAGCGACAGGATGCGGTTGCCCATATCGGGCGTACGGATCTCGATCCGCTTCTTCCAGCCTTCGCCGAGCGCATTTTCGCGTTCGCCGTCGATCATCCGCTTCGATGAAAGCTGGTCGAGCGAAGCGATCGACAGGTTCTTGAGAATGCTCCACAGCGGGAACGTGCCGTTCAGGCTGCGGTCGCCGGCAACGAAGGCAATGTCGCGCTTCTTTGTCGGAAACCAGTTGCTGTTGCGCGCAAGGTATAGATCGAGCAGCGCCTGCGTCTGGCCATGGCCGCCGAGCCCCGCAAGCCCGATCATCTCGCCGCGATAGGCTTCGAACGGCAGGGCATTTCCCTGTCCATGCCCGCGCCCACGTCGCGCCGGCATCGAAAGCACCGGTGCGCCCGACTTCGCAACCGCTTTGAGGGAAAGCTCCTGTTCGCGCACCACATTGCCCATCGCCTCGACAAGGCTGCGGTTATTGAATTCGGAGGCGGCGCGGTCTGCCACCACGCGTCCATCCTTCATCACAACGATGCGGTTGGAGGTGGTGAGAATTTCGCCGAGAATATGCGAAATCAGCAGCACCGACCCGCCGGCGGAGACGAATTTGCGGATGTAGGCCATCAGTTGTGCGGCAAGACCGGCATCGAGCGATGACGTCGGCTCATCCAGAATGACCAGTTTTGGCGGGGCCGAGATGCCGGCAAAGCTGATGGCAATTTCCACCATCTGCCGTTCGGCGATCGAGAGGTCGTCGACCGTGCTGTCGCAATCGATCGCATGGCCGGGAAAAATGTCCTGCAGCTGGGCTTCCACCAGCGCAAGCGCCCGGCCGCGCCAGTTCCAGCCTTTCAGCTCCGCATGCATGATGCGGGCATTTTCGCCGACCGTCAGGTTCGGGCAGAGCGACAGTTCCTGAAACACACAGCGCACGCCGTTGGCACGCGCAGCCGATATGCCGCGCACATCGTTGCCGCTGTAGCTGAGCGTGCCTTCATGGGGAGATAAGCCGCCATTGATGACATTGACGATGGTGGATTTGCCGGCACCGTTATGGCCGACCAGCCCGACGCATTCGCCCGCGTGGATCACGAGGTCGGCGCCATCAAGCGCCTTCACGGCTCCGAAAGTCACACGGACGCCGCGCGCGGCCACAACCTCTTGTCGGTTCAAGGTTTCGCTCATGCAGATCGCAGTCTGTTTTTTGAATGGGAAATCATGCCGGGTCGCGAGAGGTCGAAGCCCTCGCGGCCCGGCACGCGGGAGGCGACGCTACTTGGCGTCGATCACCTTTTTGGCGTCTGCCAGCGAATATTCGACATTCGCCACGCCACCCTTCTGGGTGGTCTTCAGGCTTTCTTCGAGGCCGGCCTGGTCGATGCTGAGGAACGGCACGACGAGGTCTTTCTTGACCTCCTTGCCGTCGAGGATCTGCTGAGCAACCCAGAAGGCGAGCGTCGAGACGCCAGGCGCGATCGAGACCGACATGGTCTCGTACCCGTCCTTGTCCTTCTGCTGCTTCCACCAGACGAGTTCGTCTTCGCGGTTACCCATCACGATTGTCGGTGTCGGGCGCTTGGCGGCGGCAAATGCCTGGGCCGCACCATACCCGTCACCGCCCTGCGTCACCACGCCGACCACGTCCGGAAGGCTCGGCAGGATGCCGGCAACCGCACGCTGGGCCACGTCTTGCGCCCAGTCGCCGTTAACAGAGCCGACCACCTTGAACTGGCTGTTCTTGGCAACGCCTGCCTGGATGCCGGCATGGATCTGGTCATCGACGGAAACGCCGGCAAGGCCGCGGATTTCGAGAAGATTGCCGCCCTTCGGCAGCTTCTTCGCGAGATAGTCGACCTGGCTCTCGCCCATCTTCTTGAAATCGACTGCGATGCGCCATGCGCAGGGTTCGGTGACGATACCGTCGAAGGACACGACGGTGATGCCGGCGTCGCAGGCTTCCTTGACGGCGCCGTTGAGCGCCGTCGGAGACGCGGCATTGATGACGATCGCATCATAACCCTGCAGGATCATGTTTTGGATCTGGGCGGCCTGTTCGGTCGCCTGGTTTTCGGCAGTTGTAAACGGATCAGCAGCTGCGACCACGCCCTTGGAAACAGCTTCCTTGGTGATCTTGTCCCAGCTCGTCAGCATCGCCTGTCGCCAGGAATTGCCGGCATAATTGTTGGAAAGCGCGATCTTCTTGGATGCGGTATCGGCAAGCGCCGGACCACACAGGCACGCGACGGCAACGGATGCCGCAAGCATCGTTCTGATATTCATGATTTCCTCCCAAAAGCTCCCTCTATATCCCCGTGCCGCTCCTCAACGGGTGTCCGGAGATAATGATTGCCCTGAGCCCCTTTTGCTCAGTAAATCGAGAATGGAGGAGTTTTCTAATGTTGTACAGGCGCATCCAAGCACGCTTTCTGCGGGCTTTCGCGCAAAGTCTGCGGGTTCCCGCAGGACGCAACCGAAAAGCTGGCGCTTAATGTCGCCAGGGCCTGGGAGGAGGCCTGATCATGCTCAATCCGGCGCGCAACTCGCTGTTCGACCGCTATCTCGGCATCTCGAGATTGCTGGCCGGCCAGCTCGATTTCGATGCGATCATCAAGGCCGTGGGCGAGGAGATCAGCCATATCATCCCGCACGACCATCTCGATGTCTGCATCAAGATGCTGGATGGCAAATACCATATCGCCTATGAGAGCGGTCTCGATACTGCCTGGAGCAAGGAACCACCGGCGCTCCTGACCGGCAGCCCCATCCGCACGCTGCTGGCCGGCGAGGTGGATTATCTTCTTTCCGGCGATGCCCTGACCGATCCGCGTTTCCATTTCGAGGGCGCCTTTGCGAGCCCCATCATCGAGCTGTCGCTCAAAAGCCGTCTCCATGTTCCGCTGAAAGCCCAGGGCGACGTGATCGGCGCGCTCAGCTGTTCAAGCCGGCAATACGACTGCTACACGATGGAGGATGTCGAGAACGCCCGCGCCGTGGCAGACTTGCTCGCTCCCTATTTCTTCGCGCTGCGGGCTGCCGAACAGGCCAAGCGCTCCGCCGTGATCCAGACGGAAGCCAGTGCCCGCGAGGAGGGCTTGCGGCTCGGCGCCCTGAAACTCACCGAGGCTCTGGAGGCAGAACGCCAGCGGATCGGCATGGATCTGCACGACCAGACGCTCGCCGACCTTACCCGGCTGACGCGCCGCATGGAGAAGCTGACCGGGGTTGCGAGCGTGCCGGGCGATGCGCTCGAACCGCTTTGTCGCGCCCTGCAGCAATGCATGCACGATCTCCGCGAGATCATCGAGGAAGCCAAGCCCACCGTGCTGCAACTGTTTGGCGTCGCCGAGGCGATCGAGAACCATCTGGAGCGGTCGGTGCGCGAAAGCGGCCAGACGATCGCCTGGGAGATGACCGACGAGACCGGCGGCACGCTTCGCGATCTCGATCCGACAGTCGCGATCGCCCTGTTCCGGATCGTCCAGGAAGCGGTCAACAATGCCATCCGCCACGGCCAGGCGGACCGGATCGACGTGGCGCTGACCCAGTCGGGCAGGGCTCTTTCGATCGAGGTGAAGGACGACGGCTCCGGCATCGGCGCGCCTGAAAACCGCGCCGGCCACGGCATCGACAACATGAAAACCCGCGCGCGGCTGATCTCCGCAAGGTTCGAGATCACCAGCGCGAAAGATCGCGGCACGCTTGTGCGGCTGACCCTTCCGATACAGCCGAAGACCGGGGTGGAGATAGGATGATGATGGATGTCCTGATCATCGAGGACGACGCGCTTCACCGCTCCTATCTCCACGAGGCGGTGCGCGCGGCCCTTCCCGAGTGCCGCAGCGTTGTGGAGGCCGAAAACGGCCTCATCGGCGAAGCACAGGCGCGCTCCTCGCGCATCGAGCACGTGGTGATGGACCTGCAGATGAGCGAGCGCAACGGCATCGAAGCGGCGCGCACCATCTGGCGCGAACGTCCCGATACGAAAATCCTGTTCTGGTCGAACTATTCCGACGAGGCCTATGTGCGGGGCGTCTCGCGCATCGTGCCCGAGGGCGCGACCTACGGCTATGTGCTCAAATCCGCATCCGAAGACCGGTTGAAGCTGGCGCTGCGCAGCGTCTTCATGGAATCCCAATGCGTGATTGACCGCGAAGTGCGCGGCATCCAGCAGAAAAGCCTCGGCAATTCGCTCGGCCTCAGCGATGTCGAATACGAAATCCTCATCGACGTCGCGCTCGGCCTCACCGACAAGGCGATCGCCCACCGCAAGCACCTGTCGCTCCGCAGCGTCCAGAACCGTCTGCAGCAGCTCTACGAAAAACTCGATGTCTACGAATCATGCGGCCGCAACCACGAGGGCAGCGAAGGCTGGTTCAACCTCCGCATGCGCGCCGTCGCGGTCGCCCTCCAGCGCAAGGTCCTCAACACCAGCGCACTTGAACGCGCCGAACGCGATTTGCAGGCATCGGGGCGGATGTGAGGGGGTGGTGAGATGAGAGGTATTGGGAAAAATGGTGCCGCTTAGAGGACTCGAACCTCTGACCCCATCATTACGAATGATGTGCTCTACCACCTGAGCTAAAGCGGCCTACGCAGCGCAAGGTGTTGCCTGCTGCGAGTGAAGGCGCTGATACAGGCAATGGGGCGTGATTTCAAGCCGGTTTTCGATTGGCGTGAAATTTTATCACTGCGGTCCGTGGGCTGTCAGAGAGCAAGACGGCTGCGGGCCTCGCCATATTCGCGCTCCAGCCGGCCGACCAGATCTGCGACTGATGTCACGGATTTGACGGCGCCGACGCCCTGGCCGGCACCCCAGATGTCCTTCCAGGCCTTCGGGCCGCTTACAGCCGCGTCGAAATCCATCTTGGTCGGATCGGCGCTCGGAAGCGCGTCCGGGTCAAGCCCCATCGCCGTCACCGAGCCCTTCAGGTAGTTGCCGTGGATGCCGGTAAAATAGTTGGAATAGACGATATCGGAAGCGGAGGATTCGACGATCATCTGCTTGTAGCCGTCAACCGCGCGCGCCTCGTGCGTGGCGATGAAGGGTGAGCCGATATAGGCCATGTCGGCCCCCATCGCCTGCGCCGCCAAGATGCCGCCGCCGGTGGCGATCGAGCCGGCGAGCAGGAGCGGGCCGTCGAACCACTCGCGGATCTCCTGAATAAGCGCGAAGGGAGACAGCGTCCCCGCATGACCGCCGGCACCGGTTGCGACAGCAATCAGCCCATCGGCACCCTTGCGGATCGCGGACTTCGCATGCCGGTTGTTGATGACGTCATGCAGCACGATGCCGCCATAGGAATGGACCGCTGCATTCACTTCCGGCACCGCGCCGAGCGAGGAGATGACGATCGGCACCTTGTATTTCACGCACATCGTCAGATCGTGTTCCAGCCGCCTGTTGGACGTATGAACGATCTGGTTGACGGCGAACGGTGCGGCGGGCCTGTCGGGATTGGCCGCATTATAGGTGGCAAGATCCTCGGTCATCATGGCAAGCCATTCGTCCAGCTGGCTTTCCGGTCGAGCATTGAGGGCAGGGAAGGCGCCGATAACGCCGGCCTTGCACTGCGCCAAGGTCAGTGCCGGATGCGAGATGATGAACAGCGGCGACGCCACGACGGGAATTCGCAGTCCTTGTCTCAGCACGTCCGGAAGCATCGGCAATCTCCTTTTGGTTTACGTTTACGCACACGTAATATCGGTTTTAGCAGATGCACTCGGCTCGGGAAAGATGGCTCCGTCTGGCGAAGGTATGCGTGCCATGCGCACTGGCGGCTCGATAAGCGGCTGTTTCCGCGGCATTCTCACGCCTAACCATATCTTCTCCCCAATCTTGGCGAAGGAAGGCCATTGACCACCGGCTTGCAGTTCGGCGACGGAGAGGTTACCGAAAATTAACGCCGTCTTTTCAGCAAGGCCGGCAGTCGGGTATGCACAACCGGAAGGATCCGCAGTGAGCGGTTTGGAAACAGCCATCAGGAATGCCCTTGATCGTTCCGATCGGACCGATGGCGACACGCGGGCACGGATTTATCAGTCGGCGCGACAGGCGCTGGAAGCAGGTCTGCAGCGCCAGGGCGTGACCGACAAGCTGATTGTCATGCAGCAGCAAAAGCGGCTGGAAGAAAAGATCCGCGAGATCGAGACGGAGGAAGTGGACCGGCTGGCCGGTCCCGCTATCGAGCCTGACGAGATCACTCACCCTGTCATCGACCCGGTTGTCGCACCTGCCGCCACGGCCAGAGCCGCAGCTCCAGATGTCGCAGCCCCGATCGTTGCGGATGAAAGGGTAGCCGCCCCCGATCCGGATACCGGTCTCGGCGGCGCAACACGCGCACCATCCCCGGCAAATGACCAGAGGCAGCCCAACGATGTCCAGTCGGCCGGGGATCTCGGAAGTCTCGGCGCCGCGCGACCGGATTTCCGTCCGGCCTCATCCGAAGTGCCGCAGATGGACGGACTGACCTCGGTCGAGCCGGACCGCGTGCAACGTGGCCAACCGCCTGTTGCCAAGCCCGAGCGCGGCAGGAAGCGGCGCGGATCTCTCGACGCCGAGACGAACCCTGCAGCCAAGCCGCGCAAGAGCCGTCGTCAGCGGCTGATCTCCTGGCTGCTGAAATGGGTCATCTCGCTTGCAGTCGTCGGCGTCGCTTGCTGGTATTTCTATAATTCGGGCCTGGTCCAGTCGGTGATGGACGAGGCCCTGCAGGCCGCCAACCGGGCGTCGCAATCGCAGGCGGGTCCCAATGCGCGCTTTGATCCTCGCGGCGGCTTTTCCGATGAATGGGCGCAGGTCTTCGAACCGAAGCAGATCGATACGCTGCAGGTCGGTCGCGAGGCAAAGGCAGAGGCTGCAACCGGTTCGGAAGGTCCAGCCGTTCGGCTCCTGTCGGCAACCCCGCAAACCGGCGGTGATATCGCCGTCACGGTTCCGGCGGATGTATTGCAGCGCCTGGCAGGCGGGCCGGCCACCATCGCAGTCACCGTCCAGGCTGGCGGCAACCAAGGTGTCCAGATGTCGATACGCTGCGATTTCGGCAGCCTTGGGGGCTGCGCAAGACATCGGTTCACAGCAACCCAGGAGCGACTGGAAGCCCTGTTCAAGGTCAGCTTCGACCGGGCGATCGCGCCAAACGCGCCGGGCCGCATCCTGATCAATACCGGCCTCGACGGTTCCGACAGACCGGTCCTGCTCTACTCCGTCCGCATTTTGCCCGCAGGCTGAACCCTGAACGCCGGACGACAACGTCGTCCGGCTCGCTCACCTGTCTGTCTCTATTTCAGGAACTTGCTGCCAAATCCGAGGATCTTGTCGTCGATCTCGCCGATCGCGTCCCTGTCTTTCCCTTCGTAATCGAGGGATCCAAGGATGTGGCGGATGACGTTCAGATGCGCACGCCGCTTGTCGTTTGCCAGCACCACCGTCCATGGCGCAAGCTTGCTGTGTGTTCGCTCCAGCATCTGGTCGCGCTTTGCGGTGTAGTCAGGCCATTTGTTCAGTGCCGCGATGTCCATCGGCGAAAGCTTCCAGATCTTCAACGGATCGTGGCGCCGGTCGTGAAACCGCTTCAGCTGCATTTCCTGGCCGATATCCAGCCAGAACTTGAACAGATGGATATCGTCGTCGACGATCATCTCTTCGAACTGCGGCACGTCCTTCATAAAGGCTTCGTATTGGCCCGGCTTGCAGAAGCCCATGACAGGCTCGACCACGGCGCGATTGTACCAGGAGCGGTCGAACAGCACGATCTCGCCCGACGTCGGGAAGTGCGACACGTAACGCTGGAAATACCACTGGCCCGCTTCGGTGGGCGAAGGCTTGCTCAACGCCACCACGCGTGCAGATCGCGGATTGATATAGGAGCGGATGGACATGATCGTACCGCCCTTGCCGGCAGCATCCCGGCCTTCGAACAGCGCAATCATCCGCTTGCCGGTATCCTGCAGCCAGTACTGCACCTTCACGAGCTCGATCTGCAGCTTCTCCAGCTGCTTGGCGTATTTCTCCTTGTCCAACTTGTGGTCATAGGGAAAGCCGCCGGATTCCAGCGCGTGATCATGCACCCAGCCGGGCAGTTTCGGATCGTCAATGTCGAAATGCCTCAGCTTGCCATCGATTTCCAGTTCCGCTGACCGGCTGCTTGTCTCTGCCATGATTGCTGTCCTTTTTCCTTCGGCGGCCGAAACGGCTGCGACTGCTTCAACGGTTTGCAGGGCTTGAGGTTTCCCTCAGGACCGATGCATATCTGTCATGCAAGCGTTATATGACCGCAAGTTCGACCAAACAAAAAGGGGTTCGCGCGTGGAAGCGTTGCCGAAGGAAGAGCGCGGGTTTGCGCAAGAGCTGGCACTTCGCTTCCGGCGGGAGTGGCTGCTGCTTCTGCTGCTCTCGACGATCGCGGTGATCGCTTTTGTTGCCGGCGCGAACGATCTTCTGGTCTTCGCGCTCTGGCTTCCCCTCGTCGTCGCCGTGCTGTCCCGGCCCTTGCCGGAGATACCTGTCGTACCGGTTGAAATGCCTGTTCCGGAGCCACCCGTCTTCGACCCGCTGCCGCTGATCTCTGCAACTCTCGGCACGCTGGACATGCCGGTCGTGGTGCTGGGTGGAGACATCACCGTTCTCTACCGCAACAAGGCAGCGGAGCGGGCCTTCGGCGATCTGCCGATCGGCACCCATCTGACAGCGCGGCTGCGGTCGCCCGGCATTCTCGACATGCTGCGCGAAACTATCGCAACCGGCCAGCCGAACCAGATCGAACATTCTGAGCGCCTTCCGTCCGAACGGGTCTTCATCCTGCGCGTGGCGCCGATCGATATCGGCGGCCTGGCGCCGGGCATGGGAAACTATTACCTCCTGTCGTTCCGCGATGTCTCCGAACTGCGCAGCATCGACCGGATGCGATCCGATTTCGTCGCCAATGCAAGCCATGAGCTGAGAACGCCGCTTGCCTCGCTCAGAGGCTTCATCGAGACAATCCAGGGCCCGGCTCGCGACGATCCGAAGGCGCAGGAACGCTTTCTCGGCATCATGCTCGACCAGGCGACCAGGATGAGCCGACTGGTGGACGACCTTCTCTCCCTGTCGCGGCTGGAACTAAAGTCGCATATCGCTCCGGACCAGACCGTGGACCTGAAGCCGCTGATCATCCATGTCAGCGACGCGCTCTTGCCTTTGGCTGAGGAACTGGGCGTCGAAATCCGCCTGCATCTTCCCGAAGGCAGGGTCGATGTGCTGGGCGATCGAGACGAACTGATCGAAGTGATCGAGAACCTCATCGAGAATGCCTGCAAGTATGGCCAGGAGGGCAAGTTCGTCGATGTCTTCCTGAAAGGCGGCGGCAAGCTGCCGGTCGAAGTCAATGTCATCGACAAGGGGCCGGGCATACCGGCGGAGCACGTTCCGCGCCTGACCGAGCGTTTCTATCGCGTCAGCGTCGCCGACAGCCGCTCCAAGAAGGGCACCGGATTGGGGCTTGCCATCGTCAAGCATATCCTCACCAGGCACCGCGCCCGCCTGCTTGTGAAGTCGGAACTCGGCAAGGGGACGGAGTTTACCGTCCGTTTCTGACATAAAACCAACCCAGTTTTCCCAGTCTCTTCCAGAACGTCAACATTTTCAACGGTTTGAATTGTCACAAATGTTTCACCGAAGTGACATAAAAGCTAAGGCCAAGGGCGGCTATGACCAGCGGGCCGAGAGCCGGCAAATGTCTAAGAGGCCGGCATGACAAGATTTCTGGAAACCCATACCGGGAGAACTTCGATGAACATGTTCAAACTTTCCGCAGCAGCCCTCGTGGCCTCTGTTGCCTTTGCCGGCGTTGCATCCGCACGCGACCAGGTTCAGGTTGCCGGCTCCTCCACCGTTCTTCCCTATGCGAAGATCGTTGCCGAGACCTTTGCCGAGACCAACCCGAACTTCAAGGCACCGGTTGTTGAGTCCGGCGGCACGGGCGGCGGTCTGAAGGCATTCTGCTCCGGCGTCGGCGAAGGCACGATCGACGTTGCCAATGCTTCGCGCAAGATCAACAAGAGCGAAGCCGAAGCCTGCAAGGCTGCCGGTGTCACGGACGTTCAGGAAATCCGCATCGGTTACGACGGTATCGTATTCGCCGCCGACTCGTCGAACGGCGACATGAAGATAACCCCGAAGGATCTCTACAAGGCATTGGCCGCTGAAGTCGTCGTCGACGGCAAGCTCGTTGCCAACCCTTACAAGAACTGGTCGGAAGTCAATGCGACCCTGCCTAAGGGCCCGATCGCAGCTTACATCCCAGGCTCCAAGCACGGCACCCGCGAAGTCTTCGAAGAGAAGATCATGGCTGAAGGCTGCAAGGAAGCCGGCGCGACGGACGTCATCAAGGCTGCCATCACCGATGCCAAGCAGGCTGCTGCCAAGTGCGTTGCAGTTCGCAAGGACGGCGCAGCTGTCGACATCGACGGCGATTACACCGAAACGCTGGCCCGCATCTCGGCCAACAAGACCGGCCTCGGCGTTTTCGGCCTGGCCTTCTATGAAAACAACATGGACAAGCTGAAGGTCGCGACCGTTTCGGATGTCGTTGCTTCCACCGAAACCATTGCTTCGGGCAAGTACCCGGTGTCGCGCCCTCTGTTCTTCTACGTCAAGAAGGCTCACCTCGGCGTTATTCCAGGCCTCAAGGAATATGTTGAGTTCTTCATCTCCGACGAAATGATCGGCCCTGACAGCCCGCTCGCCGAATACGGCCTGGTTGCTGCTCCGGACGATCAGCGCGAACAGGTCCGCAAGGACTTCGAAGCCGGCAAGACCATGTAATCAAAATTCCGGCGCCGCTTCTTGCGGCGCCGGTCTTCTTTCGTGCCAGGCGGCGACTTGTCCGTCGTGCGACAGAAGCAAAGCCTGGCGTCAGTCGCTGCGTTTTGGATGGCGAAACATATTGATTCCGATGGTGGGATTTGTGCGGTAATGGGTGCCGTCGATGGCGGTAGGCCGGGGGATTTTAATGAGCACACCATTGATTTTATTGATTCTGGCGATAATTGCGATCGCTTGTTACGTTGTCGGAACCAGGCACGCCCTGGCAATCGCCGGCGGCCGTTCCTCAAAGCTTCATTCACGTCCGGGCTACTACGGCACCTTCGTCGCACTCTGCGCCGTTCTGCCATCGGTTCTCATCCTGGCCGCGTGGCTGGTCGTCAGCCCCCTCTATATCAACTCCACTGTCCTCGATGGCTTTCCTGAAGACGTAAAGGCGCGTTCGCCGGCCGAACAGGGTCTCTCCTTCGGCATGGTAAGCTCGCTTGCGCGCGGCATGAACGTACTGAGCCTGGACGAGATCGAGCGCATCGGCGGAAATCCCGTCGAACTGCGCGCAGCGCTTGGCGCTAAGGGCGTCCCGCTTGCCGGCGACCCCGAACCATACATGGTCGAGTCCGCTGGCGATCTCAACGTCATGACCAAGATCAGCAACTGGGTTATGACCGCGGTAGTCCTTCTGGCAGCCCTGATCGGCGCCGGCTTTTCCTACACGCGCATCGCGCCACGGTTTCGGGCCCGCAACCGTGTCGAGAAGGTGATCCTCGCCAGCCTCGTCGTCGCATCCTCGATCGCGATCCTGACGACGGTCGGCATCGTCGCCTCGATGCTGACGGAAGCGACGCACTTCTTCACCAGCATCCCGCCGTGGGAGTTCTTCTTCGGCACCGTGTGGGATCCGCGCTTTGCGGCCGCCGGCGCCACGGACTCGGCTGGTCAGTTCGGCCTTATCCCGCTGCTTCTCGGCACACTCTATATCGGCTTCGTCGCCATGCTCGTCGCCGTCCCGAGCGGCCTGTTCTCCGCGATCTACATGTCGGAATACGCCTCCCGCGGTGTCCGCTCCGTGGCAAAGCCTCTGCTCGAAGTTCTTGCCGGCATTCCCACCATCGTCTACGGCTTCTTTGCCCTGACAACGGTCGGCCCGTTCCTGCGCGACCTGTCTTCGCAGCTGAATGGCCTCGTAACCGGCGATTATGCAAATTTTATCCAGGCGCAGAGCGTTCTCACCGCCGGCTTCGTCATGGGCATCATGCTGATCCCTTACGTCTCGTCGCTGTCGGACGACATTATCACCGCCGTGCCGGGAACGCTTCGTGACGGCTCGCTCGGTCTCGGTGCCACCCAGTCCGAAACCATCAAGAAGGTCGTCCTGCCGGCAGCACTGCCGGGCATCGTCGGCGCACTTCTGATGACTGCCTCACGCGCCATCGGCGAAACCATGATCGTGGTGCTTGCAGCAGGCGTCGCCGCCCGCATGCAGCTCAACCCGTTCGAGCCGATGACGACGGTGACCGTCAAGATCGTCAGCCAGCTGACGGGCGACCTTGAATTCACCTCGCCGCAGACGCTTGTCGCCTTCGCACTCGGCATCACGCTGTTTGCGATCACGCTTTGCCTCAACATCTACGCGCTCTACATCGTGCGCAAATACCGGGAGCAGTACGAATGACCGACGTGGTTTCCTCCACCGCCGGCGTCTTGGCCAAGCCTGCCCGTCGCGATATCGGTATCAAACGCCGCTACGCCGCCGAGCGCCGCTTCCGCGCCTATGGCATCGCTGCTCTCTCGTTCGGCATCCTGTTCCTGATGCTCCTTCTGTGGTCGGTCGTCTCGAAGGGCTATACCGCCTTTCAGCAGACGATGATCACCATCCCTGTGGAGTTCTCGCAGCAGATAATCGACAAGGATAATGTGCGGGCTACGGATCCGGCCAAGCTGATGACGGCCAACTACCCGATCGTCGCCCGCAATGCGCTGGCGAAGGTTCTGGGCGTCGCCGAAAACGATCGCCAGGGTCTGCGTGCCGTCAACCAGATGATTTCGGACGGCGTTCGTGGCCAGCTGCGCGATATGGTCGTTTCCGATCCTGAGATCATCGGCACGACCCAGACGGTTTCGCTTCTGGCAGCCGGCGATATCGACAGCGCCGTGAAAGGCCAGATCAATCTCGACGTGGCGGAAACCAGCCGCAAGGTGTCCGACCAGCAGGTCGGATGGATGAAGCAGCTGGCCGACAGCGGGGCGCTCGCCAAGGAATTCAACACCGGCATTTTCTTCAACGGCGCGTCCAGCCGTCCGGAAGCAGCCGGCGTCGGCGTCGCTCTGATCGGCTCCTTCTATATGATGCTGATCGTGCTCGTCCTGTCCCTGCCGATCGGCGTCGCAGCCTCGATCTATCTTGAAGAGTTTGCCCCGAAGAACCGGTTCACGGACCTGATCGAGGTCAACATCAACAATCTCGCAGCGGTCCCGTCGATCGTCTACGGTCTGTTGGGTCTCGCGGTCTTCATCAACTTCATGGGCCTGCCGCGCTCGGCCTCGCTCGTCGGCGGCCTGGTGCTGACGCTGATGACGCTGCCGACCATTATCATCGCCACCCGCGCGGCACTGAAAGCAGTACCACCGTCGATCCGTGCTGCAGCGCTCGGGCTCGGTGCCTCGAAGATGCAGACGATTTTCCACCATGTCCTGCCGCTTGCCATGCCCGGTATCCTGACCGGTACGATCATCGGCCTCGCGCACGCCCTCGGCGAAACCGCGCCGCTTCTTTTGATCGGCATGGTCGCCTTCGTGGCAAACTATCCGACCACGCCGATGGATCCGTCGACAGCGCTGCCGGTACAGATCTACATGTGGGCTAACGAGGCGGAACGCGCCTTCGTTGAACGAACCTCGGGAGCGATCATGATCCTGCTCCTGTTCCTAATCTTGATGAATGTTGGCGCAATTCTCTTGCGACGCCGCTTCGAACGGCGTTGGTAGAGGAAGGGGGAAGCAATGAACATGATGTCAGAAGCTGCAGTTGAGAAGGCGCTGGACAAGAAAATGAACGACGTTGCATATAAGATGATCGGCAAGGATGTCTCCGTTTATTACGGTGACAAGCGCGCTCTTTATGACGTGAACCTGAATGTCCGCCAAAATACCGTCACTGCTTTGATCGGTCCGTCCGGCTGCGGCAAGTCCACCTTCCTGCGCACGATGAACCGCATGAACGATACGATCGAGGGTTGCCGCGTCACCGGCAAGATCACGCTCGACGGCGACGATATCTACGACAAGGAAATCGACGTCGTGGAGCTGCGTGCCCGGGTCGGCATGGTGTTCCAGAAGCCGAACCCGTTCCCGAAGTCGATCTACGAGAACATTGCCTACGGTCCCCGCATCCACGGCCTTGCCCGTGGCAAAACGGAAATGGACGCGATCGTCGAGGCAAGCCTGCAGCGCGCCGGCCTCTGGGCAGAAGTCAAGGATCGCCTGCATGAAGGCGGTACCGGCCTTTCCGGCGGTCAGCAGCAGCGCCTTTGCATCGCCCGTGCGATCGCCGTTTCGCCTGAAGTCATTCTGATGGACGAGCCGTGCTCGGCACTCGACCCGATTGCTACGGCCAAGGTCGAGGAACTGATCCACGAACTGCGCGCCAACTACACGATCGTGATCGTCACCCACTCGATGCAGCAGGCAGCCCGCGTTTCGCAGCGCACGGCGATGTTCCATCTCGGCAATCTGGTCGAGGAAAACGATACCGACAAGATGTTCACCAATCCGGATGACCAGCGCACCCAGGATTACATCATGGGCCGCTTCGGCTGATGCGGGCGCAGAGCCCGTCAGCCGCAACTGCAGACATCAAGGATCAGACACATGGTTTCGACCCATATTCTCTCGGCCTATGACGAGGAACTGAAATACCTGAACCGCCGGATCTCCGAAATGGGCGGCCTGGCGGAGCAGATGTGCGGTGACGCCGTGCGTGCGCTCGTCAACTCCGACTCGGCGCTGGCCCAGAAGGTCATCTCGGACGACGTCATTCTCGACCATGCCGAGCGCGATATCCAGGACAAGGCGATCGTCACCATCGCCAAGCGCCAGCCGATGGCGGCCGACCTTCGCGAAATCATCGGCACGCTGCGCATTGCAGCTGACCTGGAACGCGTCGGCGACCTTGGTAAGAACACCGCCAAGCGCGTGCTCGCCGTGCAGGGAACAGGCGTCCCGCGCAAGCTCGCCCGTGGTCTGGAGCATCTTTCCGAACTGGCGCTGGTGCAGCTCAAGGACGTTCTTGATGTCTTCGCCAACCGCTCCGCGGAAAAAGCCGAAATCATCCGCCAGCGCGACGAAGAAATCGACGCGATGTACACCTCGCTGTTCCGCGAACTCCTCACCTACATGATGGAGGATCCGCGCAACATCACTACCTGCACCCATCTCCTGTTCTGCGCCAAGAACATCGAGCGCATCGGCGACCACGCGACCAATATCGCCGAGACCATCTACTACATCGCGACCGGTGCACAGCCGGAGGGCGAACGTCCGAAGGACGATACGTCCAACATGCTCGGCTCCGCCGGGACATGATGCAGCTCTCCCGAAATCGCCTGCCGGTTTCGGGACGATGACTGCCAAAACCAATGACCTGAAGCAGCGCGAGCGGATCTGGCGGATCTAAGTGCGGTTCGGGACGAGTGACGGAGCAAGTCGGAATGCAGCCGAAGATCGCAGTCGTGGAAGACGAAGAGGCCCTCAGCGTCCTCCTTCGGTATAACCTGGAGGCCGAGGGTTACGAGGTCGATACCGTGCTTCGCGGTGACGAAGCGGAAATCAGGCTTCAGGAGCGCGTTCCGGATCTTCTCATTCTCGACTGGATGCTGCCAGGCGTTTCGGGCATCGAACTGTGCCGTCGCCTGCGCATGCGGCCGGAGACGGAACGCCTGCCGATCATCATGCTGACGGCGCGCGGCGAAGAAAGCGAGCGCGTTCGTGGGCTTGCCACGGGCGCCGACGACTATGTGGTCAAGCCGTTTTCGACACCGGAGCTGATGGCCCGCGTCAAGGCGATGCTGCGTCGTGCCCGACCCGAAGTGCTGTCGAGCGTCCTCAAATGCGGCGACATCGAACTCGACCGCGAAACCCACCGCGTTCACCGCAAGAGCCGCGAAGTTCGCCTCGGGCCGACAGAGTTTAGACTTCTGGAATTCCTGATGGCGTCGCCCAGCCGCGTCTTTTCGCGCTCGCAGTTGCTCGACGGCGTCTGGGGTCATGACATCTATGTTGATGAGCGTACCGTCGACGTGCATGTGGGGCGCCTCCGGAAGGCGCTCAACTTTTCCAACATGCAGGATGTCATCCGCACGGTCCGCGGTGCCGGTTACTCGATGGAAGCCTGAGCACCGCGTCTCCTAGCCGGCAGCGTCATGGCAATGACACCAGTGACGACGCAGGCGAGACCGAGCCAGGCTGTGGAGGCAAGCGTTTCGCCGAGAAACACGACGCCGATGGCAACGCCGATCGGCACCCGCAGATAGGCCTGCGCCGTCGTGCCGACGGAGCCGAGCGTCTGGACCAGCCGGAAGTAGATGACGAAGGCGAGCGCCGTCGAAAATACCGCCAGCGCCAACAGGGCGAGCATCGAATCGGCGCTGGGCGTCAGCGTCCAGGGCCGATCGACCACGAGGCTCACGGGAATAAGGATGGCGGCGCCTGCGATCAGCGATCCCGCGGCGGGCATCATCGGGTCCAGTCCCCTAAAGTTCTTGCCGAAGATGGCCGCCGCCGCATAGCAGATGGTCGCCGCCACGATGGCGAGTTGCGCCCAGAGGTTCTCACCCGATCCGGCAAGCGCCTCCATGCCGACGATCAGGCATATGCCGACAATGCCTGCGGCAACCCCAAACAGTTTAGGTCCCGAAATGCTTTCATGGCGGGTGATCAGCGCCGTCAGCAGAAAGGCGAAGATCGGCGTCGTTGAACTCAAAATGGTGGCAAGGCCCGCATCGGTCGTCTGTTCGGCCCAAGCGATGAGGGTGAAGGGGACCGCGCTGTTGAGGCATGCCTGAACCGTGAAAAGCTTCCACGTCTGCCGGTCGGTCGGCAGCTTTAATCCGCGCAGCCGAAGTGCCACAACGAGAATGAGCCCAGCGACCAGTGTTCTGACGGCAATAAAGGTGACAGGCGAAATCGTCTCCACACCGACTTTGATCAGCGTGTAGGACGCGCCCCAAAGCGTCGCGAGCGTGAGGAGCAGCAACAGATCCGTTGCCATGCTTGTTTTGGTGTCCGCCATTCCAGTTCCTGTCCCCATGAATGCAATCTCCGCCCCTCTTAGCGGAACCAGGAAAAGAAATGCTTCGACGACGGCCGAACCGTTGACCGCTGACGGCAAAGTTTTCCGGTGCTAGAACTGGATCATGCCCAATATGGTTTCAGGAAATACGATTGCGGAAGTTGCAAGCCTGATCGGCGATGCTGCACGCGCCAACATGCTGTCCGCGCTGATGGGCGGACAGGCGCTGACGGCGGGCGAACTGGCACGCCACGCCGGCGTCACCGCGCAGACCACCAGCGGCCATCTCGGCAAACTGGCGCAGGCTCGCCTGATCGAGGTCGAGAAGCAGGGCAGGCACCGCTATTACCGACTTGCCTCTCCGGAAGTCGCGCACGCGATCCACGCGTTGATGGCAGTCGCCGCGGATGGGCCGAAGCGCCATCATCCTGTCGGCCCGAAAGACGAAGCGTTACGGCTTGCCCGCACCTGTTACGATCACATGGCCGGCCGTCTCGCCATCGCGCTCGCCGATGCCCTAACAGGAAGCGGCTACATGCTGCTCGGCGATGGAGCCGGCCTGATCACCGACGAGGGCAGACGGTTCTTTTGTGATTTCGGGATCGATCTCGAACAGCTGACCCGTTCGAAACGCCCGCTCTGCCGGACATGCCTGGATTGGAGCGAGCGACGGCCGCATCTGGCGGGACAAATGGGTGCAGCACTGCTGGACCGCGCTCTTGGCGTCGGCTGGATCAGCCGCCGGGAGGAAACCCGGGCTCTGCGGATCACGCGCGCCGGAGAGATCGGGTTTGCCGAGACATTCAGGCTTCCATCGGACTGGCGTATTGCACCGTCCGGAACTCTGATGGTCAGGCGGCTTCCTGGGTCTTCCATTCCGGCAGCGGGAACAGCTTGTCGTAGCCAAGATTGAAGAGATAGGCATAGACCACGTAGAACAGCGCGATCGCGATATCCATTGTCAGCGCATGGAGAAGGGTAATCTGCAGATACCACGCGATAAACGGCATCAGCACGACCAGCAGACCGATTTCGAACAGCACCGCATGAGCAATGCGCAAGGCAGGCGTCTTCAGCGTCGTACCCCGTCGCGCCTGCAGAAAGCGGTCGAAACCCAGATTGTAGAGGTAGTTCCAGCCGGTCGCGACCGTCGCAGACACGACGCCGACAATGCCCATATGTTCGGCCGGCATGTCGAAGACGAAAGCGCCGAGCGGCACCATCATCAGAAGCCCGATGATTTCAAAGCTGATGGCGTGGCGAATACGGTCTCTTATCGAGCGCATGATCTTCCCCTTTAGGTGAGGTTCATGCCGGGTCGTCCCGGCGTTATGCCCATTCAGGGGGAGGTCGTCCTCTCTCGAGGCCGAAATAGGAGCCCAGGGAGTGCGAGGCAAGTTTTTTCAGCGCAAGTCAGCCATGCCGAAAACGCAAAAGGCGGGCCAGAGCCCGCCTTCGATCTTGTTTCCGCAGCCGCCTGACTTAGGACGCGCGAGCAGCCGGACGACGGCGCTCGTGCACCGGCTGGTAGGCAAGCTTCGCGTGATATTTGCAATAGGGCGACGCATCCTGCGCATCGCAACCGCAGAAATGAAAGTCGTCCGTCAGCGGATCGCCAACCGGCCACTTGCATGTGCGCTCGGTGAGATCCGTCAGCGACAGACGGCGCGAGATCGGCACAACGACGCTGCCGGAAGCGGTGTATTTCACCGGTTCGGCGACGTTGACGTCCTGATCTTCCTTGAGTGCGTTTGCACCCACCGTCCGTGCTGCGGGACGGGCTGTGTCGCGTCCGGCAAAGCTCGGCGCGCGCGGAGCTGCGGGCGCTGGGCGCTTAGATGCCGGGCGATTGGCCGACGCCGAACCGCCTGCTTTGGCGCGACCCGGAAGGTTGAGACGGTGCACTTTGCCGATCACGGCATTGCGGCTTACGCCTCCAAGTTGGGCTGCAATCTGGCTGGCGCTGAGACCTTCCGACCATAGTTTTTTAAGTCGCTCGACGCGCTCATCAGTCCAGTTCATGCCGTTCTCCGCCTTTGAACGTTGCTGGCAGACAGAATCCGTTCACCTCTGCGGCGAAATAAATCCGCCGCACCCACGCAATCTATGCTTCGAGGTGACTAGTTCCGCCGCATGCGTTCTAGTAATTGAGGATTAACCTAGTGTGTGGCTGACTCCGTGGCAAGAGTCGCTCGAATCGCCGCGAATCGATTTCGCGGTTTTCCCCAACTTGCTGCCCTCAAGAGTCATTTTTGTCACAGACCGAAATGCCGCAATACAGCATCAGGTTGCATCGCGGCATATGCCCCGAAAGCCCTATAAAACACCAAGTTTTGTTGACATGGAGGCACTTAGCCATGATAGTGCCCGCGCCGCCCGGTGGGCGGCATTTTTGATTTTTCAGGCCGCATTCCCGGTCTCCGGAGAGGTCTGGAGAGGGGGTTCGGAACCTACCCAGAGGAGTGATGTCGCCATGGCTGAAGCCGCACTTTACGACACGTTTGCCCGGGCACCTTTGCGCTTTGATCGAGGCGAGGGCGTATGGCTTGTGACGGAAGGTGGCGAGCGATATCTGGATTTCGGGGCAGGCGTTGCCGTCACCTCCTGCGGTCATTCCAATCCGCATCTGGTAAACGCGCTGAAGTCGCAGGCCGAGAAGGTCTGGCACCTTTCCAACCTCTACGAGATCCCGGAGCAGGAGCGTCTGGCCCGCCGTCTGGTGGATGCCACGTTCGCCGACAAGGTGTTCTTTACCAATTCCGGCGCCGAAGCGCTTGAGACCGCCATCAAGACGGCGCGTCGCTACCATTTCTCCAAGGGCCATCCGGAGAAATTCCACATCATCACCTTCGAAGGTGCCTTCCACGGCCGGACCATCGCGACGATCGCCGCCGGTGGTCAGGAAAAATACATGGAAGGCTTCGGCCCGAAGGCGCCAGGGTTCGATCAGGTGCCGTTCGGGGATCTCGATGCCCTCAACGCTGCGATCAACGAAAACACCGGCGCGCTGCTGATCGAGCCGATCCAGGGCGAGGGCGGCGTGCGCGTCGTGGACAAGGAATTCCTGCGCGAGCTGCGTCGCATCTGCGATGACCGGGGTCTGCTGCTGATCCTCGACGAAGTGCAGAGCGGGGTTGGCCGCACCGGCCGGTTCTTCGCCCACGAACTGACAGGCATCACGCCTGATATCATGGCTGTTGCCAAGGGCATCGGCGGCGGCTTCCCGTTCGGCGCCTGCCTTGCGACCGCAGAGGCTGCTTCCGGCATGAAGCCCGGCATCCACGGCACGACCTATGGCGGCAATCCGCTTGGCATGGCCTGCGGCAACGCAGTGCTCGACGTCGTGCTCGCCGATGGCTTCCTTGAAAACGTCCGCGATGTCGCGCTCGTGTTCCGCCAGGGACTGGCAAGCCTGAAGGATCGCTTCCCGGATGTGATCGAAGATATCAGAGGCGAAGGCCTGATGCTCGGCATCAAGGCAAGGGTGCCAGCTGGCGATCTGGTCGTTGCAATGCGCGATGAGAAAATGCTGTCAGTACCTGCTGGCGATAACGTCGTGCGCCTTCTGCCGCCGTTGACGATCACGGCGGAGGAAGCCCGCGAGGGGCTCGCACGGATCGAACGGGCAGCGGAAAAGCTGACCGAGGCAGAACTCAAGAAAACAGCCTGAGCGCGATGAGGGGTGCCGGTGACGGTTCCCCTCGATAGGGGACGATAGCATGGCATCACCAAAGCATTTCCTGGATCTTTCGGCGGTTTCGCCGGAGGATCTTCGCACCATTCTCGACGACGCGAAAAGCCGCAAGCAGGCCTTCAAGGCCGGCAAGGGCGACCAGCCGCTCGCCGGCAAGATGTTGGCGATGATTTTCGAAAAGCCGTCCACCCGCACCCGCGTCTCCTTCGATGTCGGCATGCGCCAGCTCGGCGGCGAGACGCTCTTCCTGTCCGGCACGGAAATGCAGCTCGGCCGCGCCGAGACGATCGGCGATACGGCACGTGTCCTGTCGCGCTATGTCGATGCGATCATGATCCGCACCACCGATCACAACCGCATGCGGGAAATGGCCGAGCACGCCACCGTGCCTGTTATCAACGCGCTGACCGACGATACCCATCCCTGCCAGATCATGGCCGACCTGATGACCTTCGAGGAGCATCGCGGTCCTGTCAAAGGCAAGACCATCGCCTGGACGGGTGACGGCAACAACGTGCTGCACTCGCTCGTCGAAGGCTCGGCGCGGTTCGGCTACAAAATGAACATGGCCGTGCCAATGGGCTCCGAGCCGCATGACAAGTTCCTGAACTGGGCGCGCAACAATGGCGGCGAGATCATGCTCTGCCACGACGCCGAACGGGCGGTCACCGGCGCTGATGTCGTCGTCACCGATACGTGGGTGTCGATGAACCAGGAGCACAAGGCGCGTGGCCACAACATCTTCCAGCCCTATCAGGTCAACAAGGCGCTGATGGATCAGGCAAACAAGGACGCGCTCTTCATGCACTGCCTGCCGGCGCATCGCGGCGAGGAAGTCACCGACGAGGTCATCGACGGACCACAGTCGGTGGTGTTCGACGAGGCGGAAAACCGTCTTCACGCGCAGAAGTCGATCCTTGCCTGGTGCTTCGGCATCGTCTGAGGATCGAAAGCGCTTCCGACTTGAATTCGATGAGAGCCGCCACCATCTGACGGCTTTCAAAGCGCGCCGCCGAACGAGTGCGGCGCTTCAACACGATATCGTCAACGTTCTCAAATCCCCGGCCGGCGGTTCCGCTGCGGCTGGCGCTTGTGTAAAAGCGTTCGAGGAACTGAGAGCGCCGGCGCGAAGGAGTTAACTCATGGCGGAAGCGACTGTTGAACTGAACGAACTCGATTTTGCCGGCGACGACCGCGTCGTGCCCTTCCAGGTGGATGGCCTCGATGTGCGCGGCCGTGCGGTCCAGCTCGGGCCACTCCTCAACGCGATCCTCGGACGGCACGATTATCCGGCACCTGTCGCACGGCTGCTGGCGGAAGCCGTCGTGCTCACTGCACTGCTGGGCACTTCGCTGAAATTCGAAGGCAAGTTCACCATGCAGACCAAGGGCGACGGCCCGGTCGACCTGCTTGTTGCCGATTTCTCCACGCCGGACGCACTGCGCGCCTATGCCCGCTATGACGAGGATGCGCTGGCCGAGGCCGTCGAGAACGGCAAGATCTCGCCTGCCGAACTGCTCGGCCATGGCTTTCTTGCGCTGACGATCGATCAGGGCCGCGGCATGCAGCCCTATCAGGGCATCGTGCCGATGGACGGCTCGTCGCTTGAAGAAATGGCCGGCGTCTACTTCCGCCAGTCCGAACAGATCCCGACCAGGGTTCGCCTCGCCGTCGCCGAACTCATCGACCGCGACGAGGACGGCAACCCGCGCCACAACTGGCGCGCCGGCGGACTTGTCGCCCAGTTCCTTCCGCAGGCGCCTGAGCGCATGCGCCAGCCCGACCTGCACGGCGGCGATGGTGACGAACGCGATGCCGTCGAAGTCGAGGACGATGCCTGGTTAGAGGCGAGCACGCTGGTCGGCACCATCGATACGGACGAGCTGACCGATCCGCAGGTGGCGATCGAACGGCTGCTGTTCCGGCTGTTCCACGAGCGCGGCGTGCGGGTCTATGATCCGCAGACGGTGTTCGACCGCTGCAGCTGCTCGCGCGACAAGATCAAGGGCGTTCTGGACGGGTTCTCTGCGGAAGAAATCCACGCGAGTGTGGAAGATGGAGAAATCGCGGTAACCTGCGAGTTCTGCTCGACCACCTACAAGTTCGTGACGGAAGAATTCGAAAGCGCCTGATCCGCCTTGCGGGTCAGTTCAGAACGCGCACGACGCCTGGTGAATCCAGCGAGAAGGCGGGAATGTCGACTTTGAAAGTCTCGCCTTCGTCCGTCTTCATATCGTAGGTGCCGAACATGACGCCGGATGGCGTGTCGAGCGGGCACCCGGACGAATATTCGTAGCTGTCGCCGGGCTCCAGTCGCGGCTGGTCGCCAACGACGCCTGGTCCGTCGACCTCGTCGACGATCCCGTTTTCGTCCGTGATGTTCCAGTAGCGATGCACGAGCGTGACGCTGATCGAGGACTTGTTCTCGATCACGATCCGGTATCCCCAGACATAACGACTGTCCTCGGGGCTCGACTGCTCCTCGAGATAATAGGGCTCGACGGCGACGTCTATGTCTCTGGTGCGGGCGCGGTACATTGGCACCTCAAGATTGCTCATCGTGCCGATATCGTACAGTGGGGGAGAAAGGTCAAGAATTCTCGCGGCTTGCATCTGAGGCAATGTCGCGTTCTTGATGATAGGGATAACTGATATGGTAAACCCGGAGCGTTCCGGGTCTACCCATCGTTCGGCGTAAAGCCGATCAGATCTGCTTCAGCGCCTGCGCGAAATCTTCCAGCAGGTCGTCCGCATCCTCGATGCCGGCCGAAAAGCGCACGGTGCCGGGAGAAATTCCCAGTTCCGTACGAGCCTCGTCGCTGAGGTTCTTGTGCGTCGTCGTCGCCGGATGCGTGATGATCGAGCGGGTATCGCCGAGATTGTTGGAGATGGTGACCACCTCCATGGCATTCTGCAGCTTGAAGGCCGCTTCCTTGCCGCCCTTCAGCTCGAAACAGACCAGCGTCGATCCGCCCGTCATCTGCTTGGCGATGATATCGGCCTGCGGATGATCCTTGCGACCGGGATAGATCACTTTCGCGACCTTGGACTGCTCGGCCAGGAAATCGGCGATCTTTGCCGCATTCGACGTCTGCTGGGCAACACGGATCGGCAGCGTTTCCAGGCCCTTGATCAGTGTCCATGCGGTAAACGGTGACATCGCCGGACCGGTATGGCGATAATAGTCCTGCAGGTGCTCCAGAACCCATTCGCGGTCCGAAAGGATGACGCCGGCAAGGCTGCGGCCCTGGCCGTCGATATGCTTGGTGGCGGAATAGACGACCACATGGGCGCCGAGTTCCAGCGGCCGCTGGAAGAGCGGCGTTGCGAACACGTTGTCGACCACCAGACGGGCGCCGACCTGATTGGCAAGCTTGGCAACGCCGGCAATGTCAATCACTTCCAGCGTCGGGTTTGTCGGGCTTTCCAGGAAAAACACCTTGGTGTTGGGCTTGATCGCCGCTTCCCAGTTGGCAAGGTCGCGACCGTCGACCAGCGTGCATTCGATGCCGTAGCGCGGGGCGAGCGTTTCGACAACCCAGCGGCAGGAACCGAAAAGGGCCCGCGCGGCAACGATATGGTCGCCGGCGCGAAGCTGGCACATGAGCGCTGCCGTGATGGCGGCCATGCCGGAGGCGGTGGCACGGGCTTCTTCTGCACCTTCCAGCGCACACATGCGCTTTTCGAACATGTCGTTGGTGGGACTGCCGTAGCGGGCATAGATATAGCCGTCGGCCTCGCCCTTGAAACGGGCCTCGGCGGCTTCTGAACTGTCGTAGGCGAAGCCCTGCGTCAGGTAGATGGCTTCAGACATCTCGCCGTATTGCGAGCGCAGCGTGCCGCCATGGACGAGCGTGGTGGCCGGGCGCCAGTTCTTGTTCGGGGATTTGCTCATGTGTTCATCACCTTCGTGATACAAAAAAACCGGCCGCAATCGCAGACCGGTTTTCAACCCGGTCTTTTTAGCCACTTGTTTAACGTGGCTGCAAGCCGACCGGCCAAATCACCACGGGATAAAGCTGCCTTACGCCTCGCTTCCGCTTGCGTCAATGGTCCGCATTTGGTTTTGTCGCCCCCAAAATCTGAAAGAGACATGATGGCTCGCGAAACGGGAATTCTGGCGGACCGCGCAATTGCGGCGCTCTTCGAACAAGGACGGCTGAAGTCCGAGAGGGCGCCTGATCAGGACCAGATCCAGCCGGCGAGCCTTGATCTGCGCTTGGGGCAGAAGGCGTTTCGCGTGCGCGCCTCGTTCATGCCGGGGCCGATGAGCCTCGTGTCCGACAAGCTCGAGCGCCTCAGCCTGCACGTCATCGATCTCTCCGAAAGCGCCGTCCTCGAAACGGGCTGCGTCTATATCGTGCCGCTGATGGAAAGCCTCGATCTGCCGGCCGAGATGTCGGCTTCGGCCAATCCGAAAAGCTCCACCGGCCGCCTCGATATCTTTACCCGCGTCATCACCGATCGCGCCCAGGAGTTCGACAAGATCCCTACAGGCTATCGCGGTCCGCTCTATCTCGAAATTTCCCCGCGCACATTTCCGATCGTCGTGCGCCAGGGCTCGCGCCTGTCGCAGATCCGCTTCCGCGTCGGCAACGCCCTTCTGCAGGAGCCGGAGCTGTTGGCGCTGCATGGAGCCGAAACGCTGGTCGCCGCCGCGCAGCCGAACATTTCCGGCGGCGGCATAGCGCTATCGATCGACCTTGCCGGCGACAACGATGGCCTGATCGGCTACCGCGGCAAGCACCACACGGCCGTCGTCGATGTCGACAAGAAGGCCCAGCATGATCTGTTCGATTTCTGGGAGCCGATCCACAGCCGCGGCCGCAACGAACTGATTCTGGATCCGGATGAATTCTACATCCTCGTCTCGCGCGAGGCCGTCCATGTGCCACCGCTCTACGCGGCCGAAATGACACCGTTCGACCCGCTGGTCGGCGAATTCCGCGTCCATTACGCCGGCTTCTTCGACCCCGGCTTCGGCCACGAGGCCGCCGGCGGCCGCGGCAGCCGCGCAGTCCTAGAGGTGCGCAGCCACGAGGTCCCGTTCATCCTCGAAGACGGCCAGATCGTCGGCCGCCTCGTCTACGAACACATGCTGGAAGAACCCCAGGGCCTCTACGGCTCCGGCCTCGGCTCGAACTATCAGGCGCAGGGCCTCAAACTCTCCAAGCATTTCCGCAGCTAGGACATCCCCGGACGCTTCCACCCCGGCGACCTTGACAGACAAGGCCCATTGTTGGAAACCTTCCCCCGACGCGGGTGTAGCTCAATGGTAGAGCAGCAGCTTCCCAAGCTGAATACGAGGGTTCGATTCCCTTCACCCGCTCCAATCCCCATCCCGATCAGCTCTCCTTCCGGCGCGGCATGTGGGGTGTCTTGCTCCAGTGGAAGGGCTTTGTCCTGAGTTCCCGTAGCGCCTTCCAGGCGGCGAAGGATGTCATCATCCAGTAGAGCGGCACGGCAACCCAGCGGCGTCCGACGAGGCGCTTCTCGTGGTCGGTCATCGATCCGATGCCGAGGCCGAGGAAGATGAGATAGCTGCCGAGGATATTGGTGAAGTCGATCGCGAACAGGCCGACGACCTCCAGCGGCAGCGTGTCGATCGGCGCCCGCAGCATTGCCGAGAAGCCGACGCCGAGAAAGACGAGGATAAGCGGATGCAGCAGCGATGACAAAAGCATGCCGCCCACCAGCAATTGGATCACGCAGAAAGGCTTGATGCCGATTTCGCCGATCAGCCGCGCTGGGTCGCGCATCAGCACCAGCCAGGTTTGCAGCCAGCCCTTGAACCAGCGGCTTCTCTGCGACGTCCAGACCTTGATCGATAAAGGCGCGTCCTCCAGCGTCTGGTGCCGCATCACGTCGGCGGTAAAGCCAAGCCGGTAGAGCCGCATGCCAAGATCGGCGTCTTCCGTCACGTTGTACGGATCCCATCCGCCGGCTGCGATCAGCGCGCTGGTGCGGAAATGGTTGGACGTGCCGCCGAGTGGAAGCGGCATGTTCATTCTCCCGAGCATCGGCAAAAGGCCGCGAAACAGCGCTGCATATTCGAGCGAAAACAACGCGCTCAACCAGCTTTCCCGGGCGTTGGTGATGATCAGTGGTGCCTGCAGGCAGGCAAGTTCGGATGGTGCCGCGCGAAACCGCCGGTACGCCTCGCGGAGTTGTAGCGGGTGCGGCCTGTCCTCGGCGTCGTAGATTGCCGTGAATTCGCCGCGCGCACCTTTCAGCGCATAGGTGAGAGCCTTTGGCTTCGTCCGCGGACCATAGGCCGGCACTTCGACGATCTCGAACTGGGGGCCAGGCTCAAGCGCCTTCAAGGCTTCGATCGTCTGCCGGTCGTCGATTTCGCATACGAACTTGATGTCGAGCAGAGATGCGGGCCAGTCCAGCCGCTTGAGGCTTGCGACCAACTGCTCGGCCATGTCCTCTTCGCGGTAGAGTGCGACCAGAATAGTGTAACGCGGCAGCAGCCCGAACGGTGGAGCGACTGGCACGCGTTCAGGCGCCACCAACGTTTGCCGGATCATCGCCGAAAGCCGAAGACAGAGCGTCGAGAAATAGGTGAGCGACAGGACGATATGCAGCGCAAGCAGCGTATCGATCGGTGCAATCAGCAGGAGACAGGCAAGGGTCGTCAGAAACGACCCACCGTAAAAGCCCTGGTGGCCTGCGAGCACAACGCGGGCCGACAGCAGGGGTCTCTGCTCGAACAGGGTATTCGTGGTCTCGCGGATGCGGCGCGCTGCATCGGCTTTCCAGACGGATTCGCGAATGGCGCTCGGCGTGGTGATGACGAGATCGCGGCCCACAAGCGGCAGGGTCGCAAGCGTTGCCGCAATCTGCGAAAGTCGCGCCGCCTCCGGCACGATGGCGATTTCCTGCGCCTTGTTGCGATGGGCGATCCTCACCATGGTCGGGCGTGTCAGCTGGGCGTCGGTCGAGGGCAGGATAACGACAAGCGCGGGATCGAGCGACGAGACGAAGGGAAGTCGCAGCAGACGGGCGATGGCACCGTAATAGGCGTCTTCCCTCACGTCGCCGCTTGCCAGAAGCTCGGCCTCGACCGTCGTCCCGTTTTGCCTGGAGAGGCCAGCCAGCTTGGCGATCAACGGTTTCGAGAAACCGAGGGCCGCAAGCGCTGTCAGCTCGACCTGGATGCCGGGACGAAAGTCGAGCAATTGCCCGGACTCGGTCTCGTCGGTCGGCGGCGCCCCCGTTTCGTCGTGATAGGTCGGCTGCGAAGCATGTTCCTCTGAGCGCATGTTGCTGCTACACCGTCCGCAGACGAACCCCTATCGCCCCACACGGATCATAAAGATGCGATACCTGATTACATCCCTAAAAAGCAGTGGTGTTTTCAAGTTTATGCAGCTTTTGGTGGTGGTGATACACGGACTTCTGTCCGCATCGCAGGCACTTGCGGCCTCCACCGCTCCGCCTTCTACCCCGGCGACCCAGCTTCCGCTGATGTTTGACGCACGAGAACGCGTGGAGCGCCAGGATCTGTCGACAATCCTGCGCGTGCGCATCCTGACGACTGTCGATTTCCCCCCTTTCAATTTCGCAGATCAATCTGGCCGGCTGTCAGGCTTCAACATCGATCTCGCCCGCGAGATTTGCACGGTCCTGAAGATCGAGGCAAAGTGCCAGATTCAGGCCATGCCCTTCGCGGATCTCGAAAAGACCCTGGAAGACGGGGGCGGGGAGGCCGTGATGGCAGCGGTCGCCGCAACTCCGTCGCTGCGGCAGCGCTTTCTGTTTTCCAGGCCCTATCTCGGTATCCCGGCAAGGTTTGCCCGCAACAACGCGGCGACACTGGCTGCGACCACGGTATCGGACCTCAGCGATCGTCCGGTCGGTGTCGTCAAGGGAACGGCGCATGAGGCGATGCTAAGAGCGTTCTTCCCGAAGCTCACGCAAAAGCCGTTCGACAGTTACGAGGACATGCTGGCAGCGCTGAAGGAGAGACAAGTGGATGCCGTCTTTGCTGATGGCCTTCGCCTGCCTTTCTGGGTCGCAAGCGAGGCATCGGAGACCTGCTGCAGCCTGTTCGACGGCCCCTACCTGTCGCAGAAATTTCTAGGCGAGGGCCTGACCATCATGGTCCGCAGAAACGATCCGACCCTTGCCGCCGCCTTTGATCAGGCGCTGGCCGAATTGTCGCGCAACGGCCGCCTGCAGGAACTCTACCTGCGCTATTTCCCGAACGGCCTCTATTGAGACAGAGGAATTTTTTCTCAAGAGACGCTGAATGCAACGCGGCTTACTGGCTCGCCCAGATGATCCGCGCCATCCATTCCACATCGGCCGTTTCGAAGGAACGGTTCGCGTGTTCGGGGTTGAGCGACAGAAGCTCGATCAGGCGCGCGCTCTGGCGCGCCAGAACTTTCGCCATCACCTCGCCCTCGCGGGTTTTCAACACCACGCGGTCGCCACGCCGAACCTGTGCGCCGGGCTCGACGATCAGCACGTCGCCGTCCCGATAGAGCGGCATCATGGAATCGCCCTGGACCTCGAGCGCGTAGACACCGGCTTTTCGAGCAGGATCAACGGGAAATTCCACCACATCCCAGCCCTGTCCGGCAGGAAAACCGCCATCGTCGAAAAAGCCGCCGGAGCCGGCCTGGGCAAAGCCGAGCAGCGGGATCGTGCCGTTCTGGGAGGGAAAATTGCCGTCGGGAAGTTGCGACCTGCCCATCGCATGCGGCAGATAGCTCATGAACTGATCGACCGTTGCGCCGGTCGCTTCCAGAACTTTGGCAATCGATTCCGTCGAGGGCCATCGCAGTCGTCCGTCGGGGCCAAGCCGTTTCGACTTGTTGAACGAGGTCGGATCCAGTCCTGCGCGTCGGGCAAGCCCAGACGGCGACAGCTGATGACGCTCAGCCAGCGTGTCGATCGCGATCCATATCGTCTCATGTGACAGCATCGTCGTCCCTGCCCCCGGCGCAAGAGGAAACAGCCGTTGCCGCCTTCCGCCTGCCATTGCCGATCAGTCCCGTTGGATGCAAGCGTCAAGGATACCGGCCCTCAAGGCGCCGCCGCCCGGAGATGGGCGATCTCCGCTTGCTCGTCGCAGAATTTAGCCCAGCAGGGGGATTTCGTAAAGCAGAAAAGGAATAAAATCCTTTGCTGCTATCCTACGCCACCATGGCCATGTTGAGCCGGCCGAGCTTGATGACGGCCTGGGTGCGACTATCGACGTTCAGCTTCAAAAGAATAGCCGAGACATGCGCCTTGATGGTCGCCTCAGAGACGCCCAGCTCGTAGGCGATCTGCTTGTTGAGCAGGCCTTCGCCAAGCATCGACAGAACCCGGTGCTGCTGGGGCGTCAGCGTCCGCAGACGGTCGAGAATGTCTGATCTTGCGGCGTCTTCCTCGCTCTGCGATGTCTCGCCTTTCGGCACCCAGATATCGCCTTCCAGCACGGCCTGTATTCCGGCCCTGATATCGTCAAGCCCGCAGGATTTGGAAATGAAGCCGGAAGCGCCCAGATCGAGCGCCCGCCTGATCGTGCTGCGATCGTCCGTGGCTGAAACGATGATCACCGGTAGCGCCGGAAAGGCCGACCTGAGCGACGTCAGGCCCGCAAATCCGCTCACGCCCGGCATGGCAAGGTCGAGCAGCATGAGATCGGTTTCGGGATTGTCTTGGGCCGCTGTTCTCGCCGCATCGAAGTCGCCCGCTTCGATGATGACAATTTCGTCGGCAACGCCTTGAATCGCCTGTTTCAGCGCACCGCGGAAAAGCGGATGGTCGTCGGCGATGATGATGTTGAGTGTCTGCATGTCCACGCCCCCTCCCAAAGGCATAGTCGTGCTTTCCCTGTAATACCTAATGTGTAGCGCCGAGTGTGGCGCGACACAAGTCTGCAAAATAGCATGACTCAGGTCCTGTCCGGTTGCGGCTCGCCGCCAAATTCCCGTACCATCGACATGACGCCGCGCATGAACCGCTCGATGATCGAGAGCGACCGGTCGACAGCATCGTCATCAGGAAAGGTCTTGGGGCGATCGGCAAGACGCTGTTCCAGCGCGGTTACGCGTTTTTCGAGCAGATCCAGTTCCTTTTCATAGGCGGCCCGCTCGTCCGGTGCCATGCGGCAGACCAGTTCTCCGTCGGTGTCGTTGCACAGCGACATCGCGCCGGTTTGCGTATCCAGCCGAACGATCCCCTGTTCGGTCCGCTCCAGCTGGAACCGCCGGTCGTCTTGCGCTTGAGCCGGCAGCGAAAGCACCTGCGTCGAGAGCGCAACGGTTACAAAGACTCGTGTCGCAGTGATCCTTTTCATGATCCTTCCTCCTCATTGCACCATGGACAATCAACGCCCTTTGCGGCAAACGGTGCCGATCATAGATCAGAGCCGGACTATGGGAGTTCGTGATGCCCGATATCGTCTACAAGATCGTACCCGATTCACTTTGGCGCAAGGCCAAGGAGACTGGTCGCTTCGAAGGTGCGGAAATCGACCTGCGCGACGGCTACATCCATTTCTCCACCGGGTCCCAGGCGCGCGAAACGGCCAAGCGGCATTTCGCCGGCCTGACGGGCCTGATGCTGGTCGCCGTCAACACGCTGGTTCTGGGCGATGCCCTGAAATTCGAACCCTCGCGCGGCGGCGATCTTTTCCCCCACCTATATGGCTTCCTGCCGTTTTCAGCCGTGCTCTGGGAAATGCCGCTTTTGATCGGCGTTGACGGCCAGCATGCCTTTCCGGAGAAAATGCCATGATCGGAACAGTGATGCGGCCGTTTTCGGCGCTGGCGTCGCGCAGTCTGTTCGTCTTCGATCCGGAAAAAGCTCACGGCCTGTCGGTCGCGGCGCTGAAAAGCGGTGTCGTGCCGGCCTGCAGCCTCAAGGCCGATCCGCGGCTCGCCCAGACGATCGCCGGCATCCGCTTTGAAAACCCGATCGGGCTTGCCGCCGGCTATGACAAGAATGCCGAAGTGCCGGATGCGGTCCTGAAGCTCGGCTTCGGATTTACCGAGGTCGGTACCGTGACGCCGAAGCCGCAGGCTGGCAACGACAAGCCGCGCATCTTCCGGCTGGTGGAAGACCGCGGCATCATCAACCGGCTCGGCTTCAACAACGAGGGCCACGAGGCGGCTTTCCAGCGCCTGTCGGCCCGTAGAGGCGCAAGCGGCATCGTCGGTGTCAATATCGGCGCCAACAAGGACGCACAGGACCGTATCGCCGATTACGTCGCTGGTATCCGCAAATTCTACGGCCTTGCCACCTATTTCACCGCCAATATCTCGTCTCCCAACACGCCCGGCCTGCGCGACCTGCAGGCACGCGACAGTCTGAAGGCGCTGCTTGAGGCAATCCTGTCCGTGCGTGACGAAGAGGCGACCCGCCATGGCCGTTCCGTGCCGATCTTCCTGAAGATCGCGCCGGATTTGACCGAAGAAGGCATGGACGATGTCGCAGCTGAAGCGACGTCCCATGCGCTGGATGGTCTGATCGTTTCCAACACGACACTGGCGCGCGACGGTCTGCGCAACCGGACCCAGGCGAAAGAAGCGGGCGGCCTTTCCGGCGCACCGCTGTTTTCACGCTCGACGACCGTGCTTGCCAAGATGCGCCAGCGGGTGGGCAAGGACCTGCCGATCATCGGCGTCGGCGGTGTGGGAAATGCGGCGCAAGCGCTCGAAAAGATCCGCGCCGGAGCCGATCTCGTTCAGGTTTATTCCTGCATGGTCTATGAAGGGCCGGGCCTGCCATCCGCAATCGTTCGCGGCATGTCGTCTCTGCTTGACCAGGAAAAGGCCACATCGATCCGCGATCTCCGCGACACGCATCTCGACCAATGGGCGGCCAAAAGCCTCTAGCCGTCGGCTTCGATCAGTTGGAAAGCACCATCGCCCAGTACAGCCGTCCGTCGCTTGCGCGGGCGGCGGCAACGCCGAGGCTCTTGTAGCTGCCCAGCATGTTGCGCAGGTGTTTCGGCGAATCGATCCAGGCCTGAACAGCTTCGCCGACAGTGTGCTGTCCGGTCGCGATGTTTTCGGCGGCTGGCAGCGCCACCTCGCTCTTTCGCATCCGGTCGCCGAAATCGTCGCCGAAGCCGATCAGGTGCTTCATCTCTTTCGCCTTCGCCATTCTGACGGCCTGCCGTCCGGCTGCTTGCTGGGCCGGCCTGTCGAGGCCAAGCGGCGAAAGGCCCTGGGCCTGGCGCAGCTTGTTGACGAGCGGAAGCGCTGCTTCCGTCTCGTCGACAGAACCAGGCGTCGGCGTCATGACAGATGTGGTGGAGCAGCCGGCAAGCAGAAGGCCGGTGCCGGCGAGCACCAGAAACGTGCGGCGGGAGGGGAGAGACACCATCGACATTCAGCGGCGAATGCTCAGAAGGCGCAGCACGATGAAAACGGGCACGACGATGATCGCGCCGAGCAGAAGATAGTCGCCGACGCGTCCCAGTGCCTGGAAGCCGTTGTACCAGAGGTCGAGGAAATAATAGCGGATGGTGTCGACGATATTGTCCGGCGTGAAGCCGAAGAACGCCAGCACGAAGCCGACGATCAGGCAGACGACGATCAGCTTGATGATCGTGCGGCCGATCGAATCGCCGAGGAACCTGTTCACGCCATCCGCCATCGTCGATCGTCTCCACCGTTGAAAATTGGTTTGGGATTGCCATAGCCCTGCAGGATCAGTCCCGCAACCAGTCACATAGGCACTCTTCACTAGCCTCTCAAATACAACTTGAGTTTTTTTGTGGCCCGGGTGACAGGAGGGGCGAGGGGAATGGCGAGATGACGCAACTCCGCCGTCGCCGTAATTGCCGCCGAAATTCCCGTTTAACTCCAGTGAAAGCCGTCACGCCATGAGCGCGATCCAGTTCTCTTCCGGTGACGTCATCGCCGACCGCCGTGCGGATTATGCTCGCATGCTGGCCGAGGGACAGAATTTTGCGGCCGCCGCGGAACTGATGGAGCAGGCCCTGGAGCTCGTGCCCACATGGGCAGCCGGATGGTTCAGGCTCGGCGAATACCGCGAAAAGGCAGCGCTTGCGAATGCAGCCGACGCCTATCGCCGTGCGCTCGAACTGCAGCCCGACGATATTTTCGGTGCCAGCTTGCGGCTCGCGCTGATCGGCGCCGGTGATGTCCCGGACCAGCCGCCGAGCCGCTATGTCGAAGGCCTGTTCGACGATTATGCCGACAGGTTCGATACGTCACTGGTGAAAAAGCTCAACTACTCGGTCCCGCAAAAGTTAGGCACGCTGGTTGCGCCCCATGGGCCGTTTGCGACCGTGGTCGATCTCGGCTGCGGCACCGGCTTGTTCGGCGCCGAGATCCGCGAAAGGGCAGGGCGCCTGGAAGGGTTCGACCTGTCGGCCAACATGCTGGCCAAGGCTGCGGACAAACACCTGTACGATCACTTGAGCCAATCGGACCTCAGCCTTGAGGCAGCACAGTCCGGCCTGTTCGACACGCTTTTACCCCATCGCGCCGACCTCGTTTCGGCAGCCGATGTGCTGATGTATCTCGGCTCGCTCGAAACGGTCTTTCCGCTCGTGACCGAACTCCTGGCACCAGCCGGCCTGTTCGCCTTCTCGGTGGAAGATGCGGGCGAGGATGAGACGTTTGTGCTTAAGGATTCGCTTCGCTATGCCCATTCGGAAGTCTATATCGGCGGCCTGCTCGCGCATTACGGCTTTGATCTGATCGCCGTCGAGCGGACGACCATTCGCATGGATGCCGGCAAACCCATCCACGGCATACTGTTTCTGTCGCGAAAGACCGGGTAAGCCTTCACTTTGTTGTTATTTCGAAAGGCCGTCGGCGGGAGCATCGATGGCGCTTGATGAAGCTGCTATCGCGGTGCACAATCGCCGAAAATCAAGGGGAATAGCGTGGCCGACGGACAGGTTGCAGCAAGGCGCCGTATGGGTTTCTACAGCCTTGATCCGGCACGCCATACGATGCTGGAAGATGCGCAGGGTCTGTTCATCAGCGCCATGGTCGCCGCCCTCGGGCTTTATCTGCTGAACCAGGTCGGGCTCCTCACCAGCGGCACGGCCGGCGTCGCCTTCCTGCTGCATTACGCGTTCGACATTCCCTTCGGCGTCCTGTTCTTCGTCGTCAATCTGCCGTTCTACTACCTGTCCTTCAAGCGCCTCGGCCTCGGCTTTTCGGTCAAGACCTTTATCGCCATTGCCGGCGTTTCCGTCATTGCCGAGCTGGAGAAACGCTTTTTGGTGATCCAGTATCTCGATCCGTTCTGGGCAGCGCTGCTCGGCGGCATCCTGATCGGCTTCGGCCTTCTGGGCCTTTACCGGCACCGCGCCTCGCTTGGCGGCATCGGCATTCTCGCGATCTACATCCAGGACCGGTTCAAGATCCCGGCAGGGCTCGTCCAGCTGGGTTTCGATCTCTGCGTCATGGCCGCCGCCTTCTTCGTCGTCAGCCCGATGACCGTGGTCTGGTCGCTCCTGAGCGCCGTCGTGCTCAACCTTCTCCTGACCGTCAACCATCGCTCCGACCGCTACATCGCGGTGCGCTGATGGCAAACGTGACCGACAAAAAGAGCCCCGTCGGCCTTTGGGCTTCAAGCTCGGAAAAACACTCGCTCATTGAAGATGTGCAGGCGATCCTTGCCGGTTCCATGCTGGCAGCGCTGGGCGTCGTGCTGCTGCAGGCCGCAAATCTTCTGATCGGCGGCACGGCAGGTATCGGCTTCCTGCTGCGCTATTCGGTCGATATCAGTTTCGGCGCCGCATTCTTCCTGCTCAACCTGCCGTTCTACTGGCTTGCCTATAAGCGTCTCGGTCCCGTCTTCACGGTCAAGACCTTCTCCGCCGTCGCGGTCACGTCGGTGCTCACGGGCGTCCTGCCGAAGGTGATCACCATCAGCTCCATCGATCCTGTCATCGCCGCCCTGTTCGGCGGTCTCCTCATCGGATGCGGCATGCTGATCCTGTTTCGCCATCGCGCCTCGCTCGGCGGTTTCGGCATCCTCGCCCTCTACCTGCAGGACCGTCTCGGCTGGCGCGCCGGCTTCGTGCAGCTCGGGCTTGATTGCGTCGTGCTGGCCCTGTCCTTCCTTGTTGCCAGCCCCTTCGTCATCCTCTGCTCGGTCATCGCCGCGGTGACGCTGAACCTGACGCTTGCGATCAACCACCGCACCGATAGATATATCGTTCGGTAATGCTCTTCATTTTCGCCAGGTTCGTCTTACCTTAACGACGTGGATCTCGTCGAAAACCCAACGCCCGGCTCTGATGCTGTCGCTCTGCCCCGCCCGTTCCTCAAATGGTTCGCGGAAAAGGGCTGGTCTCCGCGCGCCCACCAGCTGGAGCTTCTCGCCCGCGCGCAGGCCGGCGAAAACATGCTGCTGATCGCGCCCACCGGTGCCGGCAAGACGCTTGCGGGCTTCATGCCGTCGCTGACCGATCTGGTCATGCGTGGCAAGATCCCGCCGGGCTCGGCGTTTACCGGTATCCACACGCTCTACATCTCGCCGCTGAAGGCGTTGACGGTCGATATCGAACGAAACCTGATGAAGCCGGTCACCGAGATGGGGCTTGCCGTCACCGTCGAGAACCGCACCGGCGACACGCCGCAGTCGAAGCGACAGCGCCAGAAGCTCAATCCGCCCGATATTCTGCTGACCACCCCCGAACAGGTGTCACTGCTGCTCGCCAACAAGGAAGCGGAGCGTTTCTTCAAGGACCTGAAATACGTCGTCCTTGATGAGCTGCATTCTCTGGTCACCTCCAAGCGCGGCCACCTCCTGTCGCTCGCCCTCGGGCGCCTGCGCCGCCTTGCTCCCGGCATGCAGACGATCGGGCTGTCTGCCACCGTGGCCGACCCGATGGATCTCCAGCGCTGGCTGGTGCCGCAGGGCGAACATCCTGCCCCACCCGCCGGCCTCGTCCATGTGACGGGCGGCGCTGCCCCCGATATCACCATTCTCGACACGGAAAACCGCATTCCCTGGGGCGGCCATGTCTCGGCCTATGCCATTCCGGACGTCTACCGTGAGATCAAGCGCCATGCGACGACGCTGATCTTCGTCAACACCCGCTTCCAGGCGGAATTCCTGTTCCAGGCGCTGTGGACCATCAACGACGACAATCTTCCGATCGCCCTTCACCACGGCTCGCTCGATGCCGGCCAGCGCCGCAAGGTGGAAGCGGCGATGTCCGAAAACAAGCTGCGCGCCGTCGTCGCCACCTCGACGCTCGACATGGGGATCGACTGGGGCGATATCGATCTCGTCCTCCATATCGGCGCTCCCAAGGGCGCCTCGCGTCTTGCCCAGCGTATCGGCCGCGCCAATCACCGCATGGACGAACCGTCGAAGGCGATCCTCGTACCCGGCAACCGGTTCGAGGTGATGGAATGCCAGGCGGCGCTCGATGCCAACTACCTGGGCGCGCAGGATACGCCGCCGGTCGGCGAAGGTGCGCTTGATGTTCTCGCCCAGCACGTCCTCGGCATGGCCTGCGCCGAGCCGTTCGATCCGCTCGAGCTCTATGACGAGATCATCTCGGCCTCGCCCTATGCCGGCCTTTCGTGGGAAATGTTCGAACGGATCGTCGATTTCGTCGCGACCGGCGGCTATGCCCTGCGCGCCTACGAGCGTTACGCCAAGATCCGCAAGACGGAGGAGGGCCTCTGGCGGGTGTCGAATGCGCAGGTGGCGCAGCAATACCGCCTCAACCTCGGCACCATCGTCGAGGCGACCGAGCTCAGTGTCCGCCTCGTCAAGCGCAACGCCAAGGGTGCCGTCGGCCGCGGCGGCATGACGCTCGGCAAGGTGGAGGAGCAGTTCCTGGAACAGCTTGTGCCCGGTGATACGTTTCTGTTTGCCGGCAAGGTGCTGCGGTTCGAAACCATCCGCGAAAACGAATGTCTGGTGTCGAACACCTATTCCACCGATCCGATGATCCCGACCTATGCCGGCGCAAAGTTTCCGCTCACCACCTATCTCGCCGATCAGGTGCGCGCCATGCTGGCCGATCCGGAGCGCTGGAAGGTTTTGCCGGATCAGGTGCGCGACTGGCTGGCGATCCAGAAGGAACGCTCCATCCTGCCACGCCGCGACGAGTTGCTGATCGAGACGTTTCCGCGCGGCAAACGCTTCTTCATGATCGCCTACTGCTTCGAAGGGCGGCTCGCCCACCAGACGCTCGGGATGCTTCTCACCCGCCGGCTGGAGCGCGCAGGCGGCCGGCCGCTCGGCTTTGTCGCCACGGATTATTCGCTCGCCGTCTACGGCCTCAACGACATGGGGGGCATGATAGCGGACGGCAGCCTCAGCCTTTCTGATCTGTTCGACGAGGACATGCTGGGCGACGATCTCGAGACATGGCTTGCCGAAAGCTATCTGCTGAAGCGGACTTTCCGCAATTGCGCCGTGATTTCCGGGTTGATCGAGCGGCGTCATCCGGGCAAGGAAAAGACCGGCCGGCAGGTCACGGTCTCGACCGATCTGATCTACGACGTGCTGCGCAGCCACGAGCCCGATCACGTTCTTTTGGAGGCGACACGCCGCGATGCGGCAACGGGGCTTTTGGATATTGGCCGGCTAGGAGATATGCTGGCACGAATCAAAGGGCATATCACCCACCGTGCGCTGGATCGCGTTTCGCCGCTGGCGGTGCCGATCATGCTGGAAATCGGCCGTGAAACGGTGCCGGGCGAAGCGCAGGACGTGGTGTTGGCCGAGGCCGCAGACGAATTGATCGCCGAGGCGATGGGGTAAGGCTTTATTCGCGACGCTAGCCCGGACAAAGGCCCGGCGCGGGGATAAAAGGCTTTGCACCGCAAGACAGGAAAGACCGAAAGACATTGCTGCACCGCCTGCGCCTCGCCGCTCAATCCAGCACGATGACCCCGGCCGCTACCGGCGCGGAAGAGATCGTTGTCCATGGCGTCGCGGCTGTCTGCGATCCGCTCGGCGGCCTCTATCTGCCGGCAACCGGCATGCTCGTCGTGTCCGACCTGCATCTGGAGAAAGGCGCCGCCTTCGCGCGTCGCGGCATGATGCTGCCGCCCTACGATACGATCGCCACCCTCAACATCCTCGCCGCCGTGATTGCCCGCTACGATCCGAAAGTGGTGGTCTCGCTCGGCGACAATTTCCATGATCGCCGCGGCTCGGAATACCTGCCGGCAAACCTGCGCACGATGATCGCAGACATGGCGCGCGGTCGCGACTGGATCTGGATCAACGGAAATCACGATCCGGACGGGACGACCGATCTGCCCGGTACGTGCACCGACGAACTCGTCTATGGCGACCTTGTCTTCCGCCATGAACCGAGCTTGGCCACAGGCCCGAACGGCGTCAAGGGTGAGGTCGCAGGCCACCTTCACCCATCCGCCACGGTCCGCCGCCGCGAAAAGTCCGTCCGCCGTCCGTGCTTTGCCAGCGACGGCCACCGCCTCCTGATGCCCGCCTTCGGCGTTCTCGCCGGCGGCCTCGACCTCAATCACAAGGCGATGCACGGCATATTCGACCGCGAAACCCTGGTCGCCCACCTCCTCGGCCGCGACCGCATCTATTCCGTCCGCTACGGCAATTTGCTGGGCTGATCGCTCCAGGGATCAATCCCCTCCTTCAGCCAACGCAGTGTGTCGGTCCAGAACTCCTCCCTGTGGCGCGCGTGGAACAGGCCGAAATGCCCGATCCGTGAGTGCCCGTAGACCGCGGGCTCCAGCAGAACCTCCGTCCGTTCGGCGCCGGTATAATAAACAAGGCTGCGGCGAATAGCTGCCACGCTGCCGATGTCGTCGTCCGCAACGGCAATGGCCAGGATGGGTGCCGTGACGGCCGCAAACCGGCGCAGAACCCCGTCGCGCTCGCCGACCGGATGGGTCATCTCCATCCGGGCGCCGCGAAAGCTCCACTCGTTGGCAACGCCCGCCGGCAGGTCTTCGAGCCAACCGAGCCGCTTGCCCGGGAAATAGCCGAATGCGGCGGTGAGCACCGGCATCACTAAATGCCACTTGAAAAACAGCCGGGCGCGGTGCCCCGGCGCATAATCGCGCCAGTAGGCGTATTGCGCGCCCACCGTCAGCATCCGGTCGATCCGTGCCCCGTTCGGAGATAGGCCGGGTAGATAGCCGCCGATACTGTGGCCAACCACCTGCAGCGGTTGATCCGGCCGCCTGTGGTGCATGAACCGAAGCGCTGCGTCGAAATCCTGCTCGCCCCAGTCCCGCCAGCGATAGCCGCAGCCCTTAAGGCTCGCCGGTCGCGACAGTCCGATGCCGCGATAATCGTAGGTCAGCACATAGAAGCCGTGCCTCGTTAGAAACTCTGCATAATAGTGATAGTAGCGGGCAAGGACGCCGGTTGCCGGGTTGATGATGACGCTGGCAAGCGGCGGCCCCGATGCCGACCAGATGTGACCGCCGAGCACCACCCCGTCCTGGCAGGTGATCGTCACCGGTTCACCTGTCGGACGTGGTGTGTCCTGCGTCAGCGTCATCCCGTTCTCCCTTCGGCGAAGGGACAATACATCCCGGTCTTTGGTGCGCAATTGGCCGAAAGGCGAAGGCGGTTGCGCGCCTCTACCGCGCCAGCTTGGCGAACCCCTTGGCGAGGATCGGTCCGGTCGGGCGGCCGGTTGGCGAACCGCCGGCTTGTTCGAGGGTGATCTCGTAGAGCTGCGTTTCCTGTGGTCGCGGCAGAGTTGAGCCGCTGAGCTTAGCCGAGTGCGACTGCTCCAGAAGACCCAGCGACATCGGGCCCATCTCGCGGGACGGCAGCGTCCAGACCTGCATCGTCTTGTCTTGCGGCACCGTAAAGTCGCTGAGCAGTCTGACACTTGCCGTGTCGTTCCCAAAGTCCTCGACCACGGCCTGGATTTCGCCGGCCTCGTTGAGGAGCACGGCCACCACCAGCGGCTCGTTCACCCGGGTGACGCTCCAGACCAGACCACCGGCAAGGATCAGCGAAGCCGCGATCGCGGAGATCGCGGTTGCCCGCCAGCCGGAGCGGCTGTTGTCGTTGCCGGCGAGAGGCAGTCTCGGCGAAACCGACGCGAGAGACGGGGCAGCGGCGCCCGGTTGCTCCGGCAGACGGGAAGAGATCGCGTCCCAGAGCGCGGATGATACGGGAGCCGGCTCGACGCTGGTGTCGAGCGGCAGGAACCGCTCGCGTGCCCTGGCGACTGCTTCGGCAAGGCCGCCGTCGCGCTCGATGGCGGCTTCGACCTCGGCAGCCTCGGCCGCATCGAGAAGACCCAGAACATAGTCGTCGGCGATGGCCGGAAAGTCTCGTTCCTCGATCCTCATGCCATGCACTCCCGCAGCGAGGAAAGTCCGCGCCGGATCCACGATTTTGCCGTTCCAAGCGGAAGCTTGAGACGTCCGGCGATTTCGCCATGCGTGTATCCGCCGACATAGGCCATCAGGATGCCGCGTCGCTTGATCTCGTCGAGGGAACCGAGGCACTCGTGCAGGCGGCTGTTGCGGTCGAGCCTGTGGAAGGAGGCCATGATCTGGTCCAGTTGCTCGCCGTCCTGCAGCGTCTCGAGCCTATCTTCGCCGACCAGATCCTCACGCTTGCCGTCGCGCAACAGATTGAGTGCGCGGTTGCGCACGATCGCGTAGATCCAGCCGCGCGCCGATCCGCGGTCGGGGGAATATTGATGCGCATGGGTCCAGATGCGGATGAAGGCTTCCTGCACCACTTCTTCCGCCAGTTCCCGCCGCCGCACGATCCGCTGCGCAACAGCCACCAGCCGGCCGGCCTCGTCGTCGAAGATGCGGCGCAAGCCCTGACGGTCGCCCGCAGCGCAGGCGGCAAGCGCCATCTCGAGATCGTGTGTTTGGTCGGTCACCAGGGCCAAGCCGCTCTCTCCCCATGCGCGTTCGCAGGAACGCGAATATTGTCTCTGTGCTGTTGCCACGGCGGGCATGGGCTCGTCCAGTCTCGAAAGGTTTACCGGCTGCAAAGTCGCCTTCGAACTTAAGGACACGCCAAACCGGAAAATGGATGCAGCGAAAAAATATTTTCGTCTGCTGCATCCAAACGTATCCTCCCGTGTGTCTCCCTTCTGAGAGCATCGGAAAGGCCATGCGCCGACATGCTCTCGTCAAAGGTTTCAACGGGAGAACAGACACCATGAAGACCCTTCGCCACGCTCTGATCGCATCCTCGATCCTCGCAGCTTCAGCCGTCACGGGCGCAGTTGCCGCCTCCGCCGCCCCGGTCCTCGGTCTCACCGGCGACAAGACGCTGGTAATGTTCGACACGGCAAAGCCTGAAGTCACCAAGACGATGGAAGTCACCGGCGTCACCAAGCTGGTTGGCATTGATTTCCGCCCGGGCAACAAGACCGTGATCGGCGTCACGCCGGAACACGCGATCGTCTCGATCAATCTCGAAACCGGTGCCGCCACCGAAGTCGCCAAGATGGACAAGATGCTGACCATGTCGGACGCTCCGGTCGTGGTCGATTTCAACCCGATGGCTGACCGCCTTCGCTTCATGACCGGCACCACCAACCACCGCGTCCATCCGGATACGGGCGCTGTCACGGTCGATGGTACGCTCGCCTTCGAAGAGGGCGACATGCACAAGGGCGAGGCCCCGAACATCGTCGCCGCGGCCTATACCAATTCGATCGGCAAGCCCGAGAAGACCGCGATGTACAACATCGATGCCACGATCGGCGCGCTGATCCAGCAGACCAAGCCGAACGACGGTACCCTGAAGGCAATCGGCAAGCTCGGTCTCAAGGACAAGCCTGCGACCTACGCCTTCGATATTCAGGGTGAAGACGGCGGCAAGAACACCGCCTATCTCGCAGCCGGAAAGATGCTCTACACGGTCAACCTGGAAACGGGCGCTGCGACCGAAGTCGGTACAATCTCCGGCGTCGAGACTGATGTACGTGACATCGCGGTTCTGCCTGCTATGTAATGCCACCGGCGGGGCGGACCACAGCGGTTCCGCCCCGCCGACTCAAACGATGCGTGCCGCCTAGATCTCGCCCGAGATCTCCCGGCGCCTGCGGTCCAGCTCTTCCGTGTAGCGCCGTAGCGTATGACTTTCCGAAAGCTGGCCGATCACCTTGCGCTCGATCTGGTTGTTGACCACGGCCAGCGCTTCCGTCTCCGTCTTGTCGAACATCGCCGCTGCCTGCTTGGCATTCATGCTGCGCAGGAGAACGTCGTTCTTGAAGCGGATGAAATCGGCTAGCTGCGGCTTTTCCTCGCCGCCTTCGGTCGCCGCCGAATAGATTTCCGGCGTCAGCACCATGCCAATATATTTTTCGTCCTCACCGACCATGATCACGCGCTGGGTTGATCCGAGCGGAAACTCCTTGCGAAAGTCCTCGAGTGTCATGGATGCCGGTGCCGTCTTCACGTCGGCGCGCATCAGCTTGTCGACGGTAAGGTTGCGGATCCACCCGACGTCATGGGCGCTGCGGATGCTTTCACCACGCAGGTGAAAACGCCATGTCGCAAACGAGTAGCCGAATGTGGTGCGCACCACGACGGAAGAGGTGATGACCGCGGCAAGCGCCAGCGCCGTGATCGGAAAGTCACCGGTCACTTCGAGCGCCAGGAAGGTCATGGTCAGCGGTCCGCCGATCACGGCAACGGCCATCGCGCTCATTCCGACCACGGCATAGATGACTGGCGTCAGCGTCGCATTGGCGAATATGTAGGGTGTCGAATAGGCAAACAGCTTGCCGATCAGCGCACCGAGAAACAGTGAGGCAAAGAACAAGCCGCCACGGAAACCGGCGCCGATGGTGATGGCTGAAGCGACCGATTTGAGCAGCAGCAGCCCCAGCACCGCGCCAATCGCCATATTCTGGTTGAGGCTGGCATGCAGCGCGCCGTGACCGGCCGAAAGCACCTGCGTATCGATCAGCGCCAGCAGGCCCACCGCAAGTCCTCCGATCGCCGGCCGGAAGGCGGACGAGATGGAACTGGCGCGCGCCAGTTCCTCGACCTTGGTCACACCCTGCATGAGCAGGATGCCGCCGCCCGCACAGACGATGCCCAGCACCACCGCCGGCAGGTAATCGGCGGGCACGACGGTGCCGATCTTGCCGATATCGATCATGAACGCGTCGCCGACGAAAAGCCGGGTGACGAAGGTTGCCGCAAGCGCCGCAACGACGACCGGTGCGAGACTGACGATCGTGTAGGTGCCGATGATCAGCTCGAACGCGTAGAAGGCGCCGGTCAGCGGCGCGTTGAAGGCGGATGCGATGGCACCGGCAGCACCACAGCCGACCAGCACGCGCAGATCCGTTCGGCGCAGCTGTACCAATGAGCCGATCTTCGACGCAATGCCGGAGGACAGCTGCGTATAGCCGGCCTCAAGCCCGATCGAGGTGCCGAAGCCGTTGGAGATCAGGTTCTGCACCGCGACGATGATGCTGTCGGTCAGTGACAGGCGACCGCCATGCAGCGCATTGGCCTCAATCGGGTCGACCATCGGCTTTTTACGCCACTTGCGCAGGATCAGGTACAGCAGGCCCATCACGACACCGCCGGCAACCGGCGCCAAAAGCACCGTCGTCGGCTCGAGAAACGCTGCCGAGCTTAAGCGCTCGGTGCTGCCGATCTTGAAGATCAGGACATGCAGCGCGTGCGAGATAAAACTCATCGCGGCGACCGCGAGGCCGGCGAGAACCCCGACAACGCCTGCGATCAGGATCAGGCCGAATTCGCTGCGCCTGATGACTGCGCGCAGTTCGGATGGCCGAAGCAGCGGACGGAGGAGGGACAGGGAAGCCAAAAGGCGTGCGGCGATCCGGCGGAACATGCTGACGCTTTGCATTGGAACTGTATGTTGCGCCCTAACTAGGGCGTGAGGAGAGGATTGGAAACCGTTCCGGCGAATTTGTTAGACGATCAGTCCTTGCGGAAGATGATGCTGGCGCCCCATCCGGTTACGACAGCGATCAGCACGCAGAACAGACCGTAGGCGATCGGACGCTCGTGGGCTGCATCGGTGATCGCCTGCTCCAGGCCGGTCTTGACCACACGCAACGGCATTTCCCGCTGAAAGATCAGGTCGCCGCTCTTGAACAGATAGGCGTGGACCATGTGCACGCCATCGGGCACGTTGGCTGGAAGCCGCAACGAGGCTCGGAACAGGCTGGACGAGACGAAGCGCACGCCGCTCGTGTCGCGCTGGTAAAGCCCGCTGTTGAGCTTCTGCCGGCGATAGGCCTCGCGGAAATCGCTGATCAGACCGGAATTCGGAATGTAGCCGGTGGGGTTGAGAGGCAGATGTTCGATGCCGACCCCGATATTGTTGAAGGACGGCGCCTGGTGATCGAGGTCGTTCAGCTGGCGTGTGCTGGCGATCGAATAGCTCTCCGGCACCTGTTCGAACGTCATCGCCTGGGTGTTCATCCAGATCCCGAGCACGCGTTCCTTGCGCCGCACGGTGGCATAGTCGCGCGGACCTTCAAGCGTCACGACGATATCGTACTGACCGATTGCGAGCAGCAGCTCGTCCGGATTGGTAATGGCCCCGAAGATGGTGAGGTCGGCGCCGCGGAAATCCGAGGTGATGGCAATCTCGCTCGACGATGCTCCGATCTCCAGCCCTTCCTTGATCGGCGAGGCCGTGTCGAACGGCGTCTGGGCCGCGACCTGCGTTGCCAGCGACAATCCGAATGAGAGAAGAAGAAGGAGGGAGAGGATCAGCCTGCGCATCAGTAGGACAGTCCTCCGACGGCCACCGAATAGACGTCGCTCGGCGTTGCGATCAGGCCGATCGCAAGACGGATGCCGACGGCCAGAACCAGCAGCGCCAAAAGCGCGCGCAGCTGTTCGCCGCGCAGCTTCTGGCCGACGCGCACGCCGTACTGGGCGCCGATCACGCCGGCAATCATCAGGATCGTCGCAAGCACGATATCGACGGAGTAGTTCGTCGCCGCCTGCACCATCGTCGTATAGGCGGTGGTGAAGATGATCTGGAACAGAGAGGTGCCGACCACGACATTGGTTGGAATGCGCAGGAGATAGATCATCGCCGGCACCATGATGAAGCCGCCGCCGACACCCATGATGGAGGTGAGGACGCCGATCACGAAACCGAGCACCAGGATCGGAATGGCCGAGAGATAGATTTTCGACTTCTTGAAACGCATCTTGAAGGGCAGGCGGTGCACCCAGTTGTGCTGGCCCGGGCGTTTCAGCGGAAGCTGCTGGTTGTTCTTTGCCCGCCGCATGGCTCTGAGGCTCTCCTGCAGCATCAGCGCGCCGATCGTCGACAAAAGCACGACATAGAGAAGCGAGATGAACAGGTCGAGCTGGCCGATGCGCCGTAGCCAGGAAAAGATCCACACACCGACCGTCGCGCCGACAAGGCCCCCGGCAAGCAGCACCGTGCCCAGTTTCATATCCAGCGACCCGCGCCGGAAATGGGTGATCGCGCCCGAGATCGAGGAGGCAACGACCTGGTTGGCGCCGGTTGCGACGGCAACGACGGGTGGAATGTTGTAGAAAATCAGAAGCGGCGTGATCAGGAAGCCACCGCCGACGCCGAACATGCCGGACAGAAACCCGACAGCTGCACCCATGCCAAGGATGATGAAGATGTTCACCGAAAGCTCTGCAATCGGCAGGTAGACAGTCACGGCTGAACCTCGACACGTCGAAAAGACAACGCCGTTGCAGGCGGCACGCATTCAAGTGGGCCGTCGCTTTGGCTTTGGGGAACCCTTTCACAGACGCGATGAACCGCGCATGAAGGACACCCCGTCATGCGCTTGGCCTGCCGGGGTGTCAATTCGTGAATCCGTGGGGAAAACAGCAGCTTCAGCGTTTTCCAATGGGCGTGGCCGATAGTCCCCAGCCCGACCGAATTGGTCGTCTTACGGGTTGCTGGCTACTTGTTGCGTGCCAGCAATTCTCGAACCAGTGCGTCGTTGATGCGGCCGGAAGGCTCCTGGCCGATCGAGGACTGGAACGACTTGATTGCGCTTACCGTCTTGGCACCAAGCTTGCCGTCCGGCCGTCCGGCTTCAAAGCCGTTCTTGTTGAGGATCGCCTGGATGTTGCGGACGGCCTTTTCCATGTCAACAGATGCGGTGGTAAGACGCTTGCCGGCAGCCCATTCATCCGGAACAACAACGGCATTTGCCCGCGGCTCGGGTGTCATCACCTTCCAGAGGTCGACCTTGGCGCGGGCGCTTTCCAGCTGTTCCTTGCGCATGGCATTGGCCACTTCGTCGCGCTTCTGGGCGGCGTCGTTGTCGCCTGCCTTTGCCGCAACGGCAAACCACTTGTAGCTCTCTTCCAGATCCTGCTTCACGCCGTTGCCGCGGGCAAACAGGATGGCAAGGTTGAACTGGCTGTCCGCGACACCGTGGTCGGCGGCCTGGGTGAACCACTTGACGGCCTGGGTGTAGTCAGGCTGGCCCGTGGCACCGGACGCGTAGAGAACGGCGAGGTTGTGCATGGCGCTGGCATTGCCGGCTTCGGCGGCCAGCTGATAGTAGCGAACGGCTTCACCGAGGTTGCGCTCGACGCCCGTTCCCTTTTCGAACATGTTCGCCATGCGGTACTGGGCAGGCGCAAGACCACGGTCGGCGGCAAGCTTGTACCAGGTTGCCGCCTCTGCGAGATCGGTCTTGACGCCACGTCCCTCGGTAAAGCGGGTGGCAATCTCGAACAGCGCGTTGGCATCGCCCGACGATGCGGCGTCGGCAAGCGATTTCGGCTCCAGGCCGACAGGCACGACGATCGGAGCCGGTGCCTCGATTTCGGCGGCAGCCGGCGCTTGTGCCGTGAAGCCGGCGTCTTCTGAAGGTGCCGGAGCAGCTTCGGCGGCCGGACGCATTGAAGCGAGGTCTCCGGCTGCGGGAACCGGATCGATCAGGTGGTTTGTCGCGGCGTCGGGCGCGACCGGAGGCGGCGTCGCTGCCACATCCTGTCCGTCACCATCGCTGGCTGCAGGGCTTTCGGCCGGGGCCTGAGCGGTGTCGACAGGAGCGGGAGCTTCGACTGGTGCGCTCGGAGCCTGCGCAGTCTCTTCCGGCACGGAGACCGGAGCCGGGGCTTCGAGGGCAGCCTGTTCGGGCGCGCTGTCGCTGCTTCCGGTCACGTTCTTGACCACCTGCATCGACATCATCACCAGCAGCACGGCGCCGACGGCCATCAGGATGGGGCGGCGATGCTGCGAAAACTTGGCAAACATGCCGGTCTTTTCGGACGGCGTGCCGGCAACCGACGTGGTCTGCGACTTGGTGGCGGAGCGAACGCTCTTGACCGCGTTGACCTGTGAAGGATCCGTCTCCTGTGCTGCGGCCTTGGCTGCACGACGGGCAGCGGCGATATAGTCAGCGCGGTCCGATTTGTCGGCCGTTCCGGGTTTCTCGCCACTGAAATCGCCGGCGGCCTGGCTGGCACGCACGCGCTCGAGGATCTTTTTGACGTCGGGAGCGCCCGAGCCCGGCTCCAGCAGGTCGTTTTCACGGCCGGCTGGGAGAATGTCGGCTGGATCGATCGAAGGCGTTGGCTCTATGACGGTGCGGGCCGGCTTTTCCCCTGCATCGCGGGTGCCCGACTTGAAACGCTTCGAGAGGCCGGCCAGCAGACCGGGCTTGGCCGGCTCTTCCCGCGCGGCTGCAGGGGGCACGACGACCTCGTCGGTTTCGACGGGCGCATCTGCCAAAGCAACATTGCGGTCCTCGGCGCCGGCAAATTCCATCGCTGGAACGGACAGTTGCGCTGTGGCCGGCATCTTGGGATGGCGAAGCGGCTGGTCGGTCTGGGCTTCGCGATTGGCCGGCGCATCGCGATAGGCGGGCTCGAAACGGGCCGTGGAAATGCTGTCTTCCAGCGTGTCCAGACGATTGGCGATCTGCACCAGCGTTCCGTGCAAGGCTTCGAACGTCTGATGGCTGCGCGTTTCCGTGCCGCGGGTCAGCTCTTCAAGGTGGCGAAGATCGTCGGCGAGGGCTGAAAGGGCTGCCATGTCGCCGGACGCGACGGGCATGCCGCCGGCCCCGGTATTGCGCGAATAGGCTTCGACGACGGCTTCTGCGGCCTGCCGTGCGGCTTCCAGAATGTACTCGTCGTTGGTCGACATGTAGCTTTCGATTGCCGAGAACCGATGCTCGAAACCATCAGGTAGCGCAGTGGCCGAAGATGTCTGCGGCTCGCTGATCAGGCTCGAAAGATGCGCGATCTGGTCTTCCAGGCTACGCAGGGCGTTTTCGTCGCCGCGCGGTGCGCTGGCTGCTTCGTCCAGTCGCATGGCGATGTCGGTCAGCCGGGTTTCCAACCGGTCGAAGGCCCGCTCGTCGGTGGCAGGCGCCGGGCGATATTCGATCTCGTCGATACGACGGGCGAGATCATCCAGCCGCTCGCCCAGCATGTCGTTGATCGAGTTGTGATCAAGACCATCGATCTTGCGCGAGATATCGGCGAGGTGGTCGGAAAGCTCGGTCTGATACGCGGGCTTCTGCGCCTGCGTCAGCATGACCGAAAGCTGGTCGAGCCGCTCTTCCAGCCGCATGGCGGCCTGTTCGTCGGAGAGTTCCTCGATCCGCGCGGTCAGCGCTTCGATCCGTCCGGACAGCATCTCGCTCGGATCGGCAGCAGCCTGGCTGATCTGATCGACCTGCTCTGCGATAGCGACGATCCGGCCGTCGAGCTTCTGCATGAAAGCCTGGTCGAGCGTGGCTGCGGCCGAAGCACGGCTGCCGGCGGCAACGGCGCGAGTGATTTCGTCGAGACGCTCGTCGAGAACGGTGAACTGCTCGGCAAGCAGTTCGTCGGATGGCTGCATGCGGCTGCCGAGTTGCTCCATCGCGGTAGCGATCGCAATCAGCTTCTGCTCCAGCGCGCGCAGCGCGGGGCTGTCGTTCATGCCGCCAAGCTGGGTCTTGATGTCGTCGATCCGGTAGGCGAGCTGCGAAACCTCGTCGCGCAGAAGCTCTGGCTCAAGCCCGTGGATACGCTCTTCCAGCCCCTGCCAGCGGCTTTCCATGCGCTGCACGGAATCTTCGCGTGCCACGCCATCCATGACTTGGGCCATGACACTACGCAGTTCCTCGAACTCGGCGCGCAGGGCCTCCGCATCGGGAGAATTGCTGTAGCCCAGCTGACTAATGCTGTCGGCAAGACGGGAGAAATCGCCGCGCAGGTCTTCGGTGCCGCGATGATCTTCGGCAATCGAGCGGATCGAGCGGATTTCGGTTTGCAGTGCGCCCATCTCGCGGGCGACGCCTTCGGCGATGTCCTGCTTCAGTTCATGACGCAAGCCGACCAGCGCTTCGGCGATTTCGCGCATGGAGGCGCCATCGGTCGCCTGCTGGCGGGTTTCCCGCATTTGCATATCGCGGCTGGCGACGGCCCGCTCGAAGCGGCTCGCAGAAACTTCGGTGGCAGTTGCCGCAACCGGTGCAGCCGGACGGCGCTCCTGGCTGGGACGATAGGCTTCCGGCGGCGTGATCTTATCGCGGAGTGGTGATTGGACGGGTTGGCGGACCGGTTCGGCCGCATGCGACTGCTGTGCGCTTGCCATGCGCTCGCGGGCCGATCCCAGCATGCGCTGGCGCTCGCGGATTTCCGCCAGCGGGTCGGCAAAGCGAGGCGCCGCTGGCCTCTGCATCTGCGGGGGCTGCACGGACGCCGGTTTTTCGAGGCGCGGGTCGGAAGCGGGCTGGCGGCGTTCGCGCCCGGCGCCCGACATCAGATCCTCGATTCGGGCCTCCAGGCCCTCGATCGTACGGTTCAGGGCGTCAAGAGAGGAGCGTTCGCCCGGGCGGTTAGGATTCGATCGTGATCCGTTCATGTGCTCGCTCGCTTCCGCGTTTTACCTGCCGACGCTCGGTTTCAGCCTCATCCGCCGCCTATTGGCACCGGTGAATCACATCCATATTAGACATTTCTTACGCAAGGCTTGCCTTATGAAAGAACGACTCATTCGTTGGATGGATTTGACTGACCTCCCGTAGTCCCCACTATTTCCAGAAACGTAGTAAATAAATCGTTAATGTTCGTTAAGATCTTAACCTTTTTGCCATGATTCCGCATGTTTGCCCGGATGACACGGGTTTCGACGATGCTATCACTGTGATGCAGCGCGGCGGGCGCGACTTCCTCGGCAGTGCAGGCGAAAGCACCTATTAGGTGATGCTAACGCCGGGTCAAAATCGGCTCGCGATATGAGACTCCAACTGTTTGACGTTTACGCGAACGTCAATTAAGTAAGTGCAGGAGACGACGGGCTGCGATGCCCGGGAGGAAGCGTCAGGCTAATCTGGAGGATGGATAACGATGCCCGTCTATAAGGCACCGGTAAACGATACACTTTTCGTTCTGAATGATGTGCTCGGCTTGGAGCGTTACGGCAACCTGCAGGGTTTTGCCGATGCGACGCCCGACATGATCGAGGCGATCATCGGCGAGGCGGCGAAAGTAGCCGAAGAGGCCCTGTTCCCGATCAACCTTTCCGGCGACCGGGAAGGCTGCACCCGCAACGACGACGGCACTGTTTTGGTGCCCAACGGCTTCAAGCAGGCCTATGACCAGTATGTCCAGGGCGGCTGGATCGGCCTGGCCGTACCGGAAGAGTTCGGCGGCCAGGGCCTGCCCTACACACTGCATGCCGCCGTCGGCGAATACATGTCGTCGGCCAACATGTCGCTGATGATGTATCCCGGCCTGACGCAAGGGGCGATCGCCGCCATCCTCGTCCACGGCACGGACGAGCAGAAGGCCACCTATCTGCCCAACATGGTCGGCGGCAGCTGGTCTGGCACCATGAACCTCACCGAGCCCCATTGCGGCACGGATCTCGGTCTGCTGCGCACCAAGGCGGTGCCGCAGGCCGACGGCTCCTACAAACTCTCCGGCCAGAAGATCTTTATCTCCGCCGGCGAACATTCGATGACCGACAACATCGTGCATCTGGTTCTCGCCCGTATCGAAGGCGCGCCGGAGGGTACCAAGGGCATCTCGCTGTTTATCGTGCCGAAGTTCATGGTGGGCGAAGACGGTTCGCTCGGCGCCCGCAACGGCGTCTCCTGTGGTGCGCTCGAAGAAAAGATGGGCATCCACGGCAATTCGACCTGCGTGATGAACTACGACGATGCCACGGGCTATCTGATCGGCGCCGAGAACAAGGGTCTCTCGGCCATGTTCGTGATGATGAATGAGGCCCGCCTCGGTGTCGGCCTGCAGGGTCTGTCGATCGCCGAGACCGCCTATCAGAATGCCGTAGCCTATGCCAATGAGCGCATCCAGGGCCGTTCCCTCTCGGGCGCGAAAGCGCCGGACAGGAAGGCGGACCCGATCATCGTCCACCCGGATATCCGCCGCTCGCTGATGACCATCAAGGCCTTCAACGAGGCAGGCCGCGCCTTCGTTTTGTGGACGGCGCTGAAATCCGATATCGCCCATCGCTCGCAGGACGAAGCGGAACGCCAGAACGCGGACGATCTCCTCGGGCTTGCCACGCCGATCCTCAAGGGCGTGCTGACCGACAAGGGCTTTGATCACGCGGTGATGGCCCAGCAGGTCTTCGGGGGCCACGGCTATATCGAAGAATGGGGCATGAGCCAGTATGTCCGCGATGCCCGCATCGCGATGATCTACGAAGGTGCCAACGGTATCCAGGCGCTCGATCTGGTCGGTCGCAAGCTGGCCCTCAATGGCGGCCGCGCGGTCATGGCCATGTTCAAGGAGATCGGTGATTTCTGCGAGGAAAACCGCGGCGACGAGGCGATGGTTCTCTACACCAAGGGCCTCAAGAAGGGTCTGAACGACCTGCAGGCCTCGACCATGTGGTTCATGCAGAACGCCATGGCCAAGCCCGACAATGCCGGTGCCGGCTCGACCGACTACATGCACCTGTTCGGCCTCGTCACGCTCGGTTACATGTGGGCGAAGATGGCAAAGGCAGCTCAAACCGCATTGGCCGCCGGGGACCCGCGCGAAGAGTACCTGAAAGCAAAGCTCGTCACGGCGAAGTTCTATATGGAGCGTATCATGCCGGAAACCGCGCTGCGCAAGGTGCGCATCGAGGCCGGCTCCGACACCATGATGCAACTGGCCGCCGAGGCGTTCTAAGCGTTGGCTACCCCCTCTGGCCTGCCGGCCATCTCCCCCTAGAAGGGGGGAGAAAATGTGTGGCGACTGCTCGTCCCGATTGAACATCGGCGGCGCGGCGGGATAAACCCTCCCTCTTGCGGGGAGGGTTTGGGAGGGGTCTTCTCTCCCGCAGTGAAACAAAGGCAATGTAATTTGCCACCAAGGGAGATGACACCATGACCGAAGTCTTCATTTACGATCACGTGCGCACGCCGCGCGGTCGCGGCAAGAAGGACGGCTCGCTGCACGAAGTGCCGGCCGTCCGTCTCGCGGCAAAGACCCTCGAAGCCATCCGTGATCGCAACGGGCTCGATACGGGAACCGTCGACGACATCATCATGGGCTGCGTCGATCCTGTCATGGACAGCGGCGCCGTCATCCCTAAGGCTGCGGCCTTCGAAGCGGGATATTCGACCCGGGCACCCGGCATGCAGATCTCCCGTTTCTGCGCATCGGGCCTTGATGCCGTCAATTTCGGCGCCGGCAAGATCGCGGCCGGGTCCGACGACATCGTCATTGCCGGCGGCGTCGAATCGATGTCGCGTGTCGGCATGGGCATGTCCGGCGGCGCCTGGTACATGGACCCCTCGGTCAACTTCCCGTCCTACTTCATGCCGCAGGGTGTCTCGGCCGATCTGATCGCGACGAAATACGGGTTCTCCCGCGATGACGTCGATGCCTATGCCGTCGAAAGCCAGAAGCGCGCCGGAAAAGCCTGGGATGCGGGCTATTTCAAGAACTCGGTGATCCCGGTCAAGGATCAGAACGGCCTCACCATTCTCGACCGCGACGAGCATATGCGGCCCACCACCGACATGCAGGCGCTGGCCTCGCTCAATGCCTCGTTCCAGATGCCCGGCGAAATGGGCGGTTTCGAAGCTGTCGGCATTCAGGCGCATCCGGAAATCGAAAAGATCAATTACGTCCACCACGCCGGCAATTCGTCTGGCATCGTCGATGGCGCCGCCGCCGTCCTGATCGGCTCGAAGGCCGGCGGCGAAAGCATGGGCATCAAGCCGCGCGCCCGTATCCGCGCGTTCGCAAACATCGGCTCCGACCCGGCGCTGATGCTGACCGGCCCAGTCGACGTCACCGAAAAGCTGCTGGCCCGCACCGGCATGACGATTGCCGATATCGACCTGTTCGAACTCAACGAGGCCTTTGCCGCCGTCGTGCTGCGCTACATGCAGGCGTTCGACATTTCCCACGACATCATCAACGTCAATGGCGGCGCGATTGCCATGGGTCACCCGCTCGGTGCCACAGGCGCGATGATCCTCGGCACCGTCCTCGACGAACTGGAACGCCGCGATCTCAACACCGCATTGGTCACGCTCTGCATCGGCGCCGGCATGGGCACCGCGACCGTCATCGAGAGGGTCTGATCGTGAGCTTCAATACGGGTACAATCGAAGATGAGTTTGCGCATGTTGACGACCACTGGTCTCCACGCGTCATTGCCGATCTCAACGGACAGAGCGTGAAGGTCGCCAAGGTCAAGGATCATCTGACCTGGCATTCGCATCGGGACGAGGACGAACTGTTCCTCATCTGGAAGGGCGAACTCACGATCGAATATCGGGACCGGCCGCATGTCCACATGAACGCTGGCGACTTCCATGTCGTTCCGAAGGGCGTCGAGCACAATCCGGTCGCGGCCGATGAGTGCTGGATACTCTTGTTCGAACCGTCCGAGACGAAGCATACCGGCGATGTCGTGGTCGAAAAGACCAGGACGTTGGAAACCCAGCGCAGCCATTTGTCGGCCTGATAGGGGAGGAACCCAATGACCTACACCAACTTCACCATCGAAACCGACGCGGACGGCATTGCTGTCGTCACCTGGGACATGCCGGGCAAGTCGATGAACGTCTTTACCGCCGAGGTGTTGGAAGAACTCGACGCGATCCTGAAGGCAACCATCGCGGATGCCGCCATCAAGGGCGTTGTCTTTACCAGCGGCAAATCCTCGTTTTCCGGCGGTGCCGACCTCACCATGATCCGCGGCATGTTCTCCATGCTGCAGGAAGCGACCGCACAGGACCCGGTTACCGCCAAGCAGAAGCTGTTCGAGGTTGCAGGGCAAATGACCTGGCTGTTCCGCGCCATCGAAACCAATGGCAAGCCCTGGGTATCGGCCATCAACGGCACCTGCATGGGCGGCGCTCTCGAGCTGTCGCTGGCCTGCCACGGTCGCGTCGTCGCCAATTCCAAGTCGGTCAAGCTTGCGCTGCCTGAAGTCAAGGTCGGCATCTTTCCGGGCGCCGGGGGAACGCAGCGCGTCTCGCGCCTCACAGATGCCCAGTCCGCCCTGCAGATGATGACGACCGGTCAGACGCTGACGCCGCAACGCGCCAAGGCGATGGGTCTCGTGCATCAGATCGTCGAACCCGATCAGCTCGTGACCGCTGCAAAGCAGATGATCAAGGATGGCTTGAAGCCCGTCGCTCCCTGGGACGAAAAGGGCTTCAAGGCACCCGGTGGCGGTGTCTGGACGCCACAGGCTGCCCAGCTCTTCCCGGCGGCTCCCGCGATCCTGCGCCGTGAGACGGCAGGCAATTATCCGGGCGCGCTCGCCATCCTCAAATGCGTCTATGAGGGTCTTCAACTGCCCTTCGATACGGCGCTCAAGGTCGAGCAGCGCTATTTCACGCAGATCCTCGGCACCACCGAAGCCTTCTCGATGATCCGCTCGCTGTTCATCTCGATGCAGGAACTGGGCAAGGGCGCCCGTCGTCCGGCAGGCGTTCCAAAAAGCGAGTTCAAGAAGGTCGGCGTGGTCGGCGCGGGCTTCATGGGTGCCTCGATCGCTTATGTGACCGCTGCCGCCGGCATTCCCGTCGTGCTGATCGACCAGAGCCAGGAAGCAGCCGACAAGGGCAAGGCCGTCTCCGAAAAGCTGGTATCCGACAGCGTCGCCAAGGGTCGCCTGACGAAGGAGGAGGGCGAAAAGCTCCTCTCGCTCGTCACCGCCACGCCGGACTATTCGACACTTGCAGATGCCGATCTCGTCATCGAGGCGGTGTTCGAAGACCGCAAGGTCAAGAAGGCCGTGATCGAGGCGGTCGAAGCGGTTATTCCGGAAACCACGATCTTCGCGTCGAACACCTCCACCCTTCCGATCTCGGGCCTCGCGGAAAACTCCAAGCGTCCGGACCAGTTCGTCGGCGTGCATTTCTTCTCGCCGGTCGAAAAGATGATGCTGACCGAAGTCATCCTGGGCGAAAAGACGGGCGACAGGGCACTTGCCGTGGCGCTGGATTTCGTCGGCAAGATCAAGAAGACGCCCATCGTCGTCAACGACACGAGAGGCTTCTTCGTCAACCGCTGCGTCTTCCGCTATATCAACGAAGCCTATGACATGCTGGCCGAAGGCGTGCCGGCAGCCATGATCGAGAATGCCGCCAAGATGGCCGGCATGCCGGTTGGGCCGCTCTCTCTCAACGATGAAGTGGCTGTCGATCTCAGCCAGAAGATCATGAAGGCCTCGATCGCCGATCTCGGCCCCAACTCGGTCAAGCCGGAACACATGGCGCTGATCGACAACATGGTCGATGTGCTCGATCGCCGCGGCCGCAAGAACGGCAAGGGCTTCTATGATTACCCGGCCAAGCCGGCAAAGAAGTCGCTCTGGCCCGGCCTGAAGGAGTTCTATCCACAGAAGCCAGCTGGAGACGTCGACGTCAGCGTGCTGAAGCAGCGCTTCCTCGTGACGATCGCACTGGAAGCCGCCCGCACCGTCGAGGAAGGCATCGTCACCGATCCGCGCGAAGCCGATGTCGGCTCCATCCTCGGCTTCGGCTTTGCCCCCTATACGGGTGGCACGCTGTCTTACATCGACGGCATGGGTGTGAAGACCTTTGTCGAACTCGCCGAAAAGCTGGCCGGGCAATATGGCAGCCATTTCAAGCCGACGCAGCTGCTCAAGGACATGGCGGGGAACGGAGAGACCTTCTACGGTCGGTTCGACCCCTATGCGAAAATCGGCCAGGCGGCCTGAAGTCGCCGTCAAGCGACCATGAAAAAGGGCGGCTTGGAGCCGCCCTTTTTTGTATGCGAACGATAGTCGTCTTTACCGGATGACCATCTGCTGCGGAACGCTCTGGGCCGCCGGCTTTGGCGACTTCAGGGTCTTCGCAGGTGCCGGCTCCGCCGTGCCGAGCAACTTGTCGCGCTCGCGCCATAGGGCAGGGATCGAGAGAAGGCCGACGGCGGTCAGTGCAATCGCAGTCTTCGTCCACTCGCCGAGTTCCGGCGTACGACCATCGAAGTAGTAGACGAAGTAGACGATCGCGACGTGCCACACGTAGACATAGAGCGAGTGGCGGCCGAGCAGGCGCAGGTACCGCAGGGTGAACACCCAGGTCACGGCAGACGCGATGTTGCGCACCCAGTTTGCCTTGTGCTGCGGACCGGCAACCAGCAGCCAGGTGACCAGAAGGCCCATGGCAGCGAAGTTCAGGAGATAGACCGGACCGAAATCGGCACGGATTTCCATCGAGGCGAACTTGCCGATCATGTAGGCCGGCATCAGCTCGTTGGCGGTAATCAGGCGCAGCGGCAGGAAGAACATCACCAGCACCAGCGCCACCTTGGGGATGAACGTGTTGTCTGGCGACAGGATCTTGCCCCAGTTGATCTTGCCGGACGAGGTCAGCGCACCGAGCACGAGGCCCGAGAAGAACACGATCTGCCAGCCAAACAGGTTGAACGAGACGCGGATGCCCTGATCGTCCGAACCCATGATCAGCTCATTGATCGGGATCGTTGCGATCTGATGCAGACCCAGCTGTCCGGCCATCCACATCATGATCGAGGCGGCGACCACGTAGTGCCACTTGTCATCAAGCACCAGCTTGATGAGCATCGGTGCAAACAGCATGTAGACGATATACTGCGGCAGGATGTCCATGAAGGTCGGCTGGTAGAGGAAGGTGGCGATCGCAGCGAGACGCAGCGGATCGTCGAAATTAGTATAGCCCAGCCAGTTGAACCAGACCGAATAGGCCCCCGGCAGCAGCATCTGCGCCACCAGCACGGCGATCACGATGCCCATGGCATAGCGATAGAGCTCGAAGGCACGGCTGTAGATCGCAGTGCGACCGGCGGCATATCCGCCTTTCATCATCTTGCGGGCATAGACCATGCCGATCATCAGGCCGGACAGGAACACGAAGCCCTGCGCATCCTCGACAAAAGCAAGCTGGTTGTGGTTGATTTTGACCAGGAAGTAGCCACCGGCAAATATCAGGTGGTTGAGAACCATAAATACAAGGAAATATCCCCGCATCCCGTCAATGATCTCGAATCGTTTCATCGGTCGCGGTCTCCGTCTCTACCGGTTCCGATGGCCTCGTGCCTTTCGGTCCGTAAGGCCTCTTCGGGCCGGGAAGTCACGCGCCTAAACGTCGCGACGCGCCGGAGAGTTCCGAGCGACACTCGCTTTGTATCTGACGTTCAGACATTTCAACCGTAAACAGTCTGTGATGACTATTCGATGAACAGCTTTTTAAGCAGTTTGCGTCATTCCGCCGCGAGACGCCGCAGACCGGCGATCTGGGTGAGGTAAGCGCGCAGCGCCGCCGGTCGCACCGGCTTGTGCTGCAGTGAAATGCCGTGTTTCTCAGCCTCGTTGCGCACATCCGCGGACCGATCGGCGGTGATGAGCAGGGCCGGAACATCGGCCTCGTAAGCGGCACGCAGCGACTGGATCGCCGCGATCCCGTCGCCGTCATCGAGATGATAATCGGCGATAATGATATCCGGCGCCGGCTCACCCGAACGGGTGATTTCGTCCAGCGCCGTGATGGACTGCGCTTCCCTGACCGTGCAACCCCAACCCGTAATCAACAGCGCCATCCCCTCCAGAATCTTCGGCTCGTTGTCGATGCACAGAACCCTCAGCCCGGTCAGCGGCTGCGAGCGTTTGCGCCGTTCAGGCCGCTCGGAGGCTTTCGCTGGTCGCGCGACCGATGCGTCGAGCGGCAGATCCACCCTGAAGATGGTTCCGCGACCGGGCCTCGATGCAAGCTGCACGGGGTGGTCGAGCACACGCGAAATACGGTCGACGATGGAAAGACCGAGGCCGAGACCGGTTGCGGTTTTCGCCCCTTCGTCGAGCCTTGCGAATTCCTTGAACACGGTCTCGAACTGGGCTGCCGGAATGCCGATGCCGGAGTCGTGCACTTCGATCGATACTCGCCCGCCATGCCGCCGCGCGCCGACCAGAACCTTGCCGCTGATTGTGTATTTGATCGCGTTGGACACCAGATTCTGCACCAGCCGGCGCAGGAGATTGGCGTCGGAGCGAACCCTGAGTGAGGTCGGCATCACCACGAAGGTCAGGTTCTTCTCGCGCGCCATCGGCTCATAGTCGGTCGCGATTCGGCGCAACAGGTCGTCGAGGGCGATGGTTTCAAGCTGCGGCTTCATTGCGCCGGTGTCGAGCCGCGAAATATCCAGTACCGCCCCAAGGATCGCCTCAACCGATTCGAGCGCGGAATCGATGTTGCGCACCAGCGGACCGTTGCGGTCGGCAGGCGTCATGCGCTCGACCAGTGCGGATGAGTACAGCCGCGCGGCATTGAGCGGCTGCAGGATATCGTGGCCGGCAGCGGCAAAGAAACGTGTCTTGCCGATATTGGCTTCCTCGGCCTCGGCACGCGCCTGGCCCAGTGCATGGTTGACGCGGGTTAGCTCTGAGGTGCGCTCTGTCACCCGCTGTTCGAGCGTTTCATTCGCCTGTTTCAGCGCCTTTGCCGCCGCAACACGGTCGGAAATATCGGTGAAGGTTGCAACGATGCCGCTATCCGGCATCGGGTTGGTGCGCACTTCGATGATCCGCTCGCCGCTTGCAACGACAAGCGAGAACGACGCATCCAGCGTCTTGAACCGGTTGACCACATCCGCCTGTTCGTCTGCAGGAATGTCACCCCGGTCCGAAAGCATCGCCACGATATCTGAGAGCGGAAATCCGACCTGGCCGACCTGGTCGGGAAGGTCGAGAAGATGGCGAAAACGCCGGTTCCAGATCGTCAGCCGGTCGGCACTGTCGAACACGGCAATTCCCTGGTCCATCTGCGAAAGCGCCGTCTGCAGCATGTCCTGATTATACTGCAGCGCCTCGCTCGCCTGATCGAGCAGGAAGGCGGTGTCGGCACTGGCATCCTCGGCCTTCTGCAGGATCAGCGACAAGACGAGCCGTGCCGAGGAAGAACCGATCGCGCTTCCCAGCAGCTGTTCGGAGAAATGCACCAGCGCCATATCGGCCGGCTGGTCGTCCTCGAAACGGCGTCCTGCGGTGCGCTCATAGTGGGAAAACGAACGCTGCATGCGCTCCTCGCCGAGATAGCGCGCAATCGTCGCCTTGAGGTCTCCCACGCTGACACGGGTCTTCCAGCCGCGGGTCGCGAATTCCGAGCGCAGATGCCGTTTGACGAAAATTCCGGCCTGCAAACGCTCCACGGGCCGTGGATTGCGTGACAGAGAGCCGAGCACGAAAGCCAGCATGTTGAGCGCCAGACTGAAGATCGTCGCGTTGACGAGCGGATCGGTTTCGGGACCGGAGAATATGCCGGTGCCGGGGATCAGGAAATTCAGCACGGCCGCGGCGATGTGGGAATTGTCCGGTCCGCCGAGGCTCGGCACGAACAACAGATAGGCCCAAGCCGCAAACCCGAGGCACATGCCAAGGATTGCGCCTCGGGCATTGGCCCGGCGCCAGATCAGCCCGCCGAACAGCGCGGGTGCCACCTGCGCGATCGCCGCAAACGCCAGAAGGCCGATCGAGGCAAGACCCGACTGGGTGTCCGCCATGCGGTAATAGCCGTAGCCGAGAAGCAGCACGGCGAAGATCGCGAGCCGTCGGATATTGAGAAGTGCACGGGTGAAATCGGCACGACCCCCATGCGCCGAGCGTGCCGCCATCAGCTTGCGGCGCAGGAAGACAGGAATGATGATGTCGTTCGACACCATGATCGACAGTGCGACGGATTCGACGATCACCATCGCGGTTGCGGCGGAAAAGCCGCCGATGAAGGTGATCAGCGTCACAACCGGCAGATTGCCGTTCAGCGGAAGCGTGAGAATGTAGAGATCGGCATTGCCTGTGCCGCCGAACGTGACCAGCCCGGCGATCGCGACCGGCAGCACGAACAGGTTGATCGCGACGAGATAGATCGGCAGCAGAAACGAAGCGACCTTGCGTTCCCGGTCCGTGCGGTTTTCCACGACCGTCACATGGAACTGCCGAGGCAGAAGCAGGATGGCGAAGGCCGAGAGCAGTATCAAAATCAGCCAGCGGCTGAGCGGCGTTTCGTAGGACAGTGCCGAGGTGATCAAAAGGTTGTCGGCAGCCTTGGCCATCAGGTCTGCAGGACCGTCGAACAGCACGAACAGCACCGTCAGCCCAACGGTTGCAAAAGCAAAGACCTTGACGACGGATTCCATCGCCACTGCCAGGATCAGACCGTCCTGATGCTCCGTCGCATCCGTATGGCGTGTGCCGAACATGACGGCGAAACCGGCCATCAGCAGTGTCACGATCAGGGCCAGATCGATGAAATGCAGGTTGCCGCTGCCAATCCCGTAGTCGGAGGGATTGACCATCACGGCAACCGAACTCGACACGGCTTTGAGTTGCAACGCGATATAGGGCACGGAGGCCACCAGCGCGATGATGGCGACGATCATCGCCACGGTCGAGTTCTTGCCATAGCGGGCAGCGACGAAGTCGGCGACGGAGGTCAGTTTCTCGGCTTTCGCGAGTTCGACGATGCGTCGGATCAGCGGCATGCCCAATGTCAGCATCAGGATCGGGCCGATATAGATGCCGAGGAATTCAATCCCGCGACGGGAAGCCAGACCCACGCCACCGAAATAGGTCCACGAGGTGCAGTAGATCGCCAGGCTGAGCGCATAGACCACGGGCCGGCCGATCTTCGGCACGCCCACGACGCGACTTCTCCGGTCGCCATAACTTGCGACCGCAAACAGCAGCAGGATATAGGCGAAAGCGGCGACGATGATCACCCAGCCCGAAAGCATGTCTCCTCCCCGCAATGCCGCGACGCGGATGAGATTAGGTCAAAAGCAAGGGTTTGCAAATCGCAGCGGCATTGGCAAAAAGTCCAATGCCTGGTCATCTTTAAGTCTCTGTCTTTTTCACCTTTTCAGCAAGTGGTGATGCACTATGTTGGGGCGGATCAACAACCCGAGCAGCAGGGGTAATGCTATGTCCGTTGTTTCCGAATTCCGTTCCTTTATCGCCAAGGGCAATGTCGTCGATCTCGCCGTCGGCATCATCATCGGCGGCGCCTTTACCGGCATCGTCACATCACTGGTCAACGATCTCGTCATGCCGGTCGTAGGTGCCGTGACAGGCGGTGGCTTCGACTTTTCCAACTACTTCGTGGCGCTGTCGAGTGCGGTCACAGCGCCCTCGCTGGAAGAAGCCCGCAAGCAGGGCGCCGTCTTCGCCTATGGCAGCTTCATCACGGTCGCGATCAACTTTCTCATCCTCGCCTTCATCATCTTCCTCATGGTCAAGGGCGTGAACAAGCTCCGCGCCATGGAAGAAAAGAAGCCTGCGGATGCCACACCGGCCCCGCCGCCGGCCGATATCCAGCTGCTGTCGGAAATCCGCGATATTCTGAAGACGGGTAACCCGATCCGGTAATCCAACCGCGTCAACAGATCGGCGATCCATCAAGAAAAACGATCGCCGATCCACGGATTGTCATGGGATTTTCCGAGTTCTCTGCGCTAAACAGAATTAAAGCATAGGGAAATGTTCAGGAACCATGTCGATCATTGCAAGTCTCAGCCCGCGCGCCGTCTCCACTCCCGAAAGCGGTATTGTCGAGATCATCAATCACGCCCGCGCCGGTGGCCGCCGCGACCTGATCCCGCTATGGGCAGGCGAGGGCGACCTGCCGAGCCCGGATTTCATCAATCAGGCGGCATCGAGCGCGCTTCTGGGCGGTGAGACCTTCTATACTTGGCAGCGCGGAATTCCCGAACTGCGCCAGGCACTGTCAGACTATTACACGCGTCATTTTTCAAAGACGCTGTCGTCAGAGCATTTCTATGTCACCGGCTCCGGCATGCATGCGATCATGATGGCCGTGCAGGCGATCGCCTCGCCGGGCGATGAACTGATCTACCTCTCGCCGACCTGGCCGAACATCATCTCCGCGATCGAGCTTTCCGGCGCTTCCGCCATCGGCCTGCCGCTTGCCTTTACCGGCGGCGGCTGGTCTCTCGATCTCGACACGCTGGACGCTGCGATCACACCAAAGACACGTGGCCTTTTCATCAATACGCCCGCCAACCCGACCGGCTGGACGGCAACGCTTGATGATCTCCGAGACATTCTGACGCTCGCCCGCAAACATGGGATCTGGATCATCGCCGACGAGATCTATGCACGTTACTACTACGGTGGTGCGGCAAGGGCTCCGTCCTTCCTCGACATCATGGAAGAGGGCGATCGGATCATCTTCGCAAACTCCTTCTCCAAGAATTGGTCGATGACCGGCTGGCGCATGGGCTGGCTGGTGGCCCCGCCGGAAATGGGGCAAGTGATTGAAAACCTCATCCAGTATTCCAATTCGGGCGTTGCCCAGTTCATGCAGCGCGGCGCGGTCGTGGCGCTGAACGAAGGCGATGGCTTCGTCAACGAGAACGTGGCCCGCGCCGTCGCCGGCCGCGATATCCTCTGCGATGCGCTGATCGCCACCAACCGCGTGCAGACGCTGAAACCGGATGGCGCGATCTACGCCTTCCTGAAGGTGGATGGCGTAACCGACAGCCGCCTGACGGCATTGGACATCGTCGACAAGATCGGCGTGGCGCTGGCGCCCGGTTCTGCCTTCGGAGAGGGTGGCGAACTGTTTCTGCGGGCCTGTTTTCTGCGCAATTCGGCCCATGTCGAAGAAGCCGCCGGTCGGTTGGCGGACTATATCAAGCGCCTCTAACCCCGCTCCATCACCGCAAAGAGGGCGGTCTGTAAAATTTTATCGATCGCCTGAACGCCGTGTTTTCCGTGTTCCGCGTTAAACCCGGCGGCCCCGCCCGGTGGTAAGGTTTGCTGAAGAACGGCCGTGTTTCTCTCTGCGAAAGAAAAAAGCAGGGGCGAGAAAATGGCTGTTCTGGTCACGGGTGGTGCAGGGTATATCGGAAGTCACATGGTCTGGGCGCTGCTCGACGCTGGCGAGGATGTCGTCGTGCTCGACCGGCTGTCGACAGGCTTTCGCTGGGCGGTTCCGGACGAGGCGCGCTTCTATCTGGGTGATGTCGGCGATTCCATCATCTTAAAGCAGATCTTTGCTGAAAATGACATCGACGCTATCCTGCATTTCGCAGGCTCGATCGTCGTGCCGCAATCGGTCGCGCATCCGCTGGATTATTACGAGAACAATACCGGCAAGACCCGCTTCCTGGCGGCAGCCGCCGTCGAAGCGGGCATCAAGCATTTTGTCTTCTCTTCCACCGCCGCCGTCTACGGCGATCAGAAGGATGACACGCCAGTTCTGGAAAGCGCGCCGACGCTGCCGAAAAACCCCTACGGTCAATCCAAGCTGATGTCCGAACTGATGCTGCGCGATGCGGCTGCAGCCCATGATTTCCGCTTCGTCGCGCTGCGCTACTTCAACGTCGCCGGTGCTGATCCGCTTGGGCGCACCGGTCTTTCCACGGAAGGTGCGACGCATCTCATCAAGATCGCCTGCGAGGCGGCTCTCGGCAAGCGCCGCGGCGTCGATGTCTATGGCACCGATTATCCGACAGCCGATGGTACCGGTGTGCGCGACTACATACATGTGACCGATCTGGTCGAAGCGCACTTGAAGGCACTGAGCTATCTGCGTCGTGGCGGCGAACCGCTGATCGCCAATTGCGGTTATGGGCGCGGCTATTCGGTGCTGGAAGTGCTCGAGGCTGTCAAGAAAGCCGGAGCCCGCGGGTTTGACATCAACTACGGCCCGCGTCGCCCGGGCGATGCAGCAAGCGTCGTCGCCAATGCGACGCTCGCCCGGCGCCTTCTTGAATGGACCCCGCGCCACGACGATCTCAACCTGATCGTCGAAACCGCAATCCGCTGGGAACGGGAACTGGGCGATCGCCGTCCGGAAAGCATCCGTGCGATCCGCACCCGGCTCGCGTCGGCGAGCTTCTGAGCGCAAGCATGATGCAGTGATGCGGCCGCATTGCTGATACGTGAGAATGCGCATAGTCGAATGGCGTGCAGGGGATTAAAAGCGGGATCCTGGAACAACCTGATCCTGCGGAAACTGACCATGCGCCTCTTGTCCACCGCCGCTATCCTCCTTTGCTGTCTTGCGCCTTTGGCGAAAGCAGACACTCTGGCGGTTCAGAAACTGGTCGAGCCGCGTCTGACGGTGGCGCCTGCGGGAAATGCGAAACACATCCGTGTTGCCCTTACCTTCGATGCCTGCATGGGCAAGGCCGACGAGCGTATTCTGACCACGCTGGTTCGTGAAAGAATTCCCGCAACGATCTTTGTCACGTCACGGTGGCTGAAGCACAATCCGGAAACGGTCGCTGTTCTGCGTGAAAACAGCGATCTCTTCGAGCTGGAAAATCACGGCGAGAACCACATTCCCGCAGTCGATATTCCGGTCGCGATCTATGGCATACCGGCCGCAGGCTCGCCTGAAGCTGTCGGCCGCGAGGTGGGACGAGGGGCCGACGCCATGCTTGCAGCCGGTCTTCCTAGACCGCACTGGTTCCGCGGCGCGACGGCAAAATATGATCTCTCGGCCATCCGGGAGATCCGGGCCATGGGTTTCAAGATCGCCGGCTATTCGCTGAACGGCGATGATGGCTCGCTCCTCGGCGCCGCGGCTGCCGAAAAACGGATTGCTGCTGCCAAGGATGGCGATGTGGTGATTTCACACATCAACCAGCCGACTCATGCCGCCGGCGAGGGGGTCGCTCGTGCACTGGTTGATCTGAAAAACAGAGGCGCAGAATTCGTTCGCCTCTCTGATTTCGAGGCCTCAGGCGACCATGAGACGACCGCCAAGCTGCCTGGATTATTTTGAGGTGGATCGGGATCAGCCTCAAAAGGAGGGCTCGGAAGTTGCTCGTTCCTCCGAATTTCATGTGAAAGCAACGAAGAGAGCGTGAGCATCTCGATTACTTAATTAAGCTTAAATTTTCTTGCAATTTTTATGCTGCACTGCATTATTGTCTCCGTTTAAGGAGTGCGATTATGCAAGCAGAGCTAAACTCATCTCTCTTCGATGCTGCTGCTTATGATGAAGGTGCAGAGCGTCTCCGGCTGTTCATGAAAAACGGGCAAATTCGCGAATTCGAGACGGTACCCGTGCAGGTGTTCCAGCAATTGGCAGGGTCCCGGTCGCCAGGACAGTATTACATCGAAAACATACGTTCCAAGTTCCCGATGTTCGGTTGATCGCCGAATCGGCGTTGCTCGGCGGTCGCGAACGGCCTGAGCTATCTCGCTGACGCGGATCGCCGGTGTTTAAAGGGTAGAGCTCCCTCATAATAACACGTGCACATTGTTTTAGTATTCGCTAAGTAATGGCTGTTATTGTCGTCGCCACTGATGTCGGCAGAGCAAGCCATGGAAAACAAACGCATCTGGACGAACAACGAACTGGACGACCTCCTGCGCCAGTTGAATGTTGCTTTGGAGGCTTCCGGCATCGGCATCTGGCAGCACAATCTGCGCAAGAACCAGACCCGGTGGGATGAGCAGCTACAGGAACTCTACGGTGTCCCGAAGGGTCCGACGGATGTGGTGTGGCTCGAATGCGTCCACCCAGACGACCGAGATGCCGCCAATGCGCACTTCGAAAAGGCAATCGAAAACCGCGAAGACTATGCGTCGCAGTTCAGGATCATCCGCCAGGATGGTTCCATTCGCCACCTTCGCTCACGCGCAAAGTTCTTCATCGACGGGAATGGCGAGCCATGCTTCGTCGGCGCGGAATGGGATGTCACCGACGATGTGATGCGAAGCCATCAACTGGCGGAAGAGCGGGAAGCCGCAGACCAGAGCCGCGCCGAAGCGCGCTATGCTGCTGACCACGACCACCTGACCGGACTTCTCAACCGCCGCAGCTTCGACGCGATATGTGCCAGCCTTGCAAAACGCGGTGAGCTGGACTTCGTGTCGCTGTGCCATCTCGACGTCGATAACTTCAAGGAAATCAACGACCGATATGGCCACGCCTGTGGAGATGTGGTCATCGCCCATGTCGCGTCGATCCTGAAGCAGGCAAGCCGCCCGGGAGATATCGTGGCGCGGCTGGGGGGTGACGAATTCGCCATCGTTTCGATGGACCGCGGCCTCAACGCGATGGAGAAGATCGTCGCCGAAATCCGCGCCGAGCTACAATCACCCGTTCTTCTCAACGGCAAGAATGTCGTTGTCACCTGTTCGATGGGCGTGGCGCAAACCTCGGCGTCGGATGTCACCGGACTGCTCGCCTGTTCCGATCTCGCGCTCTATGAGGCCAAGAGAAACGGACGCAACCGCGCCGAATGGTTCTCGCCCGCCATGGCAGCCGCATCGATCGCCGAAAAACACATCCTCTACGAGCTGCGCAGCGCCATCACCAACGGCAATTTCGTGCCGTTCTACCAGGTACAGGTCGATGCCCGGACCCGCGCGATCAAGGGCCTCGAAGCGCTGGTGCGGTGGAAACATGGAGAAGAGCTGAAACCACCCGGCGCATTTTTGCCGACTGCGGTGACGAACGGGTTGATTGACGAAATCGACGAAATCATGCTGCGCCTCGTCCTTGCCGACTTGAGGCGATGGCAAGCCGAGGGATTTGCTCTGCCGCGCGTGTCCGTCAACATGTCGGCCTCCCGCCTCTCCGATCCTGATTTGGAGGAAAAGCTCAAGCGTCTCGATATCCCGGCAGGCCAGGTGAGTTTCGAACTGGTCGAGACGATCTTCCTCGATGAGCTCACACCGGAGATCAGAGCCAATATCGATGCGATCCGGTCGCTTGGGATTGAAATCGAGATCGACGATCTCGGTTCGGGCCATGCCTCACTGCTCGGGTTGATCAAGCTTCGCCCGGACCGCGTCAAGATCGATCGGCAGCTCATCCTGCCCATGCTGGATGGCCTGCCCCAGCAGCGCCTGGTCGCCGCACTGGTCGATATCGCCCGGACGCTGGACATGGAAGTCGTCGCCGAGGGCGTCGAAACGCTCGGCCATGCGGACGTGCTGGCAAGTCTTGGCGTTGACCTGCTGCAAGGTTTTGCCTTTGGCCGGCCGGAGCCGGCACATGTCGTCGAGAAGCGCTTGGAGAAGCGCCATACGACGGCGCCGACCGGTTCGCGCGCGTCTTCGGCAAGGCGTCGCTGATATCCGAGCAGTTTTAACTACCGTAAATAATTTTCTCGTATTCCCCCGAGGTGCTGGAAATCAGCATCTCGGCAGTGCTAGACCCGTGATCGGTGAAAATAAATTACGGAGAGCCTCGTGAGCCAGAAGAAGATCGAACGTCTCGCTGCTGCGGATGCCCAGGCGGGCGGCCAGCGACGTCCATTTGCCAAGGCGGTCCGCGCCGGCGATTTCGTTTATGTCTCCGGACAGGTGCCGACGGTGGATGGCGAAGTGGTGACCGGTGGCATCGTGGCCCAGACCGAACAGGTCGTTGCCAATATCAAAGACGTGCTGGCGCTTGCGGACTGCACGCTCGCCGACGTCGTGAAGGTCAACGTCTGGCTCGACGATGCCCGTGACTTCTCCAGCTTTAACGCCGTGTTCCAGAAGCACTTCATCGATCATCCGCCGGCACGCTCGACGGTCCAGTCGCCGCTGATGGTCGATGCCAAGGTCGAGATGGACGTGATCGCCTACAAGCCGATCGACTGATTGTGTCAATGACGACCGTCAGTCGCCGAGAAGCTGGCGGTCGTCGCCGTCGCGGTTGCGCACCAGTTCTTCCTTGATGCTGCGCAGCGCCTTGAGCGCAATGTTGCGGTCGGCATAGGCGACCATGTTGGCGAGGATGTCGATCGCAGCGAGATAGGCAAAGCGGGTCGAGGTGGGGCGGAAGATGTTCTTGCCCTCCTGCATGTCGATGGCGATCGTCAGGTCGGCCGCATCGGCGACAGGCGAGCCCCGCTGCGTCATCACGATGGTGGGAATGCCATGTTGACGCAGCAGCTTGAGGCATTGCACGAGACCCATGTCGCGGCCGGTATAGGACGATCCGAACACGACCGTGCCAGGCTGGGTCGCCGCCGAGATCATCAGGTTCATGTTGTGGTCGTTCGATGCATTGATGCGGCAGCCGAGACGAAAGAGGCGATTGTGCAGCTCGTTGACGACCATCGCGGAATTGCCGCTGGCACCGAATGCCTGGATGAAGTCGGCGCCGCGCAGCATCTGCGCCGCCTTCTCGATCGCGGCGAGATCGAGCTGCCGGTGCAGGTCGAAAAGCGCGTTCTGGGCTTTCGAGATGATGTCCTGGGCAACCTCTTCCACCGTCGCGGTCGGTGCTTCCGGTTTCAGATAGCGCAGGCCCACATAGGCCATCTTGGCCAGCTGCACCTTGAAATCGGAATAGCCCTGGCACCCCAGCCGACGGCAGAACCGGGTCACGGTCGGCGGCGAGACCCCGGCGCGCTCGGCCAGATCGCTGATCGACGAATTGACCACGAAATCGACATTGGCGAGCGCAAACTGCGCCAGTTTGGTCTCCAGGCTCGAGAGCCTGCCGTCTTCGTCGGAAAGCGCGTGAAACAGATCCATCAGGTACTTTCCTCGAAAATTGGCGCAGACACGAAGCACATCACGATCGTGAAAATGAATTTCACCAGTTCTTGCCCTGATAGCACAAAGCGGGCAAGCATCAACGAAACCAGCCACGCCCACAGAGGTTTACATCATGAACTATCCCTGGCCTGAAACCGGCACGCCGCTTGATCAGATTGCAACGCCGATGCCTGTGATCGACGAGGATCGGCTTGCGGCCAATATTGCGCGGGTACAGGCTTACTGCGATGCGCAGGGCAAGACGTTCCGGCCGCATATCAAGACCCACAAGATTGCAGCCGTCGCCCGCCAGCAGATCGAAGCCGGTGCCGTCGGCCTCAACTGCCAGAAGGTCACCGAAGCCGAAGTGTTCGCCGATGCCGGTTTCGACGACATCCTGATCACCTACAACATTCTCGGGGCTGCAAAACTCGCTCGCCTCAAGGCGCTGAATGCGCGCGTGACAAAGCTTGCGGTCGTTGCAGATAGTGACGCGACCGTATCGGGCCTGGCAGCCACGTTCGATACCGATCGCCCGCTGACGGTCCTGATCGAATGCGATACGGGCGCAAAACGCTGCGGCGTGCAGACGCCGGAACAGGCGGTGGCTCTCGCCGAAAAGATTGCAGCGGCGCCGGGCCTGCGCTTCGGCGGCATCATGACCTACCCGGCCATCGGTGGCGCAGAGGCCGTCGAGGAGTTCATGGCAACCACCATGTCGCTTCTGTCGGGAAAGGGAATCGAATGCCCGGTGCGGTCCAGCGGTGGTTCGCCGGATCTCTTTTCGGCGCATCTGGTCCCCTCCGCCACGGAACACCGTGCCGGCACCTATGTCTATAACGACCGCAGCATGGTTCGCGCCGGTCACTGCACGCCCGATGATCTCGCCATGCATATCCTGGCAACGGTCGTGTCGAAACCGGCTGCGGACCGGGCCGTGCTCGATTGCGGCTCGAAGGCCCTGACCTCCGACCTGCTCGGCTTTTCGGATTACGGCTCCCTCGTCGGCTTCGAGGGTGCGCGTATCGTGTCGCTGTCGGAAGAACATGCGGTGGTCGATCTATCGGGCTGTGCAGTGCCGTTTGCGGAGATCGGCCAGATCGTGCAGGTCGTGCCGAACCACACCTGCGTCGTCACCAACCTGTTCGACCGGATGGTGTTTCACCGGAACGGCATCGTGACGAGGGTCGAAAACGTCGATGCGCGCGGCACCGTCTGGTAACCGCCGGATCGATCGTTACGGACCGAATGAAAATGGGGCGCCTGTTTCGGGCGCCCTTTTTCATGTTCGCAGCGCGAAATGCCATGAAGGTGAAAATTTCCCCGAATTTAGGCTTATAGAAAATAAATTACACAAATTGGTGCATATTCTGGAAATTCGTTGACTTAAGCCGGTTTTGACGCATTATGAAGAAAATAAATTACACCAAAATGGTGAGCGGGCGAACTGAACGAGAAACGGGACTGAGGTTTTCCGGAGCATGGCATGCCTGCTCCGGCGATCGACAAAATTCAAGCAATAGGGGTGCTGGCGCTCGGTGACCGTGATGGGAGCCTGATGCCGTCGGACCTGTCCGGATAAGACATATGCGCATCTTCACCGCCTCGCTGGCGACCGAGACCAACACATTCTCTCCCGTCCCGACGGATATGAACGCCTTCAAGGCGGCGTTCTTCGCCGGGCCGGGCGAGCATCCGGATACGCCGACGCTGTGCTCGTCTGTCGTGCCAATTCTGCGCCGCCGAGGCCGGGCGGAAGCTTTTACCGTGATCGAGGGCACGTCCTGCTGGGCAGAGCCCGCCGGCCTGATCCAGCGCCAGACCTATGAGGCGCTGCGCGACCTGATCCTTTCCGAACTGACGGAAGCGCTTCCCGTCGATGGCGTCGTGCTCGGCCTCCACGGTGCAATGGCAGCGCAGGGCTATGACGATCCCGAAGGTGATTTTCTGGAGCGTGTCCGGCAGATCGTCGGGCCGGATGTTCTGGTTGCTGCCGAATTCGATCCGCATAGTCACCTGACGCCCCTGCGCGTCGCCAATCTCGATATCATGGCCGCCTTCCTCGAATTCCCCCATACGGATTTCGAACAGCGCGGCGAACACGTGGTCGAGCTGGCGCTGGAGGCCTTGAAGGGCAAGATCAAGCCGGTCATCTCCACATTCGACTGCCGGATGATCACGATTTTCCCGACCAGCCGCGAGCCGATGCGCTCCTTCGTCGACCGCATGCAGGCGCTGGAAGGCAAGGACGGCATCCTGTCGGCCTCTGTCATCCACGGCTTCATGGCCGGCGACCTGCCCGACATGGGCACCCGCATCGTCGTCGTGACGGACAACGACAAGGCCAAGGGCGATGCGCTGGCAGCCTCCCTGGGACGCGAGCTCTACAGCCTGCGCAGGCAGACCGCGATGCCCATGCTCGATACCGAAGCGGGCCTCGACAAGGCCGTCTCGATCCGCTCCTCGCATCCCGGGGTGCCGGTAACGATTGCCGATGTCTGGGACAATCCCGGCGGCGGCGTGGCCGGCGACGCAACCTTCATCCTGCGCCGGATGATGGAGCGCGGCATGGACGATTTCGCCGTTGCGACCATCTGGGATCCGATTGCCGTCACCTTCTGCCAGGCGGCGGGAGAGGGCGCCGAACTCAGCCTGCGCATCGGTGGAAAATCCGGCCCGGAAGGCGGTGAACCGCTCGATCTGCGCGTCACGGTGCAAAGCGTCTTCGATGCGGGCTGGCAGAGCTTTCGCAACAGCCGCGTCACGCTCGGCAGCACCGCCGTCGTGCGCCCGGTCGGCAGCCATATCGATATCGTGCTGATCACCAGCCGCACTCAGACCTACCAGCCCGATATCTTTGCCAATCAGGGCATCGATTTTGCGGCCAAATCCTATCTGCTCGTCAAGTCGACGAACCATTTTCACGCGGGCTTCCAGCCGGTCTCGTCTGAGATCGTCTATATCGCCGCGCCGACCTGTTACCCGACCAATCCCGCAACGACGCCCTATCGCAAAGCGAGCCTCGAAATATGGCCACGCGTCGCCGATCCGCTGGGACTGGATGCCTGAATTTTCGACCGGACAGGAAAGCCGGCCGGGATTTGATCACTGAAGACAACAAGGGGATGATAATGAAAAAGAGTGCACTTGTTCTCATGACGCTGGCGGCTTTGGCCGGCACCAGCAGCCTGGCGCTGACACAGGCGAATGCCCAGGCCGGCGACGGCGTGCTGACGGTTGCGACGATCGGCGAGCCGCCGTCGCTCGACGTGATGCAGACGCCGACCGATATCGTGCTGACCATCGACCAGCACATTTTTGAAACGCTCTACACCTATGACGCCGAGTGGAAGTCCGTGCCGCTTCTGGCCGCCGCCATGCCGACGCTTTCGGAAGATGGCCTCACCTACAAGATCCCGCTGCGCGAAGGCGTCAAGTTCCACGACGGCAGCGACTTCGATTCCAAGGACGTCACGGCGTCGCTGAAGCGCTGGATGACGATCAATTCCAAGGGCAAGCAGGTTGCCGGCGTCGTCGAAAGCATCGCGGAAGATGGCGACCATGCCATCGTCATCAAGCTGAAGTCGCGGTATGCGCCGCTGCTCGCAACCCTGTCGCAGGCGTCTGTCATCCTGCCATCCGAAAAGATCGCCGATACGCTGACCGAATTCGTCGGCACGGGTCCCTATTCGCTGAAGGAACGCAAGCCCGACCAGTACACCCAGCTCGTCCGTTTCGACGGCTACAAGTCGCCTGAGGGTGAGCCGAGCAACTATGCCGGCAAGCGCGAGGCGATCGCCAAGGAAATCCGTTTCGTGCCGGTTCCAGACGCCAATACCCGCGTCGAAGGCCTCATCTCCGGCCAGTTCGATTTCGCCGACTCGCTGCCGGTCAGCGCCTATGAGCGCGTCGAAAAGAGCAGCAATGCCAAGCCAGTCATCTTCAAGAATGCCGGCTGGGCATCCATGAACATGAACATGAAGGAAGGCCTTCTGGTTAAGAAGGAACTCCGTCAGGCCGTTCAGGCAGCGCTCAACGCATCGGATATGATGCTCGCCGCTTTCTCCGACGACCGCTTCTTCAGCGTCGATGCCTCGATCTTTCCGGAAGGCTCCTTCTGGCACACCGAAGCGGGCGTTGCCCGTTATGGCGAAGGCGATCCGGAAGCAGCTGCCAAGCTGCTCAAGGCTGCCGGTTACGATGGCCAGCCGCTGCGCCTGATGACCAGCCGCCAGTACGAATTCCATTACAAGATCGGCGAAGTCGCCAAGGCCTATCTGGAAGCTGCAGGCTTCAAGGTCGATCTGCAGGTGGTTGACTGGGCAACGCTCACGACCCGTCGTGCCGATGCCAAGCAGTGGGATATCTTCATCACCCACTCCAACTTCCCGGGCGATCCGACCACGATCAACACGATCACCGACACCTATCCGGGCTGGTACGTCTCCGAGCAGAAGACCAAGGCCGTTGCGACCTACATGGACGCCACGACCGACGACGCCAAGAAGACCGCATGGGACGCCATCCAGACGGTCATCTACGACGATGCGCCGCTCTACAAGGTCGGCAACTTCAATGGTGTTTCGGGTCTCGCCAACGGCGTTTCCGGTTATGAGCCGACCTACTGGCCGCATTTCTGGAACGTGAGCCCGAAGAAGTAAGCTGGATAACTAGGGACTGGCTATGGCAAGGATCGCACAGGCACTTTTGAAACGGCTGGGGGGCATGGCCATCGTGCTCGCCCTCGTCGTGACGGTGGTCTTCATCATCGTTCGCGTGACGCCTGGCGATCCTGCCGCTGTCATGCTGGGGTCGGATGCGACCCCGGAAGACATCGCGCAGCTGCGCACCCGCATGGGCCTCGATGCGCCCATGCTCGTTCAGTACGGCCAGTTCGTACTGGGCATTCTGAAAGGCGATCTCGGTCAGTCCATCTTCTTGAACCAGCCGGTCACGACTGCCCTTGCCGCGCGGGCGGAGCCGACCTTCTTCCTCACCCTGTTCTCGATCCTGATCGCGGTCGCCATCGCGCTTCCCGTCGGCATTCTCTCCGCCGTCAAGCGCGGCACGATCTTCGACCAGATCGTGGTGACGCTGACCATGGTTGCGGCAAGCGTGCCGAGCTTCTGGCTAGGCCTGATGCTGATCCAGATCTTCGCGGTCGGGCAGGGCTGGTTCCCGGCCTCCGGCTACGGCGGTCCGGGCACGCCGTTCTTCGAACGCCTGCATCACCTCGTCCTGCCGGCCGTGGCACTCGGCGTCGTCAACTCGGCGCTGATCACTCGCTTCACCCGCGCCGCCATGCTCGATGTACTCGGCGACGATTACGTCCGCACGGCACGAGCCAAGGGAGCGGGCGAAGGCCGCGTTATCCTCAAGCACGCCTTGAAGAACGCGCTGATCCCCATCATCACCGTCATCGGCCTGTCGGTTGCCATGCTGGTCGCCGGTGCCGTCGTGACGGAAACCGTGTTCGGCCTTCCCGGCGTCGGCAACCTCGTCGTCTCGGCCGTGTTGCGGCGTGATTATCCGGTCATCCAGGGCGCGTTGCTCGTCGTTGCCGCCATCTACGTTCTCATCAACTTCATCGTCGACATGCTCTACATCATCGTTGATCCGCGGGTGCGCCTATGAACACCATGGCCTCCGTCTCCATGCCCTTCGCGTCAAGCCTTCGCCGCCTGTTCGGAAACCGCGCGATGCTGGCAGGCGCCATCATTCTCGTGGTCGTCGTTGCAGCTGCACTGCTTGCGCCCTGGGTCGCCCCTTACGCGCCAAACAAGCTGTCGATCGTCAACAAGCTGAAGCCGCCGTCGATGGCGAATTTCTTCGGCACGGACGAATTCGGCCGCGACATCTTTTCGCGCGCCATCTTCGCAGGCCGCATCTCGCTGATGGTCAGCCTCGGCGTGGTCGCCATTTCCACGGTTCTCGGGGTCATTCTGGGTGTCGCTGCCGGCTTCTTCCGCAAGCTCGACGCGCCGATTTCGCGCCTCCTCGATGCGATGATGTCGTTTCCCGATATCCTGCTCGCGATCGCGCTCGTCGCGGCACTCGGTCCGTCGCTCACGACCGTCATCCTGGCGCTCGGCATCACCTACGCGCCGCGTCTTGCCCGCATCATCCGCGGCTCGACGCTGGTGTTGCGCGAACTGCCCTATATCGAGGCAGCTGTGGCCATGGGTCTGCCCACATGGCAGATCCTGCTCCGCCACGTTCTCCTCAACCTCGCATCGCCCATCCTCGTGCAGGCAACTTTCGTGTTCGCCTCGGCGATGCTGGCGGAAGCGAGCCTCTCTTTCCTCGGCGTCGGTGTTTCCACTGACATGCCGACCTGGGGCACGATGCTCGCGTCAGGGCGCGAATACATGAACAACGCTCCGTGGCTCATGGTGTTTCCAGGCCTTGCCATCGTGTTTTCGGTTCTCTCCCTGCAGTTGCTGGGCGATGGCCTGCGCGATCTCGTCGATCCACGGCTGGCGAAGGAAAGCTGATCATGACCGACACAGTAAAAACGACCCCGCCTGTTCTGTCGGTCGAAAACCTGACGACCTCCTTCAAGACGCCGGAAGGATGGAAGGCCGTCATCCGCAACATCAGCCTGTCCGTCGATGCCGGTGAGACGGTGGCGATCGTGGGTGAAAGCGGCTCCGGCAAAAGCGTCACGGCGCTCTCCACCATGCGGCTCCTGCCGCCGGGACGCTCGCGCACCGAGGGCCGAATCCTGCTCGACGGTAAGGACCTGCTGGCCGCAAGCGAATCCGAAATGCGGAAGGTCCGCGGCGGGTCGATCGGCATGATCTTCCAGGAGCCGATGACCTCGCTCAATCCTGTCTTCACCATCGGCAACCAGATTGCCGAAGCGCTGGTCCTGCATCGCGGCCTGTCGTGGAGCCAAGCCGAGGCCGAAACAGTGCGGCTGATGGAGCGGGTGCGCATCCCGGCCGCCAAGGCGCGGCTGCACGAATATCCGCACAAGTTCTCCGGCGGCATGCGCCAGCGCGTGATGATTGCCATGGCACTTGCCTGCCGTCCGAAACTGCTGATCGCCGACGAACCGACGACGGCACTCGATGTAACGATCCAGGCCGAGATCCTCCACCTGCTGCGCGAATTGCAGCGCGAGGAAAACATGGGCGTGCTGTTCATCACCCACGACATGGGCGTGGTGGCCGAGATTGCCGACCGCACGGTCGTGATGTTCCGCGGCGACATGATCGAGACCGGCCCCACCACCGAGATCTTCGCAAGTCCGAAGGCGATCTACACGAAGTCGCTGCTCGCCTCGATCCCGCGCCTCGGCGCGATGGGCGCGTGCGTGGCGCCCAAGCGCTTCCCCGAAGTCGATCCTGCGACGGGCGTGGCGACCGACGGCCGCGAAATGAAACCGGTTTCCCAGACCGTCGCACCGATCCTCAGGGTGGAAAATCTCGCCGTCCGCTTCGACCTGCCGAATGGTCGAGTCCATGCGGTGGAAGACGTATCCTTCGATCTGCGCCCCGGTGAAACACTGTCGCTGGTCGGTGAATCCGGTTGCGGCAAGTCGACGACCGGACGCGCGATCATCCGTCTGCTCAATCCCTCCGCCGGCTCGATCGTGATCGACGGCCAGGATGTGACCAAGGCGGGCACGCGCGATCTGCGAACCATGCGTCGCAATTCGCAGATGATCTTCCAGGATCCGTTTGCCTCGCTCAATCCGCGCATCACCGTCGGTTCGGCCATTGCCGAGCCGATCCTTGCGCATAAAATGATGGGCAAGCGCGAGGCCAAGGCGCGGGTTTCAGAACTGCTGGAACAGGTGGGGCTTTCAGCCGCGATGGCCGATCGCCATCCCCATGAATTCTCGGGCGGGCAGCGCCAGCGCATCTCGATCGCGCGCGCGCTCGCGCTGGAGCCGAAATTCATCGTTGCCGACGAAGCGGTCTCGGCTCTCGACGTCACAGTCAAGGCGCAGGTCTCCAACCTGCTGCTCGAGCTTCAGGAAAAACACGGTCTGGCCTACCTGTTCATCTCCCACGACATGGCCGTCGTGGAGCGCATGAGCCATCGGGTCGCTGTCATGTTCCTTGGAGAAATCGTGGAGATCGGGCCGCGGTCGGCGATTTTCGACAATCCGCAGCATGCCTATACCCGCCGGCTGATTTCCGCCGTGCCGGTTCCCGACCCGTCACGCCGCGGTGAGACGCCGCCACCATTGTCCGAAGAGATAAAAAGCCCCGTTAGGCCGCTCGATTACGTGGCGCCGAAGCGCACCTATCTCGAGGTCTCGCCGGGTCATTTCGTCCAGCAGGCGGCGTAAGCACCCGCGTGCCGGACACGTTCAGGCAATGATGTCGAAGTCTGCTGCGGTGATGTTGAGGCCCTTGTCGACGGTGGCAAACAGCATCTGCCCGTATTTGCCGGTTCCATCGGCGTCGTAGTAGAGACGACCGGTCGCCTTGTCGTAGATGATCCGGTCGGATGCGTCGCTGGCCGCGGTGCCTGCGTGGAACGCATCCGATGCAAGATCTCCGACGTCGCCTGCCTTGGTGAATATCCCGGAGTCGAGCCAGATCGTATCGTCCGCGACGGAGAAATCGGTGATCGTATCGACATTGCCCTTCTTGTTCAGCCGCGTGTCGAACACGAAACTGTCCGCACCTTCGCCGCCTGTCAGGCGATCGTTCGAAAGACCGCCGTACAGGACGTTTGCGCCCTTGTCGCCCGACAGTACGTCGGCATATTGCGAACCGATGAGGTTTTCGATCGACGTATAGGTATCGCCCTTGGCATTGTTCGTATTGCCCTGCGGCGAGGCGAGGCTGGCAACCACTGAAGTTGTGGAATTGGCGTAGGAGACGGTATCGGTCCCCGCGCCACCGTCCATCTTGTCGATGCCGGCACTGCCCATCAGCGTGTCGTTGCCCTTGCCGCCGGACATGATGTCTGCGTAACGCGAGCCGTTCAGCAGGTCATTGCCGTCGCCCCCGAGCTTGGGGTCGTTGAAGGTCACGGTCACCGTGATGTAGGATGTCGGTCCCGCCCGGATGCCGGTAAAATCGAGCGCGATCTTGTTGGCGTCGAAAGAGACATCCCTGCTGTCGAGGCCAGCGATATTGCTCTTGATCGAGACACCGACGATCGGGGAAAGGCTGTTGTTGCTATCGGTAAACACCGGCCCGTTGAACTGCACGGCGCTGGCGGTGTCACCCGCGTTTGCCTTGTAGCCAGAGGTCCACAGGGCATACGAGGTAAACTCGAAGCGGATCGAATTGTCCTGCAACTTCAGCTGAAACAGTGATTTGGTACCGACGGTGATACCGGCGACCGCAGTGGTATCGACCACACTGATGATACTGCTATCCTGGGACGGCGTATTCCGGTTCGGAAACTGGTACTGATAGTTGAATGGGTTGCCGTAAAAGCCCATGGTATTCTCCGCACGCTTGCAGCTATCAGAACTATGCGAGAATGATTATTTTAGATTTAAACGGTGGCTGGGTCGCCTCGTTTGCTTGCTCGATCTCACGGTTCGCCAGGACCATACGACACACCAACTGCCGCGTCACGCTCGCGTGATCGGGGAACTGGCTGATGCATCAATGAGTTGTCTCTTCATAACACGGAGAAATACTATGCATCTTGTTACGAAATTTCTGACCGCGTCTTCGCTTGCCGTTGCCCTCGGCCTCACATCTCTTGTGCCGGCCACTGCAGCACCTCTGCCGATGGTGAAGTCGCCACAGGTATCTGATGTCGAACACGTCCAGTACCGTCGCGACATGCGTGAACGCCGCGAAATGCGTGATCGTCGCGGATGGCATCAGGGTCATCGTGGCTTCCGCGACCGCCGCCCCGGCTATCGCCGTCACTCGGATGGTTTCTGGTATCCGCTCGCAGCATTCGGCGCAGGTGCAATCATCGGCGGTGCCGTGACAAGTCGCCCGGCCAGGGCAGGTACACGCGCGCACGTCCAGTGGTGTGCTGATCGCTACCGCAGCTACCGCGCGTCGGACAATAGCTACGTGCCGAGTGCAGGTATGCGCGCTCAGTGCAATTCGCCTTACAACTAAGGGCTCATAGCTTTTAGAACTAAACGAGGGCAGCGCCTTTTGCCGCTGCCCTCGTATTTTGGTGCAGGTCATCTGTTGAATATCCCGACAGGGCCACCATATCATGGCTACAACATTGCTTTCGTCGGCGACCACGGATGTACTGGCGCAAGGGCTGAGAGCAATGCAGGGAGGTCGGTGCGTCTATACGCTCCGGCCTTTTTTAATGCGCGGATCAAGGCCGGATCGCAGCCGTGGGCTAGATGATCAGGTCCGATGGCCAGAATTCGTGATATTGCGCCCACAGGTTGAACACAGGCTGCGAATTCCATAGCTATTTGAGCCTGCCTGTGAGCAGGATGGTTTTTCAGGAGACCATCAATGCGCTCACCGTTGCTTCTCGTTCTCCTGTTGTCGGCAGCGCCCTTGTCCGCGAAAGAGCCGCCACGCGAAGTCATCCTGTCCGAAGATGGAAACGCGCAGGTACTGTCCGGCACTGCCACTGGCGGATCGAGGTCATCCTTCACATTGAAGTCTGTCGGCGACCGGATCGTCACGTTCAAGCTCGAAGCCGATAACAACAATTGCAATGCGGAGCTGCAAACCAGCGCGCAGCGCGGTTTCATGGCGGACTTCGGCCGCTTTCCGACGACGAGATCCGAACCGGCGAAAAACAACGAGACCTTCGTGCTCTCGGTCTTCCAGACCCGCGGCGCATGGATGAGCAAGACTCCCTGCGATTTTTCGTTGTCCGTGCAGTAAGCCACGCCACATCGACACTGTAAGACGCGGCCAGCCTGAAAAAATGCACGACGTTTAAAATCTTACCTATTCTCAAAACGGGATATGCAGCGAATACAGGTAAATCTCTCTCCATTCCACTTGGAGACGAGCCATGAAGCTGCATTCGATACTCATGACCCTGACGCTAATCGCGGTGCCGTCGGTAACGATGGCAGCTGGCCCGGTCGGCATTATGCGCGATGTCAGAGGCGCGGTTCAGCGCATCCAGGAAAGCGGTTTTGCGCTGGCGCCTTACGCCTTTGCCAAATTCTGCCGCAGCAACCAGGAACAGTGCGCCGATACGGGCGGCGACGGCATCGTCGAGCTGACCGAGGATCGCAGGGCGCAGCTGCTGTCGGTAAACGCGGGCATCAATCGCACCGTGCGTCCAGTCAACGACGCAGGCGGCTCCGACGAGTGGAGCATCGATGTCGCTTCAGGCGATTGCGAAGATTACGCGCTGACCAAGCGCAAACACCTGATCTCCCTCGGCTGGCCATCCGGTTCGCTGCGGGTGGCCGTCGCAAGAACGCGGTCCGGAGAGGGACACGCCGTGCTTGTCGCAAAGACTTCCGCCGGCGATCTGGTGCTCGACAACCGGTTTTCCGAAATCAAGCCGTGGAAGAAGACCGACCTCACCTGGATCATGATGCAGTCGCAGAGGAGCCCCAGGATCTGGGTCAAGATCGGGCCATCCAACGACCGCCCGACCCTCGTTTCCAATCAATGGTAGAGTTGGTTCTCGCCGCTATGCGGAAGCGAGAACCGAGCTGCAGGACGCGATAAGTCTGTCTCGAGAGACCGTTGCGTGCCTGCTGATCTCGGTAGAAACACACGCGGTCATCTCGACCGAGGCAAGAATTTCAGCGGATCGCCTGGCGACTGCGGGGATCGAGGCAAAACCCGATATCGTCTCTCGGTAAACGTAGAAATCGCTGGCGCCGTACTGGCTGTAGAGAATTTCCTTTTTCTTGTCTCCCAGCGTATGGCCGATATTCTGGCCGCCGTAACCGATGCAGATCGCGGGTATTCCGAGGTTCCAGGCATTGACGCAGAGATGGTAGGTATCGGTGATGACAGCCTTGCACTCCATCAGCTGTCTCAGGATTTCTTGCGGCAGCGGCGGTTCGCGCGTTGCCGGGAATCCCGCAAGCCGGGCAAGCGGCAACTGACGCGGAGCCGAACGGAGCCAGGGCAACCATACGGTTTTTGTCTCCATCTGCTGGCCGAGCGCGCGCGCCAGGATCAGCGGCTGAAGGATCCATTTCGACCGTCCGAAGAAGACACCAAGGTGAGTTCCGGATTGCTCTGGCGCCGTCAGCAGCCCATAAGTCTCGAAATCCTCAGCAGTCAGCAACAGCGCGCAATCGGTGCCGAGCGGATATCCACCGCTACGAAACGGCGCAACCTTTGCGGCCGAAAGAGCATCCCGGAAGAATATGCCGGACGCTTCACGCACCAGCCGCCGGAGCGCTGCCGCGTACCGTTGATCGATCAGTTCGGACGCCCCGACCGTGATGATGGTACCGCCGTAGACGACGACCTTGCGCAAGATCTCCGGACCTGCGTCTTCCAGCATCAAGGCACGATAGATCAGCTCCATAGCCTCAGCGCGACTGCCGCTGATACCGTCCCGGACAAGCCAGCCGGCGAGATCCGTTTCCCAATAGGGTTTCGAATGGAGAAAATCGCCCCAGTAAACGATGAGATCCGCCTCACGCACCTCGTTCAGGTGGAGATGCAGCGGCAGATAGGACACGTGCCGCTCGTCTTCACGGTATCCAATCTTGTCGATATCGCCCAGGCAGTAATACTGGATGTTGTGCCCGGGGAAATGCTTGGTGAAAAATGATTTTGCAGACAGATCGACGGTATACATTCCCGTGTTTCTGCTTGGGAGAAAAGCGCAGACAACCGCTATGTTCGACAAGTGAGACCCCCTTATAAATTAACAAACTGTTGCCCGGCAGAGAACCGGTCGAAGTATCGGATGTGTTCGCCCCGTCAGCCGCGGCGTGATTTCCAGATCTCGATGATTGCTTTGATACGGTCGTGAAATGCGAATGCCGACAAGACCGCGTACATCCCGCAAGCGGTGAGCGTAAACGCGACGGCAACGCGTCTATCTTGCAGATCGAGCTGAAACGTCGAGAGCACGACCGCCAGCATCCCGATGACACCGACAGCAAGGACCGCAGGCAGCATGGTTTTCATGCCGTCGGAGGCCGCGATGTCCCCGAAGGTCTTCTCCACGGTGAAGAGAAGCGCGACCGTTCCCAGGCAACATCTGAGACTGAACATGGCGGCGGCCCAGAATATTCCGAAGTAAGCCCCGACCGCGATCATCGAAATGTTGGCAATCGCCTGGTAGAGATTGTTGCGGAAGGCAAACCCGGGATGACCTGTCGCGACAAGAAAGGTTTGCAACGGCACGATCACTGCGATGAACGGCAGCGACAACAGCATCAAGGTGATGGTTTCCGGCAGTTGCGGCCACTTCTCGCCAAAGATCGTCAAGGCAATGATGGGCGCCGAGAACGCGGACGCGACGAACGGGATCGAAGCGATCAGGCTCGTCACGCCGCAAGACCGCCACATGGTCGATGTCATCCGCTTCCGGTCTCCAGCCATTCTGGAAAAGATCGGAAGCAGGACGTTGTTGATGGGATTGAGGAAAAGACTTGTCGCAAGATCCAGGACCGTGCGCGATAGCCTGAAAACACCTGTTGCCGTCGGCGTCGCGACAAGGCCGACCACCAGATCCGCAGACCGTATGTTGATCTGCGTAACCGCGGACATTCCGATGATGGAGAATGAAAACCGCATCGCCGACCGCATGGCATTCAAGGCCGGCAGAGCCGTTGGCTTCCAGCCCGCCACCGCAATGCTGATGATCGCTGCAATCACAGGCGCGATCACCACTTGTGCAACGATGCTCCAGGCGCCAAACCCCGAAAAGGCAAGCGAACAGCAGACAATCCCGCCAACGAGCAATCCAGCCGACTTTCGGACCGCCAGCACCTTGTAGGCGAAATCGCGCGCCAGCAGGCCTTCCGGCACGACCGCGAACGCTGCGACGAGGGGAGCGATCGAGGTCACGGCAACCATGGCGCTGAGGCCGGAGAAGGTTTCCCAGTGGCCAAGAAGCGCGCTCGCTATCAGCAGCAAAGCCGAGCCGCAAAGGCCGAGCAGCAGGAAGAGACCGAAGACCGAATTGATGAATTCATCCTCGAGCAGTCGCCGCTGGATGATGATCTGGCTTCCGGACTGCAGGGTCGACGCCATGATCACGGCGGGCGCAGTCGAGAGGGCCGCAACACCGAACTCGTGCGGACCGAGCAGGGCTGCTGCGATCAGAAACACGACGGTCTGCGTCAGCCGCTCGACGAGCACCTGCGCAAGCGACCAGCTCGTACCTTTGATTGCCAGTTTCAAGTAAGACATGTGAACCCGATCGGTGAGATTTCGGTCGCGTCATGCGAATGGTCTAGGCTGTGGCTCGGTCGATCCGGGGCTCCACCACAGGGAACGGGTGGATTTCGCCGTCGATCAGGTCCTTCGCCAATTGGTTTGGAATGATCTTCGGAACGCCGCGCGGGATCGCCGGGCCGATCAGGAGGCAGGCGAGCCGCAGCAGGGCAAGCTTCGCTTCGCCCCATCTGTTGAGGCATGGATAAAGCACCGTCTTTGCGACCTGCTTTAAGAGTTGCTTCGCATAGGCCTTGCGGAAGCCTCTGGCGATCAGCGAACTGCCGTTTCCAAGCGAGTAGTAGAACGTGCGCTGAACATCGAACTCGTAGTTCAACGGCAAAGGCGGATGGTCCACTTCCAGCCCCGCCAACCGCTTGCCTTTCAATCCCGCATCGACCAGGCGTGCGCCGAGATCAAAGCCCTCTCCGGATCCATGAATGGCGCCGATACCCAGTGTGGCATCGAACTGGAACTCCAGAAACGTCTTGCGGCGAAGGGTCAGCCCCGGCTCCCACATGTTGCCGATGATGGTTTGCCTGCTGATCGAAACATCGCTTTCAATCCGGCTTGCCGCCAGCCGCGTGCCGTTCGCAACGATGTTGCAGGTCACGAAATCGATCGCGCCGCCATCCAGGAGAGTTTTCACCTGGCGGTAGAAATCGTTCGCGGCCGGGAATGTGTCGTCATCCAGAAACGATATGAGGTCGGCCGTCGCGTGATATGCGCCGATATTCCTGGAATGCGACGAGCTGAACACGCGCGAAAATACGGTTTTCACACCGTCGACGCCGATCGTTTCGCGCTCATCGAACCCCTGCATCACGACAATGATTTCGAGTGAAATCGCGCTCTGCTCCTGCAGCCGCCGCACGACTTCGCGGGTGCGCGCGAGACGACTGCTCTTCGAGACGACGGGTATGATCACGGATACATCGTACATCGGGCCACCTACGAGCTTGCTCTTGAATTGTTCAGGTCGGCCACAACGGCCGAGAAAAAGCCCCAGGAGCTGATGAAATAGCGTTTGAACAGGCGGCGGGGCTCGGTGGCCACCCGCCAGAACCACTCCATTCCCACCAGGCGGAAAACCTTGGGCGCTCTTGTCTTGGTGCCGGCGGTAAATTCCAGCGCCGCGCCGAAGCAGAAGGCGTAGAGATGCCCGAGCGACGGTCTGTTCTGGTTGACCCAGATCTCGGATTTCGGTGCGCCGATCCCCATGAACAGGTGCGTTGTCCGGTTGTCGCGGATCGCGTTGAGCAGGTCGCGCGTATGGGCGGGTTGTTTTTCAAAACCGAACGGCGGTATCGCATAGCCGAAACCGGCCTCCGTAAAGCCCCGCGCCGCCATCTGCACCACCAGCCCATCCGCCGTCGCCTGGCTGGAGCAGACGAAGAACGGCCGGTGCTTCGTGTCTGTCAGGGCATCGAGCAGCTTGGGAAACAGATCGGCGCCGGGTATGCGCTGCTTGACGGCCGCGCCGCACATTTTCGCATAGAGATAGACCGGCATTCCATCGATCGTCACAGACCATGCGCTGTCATAGGCACGCCTGAATTCCGGGTTCTTGTAGAGGTTGGAAACGTGGTCCGTATTCGCAGTCACGACCAGTTTCACCCCGTCCGTCTCGGAAAGGGGAGAAACAGCCTGTTCTACGAGAGCGTCGTCGGAATATCTGTAAAAGGATAAACCGAAAATCTTGTCTCTGGACCCAAGTCGATCTTCGGTCATCGCTTTTATCTCTTTAAGTGTGTGACGGCTAAAACTTGCTCTGCAATCGCTTTCCAGGAAAAATTCTGATCGACATGCGCAGTCTGCCACTGCAGGATCTTCGCACGCTCCGTCTCGTCTGAAAGTTTGGCCAGCAGTGCTTTCGCCTGCTCGATATTGCCGGCTTCGAATGTCTGGCTGGCGCCGATCACCATCGGAATGCCGCCCACATGCGAGCCCACGGCCGGTGTTCCGCAATAGATCGCCTCGATGCAGACGCGGCCGAACTGTTCGCGCCAGTTCTTGGTGGAGAGGCTCGGAAGAATGAAGAGATCCAGCGCGCTGTAGAATGTTCTGAGATCATCCTTCTGCAGGCTGGGCAGAACCGTTACCCCTGCAGAATTAAGCGCATCGACCAGATAATCGTCTTCCACCGGCCCGCAGGCGAGGATCGTGACGGGCAGCTCCTTTGCGAGCTGCGCCAGGATCTCAATCCCCTTAGGCTGCCAGATCCGCCCGGCATAACCGAGAACGATGCCATCCTTCTGGAAGGCACCGGCGACCTGCGGATACTTCTGAGTAAGTGCTGCCCGTGCCGCCGATTTCTCGATGATCGAAAACGACGACTTCGAAACGCCGTTGCCGATCGGGCTTGCGATCTTGTCGAGGGGAGCCCCCCGCCTGTGAAGTACGCCAGCGACCTCATGGTTCTTGGGAATAATCTTCGTCGCTGCTCTGTAGACGAACCGCTCGAAGACATTCCAACCGGACAGGTTTCCCTTGAGGTTGATGGCCGAGCTTTCGATATACATCGGCCGCCCGAAACGCAGGACGGCGCTCAGGAGCGCCACAAGCGAATGCGGCTCTTCATGGACGTAGAGAATGTCTGCCCGCCGCGCTTGCCCGTAAAAGGCGAGGGTGCTCGGAATGTAGGTCAGCCAGTGGGATGACAGGACAGAACCGAACAGCTTTACCGGAAACCGGAATGTCTCCGGTTTGAAGGTTTTGCCCTGAAAGACCTCCGGCCCGATCACCGAGAGCTTGCAGATCTTTGATAGCTCCACAAACCGGTCATGGTAGTGCGCGTTTCCGGCCTCATGCCAGAGCATGGTCAACTGGCGCTTAGACATTTGACCGTGCTCCGGGTTTTCTGTGGGCCTGAATTTTCGAAAGCAGGTTGGCCGCGATAAAATCCCAGGAATACCGCGCCCTGTAGGGCAGATACGCGCTCTCGGTCGCTCTCGACGCCGTCATGATCTCGGCCGCGATCTCATCAGCACTTGCGCCCGGCGATACCAGCTGGCCCCAGGGCGGAGACACGGTGCGGTGGATGGCAATGTCAGACGCGACGATGCTGCACCCGAGCGACCCTGCCTCGACCAGCGGCATATTGAACCCCTCGTCATGCGACAAAGACAGGAACGACCTGCAATGTGTGTAAAGCCACCGCAGCTGGCTGTCGGATATGTCCTTCATCCATCGGATATTGCTCGATGGGTCGTTGCTGGCGCGGTCGAGATCGTTGGCGATATCGCCCCAGCCGCTGCGCCCGACGACGACAGAAACGACATTGTGCGGTCGAAGTGCTGCAGCGACGGTAATGATCTTTTCGTAGTTCTTACGCGGCTCCACCGTCCCGACGCTGAGGACGAAGGCTCTATCGCGCAGTTCGGCAATCTCGGTCATCTCGCCGTCGAACGGCAGCGCCGGCGCGTTTCCGATCTCGCTGACATCATGGCTCGGAAAGATCGGACGAAGCTTGCCCGCCGAGTAGCCGGTTGGCGCAAGGATGGCGCGGTAGCGCGATGAAATCGCGCGCTCCACATCCTTGAACAGAAGCCGCCCCATGATCGGCATCTCCTGTCCCCGCGTCCAGGGGAAGTCGTCATGAATGATGCGGTAGAGCGGCAGTCTGGAAAGCGTGAACAGCGGACTTGCCGGCATGCTCGGAAAGACGGCCGCATCGTATCCGCCGGTGGCAATCTTCAACGGAAGCGTGAGCCAGGACATCAGAGGATTGCGGCACAGGACCAGGTTGTCGTCGCTCGAGAAAAACGATGTCGATATCACATAGGCCGTGCTGGCCGGGCAGATTTTCCGGAATGCCTCGAACAGATTGATTCCGTACCGCTCTATGCCGGTAATCTCCGGCTTGCGTGTGGCAAGCGTCAGATCGAATATAACTCGCATTCCCACTCCTGCCGCCCGCGGTCGCCGGACATCCGCGCATGCCTTCCGCCAGCACTGATTTAGCCAAAGCAGTGTCGCGCTGTGTCATGTCGATTCGTGTTTACAGCACGGATATGCTTTTGTTTATGGCTCAATAATTAAAACTAATCGCTAGGTTAATTGCAGAATGGAGGTCACACTCAATATTTCCGCCTGAATTTGCATTTGTGTTGCACGAATAATCTATGAGTGCAGTCTATTTTAGTCCGTGAATATTGTATTGTGAGCTTTATTATGGGTGTCTTACATGAATGAGTGCTCAAGAAGGTCCTTGTTGCTGGGCGCCGGTGGCTTGGTAGCATCGGTTATGCTGGCACGTTCATCGGTGCGTGCCGCAACGGCGGCGTGCCCGTTGATCGGGGTTAACCTCGCCGGTGCCGAATTCGGGATGATCGGCGGCCGCTGGAAATGGCCCCACCAAAAGAATATGGAATATTACCTCTCGCTGGGCGTGAAAGTGTTTCGGGTCCCCTTTAAGTGGAACCGCCTGCAGCCCGACATCGCCAAACCACCTGAGCCGGCAGCACTTGAGGGCCTCGACCGTATCGTCGAGAGGGCGACCGGCGAGGGTGCCGTGGTTCTGCTGGATATGCATGACTATGGCCGCCGCGATAAGATCGTCATCGGCGACGGCACGTCAGCTGCAACGCTCGAAAGCTATGCGGCGTTCTGGGGCGAGCTCGCACAGCGTTACGGCAGAAACAGCCTTGTCTGGTATGGGTTGATGAACGAACCGCATGACCAGGATCCCATTCTCAACCTCAACACCCAGAACGCCGCATGCGCCGAAATCAGGCGGCGTGGCGCAACGGGAACCGTGCTCTTTTCCGGCATCGCCTGGACGGGCGCCCATTCCTGGACGAAGACCTCGAACGGCACCGTGATGTTGCAGGCATTCGATCCCGCCGACAATTATGGATTCGACATGCACCAATATCTCGACAAGGGATTTGGCGGCTCCAACCCGATCGCCACCGAAGGCATCGGAAAACGGATCCTGAAGAGCGCCACAGACTGGGCGACCCAACATCGAAAACGCATCTTCATCGGCGAGTTCGCCACCGGCCGAACCGAAGCTTCACTGCGGGAACTGCGCGACCTGCTCGACGTCATGATGGCCCACCCCGACATCTTCCTCGGCGCCACCTACTGGGCCGGCGGCGGCGTCTGGGGCAACACCAACCAGCAAACCGTTGATCCCCCACGCGACAGTCCGGATATCATGAGCGAGCAGTTGAAGCTGTTGCTGCCGTATGTTGGGTGTCGGATATAGGCGGGGCGAGGGGATTGTGTACAAGCACTCAGCCACGCCGGCTGCACCAGCGCTGCGACAGAATCGTGGCGATCAGCGAAGGAATCCGGCTGCTTCGCCGGTTCGATCACCCCATGCTCTCGCAGTTCCTGGATCATCGAAACCGACTTGCGAACCGTGTTGTCGATGCCATCGCGGTATTTTCCGACGCCAACGCGTACGGAGGTCGAAAGTCTGATAGCTTTGGACTGTGCGGCAGGCGGATAACAATTTAGGCGAGTTTGATGAAACCCATCACGTCTGGGAGGAGCTTGTCGTATCGAGTTGCACCGTGTCGAAACTGCTTGAGCTCGAAGAAGTGTTCGGTGCGAATCCGGTCCCATAGAGTTCGCCGTCATAGGCACTTTGGATCCTGTCACAACGGCCTACGTCATATGTAATCCGACAGGCACCGACAAGTCGCACTTCTCAAACGGGGACAAGTGGCGGTGGTAGGAAGATTGGATCGGCTGATAATTGAATTCGTGGAACAACTGACGAGAGATCATCTGGAGAGTAAAGGCCGACTGTTGCGGGATGTTCCCGTCAACCGGACATAGTGTCGTATTGACGGGGTTATCTCGTTCCATGCAGCGTTTGAAGCCACTAGAAGCTCACCGAGATGGGTGGGCTTCGCCCGGGTCATATTGCTCGATGTGCGGGATTACATCCAAAATACGAATGTAATTCTTCAGCTGTGCGGTCTGTTGGTTTTTGATTTTTGATTTAGCTAATTCATGGAGAAGGGCATCTCCTACAGAGATCGCCTTGAGGCTGGGCTTGTGTATCGGGGCGTACACCAGCACGCTAGACGACATCGATACTACCGCGGGGCTCTCACTGTAGATGGCGAGATACTCTGCAGCAGGTAAGTTTGGCGGTAGAATGAAAATGTTATCAAGCCCGTAGCTCACAAGAAGCTTAGAATATACGGCAGCCGCACCCGATCCCTCGCGCGGATGGAGCTTGATCGCGATTCTGTAGCCGAAACGGATAGTTAGTCCATTCAGCAGCTGCAGCATAATCGGAGCGATCGTGGCGGGTAGGATGCTCATTGGCTGTGAGCAAAAAATTGCAGTGTTAGAGTCTATGTCATAAGCCTCAATAGCAGCCTTAGCTCGGTCTATTTCTTCCTCATTAACGTATTGCGGAAGGAATTTGCCAGAGTGTTTCCACGAAAAGTGGTCTTCGACCAAGCTCGGCTCTGCGCCGTAGAACTCGTCAAAGGAAGTCCAGCTGTTTAGGAAAGCCGGGAACCGACGTTTCAGCAGCCTTCGCTGCCACGCAGAGGATCGATATAGTTTTTCTACCGAGCGATAAACCAGCCGAGGGGTGTCGTAGAGCTGCTTGAGTGCAACGTAGATCGGATAGAACACAAATCTAAAAATGGGCTGGTCAGCCCAAACTGAGTTGTAGATGTCGAATATCGAGTGCTTCCAGTCCGGATCACGGAACGTTTCATATCCTTTGATCCGGCTTTTATAGACGCTCGTACCTTCTTCGAAGTAGACCGTCTCAATCCCACGCTCAGTCGCCGCCTGAAGAAGAAGGGCATAGTGCCGCTCGTAGGAGCATACGAGGAGTTTATCTGGCTTTACTTCATCAAGAAGGCGTTGGTAATTGGTATAAGATCGCTCAGCTGCCGCGAGAGAAAGCTTGTTAGCATCAACGTGGATCTCGTGTAGGCGCACCCGCCAACCTCGCCGCGGATCTACGGCGGCCTGCGTGCGCAGGGGCATCGACATGTTCTTCTTTGTGAAGACGATCACAACTTCGACATCCGTCAGCCCAAGCTGATCGGCAAGCTGGTGGACCCGGTCGATGTGGTTAATCTGAGTTACAACGAAGACAGCTTTTTGCTCAACACGGGGCGAGGATCCCACTGGCGCAGGGGTTTCGGCTCTCGCGAGCGGTGAGCTTAGGGAATCCATGAAGTCTCCAAAGTAGTAAATAATGTGGGCGAACACGCCTCACTTGTTGGCTCGAAGTATAGCCGCACATATGGCTAGTGCGGGAGTAGATGCGTAGACGGCATGGTTGTCGTTGTTGATCGCTACCCTCGCTACTCCGTCCTCAATTATGCAGGCGAACGCATCGGTCGGCAATACCTTGGTGGCCAATCCATGCGCGGCGCTCATGCTGGAAGTCAGCGCGGGGCAGATGATTGGCGTCTCCTCGTCAGGTACGACCCAGTAGTTTCTATTCTTTGTTTCGCCGGTCTTCGGATCGACTGATGGCTCCAGTTTGCGGCGCCACCCCAGAGCAGCGGCTACTTGGCCATCAAGCGTCCTCGACCCCTCAGTTGCATTGAGCAAGGTGTTGATCAATTCATCGATCATTCATCATCCTTTCTGGGGAGAGTGTGTACTAGATGACTTCTGGATTGGGTTCAACATGATGCGCTATTGAAATCTGTCGCCGTGTCGTTCAGAAATTGAGAATTGTCACGTTTCGCGATCCTGTAGCTCTACGTCCGTCATGGGTGCTACCCTTATGAAAGAGAAATTCGATGGCCGCCGAGCAGCAATTGTCTACCGCGACCGATGATCTGAAAAACGTTCGCCGAGAAGCGTACGAACTCCTCAGGTCGTCGATGCACGCCATCTATGACACCGATTTCGTCCACGAGGGCAGTAAGTCGCTTACGATCGTCTTTTCTCCCAATGCCAAGTTCATGTTGCGAAAATATGGCTTTGCGAACGATGTCCTCTACGTCGCAGACAGGAAGCTCCACTACTACACGCACAACCCCGGCCGACAGTGCAAATTTCTGTGGTCCTTCATCCAGCAATCAGGGTACGCGGAGGTAGTATTCGTTGGCTCAAGTAAGGGGGGGACCGGGGCTCTGCTATGGGCATCGCTCACGTCTCGCTTGAACCCGACTAGCAAGATTGTTGCGATCGCTTTCAGCCCGCAGGTCCAGCTTTACCCATTTAACGAGAACCTGACCCCCCTCCCGAGCTACGTCAACAACATGAAGTTGGTTGATAGGAATGAAGCACACAGAGTAAACTTCCAGACCTACGGCGACTTGGTGGGAATGATTGGCGCGTCGCCTTGCCAAGCGATCGTAGTGTTTGGATCTAGGTCTACGATGGATGCGATGGAAGCTCGCAGGCTTTATTCTCTTCCAAATGTGCTTCTTAGACCTATAGATGTTTCATTCCATGGTTCAGTAATTCCGTTCGTGACGGATCTGATGAGCCACGACAAGATAGTGGCTCTGGCAGATAAACTGACCAAGGATGCCGCCGCTGACAACGACCTCAGCGCAACCATCACTCAAACACGAGATGAGTTTGTCGCTGAGCTAAAGAGCGTCCGCTGCCCTGACCTCAATACCCTAATCGAGCAGAGCATCCTTCGGCTAAGGGACGCTCGGTTCGTTTAACTCATGACTGGCGACGGAGCTTTGCACGGAAGCCAATCGTTTAAAGTAGGAGTATGGACTGGAACGGGTAGTAGCAGGGCGCTAAGCAGATAGGTCCATGGTTTTTTCCGAGGAAGCTTGGTCCGTCGCAATTTTAAGAACAGAAGCAACGCAAAGAGCCAGGCTGAGAGTTGGCGCTTCTGATATATGGCTTGTCGACCCGACCACCGCAGACGCTGAACCTTTTTCCCAACTAAAGGCAATTCGGGAGCCGTTTGCGCTCTCCCGAGCTAAGAAATACGAATCGTCCATATCAGTTGTATACTGCGGCACCTTCGAGGGGGAATCGCTCTCTGGGGGCATCCACTGAGGTCTCTCTTTCACCCTACCGGTAGCAGTATCGGTGATCTTAAGGGTTCTTCTCTGCCAGCCAATCAGCTCTGCAATCATGATGTCGAGATCACGTGTCCCCTCGCTAGCTGTGCGTAGGGCGACGTAGACTTCTTTTACTGTTGGCATTCTGCTCTCCGGGTCGGGCATCTGGTTAATCTCTGAGCCTGGAGACAGGCCAGAAAGTGAAAATAAACAAACCGACGAAAATTAGGCTGCCTGCGGTCATGAGCAGAAATGACATGTCAAGTCCATCATTACCGGCTCCGCCGTAGAAGCCTTCGCGATAAAGAATGACGATGTGTGTGATCGGATTGAGTAGCATCCATTCGCGCAGGGGATGCGGTAGTGACGACGGGACGAGGAACACGCCTGAAAGTAGGAACAGTGGGCGAGTTACCATCGCATATGCCTTTTGGTAGAGCGGAAATTTGAAGAAGAGCGTGATGTTCGCAAGAGCGATTCCCATCGCGATGGTCCATGCTATCGTTACCGCCTCGATGACTTTAAGCCAATCCACCTGAACGGGGCGTGCCAGATTCGCAACTATGCATCCGAGGATCACGAGGGCTACAACGATGGATGTTCCGCCTTGGAGGACGAACCGAGCCACAACGGTGTCGATGGCCGCCACGTTCGGATATTTGAGTAGCCCTTGGTTCGCGCTCAACGACGACGTGAGGTAACCCTCCATCGCTTTGTAAGAGCTGAAAGCGAGAAAACCAGTCGCATAAAAAAGCGCAAAGCTTTCACCTACAGGTGGCATTCTGCCGAACGCTACCCCCATCAGCTGGGACATCACCGTGATCAGTGCGATAGGCTCAAGGAACGCCCAAAGGTAGCCGCCGGGGCTCCGCCCGTATCGCGAAGCTATCTCGCGAATTACGAAAGCGGACACAATCCTGATGTGCGATTTGAAGTAATACACGGTTATCCTCCGGCGAACGGTACCTGCATAGCTCGCCCTCTGATCTAGCATCAAGGCCAAATAGCGGCAATTTCGACCATGATCATCAGCGACGCGTCGTCGTCCGCCATGACTCTAGCCACCACCGTAGAACACTATGCCCACGCTTCGCACTATGTGCTGACTATCCGGGTTAACCACCACGCCCGCGGCTGATGACCGGTGGCGGAAGGGCAGTAAGGTCAAAGCGGGCAAAAGGAATAAAATCGTCTTACGCGACTTCAATGCGGTTGAGGCAGGAGTAAACTGCCTCACTATTAACCGTGATACCAGTTCGACGCTTTGCTTAAAATCCTATGAAAAAATGGTGCTGCTAGAGAGATTTGAAGCTTCTCGACAGCACTCATCAAAGCCCGGAAAACAAGGCTTTTGGAGCATCCCGGATGGTGTCGGGTGTACCAATGTTGTGTCCCATCTTTAAATCCAGGTTTCCGGCCATTGTCAACAATTTGAGTGTCTCGCCGGAGGCAGTAGGTCCCAGTTCCCGCCGGGGCGGCCACTTCGCTGAACTTCCTGCTGCTGCCTTTCCTACCGGTCTCAACACGCGCGAATTCCCACTCTGACGGCGGTGCCGTCGCTATGCTCAGAGCTCCGATATGCTCTCTCTTCCTCTTGGCACGTCCATCGTCCGTGCTTTTATTCATATCCCGGCAGGGTAGCCTCACTCTCTTCCATGTCGATGCTCCGAAGTCTTCGACCAGATCCACTTGTCTCTGGTCGATCCGCTACGCGAACCGACGCTTCCGCATAAGCATGAAACCTTCTCACTCGGTGACGGCCAGCCCGGCGGCTCTTCTGCCCTCCGGGCACCGCCACGCCCCTGTGGGCTTGGGCGGGACAAGAGCCTATGCCGCCGCACCGCCGGTCAACCCGCCCTGCCGTCGTGTCAGTGAAACTCGCGTTAACGACTTGGACGCCTTCGTTCTGGGAACCTTGAAGGTAATTTCCAGATGCCTGGGCTCTACCTCTGGACCCTGCAATACATATCAGGTCGTCCACGGTTTAGGTGAGCATCGATGAAGACAAAAACAACCGTAGTTCGTGCCCTCGCAATCGATGTTATCGTGGTTGAGACGATGCACACGGATGCCGTCAGCACACTTTTCTACGTTGCCACGATCTTTGTCCGGGAACGTAGAACGGGCACCGAGAAACTTGTGAGACGGACACGTATCCCCGGTTATGGCCAGGAGCTTGCCCGTGCCGTTCAGCGCATCGGTGTCCGCGCACTGGATCACCTCGCCCCGTGATTTGCGCGTGTGGTTAACGGCATCTCCTGCCAACCTAATCCTTGCGTTGGCAGCCCTTCCAAGGACTCGATCATGCTGAGTCCTTTTTCACGCGGCGGTTAGGCCTTGCACGCGCCTTCCGGCAAGGATTCAAAGGCGAATCCTTCAATGAAATCATGTAGATGTACCGGTTGACGGGTGCCGGAAAGTGTGAGCTCAGTGTGCCCGTCATCACAACAGGAGACACCGACATGCAAGCAGCAGCCGCCGCACATTTTAACGATTGGCAGAGAGCCCCCGGCATCGCCATCGACCACGACAGCACATGAACGAACGCGCTTGTCGCCGGGCGAGAGTGACGAGGATATCTACGAGATGCTTGTCGTCGGCGAGCCCGACCACAACGGCCCCGCCACCTGCGAAGTTCTGGCGATCCGTGACGGGAAGCAGGTTGTCAAATTCGACAGTATCGAAGACGATTTTGGGAGAGCATGTGCGAGAGCCAAGGTTATGGCCCGCCGCGCGGCGATCCGGTCCATTGATTGAAAGGGAAGGCAATGCTGAAATTCGACGATCCGCAGTTCATTGATCAGCTCTATGAGCTGAGTGGCAGACTGAAAGCTGATCAGGAAATAGCCCTTGAAAGCAAGCGGTACGCCGAGCTTGCGAGGCTCACAGGCATCGAGCAGGGGCTGATCCTCGCGATCAATATGGCGAGACACGGAAGTGCGCGAGTACCGCCAGTATACGACGTTGCACTGTTGGGAGCCGTGATAGCAACGCTGCACGAGGACAGGTTAGGACACCACCCGAGCCGCTAAAAGGGGCATTAACTTCCGAGACGCCATCCCGCTGGAAACATTCGGAAATGGTTCTCGGAAGCCTGGGCCCGTTTCCAGATTTTTGGTAGAATATTCATACTTTCAACGCTTTAGGAGACTCTCGGATGAAGAGGCTTTTGAAATGGATTGTTCTGGTGGCCGTCCTCCACCTTCCGTTGCTCTATTTCATTGCGGCGCACACGCTCGCCACAAAGCTTCCAAGCGCGGCATCCGTCGTCGCACTGGCCCCTTACGCGGCTGGCGGGCTCCTCATTGCTCATTTGGTGAAGGGACAGAGCCGCTGGCGCTCTGGTCGCGGTCTGGTCGCTCTCCCGCTGGCCGGGATCGGCTACGCTGGTCTTGCTACTATTTTCGCGGCTCTGACCGCCATGACGCACATCTAAAAATGTCGAACAGGAGATTACCAAAGTGAACGAACCCACTTGGCTCGCTCAGGCGACTGTATACATCGCCAACAACTACATGCTCGTCGTTAGGTTTGCCGATTGGAGCAATCCGATCAAGACAGGCACACTGACGGGTCTGCTCATAGTCCTCTGCTACTTCCTCTGGCTGAAATCGCTTGATGCACGAACCGCCGCGGGGCGGACGACATGGCGCGCGGCTGTCGTCCTCGTTGGGATAAATGTTGCAATGATCGCGCTGGGGTCCATTCAGAAATGGACATGATTACAGACGACAGCGAAGACAGCGGACCCACCCGCCGCCTTGATGACATCATCAGGGCGAGCTGGCCCACCCCACCTCCTGCTACCTTTTCGGGGGCCGAGATCGAGCGAAAGGGTCTGATGGTCGCCTATGAAGATAACACCCGCATTGTCCTCGCCCGGATCGTGACGACGCCGCGCACGACCGTCTTTCGAGGAACGCGGGACGAGGCGGTAATTTTCATCGCCGGCCTTCCTGATGCCGAACCGCCGAAGCACACGGACCCACTGGCCCTGATCCGGGCGGAAGCAGATTCCATGTTGGCGACAATCGCTGTCGGCGCAGCCGCCAGAGTTCGGAAGCGGGATTGATCCTTGCACGCCGACAAGCGAGCATAGGAGGAAACACAGGAAGGAGCACACGATGCCAGAGCCGATTGAGCTACAAATCTTCACTGGATACGACGACGACAAGGGCCCTTCGGGGCCCTTTGCATTTTCAGCGGCACATTTTGTTGACGGATTGGACCATGACCAAATCGCCCGCCTAGCCGCGATCGATGCCGAGCTTGCCGTTCTGCTGGGTGCTGCCGACCTGGACAAGGGCCAGATGCAAGCCCTCATCCACGAAGTTCTCGACATGTTGGGGGTGTGAAATGCGCCCTCGCTTTTCGAGAATCCAGACCATGGGGCAGGCTCGCATTTGGCGTGGACGCGGCGAAGGCCTGTCCCGTCGCATGGCAGGCGTATTCATGTCGAATGAGTGCCTTTGCATCATCGTCCTCGACACATGTCTTCGACGCCGCAATCTCACGATGATCCATGAGCGTCCATTCCTTCGGCGCTGGCTCGCCCTCTGCGAACCCGGAGTCCTGTTCTATTTGCGAAACATGGAAACAACAGGCGATTGGAAAGACCTGAAGGATAAGATTCATGCCATCGCTAGGCGATCGCATTACACCGTTCCTGACGAGATGCGGAACCTCGCTCGCGAGCGCCTCGTGTTCATCGGTGCCGTACTACGCGAAATCTCAGCGATCGGTAGCTATCTTCAAGGCAACCCTAACAACGAATTCATTCCCGATCCCGATCCTACTCCAGACGTCGACAAGGATGGGTCAGGAGGCGAGGGAGGTAGCGGTGGCGGCGGTGGTCAGGCCAGAACCTCGAATGGCGTTCCTACGCCCTCTCCGAGCGAAGCGGGGGTCATCATCCATCTGACTGAAGATGAGCTTGCCGCGATCCTCGACGCCGCTGCCGACGATGACGACGCGGGCGTGAAGATGGGGGCGATGCTATGATGATCTATGACTTGTTCGCGGAACCGTCCGCAACGAACCTCGCTTGGCAATGGGTCAACGTGATCCTCCCGAGCGACATGACTTCCCCATGGGGTCGAGCGCTCTCTGTCTTCGCTTCAACTCTGACCCTGATCGCCGTGAACATCATCGCATGGACTACTATTCAAGGCATTGTCCAGTCGGCCTATACGGGCAAGGTCCTGGGCGAACGATTTCATCAAATCTGGGCTCCGCTGCGCGTTGTCTTTGGCCTTGGCCTGATCATGCCGATTGCGGGCGGCTTCTCTCCGATCCATGAAGCCATAAAGCAGATTGTGTTGCGGCCGGCGGTGAACATCGCGGATGCCACATGGCTTGCTTTTGTCGAGACCGTCGCAAAAGACGGAACCCCGATTGTCGCCGCCAGCGCCGGGGGCTCTGGTCTTGTCTTCGATCTCGTCGAGCATGAAATCTGCTTGGCCGTTGCTAAAGCGGCGGGGGAACCATGGGGCTATAACATCCCGTCCCCTGCGACATCCGGGGAGCTTCACAGTGGCGGCTTGTTCTCGAATCCTACTGTCACCTGGTCATATGGCCGCGATTGCGGATCCATGTCGTACACCCTTCCGAAGGATCAGCCCAAGTTCGCGGAGACCCGACGCGCAGCCATCGCCGGACTGGTGATGACACTCCGGGTGAAGGCGGCGACCTATGGCAGCACCTTTCAGGACGGCAAGTCGATACCGACGCCCGAAGCCGCCATGAATGCGGTCACGCAATCCATACTCCCGGCTGGTCTCGCCGCTGATATACGCACGGCCGGCGCGGCATATGACAAGGCGATTTCGATAGCCGCCGCCGCCGAGGCTTCCAAAGTGGAATCCGACAGTCGTTCAAAACTCGTAGAGGCAGCGCGTGAACAGGGCTGGATGAACGCAGGAAGCTACTGGCGTAGCCTCTCTCAGATTTCAGAACTAACCGTAGCGCTCGCGACGGAAAAACCAGAACGGACGGCTCCCCGCCTCGATCAACTCGCAAGCTTCGCGACGCCCGTTCGGAATGCACTAGACACCTTGCGTTATCAGATTTCAGGCGAGCAGCTTCAAGCGTCCCTGACCTCCGACGACCTGGCGGCGGCCGGCGATGCCTCAGCCGATTTCCTCACCAAAATTCTCGGCCCCATGACCCGCAATCTTGGTGACTGGCTATCGAGCTCGCCCGACGCATCGAAGACAGATCCGATGGGTGACATAATCAGCGGTGGTCATGTCATGATCGCGGCCGCTGGAAGTGCTATCGTTGCCGGGGGAGCTGTCATGGTCGCATCTTCAAACTGGTTTGCTGACGCGATGGGGGCGGGGGGCGCGGCATCGTGGCTATTGGACTGGTCCAAGCTCGCTATCGGTGCCTTGTGGCTCATCGGCGCGATGCGGGCGTATGTTTTGCCAATGATCCCGTTCCTCTTCGTGATGATCGCTGCCATCACCTGGGCTGCCGCGATCCTAGAGGCAATGATCGCTTCCCTACTCTGGGGCCTCGCATTCTTGAGGATGGACAACGGTGATTTCATCGCGCAAGGCCAACGGCAGGGGCTCATGCTTTTGTTCAATGTCGCCCTTCGGCCCGTGCTGGCCGTCCTGGCTCTCTGCGGTGCTTACTTGCTCTTCGCCGTGACAGTCTCGACGCTGAACGCCCTATGGCCGACAGCATTTTATGGGCAGACAGGAGGACATATTGCGGGCCTCTCTGGCCTGGTCGTGTCGCTGGCGTTGCAAACCTTCATCTTGTGGACGGTGTGCATCAAGCTTTTCGGGCTGATTGCCAACCTCCCCGATCGCGTCGGAACTTGGCTCGACGTTTCGTCGAATGCGCACTACGGCGAAGCTGGCCACGTCGGCGGGATGGCGGCGGGTGCTGTCGCCCTCGCATCTCGCGGGACGCCTGGAGCCATCCCGACGAAGGGACTCACAAAGGTCGGCAGTGGTTTCGACGACGGCGAGGGGCCAAACAGGGCAAGCATCAGCAAAGGGAAGCCATGACCGCCAGAGAATGCCGTCCGCTCGCTTCGGTCACTACGGCGCTATGGGGGAGCGCGTTCCGTTCGCTTGCTCTTCCTGTTATCCCTCGCCACGCTGGCGGTAGCCTTAGGCCCCAAAGCGAACGGGCAACTTGCCGCTGGATCAGGGGGTATCTTTACCCATCCTGATCCCGCGAACGCACTGTACGGCTCTCTATGAGGCTCGATTTTCCGACGATCCCGCTTTTCTAGTTGTTTTGGGTAGACCTTGGCGATTCATCCGCGCCCCCTACACCGCCATGGGTCTGGCATCTATGATGGCATCCTATCGGAATCTGGGGTGGGTATAATGGCAGATGTTAGGGTTCTGGATTTCCTTCGATGCGAGACGAAGGCCGATCTTGATCGCTTAGTGAAGCGAGGCGGAATTCTGGCTGCCAAGAGTAACGGCTAGATTGAGCGTCGCAACTAACACCGACGGACGCGGAGGCTAATCACCGCGCGGCATCGCGCGTCACATTTAAAAGTTGTGCAGAGCAGTCATAGCCTCTTCCAGACGTATCGGCGGATTGAAATAGTGCGGACAACGGAGGATTCGATATGATTGACTTCAACAAGTTGTCTCGACCCAATACCAATGCCGCGCCGACTGACCCTCTCGAGATTTTCGCCAAGACCCCGAACCTGAGCAATGCCCCTAACGACCTCTGGAAGGGTCAGGCGCAAGCGTTGCAGCGGTGGCATCAGGATCGAGCCAAGGAAGACAACGCCGTCCTCCTCAACACCGGAGCGGGGAAGTCGATCGTCGGTGTCCTCATCGCCCAAAGTCTGGTCAACGAACAGATCGGCCCGATCGTCTTTGCATGCAGCACCATTGACCTCGTGGAGCAAACAGCCCGTGAGTGCGACCGCCTGGGTATCCCCTACACTACGAGGGCTCATGGGAGTTTCTCAGACGACCGCTTTGAGACGGGCCGGGCGTTTTGCATCACCACCTATCAGGCGCTGTTCACCGCGAACTCGACATTCAGCAAGGGAAAATCGCCTGCGGGCGTAATATTCGACGACGCTCATGTCGCAGAGCGCATGATCAGGGACGCCTTTACTCTGTCGATTTCGAAGGAAGCGTTCCCGCAACTCTATGCCGACATCATCGCGATGGTAAGACCCGAGTTTGACAGGCTCAACAAAGGCCCCCACCTCACGACCGTTCTGGAGCAGCACGGCTCTCAGGCCGTCACCATGTGCCCGCCCGCCACGGCATTCAGGTGTCGTGATCAGATCGTTGAGGCAATCAAACGGGTCAAAGATTGGAATCGGACCGACCTCCTTTACCCGACCTTGAGGCTGTCGGACAACTTCGGCAACTGCGCCATCTTGGTTTCGTCGACGGGCATCGAAATCACGCCGCCGTTCATTCCCACTGGCGTTTACGGCTTCCTCGGTCAGGGCATTCGTCGCGTCTACCTCTCTGCGACTCTCGAGTTCGAGACGGACTTCGTGCGGGGCTTCGGCCGCAGGATCACGAACAAGATCGCCCCCGACAACGATGCTGGCAACGGCGAACGGTTGATCCTGCTGAGCAGCTTGTTCAAGGACAAGCCCGACAAGAAGGAAGTCGCGGCCGAGGTCCTCAAGAAGAACAAACTTCTGATATCGGTTCCGTCCTATCCCAAGGCCCAGGCGTGGAAACATGTTGGTACGCCGCCTGCCAAGGCCAATTTCTCCGCGGAACTGCAGACCTTCAGGCAGGCAACGTCGGGAGCCTTCATCCTAGTGTCGCGCATCGACGGCATCGACCTTCCGCAGGACACCTGCCGGGTGATGCTCATTGACGGCGCTCCCTCCGGCACCAGCCTTATAGACCAATACCTCTTCCAGCACCTGTCGCTTAGCAATCTGTTCTCAACCAAAATGGCGGGGCGGATCACGCAGTTGCTCGGGCGCATCAACCGAGGCCGAAGCGACTACGGAGCGTTCCTGATAAATGGCGGCGATCTCAATGTGTGGCTCAAGACCGAGCGCAACGTCGCGCTTCTCCCGCCGTTGATCCGAAAACAGGTCATCTTGGGGCAGACCGTCCAGGACGGCTTGGAGAACAGCAAGCCCCAGGACATCGCCTCGCTCATCTCCCAAGTAATTTCTCGCGACACTGGGTGGCTCGCGTTCTATCGCGATACGGTGGACGGACTTGAGGTCCCCGAGGACGCTCTGAGGAAGGTCAAGGAGCGTGAAGCTCAACTCGCGGCGTCGGCCGTCGCCGAATGCCAGTTCATGACGAAGATGTGGCAAGGAGATATCGAAGGCGCGCGCAAAGCCCTGCTCGACGTCCTTGACGACACGGCAACGGCCGACCCCAAGTTGGCGGGGTGGTACTCGGTATGGCTTGGTGCGACGTATGAGAACGCTGCAGATCACGAAACCGCGAACGCCCACTACAAAAAGGCCCGCTCGCGCCTGTCGGCTTGGCTGAACGTGCCATTCCGCAATGATGCCGATGTGAAAGCCGAAGCAGACGGTGCCAAGACTGCCCTTCAGAAAGTGTTGCTTGCCACTAATCACCACGGACCTCAGGCCATTGGAGACTTGGTGTGGAAGCTCAAAAGCAAGGCCAAGACGTTGCTTGACAAAACCACCTCTTCCACGGCGAAGGAAGAGGCAGTCAGACAATATGGTGAGTTGCTCGGGTTCGATGCCTCCCGGCCGGACAATGAATACGGCAAGGGTCCCGACGTTATCTGGACAGAGGCCGACACCGTCGGCTGCGTAGGTTTCGAATTGAAGACCGAGAAGAATAATCCCGCCGAATACAACAAGCACGAAGTCGGACAATCCATGAACCACGTACAGTGGCTCAAGGACAATGAAGGCGACAAGGCTTGGGAGGGTGTCATGATCGTCGGCCCACCAGGCATATGCAAAACCGAGGCGAGCCCCTCGGACGACATCTTCCTCGTGGAAACAACTGCGCTGGCTGCGCGGATGACGGAGTTCGCCGCGAAGATCGACGATACGAGGGGCCGGACGGCGATTGAACGCTGGACGATTTTGAACGAGATCGGCACTCTCTCCGAATGGCAGCCGGCGGGGTGGTTCAGGTCGTTGGCCAAGACGCCACTCAAGAGTTTGAAGAAGTGAACCTGAGCGGATGAAGTGATGCCAGATTTCAATTGCCCGAGGCATGACCATGCAACGCGTCTTCGACCTTACTGCCGCCGCCGTAGTCCTTTCCGCCAATCCTAATGCTGAACCGTTCATCAGGGCCATCCGAAAGTTCCAGTCCGCCATATCCGTCAGCACCGACCTTGCTGAGGTAAAGAAGTCAGTCGAGGAGTTGCAGAAAATGCGAGAGGACGTGGGTGGTATTGGTCACATCGCCAGAGCCCTCCTTACCCATGCCGTCGTGGTCTACTGCCGTGCCAGCCACACCAAGGCCATCGAGCGATATGATGTCGGCGTCATCGGTGCATATTCACCGGAGCAGCGCGAGGCGCACAAGATCATCGTCACGCTTCGGGACAAGGTGCTCGCTCATTTCGGGCCGGGTGGTGGCTGGCATGACGAGCGCGTGTTGTATCTGGAGCAAGACCACGGCGATGCCATCACCGCGGTACACCATCGGGTCAACAGTGATAGCATGGTGTTCGACATCCTCGAAGACCTGCTTAAATCCGCCATTCCCTACGTCAAGGACAAGGAAGTTGACCGCGCCAAGGAGATTGACGACGAGCTGATGAAGGCACCGGAGTTGTTCAAGCTCATAGACCGCATCCCGTTCGATGTTGAAGACTTCTACAAGGACGTTCCGGGCGGCATTGAGAACTTCTGGGGTCCGAAGAGTTTCGTGGCGGAGCGAACCGTCAAGAGCACGACCACCATGCAAGACACCAGCCGAGACAGGCCGAAGCGCCGTAGGTAAGTACTTACATGGCCTACCAACTCGCATGTCCGGTTCTGGCGCATTGGCAACGTAACTCTACTCTGGAGCTATGTCCGCTTCCGGGAGAGGCCCATGATGGCCGCAAGGCCGCATGAAGGCGCAAAGCGGTCTTCATGCGGCCTTGCGTAGTTCCTCATCGATCGGCTGCGCGGCAATTTGGGAACGCTTCTGGCGCTGCTGACCTTCGGTCTGGTACTCAGCCAGTAGGCGTAACGCTTGCCGCAAGTCCGATTGCGGATTCCTCTTTATCGCCTTGAACTCCTCGACGGATTCAAGCGCGGCCAGTTCAAGAGCCTGGACCGAGAACGTCTTACCATCGAGGAGACGCCGAGCGCGGCCGGCGAGCGATTTCACATTCCTTGCGCTCTGGCGCGACCGTCCGCGACGGACAAGCCAGTCCAAAAAGCGCCCCTCGATCGCAGGAGCGCTCTTCCCCTCCTCGCGGTCGAGGATAGCGCGGCCGATCGCGAAGGCGACGGGGGCAGGAACCGCATTAGCTATCATCTGCAGCACGTCTCTTTTCGCGGATGCCCGCCATTGCCACGATGCCGGGAAGCCCTGAACCCTCGAAATCTGGTCAATGCTCAAGACCACGGTCGAAGACGCGGCAACCGGGTCCGCGGGGTGCGGTGAAGAGAGATACTTCGGCCCTGGTCTCTCCGAGGCAGTCCGGGTAACTGTGGGATACGGTTCATCGATCGATCTCACGCCGCGTCCCGCCCTTACAGGGCGCGCATACACGAATCCATTTTCTACAAGCGCGGCATCGTCGGGGTGCGGACGATACGATACAGGAAGCGGCCTTATCGACCGCTCCCGAATCGTCGGCGCTGGTTCATCGGGGGACCAGATTGAGCGCCGCGCTTCCGAGGTGGCAGGAAAGTATATGGCGGCCGGCGTGGCCTCGCCGAAGAGGTCGCGCAAGCTCATCGGCTGGGGTGCTGCCGCTGCCGCGATCGACGAGGCTAGGAATCCATCGCGCTCGCCTTGCCTTCCGATGACGAATAGGCGTCGCCTCGACTGAGGCACACCATAGCGAGAAGCATCGAGCTTCGATTCCGTGATGCCGTACCCTGCCGCTTTCAGAATTTTCCTCGCCTCCTGCCATGTCGAGGACTTCGCCGCGTTCGTCACGTTCTCCATCACGAACCAGGCAGGGCGAACCGTCGCGACCAAAATCGCGAAGGCAAGCGTCAATTTCGCGTTGTCGGCTTCCTCTCGTCGGCCGGCGCTGGAATAGTCTTGGCAAGGTGGACCTCCCGCTATCATGTCGGGGGCCAGCCGTAGGAGCTCGGGAACGACAGACAGGATATCGCCGAGGTCCGTGACCTTGGCATGGCTGCTAATATTCCTGTTGTAGTTCTCGACAGCGACGGGCCAAGCATCGTACGCATTTACGATCTCAAATCCCGCTTGCTTGAGGCCTAGGGACATTCCCCCGGCTCCACAAAATAGCTCCACAACCCGCACTGATTCCCGTCCATGATGGTAACGTGATTTCACGTTACCATCATGGACGGCTGGACCTTACGAAATCGCAAACGTAGATCGTTGACGGCACCTCCCTTTCGCTACTTCGTGTCGGACGTAGCGTCGAGGGCCTGCTTCGATAGGGCCGCATGAACGTCGTTGGGGTGCTGACCGTGGTGCTGGATGGTTCAGCGTGGACGCGTCGGTGGCACGACACAAGGGAGGCATCTGGGCTTAATTCCACCGGCTATTGTCCCGTCGGTCATCTCGATGCCATCATTTCCGAAAGAAGACGAAAGAAGCCAGCAGCGGGCGGTTGCACCGCCCGAACTGGCCAAGGGAGGGCGAGCCCTTCCCTGTGGAACCCACCCGGCTCATGCGGGGCCATTCGCTTATCGGAGACGGACACCATGTCGCGATCGAAATCCCGCAAGGCGACTTCAGTTTTGTCGTTCCGTCTCATGCCCGACGAGTATGAGACGATCAGACTGGCTGCATCGACCCGTGGGCTCGGGTCAACGACCTTCGCTAGGCGCGCAACGTTCGCGGCGGCTGGACTGCCAGCTCCACGGACGGAGCGTGCGCCCAACCCGAATGCCGCTGACCTAGCGAAGGTCCTCGGCCAGCTCGGTCGCATAGCCTCGTCCGCCAATCAGCTCGCCAAGGTCGCGAATGCCACCAAGGCGGCTGCATCCGTCACGGCATCGCGGGCAATCGTCGACGAGCTCACCCGTGTCCGAGAGGAGCTTGTCGGAAAATGATCGGCGGTATCGCTCGGCACGGACGCACAAGGCGGGACACTCGAAACCTCGCGGCCCACCTCCTGAAGGAGCAGGGCGTCGCTGTCGAGATCGTCAACAGCGCCGCCCCCGACCTTCGCGCCGTTATGGCCGACATGGAGCTCGCACGAGACGGATCGGCGGCCGATGCGGCCTTCCTGCACATCTTCATCTCACCTTCCCGCAACATGTCTCGCGACGAACTCCGAAGGGCCGGGGAGCTCGTCCTACGGCATTTCGGCGCAGAGGAGCACCAGGCTGCGTTCGTCTATCACGACAAGCCTCGCCGGGGCGGTGAGGGTGGCAGCCATTTGCACCTGGTCGTCGGTCGCATCCATTTTGATGGCGATGTCCTGCCAGCCGGCTTCGAAATCATCCGCATGGAGACCGCCATGCGCATCGTTGAATTCGAGATGGGTGAGCCCGCGGCGCTCGGACGCCATCATGCGTCTGGCATCCGATGGCTGCAGGCAAACGGCCGAGCCGATGTCGCAGACTGGCTCGAATCTGCCCACGGTGCCGATCCAGACAAGCCGAAATCGGCCGCTTCGCCATCCAAGCGACAGGCGCTCGCCCGCAAGGGCATGGAGCTGGCCGATGTTGCCGAGGTGGTGCGTTCGGCTTGGTCCGCCTCCGATGGCGGTCGGTCTTTCGCCGCAGTACTCCGCGCCGAAGGACTCGATGTTGTTTCGGGAGAGAAGACTGGCGTCTTCATCGTGCGCCACGGCGATGTCGAAGTCGGTGCCCTTGATCGCATTGTGAAACTCAAGCGCCGCGAGGTCGCGGCCCGTATGGAAGGATTCGAATATGAGCATCCAGAAGATCACCAGCCCGACCGAAGGCCTGAAGATCGTATACCGGGAGGCCCGCAACGCGACGATAGCCGCCGAGAGGCTGGAGCCTTTGCTACAGCTTCTGGAGGTTCCGCAGGAGGGACCGTCTCCGATAGAACAGCTCCAGGAAGTTCTGGAGACAATTCTGACGGGGCAGCGCCTACTACACCAGTCGATGCTGGAACTGCATCAGAAAGTCGATGCCATCGCGTCGAAGCGGCGCGGCTGACTGCCGGCCTGAAGGGCTTTTCGATCACTTCGAAGATGCAGAGGGAGATGTGCGATACTTTCAATCGCAAGCTCGACGGACCCCGGCCTCCAGTGCCCGGACATCTGCGACCATACCTCGCCCGACCGGGCTGGGGTAGGCTTCGAGAACTGGCCGAGGAGGTTCGTCGTTTCGTCCAGACTGTCCGCCGGAAGATCAGGTTCGGCGAACGGCGGGGGATGCCGACAGGAACGATAGCGTCACAGTCCTCCCCGTTGTCCCGAGAAGCCGAAACCGGTCCCCCATTCACCATTCGTCCGAAGTAGAATCGTTTCATCTGGGCGCTATTCACGATTCGTCGCGGTGTATGGTGTTTACCTATCACGGGGTCTGGGGCTTTGCCCCTCAGCACGGTAGGCATCCAAGTTCACTGCTGCTCTGCTTGCCGCATAGCCTTGTGAACCTGCCCGACCGACACCCCGAGGTGGGTGGCCAGTTCCGCAACCGTCATCCCCTGCGACGCCCGGAGATACAAGGCTTTCTCTCCCATCTTTCGCCGATCGGCCTGTTGTACGGTGCGATCCTTTCCACCGCGACGATGACGGGAAGCCTTCGTTCGTTCGGTATTCAGTTCCCGCTTCCGATCCTCATCGACCAGGACCCGGAGCCCGGCCACACGCTGTTCCGTCGGATCAATCCGCAACCATTCGAGAATCGTGCTGACCTTCATCCGATAGCGGCAATCCACTTCAAACCCTCGAAATAGGACGGTCTGCCCCGCAGCAGCCTGACGCGCACGTTTGATCACGGCGGACATGCGCGATTTCGTTTCGCTGTCACGCCACCCGGCCGCCTCGCGCCCGAGGGCAAGTATTTCGCGTCCAAGAACCTCCGAAGGAGAAATCCACGAGATCGCGGTAGCTGCCACAAAAAGCCAGGCATCACGATGGCCATCGGGCAACGCCCCCTCTGGACAACGATATGCCCGAAGACGCTGGAGGTCGGTCAGGACCGTCTCCCAATAGGTCGCCGCCGACAGGAACTTCACCGGAGCCGTCTTGTCCTTGCCCTCTGCCTTACGCTTGGCGCGCTCGGTACGGAGGGAAATGAGGTCGGCATGGGTTACAGGCAACACTTCGTCGGCGAGCGTGCCGAAGACGTGCCGCGTGGGGGCCGCTGGCGATCCATGATACCAGACCATGCCAACGGTTCGCCGGTCATAATCGGCGCGGCTGTTATCGGAGCCGACGAGGCGGAAGACACGCGCCGCATCTTGGGCCCGCTTGTCCGCCCCGAACGTCTCCAAGGCCGACCCCAAGTGTTTCTGGACGGCATTCCAGCGCGGCAGGGCCGCACGTGGAAGAAGTTCCGTCAGCCATACGCAGACGAGCCCCCGGCCCGTAGAAAGGATGTAGGAAGGATGCGGTAACATCGCCTCTTCCAGATGACCTAGGAGCGCTACGACTACATCAGCAGGAGCCTTCCCGCGCCACCGCGATACATTGTGATAATCAAGATCGGCATAACATGCACCGATCGCAGTCAGATCGGAGATCGACCGCCATTTCCCGAAGACAGCCTGTGACAGGTAAATGTCGGCTCTGTTGTCCTGTCGCAGTAATCGTTCGGCTTCATCGACAGCGCACGAGCCCGCGCGGACAGTCCATTCCCGCCAGGGCTTACCGTCACTGCCACGCACACGCTGCGCAAAGCTGACGACCCCGTTCCGCATGCCGTCAGGGCGACCGTTGTAGGGATGGAGATTCTCAAGATGTTGACGGGGTCCGAACTCGCTGTAGTCAAAACCTAATTGTTGACAACGATTTTGGGTATGCGGTGGCGTCAGCCCGGCTGGGATATATCCCAGCCGGGCGGTCAACGACCCATGCGAGGGGTCTTTGGATCAAAGTCGCCGTAGGCAATCATATGAACATTCCTTAAACAGCGCCTAGGGTTCCAGCCCAGTGACAGCGCCGTCCATCATGGTCATCCGCCGGCTTTCGTCGGTCAATCCCACTCGTACGCGAAGAAGCTGTGGGCTCGCTTCCATATCAGCAATTTGAACTTGCTCCGCTGGGACAAATCAGGACATTATGGCAATAACATTCCCAGTGCAGGTTTCCCGATGCAGAACAAGTTTTCCATGCTCAAGCTTCAGTCCGGACTATCGGAAGAGGAGCTGGCAGAACGCCTAGGCTACAATTCACGGCAAATTCGGAGGTGGGATTCCGGGAATCAAGAGCCGCGACTGTCAGTTATGCTTGCCATGCAACGCCTTGTTCCTGAAGTAGAAGCCGTATCCGAAGGGAATGCTTTTACATTCATCGATCTGTTCGCCGGGATAGGGGGGCTTCGCAAGGCATTCGATGCCGCCGGCGGACGTTGTGTGTTTACGTCTGAGTGGGACAAATATGCTCAGCAGACTTACATGGCCAACAACCGCGATAATCGACCTATCGCGGGCGACATAACCAAAGTACCCGTCGATGAAATTCCTCAGCATAACGTCCTGGTGGCAGGTATACCCTGCCAGCCCTTTTCGATCGCGGGCGTCTCCAAGAAGAACTCGCTAGGGAGAGCCCATGGCTTCGCGGACGAAACCCAAGGCACGCTCTTCTTTGATGTTGCCCGCATCCTTAAACATCATCGCCCGGATGCGTTCCTGATTGAGAACGTCAAAAATTTGAAGAGCCACGATAAAGGAAAAACATTCACGATCATCATGGACGTGCTGCGGAATGAATTGGGCTACCACGTCCATGAAATGGTCATCGACGCACGCCATTTTCTTCCGCAACATCGCCAGCGAATTGTTATCGTCGGCTTCCGTGAAGAAGTTCCGTTCGCGTGGAATGATCTGAAGCTACCGCCGAAAGGTGCGAAGGTGATGAAAGACATCCTGCATCCTGAGGACGGTACAGAGGTTGCAGAAGGCCATTTTACTGCAGGTGAACTCGCTCAGGTCAGTGAGAAATATACGCTTACCGACAAACTGTGGGCTTATCTCCAGAACTACGCCCTGAAGCATCAGGCCCAAGGCAATGGGTTCGGCTTCGGCCTCGTGGGCCCGGAAGACACATGCAGAACATTGTCAGCCAGATACTATAAAGATGGGTCCGAGATCCTTATTCGTCGCGGAGCGGGTCGAAACCCTCGTCGTCTGACGCCACGTGAATGCGCCAGACTTATGGGGTTCGGTAATGACTTCAGGATTCCGGTCTCGGATACTCAGGCTTACAAGCAATTTGGCAACTCTGTGGCTGTGCCCGTCTTTACCGAGGTAGCCCGGATAATGAAGCCGCACGTGCTCGATCTGATCGGCCGGAAGCCTGAAATGGACCTCGCCGGCTGAACTACCTAGACTGTCCCGAACTAACGATTCGGGGCAGCTATGATTGACACACTCGAGAAGCTTCTCCGCACGATGGCAGCTCATGGTGCAACCAAATTCTATGCCAAAAAGCTTGCATCGAACGATAATTCCAAGAATCAGGTTTACTTGGGCGGAGACTATTCAGCGCTCAACATCCTTCCCTTCGGCAAGGTGGATACAGATAGCGACAGCAAGGCAGGCTCGAAGCGGGATCGCGCGAAAGCATGGCTGTCGTTCTATTGGCTCGATGAGAACGGCATACACGAAGCTCCTGAAGCGAAGCTGATTTTGTACCCGAAGTATCCCGAGGTTCGCCTCTCGGGGTTTCTAAAGCGCTCAGAGATGGCGCCCTCGGATATTATGAGACAGCGCTGTGACGGACGTACCTTATTCCTGGGAACCACTCCCAACGGGCGGGTTCTTGCTCATGTGGTCATGCCAGGAAGCGCGCTACGCAGCCAACTAGATGCTTTAGGCTCGCCGCCACAGGAAGGGGTTTTTATTGAGCTGAGTGTCGATGCCCGTGCCGTGGGAGATACCAGAGGGCAGCTTCTTGCAACACTCGGGGCTATCCACGCGAAGTCATGGATTGCTTCGCAACGCTTGGGACCAGGCGGATTGGCAGTGCCATACGTTGCCGCCAATGGCGGCGGCTATACGTTGGAGGCCGAGCTCGGCATCTCACCCAATGGTTATGCGGAACCTGACTTCCTCGGATGGGAGGTCAAGCAGTACGCGGTGAAAGACTTCATCTCAAACATCGCACAGAATCCTGTGACTCTGTTGACGCCAGAGCCGACCGCAGGGATCTACAGGGACGAGGGAGTCGAAGTCTTCATTCGCCGCTTCGGCTATCCGGATCAGCGTGGAAGAGCAGACAGGCTCAACTTCGGAGGGATTTATAAGGTCGGAGCGCCGGCCAACGCCAACACGGGCGTCCGGCTACATTTACTCGGTTTCGATTACGAGAAGAAAGTCATCACCGACATGACACAAGGGATTGCGCTCCTCAGCAACGACGGCACACCAGCCGCGATATGGAACTTCACAGGCATCCTGGAGCACTGGAACAGAAAGCATGCCAAGACCGTATACATTCCCTCCATCAAAAGGGGGCCGCCCATGGAGTACGCCTACAGCGATCTGGTGCAGCTTTGTGTCGGGACCGACTTTGACATGTTCCTCAAGGCGCTGGCAGCCGGCGCGATCTATTATGATCCGGGGCTCAAGCTGGAGAACATTAATTCTACTCGGCCGCGTGCAAAGCGGAGAAGTCAGTTTCGTATAAGGCACAGCGACCTGAACAGGCTCTATCACCAGATAGAGGAGACCCGGCTTATTCTCTAAGGATTGGATCGCCAGATGGATAGGATAACACCTGAGCGCCGAAGCGCTAACATGGCCCGAATCAAGGGTAAGAATACCAAGCCTGAAATGGTAGTTCGTCGCCTGGTGCACGCCCTAGGTTATCGATACAGGCTCCATCGCAGAGATCTTCCTGGAAAACCGGACCTCGTATTCGAGTCCCGAAAAGCAGTGATATTCGTACACGGGTGTTTCTGGCATCAGCATGGCGACCCGCAATGCAGGAATGCGGTCCTTCCCAAATCCCGAACAGAGTTCTGGGAAGCTAAACTTCGTCGCAATGTGGAGCGGGACGTGACAAATATCGCCGAGTTGGAAGAACTGGGGTATAGGGTTGAGGTTATATGGGAGTGTGAGATCAAAGACCTCCCAATGATAACGCAAAAAATAACCCATTTTCTTGGCCAGCCAAAAAGATCCGAGCAGCTCGCAACGTCGGTTTAAACCACTGCTTGCAAAGACTTCTGATTGTGTCTGATGTTCGTGCAGTCAATACGTGATTCGGGGGTGAAAGTGGCTAACAGGCTTATTCTTGATGCAATGATAAAACGCGCCGACTTCTGGCATAAGAACAATCGACAGATGGATGATCTGTCGGCGAGCGCGAAACCTGCTGCTTCGATCACTCTTGAGAACCTACGGAACGACTCGAATTTCGTTCTAGCTCTTCGCAAGCCAGACTTTCAACGCGAAACAAATCAATGGACAGTCAACCAGGCGGTGAACTTTATCCAAAGTTTCGTCGACGGTGAACTGGTGCCTTCAGTCATCCTCTGGCAATCCAGTGACGGGTTTATTTTTGCCATCGACGGAGCTCATCGCCTGAGCGCTATCCGGGCATGGATGGAGGACGATTACGGAGATCGCAATCTGTCGTTAGCATTCTTCGGAGGCGAAATTCCAGAAGAACAGAAGCGCGTTGCCAAGATGATGCGTGCGAAGATCGAGAAGGTGGTCGGAAGTTACCAGACGCTCCGCGACAAACTGGCGGCACGCCATGCAAATCCGGACATCGAATATGACCTGCTCATCAACAAGCGACTTAAGCACATAGGTTCCCGCCAGCTTGAACTTCAGTGGGTTACAGGTGATGCAGATGTTGCAGAGAGCTCTTTCTTTAAAATCAACACCCAAGGCACGCCGTTGGACAAAACGGAGGAGGAACTCCTTCGGAACAGATATAGATCACCTGCAATTGCCGCTCGGTCGATCGTTCGGGCGGCAACCGGGCATAAATATTGGTCAAAATTTGACGAAGTTCATCGGAAGCAGATCGAGAAATTGTCTGAGGACATTAACCTACTTCTATTCCAGCCAGAGATATCTACGCCAATTAAGACGTTGTTGCTCCCCTTGGGAGGCTCCGCCTCCACGCTAGACGCGCTGTCGATGCTTCTCAGATTGCTCTCCATCACCGATTCGTCACAACAGAAGAAGCGGCCTACGTTAGCCGAATACGAACCCGACGTGAATGGTTCAGGTACCGTAGCTACTTTGCAGAACTGTAAGAAGGTCCTTGATCGAGTATCGGGAAACAGCGCTGGTAGCTTAGGTTTACATCCCGCCGTTTATTTTTATTCGGACAGAGGTAAGTATCTGCCTGATCTCTTTCTTGGTATCGTTTATCTGATAAAAATCAAGATGATAAACAACGATGATGTTTTCTTCAAAAGATTTACGCACAAAAGGAAGGCCGTTGAAGAATTTCTTATAAGAAATAAGCCTGTAATCTCGCAGATACTTGTCCAGATATCTAGTAGAGCGAGAATTGATCGAGTTTCGGACATGTTAGAATACATGGTGACCGCGGCAGGTGCGACTGAAGGGATCACCATAGAGGGGCTGGTTACCGCTGCACGAATGAAAGGCAGCATCATCGATCTGAGAGAAAAGGTAGCTGGCAAAAACTTTTCGGAGGAAGGGAAGTCGTCGATTTACATTCGACAGTCACTGGCTGCTGCGCTGAAATGCCCCATTTGTGAAGGACGCATGGAACCTACCCTGTCCGCGTCTTACGACCATATCGAACGCAAGCAGGACGGCGGGACTGGAGACGATGAGAACGGCCAAGTCTGTCACCCATACTGCAATACGGGTTTTAAGAACTGAAGAGTGAGATAATCAAAAATCGAGGGATCCAGGGAACATCTCTATGCCCTTGGCCGCACATACGTCGTGGAAGTCACCATCATTGAACGTGGCAAAGAAGTCGACTTTTACGTTCCGATCCTCCATTAGCAGGCGTAGAAGGCAGTCGACCATGGAGAGAGGGCGTCCGCGCCTTGAAGATTCAAGAGCCAGTTGAAAAGCATCTTCGCGATAACGGCTGTCGTCCAAGAACTCAATGGGTGCAGATTTGAGTTCGCGCTCCAAGATTCCAGATGCGATTTTGTTGGAAACCATTCGTGTACGTAGCGTTTCGAAGGCTACGGGCCAAGGCATGACAATTGTATGCGGTCGGATAAGCTCGAAAATCAGGCTGATCTCTTCCCGTGTAGCGGCTCTGTCCCTCTCGTCGCACAAGCAGATCCATACTCCGGTATCAACTAAAAAATTTGCCATCAGCCAATCTCTTCATCGAACTCGCCACCCGATGCTTCTGAGTATCCTTTCCAAGCCGCCGCCCTACGTCCTCCAAAGATGAACTTCCCTCGGTTTTTGACCGCGTCCCTATCACGGTAGATGACGTAAATCCTCGCGCGTTTATCTAACTTCACATCGACGACCAGATCTTTCTTGAGATCTTCCAAAAGATCATTTGTCCACTGAAATTGCAGGACTGCTAAGGCATCTCCGCATTCCTTCGCAGAATGGTTGTCTAGCCATCGGTAAAGACCTTCGTAGTCTCCACGAATGCCAAGATCGTAAGAGATCCAGATTGTGCTTTTTTTGGATTTACCTGCCGATTTGGTCATTACCACACCTGATGTGAGTCCGAGTAAATGCTAATATTCGCTTGCATGAGTCTATCGAAGTCCAGCCCTTCGTAATGAAGCTTCTCCATCTCCTCGTTGAGGAGACGAAGCCTGACGATACCCGTACCATAGCGCGCAGCCATACCACTGCCAGCGTGTCCTTGAAGCGCATTGGTGAACTCTACCGGGATCCTGCTGTTCAAGCAGGCATCTTCAAAGGAATGCCGGAAACTGTGAAACGTGATCTTGGGCATCTTCACGTCGATGCTCTCCAGGAAGCGCTTGTATCGTGGGGAATAGGCCGTCGAATAATACCCGTCCGCCGCTTTGGGGAAATCCGGAAACAGGCGGGTGCCCCTCTTCCTTTGTGCGGCAACGAACTTTTCGAAGCCCAGCTTCTTGAGAATCGGATGAACCGGGATCGTACGGATAGAGGTATCCGTCTTGACCTCCTGCTCCTCGCCGTCATCGGTAATGTTGAGGTGAAGAATACCACCCTCATCCTTGATGTCGTCGACACGTAGTTGAATGATCTCGCCGGCGCGCGCTCCCGTGAACAAGCCGATCAGCGGCACCCAATAGATTCCCTGGTCAACAGGAACATGCCCACCGGGCGTCAGCCATGACTTTTCCGATTTGCATCCAGTGAACAATGGCGCATTGAGAATTTTCTGCAACTGCGGCATCGAGAACGGTAGACGCTCGTCTCGGGCTTTGGACTTCACACGAAGGTTCATTCCGTTGAAAGGGTTGCCGGGTACCTCGTCATACTGGGCTTCGGCCCAATTCCAGAACGCACGGACGAAGCCGAGAATCTTGTTCACATTCCTGTCGGACATGGGTTCGACTTCGGCGGTCTTCGCCCGTTCGACTGCTTTCGAGAAGCTCAGTCCTTCGAAGCCCTTCTTGTTACCATACATGGGCGGGAGCGACATGACGGCCTGCTTGAACGTGCGGGCATCGGTTTTGGTGTAGGCCCTGAGCGGCTTGTCGCCCACCAGTTCCATGAAGCGCTGAGCCCAAAGCTCATTGGCGGCGGCGGTTGTTTTGCGCCAGTCGCCTTCGTTCCGGGTTTTCTCTTTCACCCAGCCGGCGATCGCGGTGGATAGGGTCGGCGCACGAGATGTCGAAGAAGCAGTCAGTATTTTTTGTGGCGGCACGTATGGTGGGAAGGAAGCAGCAGCCGGATCAGGGCTGTAGTCCCCCTTAGCCATTTGGTAGATCTTTCTACGTGCCTTGAGGACGGCATCTTCAGTGTGTTTTTGGAGAGTCGACCTACTGACATCGTCGATTTGATAGCCTCCATCAACGAGGAAGCTCTCAATCCTTTTCGTGATTTCAGTATTCCGGCGGTCGACCATTTCCTGGAACATCCTTTGGGACGCTTCCGGGTCAGTTCCCGCAATGAAGACCTTCGATCGACCATGAAAATATCCTTCGAAAAGCATCGGTAAAAGAAGCCCGCAAGGGTTCTCTTCTTCTTCCGCTATCATCCGTCGGTAGATTTCCCCTGCCATCGCCAAGGACTCTTTGTGGGACAGAGACTTCACGCCCTGGCGTAGCCGGCCCCACCGTTCCTCGATTTCCGCCAGTGCTCTTGCAAAGCGAATTTTCGCTTCCGCCGGATCCCTGGTCTTCAGGCTGAATTTCTCCTCCCTCTTTTTCAAGACAGGGCGAAGATCCTCCGGAATTTTTTTCCGGAGCCAGTAAATTGAGCCGTTGAGAAAGGGGCTGGCCATTCTTAGAACCATAGCAAGTGTACCACTCTGGTGTACCAAAGGAGCAGTTACAAAAGCCCTAAAGCTCAAAGATTGAGTGATTTCCGCGGGATGGAATGGTGCTGCTAGAGAGATTTGAACTCTCGGCCTCTCCCTTACCAAGGGAGTGCTCTACCCCTGAGCTATAGCAGCATCTGCGGACGTTCGGGTTCGTGTCGTCAGCGAGGGGGCTATTGCCATAGGTTCGGGGCAAGTGCAAGCAGCAAAATCTAACTTCTTGGAGAACCATCCGGGAAAACGCCCGGGGTGCTTTCGTGTGTCGGGCTTTTTCTTTAAGGAGAAGCCATGTCGAAAAAACCAGAAACCTTGGATAGCCAGGCGCCGGCCGCACGTTCAAGCGAAGCCGAGCGGCGTGAGCTGGATCGCAAGCAGCGGGCGGCTGCGAAATTGCGGGAAAACCTGATGCGGCGGAAAGGTCAGTCGCGCGCGCGGCGCGCCGGCGAGGCGGACGAGACGCAAGGTTTGCCGGCGTCTTCGCCCTCTGCCGCAAAAACGGACGAATCATCATAGCGTTTGCAGTGCATAAACGGGTTGTGGCACGATTTGCTCTCATCCGCAGTTTTCATCACGGATTGAAGCGGGGCAAGGTTTGGTCTAGAGACGCAAACCCGGCCGCTTGAGAGAAAGAGTAACCACACCATGGATCGCATCAGAATTTCCGGCGGCAACGAGCTTCACGGCACGATCCCGATCTCGGGCGCCAAGAACGCCGCGCTGCCGCTGATGATTGCGTCGCTTCTGACCAGCGATACGCTGACGCTCGAAAACGTGCCGCATCTGGCCGATGTCGAGCAGCTGTTGCGCATCCTCGGCAATCATGGCGTCGATGTCTCCGTCAACGGCCGTCGCGAAAGCCAGGCCGAAAGCTATTCCCGCACGATCAATTTCACCTGCCGCACCATCGTCGATACGACCGCCCCTTACGAGCTGGTCTCCAAGATGCGCGCCTCCTTCTGGGTCATCGGCCCGCTGCTTGCGCGTGAAGGCAAGGCCCGCGTCTCGCTGCCGGGCGGTTGCGCCATCGGCACGCGTCCGGTCGATCTGTTCCTGGAAGGCTTGCAGGCGCTTGGCGCCATCCTCGAGGTCGATGCCGGCTATATCAACGCGTCGGCGCCCAAGGGTGGCCTTGTCGGCGCGCATTACACATTCCCCAAGGTTTCGGTCGGCGCCACGCATGTCATGCTGATGGCGGCAACCCTTGCTCGCGGCACCACCGTGATTGACAACGCCGCCCGCGAACCCGAAGTCGTCGATCTGGCAAAATGCCTGACGGCCATGGGCGCGAAGATCAGCGGCGCCGGCACGCGCACCATCACCATCGAAGGCGTTGCCTCGCTGTCGGGCGCCCGTCACCGCGTCCTGCCGGACCGGATCGAGACCGGCACCTATGCCATGGCGGTTGCCATGACCGGCGGCGATGTGCTGCTCGAAGGCACGCAGGCCTCGCTGCTTGAAAATGCGCTCGATACGCTGCGGCTGGCCGGTGCCGAAATCACCGAAACCGAAAGCGGTCTGCGTGTCGTCAGGAACGGCAACAGGATCCAGCCGGTCGATATCGTCACCGAACCCTTCCCGGGCTTCCCGACGGACCTGCAGGCACAGTTCATGGCGCTGATGACCATGTCGTCGGGCGTTTCACACGTCACCGAAACCATCTTCGAAAACCGCTTCATGCACGTGCAGGAACTCGCCCGTCTCGGTGCGCGCATTTCGCTGTCGGGGCAGATGGCGCGTATCGAAGGCGTTTCGCAGCTGAAGGGTGCGCCAGTGATGGCAACAGACCTTCGCGCATCGGTGTCGCTCGTCATTGCCGGCCTTGCGGCCGAAGGCGAAACGATCGTCAGCCGCGTCTACCATCTCGATCGTGGTTTCGAGCGTCTTGAAGAAAAGCTGACACGCTGCGGCGCCATCGTCGAACGCGTCAGCGACTGAGCAGTATGGCCTGAAGAGGCCGCATGTTTCGAGGGATGAGGGGCGGCTAAGGGGATACCTTGCCGTCCCTTTTTTCATGCCTATGTCAGGTATTGTCATCCAACACGCCCTGCCTCATTTTCATGATCCGGCTTTTCCATCGGAGATATTTTTATGACTGATGCATCTTCCAATGTCTGGTTCATCACCGGCTGCTCCTCCGGCTTCGGCTTGGAACTCGCCAAGCTGACAATTGCAAAGGGCTTTCCGACCGTCGTCACGGCCCGCGACAAGGCGAGGCTTGCTGATCTCGTTGCAGGCCACGACAATGCGCTCGCCGTTGATCTCGACGTGACCGACGAAGGCCAGATCGCAGCTGCTGTCAGCGCTGCCGAGGAAAAGTTCGGGCGCATCGACGTCCTCGTCAACAATGCCGGTTACGGCTACCAGGCCTCGATCGAGGAAGGCGAGGAAGACGAGATCCGGGGCATGTTCGATGCCAATGTCTTCGGCCTTTTCGCCATGACGCGGGCGGTGCTGCCCGGCATGCGCGCCCGCCGCAAGGGCCACATCCTCAACGTCACCTCCCAGGCCGGCTTTATCGGCTTCCCGGGCTCCGGTTATTATGCGGCAAGCAAGCACGCCGTTGAAGGCTTTTCCGATGCGCTGTCCGCCGAAGTTGCAGCGCTTGGCATCAAGGTCACTTGCGTCGCACCGGGTCCGTTCCGGACGGATTGGGCCGGCCGTTCGCTGAAACAGACGCCTGTCAAGATCGACGAGTATCAGGATACCGCAGGCGCCCGTCTGTCGCAGACGGCAGGCTATAGCGGCCAGCAGCCGGGCGATCCTGTCCGTGCCGGCGAAGCCATGATCAAGGTCGTCGAGGCGTCCAACCCTCCGCGGCATCTCGTGCTCGGCGAAATTGCCTATACCGGCATCACCGCCAAGCTTTCGGAACGCCGCGACGAGATCGTTGCCTGGAAGGACACGACGCTCTCTGCCGACTTCCCGAAATAGTTGCTTCTTGCCATGCGCCATCCTATCTCCAGACCATCAAACAACGGGGCCCACATCGCGGCCCAGGAACGGAATGGACGCGCATGACCGAGCTCAAGCTTCTGGCTCTCGATACCGACGATCTGGGGATCGTGTCTGCCCATATGCAGGATGCGGTGTTCAAGCTGTCCGACGTGCAGTGGTCGGCGTCGGAAAAGATATTCTCGCTGGCTGCCAACAGGTTTGATTGGGAAAAGGCCGGCGAGAAGAAAAAGGGGTTCGAGCGGCACCGTGCAGCGCTCGTCCTCAAGCGCGTGGAAGCAGTCCGTTCGACCGGTATCGACCGCAACCGCAAGGACGATGTCCTGTCGCTTCTCGCCGTGCGCTTCATGCCCAAGGGCGAGGGGCCTGATGGCACCGTGGAACTGCTGCTTTCCGGCGGCGGCACCATTGCTCTCGATGTCGAATGCATCGAAGTTGCTCTTGCAGATATCGGCGGCGCATGGGAAACCGCAACGAGGCCGCGCCATCCTTGACCGGCCTTGTGATCATGGCATGGAACGGGAAGGAATATCCGCTTGGCACTCTGGCTTGAGCAGACAGCACCGGACTTCGAGACACGCTTTTCCGCTTTTCTTTCGACCAAGCGGGAAGTCTCCGAGGATGTGAACGCCGTCGTGCACGCCATCATCGATGACGTGCGCGCCCGCGGCGACGCGGCACTTGTCGACTATTCAAAACGCTTCGACGGCATCGATCTTGCAGCGACCGGCATCCGCGTGACCGATGAGGAGGTCGACAAGGCCTTCGCCGAAACGGACCGCAAGGTGATCGACGCGCTGAAGTTCGCAGCCGAGCGGATCGAAAAGCATCATGCCCGCCAGATGCCGAAGGACGATATCTACGAAGACGCGATCGGCGTCGGCCTCGGCTCCCGCTGGACAGCGATCGAAGCCGTCGGTCTCTACGTACCGGGCGGCACGGCATCCTATCCAAGCTCCGTGCTGATGAATGCGGTGCCGGCAAAGGTTGCCGGCGTGCCGCGCGTCGTCATGGTCGTGCCGGCCGGTGGCGGCAGCATCAACCCGGCCGTCCTTGCCGCGGCGCGCATCTCGGGCGTTACGGAAATCTACCGCGTCGGCGGTGCGCAGGCCGTGGCAGCGCTTGCCTATGGTACCGATACGATTGCGCCGGTCGCCAAGATCGTCGGTCCCGGCAACGCCTATGTGGCGGCCGCCAAGCGCCAGGTCTTCGGCATCGTCGGCATCGACATGATCGCCGGCCCATCCGAAGTGCTGATCCTGGCCGACAAGGACAACGACCCCGACTGGATCGCCGCCGACCTTCTGGCGCAGGCCGAACACGATGCCGGTGCCCAGTCGATCCTGATCACCGACGATGCCGAATTCGGAAAATCGGTCGAGGCAGCCGTCGAGCGACAATTGAAGACACTGTCGCGCGCAGAAACGGCCGCCGCGAGCTGGCGCGATTTCGGCGCTGTGATCCTGGTCGAGAATTTCGAAGCCGCGCTCCCGCTTGCCAACCGCATTGCCGCCGAGCACCTGGAACTCGCAGTCGCCGATCCGGATGCGCTCATGGCCGGCATCCGCAATGCCGGCGCCATCTTCATCGGTCGCCACACGCCTGAAGTCATCGGCGATTATGTCGGCGGCTCCAACCACGTTCTGCCGACGGCACGCTCGGCACGCTTTTCGTCCGGCCTCGGTGTGCTCGATTTCGTCAAGCGCACGTCGATCCTCAGGCTCGGACCCGATCAACTGCGGCAACTGGCGCCGGCCGCCATCACGCTCGCCCATTCGGAAGGGCTCGATGCACACGCCCGTTCGGTCGCCATCCGCATGAACGCCCATCCTCCGCAAGACGAGGGCTAGGGATGGAACAAGGGCACTTCCGGCTCTCGGATGTCGTCCTCGACGACTCGATCGGGCGCTCGACGCCCGATGTCGAACATGAGCGGGCAGTTGCCATCTTCGACCTTGTCGAGGAAAACGCCTTCGAGCCGGTCGGCCATGCAGGCGGCCCCTACACGTTGAAGCTTTCGCTGGTTGAGGCAAAGCTGATGCTCACCATCACGGGCGAAGCGGGCGAGGGGGTTGCGGTCCACATCCTGTCGCTGACGCCGTTCCGGCGGATCATCAAGGATTACTTCATGATCTGCGAAAGCTATTACGAGGCGATCAAGACCTCCACGCCATCGCGCATCGAGGCGATCGACATGGGCCGCCGCGGCATTCACAACGAGGGCTCGCAAACCCTGATGGACCGGCTGGACGGCAAGATCCGCCTCGACTTCGATACCGCGAGACGGCTGTTCACGCTGGTCTGCGTCCTCTACTGGCGCGGCTGACGACCATGGCGGCGGAAGACGAACCGACCAGAAAGCAGACGATCGGTATTCCGACCGCGATCCTCTTCATGTGCGGTTTCAACTCCATCCGTTCGCCGATGGCGGAGGCCATTGCAAAAAGCCTGCTGCAGCCCGATATCTACATCCAGTCGGCGGGTGTCCGTTCCGGCGAGCACGATCCCTTCGTCGATGTCGTTCTGGAAGAGGTGGGCCTTTCGCTCAACCGCAACCGGCAGCACAAGCCGCGGACGATGGATGACCTTGAGGATGATTTCTTCGATTTGATCGTGACGCTGACGCCGGAGGCCCATCACGCGGCGCTGGAACTCACCCGTTCGAACGCCGTCGATGTGGTCTATTGGCCGACCATGGATCCGACGGCTGCGACCGGCACGCGCGAGCAGGTTCTCGACGCTTATCGCGAGGTGCGAGAGCATCTGTGGAAGCTGATTGACCGACGGATGAGGCCCATTCGCAGGCCACCTCCGGCAGGCGATTGACGGTCTTCAAGAATCGCTGTCAAGCGAGGTTCACAAACCGGACGCGATTGTGTAGTTTCCGCGCAAATTTCGAGGCGGCTGATCAGATTTCGGCCTGCCCGACCTTCAACACAGAAAGAAAACCAATACATGGCTAAAGAAGAAGTTCTTGAATTCCCGGGCATTGTCGTCGAACTGTTGCCGAACGCGACCTTTCGCGTGAAGCTCGAGAACGAACACGAAATCATCGCCCACACCGCGGGCCGCATGCGCAAGAACCGTATCCGCGTTCTGGCAGGCGACAAGGTTCTTGTCGAAATGACCCCTTACGACCTGACCAAGGGTCGCATCACCTACCGCTTCAAGTAAGAATTTCTCGCGGCAAAGACGGGTCCCCATGGCGATCGAACAAAAGCTCATCCTGGCCTCAGGCTCGCCGCGTCGTCTCGATCTTCTCAATCAGGTCGGCATCGAACCGGCCCGGCTGATGCCGATGGATATTGACGAGACACCCAAGCGGGTGGAACATCCGCGTTCGCTTGCGCGTCGTCTTTCGACGGAAAAGGCGGAAGCCGCCTTCGCCGCCGTCAACAACGATCCCGCCTGGCGCCACAGCTATATCTTGTCTGCCGATACGGTCGTGGCGGTTGGACGCCGCATCCTGGAAAAGACGGAGTATACGCAGGACGCCAGTGCCGCCCTGCATCTTCTGTCGGGCCGCGGCCACTGGGTCTATACCGGCATCTGTCTTGTCACGCCGGGCGGCCAGTTCCGCCAGAAGGTGGTTGAGACCAAGGTGCGCTTCAAGCGACTGTCGACCCGCGAGATCGAGAACTATATCGCATCGGGCCAGTGGCGGGGAAAAGCCGGGGCTTACGCGATCCAGGGCATCGCCGGCGCCTTCGTGCAGAAACTCGTCGGTTCCTATTCCAACGTCGTCGGCCTGCCGCTTCATGAAGTGACGGGTCTGCTGGCTGGCGAAGGTTTTGACGTCGCCGGCGCATGGCCGCAAGGCTGAAGACTTAAGAAGGAGGCCTGATATGGCTGAAACTTCAAACAAGGACATCACGACAGGCGGCAAGGTGGAGCCTTTGCGCAAGGCAAGGCCCTGTCCCGAATGCAGCCGCCCTTCCGCGCGCGAACACTATCCCTTCTGCTCGGACCGCTGCCGCAATCTGGATCTCTCCCGCTGGCTGCAGGGCAGCTACGCCATCCCCGTGGCCGACGATGAAAGCAAAGCCGACAACTACGAGGACTAGATCCTCGTCCGGTTCGGCCTTTGATTTCGCTCATGAAATCAGGTTTTTCACAAACCTTTCAAAAAAGTCGTCCGGGGTGCTGGACATGGCCGAACAAGATGTTATAACCCCGCTCGCTTCCCGGGGATACAAACCCCGGCCGGTCAACCAAGGACCGGAACGGCTTGCATAAAGCCCGGATGCCCGGATAGCTCAGTTGGTAGAGCAGCGGATTGAAAATCCGCGTGTCGGTGGTTCAAATCCGCCTCCGGGCACCATTTTTTTCCTAGTTATTACAAGTCCTTAGAAGAAATGGGCTCTCGCATTTAGATGATTGCATGTTGCGATCTGTTGCGTGTCATTTCCCTTGATTTCTCGACGTTTCCCGGCACACTCGGCTAGTCCGCGCGACATGGATGCAACATGAGGCGGGTTTCAGAGCTGCCTTTAATGGTTGGCTTACGGTGAGGTAGCCAGGCAAATGGGGCGTTATGAGTAAGTTGAATTTCCAGGATTGGATAGAAGAGAAGCACCCCCAATTTTCTAGCCTGACAGAGGCGGTGATCTTGATCATCACGCGGCTTTTGAAGGATGAGGGAATTCCTTTTCTTACTATCGCGGGGCGCACCAAGAGCGTCGCGGACTGCCTCAACAAATCACGTCGGAAAAGCTACAAAAACCCTACACAGCAGATGACGGACATATCAGGTGTGAGGATAGTCGTTTACTTCGACTACGATGTTGATCGCGTGAGCGACATAATTGAGCAGAACTTTGCCGTTGATGAAAACAATAGCTCCAATCGAGACGATCTCCTCCTCGTAAACGAGGTGGGATACCGGTCGATGCACTTCGTGTGCGATCTTGGAGAAGATCGTGTAAGGCTAAAGGAAAACGAGCTTCTTAGAGGTTTGAAGTTTGAATTCCAGGTCAGAACGGTCCTGCAGCACGCCTGGGCGGAGCTGGCTCATGACCGCAATTATAAGTTTACTGGCCAGCTCCCCAAACCTATCGAACGTAAGCTTTTTCTATTAGCAGGACTAATGGAGACCGCTGATAACGGGTTCAGCGAGCTGTCTAAAGAAATTGATAGTTATGTGGACTCGATTTCTACGTCGGCAGCAAAGGGACGGCTCGATATAATTATCGCGGATGTCCGAAACCCGCGTCAGGCACCAAATCATAGCCAGCCGGCGTCACGCACAACACCACGCGCCTTCTGACAAGCCTTCTGCCTACCCAAGATACGAAGTTGCTCTTGATAGGTTCGTTCGCCTTTTAACGACCGCAGCCGCGTTCACTTTCCTATCGGCCGCCTGGACGAGGCCTTTTGTCCACGACTCAGTGTCCCTGTTCAATGGAATGCTGCATCGATGGGCGACGTAGGAAAGTGCAATAGCGCTCTCAACGTCGCTCCCCCCGGACGGGGCCGATCGGGATGATCGCAGCCCAGCAGCTGCCGCAGAACTATGTCGGCCAGGGCGGCGGTACAGCCGGGTTCATGAAGGATCTGCAGACTACGGCGGCCGGAGCACTCCAGGCCATCACGCCGCACACCGCTGGCATCGCGGGTCTAACCGCCGGCGTCGCACTCGGTGCGATCGCCTACAGCGGTTATCTGATTTCGACGAAGGAAGTTGAGACGGCAGCGTCTGGCCTCGGCCGAGCGGTTGCCGGCTCCACGGCCGAGATGGAAGCTGCTGCCCAGGCCGGCGCTGCAGCGGCTGGGATGTCGGTCACTTCTGCCCGCTCGATGGAAGCACAGTTCCTACGCACCGGTCTGATAGGCTCGGAGAACTTCGAGCAGTTGATTTCAATCTCGAAAGACTTCGGCGCTACGGTCGGCCTCGACGCGGACGCCGCTGGTGCGGCTCTGGCCGAGATGTTCGCCGATCCCGCAAAGGCGGCGCAGACCCTTTTTCAGCAGTATGGACTGATCGATGCGGCGACCGCACGCCAGGCCACGATCCTGGCGAAGCAGAACCGTGAGTCAGAAGCCCAGGCGCTCCTCCTCAAAGCGCTGCCGGATCAGCTTGCCAACGCCGAGGAAGCCACCACGAAGCTCGGCCGGGCTTGGCAGAACGTCGGTAACTTTGCGAGTAACGCGTTCGACAAGATCGGCAGCGTGATCAACCGCGCTGAAGAAGAGCCATCACTCGAAGATCAGATCGCGCTGGTCGTGATCGACAGCCGCTACACCTTCCCTGACGATAACGGCATCTATGCTTTCTCGACGGATGGCGACACTTAGGTGAAGCGCGCTGAGTGGGTAGATGCAGGACGACTTCACTGGAACTCGGACAATCCAGATCCAATCTATGCCGCCATTCCGGTTGTTGCCGAAGAGCTTCGCACGATTCGGGTCTTTGGCCGTGTCATCTGGACGTGGAGGCCGATCTGATCGATTCTAGGAATCCTATCCCTGCCCAGTCAACTCGATAAAGCGGAGTGAACAAATAAGAACATCTAAAACCGGGTTAGGGGAGTTCTCAGGTGCCGATCCGCGAAAAATACATCGTCGAGCCTTTTCGCAGGGGCAGAGGACAATCGCTTTAACTGATGAAATGCGACTTGCGAACAGCTAGGTTCAAGCTGCCCGGATGGCCGAAACTCTTGCCGGCTACCACGGAGATGCATCGGCTGCGGCGAAGTATGAGCGGACGCGCACTTCACGGTTTTTTTCTTGGTCCAAGTTGATCAACTGCGTAAACGAAGACAAGTAACCCAGCGTAGATTATAGTCGATACCGTAACGGTCTTCAGCGCAGAGCCTTCCTCGCTGTTGAGCATCCCTACCCTTAGTCCGCTATAATAAACTACGACGGAAATTATCAATGCTTCGCAGACGATACTGGATATTAACGCTGATAATGCCTGCATATATCCCTCCGATAAACGCGGGATAAACGCTAGTGCTACGAACAGTGCGGCAACGCAGATACCGAACGGGATAACATATATCTTACTGCTATCCTCTATTCCGAAAATAAGAGATAGGGTAGGCAACGCCATTGAGATGAAGTTAGTCGCACTAATCCCCTTTATGTCGATTTGAAATATACGAGAATTCATCTAATATAATCCCGGCCTAATTGGCATTTCGTTGCTAATTTGATTCGTGACTAATTACTATACATGTCACTATTACCCTTGCCTGATTGCTTCACTTAAGAATTGATATGTCAATTTCCGTGGGCGTATGCGCGAGTTTTTCGAGTTGATTTTTCTCAACTTTCCCAACAGCGCTTTTGACGACATTTGTGAAGAAACGAGTTGCAACTCCGCGAGTGCTGAGAAGCCTGCAATCAGGCGGAGGAGATATCCCCGCTTGCCGTGATCGATTCTGACCGGCGAGACAATGTGTCTGTTCAAGAGGCCATCCACTGGGTGAAGGAAGCCCGGTGCCCCGTAACCCTCTACATCTACGACGTGACCGACGGCACAACCGCACAACACTTCAATTCAACGGTAAAACGGCTCCTAGAAACCGATAGCAAAGCGGGCTGATGAGTTCACGGCCTAGTTGATCGCAGCGGCCGCGCTCGGCGTGAGCGCTATCAATATTATGCCCGCGAAAAGTACGAGTTTTGTTAGTCGGCCCGGGAATGGGCATACAAAGCAAACAGTACAATGTCGCCGGCCTAGTGACGGTTGGTGGTTCGATCCTCTTTTTCCTCATCGGATGCGTATTTTTAGCCAGAGCGTTTGCCTGACCTGCCCTTAGATGAGAAACGCAGCATATTGACGTTCGTGGTGCCGTCCGCCTGCCGCCGCACGATCTTCAGTTCTCCTGAGATCGTCACACGGCAAACAAAGGCCGTGAAAGTCATACTGAGCACCGTCCGTAGGCGGCGAGGCGAGCATAAGAGCGACAGACAGTATCAGCGACCTCCGCCCACAAAAAATGCTTTATTAACAATTCCTACTAGCTACTTTAGTAACAAACATTTGAAAGGGTAGGCGCTGATCGAATGCTGTGATCGGAGTGCTGCATGATGCCGCTATAACATCTAAATGGTAGATGGCGGTTTATGCTTGCGAATTTGAGGGCACTGTTTTCCTGCACCCGTGGCAATTTCGGGATGATGACCGGGCTGATCTTGGTTCCGCTGATCGGAAGTGTCGGATTGGCAATCGATTTCGGCCGCGCTCTGGAGGCGAAATCCTATCTCGATGCAGCCGCTGATTCTGCGGTCCTTGCTGCAGTCTCGGAAACCTCTGCAGCGGTCTCGAAAGCCATGAAATTGGCCGAGGACGGTATCGTTCCTATTGCGGACGTCGAAGCCCAAAAAATATTCAAATCTCAGTTGTCGGCCAGATATGGCGACAACATGGAGGATTTGCTGAGCCTGTCGATCGACGTCAAGCTGGAATTGGTGAAGTCCGACGGCGTCGTCACATCGAGACTGAAATACTCCGCCACTTTTCCGACGACATTCACGCGAATCCTCGGGCGTGACGCGATGTCGGTGTCGGGCCAATCGACCGCAGCTTACCGGATCCCGAGTTTTCTGGATTTCTACATGCTGCTCCACAATACGCCATCAATGGGCGTGGGCGCGACCGCAGATGACGTGGCGAAACTTGAAGCTGCCACGAAAAACGGCACGGATGGAAAAGGCAAGGATGCCAATTGCGCGTTTGCCTGCCACATCGTTTCGACGAGCGGTGTCGTCGACAAAAGCAGCTACTATTATATTGCAAAGGAAATCGGCGCGACCATCCGCATCGACGTTGTCGCGGACGCGATCTCTGCTCTCATGACGACCGCAAATGAGACCCAGACCGTAACGGGCCAGTTCAGAATTGGTGCCTACACGTTCGGAAAAACCTCCGCCGATGCTCAATTGTACACGGTTTCCGAGCCGACGAGCAATTTCTCGTCAGTGGCAAAGGCAACGAAGATGATTGAGCTGATGAGCGTTCCAAGCCATTCGTCCCCCAATGGGCAGACCGATTATAATGACATCCTGACCAAGATCGGCAAGAAGATCAAAACCGTTGGTGACGGGAGCAGTTCTGCAGATAGGCAACCGATCGTTTTTCTTGTCGCAGACGGCGTTGGCGATGCATACCGTTCGGACTGCACAAAGAAGCTCTCGACATCCAGCGAGGACCGCTGCATGGAACCGTTGAATCCCAGCTATTGCAATACGCTGAAGGCGCGCGGCATCAAGATCGCAGTCCTGTACACGACCTACCTGCCCCTGCCCAAAGACGGTTTCTACAAGAGTTGGATTGCCCCGTTTCAGAATGAAATCCCGACGCAGATGAAATCCTGCGCCAGTGAAGGATACTATTTCGAAGTCAGCCCGACGGACGGCATCAGCGAGGCAATGGATGTGTTGTTTCGCAAGATTGTGTCACGTGTTCGGCTGACAAGCTGACGCGCTCGGTCATGGGCCGCACGACACTGTTTATCCATGCAGCTTGTTGGCGGCTCCACCCTGAGGTGCTGTGACGTTAAGTCTCTCCGGTTGGAAAGTTCAGCGGATCGCCGGTCCCATGCGATGGATGCCGCGATCCTCCGGGCATCGAAAGCATTCGGACATCACCGAGGAACAGGCCCGGTCAATGTTCTGGCGCCTAAGCATGGCCAAGCTGTCGCCGTATAGGGACACTGAAGACTTCGACTTTGCCGACACGCCCGTGAATGAATCGCTGGTTTCTCCGTTGCACACGTCCAATTTTGTCGATCAGCGCGATGCCGTTCACGTTGGAAGAACCTGCTTCAGATAGGCTGTTGACAAGTCCGTCATGCCGCGACCAGGATTGAGGAGACAACTGGTTAGCTTCGAATGAAGGCATCTCCATATAGGCGATGGAGCTGCCCTCGAATAACTTGTAGCCTTACTGGATAGCAGTCAGCAGCCATCACGCTTCCCAGGCCAGTTCGTGACCGACTTCCTGAAGCTCGTTCGGAAATTTAGTCTCTCCACTCCCGCGATCACTCCACGGTGACGGATTTCGCAAGGTTGCGTGGCTGATCGACATCTGCACCAAGGATTGCAGCCGCATGGTAGGCAAGCAGCTGGATCGGCAGCGAAAAGATCATCGGTGAAATGATTTCGTCCACGTTCGGCAGCACGATCGTCGCCATCGTCGGAAGCTTCGAGGCAGCAGCCCCCTTCTCGTCGGTGATGAAGATGATCTTGCCGCCGCGGGCCGCCACTTCCTGCATGTTCGATACGGTCTTTTCGAAGAACCGGTCATGCGGCGCGATGACGATGACAGGCATGTGCTCGTCGATCAGAGCAATCGGTCCGTGCTTCAGTTCGCCGGCTGCGTAGCCTTCCGCATGGATGTAGGAGATTTCCTTCAGTTTCAGGGCACCTTCCAATGCAAGCGGATAGCTCGTGCCACGCCCGAGATAGAGCACATCCTTGAAGCGCGAAAGCTCGCGCGACAGCGCTTCGATCTGCGGCTGGATGTCGTTCAATACCCGGCTCATGATCCGCGGCATCTCGGCGAGATGCTTGACCATCGCCTTCTCGTCGCTCTCCGTCACCGTGCCGCGGACTCGACCGGCACCGATCGAAAGGGCGGCCAGAACTGCGAGCTGGCAGGTAAACGCCTTGGTCGAGGCGACACCAATTTCAGGTCCCGCCAGAATTGGAAAGACCGCATCCGATTCGCGCGCGATCGTGGATTCGCGGACGTTGACGATGGCGCCGATCTTCAGGCCCTGTTCCTTGCAGTAGCGCAGGGATGCAAGCGTATCGGCCGTTTCGCCGGACTGCGAGATGAACAGCGCGGCCT
>NZ_FNWM01000008.1:0-62532 GCF_900108545.1 Rhizobium sp. NFR12 | reverse complement strand
CGCGCATCGCTACTCGCGCTCGAAAAGGCCGAGGGCAAGAAATCGCGCTGGCATGTGCGAAACGTCATGTTCCGGGCAGAGGCCGTGATGGACGTGATGCCGACAAACGAAAAGCCCGTGGTCGCCATGCCTGCATTCAGATCAGTGCTTGCCGCCTACGCTCAGGCTGTCCGGGAGTTCGACGACTACGCTCTCCAGCATCCCAACTCATTCCACGTGTTTGAGTCCAGCCCGGCGTCGCTCCTGTCCAAGCTTCGCAATTTCGACGAAAAACTCGAAATGGCCAAAGGCGACGCCCGCAAAGGCGCGGGCGACGATCTCGAATGGCTTGTCTCTGACTACAACACGATGGTCTCCACCTCAGAGTCCGCTACGGTGTTTGCCAAGGACTGATGTGCATATGGCGATGATGGCGAAGGAGTGGCTGCATAGATGAGAACCCATCTCGAGAACGGAACCTGGGTCAACGAGCCTGCGAACTGGGAGGTCTCGGCCGATCATCTTACCATGACGACCGACCAGAAGACCGACTTCTGGCAGAAGACGCATTACGGGTTCGCGCGGGATAGTGGACATTTTCTTGGAGTTTCGGTCAGCGAAGAATTCACAGCGCGGGTCCGGGTCCAGGGAGAGTTCCGATCCCTGTATGACCAGGCGGGTTTGATGTTGCGGATTGACGAGACACGCTGGATCAAGACCGGTGTCGAGTTCACGGACGGCGAGCGCTTTCTATCAACGGTTGTCACAAACGGAAACTCGGACTGGTCCGTCTCGCAGCCGTTTCAAGGATTGGAAGACTTCATCATACGGATCACGCTCAAAAACGGAGCGGCAAGGATACAGGCCTCGTCGGACGGCAAGGTATGGCCGCTTCTGCGTCTGGCGCCGTTCCCTTCCGCGGATCGCTATCTCGTTGGACCGACCGCCTGTACGCCGGAGCGAGGCGGGCTGAACGTGCGCTTTTCAGACTTTGATGTGGGTGAGGCCATAAAGAGCGATCTCCACGATCTGTCGGTCTGAGGCCAGCTTGGAGTGGTGGAAGATTGATGAGCGCTGCGTGGTTCAACCGCCACGGCTCTCTGCCCTCAGAACCAGTTCTTCAACTCAACGCCAGAAAGGCGGCAATCAGCGCCCTTAAGAATACAATAGGGACGCGAGAGAGGCTGTCCGTAAGCCGACGTTCGAAACCTTACATACCAGAAAACCCGGGCTTTTTCGTACCTCGAAACGGCCAGCGGCATCGCGACTGCTCCTGCTATCAGGCTGGACACCGATAGAGCTGATCCTCAACGTCCTGCACTCAGTCCGGTGAGTCCGCGAGCGAGCCACCCGTTCGATCTTTCCGAAGGGGTTACCGGACGTTACGCCGAGCGACGCGAGGGGAGCACCGCATGCACGGCCGTTACGCCAATGACGACGATGGCGCCAAGGATGATGCCCAGCAAAGCCTGAAGCGAGGATGTCGTAAGCCACCCGACCACAGCCGGAGCAACCCCGATGGTAGTCGTCATGAAATGGGATGCCCCTTCTATGACATGCTCGGGTGTTGACAGCCCGAGCCCATCCAGCCCGTGGACGACGATACTGCCGCCGACCCAGAGCATGGCCGCAGTGCCCACGGCCGCCAGGATCTGTAGAAACACCGGCACACCCTTGACCAGGCTGCGGCCGATCACCCGTGCCGTGCCAGATCCCGCCTTTGCCATGTGCAATCCGATGTCATCGGCCTTTACGATGAAAGCCACGACGCCATAGACGGCAACCGTTATCAGCACTCCTACGGCAGCGAGCACCATAGCCTGGGTATAGATGCTGGAATCCGCAACATCGGCAAGCGTCAGGGCCATGATCTCTGCGGATAGGATGAAGTCCGTGCGGATAGCCCCGGCGACCTTCTGTTCTTCGAGCGCGACCGGGTCAACCGGTGTCGACGAGTCACCCACATCGTGCGCGTGGGGGGCCAGCAGACCGTATATTTTCTCAGCGCCTTCGAAGCACAGGTACAGGCCGCCGATCATCAACAGCGGGGTGATCAGCCAGTTGGCGAAGTAGCCGAGCAGGAGGCAGATGGGCAGGAGGAAGACCAGCTTGTTGCGCAGCGAGCCCAGAGCGATGCGCAAAATTATCGGCAGCTCCCGGGCCGGTGATAGCCCAACGACATAGGTCGGGGTTACAGCCGTGTCGTCGATAACAACGCCTGCAGCCTTGACGCTTGCTTTTGCAGTCTGGGCCGCAACATCGTCCAGCGACGTAGCAGCCAGCTTCGCTATTGCAGCGATATCGTCGAGTAGTGCTATCAGGCCTGTCGCCAACGAAATGCTCCGTTAATTTCCGATTGGACACTCACAACAGATCAATAGCACGTCAAGTTCCGTCATCTCTTTCCCTAGCTTTTTGAAAGGTAGGGCACGCCTTTACCCCGCATTTTCGGAGCTAGGATCTAAGCTTAAACCCCCGTACTTCAATCACTCCAACCAAGGCAGGGTGCCCTTCGGCATGCTTGAGCCAATCAATGTCGCTCCCCCGGCAAGGCTCAACACGAGGAGGGTTGAGAGAACTGCGACTGCCGCTGCGCCAGTCGAGTTTCCTTCATACTGCAGGGCAAAAATCATCACACCTATGGTTTCCTTTCTCGACGACCAGAGCAGTGTCGAAAGCGTCAGCTCGTTGAGCGCCGTCATCACGACCAGAATCGCCCCGGCAGCCGCGGCCGGTAGCACGCCGGGCAAGAAGATGGACAGGATGCGGCGATTAAGACCGGCGCCGGTAATGCGAGCCGCCTCGTCCAGTGCGGGGTCGGCTGATTGCGCGGCGGCGGCCACGGGCCGGAGCACCAGCGGCAGGAAGCGCGAGAGATAGGCGATGACGAGGATCGCCATGGTCCCGTAGAGCGACAGCCCGATCAGCGGCAGCGGCTTGAGGAACGCGAGGATCATGCCGAGCGCGACAACAGTGCCGGGAACGACCCAGGGCCCCTCGATGACGAAATCAAGCAGCCGGAGCACAGGATTTGTACGGCGTTGAGAAAGAAAGGCCAGCGGTACGGCCACCAGCATCGAAATTGCGGCCGTGATCACGGCGAGCAGCAGCGAATTGGCAAAAGCCCTTCGCACGGTCGGATTGTCGAGCACGGCGCGGAACTGGTCGAGGCTTATCGTGTCGGGTCCGAAGGCCACCCCGATGGCCGGCAAGAGCGCAGTCATGGTCAGCGCCGCGAGCGGCACGAGCGACAGGATGAGCACCACGATCCACAGCAGGAAGTCGATTACAGGCGCGCGGCGGGTAGGCACGAAGGGTGTCCCGGCCGGAAGCGGCACGGCGATGCGGGTCGTGACGATGTTGCGCAGGACGATGGCAAGCGCCGCCATGGCAGCGAGCATCAGCGCCAGTGTCGCCACTTGGCCGGCGGCGGCCGGGCCGAAGCCGTTCAGCCGTTGGTAGATCAACGTTGTCAGGACCGAGATGCGGCCCGGAATGCCAAGAAGTGCCGGCACGCCGAAATTGCCGATCGCCGCGGTGAACGCGATCAAGCTTCCAGCCAGCACCGAAGGCATGACGATGGGTAAGACGATTCCGAGGCCGATCCTGCCTGGCGAAATACCGAGGATGCGCGCGGCCTCGACAAGGTCGGCCGGCAGTGCCCGCAGCGCCGCCCGGACAGCAATGAAAACCAGCGGCATGTGTTCGATGCCCATCACAAGCGCGATCCCGCCAGTTGAATAAAGCGGGTTGGTGGAGCCCGGCGGTGGCGCAAGGCCGAGCGGTTTCAGGATCGGCGACTGCGCGCCAAATAGTTCAATCCAGGCAAGCGCCATGGTTTGCGACGGCACGATCAGCGGGATCAGGATGAGAAAGGTCAGTGCGGCGCGGGTGCGGAGTTTCAAAAGGCTGACGGCAAAGGCGAGCGCCACGCCGATGACAGTCGACACGGCAACGGACAGAAGCGCGGTCTGCAGCGTTCCCGAGAGCGCCCTGAGTGCCGAGCGACTGGCGAGCGTGGTCAGCATCAGCCCGAGCGGCGTGCCGTCCTCGCCGGGTTGGAAGGCGGCGGAAAAGAGCCGCGCGAGCGGCCATAGCGTCGTGAAGGACACGTATAAAACGAGAAGGGAGACGAGCAGATGCTCGCCTCCCAAACGATGCGGCCGGCCCATAACGGGTCTGCGGATCATAGGGTCAACCGCCAAACAGTTCCGCGAACTTTTCCTTGGTTTCCTTGTCGGCCTTGAGCATGGCATCGCTATCGGCGGGCAGGATCTTCAGTGTGGTAAGCGCCGGGTACCCTTCCGGTTGCGCGACACCGGGCAGGATTGGGAAATAGCCTTGGGCGGCGGCCTGTACCTGGGCTGCCTTGGAGAGCTGCCAGGCGACGAAGGTCTTGGCTGCCTCGACCTGATCGGACCCCTTGAGCACGGCGACTGGCTGGGTAATCGAGCTCACGCCTTCTGCGGGAAAGACGAAGTCGACGGGTGAACCCTTCTTCTTGGCGTTGAGGGCCATGTATTCGATGATGATGCCATAGGCCTTTTCGCCGCGCGCAACGGCTTCGACAACCGTGCCATTGCCCTGGCCGGCAACGGCGCCGGCCTCGGCCAGCTTTTCGTAATACGCCCAGCCGAATTCAGGCTGCTGCGTTACCGTGCCGACATGGATGACGGCCGCACCGGAATAGAGCGGGCTTGGCATGATCAGGCTCTTGGCCGCATCGGCGGCAAGCAGGTCGTTCCAGCTCTTCGGGGCGGTCTTCACGAGGTTCGTGTTGTAGATGATCCCTGTGGTGATCACCTTGGTGCCGAAAAAGGTCTTGTCGGCATCGATGAAGGCCGGGTTTATGCCTGCAACCGGAGCGTCGGTAAAGGCCAGAAGGCGGTCGTCGTTCTTCAACTGCGTCATGGCGACGGTATCAGCAATCAGGATGACGTCGGCCGGGCTGTTGCCGGCGGCATATTCAGCCTGCAGCTTGGCCATGACCTCGGTCGTGCCGGAACGGAAGAGTTCAACCTTGATCTCTGGATGGTCGGCGTTGAACGCCTCGATGACCTTGGTCATCTGATCTTGCGGCTGCGAGGTGTAAACGGTGATCGTGTCTGCGGCCGCGGCCTGGAAGGCGAGGCCGGCAAGAATGGTTGTGGCGACGAGCGTGCGGAAGAACATGAGAACCTCGTTGATAGGCAGATTGTTTTGAACGCGGCCCCGCCCGGGCGATGGGGAGACGGCCACCGGTTCGGCAGATGCTGTTTCGCCTAGCTCACAGAGATGACGGCAGAACGACAGGTTGACGATCGACCAGTGACACGGCCGGCCCAGGTTTGGCCTGTTCCGCCGTCGCCGATCACCCAGCCGCCCGTAAGGACGAGTTCGATCGACGTGCCGGGCGCTAACCGCTCCTCGAGCGGCAGGCTGACGACGTCGCCGTCAATCTCAGTCGGCAGACAGTGGCTGAGAAAGACGCCGTTCTGAAAGACCTGCCCCAGGAGCTCGACCTTCAGGTGGCCGCCCTCAGGCACGCGCTTGAAATCGGAGGCATGACAGCACAGCCAGCCATAGCCTGTCGGGGCCTCGCCCGGCATGTCGAGGAGCTGCTGGCCGAGCATGACCTTCGTTCGACCCGCTCCGGACTCAACCACTTGCACCGGCAGCGTACGTCCCCGACCGATAAAACGGGCAACCATGCTCGAAGACGGCTGGCGGTAAAGTTCTTCCGGCGTACCGAGCTGCTGTAGCCGGCCCCGGTCCAGGACGGCGACATGCGTCGCAACCGCCATCGCCTCGTCCTGATCATGGGTGACGAATACGAATGTGGCGCCGGTCAGACTATGGATACGGCGGAATTCCGCGAGCATGGCCTCACGCAAATGGGCATCGAGATTGGCAAGCGGTTCATCGAGCAGGATGAGTTGCGGTCTGGTTGCGAGCGAGCGAGCAAGCGCTACCCTTTGCCGCTGTCCACCCGACAGTTCGTGCGGCCGGCGGCCATCCAGCCCCCGAAGCCCGACGACGTCCAGAACCTCATCGATGCGTTGGTTTCGCTCCTGAACCGTGAGCCCGGCGACTTTCAAGCCGAACTCGATATTTTTTCGTACGGTCATCGTCGGCCAGAGCGCATACGACTGAAAGACCATGCCAACGCGACGCTTTTCCGGTGGGACAAAGACGGCATCACCGGCGACTAACTGATCGTCGAAACGGATCTCTCCTTGATCGGGATGCTCAAGCCCGGCGATCAGGCGCAAAAGAGTGGTCTTGCCGCAGCCTGAAGGTCCAAGCAACGCGAGAAACGCTCCGTCGGGAATCGCGAGCGAGACGCTATCCAGCGCTGTGAACTTGTCGAAGTGCTTCGATATCGCGTTGAGGCATAGATGCGGCACGTAATCGCCCTCCGATCGTCAAGATCAGATTCCACGAATATGTGACGTGTGGATGACGGTCAGGTGCGAGGCATAGCCAGTTCCGACTGGGTAGGGCAGTAGAACGAGGTCGATATTCTCGCTATCGAATTCGTACTGAAGGCCATCAAGCCCTTGGAAATTGCTGTGACGGACGTGCCCGATGGACGCTGAGTGCGTCGGATTGAGCGGTGCCTATCTGCACTCAATGGATGCCTTTAGACGGTTCCGGTAATGTCGCGTCCTCTCGAATGGCCGGAATAATCGAGACCGTGCTTTCGAGCCTGTTTCTCAGTTCCTGTGAAACAAGTGGAGCCGGACTGTTTTCGTCATCTGTCTCTTGAGTTTCTTCATCGACCCCCAGCGAGGACAGGCGATAGTCGATAGCAAGCGCGTAGATTGCTTCCAGCAGACCCCTCTCCTTGATGTCCGGGTCGGACAACGCAAACAGGGAGGCTTTGACAATGCGTTTGCTCGATGTCTTCGGGCATTCGTCTACGACATGAGCATAGAGTTCTTTGCCGGTTAGACCGTCGGCTGCGCCACTGACGAGCGCCTCGTAGACCTTGTTCAGTTTCTTGCCCATGAGGACGATTCCTTTTTCGGATGAAAGCAGTTCCGATGACGACGGTGTGCGAATGTCGTTCAGGGCAAATTGATCCTGACGACTGCCCGGCCTGGTGTCAAACTGGATCGGACAGACCTCGTGTCAGGATCGCACTCAATGCAGCCATCAGGACTCTTAAGCCCATCAGGTAACGCCCACGCAGGATTACGCAGACGACTGCTTGGCCAAGGCCATCTTATTCCTCAAGCCGCGTCACAAAACTGAAATAGACCAGGGATAGCTGGAGACCGCATTGTCGCTTTGGCGCGTGTTGCGTTGATCGAAAGTGTTACCTGGAGACCCGGTCGTTGAGAACCCATCTCGAAGTTGTGCATGCTCTATCGGATCTATTGCGACGATTGCGGCTGAGGCCGCCGTCGCAGATCCGGTTTCGCACGATCGCAAACACGCCGACGACAGTGAAGTTTTCCAGGCACGAGCTACTCAACGCTCTCTATGCCCTTGAATACGAGGGTGTTATCGCACTCCACAATGATCACAGCTTCAGTGTGCTGAAGCCCTCTTCCGCAATCTAGCCGAGGGGGCAAGTGAGCTGCGCCGCACCGGCACGCACGCGGCTGTGTCACAGTAAATTCACACTCCGTAGACATTTGCTTAAGAGCCGAAGGGCATTGATGCCGCTGTTTTCTTGCCTTTGAGGTCTAAGCCTTTGCTCTTCGCCCATCTTCGAATCTCGCAGCGCGTCATGCTCCTGGCGGCGATGGCGCTCGTCGGTATCATCACGATCTGCGCCATCTTTATCGGTCAGCGCCACGTCGAGCACGGATATCGTGCCGCTGCAGATGCGCTTGCCGAGAGCAAAGCCGACGTTGCAAGCCTGTCGGCCAGCGTGAGCGCCAGCTACATGTTCCAGCAGGCATTCCTGCTCGAAAAAGAGATGGCCAGCACGGAAAAGTTCAAGGCAGCCGTTTCTCAAGGTCGTAGCGTGCTGGCGAGCCTTCGTCGTTCCGCCACTCCTGATCTCGCAGCCCAACTCGACCAACTGAGCATTGGCCTGACCGCCTACGAAGCAGCGTTTGATACGCTTGTGAAGAACAATCAGGACCTTGGTCTCGATCAGGACAATGGCTTGCAGGGCGCCATGCGCTCGGCGGTTCATTCGATCGAGGGACGTCTGGACTCCGTCGACGATACCGCTATTCGCGCCAGCATGTTGATGCTGCGGCGTCATGAGAAAGACTTCATACTGCGTGGCGATGCCTCATATCTGCAAAAACACACAGAGGAGGCTGAGACGTTCGCGACGCTTGTGAAAAACGCCTTCCGCCCGGGTGCGCAGCGCAGCCGGGTGCTCGATGGCCTGGAAATTTACCGATCGGCATTTCGCTTTTACGCCGAAGCCAGCATTGGGGAAGCAGAGACCCGCAAGGATGTTGCAGCTGCCTACCTTGCGTTAGAGCCGCAGGTGCAGGCTGTCAGCGCAGCTTACGAAACGGAGCGCGAGACTATCCTCGTGGAAAATGAAAGAGTCGCGTCTCGCAACCTTACCGTCGTCGCCGGCCTGGTTCTGCTGGCGATCGTCGGGCTTGGTGGCGGCGTCTGGATTATCGGCCGGTCCATTACGCGGCCAGTCGCGGCGATGACCGGTGCCATGGGTAAGCTCGCAGAGGGACAGACGGATCTTGCGATCCCGTCGTTTGGATCTCGCAGCGAATTCGGTGCCATGGCTGGCGCGCTGGACACGTTTCGGGAGGCGGCGATCGCCAACCGTCGTTTGGAAGAAGAAGCAGCGACCGCACGGGCCAACGCGGAAGGTGAACGCGTCCGCCTGCAACGGGAAGCAGAGACCGAGGCAAGGGCACGCTTGAGCCATGCAACCGGAGGTCTCGCCGAAGGGCTGCGGCGTTTGGCAAGCGGCGATCTCGCTTTCGAACTGACCGAGCCATTTGCGCCGGACTTCGAAAATCTGCGCCGCGATCTCAATGCAACAGTCGCCCAGTTGGCCGATGTCATGAGCTCGATCGCCCATGCAAGCATTTCCATCGAGGGGGGAAGCCGCGAGATCGCCTCGAGCGCCGACGATCTGTCCCGCCGCACCGAGCACCAGGCCGCATCGCTCGAAGAGACCGCGGCAGCGCTCGAACAGATCACTGCCAATGTCGGCAACGCGTCGCGCCGATCGCAAGACGCCCATCGTATTGCCAGCGAAACCAATGCCGCGAGTGAAAGCACAGCAGTGCTCGTTTCAAATGCGTTGAAAGCCATGGCACGCATCGAGATCTCGTCGACCAAAATCGGCGGAATCATCAGCGTGATCGACGAGATCGCCTTCCAGACCAATCTTCTGGCTCTCAACGCCGGGGTCGAGGCGGCAAGAGCGGGGGAGGCAGGACGAGGATTTGCGGTGGTTGCCCAAGAGGTCCGCGCTCTGGCAGGACGGTCGGCGGAAGCCGCACGAGAAATTAAGCAACTGATCCAGACGTCTGACCGCGAGGTTCTAGACGGCGTTCGCTGCGTCCGTGAGACCGGCGAAGGACTGACCGAAATCACCGGCCGCGTGGAAGCGATCACCACGCAAGTCGAAGCGATTGCCCTTTCGGCTCGCGAACAATCCGTCGGCCTCAACGAGATCAACACGGCCGTCAACATGCTCGATCACGGAACACAGCAAAATGCCGCGATGATCGAGGAAAACAATGCGGCAAGCGCACTGCTCATGAACGAGGCGCAACGCCTACGCGGTCTCGTCGGCATGTTCCAGCTCGCGCAGGGACCATCAACATGCGACACTCACGCGAGTGGAGTGGACCACGCTGCTTAATTTCAGCGAGATTTCTGGAGCCGGCGCCTCGATCACCGGAGAGCAGCATCTTCACATTGAGATGACTACGTGTCGGTGACGGGCGACGATCAGCGACCGCTCTCGTGGGAGACCCGCACCTCGCGACCGCGAGGAAGGTTGCGCGTCGTTGCGAAACCGTAATTAGTCCCGAACAACGCGCCTGAATGCACCGGACGAGTCGAAGCGGCACTCGAACGTGGTGACCCGCGATCCCTCCGGTGGGAACTGGCCGTAGACAGTAAACCCGCCCCCCGTGCGCTCCACCGGGAGAGTAAGGATTTCCAGAGGCCTGCGGCCGAACGTGGCTGATGCTTCTCCCTGGCAGAATTTACCCATGCTTCCGATGGAGACCCTCTGCCGCGACTTCGTTTCGATGTCGCGTTCCGGCGGCGGTGAATACGTGTTGCCGCGGAACGGGAAGTCCGGCTTGTCGCCACGGGAGTTCGGACATTCGTAGCTCATGGAGTACCAGGTCACCGGTCCTGGAACGCTGTCGCCGAGGAGCCCTCCGGCGTGGCTTTCACTGAAAAGAACGTGGTATTCACCACCGCAGACGCGCTGGGCTTCCTGAATGCATGCTCCGCTGTTGCCCTTGCACTTCGTCTGATGAACGTCGTTTGCGGACGCGGGGAGGGCCGACAGCAGGACTATTCCAATGAGAGATTTCGCTACGAGACGCATTCCAAGTCCTTTCGTTCGAACGTTGCGGCGCGAAGGCCATGAGTTGGATTTTTCGATGGCGACCGGTCTTCGGGGTTCACTCCACTGCATTGATGGGCACATGGCCGAACTCCAAAACGAAGACAAACCCAGTCCAGTCGTTGATGATATGGGCGCCCGCGGAGACCCAGAGATTTCTCGTGACGATATAGGCGAGCGTGAGTATCAGGCGGGCAAAACCGATGCCGATGAGAGACTGTGCAAAGTGCCAGTCATAGGTCGGCAGATGCGCCGCGCCGAAGAGCAGAGACGAAACGACAACGGCGATAACGATCCCCAACCTTCGTGACAGGTGCAAACGCTGCACGCACAGCCACAAAACAGCGAGGAAAGGCAGTATTCCGAAAAGCTCTTCCCCTACCAACTGGATGCCGGTCACCAGAAGCGTGGCGCTCACCTCGGTTGCCGACATCACGGCGATCGCATCCGCGACGGGATTGGAGTAAAGTTCGAAAAACTGTTGCAGGACCAAGCCCATCGCCATGGATCCCAGCAGCGTAGCAAACCCGAAGAGCACCATCAGCCCCACGGATCGAAATCCGACAGGACGGAACAGGCAGTTCCAGTGTGGCCCGGCTACCTTGCGAAGCGCCAACACGGGGACTGCGACGAACAGCAGCGCCGGAATGAGATTGTAGGGGAAGGTGCGAAGGGGAACGAGGGTGAGCACAAGCAGAGCGCTCGCCAACGATACAATGACAAGGAGCCAGCCCGGTCCATCAATTTCGACGGGCTTGCCGTTGTAGAACGGGAAATCGCGATCGGTTGAAATCACCCTTCGAACCTCGACATTTCCGGACGACCGTGTCGCACGCGGTTCGGATGACTACTCGACGTAGAGCGTGAGATCGTAACTCGCGGTCTCATTGCGCCTTGCGGCATTGCGCATCAGATAGACGTCGATGAGGTACTTGCCGCTCGACGGGATCGTGATGCTGGTGCCGTTTCCATCGATCGAGCTGTTGTACATCGCCGCATCGGCGCCCGGAGCGGTCACATTGAAGTAGAGGCTTGTATTGCGGGAATCGAGCTGGACGCTCATCTTCTGGCCCGCCGTAACCGACAGCGCGTACTGAACCGTCTGGTAGCCTTTGACCGACGATTTGATGGTTGAGCTCGAGGATCCCGTAGCAAAACGAACCGTCTCGCGCCGCATCTCGTCGGCGACGGAGGGCACGGCTGCCATCATGGCGACCCCGAATATCAGGCTTTTCATAATCTTCATCGACTGGCTCCTCCCGTTCGATCTACGAGCAAAGTCTCTGGCACGGCTTAGCGCCTTGACGAAGTTGCTCGGGTTCATGCGACGACCTCCCGGTGTGTATTTCAAAAACCTACATTAGCTGAAATGGCATGGGAAGCCTGTTCGGCCAAATCCTACACGGTGGCAGCTGCCCGCCTGCGCGCAGAGACAGGGCACTGCACAGTGACGTCTGGTGCCGACGCTGGTAAGAGGGTGCAACCCCACGCAGGCATCAACGGGAAGGACTGGCACGTGGACTTCATGAAACTGCTGAAGTCGCTCGAAGAGCTCCTCTACGAGCTCGTGTCGTGGCTGGTCTTTTATCCCGTTACTATGTGGCGTGCCGTCGTCAGGCCACTCAGCATGATGCGCTACGCAGACATCGAACTCGCCGACGAGCCGGAAGAACAGTATCAGGACACGCTTAGCCCGCCCCTGTTCCTGCTCATTACGCTGCTTCTCTCACAGGCGCTGTCCGGAGCACTGCCATCGGTCTACGATCCGACGGAAGCTGCCCGCGAGCTCGGATCGGGCTCCAATCTTCTGATCGCAAGAGGGGTGATCTTCGGTATCTTTCCGCTCTGCATGGCGGTGACGCTGCTGCGATCGAAAAGGGTCAGGATCACCCGAAATTCTCTCCGCCCGCCCTTCTTCAGCCAGTGCTATGTCGCAGCACCCTTCGCCTTCTTTCTCGTGCTGGGCCTCGATTTCTTCAGCATGCCGCAGGAGCAAGGAAACCTTGCCGGCGTCGTCGCAATGGCGGTTGCCACCATCTGGTACGCGCAGGCGCAGGTCCGCTGGTTCAGGCACGACCTTGGCGTCGGCGCGCTGAAAGCCATCGCTATTTTCGTTGGAGCATTCCTGTTTGCCACCATCGCGGCGTTTACCGTTGCAGCGGTGATCACTCTCGACGCCAAGAGCATCGCTCCCGGCCCTGGTTGATTAACTGGCGGAGAAGAGCGACCGGTGGTGCCATGACGTCATTTTCGTCCGTGACGGATGATCAGCCACATGGGGATGAAAACTCCGATGACGGCCCAGAGAACTACGGAGGCACCGAAGTGAAGTCTTCCTGTTTCGGCAAGTGATATGCCGAGGACAATGGCCGCTACGGTTGTCACAAAGACTGTGATGGACATGATGATCCAGAAAAGCATAGTCATTCCATGATGATGTGGTCGGCACGGTACTTCACAGGACCATCCCAGCCGACGGGGGTCACGCCGGCCTCGGCGCAGATAGAATCTCAGACGGGCTCTCGCGATCAAAACGCGTGCGCCGTTTTGACGGCCTTGCAGCCTCAGGGCCTCTGTGTGACGATCCAACACTCAGGAGGGACCTCATGAACCGCGGCGAAGATTTTGCCCACATCGTCTACACGCTTCTCGTGGTGGAGAAGCAGATGTCGGTTGAGGAAGCGGCGGCCGCCTTGGGGATGAGCTACGCCTCGCTTCACTCGCGACTGATTGCTCGCAGCCCTTTTTCCGCCGACGAGATCCAGGCTCTGATCAGACTGTTACCGGACCCGAGACTGGCGTCTTATCTTCTGGACGGAAGCGTCTTTGTGGCAGCAGAGCGTATAATGCCTCCGGTCGAGGGACGCCTTGCTAACGAAGCGGTACAAAGGGGAGCGACAAAGGTCGTTGTCGAAGCGGCCGATATCCTTGAGTTTGTGGACGCTGTGTTGGCAGGCGGCGGGCTGGACCACCGTCACAAGAGGCTTCTACTGAAGGATATCGTTGAGGCCGAACGAGCGCTTGCAACACTTCGGTTGCAGATTTCGGAGGACTGATGGGATGCTGTTGCGTTTGAGAAATCTGCTTTGCGGAACTCAAGCTCGATCGCCGCGTCGTCCAGTACTGCTATAAGCTCGTAGTGCCTGTCAGACTCTTCAATCGCAAAATGACGGGCGGCTGCTTCGTTGACGAAGATGCCACCGACCAGCCCGAGGCGGTCGTTTACGATCCAACCACCCCGACGATTTCTGCCAATCAGGAATCTTGGTCCAGCGAAAGCTGTGTTGCCCGGGAGGGGAATCTTCTCATTCGCGGACTGTTTTTCGATCATCATTTGTTTCTCCTTTTGCTCAAGACGCATTCAAAAGCGGCAAAAGAAAAATAAGTCTGAGGGCATGTCGAAATCGATGTGGCTTCGCGACAAAGAAATATAGACGGCGTAGTTTTCAGGCTGGGGCGTGGTCAACGGTCGCTCCTCAAGAACTCCGCGCATACGGTGCGAAGGACGATTTCTTCGTCCCGCTCGAGCGGCATCAACGGCAACCGAACGTCGGTGGGAAAGGGGCGATCCAACGAGACGGCAACCTTCAGCCCCGCGACATCACACGTATCCAGTTGCGGTGTGGACCTTGCATCAACGGACCAGTTCGGTGACGTTACCGGTGCTGGGCGGATGTTGTTCAGCGCAGATATCACGCCCGATCCACCAAGTGCGAGGAAGGAAGACAGGGAGTGGTCGTCCCGGGACAAGTGCTTGAACCGGTTGCGCAACGAGGCCCTGATATTGGCGAAGTGGGCAAGACGTGCGGGGCCGTGGCAAATACCGACGACCTGAGCGAGGTCAGCAAGCTCGACAAGCATCTCTTCCCCGAAATCTCGCGCCGTCCTTGACGGATCGTCGTCGATCAGGATGGGAAGCCGGACCGCAGCGTCGATCTGTCGGAAATGATCGACTACGCCTTTCAGGGTTGGCTTCGTGTAATAGGGCACCGTCAGCAGCAAGGCCTTTGCCCCCAGTTCCTGCGCCCTCAGCGAACGTTCAATCGTCTTCGCCGTACAGTTCGATCCTGTCGCGGCGATGACAGTCAGTTGGCTATCCGCACAGCGGACGGCCGTTCTCAAAAGCAGGTCCTGTTCCCTCTGCTCAAGCGCGCAGCTCTCCCCGATGACATCGTGGACGACGATACCGTCGATTCCCGCCGCGACTTGGTGGCGGACTTCAGCCTCGAAGACTGCGATATCGACGCTGGTGGCTGAGAACGGCGTCAGCATCGCTGTGATAGAAAAAGGCCCTGGCCCCCGAAAGAACGTCATGGTGATTTCCCGTTGAGACGAGACCGACGTCGAACTGATCGCCGATCTTCCAGATGTCGATGGGTCGGACGAACTCGTCAGCTTTCCGTGTGCAAGGATGGCGTCACGCTGTCAGGATTGCATAAACCTGGTCACCGGTCCTGGCCGCCCGTAGCCCTCGAACAGCGTCGCCCTCTCTAAAGCGCCTGGCGACGCATGACAGGACATTGAGGGCTTCCGTCCGTGCGGAAGCGGGTGTCAGAAGCAGAATGACGATGTCGACGGGCTCGCCGTCCACGGCCTCGAAGTCGATCGGGTGCGCCAGAAGAACCACAAGGCAAAATACGGATTCCAGTCCAGCGACTGCAGCATGCGGAAGGGCCACACCGCCCCCGATACCCGTAGAGCCCAGGACCTCGCGGTCGGATAGTGCTTTGGCGATTATACGGTAAGGAACCGAGGTCGCTTCGCCAGCCTTCTCAGATATCTGCCGCAGGAGGTGTTGTTTTGACGATGAACTCAACCCAACGAAGACGTTCTCCGCCAGGAGAAAATCGTGGACCAACATTTTCTCTCCTCCGTTAAATTCCGAAGCCTGGTTCGTCTCTGAACGAGCTGCACCACCAGCTGCGGGGTTTGCCCTTGTTCGGAAGTCGTGCTGCGTCATCGTGCCCAACACGATGACGCAGCACGACGGGCTTGCCCTGTTGTTTCCGACATTTCAGTTGACGGATGCAATGTTGGTGATGACCTTCGCCACGAACATGACCGAGCCAAGTGCGCAAACAATTCCGAAGATAACGTTGGAGCCACAACATGCCATCCTTGCGTTCCGGCGGGGAAAGACGGCGTTGCGAACAAAGCGGGCGAACATCACGAAACGCACTGAAGCCGCTCCTGACACCACTGCATGTGGGCAAGACAAGCCTCGAAAAGGATCGTCGAAGCTCCGAACAATCTGTAGTCGAACATCATGTCGCACCTTTTTCGGGTCGATGCCCAGGCGCAGGTTGGCGTGGGTCTCCGTCTTTATGGATCGGATACGCATAGGGATTCGAGACGGGGAGCAGGACTAGAATATAGAAAATGCATAGTGATTTTTGACACTTCGCGCTAGGTCACTAGCCCGCCCAACACACCTCCATCTGCCTTGACGCGGTCACAGCGTTTCCACGTCGGAGCGGCGTTCCTGAATGACGTCTTGTCTGTTCCTCGGGCGCTGTGACCTATGCGCATTTCGGAAGTCTTCCTCGCCAAATCGCCACTCGTCGCCATTGCATCTCCGCATGTCGTTGTCGCGGCAGTCGAATGGGAATGATGGTGGTCTGCTGCTGGGGTTGAGGTACATTGTTTTGCTCGCCTGATCTTTTCGAGGAGGAAGAGATCGAGGAATGCGGCGGAAGTGCCGCTTCTAGCGAACTGCCGGCGAGCAGCATTGGCTTTCCGTCTAACCCAGAGGAGGAATGGGCATGAGCAGGAACAGAGGTGTCGTGTATTTGCGGCCGGGCAAGGTCGAGGTGAGGGATATCGACGACGCCAAGCTTGAGGCGCCAAATGGGCGCCGGATCGAGCATGGCGTTATCCTGAAAGTGATTTCGACCAATATCTGCGGGTCAGACCAGCATATGGTGCGCGGGCGCACGACGGCCTTGCCGGGGCTCGTGCTTGGCCACGAAATCACCGGCGAGGTCATCGAAAAGGGCGTCGATGTCGAGATGCTCGAGATCGGCGATATTGTGTCCGTGCCCTTCAACGTCGCCTGTGGCCGTTGCCGTTGCTGCAAGTCGCAGGATACCGGCGTCTGCCTCACCGTCAATCCGTCGCGCGCGGGCGGCGCCTATGGTTATGTCGACATGGGCGGCTGGATCGGCGGCCAGGCGCGTTACGTCACTGTTCCCTATGCGGATTTCAATCTTCTGAAATTCCCGGATCGCGACCGGGCGATGTCGAAGATCCGCGATCTGACGATGCTGTCGGATATCCTGCCGACGGGTTTTCACGGGGCGGTCAAGGCAGGCGTCGGTGTGGGCTCGACGGTCTATGTTGCGGGCGCCGGTCCTGTCGGTCTCGCAGCGGCTGCGTCGGCGCGCATTCTCGGTGCAGCGGTCGTGATGATCGGTGATTTCAACAAGGATCGTCTTGCCCACGCCGCCAAGGTCGGCTTCGAGCCGATCGATCTGTCGAAAAGCGACCGGCTCGGGGACATGATCGCCGAGGTGGTTGGCACCGACGAGGTCGATAGCGCCATCGATGCCGTCGGTTTCGAAGCGCGCGGACATTCGGGTGGCGAACAGCCGGCTATCGTTTTGAACCAGATGATGGAGATTACCCGCGCGGCGGGCTCGATCGGTATTCCCGGCCTTTACGTGACGGAAGATCCCGGTGCGGTGGATGACGCCGCCAAACAGGGCAGCCTGTCGCTTCGGCTGGGTCTCGGCTGGGCGAAGGCCCAGTCCTTCCACACGGGCCAGACGCCGGTGCTGAAATACAATCGTCAGCTCATGCAAGCCATCCTTCACGACCGACTGCCGATCGCCGACATCGTCAACGCCAAGATCATTTCGCTTGATGAAGCGGCGCAAGGCTATGAAAGCTTCGACCAGGGGGCTGCGGTCAAATACGTGCTGGATCCTCATGGAGACCTGACGAAAGCCGCGTGATCACGCCGGCCGAGTTGCAGCCCGCTACCCTTGTCCGGCGCCGTATTGGTGCCGGACAAGCAGTTCGCCGCCTCAACGCTGCCAAGTCCTCACGCCACATGCTTCCAGAAGCCGCGCTTGTTTGCGTGCAGGCGCTTCAGGGTTGCGACATAGGCGTCGTGGGATTTCAGGGTGCCTTGATCGAGGATGTGGGGTGAAAGCGCTTGCGCTGTGGCCAGGTGCCGGGCTGCGTGCTTGTAGCGGCTGGCTTTTCCATGATCGAGCGAGAAGTCGATCATGCTGCGCAGGATCAGCGTTGCGGCGAGCGGATGATGGGGTGCGAGCATCTCGGCAGCTGATGTCATCAACTCGTAGAGATCGCCATTCAGTTCTGCCGGCCTGTTGATCACCAGTTTCGCCGCCTGGCCGAGTGCGGGCCAGCGCAGGAAGAAGGCGAGCGCCTGGTGAACATCGGGGAAAGTCCGGGCATAGGCAAACGCCCTTTCCTCGGCCTCCATATCGTCGAAATCCGGCAGGCGTTTCAAGAATGCGCGCAGGTGAATGTCGGCGAGCGACTGTTCGAACCATCGCCACCGATCGGCCTGCGCTTCGTCGGTGCGTCCCAGGGTTTCCAGTGTCTCGGCGCGGGCAAGCTGCCACTCCATCTCGCGGTCGGGCGAACCGGTTATTTCGGCGCCATCGAGTGCCTGCAGCGCTTCATCGGCGCGCCCTGCGGAGAGGAGGCGGCGGGCTATTTCGGCAGCGATTGCCGGTATCCGGCGGGTTTCCTCTGGCTGCTCGGCAATGTAGGCATCCACATCTCCCGTGGCATCGGCGATTGCCTGAAGGGCAATCCGCACCGTCGTCTCGCGATGCCGGTCTTGGATCGGTGAGGTTAGGCCAAGGCTTTCCCGGTCGCTCTCGTCGGGTTCGTTCAACCACTGCACAAGCAGGGATTTCAGGCGGTCGAGGCCTTCTGCCCCGAGGGCCGGGGCCATGGCTGGAGTGAACGGGTCGAATTGACCGTGTCCATTGTTCTGAACCGCCGCCAGGACCCTGTCGGCAAGAATATCGGGGTCGATGCCCGAGGCGCTGGCGATGACGCCGGCATCGCTGCAGGCTTGATGGAAACTTGCAAGCAGCGCGCCGCTCGCATAGTCCGTTCTGTCGAAGATCGGCTCACCGAGGGCAAGGAACTGCCAGATCAGCTCGAAGCCCTCACTGGGATCGTCCGGCGCCACGGTCTCGACGATCGTCTTGCGCTGGGTTTCGAGGTCGGCCTTCGTCGATTTTACCCGACGCCAGCTGATGAATGTCCGGGCGCGCGCGATGCTGCCGAGCCGCTTGCGAACTTCGCGCGCCACTTCTTCACTGCTGTGGCTGCCGGCCAGTTCCATGCGAAGCTTGCGCTTGTTTGCGGCGCTGCCCATGCTGATCTCGATCAGCAGCTCGGCAAGTCGTTGCGAGCCGAGCGCTTCCAGGTTCTTCGCGTTGAGGGTCGTCTTCGTGGCCATGGGGATGTCGATGCGGTCTTGCGTGAGGTGTCGGGACAGACAGTTCAGAACCATACCGGGATTTGCAAGTGTTTCAGCCCGGTTTTCGCCACCGGCCTGCTGCCGAGCGCTGTTGTGGGTCTTTCACGCCGAGGAAATCATTGGTAGAGGGTCGCCATGAACGCGCTTTCAGATGCCGATCCGATCTATAACCCGCCGCAGAATCCCTATCTTTCGCTGCTGCACCGCGATGCGCATCTGCTTGTGTTCAACAAGCCGAGCGGTCTGCTGTCGGTGCCTGGGCGGCATCCGACGCTGTCGGACAGTCTTTTGACGCGGGTGCAGAAAGAGTATCCGGAGGCGCTGATCGTGCACCGTCTGGACAAGGATACATCCGGTGTCGTGGTGATGTCGCTCAACCGCCGGGCACATGCACTTGTGGCAGCGCAGTTTGAAGGGCGCACCACGCGGAAATCCTATGTGGCCGAGGTCTGGGGAAGGGTTGAGCAGGCGGAAGGCGTGGTCAATCTGCCGTTGGCGATCGATCCAGACAACAAGCCGCGCCACCGCGTCGACACCGATCACGGCAAGCCTGCCCAGACGCGCTGGCAGGTGATGGGATATGGCGAGAAAAGGACGCGGCTGCGGCTGTATCCGCTGACGGGCCGCACCCATCAGCTGCGCGTGCATATGAAAGCGCTCGGCCACGTTATCCTCGGCGACGCGTTCTACGCGGATGGCGATGCGCTTCTGGCTGCGAACCGTTTGCTTCTCCATGCCGAAGAACTAAGCTTCCGCCATCCTGACGGTTCGGACGTCACGTTCACCGCTCCAACGCCCTTCTGAGATCGGACATTGGCACAAAACCTCGAGAAAACGCCGCTGATCGTCGATTTTGTCGGCGGCGCAGTTGGGCACCGTTTCCGCTCCGGCGAGGGACGCAAACAAGATCTGCCGAAGGCCGTCGGGTTCTCAAGCGGCACGATCCCTGATGTCGTCGATGCGACGGCAGGCCTCGGCCGGGATGCGTTTCTGCTGGCATCGCTAGGCGCGCGCGTCACGCTGATCGAGCGATCCGAAACGATGCATGCGCTGCTTCTGGAAGGGCTCGAGCGGGCGCGGGCGGAAGGGGGGCGGCATGCGGAGACGGTCTCCCGGATGACGCTGGTGCACGGGGATTCCTGTGTTCTCCTGCCGCAGATGAAGCCGCAGGTCATCCTGATCGATCCCATGCATCCGCCGCGTGACAAGACGGCGCTGGTGAAGAAAGAGATGCGGCTGATCCGGGATATCGTCGGGACCGATGCGGACTCAGTGCAACTCATGCAGGTCGCGCTTGAGGCGGCCCAAAACCGGGTCGTGCTGAAGTGGCCGTTGCGCGCCGAGCCGATGGCGGGCGTGCGCAAACCGTCCCATCAGATATTGGGGAAAAGCACCCGCTACGATGTGTTCGTCAAGGCGAAGATCACCGGCGAGTAGGCGTTCGTGGCTCCCGGTTGTTGCCCTGTGGCGACGGTTGCGCATAGTATCCCGCATTCCTTGGGAGTGCCTTGCCGATGTCAGAGAGCGACCAGAAGTCCGGCCCGTTTCCGGAAGAGCCGGGGATCCTCGAATTTCTCGATATCTGCGATCGATTTTATCCTGCCGACGCTGTGGATGCGCCGATTGCACAGCAGCGGGCCTGGTATGATGCGCTCTGCGCCCGCTTCGACCAGCCTCTGCCGCAGGGTCTGACGTTTCAGGACGAAATGCTGGTCGTGCCGATCAGGCGTTACCGACCCGCGATGATCAGTAGCGAAACTGTTCTCCTCTATATGCATGGCGGCGGGTTCGTGGTCGGGTCGCTGGATAGCCACCACGCGATCTGTGCGGAGATCGCCGATTTCGCGCAGGCGGAACTGGTCTCGGTCGATTACCGACTTGCGCCCGAACATCTCTGGCCGGCCCAGACGGACGATTGTTTCGGTGTGATGAAGCAGCTTTTAGGCGAGGGTCGAAAGGTCGTGCTGATCGGCGACAGCGCCGGCGGCAATCTTGCGGCGGGCCTTGCGTTGCGCGCGCGGGACGAAGGACTGTCGGGGATTGCCGGCCAGGTGCTGATCTATCCGGCACTCGGCGGCGATCTTGTGTCGGGGTCTTACCGTGAGATGGCACATGCGCCAGGGCTCAGCACGGCCGATGTTGCCTATTACCGGACAGTCCTCAGGGCGCCCGAGATTGAACCCGTCGCGCATCCGCTTCTGGCCCGCGACCTCTCCGGCCTGCCGCCGGCCTATATCACTGTTGCGCATTTCGATCCGTTGCGGGACGATGGCGAACTTTATGCGCAGCGGTTACGAGAGGTGGGCGTCCACGCGACGTTCCGGGAGGAGCCGCAGATGGTGCATGCCTGGCTGCGTGCCCGCCACATGAGTGCTGGCGCACGCGCCGGGTTCGAGGCGGTCTGCGATGCCGTTCGGCAGATGGCAGTTAGCGACTGACCTAGCTCTTAGCCTTGGACACCAGAACCGGATCGGCGCGGAATGCGCTCGGGAAGATCGCCTTCAGATTGTCGATCTTCGGCATGTCGTTATAGACGATATAGGGATAGCTGGGGTTCAGCGTCAGAAAATCCTGGTGGTACTTCTCGGCAGGATAGAAGGCGGAAAGCTTGGAGACTTTCGTGACGATCGCGGCTGGATACAGTTTCGTCGCATCAAGCTGGGCGATATAGGCCTCGGCTACCTTTTTCTGATCGTCGCTGGTGGTGAAGATCGCGGAGCGGTACTGCGTCCCGTGGTCAGGACCCTGGTAGTTCAGCTGGGTCGGATTGTGGGCGACGGAAAAGAAGATCTGCAGCAGTTTGCCGTAGCTTACCTGCTTCGGATCGAAGGTGATCTCGACGGCCTCCGCATGGCCCGATCTGCCCGAGCTTACCGTCTCATAGGTCGCGGCTTTCTGGTCGCCGCCGGAATAGCCGGAAACGGCGTTGCTCACGCCCTTCACATGCTGGAAAACGCCCTGAACGCCCCAGAAGCAGCCGCCGGCAAAGATGGCCTTCTCGACATTGCCTTTCGCGGCTTCGTCGATCGTGGGTGCAGGAATGGCAACGGCGGCCTCCTGCGCACGCAGCGCCGATGCCGGAAACGCCATCACGACGGCGCAAAACATTGCCGCCGCCAGACGATTTGCGAAGACTGCCATGAGAACTCCTCCTGTTCGCATGGACTGTCTCAGGGATCCGGGCCTGGCGTCAAATCACATCGGCGTACACCACCGGCCACGGCTGGCGGCGTTTACATGTGATCTCGGGGAATGGCCTTCTCGAACGTCTTTTCAAAGATCTTCTTTTCGCCGTCATAGGCGAGGACGGAAGCGCTGATCAGCCAGTCGGTCGCCGTGCAGGCGAGTTTTGCTGACGAGACGGTACGGACCGACCATCGGTCGCGCTTCATGTCGCAGGTCCAGACCGAAGTGCCCGTCATCGATAGCGGATCGGTCGGGTCGAGCGACCAGGTCTCCTCGCGCAACTGCCGCGTGGAAAGGCCGGTGCCGGGGTGCTCGAACAGGCCGGTGTCTTCCAAAACCTCGTAGCGCGTCTGGTTTGCACCGAGATCACGAGTGACGATGCGGCGTGTGGAAGATGGCGCGTGCTCGATATATTTCGGCAGGGGATCCGGGTTTGCCGGCTGCTTCATCTCGAATGTCTGGTGATCGCCGAGAAGCGGCATGGCAAGGCCGAGCGAAGCGATATCGATCGTCACACCGGGATCGACCGGCGGCGGCAGGATCATCGGCCAGTAGGCGGTCGAGAGCGATAGCCGGATTCGATGGCCTTCACCGAACCGGTAGCCGCAGGCGTCAAGGTCGAGACGGATCTCGACCGGCTGGCCGGGAATGAGCGGCTGCGGATCCTCATTGCCATCGCGATGGGCAAGGTTGATCACGCCGAAGGAAACGCGGGTCGCGGTGCCGTCCGGATGGATATCGACGATCCGGGCGCAGAGATTGGCGAGTTCCGCATCGGCGCGCAGCGTCAAGGTGATGCTCGGACGTCCGAGAAAGATTTTGGCCTCGTCAAGCGGCGCTGTCTGGAAGGCCAACGATCCCGCATCGTCGATGCGCTGGTCGCCGGCGAGTTCGGCATCCGGCTTCAACGTAAACCACTCGCCGGCTGCGGTTCCGGTGTCGAGCGGTGACTTCAGATAGATCTCGTGGGCCGGCGCATGCGGGATCGGCATCCCCTCCAGCAGCGTGCCGAACTGGTCGACATAGAAGCACTCGCTCTCGGGAGCGCTCCAGCGCTGCTTGGAAACCCAGAAGCCCGGATCGACATCGCGCCGGACTGCCGGCTTCGGGCCGTCGAGGATATAGGCGCGAACCTGGGGAAGGGTCTCGATCCCGTTCTTCTCCTCCCGCAGCCAGCGGTTCCAGAAGGCTATCGCTTCGCCGTGGAAATCGGCGCGCGGTTTTGGCCAGGCGAAATGGGGATATTTGTGCACCCAAGGGCCGAGCAGGGCCTTCGCCTTGTCGCCAAGCCCTTCGACGGCCAGCAGCGGCGTGTTGCGATACCCGTCTGCCCAGCCGGCAATCACGAGCGCCGGAATTTCGATAGCCGCATAATCTTCGCAGATGGAGCCGTGTTTCCAGAAGCCATCGCGGCGCTGGTGGGAAAGCCATTCCTCTAGGAAGAACGGTTCGTTTTCCAGTCGCTCCATCCACATTTCGAGCCAGCGGTCGCCGACGATATCGGGATCCGGCGAGCGCGACTGGTAGGCGAGCATGGTGGCGGCCCAGGAGAGCTGGGCCGACAGGTGGCAGCCATTCTTGTAATGGATGTCGTCATTGTAGCGGTCGGTGGTCGAGGCGATCGAGCTCACGGCCTTGAGCGCCGGTGGTCGAAGCGCTGCCACCTGCAGGCAGTTGAAGCCGCCCCAGGAAATGCCCATCATGCCGACTTTGCCGTTCGACCAGGGCTGTTCTGCGATCCAGGCGATCAGCTCGCAGGCATTGGCAAGCTCCAGCTCGGTATATTCACCGTCGATGACGCCGTCGGATTCCCCGGAGCCGCGAATATCGACGCGAACGCCGGCGATGCCTGCTGCCGCAAACACCGGATAGGTGGATTCGTCGCGCGGGCTGGTTCCATCCCGTTTGCGATAGGGCAGAAACTCAAACACGGCCGGCACCGGATCGGCGTCTGCATTGTCAGGCATCCAGATGCGGGCGGCAAGACGGGTTCCGTCCTTTAGCCTGATCCACTGGTTCTCGATGACGGTGAAGGAACGGTCAGTCATGGTCATGCGCTCTCAAATATCGATCTTCAATTTCCCGCGCTTTCCATCCGCCGTGTCGTCAAGACCTTCTCCAGCCAGCCGAGCTGCATCTCGGGCACGGATTTGAGGAGAAGGTCGGTATAGTCGTCGAACGGTGGCGACAGCGCCTGGGATTTCGGCCCGAAGCGGACGAGCTTGCCGCGATGCATGACGGCGACCGAGTCGGCGATTGCCTTCACGATTGCGATGTCATGGGTGATGAACAGATAAGACAGCTGCTGTTCTTCCTGCAGCTTCATCAGCAGCTTCAGGATCCCTTCCGCCACCAGCGGATCGAGCGCCGATGTGGGTTCGTCGCATAGGATGAGCTCGGGCCTTGCGGCAAGGGCGCGGGCAATTGCCACGCGCTGCTTCTGGCCGCCGGAAAGCTCAGCCGGATAGCGATCGATAAAGCCGGTGCCCATCTCGATCTGGTCGAGCAGTTCCTTGACGCGTGCGGTCTTGGCCGAGCCACGCAGGCCGTCATAGAAGGTCAGCGGACGGCCGATGATGTCGCGCACCGTCTGGCGCGGGTTCATGGCCGTATCGGCCATCTGGTAGATCAGCTGGATGCGGCGCAGGTCGTCTCTCGGCCGGCTTTTCAGCAACGGCGTCAGCGGCCGGCCCTCGAAGGTGATCGCGCCGCTGCTAGGCGCCAACAGGCCGGTGATGACGCGCGCCAGCGTCGACTTACCCGAGCCGGATTCGCCGACGACCGCAAGCGTCTGGCCCTTGCACAGATGCAGGGAAACATCGTGCAGCACCTTGAACCCGTTCGAATACTGGGCGCTGACATGATCGACCCTGAGAACCGCTTCGGTCTGGTCAACTGCCTCCTCGCGGGCTGCCTGGCGCACATTGACCAGCGCACGGGTGTAATCCTGTCTCGGTGCCTCGATGATCTGCTGCACGGGACCGTATTCGACCATCTTGCCGTGGCGCAGCACCATGATGTCGTCGGAGATCTGCGCGACGACGGCCAGATCGTGGGTGATGTAGAGCGCTGCCGTATCGGTTTCCTCGATCGCGTGCTTGATCGCCGCGAGAACGTCGATCTGGGTCGTCACGTCGAGCGCGGTCGTCGGTTCGTCGAACACGATCAGGTCGGGTTTGGAGCAAAGCGCCATCGCCGTCATGGCGCGTTGCAACTGGCCGCCGGAAACCTGGTGCGGAAAGCGATCGCCGAAAGTTTCGGGGTTCGGCAGGCCGAGAACCTGGAACAGGTAGAGAGCGCGCTCGCGAGCATCTTCCTTGCTCATCAGGCGATGCTTGACAGTCGCCTCGATGACCTGGTCGCCGAGCTTGTGGGCGGGGTTGAATGCGGCAGCTGCCGATTGCGCGACATAGCAGACGCGGGCGCCGCGCAGCTTGCGGATGCCACTCTTCCCCAGTTGCAGGATGTCGGTGCCGTCAAGTTTCACTTCGCCGCCGGTGATTTCGGCGCCGCCGCGGCCGTAGCCTAAAGCCACGAGCCCGATCGTCGACTTGCCGGCACCGGATTCGCCGATCAGGCCCAGAACCTTGCCCTTGGCGAGATCGAAGGAGACGTCGTCGACAATGGTGATCCGCTTTGGTGGTTCGCCGGGCGGATAGCTCGTCGCCTCGATCTTGAGGTTGCGGACGGAGAGGAGATGGGATGAAGCTTCATGCATCGCCGCGGCCTCCCTTCAGGCTGGAGGTTCGCTTCAGGAGCCAGTCGACCACGAGGTTTACGCAGACGGCGAGGGCCGCAATCGCCGTTCCGGGCACAAGGGCTGCGGGAATACCGAAGATGATGCCGTCCTTGTTGTCCTTCACCATTCCGCCCCAGTCGGCGGTCGGCGGCTGGATGCCGAGGCCGAGGAAGGAGAGGGTGGAGAGAAACAGGATCGCAAAGGCGAAACGCAGGCCGAACTCGGCCAGCAGCGGCGAGAGCGTATTGGGCAGAATTTCGCGAAAGATGATCCAGATCTTGCCTTCACCGCGGAGCTTCGCTGCTTCCACGAATTCCATCACGGCGACATCCAGCGCCACGGCCCGGCCAAGCCGGTAGACGCGGGTGGAATCAAGGATCGCCATCACCAGGATCAGCACGATCAGGTGTTGCGGCAGCACGGCCAGCACCACGAGCGCGAAGATCAGCGTCGGGATCGACATCATCAGGTCGTTGAAGCGGGAAAACACCGCATCGACGAGGCCACCTGAAACGGCGGCGGTAAAGCTCAGGATGATCCCGAGCGAAAAGGAAATCACGGTTGCCGCCAAAGCGACAATCAGCGTCGTGCGCGCACCGAAGATCAGGCGCGACAGGATATCGCGGCCGAGATTGTCGAGGCCGAAGAAGAATTGCGCATCGGCCTCCTGCCAGACATTGCCGACAACTTCCGTCTCGCCGTAAGGGGAAATCCAGGGCGCGAACAGGGCGCAGAATAGTGCGAGCGCGATACCGAACAGGCCGACCCAGGCGGTGATGGGGATTTCTCTCAATCTCATCGTGGATGCCTCAGACGGGGGTTGGCGATGATCGCGAGAATGTCCGCCACCATGTTGAGGAGGATGTAGACGGCTGCAAAGATGAGGCCGCAGGCCTGGACGACCGGCATGTCGCGCACGGTCACCGCATCGACCATGTACTGACCCATGCCGGGATAGACGAACACGACCTCGACCACGACGACGCCAACGACGAGATAGGCGAGGTTCAAGGCGACGACGTTGATGATCGGGGCGAGCGCATTGGGTGCCGCATGCTTGACGATCGCGCGCCAGCCGGACAGGCCCTTGAGCTCGGCGGTTTCCATATAGGCCGAGGACATGACGGAGAGGATCGCCGCCCGCGTCATCCGCATCATGTGGGCGAGCACGACGAGAACGAGTGTCGCGGTCGGCAGGGCGATCGTCTGGAGGCGCTCCATGAAGCCCATGCCCTGATAGACTGTCGCCGGGAAGGTGGCGATGCCGAAATTGACGGCGAAATACAGGATCAGCAGGTAGCCGACGAAGAATTCCGGAAGCGAGATGGCCGCAAGCGAGATCACGTTGATGATCTTGTCCGGGATGCGATCGCGGAAATGCACCGAGAGCATGCCGAGACAGATCGCCAGCGGCACGGCGATGACGGCCGCAAAGGCGGCGAGGAAAAGCGAATTGCCCAACCGGTTGCCGACCTGTTCGGAGACCGAATTGCGGCTTGCCCAGGATGTGCCGAAATCGCCCTGCAGGACGCCGCCCAGCCAGTCGAAATAGCGGGTGACAAGGGGCCGGTCGAGGCCGAGTTCCGCGGTGATGTTGGCCACAGCCTCCGGCGTCGCGGACTGGCCGAGATAGGTGGAGGCGAAATCGCCGGGCAGCGCTTCGACGCCGCCGAAAATCAGGGCCGACACTGCCAGAAGCAGAATCAGCGAAAGCACCATGCGCTGGGCGATAATGCTCAGCAGCGGAAAGCGCTCTCTCAAGCTGCGGGCCGGCGAGCCGCCAGCCTCTGTGGAATTGGACATGTGGCGCGATCCCGTATCCGAAATGAAGGGTTCAGACCGCAGGTTGTCCTGCGGTCCATATTCATCGGCGGGGCTGGACAAGCCCCTGTCGGGTATCAGGCGTCGAGCCAGACGCGGGTCGCGACATAGCCGTTCGACATGTCGTTGCCGATGTCCTTGACGTAACCCTGAAGCTTCTTCGACGCCGCGTTCACGAAGTCGTTGAACATCGGCAGGATCGTGCCGCCTTCGTCGCGCACCAGCACCGCCATCTCGCGGTACATTTCACGGCGTTTGGCTTCATCCAGTTCACCGCGGGCGGTGATCAGCAGCTTGTCGAACTTCTCGTTCTTGAAGCGGGTGTCGTTCCAGTCGGCGGAAGACAGATAGGCGCCGGAATAGAACTGGTCCTGCGTGGCGCGGCTGCCCCAATAGGAGGCCGAGAACGGTTGCACGTTCCAGACGTTCGACCAGTAGCCGTCACCCGGCTCGCGCTTGATCTCGATATCGATACCGGCCTTCTTCGCGCTCTGCTGGAAGAGAACCGATGCATCGACAGCGCCCGGGAAGGCAACTTCCGACGTGCGCAGAAGCACCGAGCCGCTATGGCCTGATTTCTTGAAGTGGAACTTCGCCTTGTCCGGATCGTAGGAGCGTTGCTCGATGCCCTCGGGGAAGAGCGCATAGGTATCGTTGATCGGGAAGTCGTTGCCGACCTTGCCGTAGCCGCCCAAGATGCGCTTGACCATTTCCTCGCGGTCGATGGACAGTTTCAGGGCCATGCGCAGATCGTTGTTGTCGAACGGCGCCTTGTCGCAATGCATGATGAAAACGTAGTGGCCGCCGCCGGACGTGGTCAGAAGCTGCACCGTCGGGGCGCGCGTCAGAAGCGGCACGGTCTTTGGATCGACGCGGTTGATGAACTGCACCTGGCCGGACGACAAAGCCGCGATGCGGGCGGTTGCGTCGTTCATGGTGATGATTTCGACCGTTTCGACATAACCGCGGTCGGAACGCCAGTCGCTGGTGTTCTTCTCGAAGGTCATGCGAACGCCGGGCTCAAAGCTCTTGACCTTGTAGGCACCGGTGCCGATGCCGGCATTCGGCGCGTCGACGCCGCCGTTCGGCTGGATGACGAGATGGTAGTCGGTGAAGATCGCGGGAAGGTCGGCGTTGCCGCTGTCCAGCGTCACGACCAGATCGCCGCTCTTGTTTTCGATCGACTTGATGGATTTCAGAACGCCGGCTGCACCGGATTCGGTCTTGCTATCGCTATGGCGCTTCAGGGTCGCGACCACGTCGTCGGTGGTCATCTCCTTGCCGTCGTGGAACTGTACACCCTTGCGGATCTTGAAGGTCCAGGTCTTGGCGTCCGGCGATGGCGACCAGGATTCGGCAAGCGATGGAACCGGTGCGCGGGTTTCCGGATGGGTTTCGACCAGCGTATCGCCCCAGGTGCGGACCGCGGTGAACATCACCTGCGAGGTCGCCTTGGCGGGATCGATGCTGTCGGTCGCGGCACCACCCTCGAGGCCGAGCTTCAGGTTGCCGCCCTTCTTGGGGGCCTGTGCGGAGGCGCTGGTTGCGTAGAGCTGGCTTGCTGCAGCCAGCGTCACGCCCGCTGCCATGGCGCGGCCCATGAATTCGCGGCGGTTCATGCCACCGGTGGTGACCCGGCCGGCGAGATATTTCGTAATGTCGTTCATTTCCCTGTTCCCTTTTATTCGATGCAGTTTTCTGCGTTCGTAGTCTGCGCTGTCTCGCCGGGTTTCCTCTTCCACAGCGGTTTGCGCATTATTCCGTCGATCGTGGGAAATGGTTCGGTTGCGGCCGACATAACTTCCTTTCTGATGCAGTCCCCGGCTCTTATCGTGCGAGCTCTATGCCTCGGGAAATAGTCTGCTTAGCGATCGAAGGCCCGTTGAGGCGTGATGGAGATTACGGTCGCGTTGCCGCGTGGGTGAGCCTTCGCTACGACATTAAGTGCCTTCGATGCGACACATTTAGCAACCCCCCATGGGTTGCGAAAATTAGGCGCCTTTCGAAAGGGAGGCAAATCCTGCTAATCGCGCGCTATCGCATGGAAAAACGTGCCGGTCACCCTTCCCCGGAAACCGCCCGACGGACCTATTTCGTCGCCTCGACCATCTGCAATCATAGCGAGAGGTTGGTCGGTTCCGGCTTCGATCACTCGAGCATAATGGAATTCGTGGCCCCGCACCACGTCGCCTATTTTACCAATGGCACTTTCTCTCATCAGGCGCGCCTGGCGGTAGCCGAGGTTCATCTTACGCTTGGAAAAGCTTGTGGAATGGGAAAGCAGGCCGGTCATGGTGTGGCTGACGCCGTCGGCATCCTCCAGCCTTTCGCCAAGCACCATGTAACCACCGCATTCGCCGTGGACCGGCTTCGTCTCCGAGAAGGTCTTCAGCCCTGTCTTGAACGTGTCAGCCGCCGCAAGCCGTCCCGCATGCAGTTCGGGATAACCGCCCGGCAGCCAGCAGACATCGCAGTCGGCCGGAGGCGCTTCATCGGCAAGCGGCGAGAAGTGGACGATCTCGGCCCCCATCGCGTGCCATTCCCGCTTGATATGCGGGTAGAGAAAGGTAAAGGCGGCATCTTCGGCAAGTGCTATCCGCTGACCTGGCGGCGGTAATGCCTTTTCGGTCGTCCCGGAGGCGATATCGAACGGACGCGCTGCCTCGAAAATCGCGTCGAGATCCAGCGACTGTTCCATCGCATCGGCCAGCCGGTCGATATGGGCGTCCATCTGCGGATGCTCGCTTGCCTGCACGAGGCCGAGATGGCGTTCGGGCAGGGTCAGCGTGGGGTCGCGCAAAATGGTGCCGACAACGGTCAGCCCGATCGCGGAAATGGCGTCGCCCGAGAGTTTTCTGTGGCGCTCGCTTCCGGCACGGTTGAGCACGCAGGCCGCCATCTTCACCGTCGGATCATAATGCATGAAGCCGCAGGCGACGGCGGCCGCCGTCTGGCTCTGCCCTGAGACGTCGAGCACCAGCAGAACCGGCAGGCCGAACAGGCGCGCGAGATCGGATGCGGCGCCCGAGCGACCGGGTTCGCCCAGAATGCCGTCGAAAAGACCCATGGCGCTTTCGATCAGGATCAGGTCCGCATCCTCTGCCTGGCCGCGTGCCAGATGCCGCAGAAGATCGGGGGCCATGGCCCAGCTGTCGAGATTGAGCCCGGGCAGGCGGGTTGCCGCTTCGTGGAAACCGGGATCGATATAGTCAGGCCCGGTCTTGATGCCGCGCACCTTGATGCCCCGCCGCTGGAAGGCACGCAACAGGCCGATGGTGACGCTGGTCTTGCCGGAGCCGGAGCGCGGTGCGCCGATGATCAGGGCGCGGGCCGTCATGGTGCAGGTCCCGAAAGGACCGCCTGCATATCGACGATCCGGCCGATCACGATCAGCGCCGGCGCCTGGAAATCCTGGCGCTGCACTTCTGCTTCAACGGTCGCAAGCGTCGCAATCATCGAGCGCTCCAAGGGTGTGGTTGCCGCCATCAGAACCGCGACGGGCGTATCGCCTGCCAATCCGCCCTCCATCAGCAGCCGCGCGATCGTGCCGATCGTGCTCACACCCATATAGACGACGATGGGCTCGCCCGTCTTCGCCAAAGCTTTCCAGTCGAGATCGCCAGGCGTGCCGGCGGCATGTCCGGTTGCCAGCGTGATCGAGCGGCTGATGCCGCGCATCGTGGCCGGAATATTGGCGCAGGCGAGTGCGGCAAGGGCAGAGGTCATGCCGGGCAGAATCCGGAAGGGGATATCGGCCTTCACCAGCGCTTCGGCCTCTTCGCCGCCGCGGCCGAAGATAAACGGGTCGCCGCCCTTCAGACGCAGCACGCGTTTGCCGGATCTTGCGAGTTCGATCAGCCTCGCGGTGATATCGTCCTGCGCCACCGAAGGTTTGCCGCCGCGCTTGCCGACGAAGATCATGTCGCTTGTCTGCGCCAACGCGAGGACGGCGTCGGAGACCAGCGCGTCATGCACGATCACGTCGGCCTTTTGCAGGGCATCGGCAACTTCCAGCGTCAGATAGCGCGGATGACCGGGGCCGGAGCCGGCCAGCCAGACATGGCCGGGCTCGAATTCCGGTGCTTCGACGATGGTTTCGATCAACTCATTCATGGGCATGGAGTGCAAACCTTTTGCCGGCCGGGGAAGGCCGGGCTATAGAAACGACCATGGAAGCCGGCATCGATATTGACAGCAAGACCCTGCGACGTGGCTGGACCACGGGAACCTGCGCTGCGGCTGCCACGAAGGCTGCCTGTCTGGCGCTGATGACAGGCGAATTTCCGGCGATGGTGGAGGTGACCCTGCCAGGCGGTCAACGGCCGGGTTTTACGCTGGCCATCGAAGAGCTGGGCGAGGGTTTCGCCAAGGCTGGCATCATCAAGGATGCCGGCGACGACCCAGATGTCACCCATGGCGCGCTGATCATAAGCACGGTATGGCGCGGGGCGCCCGCAACCGGCATCACCTTCAAGGCCGGACCGGGCGTCGGTACGGTGACGCGACCCGGTCTGCCGCTGCCACCCGGCGAACCCTCGATCAACCCGGTGCCACGGCAGATGATTGCGCAGGCGATAACAGAGGTTGCCGGCGAGGGCGCCGATTTCGAGGTGGAGATTTCTGTGCCCGACGGCGAAAAGATCGCCGAGAAGACGCTCAACGGCCGGCTCGGCATTGTCGGCGGAATATCGATCCTCGGCACGACGGGGATCGTCATTCCGTATTCGTGCTCGGCCTGGATCCATTCCATCTGGCGCGGCATCGATGTGGCGCGCGCGGCCGGCCTCGATCACATTTCCGGCGCCACCGGCAATACGTCCGAAAAGGCGGCGCAGGCCTATCATGACCTTTCCGACGTCGCGCTGATCGACATGGGCGATTTCGTCGGCGGCATGCTGAAATATATCCGCAGCCATCCGGTGCCGAAGGTGACGGTTGCCGGCGGCGTCGCCAAGATGACCAAGCTCGCCCAGGGCATGCTCGACGTGCATTCCAAGCGCGGCCTTGCCGATCTCGAAGCGCTTGCCAAGGTGGCTGAAGACGCCGGCGCCGATGCCGATCTCGTTGCGCGGATCATCGCTGCAAACACTGTCGCGCAGGCGTTCGAGATGGCCGACGCGCGTGGTCTGAAGCTCGGTGACCGCATTGCCGCGCTTGCCTGGAAGACCGCCGCAAAGTCGCTCGGCGACCCTGCGATCGCGCTGGAGATCCTGGTGTTCGACCGGCACGGCCAGCTTGCCGGACGAAAGGAATTCACGCCGTCTGATCATTCCGGATCCTTAGCCCCGGAGAGCTGATCCCAGCCGGGGCGAAACCGCCTTACATAGTCTGCATTGTATAGCTGACTTTCGACGAAATCTTTCGCTCCCAGCCCCTTGCCGACGAAGATCAGAGCCGTGCGTTCCGCCGGTTCTGCGGCCAGTTTCGCGACGATATCGGCAAGCGTGCCGGTGATGATGCGCTCTTCCGGCCACGAGGCGCGGACGACGATCGCCACCGGGCATTCGGGGCCGTAAAGCGGTGTCAGTTCCTCGACGATCCTGTCGAGTGCATGGATGGCGAGATGGATCGCAAGCGTTGCACCTGTCGCGCCAAACGCTTTCAGCGTTTCTCCCTCGGGCATTTTTGACGCGCGGCCGGATACGCGTGTGAGGACCAGACTTTGCGCGACCTCGGGAATTGTCAGCTCCCGCCGCAACGCGGCCGCGGCGGCGGCAAACGAGGGAACGCCGGGGGTCAGGGTATAGTCGATGCCGTGCTTTTCCAGCCGGCGGATCTGTTCGGCCACGGCGCTCCAGACCGAAAGATCGCCTGAATGCAGGCGGGCTATATCCTTGCCGGCCTGGTGAGCGGCAACATATTCGGCCTCGATATCGTCAAGCGACAGGGAGCCGGTATCGATTATCCGTGCATCGGCCGGGCAATAGTCCAGCAGTTCCTTCGGCATGATCGAGCCTGCATAGAGGCAGACGGGCGAGCGGCTGAGGATATCGCGGCCACGGACGGTGATGAGATCCGCGGCACCGGGGCCGGCGCCGATGAAGTGGACGGTCATGGATAGTCTTTCGTTTGCGCCAAGGCGCAGGTGGCGCCCTGGGATATCAGCCGCGGCACGATGATTTCGGACCATTCTCCCGCAGCCGCAAGCGCCGCACCTTCGGACAGGCTGGATGACGGCGTCTGGGCAAGGCTGTGGCGGGAAACGGTCTTCGTTCTCGGCTCGGCGTCGAGCAACGCCTGGTCGCTGACGATGTGAAGAGGAATGCCCAGCGTTTCGGCCAGCTGCAGAATGCCGGGTTCCTGCCGCTTGATCTCTCCGGTGGCAAGTGCCCCAATCGATCCCCTGATGATACCGGCCTCAGTGCAGGCCGCATCGAGAGCGGACAGAAGGTCTGCGCGTGTGGTGCCCTTGCGGCAACCCAAACCGGCGACGATCATGGTTCTGTTCCTTTTGTCCAAGTCCACTGCGTGACCGGCATGGCCGGCTTCCAGCCCTGCATCGACCCGACGGGTGAGGCCCGCGAGACATCCATGCGGATGAGGTTGCCGCCGAGCGTGGCTTTTGCGGTCAGCAGCACCGCTTCCATCTCCAGCGTCACGGCGTTGGCAACGAGCCTGCCGCCTGATTTCAGCGCTGCAGCGGCCGTCTCGAAGACACCAGGTTCGCTGCCGCCGCCGCCGATAAAGATCGCATCCGGTGGGGGGAGGCCATTGAGCGCCGACGGTGCTTCGCCCTCGACCACGACGAGGCCCGGAACCCCGAAGCTTGAGGCGTTGCGCCTGATACGCGCGGCCCGCTCGGGATGCGCTTCTATGGCGATCGCCTTCATCGAGGGATCGGCCAGCATCCATTCGATGCCGATCGAGCCGGATCCGGCGCCGATATCCCAGAGGAGCTCGTCGCGCCGGGGCGAAAGAGCCGACAGCGTCAAGGCGCGGATCTCGCGTTTGGTGATCTGACCGTCATGCTCGAACAGGGCGTCATCGAGGCCGAAGCCCAGCGGCAGAACGCGCGCCGGACCGTTTGCGGCAACGTCGATCGCGACGACGTTCAGCACGTTGATATCCTGCAATGCAAATTCGTCCGCCTGCACCTTGCGAATGCGCTCCGCTTCGCCGCCAAGCGCTTCGAGCACGGTCAGCTGCGATTTCCCGAAGCCGCTCTCCGTCAGGAGCGCCGCCAGTTCCGCAGGCCCCCGTTCATCCGATGTCAGCGCGATCACGCGCCGGCCTGGATGCAGGAGCGGGCGGATGAGATCCAGCGGACGACCATGAAGCGAGACCGTCTCGATCTCCTGCAGCGGCCAGCCGAGACGGGACGCTGCGAGCGAAAATGCGGACGAGGACGGATAGGAGACGAATTCGTCGGCCGGCACATGGCGTGACAGGGTTGCACCCACGCCGAAGCAGAAGGGATCGCCGGAGGCGAGTACGCAGACCCTCTTTCCACGCAGAGCGACGACATCGCGCATCGCTGGATCGAAGGGCGTCGACCATGGCCGTGATTCGCCTGTGATGAGGGATGAGGCGAGCTCCAGATGCCGCTTTCCGCCGAACACAAATGCGGCGGCGGCGATCGCGTCGCGGGCATTGTCGCCGAGACCCTTCACGCCATCCTCGCCGATGCCGACGATGGACAGCCAGCGGCTTTGGTTTAAAGCTCTCATCTCTGATTCAGGAGGCAACTTGACTTACTCCATCCTCATTCTGGGCGGCACGACCGAAGCCAAGGCCTTGGCCGGCCGGTTGGCGACCGACCCGGAATACCAGATCCTTGTTTCGCTTGCAGGCCGCACCAAAGCGCCGGCGGAACAGCCAGTGCCCGTGCGGATCGGCGGGTTCGGCGGTGCTGTCGGCCTCGATGCCTTCATCCGTGAGAAGGGCGTGGATCTGCTGATCGACGCGACGCATCCGTTCGCGGCGCAGATTTCCCGCAATGCGGCTGAAGCGGCGGCGTCCTCGGGCGTCGAAATCCTGGCTCTGCGCCGTCCCGCCTGGTTGCGCCAGGACGGTGATCGCTGGCAGGAGGTCGGCAGCATCCAAGCGGCGGTCGCCGCGCTCGATATCGCCCCGCGAAAGGTTTTCCTGACGCTTGGCCGACAGGAACTGCTGCCGTTCGAAGTGAGGAAACAGCATCGATACCTGGTGCGCAGCGTCGATCCGGTCGATCCGCCGCTGGACCTGCCGGATGTGACCTATATCACCGCTCGTGGGCCGTTTTCCGAGGGTGTCGAGATCCGGCTGCTCGAGGAGCACGGCATCGATCTTATCGTCTCGAAGAACAGCGGCGGTCGCGCCAGTGTGGCCAAGATCAGCGCTGCACGGCGGCTTGGCATAGACGTCATCCTGATCGACCGGCCAGAGCTGCCGGATGTGCCGTCTGCCACAAGCGTGGATGCGCTGGTCGACCGGGTGCGTCACTGGGCGCTCTCCCGCAGGAAGCGCGGCGAATAGACGATCGGTCGCTTATTGGTTCTTTCGATCAACTTGGTCTCTGCTGTGCCGACGATGACGCAGGTCGCCATGTCGGCCATGTGGCCCTGAGCTTCCGCCAAGGGCACGATCCGGATCGCCTCGTCAGGCCGGCCGGCGGCGCGACCGAAGATGACCGGAACCGTTCCCGGCAGGTTGGCGCGCAGGATATCGAAAGCTTCATCCAGCTGATGCGGCCGCGCCTTGCTGATCGGATTGTAGAAGGCCATGACGAAGTCGGCCGTTGCGGCGGCAACGAGACGTTTTTCGATGATGGCCCAGGGTTTCAGGTTATTCGACAACGAAATCGCGCAGAAATCATGGCCGAGAGGTGCTCCAGCCTTTGCCGCAACCGCCAGCATGGCGGTGACGCCCGGAACGATGGAAAGATCGATGTCGCGCCATTCTGCCGGGCCCTCGTCGATGGCCTCACAGACGGCCGCCGCCATCGCGAAGACGCCGGGATCTCCACCCGAGACGACGCAGACTTTGCCGCCTCTCGCTGCCATGTCGATCGCCGCCTTGGCGCGTGCCAGCTCCTCGCGATTGTCAGAGGCATGGCGGCGCTGGTCCGGTCGCAGGTTCAGCCTGTCGATATAGGGAAAGTAGCCGAAGAAATCGGTTGCCGACGCAACCGCCGACAGTGCTTCCGGGGTGATCTGGTCCGGACTTCCGGGGCCAAGCCCGACGACCGTCAGCGATCCCGTCATTCTGCCGCTCCATGATCGGGCCCCGGACGATTGGTCCATCCGGGAACGAGCACGAGGGAGAAATAGGGCGCCGGGCTTTCGTCGCGGGTTTCCAGCCGCTCCGAGGCGCCGTTGGCCATGGTGCCGCGTTCGACATAGAGCGCGCCTGAAAGCTTGCCGACTGCGGCCAGCGCCCGGCGGATCTTCGGCAGGTTGCGCCCGACCTTCATGATCACGGCGGCATCGGTATCGGAGAGACGCTCGATTAGTTTTTCTTCAGACAGCGTGCCGGGAAGCACGCTCAGGATATCGTCTCCCTGCACCAGTGGCAGGCCCGTCATCGACCAGCAGCCGGACATTGCGGTGACGCCGGCAATCACGTCCACCTCGTAGCGATCCTTCAGCCGGACATGCAGATGCATGTAGGACCCGTAAAACAGCGGGTCTCCTTCGCTCAGAACCGCGACGGTCTTTCCGGCATCGAGGTAAGCTGCGACTTCTTCGGCCGACCGATCGAAGAAATCGTTGATCGGCGTCTTGTAGTCGGCTTCGTCCTTGTGGGTCTCGACCGTGACCGGATAGACGAGCGGCAGCTCGATCGTGCCCGGGCGGATATGCGCGTCGACGATGGTGCGGCCGTTACCGGAGGAGCCCTTCTTGCAGAAGAAAGCCAGCACATCCGCTTCATTGATGGCACGCACGGCCTTCAGCGTCATCAGTTCCGGATCACCCGGCCCGGTGCCGACGCCGATCAGTCTGCCCTTTATACTTTTGGGGTTCAAAGGCCTGTCCTCGCCAGCGCGTTGACGGCGGCCGCCGTCATGGCCGAGCCGCCCATGCGGCCGCGCACCACGGCATAGGGAATGCCATGCGTCGATTCCATCAGGGCTTCCTTGGATTCGGCTGCACCGACGAAGCCGACCGGCATGCCGATGATCGCGGCGGGGCGTGGTGCACCGGCATCCAGCAGTTCCAGCAGGTGAAACAGGGCCGTCGGCGCATTGCCGATGGCGACCACCGAACCTTCCATCGCGTCCCACAGATCCAGTGCCGCTGCCGATCTCGTGTTGCCGATCGTTTTGGCGAGTTCAATCGTGCGGCTGTCGCGCAACGTGCAGATCACCTCGTTGTCGGCCGGAAGCCTTGCCCGGGTTACCCCCTGTGCCACCATGAATGCGTCGCAATAGATGGGCTTGCCGGCCAGCAGCGCATTGCGGGCTGCAGAAACGAAGTCGTCGGAGAAGCGGAAATGTTCGGCCGCCTCGACCAGGCCGCAGGCGTGAATCATCCGGACCGCGACATCCGCCTGCTCTTCCGAAAATGCGGAAAGGTCGGCTTCCTCGCGTATGATCGCAAAGGACTTCAGATAGATCGCATCGCCTTCGTGGATATAGTCGTAACTGGTCATGGTCATCCTGGTATGGCCGCCTGGCAAAGCCGGTCCGGACCGATCCGGGCAAGGCAGGCAGCGGAATTTTCCCCCGAGCGCCGTTCCGATCGAACGAGAGCGGCAAGGCGGCGAAGCGTGGCGTTGGTATCGGCAAACGCGATGGAAGCAAAGGGTTGGCCGCTCGCTTTCGCCGAGGCAAGCAGCGAAACGTGATCCGGCATACCGCACAGCGTCAGTGCCGTTGCTTGCGGATGGGCGCAGCCCTTAGGGCAGCCGCTCACATGCAGCTTGAACGAGCCGTCCAGCAGATCGGCGCATTCTGTGGCAGCGCGCGTGGCGATCTCGTGGGTGGCAATGGTGCCGGAACGGCAGGCCGGGCGTCCGGTGCAGGCAGCGATATGACCGCGCGGATCGGCAGCCGACGTCACGAAACCGGTGTCTGCGGCAAATGCCGTCAATGTGCGGCACGCGGTCTCGCTGCCGAAAAACAGGAGCGAGTGATCGAGTGCCGGTTTGACGGTGCGGAGGTCCAGGCGGGTGGCCTCGTTGCAGAGGGCAATCAGGTTTCCGGCATGGGTTTGGCCGAAAGCCGGGCCGATGCCGGTCGCGAACGTGCCGTCCGAAAGGCCATGCAGCGTGAAGGGCGATACGGTTGCGGCAGTGAAATCGTTGACCGGCAAGTCTGAAGCGAGGTCGCGACCGCGGGCATCGCTTCCAAGCGAGGCGAGCTTTTCGAGCAGTGCGATTGTCGCTTCGACGGCCTGTGTTTCAGTCAAAACATTGAAAACGCGCCCGGAACCTTCGGTGCCGCCAAGCAGGATCTTCCAGCGGATTTCGCCATCTGCGTCCACCGCGACCAGCCTTATATCGGCGATCAACCCAGACAGCGTCAGGCGACCCGCACCATCGACGATGACAGACGTCTTTGGCGCAAGGCCTTTGATGTCACGGGCACGGTCTCTGATCGCGTCTGCCAGCGGGCGCGGATCTACAATCTCCGGGGCTTCGTCACCGGCAAGCGGCGGCACTTCGACGGCAAGGCCATCGCGCAGCGGCAGGTTCAGCGCTCGCACCTCTGCCTCGAGATGCGGCGCAGAGGCTTCGCTGAGGCCCCGGATCTGCAGGTTGCCGCGGGCGGAAATGTCGATCATGCCGTTGCCGTGGCGCATTGCCAGACTGCAGAGATCGGCCAGTTGCTCCGGCGCAATTGCAGCGGTCAGCGGCACGCGCGCAAGCAGGCCGTCGCCCGTCATCATCGGCGCCGACAGGGCAGGGCAGGCGCCGCGTCTCATGTCCGGTTCGGCCTGGTTTCGTGCAAATGCCGTCATGCGACGAGCCTTTCGCAGTCGTCTGCCAGCATTTCCAACTCGGCATCCACCGCGTTGCGGCGCGGATGCCAGAGACCGCGATCGAGCGCGGCGCGGAACCGCAGGCCCATGTAGCGAGCGCCTTCGGGGTTCTGGGACAGCAGGAAGTCGCGGACTGTCTCGTCACCCAGATAGGCGTCATAGGTCGCGTCGATCAGCGATTGCGGAACGGCGTGGGTGGTCTCGGCAAAGCCGATCAGCCGGTCGACGGTTTCGACCAGTTCGGCTGCACCGCGCGGGCCGTGGCGCATCTGGCCGGCGATGAAGCGTGGGTTGACGGCACGGGCGCGCACGACGCGGGTCAGGGCCTCGGAAATGGAACGGGCTCTCGGTTTCTGCGGATCGGTCGTATCGAGCGCGATCACATCCGCCTTGCCGCCAAGGGCCGCCACAGCTGCGGAAAAGCCGCCGATGAAGGCAACGTCGGCGGACCCGTCGAGAAGATCGCGGCCGGGATCGTCGCCGGTATGGACGAGAAGATCGGCGCTGCCGATTCTTTCGGCAAACCCGCCGGGAACGTGAATGCCATCGCCATCGGCACCGCCGAACGCGTGGCTGGTGGCATCGAGATAGAGACGGCCGAGTTCCTCGCGTTCGCCCCAGCTGCCGTCGGCAAGCTTTTCCTCGATGCCGGAACCGTAGGTGCCGGGGGCCGAGCCGAAGATGCGCGGGGGCACGTGGCCGAGCGTCTGCGCGTCTTCGGCCAGCGGATTGTCGCCCGGGGCTTCCTCGCGCGCGGCAATCGCCCGCATGGCGGCATCAAGAAGCGCGATCAGTGCCGGAAACATGTCGCGGAACAGGCCTGAAATTCTAAGGCTTACATCGATGCGCGGGCGTCCAAGCGTTGCCGGCGTCAGAACCTCGATACCGGTGACGCGGCCGGTTGCGGCGTCCTGGACGGGTCTGGCACCCATCAGCGCCAGAACCTGCGCCACTTCCTCGCCGCCGCTTCGCAGCGAAGCGCTGCCCCAAAGATCGAAGACGAGGCTTTTCGGCCAGTCGCCATGGTCCTGCAGGTATCGGCGCAAAATCTCGTCGGCGGCGCGCTTGCCGAGTTCGAACGCGGTCGGCGTCGGCAGGGTGCGCGGATCGCTGGCGTAGAGATTGCGGCCGGTCGGCATCACGTCGCGGCGGCCCCGTGATGGTGCGCCCGACGGACCGGGGCGGATATGCCGGCCATCGAGAGCATCGAGCAGCGCCTGCATTTCGGTTCCGGCACTGGCGATCCGCAGCGGGTCGTCATCGCCGGCTGCGATTTCGCCGAACACGTGCTGGCCGTCCTTGATGGCGAAGTCCTTGAGGTCGCAGAGAAACGCATCGATGCGGCTGAGCGCCGTGTCGGGGTCGTCATCACCGGTTATCCCGGCCTCGGATGCCAGTCCGCAGTCGCCCGCGGTCTCGACGATCAGTTTCGCCAGCCTGTCGCGGCGGCGCCTGTCCAGCCCGTCCGCCTGCGCGTATTCGTCGACCAGCAGCTCGAGTTTCGTCTGCTCAACCGAGAGGCCTGCGCCTGTCAGAACCGGTGGCAGGTGACCGATGGTGACTGCGGAGATGCGCCGTTTGGCAACTGCGGCCTCGCCGGGATTGGATACGATGAACGGATAGATGACCGGGAGGCCGCCGGTCACGAGTTCCGGGAAGCAGTCTTTCGACAGCGCCACGGTCTTTCCCGGCAGCCATTCCAGCGTGCCATGGGCGCCGACATGAACGATCGCATGGGCACCTACGGCATCGCGCATCCATTGACCGAACGCATTGAGGGCGTGGCGCGGCGGCAGGTCGGGGCTGTGATAGTCGGCGCGCCGGTCGGCATCGCGGCCCCGGTCCGGGGCAAGCGCCACCGTGACGTTCCCGAACTGCGCGGCGCGGAAACGATAGGCGCCGTCTTCCAGATCAACGTCCGTTGCGGGTTCGCCCCAGGCGGAATCGATGCCGGCTGAAGGGCTGTAGGTGGCAAGCGGATATTGCGCTGTCCTGGCGGCAAGGAGATCCAGAAGCGCGCGCGGGGTTTGCGGGATATCGGAAATTGAATAGCCGGCTGTCGATAGCGTGCTGAGGATCGTGAGAACGCTTTGCGGCACATCGAGGCCGACGGCATAACCGGTGCGGCCCGGCGCACTCGGATAATCCGGCATCAGGATGACCAGTTTCCGCTCGGCCCGGGAAACAGTCTTCATGGCCAGGAAGGCGGCGATCCGGTCTGCGACGTGTTCGATACGGTCCGGTTCGGGTTGGTTGACGAGATCGGCCGTCTTGTCGCCCGCCTTGAACGAGATCGCGCCGGCGAGAATGCGGCCGTCCAGTTCCGGCAGCACGACATGCATGGCGAGATCGGAGGGGTTGAGGCCGCGGCGGCCATCCACCCATCCGTCACGCCGTGTCGTTGCGGTGACCAGCTGGAAGACAGGAACCCTTGAGCGGTCGAAAATCGTGTCGCCGTTGTCGTCGGTCGCACTTGCAAAGGCGGTCGTGGTGAGAATGGCGGCCGGATCGAGCTCTGCGATCGCCTGTTCGACAAAGCCGATGGTTTCCGCATCCTTCAGGCCGCCGACGAACATCGGCATCGGTGCGAACCGGCGGGCGGTCAGCGCCTCGTACATCGCGTCGATCGGGGCCGCATCATTGGCAAGCAAGGTGGAGCGATAGAACAGAATCGGCAGCCGCTGCGCATCGGGCGGGAAACCAGCAGTAAGCTCATCGGCGGTCGCGATGCCGTGGCCGGGCTTGTAGAAGCCCCGCTTCGGCATCGGCGTCGCGGTCGGCGAGCTTTGCGTGTCGCCGCTTGCCAGCGCATCCAGGCGGCGCGCCAGAAGCTGCATATTGTCCGGCCCGCCTTCGCGGAAGAAGGCGAGAACGTCCATCAGCGTCGCATCGGGCACTGTCGAGGCAGCGGCCAGACGGTCGTCGCTGATGCTGCATTCGCCCGGCAGCATCGCTAGCGGGATCTTCTTGCGCTTCGCCAGCCGCGAAAGTTGATCGGCGCCATAGGCCCAGCGATCATAGCCGCCAAGAATGCGCACGAGGATAAAGCGCGCATGGGCAGCGGTCTTTTCCAGCCACAGGTCGACGGACATCGGATGGCGAAGGTCGGAGATATTGGTGAGGCAAAGGCTCGCCTTGCCGTCGCTCCAACCCGCTGCAATGCCGTTCAGGTCGCTGCCGGAAAAAGACAGCACCACCACATCCGCCGGCGACTGGTTGAGGTCGACCGGCTCGATCAGGTCGTCGAGCGACGACGAGGTGGTGGCGAGAATATGCATCCTTTTCCTTCTACAGCCCTCTTATGCCGCCAGCATCTTTTCGATCGCTGCCCGGTCCATGCCCTTTTCGCCGATCACGACGAGCCGGCTCTGGCGGGTCTCGCCGGCACCCCAGGCGCGGTCGAAATAGTGGTTCACGCGCGAACCGACCGCCTGCACCTGAAGGCGCATCGGCTTGTTCGCGACGTCGACAAAACCCTTGATGCGCAGCACGTTTTCCGCTTCCGCCGTGGCGGAAATGCGGGCGGCGAGCTCGTCCGCATCGGCAACGGCTGGAATATCGATGACGAAACTGTCGAAATCGTCGTGATCGTGATCAAGCTCGTCATCGTGATGGGTCTTGCGGTTCTCGATATCGTCCTCGACGGCAAGGCCGAGACCGATCAGCACGCTCGGATCGACGGCGCCGTTTGCGGCGGGCACGATCTTGACCGCGCGCGGCAGATGCGCCTGGACGCGGCCCTTGGCGGCGGCAAGCGATGCCTGGTCGAGAAGGTCCGTCTTGGTCAGCACGATCATGTCGGCGCAGGCGATCTGGTCCTCGAACACTTCCTCGACCGGATCGTCGTGGTCGATCGAGCTGTCCTGGCTGCGCTGCGCTTCCAGCGCTTCGTGATCGTCGGCAACGCGACCTTGCGCAAGCGCTAGACCGTCCACCACCGCAATGACGGCATCCACGGTGACGCGGGCCTTCACATCCGGCCACTGGAAGGCCTGGACGAGCGGCTTCGGCAGGGCAAGGCCGGAGGTTTCGATCAGGATATGATCGACGCGCGGTTCGCGGGCCAGGATCTGGTCGATCGCCGGAACGAAATCGTCGGCGACGGTGCAGCAGATGCAGCCGTTGGCAAGTTCGATAATGTTATCATCTGGGCAGCTTTCGATGCCGCAGCTCTTCAACACGTCGCCATCGATGCCGACATCGCCGAACTCGTTGACGATGATCGCGATGCGCTTGCCCTTGAGGTTTTCGATCAGGTGACGGATCAGCGTCGTCTTGCCGGCACCGAGAAACCCGGTGATCACGGTGCAGGGAACGCGGTCGAATGAAACGCTCATGAAGGCAGGTCCTCGTGGTGCTGGAATGGTGGAATGCGGGCTGTCATGCCCTTGCCGCGAAGGCACATGGGGCGGCCGCGAAGGGGAAGTAGACCGCGCTCGTCGTCAGCCAGCATCATCGCGCCGATCACGATGTCCTCGACTGTGTCGAGCGACAGATGACCAAAGACATAGGACCAGCCGGAGCGATGGTTGAAGGCAGCACTTGGGCCTTTTTCGCAGTTGGCAAGGCAGGTGACGGGTTTGATGGAGAGCGGTTTGCCGGCGGCAGCTTTGCGGAGGGCGTCCATCAGGGGGATGCCCGGGCGCGCCTGGCTATCGGATGCCTCGCGACAATTGGTGCAGACGAAAATCGTCACATCCGGCTCGCCGGCAAGGCCGTCTGCGGCCGCGTCGCGCTCGTCTTTTCGTTCGTCAATCACCATCGTGTCGCACTACCGCCCAAGTCAATAACATCGGGGTGCACGACAGGAAGGCAAGCCTATCCTGCAGAGTGAAAGAAGCTTTTCCGGAGCACCCCGCCCGGAAAGGCACGTTTTCGAACGGCAGGTCTCCTGGCTCGCGGGTCGTCACCATCCGCCTGCCTTCCCGGATTTCTCCAGTGGCCATAGTGGCAGGATGGCTCGCCGCTTACAGTTGCGGGGGCAGCCGCGGCATTGAACCATGGAATCTTAAAGACGATCCCGGGTTCGCACCGCATTCTCTCTTAGCCCCTACCGTTGCCGGCAAGGGACCGTATCGCAGTCACCTAAGCCTTGTCGCAGGGCAGTGTCAATGTTGCAAAGCCGATTGCCCGTCTGGGGAAACCGTCTATAGTGATCACGTCTTTGGTGCCCGAGAGGGCTCATCGAAGGGAATGCGGTGCGACGACATCTTGGCGTCAAACCCGCGGCTGCCCCCGCAACTGTAAGCGGAAAGTCTCTGCCCGATATGCCACTGGAGACATCCGGGAAGGCGGGTCAGAGGCGTTCGATCCGCGAGCCAGGAGACCTGCCGGAGACGATAGGCACAGTGAAAGTCCTCGGGTGGAGGGCAGAAAGACGACGTCCATGGTTACGAACTCTGCTGCCCGTGCAGCCAGCGTTTCCGCATCGAAAATCATTCCTCTCGGCATGACGGCCATACTCGGCCTGTTCATCGTCGGCTTTGTCGGCTTCTCGCATATCGAGGCCGTGCACAATGCGGCCCACGATACGCGCCACTCGCTGGCCTTTCCCTGCCACTAAGAGGAATTTTCCCAATGTCGCTGTTTCGTAACATCGTCCTCACGGCGGTGATCGCAGGGCTTTTGTCCGGGCTCCTGATGACTGTGATGCAAAGCTTTTCGGTCGTGCCGCTTATCATCGCGGCAGAGACGTATGAACATGTCGACAGCAACGGTGCTGGACATAGCCATACTGCGGCTCCGGATCCTGCCGCAGGCACCGCAGCAACAGCCGCCGCCGAGCATGATCACTCCGAAGAGGCATGGTCTCCTGCCAACGGGATCGAGCGCTTTGCCTACACGGCTGCCGCCAATGCACTGTCGGCCATCGGTTTTGCGCTGGTTGCCATCGCCATTGCCGAAGCACTCGGCGGGTTTGGCGGATGGCGTGGCGGGTTGATGTTCGGCATTGCCGGCTTCCTCACCGTCAGCCTCGCACCCGGCCTCGGTCTGCCGCCGGAACTTCCGGGTATGCCCGTCGCCGAACTCGGACCGCGCCAGATCTGGTGGATTGCGACGGCCGTCTGCACTGCCCTGGCACTCGGCCTGCTTGCTTACACCCGTTCCGCCCTTCTTGCGGCTCTGGCGGTCGTCCTGCTGGTTGCTCCGCATATCATCGGTGCACCGCTGCCGCCGACCCATGACACCGCGGTGCCGCTCGACCTGCATGCGCGGTTCGTCAATGCCGTCTACGCGACGAACCTGGTGTTCTGGGCCGTTCTCGGGGCGCTTTCCGGCGTCATTCGCGAGCGTTTTCGTGCCGGTGAGGAAATCTCGACCACGTCCAAGGAGCTTGCAGTCCGTTGAAGGAAATCGATCAGACCACCGAGCAGCGTCACCGCGCCAAGATGGAGAACCGCAAGGCGGTTCAGGATGCCGAAGTCGCGGAGAAGACCGTCGAGAAGGGGCTTCTCATGGTTCATACGGGCTCCGGCAAGGGCAAGTCGACGGCGGCCTTCGGGCTGGCGCTGCGCACGCTCGGGCACAACCGCCGCGTCGGGATCGTGCAGTTCATCAAGGGCGCTTGGTCGACCGGCGAACAGCCGGCGCTTGCGGTGTTCGGCGACCGCATCGCCTGGCACACGATGGGCGAGGGCTTTACCTGGGAAACCCAGGATCTCAAGCGTGACATCGCCGCTGCCGAGAAGGCCTGGGGCATGGCACTCGAACTGATGGCGGACGAGACGATCGGCCTCGTCATTCTCGACGAACTCAATATCGCCCTGCGTTACGATTACCTCGATCTCGACAAGGTCGTCGCTCAGTTACAGGCGCGCCGGGCGGATCTGCACGTCGTCGTCACCGGCCGTAACGCGAAGCCGGCTCTGATCGAGGCGGCGGATCTGGTGACCGAGATGACGCTCGTCAAGCATCACTTCAAGGCCGGTGTCAAAGCCCAGGCCGGCATCGAGTTCTGACGGGTGGTGGCTCGCGCTCTCATGTTTCAGGGGACAGGCTCGGATGTGGGCAAGTCGCTGGTCGTTGCCGGGCTTGCCCGCGTCTTCACGCTGCGGGGCTTGAGTGTCCTGCCCTTCAAGCCGCAAAACATGTCCAACAATGCCGCGGTCACCGCCGATGGCGGCGAAATCGGCCGGGCGCAGGCACTGCAGGCAAGGGCTGCCGGCGTGCCGCTCAGTGTCCATATGAACCCGGTTCTGTTGAAGCCCCAGAGCGAAGTCGGGGCACAGGTGGTGGTGCAGGGCAGGGTGGAGGGCAATGCCAAGGCTGCCGAATACCAGCTTCTGAAGCCGAGGCTGCTTTCGCGGGTGCTTGAGAGCTTCGAGATCCTGAAAGCCAAGGCAGACCTCGTCCTCGTCGAAGGGGCAGGTAGCGCTTCGGAGATCAACCTTCGCCAGAACGACATTGCCAATATGGGTTTTGCCCGCGCTGCCGATGTCCCGGTGGTTCTCATCGGCGATATCGACCGGGGCGGCGTGATCGCGAGCCTTGCCGGCACGAAACTCGTCATCAATGCCGATGACGCGGCAATGATCCACGGCTTTATCGTCAACCGCTTTCGCGGCGATCCGGCCTTGTTTGCCGAGGGCATGCGGATGATCGGTGCGTTTACCGGCTGGCAGTCGATCGGCCTCTTGCCGCATTTCGCCGATGCTGCGCTTCTGCCGGCAGAAGATGCGCTCGGCCTTACCCAGTCGTTTGCGCGCAAGCCCGGCGCGAAGTTGCGTATCGCGGTGCCGATCCTGCCGCATATTTCCAATTTCGACGATCTCGATCCGCTGGAAGCGGAGCCGGATGTCGAGCTCATCCGTGTCAGGCGCGGCGAGGCTATCCCTGGAGAATGCGATCTCGTGCTGCTGGTCGGCTCGAAGGCGACCATCGCGGATCTGGCTGCGCTTAGGGAGGCCGGCTTCGATACCGATATCGCAGCTCACTACAGGCGCGGCGGGCGCGTTCTCGGGCTGTGCGGCGGGTACCAGATGCTCGGCAGACGGATATCGGATCCGGAGGGATCGGAGGGCCCTCCCGGTTCGGCGGAAGGGCTGGGTCTTCTCGATGTCGAAACCGTGCTGTCGGCGTCGAAGCGGCTGGAGGCGGTGACAGGCGTCAGCTCCGACGGCATTTCGTTTGCCGGCTACGAAATGCATACGGGTCGTACTACTGGCGGCGACTGTTCGCGGCCGTTCTCGACTGTTGCCGGCAATCCGGAGGGTGCATCGTCTAGAGATGGCAGGGTGGTTGGCACCTATGTGCACGGACTGTTTTGCGACGATCGCCAGCGTTCGGCCTGGCTGTCGCGCCTCGGCGGCACGGTGTCGGGCCTCAATTACGAAGCGAATGTCGATGCCATTCTCGATCGCCTTGCCGCGCATATGGAGCAGCATCTCGATATCGATGGATTGCTCAAAATTGCCAGATGAGCAGCGCCAGGACGCCGAACAGGCCGATCAACAGCGCATCCGCCACGCGGGCAAGCTTAAGTGCGCGGGTGATATCGTCGAAATTCAGGTTGGTCCGGTTGCCCTCTCCCATGTAGCGGGCTTCGATCATCTGGCCGCCGTAACTGCGGGGACCCGCGAGCGCGATGCCAAGCGCACCCGCCATCGCCGCTTCCGGCCAGCCGGCGTTCGGCGAACGATGATGCTTGGCGTCACGGCGGATTGCACGTATGGCATCGCGGGGCGAGGCGTCCTTGACGAAGACAGCGGCCAAAACCAACAGCGCCGCCGTCAGGCGCGACGCCGGCAGATTGATCAGGTCATCGAACCGGGCCGCGGCCCAGCCGAACGCTTCATGACGCGGCGACCGATGGCCGATCATGCTGTCGGCGGTATTGGCAGCCTTGTAGGCGGCGCCGCCGGCGAGGCCGCCGATGCCGAGCCAGAAGGCAGGGGCGACGACGCCGTCCGAAAAATTCTCGGCAAGGCTTTCGATCGCCGCGCGGCAGACCGCGGCATCATCGAGCTTTTCCGGATCGCGGCCGACAATCATCGAGACGGCCTTGCGTCCGGCGTCGAGCCCGTTGTAGCGCAAGGCGGTTGCCACGGCTTCCACATGGGTCTCGAGGCTTTTCTGGGCCGGCAAGCTGGCTGCGGCAAGAACGAGAAGGATCGGTCCGAAGGGCAGAAGCATCAGAACGGCGGCAATCGCCAGCGCGGCGGCGACGGTACAGCCGATCAGGACGAACAGGGCGAGGTTGCCCATGCGTTTGCGGCTGGCGAAATCATCGCCCTCGCGGTTCCATCGACTGTCGAGTGCCGATATCAGCCGGCCGATCCAGGTGACGGGATGGCCGACGCGTTTGAACAGCCAGTCCGGATAGCCGACGATGCGTTCGGTGATCAGGGCGAAGAATGCGAGAAGGAACATGACGTTGGCGATCTCTGAGTTGGGCAGTCCGATACAGCATGGCGGCAACCTTGCCATGGCGCGTGCGCTGTTTCCTCACGCGCCCGAGCCGTGGATCGATCTGTCGACCGGCATCAACCCGCATTCCTATCCGCATACGCCGATCCCCGGCAATGTTTTTGCGCGTCTGCCGGAGCCTTCATCGCTCGAGAGGCTGAGGGCCGCAGCGGCTGAGGCATATCGGGCACCGTCACCCGCTCATATCGTGGCCGGGCCGGGAACGCAGATCCTGCTGCCGATCATCGCCGGTCTCGTCGGAGGGGACGGAAAGGCAGCCGTTCTGTCGCCCACCTATGCGGAACACGCTCGTGCCGCGACGATGGCAGGCTTTGAGGTTCTGGAGACGGATGATCTCGACCAACTCGCGACAGCCAGTCTCGCCGTCATCGTCAACCCGAACAATCCGACCGGGCGGATCGTGTCGACGGATGACATTCTGGCGCTGGCCGAAATCATGCGCGCGAAGGGCGGGCTGCTCGTCGTCGATGAGGCCTTCATGGATGTGTCGGAAGCGCAGAGCGTTGTCGGCGCTGTCGGCGAGGGCGGGCTGATCGTGTTGCGCTCCTTCGGCAAGTTCTACGGCATGGCCGGCCTGCGGCTCGGCTTTGCGATCGGCGAAGCCGATCTCGTGGCAAGGATCGAGGAGAGGCTCGGGCCCTGGGCGGTCTCCGGTCCGGCTTTGCACGTGGCTTGCGAAGCGCTGGCGGATGCCGAGTGGCAGGCCGCGATGCGCGTCAGGCTCAGAGCAGATGCTGCGAGGCTGGACGACCTTCTATCCGCTGCCGGTATTCCGGTCTTCGGTGGCACGTCCCTGTTCCGTTTCATACGGGACAGGCGTGCTCAGGCTCTGTTCCAGCATCTCGGCGAACATGGAATCATCACCCGGCGCTTTAGCGAGCGTCCGGACGATCTACGGGTGGGGCTGCCTGAGGATAAGGACTGGTCTCGGCTGGAAGCGGCACTCGGAGGCTTCTAGCCGCCGAACCGGTCGCTCCAGGCGGGTTGGGCGCTGGCGTTTGGCAGCGCGGTCGCCTCGAATACACCCCTAGCAACGGCTCTTGCCGTGACCAGGGTTGCGAGATGGCAGAGTTCGGCGAAGGCCCCCATGTCTTCCATCGGGATTTTTCCGGTGGCTGCCGAAAAGATCGTGTCGCCATCTCCCGGCAGATGTGCTGGCAAGACGGCGCGTGCCAGTCCGTCATGCGCCATGATCGACAGCCTGTGCGCCTGCGCCTTGGTCAGAACTGCATCGGTGACGACCACGCCGATCGTCGTTGCCTTCAACGCCACGCCCTTCATCCGCAGGGCCATGTGGTCGGCTGTGAATGTCGCGGGAAGGCCAAGGCCACCGAACTCGTCATCCTGCTCGAACGGCGCCGACCAGAAGTGCTTGGTATCACCGACCGTTGCGGCGCCCATGGCATTGACGGCCATGAGGACGGCAATCGTGTGCCCCGACGAGGTCTTCGCGCTTGCCGAACCGATGCCGCCCTTGACGGTCGCGGTCGTGGCGCCGGTTCCGGCCCCGACGGTGCCGAGCGCGAATGTGCCCTTCTGCGCGGCGCAGAAGGCGTCGTAGCCCATGTCGCGATAGGGCGAATGGAGGCCCCAGTCCTTGTCGCCGCCGTTCAGAAGATCCATCAGGATCGCCTGCGGCACGATCGGCACCCTGGCAGAGCCGACGGGAAAGCCGCGGCCGATCTGGCGCAGGCCCGCCTGCACCCCGCCGGCTGCATCCAGCCCGAAGGCCGAGCCGCCCGAGAGAACGAAGGCATCGACTGTCTGCACCGTCATGGACGGGTCGAGAAGGGCGGTCTCGCGCCCACCCGGTGCGCCGCCGAGAACCGAGCCGGAGGCGATCGCCGGCTCATCGAAGATGATCGCGGTGACGCCCGAGCCAAGCTGCAGATCGGTCGCGTGGCCAACGGCCACGCCTTCGATATCGGTGAGAAGGTTCAATGGCGCCACCATGCGAGTATCAGTCGATATCGAACTTGACGCCCTGCGCGAGCGGCAGGGTGCGACCATAGTTCACGGTGTTGGTGGCGCGGCGCATATAGGCACGCCATGCGTCGGAGCCCGATTCGCGGCCGCCGCCGGTTTCCTTCTCGCCACCGAAAGCGCCGCCGATTTCAGCGCCCGACGGGCCGATATTCACGTTGGCAATGCCGCAATCGGAACCGCGTGCGGAAACGAAGGCTTCGGCTTCCCTTATGTCGTTGGTGAAGATCGACGAGGACAGGCCCTGCGGCACATCGTTGTGTAGCGCAATCGCTTCGTCGAAATCCTGATATCGGATGACGTAGAGGATCGGTGCGAAGGTTTCGTCTCTGACCGGGCCGGTCTGATCAGGCATTTCGACGATGGCCGGGCGCACGTAATAGGCATCAGCCGCTTCGCCATCCAGCACGCGTTCACCGCCAACGACCGTGCCGCCGGCGGCCTTGGCTGCCTCAAGTGCCGCCTTCATCTTGTCGAAAGCTGCCTGATCGATCAGCGGGCCGACGAGATTGCCGTCCTGCAGCGGAGAGCCGATGGTGACCGACTGGTAGGCCTTGGCAAGGCGCGGCACGAGCGCATCATAGACGCTGTCATGGACGAAGAGGCGGCGGAGCGTCGTGCAGCGCTGTCCGGCTGTGCCCATGGCAGAGAAGGCGACACCGCGCAGGGTCAGATCGAGATCGGCCGTCTGGGTGACGATCGCGGCGTTGTTGCCGCCGAGTTCGAGAATGGAGCGGGCAAAGCGCTGCGCCAGCCGCGGACCGACTTCGCGGCCCATGCGGGTGGAGCCGGTCGCAGAGACGAGCGGCACCTTGTCGTGGTCCACGAGGATTTCGCCGATGTCGCGGCCGCCGATCAGCAGGGTCGAGAGGTTCTGAGGGGCTTTTCCGCCATCGGCGATATAGCGAGACAGCGCCTTTTCGAAGATCGCCTGGGTGGCGAGTGCGGTCAGTGGGGTCTTTTCCGATGGCTTCCAGATGGTGGAATTGCCGCAGACGAGGGCAAGCGCTGCATTCCACGACCAGACGGCGACGGGGAAGTTGAAGGCGGAGATGATGCCGACGGGGCCGAGCGGATGCCAGGTTTCCATCATCCGGTGCTCGGAACGTTCGGTTGCGATCGTCAGACCGTAGAGCTGGCGTGACAGGCCGACTGCGAAGTCGCAGATGTCGATCATTTCCTGGACTTCGCCAAGACCTTCTGATGTCACCTTGCCGACTTCGATCGACACGAGGCGACCGAGGGAAGATTTGGCGGCACGCAGTTCCTCGCCCAGCAGCCGGATCAGTTCGCCGCGCTTGGGCGCTGGCACAAGGCGCCATTCGAGGAAGGCCTGATGCGCGGCGTCGATCGCTGCTCTCGCATCGTCCGCGCTCACCTCCGGCAGCTTGCCGATTTCGGTGCCCGTGATCGGCGAGCGGACGGTGAGTGTGCCGCCCTTGTACTGGTCGGCTGTGACGCCGAGATCAGCAAAGATCTTGTCCACTTCAGCGACGAGGTCGAGTTTGGCGAGCGTCATGTCGGTCTCCGGATATCGAAATTTGGGGTCAATCTACAAATCGGGGCCGGTTTGACAACAGGTTCGCCGATATTCGTTCAGGGTCAGAAGCGTTCGCCCGTGAAATGAGCGATCTGGGCGCCGGCCTCGTAATAGGCTTCCTTGACGGTGCGAAAGCCTGGTTCGGTGACGCTGGTCAGCGGCAGCGGCAGGTCTTCCTCGGTGATTTCTCCGAGGATATGGCGGGCAAGAACCTTGCCGAAATTGGTGCCCGGCGAGATGCCGCGGCCATTATAGCCGGAAAAACCGATGACGTTGCGGCCGAATTTGTGGAAGCGCGGCAGTGCGTTGTCGGTCATGCCGATCTTGCCGTGCCATTCGGCTTCGAATTCGACGTCGCCAAGCTGCGGGAAAAGCCGCTTCAGCGACCGCCGCGCCCAGGACGTGTGGATGTCGATGCCCGTTCCGCGCAATGCGCCGACGGAACCGAAGACGAGGCGGCCGGCCTTGTCCATCCGGAAGGAGGACAGGACTTCCTTCGTATCCCAGCAGCCTTCGCAGTTCGGCAGCACGGATCCGCGCAGGTTGGCGGACAGCGGCTTTGTCGCCAGGTTGAAATAGGGCAGGTGCACCTGTTCGCGCCGTATCTGCGCCCATGGGCCGGTGCTGTAGGCGTCCGTCGATACGATGATCCAGTCGGCGTGAACCTCGCCTTCAGCAGTCTTGACGATTTTCTTGCCATCTGCCTCGGACGTTTCGATGACGGCGCTGCCGGTGTGGATTTTCGCGCCGGCCTTGATCGCCGCATGGGCAAGGCCGCGGGCATAGGCGAGCGGCTGAAGCGTGCCGGCGCGCATGTCGAGAAGCGCGCCTGAATAAGCGCTTGTGCCGATCCGGCGTTCGGTCTCTGCCGCATCCAGCAGGGTAACCGGGGCGCCGCGCTTTTGCCACTGGCGCGCGCGTTCCTCCAGTTCCCGCATGCCCTTGTCGCCGACAGCGCAGTGGAGCGTGCCGTTGGTTTCAAGCTCGCAGGCGATAGCATGTTTCTCGATCAGTTCGCGGACGAGATAAGGGCCGTTGCCGAGCAGGTCGAGCGCACGCTCGCCGTAGTGATCGCCGAGTTCCTTCGGAAAATCGTCGGGCATGACCCACATGCCGGCGTTGATCAGCCCGACATTGCGGCCGGCACCGCCAAAGCCGATCTCGGCTGCTTCCAAAAGGACGACGTCGACGCCGCGTTCCGCCAGATGCAAGGCCGCGGACAGGCCGGTATAGCCGCCACCGACGATCACCACGTCCGACGACGTTGATCCTCTCAGAGGAAGAGTGGAAGGAGCCGCAGGAGCAGTTCTTTCCCAGAGGCCGTGGGAGCGCTGGTCGTCGAGCATCGAAAGTTCCCGCACTTTATGTTTTGCAGACTTTACAGAACCCTTTTCCCGATGAATATCGACATAATCTCAACAGGTCATTCGTGGGAGGAATGACAATGCTCCCGCCAAGACGGTTTCTTCCATCGTTTTCGCTTCTTGCCGCCTTCGAGGCGGCGGCTCGCAGTGGCAGCGTCACTGCGGCCGCGAACGAACTCGGCCTGACACAGAGCGCCGTCAGCCGCCAGATATCAGCGCTGGAGAAACAGCTGGGCGTGGCGCTGTTCCTGCGCGAGCGGCAGACGATTCGACTGACACTTGCCGGCGATGCCTATGCGCGCGAGGTGCGTGAAGCGCTGCGGCGGATTTCCAATGCGTCGCTGAACCTTCGGGCCAATCCGTCCGGTGGAACCCTCAATCTCGGCATCCTGCCGTTTTTTGGAACGCGCTGGCTAACTCCAAGGATCGGCAGGTTTCTCGATCTTCACCCCGGCGTCGTCGTCAACCTGACCACCCGGCTGGAGCCGTTCGACTTCCGGTTCGATACGCTGGATGCGGCGATCCATTTCGGCTCGGCGCGCTGGCCGGGTGCTGCCCTGACATTCCTGATGGACGAGGATGTGATCCCGGCCTGCAGCCCGGATTTCCTAAGGAAGCACGCCATTCGGGCACCCGGTGATCTGGTGCATGCGCCGCTGCTTCACCTCAACAGCCGGCCGGATGCCTGGGAGACGTGGTTCCGCAACGCAGCAACCGAGTTCGACGCACTGCATGGCATGCTGTTTGATCAGTTTGCGACCATGGTCGAGGCGGCCGTGGCGGGCCTTGGCACGGCGTTGCTGCCGCGCTTTCTGATCGAGCGCGAACTGCAACAGGGGCTGCTGGTGGAGGCGGTTGCCGGGGGATCGATGGGGACGGGACAATATTCTCTCGCCTATCCACCCGACCGCGCAACCTACCCGCCGCTTGCCGTCTTTCGCGACTGGATCTCGCGGGAGATCGAAGCGGATGGCGACCGGTCACTTGCGATCATGGGCGCTATCGGCCAATAGTCCGTGAGACTTGTTATTGTTTTGACCGACCGACGGGAAGACCCTGATGAAACCGATATTCGTCCAGCTTCGCTGCAAGCCCGGCAAGACCTACGAGGTCGCCGATGCGATCTACAAGACCGAGCTGGCTTCCGAACTCTATTCCACCAGCGGTGACTGGGACCTGCTTCTGAAAGTCTATATCAGCGGCGACGATGAAATCGGCCGCTTCGTCAACGAGAAGATCGCCTCCATTCCAGGTATCGAGCGGTCGCTGACGACGATGACGTTCACGGCGTTCTGATCCGTGATGCCTTACATAGAAAAGCCGCCTCAAGGGCGGCTTTTCTGTCTCGACGATCAGGTTTGATCAGGCAAGCGCCGTCGGTGCCTGGGCGCGTGCACGCACCAGGTCACGGATGGCCAGTTTCACTTCGTCGGGCGAATTGAAACGCTGCTCATCGAGATCGATGACGTGAAACTTCACGGCAATGAATTTCAACCGGTCTTCATCCGGGATAACGATACCGACGGGCTCGCCGCCGAATTCTATAACTTGCTTTTGCATGGCATGCTCCCGCGTTTGCTGCCTAAAGCGCAGCACTGGCGAATGGATTTTCAGGAACGAAAGAACTGAAAGGTCTACATTCGACAGCACGGAAGGGAGCTACGCTCCGTGCCTAGCATCTTATACGCGAACCGACCGTAGGCGGCGACGTAAGCAGGTTTAATCATGTCACTCTCCCTCATGGCGTTGCGTAAAATGCCGACGGATAACGTCCGTCGATCGAAAGTGGACTTTAGGTGACTCGCAGAATGCGATCAACGAAAATCCTTTTAAAGGAAATATTTTTCTGTCTGATGACAGTATCGCGGCGGAAATGTGAAATTTCATTCGCGATGGCCTGTCCTTCGACAAGCCAGGAAATAGGTGCGGGCCTCGTCTGCGACAAGATGAGACCGGCTAAAGTTATTGTGACACGTTGTTATTTAGCGCGGCGCCGACCGTCGGTAAACCGACAGTCGGATCAAAGCATTAGATGACTCGGATGGATTACCCCATACGCTCGGAGGCGTAGGAGCCGGGGCTCGGCGGGAAGACCACCGTGCGATTGCCGTTGATGAAGGTGCGGTGGTGGATATGCGCATGGATCGCGCGGGCCAGAACCTGGCTTTCCACATCACGGCCAAGCGAGACATAATCGTCAGGCGATTGCGCGTGGGTAATGCGCACCGTGTCCTGCTCGATGATCGGGCCTTCGTCGAGATCGGCGGTGACGTAGTGAGCGGTCGCACCGATCAGCTTCACGCCGCGCTGGTAGGCCTGCTTGTAAGGGTTGGCACCCTTGAAGCTGGGCAGGAAGGAATGGTGGATGTTGATGATCTTGCCCGACATTTTCTGACACAGCTGATCCGACAGAACCTGCATGTAACGGGCCAGAACCACCAGTTCGGCACCGCTTGCCTCGACGACATCAAGCAACTGCGCCTCTGCCTGCGGCTTGTTTTCCTTCGTCACCTTGATGTGGTGGAAGGGGATATCGTTGTTGACCACCTGCTTCTGGTATTCGAAGTGGTTGGAGACGACGCCGACGATATCGATCGGCAGCGCGCCGATCTTCCAGCGGTAGAGAAGGTCGTTGAGGCAATGCCCGAATCGCGACACCATCAGAAGCACCTTCATGCGTTCTTCGGTATCGAAGATGTCCCATTCCATCTCGAACTTATCCGCGACGGGCTTGAGACCTTCGGAAAGTGCGGAGCGTCCGACGCCTTCTTCCGAGATGAACGATACCCGCATGAAGAAGCGTCCGGTATCCAGATCGTCGAACTGCGAGCTGTCGATGATGTTGCAGCCCTGTTCCGCCAGAAAGCCGGAAAGCGCAGCAACAATGCCGCGCGTGGAACGGCAGGTGACGGTCAGTACATAGCTTTTCATCGATAACCCCTTGGTCTGCACTTGGCGGAAATCCTTGTAGACATAACCACGCCGGCGGACCATATCCGAAGGCGCAGGAAAGAACAGAAATACGGAGGCGTTTTTCCGTTCCGGCTCAAAGCAATGGAACGTTCCACCCTTACAAACGGCAGCTTAGGCAAGGACGTCAAAAATTCCGGTCCTTTTGCGCCTTTCACGCGTTGATCACCGTCGCGGTGCTTGGTCCGCCGCGCATTTGTCATTCAATATTTTCGAATATTTATTTCGTCGGATTTTGTAAGATACGGGAGGAATGCTGGTGGCTAGATATGCGGGGCGGTTTCAGGGTAAGGCCTGGTTGGGTAGAAACCTCAGAAGCATTGCCTTGAGGGGAATCGCCTTGATCGGTGCGGCCAGTCTCGCGACGCAGCCGGTTTCCGCTGCCACGACCTGTATGCGGGGCATCAATCTCGCCGGTGCCGAATTCGGTAAGGTTGGCGATGCCTACGGTAAAGGCTACACTTACCCTTCAGCCGAAACGATCCGCTATTTTGCAAGCAAGGGCTTCACAGCCGTTCGGCTGCCATTTCTATGGGAAAGGCTGCAGCCCAAGCTCTATGCGTCGTTCGATCGGGCTGAGGCCAAGCGGCTTGCGGCTACTGTCGAGCTTGTACGCAAAGCCGGCATGGTCGTCATTCTCGATCCGCATAATTATGCCCGCTATAAAGGCGATCTGATCGGCACGGACAACGTCCCGCAAAGCGCCTTCGCCGATTTCTGGCGCAGGCTTTCGGTGCGGTTTGGCACGGAGGCAGACATCGCTTTCGGCTTGATGAACGAACCGCATGGCATTGCAGCCGAAGACTGGGTGTCTGCCGCCAACAGTGCGATTGCCGCTATAAGGCAGGCCGGGTCATCCAGTCTGATCCTCGTTCCCGGCACGGCCTGGACCGGGGCGCATAGCTGGACTGCCGGCGATTACGGCACCACCAACGCTGCGGCGATGTCGGCGATCGTCGACCCCAAGAACAACTACGTTTTCGAGGTGCATCAGTATCTCGATCTGGATTTTTCCGGCAAGAATGACGAATGCTCGCGTGCCGCTGATGCGGTCAAGGCGCTCTCCGACGTCGGCACCTGGTTGAAGCAGAACAACCGGCGTGGCCTGCTGGGTGAGTTTGCCGTTCCGCGCCAGCCGGAATGCCAGTCGGCATTGGTCGATATGGTCAAGGTCGTCGAGAGCAACCCGGATGCGTGGCTGGGCTGGGCCTATTGGGCAGCCGGTGACTGGTGGCCGGAAGACGAGATCCTTAACATCCAGCCGGTTCGCACGGTCGACAAGCCGCAGATGGCAACGCTTTTGAAAGCGATGTCGGAAAATGCTTCCTGCGGGCGGTAAGCCGTCAACATTTCACGTGAATCACAGAACGCGGACTCAATTCACGTCGGTGGATAGGTGTGTTCGTTGCCGCGAAAATCGCGGACGGAGTAGCAGCCGCCTTCTGGGCGCGCAGCGCTTTCGCCGATGACCGCCTTGCCGTGGCCGCCTGGAATATCGAGCACGTAAGTCGGCTGGCAAAGTCCGGAAATGGTGCCGCGCAGAGCCGAAACGATTCGCTGGCCCTCGGCGATATCGAGCCGGAAATGGCCTGTGCCTGGCGCCAGGTCCGGATGGTGCAGGTAATAGGGTTTGATGCGCGTTTCGACGAAAGCCTTCATCAGGTCGCCGAGCACTTTCGGATCGTCGTTGATGCCTTTGAGCAGGACCGTCTGGCTGACCATCGCAAAGCCGGCGTCAATCAGCCTTGCGCAGGCAGCCCGCGCGTCCTCAGTCATTTCGCGGGGATGGTTGGCGTGGAGCGCCACATAGATTGTCTTGCCGCTTTCCTTCAGCGCCGCAATCATCGGCGCATCCACCCTCTCGGGCTCGACCGCCGGCACGCGCGTATGAAAGCGCACGATTTTGACATGCTCGATTTCAGCCAATCCAACCATGATCACGGAAAGCCGGCGCGGAGACAGGACAAGCGGATCGCCGCCGGTCAGAATGACTTCCCAAATTTCCTCATGAGTGCGGATGTAGTCGAGCGCGGCCGTTAGTTCGTCCGGCGAAAGCGTTCCATCGCCCTGCGGGCCAACCATTTCACGGCGAAAGCAGAAACGGCAATAAACAGGACAGATGTGCACGGCCTTCAGAAGGACGCGGTCCGGGTAGCGGTGGACGATGCCTTTGACCGGACTATGCGCCGCGTCGCCGATCGGATCGGCCCGTTCGTCCGGTGTGCCGACAAGCTCGGCTGCGTCGGGCACGAATTGTCGCGCAATCGGATCGGCGTCATCGGTCGGGTCGATCAGCGAGAGGACCGTCGGCGTCAGCGCGATCGCGTAACTGCCGGCGACGGCACGGATGCCGTCGAGACGGTCTTGCGCAATCAGCCCTGCATCGGCCAGTTCCTCGGGCGTTTTCAAGGTACGCGCGACGCTCACGGCAGAACCTCGGCGACGGGCGCCCACAGGACCTGGTCGATGCGGGTGGCGCCGGTTGCGAGCATCGCCAAGCGATCAAAGCCCAGTGCTGCGCCGCTTGCCTGCGGCATGATCGAAAGCGCTGACAGGAAATCTTCATCGATCGGATAAGTCTCGCCGTAGATGCGGGCTTTCTCCGCCATGTCGTGCTCGAACCGGCGGCGCTGTTCGGCCGCATCGGTCAGTTCGCCGAAAGCATTCGCCAGTTCTACGCCGCATGCGTACAGCTCGAAGCGTTCGGCAACGCGGGGATCGCGGGCCGAGGGTCGGGCGAGGGCTGCTTCCGAGATGGGATACTCGCAGAGGATCGTCGCCCGGCCCTGACCGAGATGCGGTTCGATCTTTTCGACCAAGACCTTGCTGAACAGATCCGCCCAGGTATCGTCCTTTGAAACCCGGAGGCCGGTGCGGGTGAGTTCGGACGCGAGAGCGTCGCGATCGGTCGCGCCATCGGTTTGCACGGAGGAAAGCAGATCGATCCCGGCGTATCGAAGGAAGGCTTCCGCCAGCGTCACGATTTCGGGGTCGGCAAAGGGGTCGGTTTCCATGCCGCGAAACGCGAACCGCTTCGTCCCCGTGGTCTCGGCGGCGAGTTTCAGCATGTCGGCGCAATCGGCCATCAGTTGCTCGTAGTTTTCGCCAACCCGGTACCATTCCAGCATGGTGAATTCCGGGTGGTGCAAGGGGCCGCGCTCCCGGTTGCGATAGACATGCGCGAAGGTGAAGATGCGCTTCTCGCCGGCTGCAAGCAGCTTCTTTGCGGCAAATTCCGGCGAGGTGTGCAGGTAAAGCGGCGCTGCGCGGCCGTCGATCGTCAGCGCTTGCGTCGCGAAGGCATGAAGGTGGGTTTCGTTGCCGGGCGATACCTGCAAGGTCGCAGTGTCGACCTCGATGAAATCCGCCTTGCCGAAGAAACCCCGCAGCGCTGTCTGAAGCCCGTTGCGGCCCATGAGGAAAGGCCGCCGGTCAGCGTGGTTTTCCGGTGTCCACCATGGCGCAGATCGGGCTTCGGATCGAAACAGGCTCATTTCGGCTTTCTTCGCGGGTTCTTGCCCGCAAGGCTTCCACTTTGCGCGTTTTTGCGGTAGTTGCCCGGAAAACAGATCATCCGTCCTTCAGGCCGGTTATCGCCCGGTCCTCTACGACGCATTCCCGGCAGTTACAAGCCGGCACGCCAACAAGGAATTCAAATGGTCAAGGTCATCGCATCTTCCGTCCGCAAGGGTAACGTCATCGACGTCGACGGCAAGCTCTATGTGGTTCTCACCGCCGAGAACTTCCATCCCGGCAAGGGCACTCCGGTGACCCAGGTCAACATGCGTCGCATCGTTGACGGCGTGAAGGTTTCGGAACGCTGGCGCACCACGGAACAGGTCGAGCGTGCCTTCGTCGAAGACGTCAACTTCCAGTTCCTCTATGAAGACGGCGAAGGCTTCCACTTCATGAACCCGGAAAACTACGATCAGATCGTCGTGGACGTGGATACGATGGGCGACCAGAAGGCGTATCTGCAGGAAGGCATGACCTGCGTCCTGTCTATGCATGAAGGCATCGCGCTCGCGCTGCAGCTGCCGCGTCACGTCACGCTTGAGATCGTCGAGACAGAGCCGGTCACGAAGGGACAGACAGCATCGTCCTCCTACAAGCCGGCGATCCTGTCGAACGGCATCCGCACGGCCGTTCCGCCGCATGTTGATACCGGCACCCGCGTCGTCATTGCCACGGAAGACAATTCCTACGTCGAGCGCGCCAAGAACTGATCGAAGCATCAGGCTTCATTCGAGCATTAAAAAACCTCCGAGCCGCAGGCTTCGGAGGTTTTTTGTTGTCTGGCGATCCTGCGAGAAGAAAAGGGCCGGCGAACCGGCCCGTCCATCCTGTTTCGCTGTTTAGTTTTTCAGAACCAGCTTGGCGGAGGCCACCTGTGCCGTCGGTGATCCGAAGGCATAACCGCCACCGAGTGCGACGTTGAGCGAGACATAGTCCTGCGCCATCTGCTGTACGGCCTGGGCCAGACTTGCCTGGGCGGTGGAGACTTCGCGCTGTGCGTCGAGAACGTCGAGCAGCGAGGAGGCGCCATCACGATAGCTGGCGGTTGCGAGCTGCAGAGCTTCCTCGTAGGATTTCACGGTCGCACGGAGCGCTGCCACGGTGCGGCCATCGCGGGCAACGGCGGCAAGCGCGTTCTCGACTTCCTCGACGGCATCGAGAACCGTCTGCTTCCAGGACAGATAGGCTTCGCGGGCTGACGATTCGGACGACTTGACGTTGGCACGCAGGGCGCCGCCGTCGAAGATCGGAAGAGACAAGGCCGGACCGAAGGACCAGGACAGGATGCCACTTTCGCCGCTTCCGGCAACGCGGGTGTAGGATGGCGAAATGGCGCCACCCAGCGTAATCGCGGGATAGAGCTGTGCTTCGGCAACGCCGATCTGCGCAACGGCTGCGGCAAGCTGCCGTTCGGACGCACGGATGTCAGGTCGATTGCGGATCAGGTCGGCGGGAATGCCGGTCTTGGTGCTGTAGCGGGCGACCGGCTGGCGGGCACCGCGCTGCAGTTCAGGAAGCAGTGTGGACGCCGGCATGCCCAGAAGCGTCGCGATGCGATGCGCCGCGGTGCGATACTGGGTCTCGAGACCTGGCAGCTCTGACAGTGTCGAGTTCACAAGACCTTCGGCCTGAACAACATCCAGTCTGGAGGCAGCACCGGCTTCCAGCTGAAGCTTGGTGAGATCAAGCGTTTCACGGCGAGAACCGAGGTTCTTTTTGGTGATCGCGATACGCTCCTGATAGTAGCGAACATCGATATAGGCTGCGGCAACCTGCGAAAGCAGGCTCAGGCGCGCAACGTCGACGCTTGCATAGGCGGCGTCGAGACTGGCAAGAGCCGATTCCTTGCTGCGGCGGTAAAGGCCGAAGAGATCCAGGAACCAGGACGCGCTGGCTCCACCAACGGCGGATGATTGCGGTGCGGTCGATGTTGGACCGAGCCGCCCGCCGATGTCCTTGGTGCCGCTGCGTTCGCCCTGCGCATCGATATCGAGCGAAGGAAGACCGCCGGCGCCGGCGCTGACGACGGATGCCTGGGCCTGGTTGATGCGTTCCAGAGCCTGCAGAACGCTGAGGTTCTGGGCCAGGCCCGTCTGCATGTAGCCGTTCAGGCGCGTGTCGGAAAACG
>NZ_FNWM01000006.1:0-137920 GCF_900108545.1 Rhizobium sp. NFR12 | reverse complement strand
ACGTCCATCACGGCCTCTGCCCGGAACATGACGTTTCGCACATGCCAGCGCGATTTCTTGCCCTCGGCCTTTTCGAGCGCGAGTAGCGATGCGCGGTCGAGCTTGACCTTTTCGGTCCTCAATGCGGCGTCCACTGTCTTCCGGCGTTCTTCATAGACGGGCGATAGGGCAGCGATGTCCTTATGGAACGCCTTACCGTCTGCCATCTTGTCCGACTTATAGTCCTGGCGCTCGTAATACTTGTTCGCCCGCTCGATGACGGGAGCCAGTTGCTGGTAGGTCTCGACATAGGCTGTCATGGCAGCGTCAAGCTCCGGCAGCTTTGGCTCTTCCTGAGCGGAAGCCAAGGCTTTGCCCGCCAACTCTCTCACGTCGTATAGAGAGTACATGCCATAGATGATGCGCTCCTTGCCGGTCGGGCCCTTCTTCATGTCGACCCAACTGTCGTAACGCTGTAGCGACTCGGACGCGCGCAGGGTTTGGTTGAGAAACTCGACGTACGTGTTCATCTTGCCCATCGCCGCGTCAGATACGGTGGCATCGGGTGGCGACTGGGCCTGTACGGCGGATGTCCCCAACAGATATGGGGCCGAACCCTGAAGGATCAGGACCAGAACCGAGGCGGTAACCGCCTTTGCGAGCGTCTTCATCGGATGCGTTCCCCCATCGATCAGCCTGCTATCTGTCGCGCAAGATCCCTAGATCAAGGCCTCGTCTCACTCGGAAGAGCCCGAACGCCGCCTTCATGTTAATGACGCTCCGCCGTCATCTAGCCATTGAAAGCGCTGTTGATACTCCAGCGTGGCCGCATATCTAAGCACGACACGGAGAGACGGGCATGTGCAACCTCTACAATGTCACGACCAACCAGCAGGCGATCAGGGACTTCATCAGCATCTCGCGGTTTCGGGAAGGAAACCTGGCGCCGTCAATTAGTGTCCACCCGGATCGCGACGGACCGATCATCCGCATGGACACCGAAGGCGAGCGCGAGCTGACCATGTCAACATGGGGCATGCCGACGCCTGAGGTGCATCTCGACGGCAAGCCCGACAGGGGTGTTACGAACGTCCGCAAGACATTCATTCCCCACTGGCAGCAGTGGCTCCGCGTCAAGAACCGCTGCCTTGTTCCCGCGACGGCATTCAGTGAGTATGAACAGACGGCCGACCCGACTACGGGGAAAAAGCCGCTACGATGGTTCGTCGTCGGCGAGGATCAGCCGCTATTCATGCTCGCAGGCATTCATACGAAGTGGATTGGCGCACGAGGCCCGATCAAGGCACCCCGAGAGGGTGAACATGACCTCTATGCCTTCCTTACGACCGATGCCAACGAGATCGTAAAACCTATCCATCCGAAAGCTATGCCCGTCCTTCTGACGACGAAGGAAGAATGCGAGATTTGGATGACCGCGCCATGGAGCGAGGCAAAGTCCCTTCAACGTCCCCTGCCCGCAGACCGAATGATGGTGTTGCCGCGTTACACGGAGGTAGGTGGCCTTGGGGGCCTTCCGACATTGACGAAAGACCTGTTCGGCTGAAGGGTCGTCGAACGGCCGTAGTGAAACAGACATCGCTAAGCGTATAGTCGCGTATCTGTCATGGCTGAGCAGATGAAGGCGAGCCGACCTTGGTGGCGGCGATCCGCTCTTCAAGAGTACCCGCCGTACCGAGGGCAGTATGTCGCTTCGAGCCCCTGGACCGACCGCGCAACCGCTCGTATTAATTTACGAGAAGCGAGGCTCGCCGCCCGCTTGGAGCGTGGTCCGTCCGCAGCGAGCCTCGGCTGCAGGCTAGGACCTCGGGCGGGCAACCGCAGCACGCCATTGTGGACCAATCGCCATACGTGAGCAACGGCCATATCTGACCCTCTGAACGCTAGGCGACCCGGCGGGATCGAAGGTCAACCGTTCCTGTGCTTGCCTCGAGGCAGAGAATGCCTCTGTCCGTCAGACGGTGAGGCTCGACAGAAGCGCACAGACCGAAGGACGCAAGTTCTTCTATACAGAGGACATGCTTCGACCCAAGTCGTCGCGGAAGCTGACCAGCGAGCATGCGCAGCGTTTCAATCTCGTCCGGTATCAATTCGGGCATAGGCCCCTCCAACGCCCGAATAGGACGTCGGTGGTAGACAGGTCAACGACACGATCACGTGTCGACGCATCGGCAATGGCCGCCGTGATTCCCACAGCCGGGTTGGCCGTCAGGTATAACGGACTGCGATGCTGGCTTGTAGGTTGACGCCGTTCTGCATCCGTTCCGATTATTCGTCATGGTCGGGAATCTCAGAACACTTGCCGAAGCCGTCAGGCACAACATGGTCGTCGTTGCGGCATGCCGCCCATGCGGTCGCGAAGGCAGGTTTCTGGCGCGTGACCTCGCCCAGTACAAAGGCTGGAACGCCAGCCCATGGAAACTGAAGTTCAGGTGCAGCGCCTGCGACGGGACCGAGATGAAAGTCACTTGCGAGTTGTTCGATCTCGATCCCAGAAGCGTCCAGGTGATCTGGAAACCGATTGAGATCAAACGGTAAGCCTGCATGACGAAACCACGCTGAATCAAACTCGCAAGATATCCGCTCAAGCCATTGAAAAATGATTCGTTTTGACTCGGAACGAATCACTTCGAATCCGATTGGAGTCGCCAACCAGGTGATTCGGAGTAAAACGTATGGCAGGTCATCGAGCGCAGTGGAAAGGCTTCCTTAAGTTCGGAGAGGTCACAGCGGGTGTAGCGCTTTATACGGCCGCCTCCACCTCCGACCGCATCACCTTCAACACAATCAATTCGGCGACAGGCAACCGGGTCAACCGCGTCTTCATCGACAGCGAGACCGAAAAGTTGGTGCCTAAGGAAGCCCAGACGAAGGGCTTTGAGATCGAGAACGGCCAGTATCTCGTCATCGACCCAGACGAGGTGGCCGCCACGATCCCGGAGAGCGACAAGACGCTCGAAATCGAGGCGTTTATCCCCTGCTCCGACGTCGACGACGTCTACTTCGACAAGCCCTACTACCTCACCCCCGATCGCATGGGCTCCGACGCGTTTGCTGCACTGCGCGACGGCATGAGGAGGTCGAAGGTCGCAGCCATCGCGAGGACTGTCCTCTTCCGGAGAATGCGCACGGTTCTCATCCGTCCCCACGGCAAGGGCCTGATCGCCACGACGCTGAATTACGACTACGAAGTTCGGTCCAGCGCGAAGGCGTTCGAGGAAATGCCGAAGCTGGAGATCGAAGGCGAGATGCTCGATCTCGCCAAGCACATCATCAGCACGAAGAAGGGGACATTCGATCCGGCAACCTTCGACGACCGATATGAGGCAGCACTCGCTGAACTGGTGAAGGCCAAGGTCGAAGGCAAGGCGCTTCCCAAGCGCAAGAAGATAGAGGTCTCGCAGCCGAGCGACCTGCTCGCCGCCCTACGAGAGAGCGCAGGGCTGCTGAAGGCTGCCGAATCCAAACCGGAACGCACGGCTGCCAATGCCAATGCTGGCGCTGGTCGGAAACGTGCGGCGCGTGGGGCGGTCGGGAAGTCCGCCGCTTCGAAGACCGCCCCGCAGCGCAAGGCAAGCTAGGAGAGAGACGATGGCAATCCGTCCTTACTGGAAAGGCTACCTCAAGCTATCGCTCGTGACCTGCCCGGTCGCCATGACCCCGGCGACCAGCGAGAGCGAGAAGGTGCGGTTTCATACGCTGAACCGCGAAACAGGCAACCGTGTCGTCTCGCAGTACATCGACTCTGTCACCGGGAAACCCGTGAAAGACCGCAACGAGGCGAAGGGGTATGCCCGTGGTGAGAACGACTACATTATCCTGACCGACGACGACCTCGACGCAGTGCAACTCGACACGGTGAAGACGATCGACATCCAGAAGTTCGTGCCGTCGCAAAGCATAGAGTGGGTCTACCTCGAAAAACCGCACTACTTGATGCCTGACGATGCCGTCGGCCACGAGGCTTTCGCCGTCATCCGTGATGCGATGAAGGCCGACAATGTCGTCGGTGTATCCAAGCTGGTGATCGGTCGTCGCGAACGGGCTGTGGTGCTGGAGCCGCGCGACAACGGGATTGTCCTCTGGTCTCTTCGCTTTGGGGACGAGGTCCGGCCGGAAGAGGCGTATTTCGAAGACATAGACGACGAAGCAGAACCCGGCCTGATCCCTCTCGTGCAAAAACTGATCAAACAGAAGTCTGCGAGATGGTCGCCTGAGATGGTGAGCGATCCTATCCAGGAGAGCCTGCTGAAGCTGATCGAGGAGAAGAAGAGAACCCTGAAGCCCACACGGAAGGCCTCGAAGACAAAGGAAGAGCCTGCTCCCGCATCGAACGTGGTCAATATCATGGACGCGTTGCGCAAATCTGTCGCGCACGACCTTAAAAGCAGGAAGGCAATCTGATATGGTCGACCATCCCGAAATCACCCTGTGCGAACCAGCACCGTTTCTCTACCACGAAAACGGACAGATCGCGGTGACCGACGGCTCGCAGGTCTGGTCGGTGATCGTGACATGCGAAGCGATCAGAGCGATTGCCAACCCGCCAGAGATGTCGTTGCGGCGTATGACGCTTAACGCCAACTTTCTCGCTGGTCTGGCTGCTGCCGCGATATCTCGCGGGGAAGATATCGGCGGTAAGGTGTTCGTCAGCGAGAGCGATGTACTTTTTGCGCGGATATTGCCAGTTTCATCGGAGGCGCTCACGCCTCTTCACAGGTGACGATCTGTGCGCGATGCAGAGCTGGCATAGAGGCAGTGGTACAGCTTCTAAGCCTACGGTGACTTTGCCTCGCGGATCGACATGCCCGAACTTCCAAGCTTCCTAGACCTGAAGCGCAACCGGGCAGCAGAACCGTAGTGGGGTAGGTGATAGGACTGAACCCGAAACACACAATGGCGACGACATCGATACATGCGTCACTCCAATGCACCGAGTTCGCGAAAGGCCCGGCGTTGATCTTCTAGAGTATCTCCATCGAAGAACACACGAAATGCCTTGCCTTGCGATTTTAAATCCCGAGCAGTCTGTAATGCGTCGGTAAATAGCAGCTTCGGCTCATTTTGAGTATCAATGCCATCAGGGTCGGTCGAACTGAGGGGAATTATCTGGAATGTTGCTGCCATGGTCTCTCCTTGAAGACGTTAGCCTTCATTGCCGTCCGAAACAAAGTTCTCCGAGCCGCTGCTTCGGGCAGCTTCTAAGGCTCTCGCCTGAGGCAGCCATTTGGTCTCTAGGATAGACCCGATGGCCAGGACGACCTCATCAACGCTCCAATTGGCGTCTGCTAGTTCATGAATAAGCGCAACTAGCTTATGATCAATGATCTCCAGCAGTTCGCTATCCTGCGATCGTTCTGGCACCATCCCCAAATCCTCCAACTGCTGAAGTCGAATCGCTGAGGATAGACATGCCGCGTGAAACGAAGTCAGTTCTCGATACGCTATCCCACACGGAAACGCTCATGGCACCTACCGCTTCAGAGTAGACGTATTGGACGCCTCGTCACCATCGTTCTCTTTGGGGCATTGCTGTTTGTCGTCCTGTCGTTTCAGATCACGCTCGATTGTCTCACGTGAGCCCTCAGCGGGATCTTGCTCCGGATGTTTATCAGCTTCACTCACGTCATTTCTCCCGTTTTTCGGACGCGTTAATTGGCGTAGAAACAGCAACAAATTTATTGCTTGATAGTTCCGCGGGATAGCCACTTCGCGGCCTGGGCTGCTAGACGGTTCACGTGACTACCGAGTCACTGCATTCGCCCGTCGCGCGTCTCACCTACCGTTGAAATCCGATTGGTGAGAACCACAAGCGATGGCTTCAACGTCGTCGACCTCTCTCCTGCTGTCTGATGATAAGCTAGACGCCGCGGAACATATGTGAAGCCGCTGGGTTTCTGCCCTGATCACGAGACGACGACCATTGCTGACCGGGACCAAGATGAATTCGAAAACCGGTCGTCGGAGGGCATGTCCGTCGGCTCGGCGGCGTGAGCGCGTCCTGCTGGCATGTGTGCCAACTCGGCTACCGGAATTTCCCGACGGCTTTTCTTTTACTTACAGAGACTAGAACAGACCACGGTGCGCTCCAGCATCCTGCTGCCTTGCCGCCCGCGCCCTGCGATGTGACAACGTCCGGACCGCCCTGCTCTGCCCATGCATGGATCAAGTCGTCTCTTCGATCGAGACGGAGATGTCCAGCGTCCCCCTCACAGCTGAAAAAGACCGTACTTCAGCGAGTGGTCGCAAGTTCGTGGATGACCAGGGCAAGACCCGTCTGCTCCCTCACCCACGCCCATCCGTGGTACCACCACCCGCACGGCTTGAACGCCGCCGCTTCGTCTGAGGCAAAAGGGCGATCATTCCTTCGCAAAGATCTGGAGACCATTGCGAGCATATGCTATTCGGGATATTATAATATCCACGAAAGGATATGTATCATGCCGCTCTACATCAAAGATCCTGAAGTAGATACACTTACCGAAGAGCTGATCCGCTTGACCAAGACATCCAAGGTTGATGCCGTAAAGACGGCGCTTAGGCGCGAGATCGCCAGCCGCAAGGGCAGCTTGCCCATGCGCGAGCGCCTGGCTAAGTCTCTCGCGATGGCGAGGGACGCCGGTCCCTTTGCGCCGGGGGATCACAAACGAGAAACTGACGAAATGTGGGGCGAAGACTGATGCTATTCGTTGACGCTTCCGTGGCCGTCGCAATCCTCGCCGGCGAAGACGACGCCGGCGAGCTGATGCACAGGCTTGAACAGCATGACGGCCCCTTTTACGTGTCGCCGGTGGTTCGCATGGAAGCCTCGCTTTCGCTGACGCGGCGTATGGCCGAGGCGACAGGCCGCCACCGTCCCGCTACGCCTGACATGCTCGCTAAGGCGCGAAGGATGGTCGATCAATTCTTCGCGGACCTTGAAGCCAAGGAGGCCATGATCTCGGGAGATGTGGGGACCAAGGCGCTGGACGCCGCACAGCAGTTCGGTAAGATCGTCAATCACCCGGCGAAACTCAATATGGGTGATTGTTTCACCTATGCCTGCGCCAGAGCCTACCGCACGAAGATCGCTTACAAGGGCAACGACTTTACTGAGACCGATCTCGGCTGGTGACCGTCAAACGCGCGAGGTAGTCATGTCTGGAGATGTATCGCAGATTTTTCTACACATATTCTCCATGCCAATGGGACTAAGGCGAAAGACGCTGGAAAGATGACGACGCGGGCTTTGATATCTTCGACACATATGAAGCTGCGAAGGAGGACGCCCTACAGCTACGGGAAGACAGCGTGCGTCATGGCGAAACTGAGTAGACACCCGTCCACATCGAGAAGCTTGTCCTCGCCCATGAACCGGGAAAATCTGCTGCTTCTATTCAATTCGGGCTTTGGAGGCCGCTGTCACGAGCACGAAGTGTTGGACTCGATCGACTAAAGTCAGCCACGACGAGCGGGCTTTTCACATCCGGCGTGGAGCTCCGAGGAGCAAATCCATTTCCTTGGACGTCAAAACATTGCCGGTTTTCAGAATGTAAGCTGCGATATAGGTCAGCTTCTCATTGACCTTGCTCTCACCCTGCGGCTTGTAATGGAGGATTGCGTGTCGGCTTTCCGCTTCTTGCCTCATCAGAGCGTCGTCAGACTGAGCGGCGTCTGCCACCGCGTGGAGCGTGGCGATGTGCTAATCGATCAACTCCTCAAGGCATGTCTAACGGGGCCACCATCCTTCTCGTCGATTAGGTTTCCGACAAAGATATCGGCATCCTGTCCAGGTGATCGCTCCAGTTTGGCGTCGGACAGACTGAATTTCTGAACCTTCATTTCTACCTCCCTATTCCCGACTGGAGGTAGTGTGGTGGCCGAGATCAGCAAGGCTGACAGTAGAGGAGACGAAGATCACCAAGAGCTCCACCTTACCGACACTCGAACAGCCATTACACGGAGATCAGAGGAGCGGCGGCGCGCACGATGCTGGACAAGGATCACGTCAAGATTGAATCCCCTTCAGGTATGTGGCTATAGAGATCGGTCGACAGAGCAGCGCTTCGGGAGCAACCATGCTGATACAGGTCAGAGACAACAACGTGGATCAGGCGCTGCGCGTTCTGAAGAAGAAGCTACAGCAGGAAGTCGTGCTGCGGGAGATGCGACGTCGCGAGCACTACGAGAAGCCATGCGAAAAACGTGCGCGAGAGAAGGCCGAAGGTATTCGTCGTGCCCGAAAGCTCGCGCAGAAGAAGCTGTACCGGGAGCTCGGCATAGTCCCTGCGAAGTCGAAGCCGGCCCGAGGGCAGTAAGCGCTCCCGCGCCAATGCACCCCTATTGTACTCGTCGAGTTAGCTGCCGCATATGACTGTCTGCGCGAAGAAGCTTCCATGGCGGACCAGCACTTATTTCGCCAACAGACGTCTCGATGCGAACACTGCATCCATCGCTTCCACGACCGCCTGCTCTACCGACTTCTCGAAGATTACTTCCGGTCTGGTCGCCAGAGCCAGAAATGTCGCTTCGATAAGGGCTTCTTTCTCCGGTCCCGCCAGATGGTATCTAAGCGCGAATCGCCCAAGCAGGGATTGAAGCACGAGCTTGTCGTTGTCCGAAAGACTACGCACGGACCTATTCATTCGAACCTCCCAGGCTACGTCCTCCCGACATCGCCCTTCCACTCAAGACCTGCAATCTACAATAAACGTCGATCGCCACAAGCCCGATGCGGGACGACCGGCAATCGACGACTTAGCCTTTCGACCGCCGCACGGGCTCCAGTTGCTGTGCGGACTGGCACACCGTCTAATGCCTCCTAGCAGCGATTGAGTACGATTTTCCATGCCGGCGAGCTAGCGATTGCTCCAACGCTCTCTAGTCGCTCCCGCCGTGAACGACTTGGCTAGCAGACGCGGAACATATCGAATTCCGATGGGTTTCTCCTGCGGCCACGAGGCGGCAACCATGACAGACCTAGACGAAATCATAATTATGATCGCCGGGGAATGTCAGTCGTCTCGTTCGGCATTCCCGCCACCAAGTGACGGGTGAGCCAAAGCGGCCGCCGGAATTCCCGGCGGCTTTCTTTCCCCTATCGAGAACGGAACAGAACCATGGCCGACACCAAAAATCTCGCAGACCTTTTTCATGACACGCTCAAAGACGTGTACTTCGCCGAAAAGAAGATCGTCGATACCCTACCGTTGATGAACGAAGCTGCCAAGAATGGAAGCCTCAAAGATGCTTTCACCCAGCACCTCGCCGAAACTAAGGTTCACATCGAGCGGCTGGAACAGGTATTCAAGATCATTGGCAAGGATCCTGAGCCGAAGACATGCGCCGCTATCCTCGGCATCACCGACGAAGGCGACGAGATCATGAAGGAATATGCGGGTTCCCCCGCGCTGGACGCAGGGCTCCTGGCTGCGGCGCAGGCTGTAGAGCATTACGAAATGTCGCGCTATGGGACATTGCGGACTTGGGCGCTGGAGCTCGGCTTAAGTGATGCGGCCAGCCTTCTTCAGGCAACGCTGGACGAAGAGCAGGCGACCGACTTGACTCTGACTTCGATCGCGACATCTGTCGTCAATCAGAACGCCGAAGGCTGATACGAACTCTACGAGGAAGAGGGGCAGCAGCACAGTGCAGCCCCGCTTCCTCACGGACCAGTAAAGACGCACCAAGCCGCGAGACCACTCATGCCGGACTTCGGGAAAGCCATAATAAGGTACCGAGGTTCCGGGGGAAGACTGCCTCTCGGCTCGCCGGGATGAATGACGGCGAGCCAGTTTCGCCCACACTCTCGCAACGTCCAGCGAACTCCCACGAAGGTTCCTGCAGATTTGTCCATCCCGACGCGCCGGCGGGTGGTTTTCGCGGCACTTCAACGTACAGGTTCCACCTGGCGATCGGACGCCTCCTGGTACGCACGGGGACCCCGATCATCTACACGTCTGCGATCGGCGCCGAACAACTGGACGACCCGCTCGAGATCGTAAAGTTTCGGAATGAACTCGACATGGTCGGCAAGGTCCGCTGCTTCCGGTCGTACTCTCGCAGGCGTCACGACCGTGCGAATTTTTGGCCATCGGCTGCACACCAGACGGGACAGCGCCAACGCATCGAGCCTGCCGGGCATGTTGACGTCGGTGAACACGATGTCGATATCGCTTTGGGACGAGAGAAGCGACAGCGCATCGTCCCATGTGAGGGCCTCTATCGGCTCGAACCCGCATTCTCCGAAATAGTCGGCGAAGGTCATTAGTATCAAGGGTTCGTCGTCGACGACAAGGACAACGGTCTTACCGGTCACGGTCTCGGTCATCTAACATTCAGTCTGGCGCCGCGGGGACCGCTGTTCCCGACATCTTCGATCCGCGGGCCGCGGTTTCTAGCAACACGGTTCTCGAAGCATGAGCTGCAGCTTCGCGGAACTTCAATGCCAGTCTGCTTGGATTTTTTTCGTTGCCGAGTTTCGTTGCGGAACGAAATCCGCTCGGTTCTGTTCTCCCGCCACATGAGAGCGGGGGATGGCGTCGCGAGTTTCACGACGTCGTATCGCAACTCCTAACGTTCCATATGGCGGACGTCGAAAACGACGACCTAATCAGCCACATCAACGGCAGACCGACACCCCAACCGGAAAGATTGTCGTGCGCCAGGAGAGACCAGATTGCATACCACGAAGCTTTCGGACGCGGAGATCGCCATGGCCGCGTGCCTCCTGACCGCCATGGGCAACAGGAAGCGTATGCTCATACTCGATATCGTCAGCAAAAACGAGACGTCGGTCGGCAAGCTGGCGGTCATGTTGGGCATGGGACAATCGGCGCTGTCACAGCAGCTGACGATACTGAAAAACGCGGAGCTGGTGCAGACCCGACGCGATGGGCACACCATCTACTACAGAACCGATTCCAAACAGGTCAGGATGATCCTTGCGACGCTCTACGAGCTTTTCGATATCGCAGTCCCCTCGCCTCGCGACGGAGAGATAGCGAACGAGATCCTCGTCACGGGATAAGCGGGGAAGGACGATAACCGGGAATATCGGCATGAACATCATCGGGGACGACTTCTACCCCCTCTAACGGTTGCCCGTCGTGAGAACCATAGACGGCTGGCACTAATGCCTCCGACGGCCAGCGAGCACGGCGACATGGACCAGGACAGCTGTCGAAAGCAGGATCGAAGAAACCAGCGCCGCGACCGATAGCAGTCCCCGGTTTGTGATCTCTACCTCCGCCCTTAGGCCGCTATGCCTGGTTACCATTAACGAGACTTCGGCTCTCTGGACATCATGGATCGGCGAGACACACGGGGCCTGATGCTTCTTCTGATCAACGACATTTGGCCCGCCATCTCTCATTTCTTCAGCTTGTCCTCGACCTTGGCACGGCTGTTGCCGGCTTCCTTTACTGTCTCCTTGACCTTCGCCTTGGACACGCCTTCCTTCTTCGCCTCGTATGCGACCTCGTGGTCCTGCCCTGCGGCGACCCGTGTGCTGTCTTGATTGCGCCCGCGTGTTGTCGTTGCCATCTGAGCCTCCCTGGTTTGAGTGGTCACCGATAACTGTGAAGGATTCGCGAAGTTCCCTGACAGGTGAAGTACGAGCCGGCCGTTCTTTAACCTTTCCGTGGTCTCCTTGCGATCATGGCAAGGAAACCCTCGGATCGCCCAAGACCTCAGAGCCTGAAAATCGAGCCCGACGCGCCGTTACGCGGGGGCCGACGGAAGCCACGCGATCCAAGCCAGCCACAGCTACCACTCGACCCCATGCCCGCCCGCGTCGAGCCTTGTCTCGCGCTTTTGACAAGCAAGCCGCCGGAGGGCCCGGCGTGGGGCTACGAGGTGAAGTGGGACGGTTACCGTGTCGCCGTGCATGTTGAACTCGGCGGCAAGGTCCGCATTCTGACGCGCGGCGGACACGACTGGACCGACCGATTTCCAACCATCGCAAAGGCTGTCAGGGAGCTCGGTCCGGGGACGATGATACTGGACGGTGAGGCTGTCATCCTAGACGAACAGGGGCGAAGCGACTTCAACCTGCTCGTGGCGTCTCTCGGCGGTCGAGGGGGCACGAAGGTGTCGTCGGACACAGTGCTGTATGCATTCGATCTTCTTTATCTCGACGGTCACGACATATCGATGCTGTCTCTTGAGGAGCGTCGCATGCTCCTAGATCCGCTGTGGAGCAACGCCTTGGGCGCGATCCGGCTTTCCGAGATGTTCGAAACCGACGGAGCCTCCCTGTTCTCGAGTGCGGCGGAGCTCGGCCTCGAAGGAATCGTTGCGAAGAGGCTCGACGCGCCCTACAGGCCGGGCCGTGGTGGCGACTGGCGCAAGATCAAATGCGTTCAGGCCGACACCTTCGTCGTCATCGGTTACGAGCCTTCCACTTCGTCCACGGGCGCCATCGGCAGCCTGATGCTCGCGGCACGCAAGGGCGACGATCTGCTCTACGTCGGAAACGTCGGGACAGGTTTTTCGGATGCGGTCGCGCGTCGGCTTAGGAAAGAGCTCGACGCGATCGCTACGAAGCGACCGATAACCCGCGTGAAGGCAAAGTCGGCCGTTTACGTCGAGCCGATCATCGCCGCCGAAATCGAATACCGCGCGTGGACAGGCGATGGAAAACTCCGACATGCATCGTTTAAGGGCGTAAGGGAAGCTTCGGACGAAATCACGATCTACGAAGTCAAAGACTGATCGCTGAATGCGGCAGGCCACTTATCGGCTGGCGCCTTCTCGACAGCAACAGCCAGCTGGTGTTCCTCCTCCAGCGTCGACAGACGCATTCGCGGCATCGATTTCGAATAGCCAACGGACGGCCAACGCACCGTCTACCGTCAGCGCCTTCAAGTGTCCGAACCGGCAGTCGCTGTCCTCAGTCGCAAGTTGACAATTCGTTTTCCAGCTCGAGAAGCCTTGTTCTGTGGCACGAAAGGAAAATGAATTCTGAGGATCACCCTCGCCGGCAAACCCATGAGCGGCCTCGTATTGCTGGATGATCTCCCGCAGTTCTTGGTGGTCTTTTTCCGGCTTTGCCCTGACGATATCCATGCGACGCTCCTTATCGCAGCTGAGAATTTGCAGCGAGCGAAATTGTTCCAACGGCAACGCCGTATGGATAACAGGTCATAATCGCAGCCGAGCTGTGTCGTTGCCCATCTACAGGTTACGCCGGATTACTTGGAAAGCAGGCGCTACGACCCGATATCTAGCACCGCAGCCATTGGCGCTTCGAACGTCGCCATGAACCCCGTAGGACGATAAGACTTCTCGACGTCCCGTGTCCCAGCGTTCGCCGTCCTGATCAGCCTCGATCCAAATCCGCGCCGGATCGGCTCGGAGACGTGAGGTCCGCCGCTCTCGGGAATTTATCCCGTCGACACCGCCCCCATGCGGAGACCGAATTTGGTCATCATCAGACTTCCTGGAGACAGTGCTTGACGAAGTACGCTAATCGCCTCTCTTTCTCGCGGCCTACCAAGAGCTCCTGGTAGTGATTTCGAAGACCTTCTGCTGTGATCGAACCCACAATCCACTTTTCGAGAGCGTCTAGGTACGTGGGATCGTCCTCGAATTGCAATCCAAGTGCGTGGGCTCTGTTTCGGACCGCTTCGACTATCTCGCGGCGTCTCTCAGTCGTCATATGAACCTCAATGTTTCGCTGACGATAGCAACACTCGTCGAAAATGACAGTAACTCACGATTGTACGGGATCGTACCATGGGCTCTGAAGGGGAACGTCTCTGGCTAGAGATGCTTAAGTCTCAGCGGTCGTAAGGTCCGCCGCCTAAAGCGACCGCAGAGCAGGCGACATTCTCAATCGGAGTGTCGCCTGTTTGCTCCTCATGACAGGAAGCCAGGCGCGTACTGAACTGAGAAGGTGAACCCTAGTACCGCTATAAGTCGCCGCGAGGCGTCAGACACCGTTATGGTGATGCTCTCTGCAGGTGGAAACTTACGAGCCACAAAAATGGCTAACGCGTTATAACCATCGTTCACTGCCGTGTGGGCATTCGCGACGTCAATCTCGACCTCTGCCTCGACACCGTCCTGAATATGCAGAATGAACTTTGGCATGCCATCTCCAGAAATTTAAGATTTCAAGGATGGTCATGAAAACTATCGCTACGCCACAGAATTCCGTACTTTCGCGCCTCAAAACCGTTGGCGGCCGGTTTTCGTGCAAAGATGACGGGGAGTGAATTAATCAGTGTCATTGTCGGGCATGCTCCAGACTAGATGAAGCCCTACGAGCATCTGACATTCAGCCCATGGGCGGCGTACCGGCTCAACGGTACTGGCTGGTCCTTCTGGTTCACGCGTAAGGACGTCGTTAATATCTTCCATTTGGACCATCACCTGCGTTGAACGCTCACTCTCGGGTGAATTTCGGCCGTCATCCCCTCGCCGCTCCATAGCTGAGAACGACGATGCCGTCCTTAGTTGCTCGTGCAGAAAGGACGCATCAGCCATAACTTCACGTAAGGCTGCTACGGCATGGCCGTGGTACGCAGCGAGGATAACTTCTACCAGATCGGTCTCAATCTCATCAGGCGCGTTGGCTTGGGTAGTGTGTATCATCTTCAAACCTGACGTGAGTTGATTTTGTTCGTGCTATGTTCTCACGCCTCTGATGAACGGAGTCCCCACTCTCGACGAGGGAAGTCACAACAGAGGCGGAGCTGAATTGCTCTCGTCACGCCATCAGACTGTAGGGGAATCTATCGTGCTACTTCAAGGCTCGGGTACGCCAATGCGAGTGCGACCTGTCTCACCAAAATGATCAAGCCGTTAGGGGTCCTTGCACTGGTTCGCTTAGCCAGATTCTCGCTGCATGTGGGCTGCCTTGGTATCCGGCTCCAACAACATGCGGCAGGCTGCGATTTGTCGGAGTGTCCAAAGCATGGAACCAGCCATCGACATCCGAGTTCATCGCATTGGACGGCTGCGCTACCGGCGACATCGAGCGCTAGGCCAAAGCCTTCCGGCTCATAGCGCGGCGTACTCCATACTCTATTGGAAGTATCAGTGGCAGCCGATCCGCACTTTCACGAGAACTCGCTTACGCAGCGAGGCTTGGCGGTGTACCAGAAGCAGCTTTCTTCAAAAGCTCGCACAACACAGCGAACCGTCGGTCAGCTTTCGCTAACACGCTTGCGTCCGCAATCGTTAGTTCGATTACGCAGTGGAGCGAACGAGCGAGACTTCGAGCCGCCTTCCGAATCTCCGGAGAAGCCAAAGTTCCGGCCTCCCCGATCTCCATAGCGATTGCATACATTTGCCTATGGCTTTTTGCTTCGAAAGCCGCTGCGAGCCATAATCTCAAATGATCGTTGGTCATAAGCGACTGTACGCCCCAATCCGAGATTGGTTGCAAGATATGTGGTACGTAGTCAACCTAACGTTAACCCATGCGTCGAACGCTCATCGGCGAGACGCGACTGCTATCATGGCAGTCAAGCCAATCATAAGCGCTGCCCGGGTCTGAAAAACCGAATGCGTGAATGTCATCATTCAGCCGAACTGCAGCTCGCCGAGACACAAGCTTTGATCGTTCGAAACAATTTCGGTTTGGCGGCTTTCGGGCAATAGTGGATCAGTGGATTCGTGCATCTCGCAAAGGCGACGGTTGATATCCTCGGCCGCGCTTTTGCCTCACCATGTCCAGGAAGTGCTGTAACGCCTGAGACTGTTCAGCGAACAGGTCGATCCTGAGGCGACCACGGCCCCCTACCCTCCCCCAGCCACGTTCTACCGCGTAGTCTCCGAACAAGGTGGGCTCGATCGACACTCTGTAGAAGCGGCACATGTTGCGACTGTTATCGATGCGGACGAGGTGAACCTGAAACTGTTGGGTGCTCATAGCAGTCAGACTGAGAGATAACCCAATCCAGGTCCAACGACAGTTTTGAATCGGTAAGACGTGATCGATTCACAACGTGAATGTCGGGATCTGGAACCCGCCAGCGCAAAAGCCTCCGGCGCTCATGTCGGAATCGAAGCTGGCGAGAATGGAAGGTCCGGGACCCCTGCAAATTTTCCCTGGGATTTCGAAATTCCTGGGCGAGCTTTCCAAGCTTTCTTTCTTACTCAAACTCTACTCTAATACATCATCGAACCCTATTCCCGGAAGAGCCTTACTGCCCCGCGACAAGGCGGGTTGGCGGACGACGCTGCTGTGGGGTACTTGGCTGCGTCGTCGTCGGGGTTCGAAACTGTTGGCTGGAGACAACTTTATTCCGCCCGGATGACTTTGCAGCATAGAGGGCATGATCAGCCAGACCGAAGGCGCGGTGGAGACCCTGAGGTTCTTCGAGAACGGCTGCAAGGCCGCAGCTTACGGTAAATGCGCGATCGATTCCGAGACTTGCCCAGTCACCATGCTCGAACGATACTCTGACGAGATTGCCGATGGTCATGGCAGCTTTTAGGGATGCATTGGGCAGGTAGGCGATAAACTCTTCTCCACCTGCCCTCGCGCTATATCCCGACGTCCCGACGGTTTGCCGCAAAACATCGGCCAGCATGACGATCGCCCGGTCGCCGGTTGCATGTCCATACGTGTCATTGACCTGCTTGAAGTGATCGATGTCGAAGATCAGCGCGACTCCGTACGGCGTGTTGCTCCCGAACTTTCTTTCTATGGCCTTCTCAAAGCCGCGACGGTTGGGGAGGGTGGTCAGATGATCTTTCTCTGCATCGCTGCGGTGGCTGTCGATGGCAGCCGAGGCGATTGCACCAAGTGCGGTGAAGGGGAAGATCATGCAGACGGTGATCGTGGAAACGTGGACGGCTAGATTATAGGCCGAATTGGCGAAATCCCCGAGATCGTTGCTCGATTCCGTGAAGAAGGTAAAGAACACGGTTCTGAGAACGGAATCGAACACGACGATCATGCTTGCCGCCACCAGTCCGATATCGATGTAGCGAGAGGCGCGCAACGCAACGGTAACAACGGCGATCCCAAGCAGGAGCGCAAAGGCTGCATCGGTGAGAAACAATTGCCAGACGAGGCTTTGTTCGACAAACACGAGATAGGCCAGCACCGGCGTATAGACCGCTATCAGACTGCGTCTGGCAAGACGGCAATTCGGCACATCGAAATGCGATAGCAGACCGCTGCCATAGCAATAGGCGGCACCGATGAACACCATGCCGGAACTGAACGCGTCGAACATCGGATGGGTGGAAAAGGTCGACAGCACGAAGCCAAGGGCGGTTTGCGCAAACCCGGCTGCCCAATGCCAGGAGGAGATTACCCGGGCTCGCCAAAGGCACAGGAAGGTCAGCGCGACGATATTGAACAATATCGGCGGCACATAGACCATCAGATTGCTTGCCCCCATCGTGTCCACACGCCCCCGTATGCTGCCCGCAACTGATCGACACGGAGGTTGTAGTGTCGAGAGGTTAAGCTTTTCCTTGCTTGCGGGATATCGGCCGGGCCGTAAACTCGCCGGCGGGTCTGACAAATGACCTGGAAATCTGACGCGGTCAGTCTTGATGACAGGTCTGCGAAATGACAGTCAGGGCTTCAAAATAATCGATTCCGGCGCAAACGCCGTTATAGGGAGTAATGGGGGGAATACGCCAATAAATACCGAACGTCGTTTGCATAGAGAGCGCTATAGGCACTCAGGATGGATCGTCGCCGGGTTCGCCAGGTTCCTTGCGTTCGAGGTGACGCTTGGGCCGAAACGGAAACAGGCCATCGGCATATTTGCGGATCAGGCCGTCGATGACGTCATAGCTTTCGCGATCGTCAAAACCTTGGGCCTCCAGACCAGTGACGATATCCCTTGAGATCTCTTCGAGGAAGGCGGGGCCTGCCACATCTCCGCTCTTGTGCGCATCAGAGATCGTTTTCCACAAAAGCATCCGGGCAACATCGTCACGTGTCGGTCGGCGCAGGTCCTTGGCCTTGTCGCGCACGCTCTGCTGTCGCGTCCGCTGCTCGGCCGTCTTCGTCCGTTTCGATTTGGCGGCCATGCCTTGAGGTCTCCGGCGGCTGGTTGCGGATCACACCATACCGCTCCGCCAATGTTGACAAAACGGAACGGCACGCACCCCCGCTATAGCGAGACCACCTTTAAAATCTCTCAAGCAAGGCATACCCGAGGTGGTGGTTACCGGAGGTGGTGATTGCCACACGCGGCGGAACACGCGCACCCATGGCGCGACACCACCCGCCGCTGCAATCGACATTTTCGAGCGGTGAATCGTAAATTCCGTGTCTGGAATCGCGGGATGGTAAATTGAGATGATGTCTGTCGATTTGCCCACAACGTGTCTCGACGTGCTGGCAGTTCGCCGGGGACAGGACACAGCCTGCATTGGATTTTGGGCAACGCGGATGACGTTGCGGTTCATGCGAGATGATGCTGTATTTCCTGCCAGCCATGCCAACTATCGTCATGGCTAAGCCGATGCTTCTGTCAAACGCTCGATCCCGAACGTGCCTTTGCGGATGCCGTCGGAATCGCAAATGCTGAGATCGGAATCGAAACCGCAGACTTCTGAATCGATGACCATGAGGCACGAATCGAAAATCCGGACTTTCGAAACAAAAATGCCGAGTTTTGAATCGACGTCCCGTCATCTGGAATCGAGGTTCCGCAGCCTTTGGACCGCAATGCGCTCACTATGGTTCCGGCATTCCTGGCTCTGCCAGTCCAAGCACCTGCCGGATCTCGCGCCCCTCCATGACACCTCTTTCCTGTAACCGACTGGCAATCTCCAGCAAATCGTTGCAGTGGCTCGTCAACAACTCCGAGGCCAGTGTCTCGGCTGAGATCAGACGCTCGTTGACCCGTGCTGCCAGTTCCCGATCGAGGCTGAGAAGATCGAGACTGCCGGAGGGATTGCGATAAAGAAGCGGATTGATCCTGGAAAATCCGAGCCTCGTCTCGGCCGCCAGAGCATAGTCCGTCGCCTGGGCCAGGTCGCTTGTGTCATCGCCACCGGCTCCGGCAACCACATCGCCAAGCACCATCCGTTCGCTGACCCTCCCCGCAAGCAGGCAGGCCATCGTTTGCCTCAGCCAGGTCTCGGTCTGGGCCATATCGTTTCGGCGGCGCGTCAGCACCTGCCCCAGATTTTCCACGCCGACGGTGACGGACAACACCTCACCGACGCCCAGCAAAGACCAGGCGATGGCATGTCCCGCCTCATGCAGGCAAACGCGCCAGAGGACATCGTCAGGCATTCGCTTGTGTCTCCCCTGAAGCGCGATATCCAGATCCTGCCAGGTCAGCAGTCGCCTTTGCCGTCTGGCAGACTGGCGGGCTTCGCGCACCAGTCGTTCGATATCGGCTCCGGTCTGCCCGAGGGCTCGAACCGCAAGCGGCCGCAGTCCGGCATATGTCGATCTGGTCATGTCAGTCATGGAGAGGCCTCCTGTTCTGGTCGATGGCATTGTCAATATCCGGGTCTGCCGTACCCTCCGACGGTGGCTGGCGCACTTTGATGGGAGTGGCGTTCTTCGCTGCCGGCGGGCGCAATAGGGATTGGTCTGATTGGCTCGTCGGGATTGCCACGGGTACGGTGGTCAGAACATGATCGAGATCACCACCAAGGTGATGTGCCAGGATGCCTGTCAGTGCATCGACATCGGGCATCGGGATAACGATGTGCTTTTCCAGTCGCCCGGAGCGCAACAGCGCCGGATCGATCCGCTCGGGGAAGTTCGTCGCCGCAACGACGATCACGCCTTCGGATTTTAAGGCACCGTCGAGCAGCTCCAGCAGGCGGTTGACCAGCGAGGTCCAGTAATCGTCATAGGCGCGATTGCGATCGCCTCCCCCTACCCGGCTGCCAATGCCATCCAGCTCATCGACCAGCAGGATACACGGGGCGTTGGCTCGCGCGGTCTTGAATGCCGCCGACATGCGCTGCAGGACATCGCCGAGATATCCGGGCTCAAGCCATGACGTCACCGAACTGATCACCAGCGGCACGCGCAGCGAATTGCACAATGCCCGTGCAAACGTCGTCTTGCCGGTCCCGGGCGGACCGGACAATAAAAGTTTGGTGCTCATGTCGCTCCAGTCGATCTCTCCTGCCCGCCATTCAGCAAGATCTGTCTTCAGATCCAACGCCCAGGGTGTCGCATCTCCATAACCGGCCAGCGTTTCGACACGGAGTGCCGGAGCAGGTCGTTTGGAGACCGGTGCGGTGGATGAGTTGATGGAGCCAAGGCTTGCCGCTGATTTATCGTCTTCGGTGACGGCGTCGGGTTGGATGATATCGACTGAGACTTGTGTGTCCGTGCCCTTGCGTTTGCCCCTTCCACTCTTGCCGTCTCGGGCTTCACTGTCGCCGCTTGCTTCGTCCTCACTGGCGATCGGGCGGGCCAGAATTTCGAGCGCAGTGAGAATGGTGTCGACAGAGCGTCCTTGCCGGACTGCCAATGTCAGATCGTCGAGATGCAGACGCGACAGATCGAACGGTGTCTGGCGGAACTGCCGGAGCGTTTCTTCAACCGCGATGCCGCAGCAGATCGACAACAGCGAAGCGAGAAAGTCTTCGTCAAGTGGTCCGCACTCCAGGACCAGATCGGCGGTCTCGACAATACCGGACATCAGAGCGGCGTCGGTTTCGTCCGCGATCATCACCGGCAAATGCGTTTCGCACAAAATGTTGCTGATCTGCCGACGCACCATCGCTTCCTTCGATTTGGCGATCGCCTTGCCCGACGCGACCGCGACCTTTCGGCGTTTCTTGGCCCTTCGCTTTTCGTCATAGCGGTTGGAAAGCGAGATCAGGTGAAACAGATCCGCAAGCTTTGCCCAGAAAGGCACGATAATGCCCTCCTCCAATGCCTGGCCAAACCGATGCTCGAACCCGCCGACCGGCGCCTTGATCAGGATGAAGGGGTCCGGTCGCGACAGAGCGTCCCGAAGGTCGGCCATTCCCGCAAGACTTGATCCGACGGCGCGGGCAACGAGCAAGGCGACCGCAACTTTTGTGACGTCAGGTGGTGGAAGGAATGAACGGACCAGTGACAAGAGTGGTCGGCTGTCGGACGCGCCACCACTCACCGGACGCACGGGCTCATGGTGGAAAGCACGAGCAGCGGCGACGATTGCACGCCGTGCCGGCGTCTCTTCGGTGGGATCCGGCTCATAGGGGATGCCAACGATCCGATCTGCCGGGTCAGTATCGCCGCCATCTCGCTGCGCACCCGTTTGTGAGGATTTCAGCAGGCGGGCAAGGACCCGGCGATCGTGGTCCGGATTGCCGGTCAGACGATCGCCTGGGTCTACCGCGATCCAGAGGTTGGTTTTCGCTTCACCGAATTCGCCGATGGTGTGCATGTCCAGTAGCTCGACATTCGCGGCGCTGGCATAAAGATCGAGAATGCCCAGGCGGCGGATACGGCAGAGGAAAAAGCGCATCAGCCGTTGTTCGAGGGTTTCTGCCGCGCGAGGCCTGACGCTGCCAACCATCAGGCGCCCTCCCCGTTCAGCTCCGGCAGATCGAGAAACTTGGCATTGCCGGTCAGCCAGTCGCGCACCATGATCGCGGAGGCATCACCACGGTCGCATTCCTGCACCAGCCAGTGCCGCAGTTGCGTGGGCAGACTGGCCATGCTGATGCCGCGGCGGCGGGCAAACCGGATTGAAGCGCCCACGACTGCGGCCACATGCAGCGCTTGTTCCTCGTCGGTCTCGACCAGAGCCCCGACCGCGAATTCGATCGCAGCAGTATTGGAGGTCAGACCCGCGATGTATTCGGCTCCGGATGTGTTTGCGGTCTGGAACCGGCGAAGTCGCTGGCCCGGAAACTGGATGATGTTGGTCGGTGTCGTCATGGTGACGTTTCCCATTGGCCGGACGCTGTCTGCATCCCGGCTGAAGCCTGATGGAAAGAAAGGAATGGACTGGTGCGGGGCAGCCGTCGGTTTATCGCAACCCTGAGCCCGGAACCTTTGCGAAGCCGATGCGTGGCATGGTCCCGTGCCCGGTAGTTTTTGCCGGATCGGCATCGTTGGCGGGGTCAAGCACGGCCGATGATGCGCGCTCATTGGTTTCGTCTGCTGTGGCAGCGCCCTGCCCGCGCCCGCCCGGACGCAGATCTGATGCACCGTGAAGCTGTCGTCGTGCACCTGTCCAGTTCGCGGTGATCTTGTCGCGGAACAGTTCGCGCAGTCGCGTCATAGCTGCACCAGCGCCGTTGATCTCGAGCAGATGATCAAGGTGACCGAGCGGCCAGATGCCGCCATCGATATCCGTCCTCTGGCTTTCAGCATTGACGATCACCACACGGACGTCTTCCGCCACCAGTCGCCGGTGTTCCTTGTACAAGAGGTCCGGAACAACAAGAGCTGCTGCCAGCATCCGGCTCTTGAGTGCTGCAATCCGCGACACCTCGTAGGACGACAGGCTACGCTTGACATCGATCACATGCGCAACCCTCGTCGGACGATTGAGGATCAAAAGGTCCGGCGTGTAGGATTTGCGCCCGCCGCTATCGGCATCGAGCGTCAGGCTGCGATAGAGATGCACCGCGTTCTTTTCGACAAGCTGCATAGCCGCAGGTGTCACCGGCAGCCGCAGGTTGTCGGTCAGAACGACCAGATCGGGATTGCTGGCCGCAATCAGGCTGATGCCGCGTTCGAGCAACTTTCCCTCAATGATCGGAATGGCGCGCAGGATCGCCGACATGCTGTCAATCCCGGCATCGAGGGCGCCGGCCAGCGCATCGGTCGACAGTGCCGATGTAACCTCGTTGACCAGCTGTTCGAACACGCTCGCCATCGCATCGGGATCGACACTGTGTCGATAGAGGCAGGCCGGCGATGGGGCGAGCATGGTGTTTGAAAGCTGTGGGGCGGATGACGGTGTCGCAGATGATGGTGTCGTGGTCATGGAAATCTCCGTGTGGTGAGGCGATTCGGAACCGGGCACAGGTCTGCCGATGCGGAAATAATTTCCGCATCGATCGATCACGACGATCAATCAGACAGATGGATAAACTGGCCGGTTCGATGGCTGCGATCAGCGCTCAAGCGTGGGCGTGGGTGCCACAGCCGCGAACGATGCTGACCAGTGCGATCCGGCATGCGAGCTCGGTGGGCCGCCCGGTGGCATCAGGTTCAACAAGAGAAATCTTCAGAAATGCTTCCGGAACGGAAGCGAAGCAGTTATGGGTCGACATAGCCCAAGTCCTTCTCGACAAGGTTGCGGGTCAGGCCCTCGTTCGATGTGTCCAGCATCGGCGGGGGCCGCTAAGTAACTGCAGGAGCACGTTAATCCCGCAGTCCTGTTGATTTAGCCCGGAGAACCCATCCCGGCAAGCCGGTAGAACGCATCCGGAACAGAAAGAGCCCCGGTATGGTTAACGGGTGACGCGGCAAAAAAATGCCCGGATACCGAGCGGGCATCCGGGCACAAAAATTCGGCATGGTCGGTACGGCGGGTCTAAGCATCGTCGACCTCAGCTCCGGCATCGAGGTCTCTGCTCCACAGAATAGGAACCGCGTCATGCCGATCGCGAGAGGACCCCGTTCGAGATTTGCTGATGCACCATTTAGATCGGTCAGCCAGCGGATCCGAACTCGAGCTTCACCATCTCGCAATCCAGGCAAGCCCGAACAAAATTTCGGTGCTCGATCAACTCCGCTGGATGGGCAGTCCAGAACGGATCTGTATCCGGTCGCTCGACGATATCGGCAGTCGCATCGTTCAACAACGCCGCGAAGCCCTTTTCGCAATAGGCCTTCAAGCAGTCAGCGAGCTTCAGAACCTGACACATCCGATCCGTCCCGAGGTTGATGAGATCAGCGTGACCCTCCCGGTCGGCCTTTGACATCCGCACCCCAAAGAAGTTTCCGAGGAAACGGTGTGCGTAGACAGCGGCATTCAGCGCCGTGGTATCTGTGTCGAACAGATCAGGTCGATGCGCAAGGACGCAGTCATGTTCGAAATCGGGTTGATGCACACAGGTCCCCGAGAGACCGCGACACCGCTCGATAGCAAGTTCGTGATCTGCCAACGAGTAGATACCGAAGCTGTTGCGATGGCCGTTGAGGATATCACGCAGCAATGCGTCGCCGTCGGAAACCAGATCAACCGTCAAAGCCTTCGCGTGATAGTGCCTCCGGTTGACGGAAAGCAGAGGTTGCTTGGTTTTACAATACAGGATGTCGTCGACCACGATTAGACGATCACTGCGGTCAGCGAAGGTATCAAGCTGACTTTGAGCGATTTCGTTATCGAGATCCCGGATACCGAGGCCTGGCAGGTTAAGAGTATTAGCAGGATGTTTCAGGTCAACGTCCCCATCGAATCCCACAGTGCGCCACAGGTCGCGATGAACCGACCAATAGTCGGTAACGTTGATCAGTGCGCGGTTTGGAGGATATTTTTGAATGTGTAATGTAGCGCCTGCTTGTGGCACCTCACCTGCGCCCTGGAAGAACTCTCCATTCAGCACACGCAGTTCACCATCAGGTAGGGTCGCGGCAATTGGTGCTTCGTGGGCGTCGATAATCGCGACGTCGATCTCTCTGGTGAGAGTGGCGCTGATGATCTTCCGGTTTCGCGCCCGCCGAGGATAGCCCGTGGTGGCGACGGGAATTTCAAAGTTGATGGTGACTGGCACGGCATATTCCTTCAGCGTTTCGGTCAGGTGGGGGTTGATCGAGTTGGCCCGCTTTCGGGTTTTCACGGTTCCATGCGCGGCGGCCCGCGGCTTTCCGCAAGAGCCCAGCGCATCGCGTCTCCACGTTCGAGACGAGCACCTCTTGGAGCTTGTTGGGCCATGCCACTGATCGATGTCGCCGAGGTAGGAAAGCACTGGGATCTTTTCTCCCAGCGGTTGAGCGTGTTCCACTCGCCATGGTGCTCGCAGGCTTTGAGCCCGCGAGACGATACCTTGGCAGGCTCGCGCCTCGCCATGCGAGCTTCCCGTACCGCCGGCGACACTGCGCCGGCGGTCTTCTTCTTCCTCCCATCAGACATTCGCGGCACTTTCGGCCTGAACCTCAGGCTCTGGCGCGGAAAGCTCGATAGGTGCGATGGAGGGCACGTTGGCGACACGCGTTCTTGCCGGTGCCTCCTTGGCATGGTCCCCTGCCCCACCATTGATCTCCTCGTTCAGAAGCCCGTCTGCGACGGCGGCCGTCGCCTGATCAGCGTCATGCTCCGCGGTATCGTTTTCGCCATCATCCGCGATGTCCACAGCGACCTGACCGATCAAGCCGGCAGTGCCGGGGAACGCTTCGCCGAGAACCACGAAACGCAGCGCCGGCAGCGCCGCATCGACGACCCAGTCGTGGAACTCTTCCCGGCCGGGGTAGCGCGGAGAATCCCCAAGACGGGAGATGATCTGCCGTGCCTTTTCCCATTCGACCGGAAGCGGAGCGTCAGAGCCGCGTGGCGAGATCACCGCGCTCAGCAGAATGCCCGCCTTCTGGCAGTCGGCTTCTACCGCTGTTGCAAGCCTGGTTTTCGGGACGTGCTTGCCCTTGCGGATGTCGGCGACGATCAGTTCGACAGCCTTGAGCGAGCGCTTGACGAGCTTGTTGATCACCTCCAGATCTACCTTCACCCTGGCGTCGACGGCACGGCGAAGGCCGTTAGCGCCGCCACCTTCTGTTGCAGCCTTCGCCGGCGTGTCTCCCTTGATCCGCTGCTTGACCTTGCTGACAGTGAACTGCTCGCCCGAAAGGATCCGGCCGAGCAGTTCCGTGATCACTGGCGCATCCGCCGTCGCGATGATCGTCATCACGGTCGGCTTCACAGCGGCAGCGATCAGCAGCTCCTGCTGCTCCACGGTGAACTTCTCGACGCGGATAGTGTGGTTCCACGCATTGCGGACTGTCATTCCGCACTCCAGCTTCAGCCACTTGCCGAAGGACTTTTCCGGCAGCACCGACTTGACGCGAATGAGCTGCCGACCGAGCTCGAGCGCTTCTGCCGCGTCCCGCCGGCCGAGAGAAGCGATGAAGCCGCTCACCTCCGACAGAAGCGGCCGGTGCTCCTCCGGTGCTACGAACGTTTCTGCCGTCTTGCTTGCCTTGGCCTTATTGGCCTTCTGTGTTTTCTGCATCTGGAACTCCTTTGATGCGATTGGGGTAGCCGAAGCATTGGGCAATGCTCCTCGCTGACGCCTCCTGCGAGCGATGGCGTCAAAATGAAGCATTGATGTTGGATGGATCGTCAGACCCTGCCGCGCCGTGCGGACTTACGCCGATGGCAGCAGGGCGCCGACTAGATCACTTCATGACGGGGCGGCTTCGGTCACGCAGCGGTGCTGCCAATGCTCCTGGGTCCGCATGTATGCCGCACGTCGCGCGACCCAGTCGCCACGGACCAAGCAGTCGAGAAAGGCGGTCCGATAGGATGCGATCATCGCATCCTCATGCGCGCTGAGCGCTTTGCCGGACACCTGAGACTGGCGCAGGATGTAAAGGATGAGAGCTGGCAGCGGGTAGAACCACATCGCGACGCGCAAGTTTGACAACATGGTGCCCGCCGGCAAGTCGATCGCGATCGAGCCTGGATTTGCGGTACCGAAACGCAAATACAGTGTGTCATTGGGGTCAGCCACCAGTGCCATACCGTCCAGGCAGAGGTCACCCTTCCGGCCGGAAGTGTCATCGAGCAAAGCGCGGGAAGAACCGGGGGCCTCGTGAGCCATGTCTGCCAGTGCCATGATAGCAGGAGAGAAAATCATGCCTTGTCCCTTCCGGTATTGTTGATGGAGTTGCCGTTTCCGCGCGTCTGCTCAGAGTCGCGGGCCGTGCGATTGGCGGCCCGATAAGGCCCGAGCGAGAATGCCCGGTTCCAGCTGTCGCGCAGCCATTCCAGAGCCTCGGAATGATCGCCATGCTCGATCACGTCGATGAACGCCTTGAGCTTCGCATCAACCTTCCCTTGCCAGCCCTCGGCATCAGGATCGAAGCCCGGCAGATGGCGCAAGCTGTGAAGAAGCAGGTCAGGTGTCATGTCGACAAACAACGTCGCCAGCAGATCACCGAGTGTCCTGGATGCAGGCAGTGCGATATAAACGGCGTGCTCGACAGGCTGGCTAAGCACCGCTACGAGCCGAATTCCGTGAAGTGCAGAGACTTCGAGAACGTGTCCCTTCAAGCTCCTGTAGAACTGGCTTGGCCGGAAGGTCGTCGCGAAATCCTGCGTTGCACCACGCGCGGTGTGCAGGTTCCAACGAAGGTGATGGAGGTGTTCATTGGACAGTTTCTTGGTTTTGTGGGTCGAATTTTTGGTCACAGACTCTCCTTCGGCATTTCGATGCCCTACTGAGTGATGGAAATTTGGGTGGAAACCTGCTTGATCGTGAGGATGCGAGCCGGAGCTACACCGGCGCCTAGCCGTGCTGTCCGATCTTACGCACCGCCGCCTCATTGAGACGCTGCCGAGCGATGTCCACGTACGCGCGCTCCTTCTCGATCAGGATCGAGCGGCGTCCATGACCGTTGCAGACGGCTCCAACCGTGCCGGCCCCCGCAAACGGATCGAGAACCAAGTCGCCCGGCGCCGTCAGCGCACGCACGAAGCGTTCGACGAGTGCCTCCGGGAACTGGCACGGGTGCGCGGTTTTTTCGGGATGGTTGTGTTTGACATTGGGGATATCCCAGACGTCGCCGGGATTCTTACCGAGTGGATTTCCGCTCAGCTGCCCCTTCTTCGGTCCCTTGAAGTGACGCTTTCCCGGATATTTTTGCGGCACCCGGATCACATCCAGATCGAAGTGGTAGGTGTCAGATTTGGTAACCCACACGATCGTCTCGTAGCGACCCGAAAGACGGCGCGAGCAGTGCAGACCATGTCCGAAGGTCCACACAACGCGGTTGCGCACTTTCATGCCAAGCGCGCGAAACATCGCAATAAATTCCAGATCGAGCGGAACCACCTCGCCGGCGTGAACATAGTTTCCGAGCTGCCAGCACATCGATCCATGGTCCGACAAAACGCGATGGCATTCGCGGATGATCGGCTTCATCTGTTCAAGATAAGCAGCCAGGGACGTCGAGCGCTCGTACGCCTTGCCAATGTTGTAAGGCGGGCTTGTGAAGATCAGATCGACACTCTTGCTGGGAACCCGAGCCAGGACAGCCTCAGCCTCGTCGTGGCGGATGTCGCAAAGACCGTGCACGAACGAAATGTTTGGCTTGCTGCGGACAACCGCAGGGAGCGGGGTCTCTCCATTATTTGCTGTCGAAGTCGATTTTCTCGGGGGAGGGCCGAGTGGAGTTGACATTAGCGGTGTCGTCAGTCCAATTGTGTGTTTGAGGCATTGCGTCGGCATCCAAGGGCTCCACGTTGTTTGTCCGGTGCCACCTTAAAGCACCGACAGGGGGCCTTGATCCATGCAGAACGTTCACAGCACAAACTGACATTTAAGCAGTTGATATTGCTGTAGAAAATTGACCTTTTAGGTTCCTCACATCGTTTCACACGGATAGCTTTAAGCCTTGGCTAAGCAACTCCCTTGGAGCCTTGTTAGCCTGTGGAGGGTAGACCTTCATTTGAAGCCAGCGAGGTGAATATGACGATTGACTTGACCGCGATGATGACGAGGCCGGTAAACGAGGAAGCCTTAGAGGCTTACAACGATGGAACTGCTGAAAGCAGTGCGGATCTTGAAGATATCTATCCCGACGACCCTCGATTTCCAAAATATCCACGCGAACTTAGGCTTGAAAAACTTCGTGATAAGATCGAACTAGGAGTGCTTATGGGCCGATTGACGCCGGAGGAAGCCGAGCGTCGAGCCGAAAAAATGGGGTTAACCCCGTTTAAGTCTGTGCCCGCGAAAATCTCGGTTGATGGTCTTCCTGACCTCTGGACGCCGGAGATGGTGGCAACATGGATTGCCACTAAAGACCCAATGAAAGCACTTCGTCATCACTTTGAAAGTTGTCAGTCGTCAGCGGTCTGGTTGCGGAACATGCCTGGCCGCTATCATTCTGGTACGGCAAAACTACTAAGTCGGGCCGCTCCGTCGAGGCTTTTCAAACCCGGGTCGATACACGCAAATGGGTACAGTAAGGTATCTCTTACTAAGACAAGCTTTTTCGACAGCTACTACGATTTTGATGGCGAACTATGCGCGTTCCCCCCGTTCCACGAATGGTTCAAGGAGGTGAAGGAACTCCTTGTTGCCGAGCAGATATCTTCCTGGGGAATGGTTTCTGACGATGATCCAGGTCGCAAAATTCGTCCTGATGAATGGAGTTTCGCAAGTTTTCGTCAGGGACGCAGCGGTAAGGTTATTCTTTATATTGGAAGTGCACCAGTTTATGTTCAGATATATTTTCTCGGGTCCGAAATCCTGGAGAAATTTAGTTTGGTGGGTTCGAAGTATCGAGCTTGGCGGACGGATACAAAGGCGCTTCGTTCGTTATCTATGACCAGACGCATTTTGATAGAGTCCATGCAAAAAAGCGACAAATTTGCGCCCGGATTTCCAATTAACCGCTCATCCAAAAAGGAATTAAATCGGGAAATATGGGATTGTATAACAGACGATGGTCTGAAGGAAAAATACGCGATCACAAGCGATCCGAAGTTTTACAACTTCATTGACGAAACGTTTAAAGCGTATTTTGAAGAGAAAGACGCTTGATTACCTCATGGTCCGCCTCCCCTTCCCGGTTCGCTCAATGGAGACGACGAGATCGACGGCTTCGCCGATCACCTCGTGCATGGGCTGCTGGCTGACTTCCGCCGTCAGTTGCTCCAGCCGGCGCAAGGCTGAAATCGCCGTGTTGGAATGAATTGTGGTGACGCGCCGGGATGGCCTGTGTTCCAGGCCTTGAGCAGCGTCAGTGCCGCGCCGTCGCGGACCTCGCCGACAGTGATGCGGTCGGACGCAGGCGCATCGTGCTTTTCAGCGGGCGGGCCATGTCGATAGTATCGCTGGTATGCAGTGACACGGCGTTCTCGGCCGCGCATTGAATTTCGGCGGTGTCTTTCAGGATCACCATCCGATCGACCGGGGTCGCGGTGACGATCTCGGCGATGATGGCGTTGGCGAGTGTCGTCTTGCCCGATCCCGTGCCACCTGAGATGACGATGTCCATCCGAGCGTCGATCGCGCTTCGAATGGCAGATGCCTGGGCTTCGGTCATCACCTTCGACTTCACATACTCGGTCAGTGGAATAAGACGCGAGGCTCGGCGGCGGATGGTGCATGCTGGTCTGGAGACCACCGGCGGTAACAGGCCCTCGAAGCGGTGTCCGCCAATCGGAAGTTCACCAGAGATGATGGGCCGCTCGTCGTTGGTCTCCGACTGCAGCGCATGCGCAACACTGCCGATGACAACTTCGGCTGCGGCGGTGCTAATCGCGCCAGCGGGTGCCAAGCCGTGCCCCAGCCGTTCGATGAAGAGACGGCCGTCCGGATTGAGCATGATCTCGACCACGGTGGTGTCGTCGAGCGCGATGAAGAGCTGGTCACCGAGTGCGTCCTGCAGTTTGCGGACCAGGCGGGGATGGGAGCGCAGTTGGATCACGCAGCGCTCCTGAGCATTGCTCCGTCGGTCCGATGGAACGACTGATAACCTGGCGGGCATACCTGCTCGAAGCTGACGCGGTCGGCCGGCAGGCTCCCGTTAATGGCGATGGTGTTGCCGATCGGAGCAGGTTCGCCGAGACGCCGCATCGGCCATCCCGCTCGCTTCAGGATGCGCTCGAAGCGGAGATCGGTGGCCGTGGCGATTTCGCTGTAGCCGCTCGCCATCGACCATTCGATGATACCGGCAAACATGGTGAGCGTCGCAAGATGGAGCTGGCCCCCTCCCCTTCCCGCGGCCAAGGACGTATCGACGCAGAAGCGCGAACTCTCGACCATGCCAGAATGAGGGCGGAGCGAACCGCATCGAGAAGCTGGCGGAAGGTCTGCTCCAGCATTGTCGGGCCAGAAGCTGGAAGGAGACGAACGCAACCTGCGACCGTTCCACGGTCGGCAATTGCCAGAAGATAAGTCGGTCTGCAATCATCGTACTGGTCGCGCTCTTCTCCTGCGGTGTTAGGAGACGTCCCAGGCGAGACGTACGCCAAATACCGTCGCTCAAAGACGGTGCATCTGTCTCAGGAAGTCGCGATGGCGCTCTTCACCGCTTGCCTACGTGCAGATCTGCACCTCAGGTGATTCTAGCAACTCGCTGGTCCGGCTCTTAGAAAGGGAGCTCGTGGTGGGCTACGATGAGGAGATTTATGTGCAAATCTGCATTTTGCCGTTGCAGCGCCAACAAGAGAGAACAGGTGGAAATCCTTGAATCATCGTCAGTAAATCGAGTTGAGCTGCTTATGCGACGGAAATTCGTTCACTTCTTGTTAACTCTAATTCTCTTGCAGCACTGATAGAATCGTGCGCTATCTTGAGACGGCATACGCGCGTCTGACGCTTGCAAACCGTCTTGAACTTGAGGCTACATTGAACGTGATCGACAGGCACATAAACAGGGCAGCAACGTCCGCGCATATCACGCAGCGTGCTGAGGCGCTATCTGCGCGACTTCGTGCGGTTGGCGAACGCGCTTTCCCACCGACAGCGCAAAAGTCGCTTCGCTCATTCACTTCTGGTGAAGTTGCCGAAATAGTTGGAATTTCTGATGGGTACCTGCGCCAACTGTCGCTGGATGGTCTCGGGCCCACTCCCGACATTGGTACCGGAGGGCGCCGCTCGTATACCCTTGAGCAGATCAACGAGTTGCGGCGATACCTCGCTGAAGCGCGCCCGAAAGAAGCTGGGCGATTTTGGCCGCGCCGTCGGGAAAGTGACAAACTTCAAATCATCACAGTCGCGAACTTCAAGGGTGGCTCCGCCAAAACGACCACCTCACTTTATCTCGCACAGGGTTTAGCGCTGCAGGGTTACAGGGTTCTCGCAATCGATCTGGATCCTCAGGCCTCGCTCTCCGCGATGTTCGGGTATCAACCCGAGTTCGACGTTGCTGAAAATGCCACCATTTATGGCGCAATAAGATACGACGACCAACGTGTGCCGATGAAGGATGTGATCCGTTCGACTTACTTTACGGGCATCAGCATCGTCCCCGGCAATCTCGAACTGATGGAGTTCGAGCATCAAACGCCGCGCTTCATGCTCCAGAACCGCGGACGGCCGGAGGACCTGTTCTTTAGACGTGTCGCGAGCGCAATCAATCAAGTCGAAGACGAGTACGACATCGTTGTTATTGACTGCCCTCCCCAGCTGGGCTTCCTCACCATGGGCGCTTTGAACGCAGCTACCAGCATGATTGTCACCGTTCATCCGCAGATGGTGGACGTAGCGTCTATGAGTCAGTTCCTTCTCATGACATCGGATCTTGTCTCCGTCATTGAGGAAGCTGGAGGCAAGCTCGATTACGATTTCTTACGCTTTCTGGTTACTCGCCATGACCCGCGAGACGTCCCGGAACAGGAAATCGTCGGCCTGCTTCGTGATGTATTTGGGACGGATGTCATGGCTGCAGCAGCTTGGAAGTCAACGGCGATCGCCAATGCCGGTTTGACCAAACAATCGCTCTATGAGTTGTCGCGCGGCGCAGTCGGGCGGTCGACCTACGACCGCGCCATGGAATCAATCAATGCCGTCAACCACGAAGCTGTCGGTCTAATTAACGATGTGTGGGGCAGATAAACATGCTTCACCCTCAAGAAAATCAACCGCTTACCTTGTTGTCAGCTGACGACACGATGCCGCTGGGTCGGCAAGCGAGATGTTTTGATCGGGGAGACCATAGATGAGCAAACGAACTCAGTCAGTCCGCAATCTCTTTGCCGCTGGGCCAGATGTCGTGCCGACGGCGGAGACCCGCCAACCGATGCAGCGTGTAGCATCAGGCGCGGTGCGGTCCCTGAAGGACACTTTCTCGGAAGTTGAAAGAGACTACGAGGAACTCAAGCGGCAGTTTGCAGAAGGCGCTCTGCCGATTGACCTCGATCCGTCCCTTATTGACCCCTCCCCTTTCGCCGATCGTTTCGCGGACCAAGACCTGTCCGCTCTGGAAGCGCTCAAGACCTCTTTCTCGGAGCACGGGCAGGAGATACCAATCCTCGTTCGTAACCATCCGAGCGAGACAGGCCGCTACCAGATTGCCTATGGCCATCGTCGTGTGCGTGCGGCCAATCAACTTGGCATCAAGGTCAAAGCTTATGTACGCGAGCTAGGAGACGATCGCCTCGTTGTTGCGCAGGGGATCGAAAACTCTGCGCGCGAAGACCTTACCTTCATTGAGCGCTCAATATTTGCGTTGAAACTCGAAGACGGTGGCTTTGACCGGACGCTCATTCAGACGGCTCTTTCAGTTGATCGCCAAGAGGCGTCAAAGCTTATCAACGTGGGCCGAGCAGTTCCCGGCTGGTTGACCGAAGCGATTGGCAGAGCTCCGAAAATTGGCCGCCCCCGGTGGCAAGAGCTTGCTGACATTCTGAAGGCCGACGGCGTCGATGTCAAAGCGCGGAAAGCGACGAATGATAAGTCGTTCAGCCACAAGTCCTCAGATGATCGCTTCATTGCAGTCCTTCGTGCAGTTAAGGCAGTCGATAAGCCGAACTCGGTAAGACCCACGGCCCTAATCGCGAAGTCTGTAGATGGAGAAGAGATTGCGACTCTCGCTGTCACAGGCAAGGTCTGCAAGATCCAAATCGATAGAGATCGAGACGAGGCTTTTGCCAAGTTCGTGATGGATCGTATCCCCGATCTTTACGAGAACTTCCGGAAGACCACGTCCGGCTCCGAGAGCTAGAAAAGGAAGAAACCGCAAAAGAAAAAGGCCCCCAAACGTTGCCGTCATGGAAGCCTCTCTCATTGGTCTAAGCAGCCTGAGAATCGCATTTTCATGAATCACAGTCAAGAGTCTTGGCGCCGTTTTGGTGAGCGGATTTCTTTTGCCGATCGAGAGGTAGAAGAAAAATGCATAATGGAAGTGTAACGACGCCCTTCGGGCGGCGGCCTATGACGCTTGCGTTGGTCAGAGCCCAATTCAAGACATCCGAGATTCGGGATGGAAAGTCTGCTGATAAGTGGAAAGTGTACCGTGACGTTTGCGATGCGCGAGCGATTCTTGGTTTGCGCGATCGTGCGCTTGCCGTACTCAACGCTCTCATTTCATTTTTTCCCGAAACGGAACTGAACCACGGCAAAAACCTCGTCGTCTTTCCGTCTAATGCCCAGTTGATCACTCGAGCAAACGGTATCGCGGGCACGACCTTGAGAGAGAACCTAGCTGTGCTGGTAAATGCTGGGTTGATCAATCGCAACGACAGCCCCAATGGCAAGCGTTACGTGAGGCGTGCAAGGGACGGTGCTGTCGAGACCGCTTACGGATTCAGTCTTAGCCCCCTACTTGCAAGGTCGGAGGAATTCGCGCTCATGGCGCAACAGGTTGCCGAAGATGCCCGACGTCTAAAGTTCGTCAAAGAACGCACGACTATCGCCCGCAGGGATGTCAGAAAGCTCATTACTGCTGCGATTCAAGACGGCGCGGCTGGTGACTGGGCGACGATCGAGACCACGTATGTAGCGGCAGTAGGGCGGCTGCGGACAGCCAAATCGAAAACGGACTTTGAAGCAATCCTGGACGAACTGTCGCTTTTGCGTGACGGCGTTCTTAACATACTGCAATGCCAAGTTTTTCCGCAAGAATCCGACACCAGTGATAGCGGTATCCGTCACCACATACAGAATTCAAATACCGACTCTATAACTGAACTTGAACCGAGCTCTGAAATGGAGTTGGGCAAAACGGCCGTGCAAAATCGAAGCCTTCAGGCCGAGCCTTTAAAAGCTTTCCCAATTGGGTTGGTTATGCGGGCATGCCCCGAGATAGAGTCCTATGGGCCGGGAGGCGAAGTCCGAAATTGGAGGGACCTTATGTCGGCCGCGGTGGTTGTCCGCTCGACTTTGGGTGTGACCGCGTCGGCCTATCAGGACGCTTGCGAGGCGATGGGACCCGAAAACGCCGCGGTTGCAATGGCAGCGATACTTGAGCGAGCAGGGCACATCAATTCGGCCGGGGGATATCTACGTAATTTGACATCGAGAACCCGTCGCGGTGAGTTTTCGCTTGGTCCCATGTTGATGGCGCTGCTGAAAGCAAACTCAGGCGGCGAGATGCGGGCCTGAGATAATCCGGCGGTCGCAAAGGTTGAGGGCGTTCAGAAAGCGAACGATGTCGTCAGCTGACAACATCGCAAAGCATTGATTCTATTGATAAAGGACAATGTAGCGAAGACGAGTGATTAAAGTAGCTACCAGCATGCGAACCAGTCTGTCAGAGGCCTACTTCAGCGGAGGATTCTAATCATCGTATGGCCTGTCGCTGACGGTGCGTTAGTCCAGGACAGTCGGATCGACCCACAGGCTGTCGGAGCGAAGGTGCAAGACGCGCGAAATTTATTATCGGCTCGTTTAATCGACGCACTCGCTTCGGAACTTACAAGGAACGGCTCCAGTCTCTCACCTTGGAGCTCCCGTCAAATTTGGTCCGGTTCAGTCCGGCGTTTTTCCGCAGCAATTGTGAACCATCGGATAGCCCTGACCTTAATCCATGCGCATAAAACTCCCGTGTTCCAGCCCAGCCTACGCCGCTCTATGTTTTGACGATCACATTGGCCGTACTCTGATCCAGTGCCCGCTTCGAAACATTGCCCAAGCGACCGAGCTTTAGAAAATTGCTCCCGCTTTCGATCTTGGCAACCGCAAGCCAGCCACCGAGCGCATCCACAAGACAGCGCTCGTCGGGCGCATACGCTACCATCAAAATTGCCCGGTTGCGGTGCCTACCGTGCGGTTAGGCGTATCGTGGATTTCAGGGCAGTGGAGAAAGAGAAGCCCGACAGCCCGCGTTATTTCATCAGCATCGACCAGCTGACGAGCTGCCGTCGCACAGTATTGGCCACATGTGGTACCGAAGATCGAGATTAGCCTTGCTCGTGCAAACCAGCCGGCATCCGTGGCGAGGATCGATGTCGCGCTGTTCCGGTCTGCACAGATGGTTCGCGAAGACTTTCAGAGCCTGGGCTTCTGGTGCAGGCCAGGGGGAGGGAAGCGCTGGTCGCGGAGCGACTAGGCCTGCAGATAGGCAAGGGACGTGAATGCCCGAAGCGTGTTTCTGCTCATGCGCTCGTAGATCCGTTCAGCGGAATTTTCTGAATTGGCTGCAGCGAGACAACTCCTCCTCTTAACCCTGATGGGAAAGACGCGATATAGGATGTTCACGTGCGCTTCGCAGGCTGTAGTTTACCGGTATCCAACAGCCCGAGAGGCCGAGCACGACGAGACATTCAGGCCACTGGAGCGAGCAAGGACATGTATGGGAACGATGACAAATCATCGACAATCGTCGTGTTTGATACGGACTGTGTGCTTTGCTCGTCATGGGTTCACTTCCTCCTCCGTCACGAACGCGATCAGACGATGAGGTTTGTTTCCGCGTGGTCTGACGAGGGAACGCAGATGGCTGCGCGGCACGGACTGACGGCTGATGATCTCGATGAAACTTATCTGGTGATCGAAGGCGATCGCGGACTTGTGCGCTCCGATGCCGGACTGGCCCTGATGTGGCACCTCTCGATGCCCTGGCGCGCTCTTCGCATCCTCTCCATCTTTCCCCGTTCTCTTCGCGACATCGTCTACGCATTCATCGCCCGCAATCGCTACCGCTGGTTCGGTCATCGCGCGCGCTGTTTCGTGCCGCCTCACGGACAAAGCCATAGGTTCGTCAACGGCGCGTGGTCAGCGCCGCGTTCGCCATCTTAAAACGAGGCCCCCGGCAGGCCGGAGCGAGAACCGAGCCACCGGTTTCGGCAACTGGTCGCACTGTTCTGGCAGCATGCGCTGCAGCACGGTCGCCAGCACCAGTCCCGTTTCCATCAGGCCAAAATTCTGTCCGATACAGACACGCGGTCCGGCGCTGAAGGGCAGGTAGGCGTAGGGCGGCCAATCCGGCTCGCGCATGAAGCGGGCAGGCTCAAATCGTTCGGCGTTCTCGAAGACGCGCTCATCGCGTTGCGTGATGTCGGGAATGACCTGAACAAGGTCTCCGCGACGGATCCGATTTCCCTGGATGTCGACATCGCGCAAGGCTTCACGGAGAAAAAGCGTATAGGCGGGCGGAAAAAGCCGTAGAGTCTCGTTGAGTATTGCCGGGATCGTCGGCAGCCGAACGAGGTCGGATTGCAGTTGCGGTGCAATGCGGGCGCCAGAGTGGCAACCACTCCGGAACGGCGTTGCGATAGTCCGCCCAGGACTGGGGAAACCGCTGCTGCAGGTCATTTCGGTGGTGCCAGCACAATGCCTTCCACGAAAATCCAGGCCATGACGGCAGCCGCGGCGATCCATATGTTGTCGAGGAACGCTCCGAGGACGACCCAGGACAACGCTGCCGACAGCTGCATCGGGTTCCGGATATAGCTGTAGATCCCCGTCGTGACCAGCCGCCGCGTCGGGTCGAGTGGTATCGCGGTGCCAAGGCCTTGAACCGCAAGCATCTGCACGGCCGACAGACCGATGACGAAGCTTATCAAAAGACCGATGAACAGACCAGCCCAGCGCCAGGCCGGAAGCCCCGTGATGGGACGCTTATCAGCGAGACGGCTGGGCGGAAGGCGTTGGCTCGCGAGGCGGTCATTCATCCTCTCGCTTTCGGCGGACGCTAAGGATCTCTAAGAGACCTACGCCTAAAGGCAGTTGGTCCTCGGACCATCGAGATTAAAATCAGGCGGGGTGAGAAACAGCGCAATCGGGAGGGTTATGCTCCGTGCCCTCAATGACGCATGAAACCGAACCGATGCACCCGATCATCAGCGGCAGATCGGGATTGAGAGGGGTGGTTCGGAAAGGCAGCAACCTCGGTTCCTCGCTGCAGCCTTGAACAGCAAGTGCAAATCGCGTATTGTCAGACAAAGACCGATAATGTCAGACATTATTGTGATCTCTGGAGACGTCTATGACAAAACAAGGCCGCGAAAAAACCATCACATCGTCGTCGCCCGACGGCGTTCTCACGGCGGCCGCCCGGTCCGCGAAGGCTGGACAGTTTGTAACCGTCAGCAAGGCCCGGTTCGAAGCCGTGATGAAAGCCGCTGAGCATTCCGGCTTGCTGGGTGAAAAGAGCAAGCGGATCGGCGGCCGTATCAGTCCTGCTCTCATTGAACAGGCAAAAAAACATACGGGTATCGAGACAGACACGGATCTGATCGAATTTGCACTGGCAAATGTTGCCCTGGACGACAATTTCGGAGCCACGTTCCGCAAGACGCAAGGTACAGTAGATCCCGATATGAAGCTGGGTTTCTAAATTGTCGGACTTTGATTTCGACGCGGCGCTCCGCTGGGCTCGGTTTGATCCCTATCGCACTTTAGCAAGACGGCAGGACGAGGAACTCCCGTTCGTCAGTGATCGGGCAGACAGTGGCCAAGATATTATTCTGGATACGTGTGTCTATATCGACGGCCTGCAGGGACGTGCGCCGGAGGTCGTTGCCGATCTCCTCGATATCAGGATAAGCAATCATTCGACTGTGGCTATCCAGGAGTTGATGCACACTGTCGGCGTCCTAGATCCCAAACACCCCGGCACCAAGGGAGCGGTCCGGCAGATAGGTGTGACCATCATGGACATGAAGCCGCACCGTATTTTCGCGCCCGATCCTGACGTGTTGGGGCGGGCAGCACTCCTATCCGGCATGCTGTGCCGCCTTCAGGGCTATGAAAAAGATGCGCGCCTGCGAGCACTTCAGGACTGTGTTCTCTTTCTACAGGCGCAGAAATTGGGCTTCACGGTCCTCACAGCCAATGTCACCGATTTTGACTACCTTCTGCAGTTGATACCCACCGGGCGGGCTTTGTTTTACAGAGCTACGCAGTAGGTCTGAGTTATCAAATGTTGGGGTCTGTTCAATCGCTTCGGCTGGCGCGTAAAGTTGTGCGTACGCGCGATACTTTGCATATCTCGGCCCAAAAGCTGTTCTGGCAGCATTTGATAGATACGGCCGCGTCTCACTATGGAATAATCGGTTACAGCAAAAGGCGGGCAGCCCGTCCTGTTCGCCTGCTTGCGTTGTTGTAATAACTGGAGGCCTGCTGGACCGATCTATGTCGGGACTGCTCCATTGCTTCTGGCAAGGGAACGCCACGATTGGCAGCCTCCGTGAGATAACCCGACCGCAGCCCGTGCGCCGAAAACTCCCCAGGTTCCAGTCCAGCCATCTCCGCCCGTTGTTTGACGATCTGGTTGACTGCACTCGGCTCCAGCGCGCGCTTCGAAACATTCCCCCAGCGATCGATCTTCCGAAAAATGCTCCCCGCCTCGATCCTTCCGGCCGCAAGCCAGGCATTCAGCGCATCCACAGGTCTACCCGTCAGATAAACGACCTCATCGCTTTCGGCACCTGACGTCTTGGTGCGACCGAGGTGAATGGCGAGAGAGAGGAGGGGAGGGGCCCCCTCGACGGTGATTGGTGGCTCGGCGGTGAGCTGCTCCCTGCGCAGACCGGCAATCTCACTGCGACGCCGTCCGCCCGAGGCAAAAGCCACCATCAGGATTGCCCGGTCGCGGATATCACGAAGGTTGTCGGTGCTGCAGGTCGCGAGCATTTTTGCCAAGACGTCGCCGGTCACCGCCTTGGCGCTTTTGCGTTTCCTTGGCCGCGGTGTCGCGCGGACAGCAAGACGGATCGCGGACTTCAGCGAAGGGGAGGAGAAGACACCCGTCAGCCCGCGCCATTTCGTCAGCGTCGACCAGCTGGCAAGCCGCCGGCGCACCGTATCGGGCGCATGCGGCCCTAACGATCTGAGAAACCGTTGTTCGCGCAGGTTCTGCTCGACATCAGCCGGCATTCCGTGTTGGGGGTCGATGTCGCGCTGATCAGGCTGCCAGAGATGGTGGGCGACGAATTTCAGAGCCAAGGCTTCGGGTGCCGGCCAGGGGAGGGAGGCACCGGTTGCGGCCAGCGACCAGGCTTGCAGATAGGCAAGGTCGGAGGTGAGCGCGCGCAGGGTGTTTTCGCCCATGCCTTCGTTGACCAGATGGCGCAGCGTTTCGATATCCTGGTCGGTGAGCAATTCAGCCAGTTCGTCGCGGCGGTCGATAGGCAGCACGCTGGCGATGGTGTCGAGCTCGTCGGCCCGGCGATCGACGGCGGTCTTTGAACGGGGCAGCATGGCCATAGCAAACCTCACGATCGACGGTTTCGACGGCCGAGCGGCCAGGGACTTACCGGATTCTTTCTGATTTGCGGCCCGAAATCAATCACCCTCGATAAGATGTACTTATCGATGGTCAGCGCACCAACCCGAATTCATACCATGTGAGGAACCGAAATATTGATATAGAGTTCCTGTAGGAAATCATTTACCATGATTTCAATGGCTTATGATCTCGCGAGAATCAGCATGACTGCTCTGATGGAGCCGGCTTTCCGGGCCGGCTGTGGCTTTTAGCTCCCGGTTTCAATTGAAGCGCTAAGCGAGAAATTCGGCACTGAAATCTTCGCTTGCGATTTCATGCGGAGGAGGGGAGGGGCCTGCTAAAGACCTGAAGCCTTGGTTAAATTCACGCGGAAGCGATCACGTCGTCTCTGGTATCTACGGGTCATCTCCGCGGACGCGTGCCCCAGTTGCTTCTGGACATATCGCTCATCGACTTCGGCAGACGAAGCGAGCCCAGCACGAAGGGAGTGACCGGAGAACTTAAACGCACGCTCGATCTCGCTAAGATCACCGCGAACGCCGGCCGCCATCGCAGCACGCTTCACCAGCCGAGCCACTTCTTTGTCATTCAGCCGGTCTGGCCCAACCGCTTTGCCTTGTCCCGTGACCCGACGGAAGAGGGGACCGTGCGCAAGCTTGGCGAATTTGACCCAAGTCTCGACTGCCGCGATCGGGCAGGTGATGTCTGAAGAACCGCGGCCAATTTCGACTTCCCGCCATCCGGTTTTGCCGCGCAGAGTGACGAGCATTCCCTTGTCGAGGATCTCGATCCAGCCGCGCCCATCTTCGGTCTGATCTGCCTTCAGATCAAGGCCAACGATCTCGGAGCGGCGAAGACCTCCTGCAAATCCGATGAGCAGCATGGCACGGTCGCGCAGGCCGCGCAGAGAGCCGCGATCAAGCGTCTCGACCATGGCGATGATATCCTCTGCCAGAACCGCTTCCTTCTGGACGGGCGGCCTGGCATGGCTGTTACGAATGCCGGCCATCACCGTGGCAATATGCCTGTCCTTGCGATCAAGCGTCAGGCCGCGCTGGACATAGTTCCAGGCAAGCGAAGAGAGGCGCCGTTCGATGGTTGAGACGGAGTGGGCCTTGGCACCTCTTATAGGCGTGCCAATGGCACTGCCGGATGCGCATGCGGTGATATAGAGCCCAACTGTTTGCGGGTGCGGGGGGAGCGGAGCCAGATTGGACCGCCGACACCAAGCAGCAAAATGCTTCCAGTCCGAGGCATAAGCCTTGCGGGTATTCGCCGAACTCGCCGCCTCGACGTAACCCCTGGCGCGATCGGCAAGGCCTGCGAGGTGAGCTGGCGTCTGATTCTCGCCGACGAGAGAGGGAAGGGGGCTATCGCCCGACACGTCCGGCGCGGAAACATCACGGTCAGAAGCCGTGCTGAGAGACGTCGCTGAGGTCTCCTCAACGTGAATTTCGGTGCTCTGCTCGATGATTTGGGCCATTCTTCATATAAAGAGCACGACGTCCGATAATGCAAGATTATCGGACATAATCGTGCGGCGACGTGGCGTGCGGTTTACCGCATTAATACTGGCATTAACCGCGCATCTAATCTACACTCCTGCGCATGGATTCGCCCGCCCCATCTGCTCTAACGGCCCCCGCCTGGTCGCCCCGCCTACCAGCTTGGACGCGGCCGCGAACGCACGACATGAGGGAATCCGACGCCGCCTTCGCCGCCGGTATCGCCTTGAAATCTCTCGACGATCTGATCCGTGCCGACCCACCGTGGCTGGGCTGCTGGCGCGATCGACTGGCGCTCAAATCAGCCACCGTCGCCGCAAGAATGCTCGGCCGCAGCGAGGAAGAACCCACCATCCGCGACGCCGTTTTGCTGACCGCCGCTGGTGACGATCCAGGTCCTGCCGGAAAGCTGTTTTCCGCCACACGAATGCTGACGCGCCAATCCGGGACAATCACAACGCCATTCGTTAAGGAGCTTGCCGCGCTTCTGGGGATCCGTTGGGATGACGGCCTTACTTCAATCCCAGACGTGTTCGATACCGCCATCAAGTCCGGGCGGGCGGCACCCCTCGTGATCGCCGATCTGATATCGGCGATCACGACCCCCTGCCCGGACGCCGAGATCCTGGCTTTGGGCCTCGCCGACGTGGTGCTGGCCCATATGCTGAAATGGCCCAAAGCCCTACCGCTGCTGCTGCCCGAACGCTACGGCTCGGCTTTCCGAACACTTGGCGGCAGAGGCCGTGTGCGGCCGGGCGAGCCGGCCTATCCAAAAGCCATCTGCCTGGCGCTGGTCGATGGCGTCGAAGCTGCACTGCGCTCCGCCGTCGAGATCGACCGCAGCGCGGCGCGATTGCTGACCGTGGCGCCGAAGTTGCGCACCAAAGGCGCCGAGCGGGTGATCCGCAGGTTGCTGAGCGAGGATGCCGTTCCGGCCTCTGCGCCCGGCAGCAACCTGTCGCGCTGGGCGGCCACCCGGCTATTCGAGCGTCTCGAAGGCTTTGAGGCGGTACGGGAGCTCTCCGGTCGTTCCTCCTTCCGGATATTTGGGTTGTGACCATGGCCGGATCAACTGCACCCAAATCATCGCGCCGAAAGGCGAACGCCGCAGAGGATCCTCTTTATGATCGTGAACTGGAACAGTTCCCGCCGGAGATGCGCTGGCGGGAATGGATGCTGCGGGTCGAGGCGGTGATCTTTGCTTCCGCTGAGCCGGTTTCCCGCGAAACGCTGGCGCAGGTGGTCGGCAAAGACTGCAGCGTCGATCTGCTCATCGATGATTTGCGCGAGGAACTCAGTTCCAGGCCGTATGAACTGGTGTCGGTCGCCGGCGGATGGCAGCACCGAACCCGACCACGTTTCGCGGAAACGATCCGGGCTTCTTCGGCGCCGACGCGGGGAGGGGCGGCGGCGTTATCCGAGTTCGAGGCGATGGTGCTGATGGCGGTGGGATATTTTCAGCCGGTCACGCGGACGGAGTTGTCTAAGACTTTCGGCAAGGAAGTTAGTCGCGACACGATCGGGTCACTGCGTGGCGCGGGGTTTATTTCGTCCGGGCCGCGAAGTCCGACGCCCGGCGCGCCCTACACCTACGTGACGACGAAACATTTTCTCTCAGCCTTTGGCTTCGACACGCTGCGAGATCTGCCTGATATGGAGATGCTCGAGGATGCCGGGCTTCTCAGTCGGCGGAGCCAAGGTCGGGGTGACGTTTCTGAAGACGTAGAGACGTTTAGCTCGGGAGAGGATTAATCTGATTCAAAACGCAGATGTTACTCTGCGAGATTTGCCATAATTCGAAGGCATGGAAGAGGCTGGTTTGCTAGGTAGTGAATTGACTTACGTTCGAGTGCGTCGCAATCTAATCTACGCGGAGGGAGAGTAGAGATGGGGCTGGTAAACCTAAGTACCCGCGAGAAGCAGGCCATCGACGCGCTCAACAGCGGCGAGCTCCATGACTTGGTTGATGAGGCTATCAGGTCAGAGCACCTTGGAAAGCTCAGCAGCCTACCACTCTACGACTGCGGTGAGCACGTGGCCTCAAAACTTCGATATTTAGACAGGGCGCTCGCTGCCTACAGGATCGCGAAGTCGGCAAGGAAGCGGGATGAGACGCTGTATTCTGCACGCAAGGCCGGCAGTGATCTGACGTTTGCTGTTGGCCAGATGAAGCATCGCGTCCAGGTAGAGGAACGCGACGGCCAGCTATTTCTCGTTCACGATCCGGCGATGCCTCCATTCCGTCTGACCGAAGAAATGCAGGTTCGTGTTAGCTACAAGTGGCGCCGAACGGCAGAGGATGACTGGGCTTCCAGCTCGATCGTTTTCAAGCATAGGTTCCGGCCCCGTTTCGACCATCATGCACTCGCTCATCCGAAGCCGAAGCGAAAGCCGAGCGCCCGCAAAGTTGCGGAGGACCTGGAGAATAACCTGTTTCGCGAATGGAAGGACCTCGAGCAGTTGGCTCATTGGTCCGTGCGCGACTATTTTCGGGCGGGCAATGACGGCGCCAGCATTCCCGACCAGTTCGAGGTTCGGCTGGGTGACGGTGAACAGCTAAACAATTTCAGCGCTGATTTCTGGGGACGCGAAGCCAACACCTGAATCTCGGTCAGCCCTCCATAACCGTCCCTGCCGCAAATCTGCCCGCGCTCCAGGTGCTGTGAACGAGCCAGTCTTCGACAAGGAAGAATTCCCCACCCAGCACCTCAGCCCCCTCAGTTACAAGACGCCGCTTCATGGCATCCTCGCCGACAATCGCCACCTTGGCGCTCGAATACGGTGCGGCATCTGGAATGGGTTGGGGGTATTTTATCACCCATTTGAATTGCCCATTTGGATAGGCGCTTTGGATCTGGTCGCGCCGGGCCGATGGGCTTCGGGAGAACCCGACCTTGATGATCGTCCGGCCATCAACTTCAGCGGGCGGCCGCCCCAGATAAGCCGATGTATCGCCGCTGAGTTCCAATATGTAGAGATGTTTGGGGCCATCGGTTTCGCCAACCCAATACGGTTCGGTGGCGGGTGGGATCGCGCGACTTGGCGACAAGGCGGACTCGAGGGTCTGGATTGCGCCGTTGACGCGGCTCTTTTGCCCATACACCGGCACTTCATAGACATCGAGTTGCAGAAGAAGCTCTGCTTCGGCCGCGCTGACCTGGACGCCACTGGATCCAATGTATTCTGCGTGCGCGCTTGCGTATGCTGCTGGAAATAGCCGCTCCACAGGCTTCCAGTCTTCCTGAACGATCCGCCACGCACGTGTTGCTTGAACCGCGAGCAGCCATTTGCCTCTTGAGGCAGGGTCCATTTCCTTCTCGGCCCAGTGATCGCCTGCGATGAACTGACTGGCATGTCCGGCGTTGTGCGACATTTCCAAGACGCCAACGACCTTACCTCTCATCTGCTCGGGCCCTTTGCCCTTGGTGACATAGATCGCCACCAATGCGTTGGGACTGGACAGTCTCAGGTATCGATTCCGCTTGGCCTCGTCGGCAAAGCCGATGCACCCCCAACCCGCAGGGTCAAATCCCCAGAATGATGTCAGCCAAAGATCGCGGCCGCTAGGAAGTCTGTCGCTATCGGGCGCCAGGTCTGGGACAGAACCCCAATCGAAGGCGAACACGTCGCGTTGGGCGGCCTCGATGTCGATATCGCCTAAAGCTCCGCGAATATACGTCATTGCGTCCGATGCAGGATGTCTCTCACCACGCTTGACCAGAATTGTCGTGAGCGGCGGAAGTCCGCGATCATGCAGGGCGTGGAGGACGACTTCCAGGTTCTTGCCCAGGCCGCGCCCTGTTGGGTGGTTCCACCCGACAGCATCCCCTACCTGCTGATATGTCGCACGCGTTTGCCGCATCGCTTTTTCGGCAAGGAAACGCGCGATTTCGATTTGCACAGAATCCATCGATCTCCCCAGTCGATCAAGGCGATAGGCTTACTTCACTTGCCTGACGTCCCGCAGCAAGCACTCATTAAGCCTTGCCTCGGCGTTCAACGCAATCTATATTCCGTTCAACACAGGAGGTTCTTATGGCTGCGCAAACACGGACGGCCGTAGGCAGCGAAGCAACGATCGCTTCTACCCGCAATAAGCTTGTGCTGGAACAAGCGAAAGCCGCCGGTCTGCTTGGCGCCGCGAAGAATACCCGGGTTTCGGGGCGCGTTCCCTCCGAATTGATCGAGGCGGCCAAGAAGCGCGCCCATGTCACTTCTGACACGGAGCTGTTGGAACTGGCGCTGTCGCGGCTGGCCCTAGAAGACGACTTTGGCGTCCGTCTGGTCGCACGCAAGGGCAGCATCCCGTCGGACATTGATCTTGGGGTTTGATCTTCCCGAAGCTCTCCGATCGTTAAAGCCTCAAAAACACGCCGGAACGTTGGAACGCAGGCGCGACGGCGATCTCCCATGGGTTGCTGACGAGCCCGCGATTGGGGGGGCGCTGTTTCTGGATACCAGCGTCTACCTGGACGTGCTGCAGGGGCGATCGCCCGTGGAAGTGGACACGCTGCTCACATATCGCCTCTGCCAACATTCGGTGGTGTGTCTGTCCGAGCTGACCCACGCTTTTGGTCGGCTCGACCCAAAACATGCTTCCACGAAAACGGTGCTCGAAACGGTCGCAGCGACGATAGAGGACATTCCAGACCATCGGCTCCACGCGCCAGACGCGGCCATCTGGGGTCAGGCCGGCATGTTGGCGGGTCTTCTATTTCGGCTGAGTAATCTGCCGAAAGGGGAGGGGCACGAGCGTCGCTTCATCAATGACGCCCTCGTGTTCCTGCAGGCGCGTCAGCTGGGCGCCAGCGTGCTGACCGGCAACGTCCGCGATTTTGATTTCCTAACCCAGATCGTGCCAACCGGCCGGATCGTTCTTTATCGAAATTTACCGGGACAGCGATCGTCATGAACGACCAGGCCGCTCCTCCCCTCGACTTTCTCCACGAACTCGAACAACTGGCCCAGGTGCCGGAAACAGATATCAATCACCTGCAGAACTTGCCGGCCTTTCTCCATTTTGTGGAGCTGTGCCAAACCCGATATCCCCACGTCAGACCTGGCTCGATGTTACGATTTTCGCTGGCCTCGGCACTGCGGCGGCTCGGCTTGGCCTGCCTCGTCGGTGGCCAGGGTTCTGAGTTGGCAGCGACTGCGGCCGAGATACTGGATGGTCTCGACAAGGCCATCCGGAGCACCGCATCGAGGCGTATGCACCTGTGCCCGCTCGATCTGGCATCGCGCCTTCCGGCGATCTCGTTTGGCCCAAACCAAGTGCGGCGGTTTTCTGCGGCCGAGCTTGAGCAGCTCTTCGACGTTAGTATCCTTCAACGCGTGAACGAAAACTGGTCGCTCGATAGTGGACGTTTCTCCCAGTTCAACTGGCTCGTCGTCAGCGAGGAGGTTCGGCACGACGACATGGGGCCGGAGGGCAGAAGACTGCCCGGTCTGCTCGTGGATCTCAGTCAGGATTTTGGAAGGATTGAACCCTACAAGACAGGCCTTCCACCGGCGGTCGAAGCTGCCCTTTTCGGCCTTCTCACGATCCCATGGGAAAACATCGCCGACCTTATGGAGACGGAGTGGCGAGGATTTGTATTGCCGTGGGTTTACACCGTCGATTCCGATGTCTTTGCTCGGCGGCTTCCCCCACCGACCCCTGATAGCCTGACTTGGGAGCCAGCAGGGTATGTTGATAACAATGGCGAACACCATGAGTACGAAAGGCCGCTCCTCTATCCGCTAGATGAAGGTAGCGATCATGAAATCACCTGGCTGAACGATAGTGCTTGGGATGACATTGTATCCGCACGCAAAGCGTCCTTGTTCGCGCGGCCTATAGCGCACTTTTTCATTAGGGGCTTCCAGGCGGACGGAATCGACGAGTTCCTCGCTCATATTTCGACCATTGAAGCAGCTTTGGGCTCACCCATAGATCATGATAACAAAAAACGTCCCCGGCTTGGCGGGGTGAAACAGGGCGCGACCCACCGTGTGTGCCTTCGAATTTCCGGGCTGTTGGGCGACGCCGCGACTGGTACGGCCTATGGAGACCTCTTCAAGCTCAGAAGTGACTTTCTCCATGGCAAGCCGATGGGAGACATCTCCGGTCGGGACAAGCGGGCGGCCAGAGAGATCGCTCGAAAAGTGGTGTGTGCATTAATCGGTTCTGCCGTTTCGACGCCAAGTGTCGACCGCGAACAATTTCTGGCCGGTCTGTTGGACAGTGGGGCAAGCGTAGACGCGCAGAAAAACAGTGTGTCCAGGTCGAGGGAAGGCGCCAATGGTCGTTAATATATTGCTTCCAAGCCGAAAAGGCGTGCAGTCGTTTCCGACGAAGTTCGCACTCCAGCAGGACCACTGGAACGATTATTCATTCAAGACTCAGTATCACCTCTACCATCAAGAGGAAGGGCAACCTCCGACGCTTTTAGGGCCGGTAAAGATATTGCGACGCGGCCAGTCCGAGCAGGACGACATTCAAATCACGGAATCTTTCGAAAGGCTATCGCCCGAATTTGGATCGGTTGGTAACTCCCTAGACTACTACCAGCGGCTCAACGAGATTCCGTCGGCAGATCGCGATGAGATACTGTCCATCCTCAATGACGTCGTCGCCAACCCCCAGCTCGAACAGGTGTTCAACCAGGAAAAGGGTTGGCGCATATCTCTCTTTCGAGACAACATCGATCCCGATGGCTTTCTTGCCGACGCCGGCGCTATCCACTCGCGCAGTGCAAACGAGCTTCCAGACCTGCACTTCTCATTCAAATTCCATCCCGGCGGGTGGTCATCTCCGGTCCAGCTCTATTTCGATGCCCCTGGTCCGATTTTTTATTCCGGCCCCAGACGCAAACTCGGGCCCAGCCAGCGCGAGGTTCTGCTGCCGCGGCGCGTGATGGTCCTCATCGGGCGGAACGGATCGGGCAAAAGCACACTGCTCGCGCGAATTGCTCGCGTCGCCTTTGCGTCCCCGTCCGACAGGGCCTGGCCTCAGTTGATGTCGGTTGGCGTGTTTGATCCACCTTCGGTTGGGTTCATGCGCATTATCGCCGTCTCCTACAGTGCGTTTGAAAACTTTTCCGTCCCCGGTCTCTACGAGACTGAACTGGAGCAGATTGCAGCAGATATCGAGAAGGGGGGAGGGCGGTACGTCTATGCCGGACTGCGCGACGTCGTTGCCGAAGTGCGCGAACAATTGGCGACAGCAAGGTCCCGGCCTCGGGCGGATAACGAAAGAGCAACCGTCGACGCCGTCGATCGCAGACCCACCACAAAGCTGAAATCGCTCGAGCAACTGGCGGACGAGTTCGTTCGTCTGGTCGGGCAGATCACTGCCAATGGAGATGGCGCGCTGTTCGAAGCTGCCCTGCAGCCAGTGCTGGCAGACGCCTCATTCGTCGATGTGGCGAGTTCCGATTGGCAGGCGCTGATCGGCGCTGATCCCCGATCGAGCTTCCTGAGCTGGAGTACCGGACACAAGATTACGCTTCATGCAATCGCCTCGCTGGTCGCTCACACGACGAGGAAGTCGCTGGTGCTGTTCGATGAGCCGGAGACGCATCTGCATCCACCTCTCATTGCGGGGGTCCTGCACGCGCTGCGATTGGTCCTCGAGGAGAAAAATGCGTTTGCAATCGTCGCAACGCATTCGCCGGTAATCCTGCAGGAGACCCTGTCCCAACATGTGCGCGTCATTCGCCGAGTTGGAGATCAGTTCGACGTCATGGTGCCGTCCAGACAGACTTTCGGAGAGAACGTCGGCACGCTGACCCACGACACTTTCGGCTTGACCGCATCCACGACGGATTTCCACGAGGTTCTCGACATTCTCGTGCAGGCTCACACCAGCGTCGAGCAGGTGAATGAGCACTTCACGCCCCCGCTAAGCGGTCAGGCGCTTGCCTATATTCTCTCGGGTCTAGCACGAAAGGCACGCCAATGAGGTCACTGGCATGCCCTTCTCGCGACGAGGCGCGAGACTACCTAGCGGCCGCGGTCGAACCATACATTCATACGGGCTTGTCGAAGGGTTACGCGGCAACCGGAGCTGAACTTGACAGTGTCGTTGCGCTCTACGACGTTTATGATGCCGGGTCTGGCGCGCCTGCAGAACCACTTGAAGGGGCGGGCCTGACTGTCGAGTTCCGCAGCGCGATTCACAGTGGCTATGATTTTACGCAAGCCGGTAGAAAGTTGGCTGCTCTTCGAGCCAACCTTATGGCAGGTGTCGAACTCTGCCCGATCTGCGGTATCGCCCCCCCCCGTGAATTGGACCATCATCTGCCCCGGTCAACCTACCACGCTCTTGCCGTGTACCCTCGAAATTTGGTGCCGCTCTGCCACGACTGCAATCAGTCAAAGAGCAAATCGGTTGCCGATGATCCAGCCGAACGCTTTTTCCATCCGTATCTTGAGGAACTTCCAAATGTTCCATTTCTGCGGGCAACCATCATCATTCACGAGGGTGGTCTCGTCGCAGATTTCGACATCGATCCGAACGCGGCCATCGACGCCATCGTGAGAGCACGTCTCGCCTATGTGATTGAACGACTGAAACTCAATGAGCGCTATGCCAGAGAGATCAACATTTATCTCACAAGCCAGGTTACGGCGATCAGAATGTCATTCGAATGGGCCGGCCCAAACGGAGTTCGGGACTATCTGCTTGCCCAGGCGGACGTGGAAAGCGCGAGGTTCCATCTCAACCACTGGCAGCCGGTGCTCTTGCGCTCCTTGGCAGAAAATGTGGATTTCTGTGGTGGCGCCTTTGCCCATGTATTGCCCGCATGATTGGGTGGCCTGTGCGATAATCAACAAGGCAAGAGTTTCGGCGAGACGGACCACGGTAATTCATGATTCGCGCCCGCCAGGTTCTCCAGGCGGCTTGATCCGGGGAAATGAGCCAGCACCACGGCAAACCATGTTACTATCGAGGGTGCTCGGCTTTGCAAACATTGGTAACCTGCGGAGCTCGTGAAGCCTTCTATCCTCCCTTAGAGCGGCATATGGCAGCTGAGGACGACTCGATCGGGCTCGATTGCCCCAATCTCACCGCGAAATTGTAACGTCTCGCCCCGCCGGCGCTGGTGATTGTTCCAACCGTCGTCGTAGCACCGCAGTTCAATCAGTTGGGAGTGTACGACAGATTTTTCGCCTGCATCTCCCGTTCCAGAGACGCAAGCGGGAGCGTCGGCCCACAGGTAAAAACTGTTTTCGGCACCCTGCAGGATAAGGCCCGAAAGATACACGATATCCCCGTCAACCATGCAGCCGGCAGGGTTGTCGGTCGGCGCTGCGCCATCGGCCACACCGATAGCAGGCTGCAGCACACTGCATGCCAGCGACAAGGCTGCCAGCGCTGAAAAACGGCGTTTAAATCGTGGCAACATCGCTAATTCCTATATTGGGGCAGGGCGCCGCATTCGACCAGGCGGTCAACACCACCCCAAGCGCTGAATATCTCGGCTTCGACCTGGTCGGGCTGTTCCTGCGTAAAGCGGCCACGGAACATTCGCTTGATGTCGACCTCCGGGAAAACCAGATAGTTGACGTGGTCTAGCGCGAGCGTTTTGATCTCGTGATAATTCGGTAGTCCGCCAGATTGACACCCCGAAGCGCCGCAGCCGTAGCGATGGATACTTCGCCGATTTCCAGTTCCGGACCACTGTCAAAGTTGATGGCGTAAACCGGCTCGCCGCCGTTCCGCATCGTTACGACTAGGTCAAACGCGTCCGTCGGGCGACCGGGTCGGCCCCAGGCGCTATTGCCAGGGAGCACGTTACCGTTGAGCAATGAGGCATCGACGTAAATCGACTGGTCACACTTGTTCCCGTGCGTCCACGCCGCTTTTGTAGCTGAAACGTAATACCCCGGGGCTGCGCTGCTGTTGTCTTGAATGCACGGGATCTCTTCGCTTAGCGCGGTGCGGTCTTTAGACGGTCATACGGTCGGGGCTCCATTACGTTCACAATGGTGTTAAGCGCCGGGGCGTCCCCCTTTGGGTGATCAGGAAGCAGCACGAACAGGCAGGTCAATCTCAAGTAATTTGTAAATCTCTTTCCCCTGAAACCCAGTGAAGCAGTGAAGGCGATTGGTTTTGACTTGCAACTGGAGAGATTGGAACCGGGCGTAAAGCAGCAACTCAAGGGCAGTTGTTGGCTGTGTAACCCGCCGGTTCCTGTTAGGGGATCACTTCCGATGGGTTGATTTCGAAAGCGTCATGCGCTGACGTCGAGTAAATTGTACTCAATAAAGGCCGCTAGACCCCCTCTTTACAGACGGAAATGAATCACGGACATCGTCTTAGTGGGCCGAAGGATCATCAGATGAAGTATGACTACAATCCATTTGCGAGTGACTTCGATAGTATTGCCGTCGAGGATCTTGCTGTCCTCTTTTCGGTCGCCGAGGGCTGGTACGTCGAGTACAAGCGGGAGGTGCCGAACGCCGGCGCGATCGCGAAATCCATGACCGCATTTGCCAACACCTATGGTGGGTGGATTTTCTATGGCGTCAACGAAAGGTCAAAGGAAGATCCTGTCGCTGGGTCATTGCCTGGCATAGCCAACGAAGAGGCGGATGGGTGCCTGCAGCGCATTCGCCAAGCAGTCGCAAACCACGCGCAGCCCGCACCCTATTTCAGGGCCAAGGCGCTATTTGGGCCACTGGAAACGATGGGACTACCGGAAGGTCGCTGCGTTATAGTCGGCCAAGTTCCGTGGGGACCGGAAGCACCATACATCCACAAAGATGGCCGGATCTATCGACGGGTGGGGGACGGATCGGAGCCTCGACCGGAAAATGATCGGTTCATCCTCGATCAACTTTGGAGCCGCTCTTCGAAAATCACACAGCAATATGCGGACTGGATCGGCCAAGAATTAGAGACGTCGGAAGCCGAGGAGGATGCTGCTTATGTTCGACTTTTTCTTATCGCCGATTTCTGGGGCGATCATGAGCCAATGAAATCCGTATCCCTTCGACGTATCCGAGAAGTGATGTCGGATGTAAGCGGCAGCTACACAATACCATTCGACAATGTGTATCAGGGATCCCGTGGCTTCATCAGCCGCCAAACGGCAAACAACGACCCTGAGCAGCTTGGCCTCACTTGGAAGCTGAGTCGAGGTTTCGAGAGCGAGATAATCATCCCGCTCTCTAAATTCCGACGCGACAATCTACAAGATCTCGCTCCATGGCTGGATGGATACGACCACGCCGACCGATTTCTGCAGCTCTGTCAGAACCAGCGCTATCTTTTACCGACAATCATCGACCTCAATATCCTCTTGCACGTGTTGTTGGGGGTCACCCGAATCCAAACCCAATTGGCCAAAGAGTTCGGATGGACTGGCCCGATTTACGCGAAGATGGAAATTGCAGGTGTATGGCGCACCGTTCCGTTTTTCGACGCTCCCCACGTTCTTGATGAATATGAGAAGCATGGCATAGCGCTTGGGCTGAACGACAAGGTCGTATTGCACCGCGGGATAGGGCAAGAAAGCTTCGTTGAACTGCCGGGGCCCAATAGCGATGGGAATGATGACGGACACAGAGTTATGATGGCGATCCGGCTTTTTCTGCCCATCGCGATGGCACTGGGTGTCTCAACGGGCATCGATCCGGATGGTGACGGCACAGATGCAGCCGATTCAATCAGCAGTTTTTTGCACGCCGGCGGTCGCGCGATCGAAGTACAGAAAAACCGAGCAGATTTGGCATAGCAAGCAAGCGAGGTTTTTCTATCGGCGAAGGGGGTGCGGCAAGTTAAAGGCATAACCTGCATACTCGCCAACCGTACTTCGTTCTGGCGAGGCGTGTGACTTTCCGACGTGAGCGGCTAATGTTGCCTCCGGCCCGCGCAGTCCGCAGGCGTGGGCCTTACACGCTGGTGACCACGAAACCTTCCTGTCACAATTGGGGATTCCTGATCGGCACAATCTTTAAAGGTGATCTCGTATTCGGGGAGACCGGGTGCGGGTTTAGCCTCGGCGGTTTCGTGCTCTGTCTGTTCTGTCATTCCGATTCGGTCAACCTCTGTAGCGTCGTGGCACGTTTCGCGACTTTGACTGCCGCTCTCAAACAAACAACAGATAGTATGAAAAAACGGCGTATAACCATCTAAACGCTAGAGTTGTCGAAGAGGGCGGGGGTCGAGTGCATATCGAATTTTTGGAGATCGCAAATTTCAGGAAGCTTCTGTCCACCCGGGTCGATCTCTCGAGTACGACTACGCTGTTCGTCGGCGCGAATAATAGTGGGAAGACCTCGGCGATGCTCGCCCTTCGGCGGTTCCTGTCGCCCCGCCGTTGTCCATTCGAGATGCATGATTTGACCCTGTGTCATTGGCCCTCGATCATTGCATTGGGCGAAAGCTGGATAACTGCGCGCAACGCCGAGGAGGTCGTTGATCTGGTCGTTGATCCATGGGTCAGCGCGCTGCCGATGCTGGACCTTTGGTTGCATGTCGAAACGGGGGAGATGCACCACGTGCGCGATCTTATCCCGACGCTGGACTGGGAAGGTGGAAGGCTGGGCGTCCGGCTGCGCTACGAGCCGAAGGATCGCGCACTTCTGTACAAGGAGTTCATGGGCGCCGTGAGCGACGCCGAGACGATGCGCGCGGCGGCGCTGGCGGCCACTGTCGGGGAGAACCCTGAAGCCGATCCGCCGGCTACACCGCCCAAGCTGACGATCTGGCCGGAAAATCTTGTCGATTTTCTCGGCAAGCGCTTATCGACGCACTTCACCATACGGGCCTATCCGTTGGATCCCGGGAAGCTCGTCACGCCCACCAAGTCGCTGGCACAGCCGCAGGCCCTGTCTGGAGGTTCACGGCCGATCGACGGCGACCCGCTGGGCGGCCTGATCCGCGTCCACGACATCCCCGCGCAGCGAGGATTCGGTGAAGAGCAGCAGGCCGTCGAGGACGGCGATTCCCCTGCGGCGGCATCCGGCAGCCGACTGTCAGACCAACTTCGAAGCTATTATGCCAAACACCTCGATCCCACGAAGGGCCCCGATCCGAAGGACCTTGGCGCATTGCAGGCGATTGAAGCCGCGCAAGACGCCTTCGACAAGCGGCTGACCGAGAGCTTCAAGGCCGCTTTCACGGAGGTCGAGGGTATGGGATACCCCGGCGTGACGGATCCGCGTCCGCGTGTCTCCACACGATTGAAGGCAATAGACGGCCTCAACCACAACGCGGCGATCAGCTTCGAGGTGGACGTGATCGCGGGCGACGGCGCGATGACGCCGGTATTGCGATTGCCCGAGGCGAATAACGGCCTCGGCTATCAAAACCTCATCTCGATGATATTCCGGTTGATGAGCTTTCGCGACGCCTGGATGCGGGTGGGAAAGGCCTCGACCGGGGCGACGGTCACCACGACGGAGCCGCTCCATCTGGTACTCGTCGAAGAGCCGGAGGCGCATCTCCACGCTCAGGTGCAGCAGGTGTTCATCAAAAAGGCCTATGCAGTGCTTCGCGCCCATGAGGATCTCGGCGAGAACAAGAAGCTTCGCACCCAACTCGTGGTCAGTACGCATTCGAGCCACGTTGCGCACGAGACGTCCTTCTCATGCCTACGATATTTCCGGCGGCTGCCGGCAGGCATGGCAGCGAACGTACCTGTCTCGACGGTGATCAACCTGTCGGAGGTCTTCGGTCCTGGAAGCGAAACCGAGCGCTTCGTGACCCGCTATCTCAGGGCCCAGCACGCCGATCTGTTCTTCGCCGACGCGGCAATACTGGTGGAAGGACCGGCCGAACGGATGCTCGTCCCCAATTTTATACGCGCGCGTTATGATGAGCTCAACCAGTGCTACATCACGCTCCTCGAGATTGGTGGCAGCCATGCGCATCGCCTTAAGCCCCTGATCGATCATCTGGGTTTGTTGACCCTGATCATCACCGACTTGGACACGCTGGCCGAGACCGGCGGCGCCTCTGTTCAGCCGGCGAAGGGCGCTGGCCAGAAGACCAACAATGCCACCCTGAAGACGTGGGTGCCGCGGCTCGACGATATCGATGACCTGATGCGGGCCGACTGCGGGGTCAAAACGCTCCGCGAAGACAGCGACCCCCTGTTTGCGGTGCGCGCTGCCTATCAGATCCCACTTGGCGTCACCTCGCCGGGTATCGTAGGGCCGGAAGTGGCGTATCCTTACACGTTTGAGGACGCGCTCGTCTTCGAGAACCTGAGCTTTTTCTCGGAATTCGCGGGCACAGGTCTGGTGCGCAAGTTCCGCGATGCGATCACGGATGGCGGCGGAGCGGCCGCGATCGGCGAGCGAATGTATCTCGCCCTGAAGAGCGGCAAGAAGGCTGAATTTGCGCTCGACGTCATGGAGGTCGAAAATTTCGATGACATCATTGTTCCGAGTTACATCGCCGAGGGACTGGAGTGGCTGCTGGCGCAGCTCAAGAAAAAACAGGTCGAAATCCTGCCTCAGATTAAAGAGGATGTCGCCGCCGCAATCGAGCAGGCCGAAGCATGAGCGCGGCCGACGATAAATTCGATGCGGAGGCAGACGAGATCATCCTTGGCTGCCTGAACCTAGAGAAGCCCAAGAGCTTCTTTCTCTACGCTGGGGCCGGATCGGGAAAGACGCGTTCGCTCGTCGAAGTCATCCGCACTGTCTGCAGGGATCAGGGCAGACGGCTATCTCTATCCGGTCAGAAAATCGGGGTCATCACCTATACGAACGCGGCGTGCGATGAGATCAAGCAGCGGCTTGAGTTCGATCCGCGCGTTGAAGTGTCCACGATCCATGCGTTCGCCTGGTCGCTGATCGCGGGCTATGACGCTGACATCCGGGCGTGGCTGTCCACAAGGCTCCTTGAGGACATCGCGGAATTGGAGGCGGCCCAGGCGAAGGGACGAGCTACCAGCAAGGCCGCATCTGATCGCGCGCGCTCGATCGAGGGCAAGCAGCGACGTCGCGCGAACCTCGCCGAAATCACGCGCTTTGTTTACAGCCCGACCGGCGACAACCGGACGCGGGATTCCCTCAACCACGCGGAGGTCATCGCGATGACCTCCGATTTCCTCGGCGCAAAGCCCGGCTTGCGCCGGCTTCTCGTGACGCGGTTTCCGATACTGCTGATCGACGAAAGCCAGGATACGAACCGCAGGCTGATGGATGCGCTGCTCGACGTCGAGGAGGGATACCGTGACGCCTTCTGCCTCGGGCTTTTCGGTGACATGATGCAGCGGATCTACGCCGACGGTAAAGATCGCCTGGCCGAGGCAATCCCGGAGGTCTGGGCGAAGCCGAGGAAGCGGATGAACCATCGCTGCCCCACGCGCGTCATCACGCTCATCAACAAGATCAGGCATGATGAGGACGGGGAGGAGCAGCAGCCACGCAGCGACGCAGCGCAGGGTACTGTTCGTCTGTTCGTCGTCTCGCAGGCGATCGTCGACAAGACCGCAGCTGAGGTGGCGATAGCTGCAAAAATGGCCGAAATCACAGGCGATCCGGAATGGGGCCACGGGACCGCGGCGATCAAGACGCTGGCGTTGGAGCATCTGATGTCTGCGCGCCGCTTTGGTTTCGAGCAGTTTTTCGAGGCGCTCTATGCCGTTGAGCGCATCCGAACTAGCTTCTTGCAAGGGACGGGCGCAGGCATCGGCCTGTTCACCCGCGAGATACTGCCGCTCGTCACAGCTCTGCGCGCGCGGGATCGGTTTGCTGCCGCCGCAGTCGTTCGGCGCACGTCGCCATTTCTCGAGCGCAAGGCGCTTGAAACGGCCGGAGACAAGCAGGTCGAGATCCTCGGCGAAGTCAGGGCGGCCTGCGACGGCTTATTGGCGCTCGTTTCGGCCGAGGCGAAGCCTAGTTCCCGCGCTGTCCTTCGCTATGTCGCCGAGACCCGCCTGTTCACGATCCCTGACGTCCTGGTCCCATTTTGCACCGCCGATGTTGTTGCCCCTGACGGCGATGGCGACGCTCTGGCGGGTGACGCCGCCGACGGAGAGGACGAAGTCGACGTCAAAAGCGAGTCGGGCGGCTGGCGGTTGGCGCTTGAGGCGCCCTTCGACGAGATCGAGAAGTATGACCGCTACGTTCGAGGCGTGTCGCAGTTCGATACCCACCAGGGCGTCAAGGGCCTGGAGTTCCCACGGGTAATGGTCGTCGTCAGCGACGAGGAAGCGCGTGGCTTCATGTTCGCCTATGACAAGCTTTTCGCGACGAAGGCGAAGAGCAAGACGGATCTTGAGAATGAGGCAGCCGGCAAGGAGACGACCATCGATCGGACACGGCGACTGTTTTATGTGACCTGCAGCCGCGCGGAGCAAAGCCTTGCCGTCGTTTACTACGCTGCGGATCCGGAGCTGGCACGCGATGCGATGATACGGCAGGAGTGGTTCGAGCCCGGCGAGATAGCACTGATCTCCTAAGGGGGTCGGCTAGGTGCAGCGGATCTGCACAGCCCTTGAGATTAGTGATCCTTCCACTGCCGATGTTGCTCGCGTAATGCAGCTTCAGTAGCGGTGAGCCGGGCGGTATAATCCAGTCCGTCTGGGCTCTTAGCGGCGACCTCGGCGGACGCGATGACGAGGCGCCACGCACCATATTCGTGAAAAGCGTTCAGTCCGATAACGTTGCCGAGGGCGAGGTCGCTGGGTTCCGGCGCGGACAACAGCTTTGCGAAGGCTGCTATCGCAGCGTTCATGTCCCAATCGGAGACGAAGAGCATCAGCGCGCAGAGGGCAAGCAACGCCGTTGGCGCGCCCTTCCATCGATAAATTTCGGGCTGTCGCTTGCCGAAATCGATGCCGCCGTTCGCAGCGACGAAGGTGCAGAGCGAGATCGCCGCCTCATAGTAGGGCTGGAGCTTGGTGACGTCGAACACCTCGCGCCCATGATTTTTTTGAGCGAGTTCGTTCGCCTGTCGCCACGTCACGTCCTCGAACGGGATCAATCCGCCCTTCACCAGTTCAAACAGATGAAGGTGCTCTTCGGTGAACTGCCTTTTTGCGGCGGCTTTCCAGTCGAAGGCGGGCATCTCCGCTTGGGATGGGTGGAACTGCCAGCGCTGATGATGGGGGTGGCGCTGAAGTGCATGGGCCCAGGAAATCGCCTCCAGCGGCATCGATACCGTGAAGCGGGTGGCCGATTTAAGATCGAAAAACCACTGCCGCATGTCCCGGATACGACGCTGGTCAAATATGCCTTGCTCGATGCCCTTACATACCAGAAGGCGTATGGCCCTCGTTTCCGCGCTCTTTTCCGATCCGAAGTCGAGCAAGCTATCCTGGGTCGAACGAGTTTCGTCGTTCCCGTGGAATTCGCAGAATGGATGGTGGGCGTCGCCGCCGTTGGGATCGACAAACCTGAAGTGGGCCTGCCGAAGAATTGCCCTGGATGCTCGCGACCTTGCGGAGCGAACGATGTGAGCACCGAATTTCCCACATGATGAGCATTGGATGTCGGCGCGGATCGCATCGCCGAACGTGCTGAGAATTTCAGCTCCATCGTGGTCATGCCTTGGCTGGACGCCGGTCATCAAAGTCGCGAGTTGGTCGACATCGAGTTCGCGCGCGAACCTTACTGAAAATGCAGTTGCTGGCATTTGCCCCCCAAGCCAAAACGATCGTTTTGCGTCACCACGTGCACACTGCCTCCTTAAAGACAGTCTTGAATAAGACCTCAGCTGATTTGAGAAGGCACTTTGTCAACATGCCCTAGCGCAAGTCGTGCGCTCCCCTCCGGTGCACGATCGTCTGGCTCAAAATCCGCCGGTTGATTTTCTGCTTCCAGCTTAACTGCCTGGCGGAGAGCTTTCGCTTGAGTTTGGTTTGTTTGAGAAAGCGATATTCCTTTTCATCAAACAGATATCCCATTCGGTACGCATATTCGATGAGATCATCGTTGGCATTTGCGGATATGTCCTCCCGGATACGCTTCAGTCCTTCAAAGAGGTTACCGGTCTCGATTCCTACGAACCGGTTGATGCAGACATTGCCGACATAGGTCGTCGCGCCATTGAGGCGATTTCGAATGTAGCAATGTTCCAGAATATCCTGACCGCAGGGACATTGATCAAACTCTTCACTGATCTCGACGCCGACCAGGTCCCATTCAAGCCGAGCCGTCTCGAATGCCTTGGAGTTTGACAGGGGAACGATGTGTGATTTGAGACGCTCGAAGTTATGGCCTTTCATCAAGTTCAATCCCTGCGATATCGTTCCTGTTGGGCACGCCAGCGGTCGCGCGTGGTCATGTCTTCGTTTTCTTCTTCGTCCTCCTCCGCGCTTTCATGCCAGAGCATGATCAAGGCAAACCCATTTTTCTGAAGGCAGACCTGTTCGCTAAGAGACGGGGCGCGCTGCCCTCGGACTACGTCGATCCACAGATCGGGAAGCCGGCTTTCGATTTCGCTTGGAACGCCGATCTGGAGGTCCCGTCGGTAAAACGTTGAGCCTTGCGGGACCGACTTGTTGCGGCTTGCAACGACAAAAGGAAAGCGCTTTCGATTGTGATAGACCCGCCCAACCTTCTTATCCTTAACGACAATGAAGGCCAATGCTTCCGGGTGATACTCGGCATAGGCCCGCGCCATGGCTTCTTTGCTGACATCAAATCGGTCCGCCAACTCGAATACATGTTCAAGGCTTGGCGAGGGATGCTTCTTGAAGGCGTCGCGCAGTTTGGGTGGCGGCATCAGGATGAGGGAGGAAAAGCGGTTCGCTTCCACCTCCATTTTTGCACGCCGGTCGCTTTCCTTCGCCGACAGTGCTCGCAGATCTTCCCTCGAGCAGAGGAACTGACCGTCCTTGTCCGGGATGTGGTTGGCAATCAGGAAGTGCCCGAGCTCGTGGCCAATGGTGAATCGGCGACGCGGCCGGTTCATCCCCTTTCTAACAAGGATAATTCCGCGGCTCCGTACCGTGTCGGTGATTAAACCGCCCTCGAAACCTTCCGTTTGCAACTCGGCAATTTCCTCAATCTCGAGCTGGAGCGCCAACTCCTCGATCGGTACAGGAAGCGGAAGATTTGGTTCATGCTTCAGGATCAGACTGACGAGCCCTTCAGGCGACCCCGTGTCGGCTAGATCCATCCGCAAGATGTCCATTTACTTTCCCTTTGGTTTGAGCCTGTCCATCAGCATCTGGATTGTTTCACGGTCTTGCGGAGCGAGAGATTTGAGATCCCTATACATTGCGACTAGACCAGGCTCCTCGTCTTTCCCCTCTGGATTCTCGCCAACTAAGTCGGCAATAGCAACGCGAAAATGCGTGGCGAGTTTGGTCAGAAGTTCTATTGAGGGGTTGGTGCTGCGACCGGTCTCCAGATCATAGATATGCGTCTTGGACGCTCCAATGGCATCCGCGACGTCCTGCAAGGATTGACGGTTCTTGCCCCTGAGTTCTTTGAGCTTGGCAGCCAAAGACATGTTCGAATCACTCCCTTGAATCACTGAAGGCGCGTGCACTCGCGTGCCGCGCCGTTCGGTTAATCTGTACAAAAACATAGCACAGAGCTTGACGATAGCAAGCGTTCGATTTATCTGTATGAAATTAGACGAGCAAATCTTACGGCTAAATCCATTTTCGGGCGCAGGAGGAATGCATGTTTCACGATCATCGCCTTGTCATGCGGGACGGAATGCTCATCGGCGCTCTTGAGCGCATGTGTGCCACCCTTGAAATCGCGCCGAGCCAGGCGGACCTTGCGAAAGTGCGCTACGAAGGGGTCGGCGGATGGTTGGCCGACGCGGAGGATCCCCTGCTTAAGGCAATGGGAATTTTCCTGCAGGGATCGACCGCTATCGGAACGACCGTTAAGCCGATCGGCAGCAATGAACATGACGTCGACCTGGTGGCCCACGCGCCATATCTTGGACATTGGGTCGAGCCGGCTGCACTGAAGAAGGCAATCGGCGACCGGTTGAAAGCGAACGGCCATTACAAGCCGCTTCTGGTGGAGATGGCGCGCTGCTGGCGGCTGGTCTACGCCAACGAATTCCATATGGACATTACCCCGTCCATTCCGAACCGGGACTGCACCATGGGCGGGGAACTTGTGCCAGACCGGGCACTCAAAATTTGGAAGCCGTCAAACCCGAAGGGCTACAAGGCATTGTTCCTTGAGCGTGTGAAGTTGGCGCCGCGCTTCCGGGTGACGAAAAGCTTGCATACTCAGGATCGCGCCCGTGCTGACATCGAGCCCTTTCCTGAGCAGGTTCATTTCAAGGGCCTGTTGCAGAGGGTCGTCCAAATCCTGAAGCGCCACCGGGATGTCTTCATCGCAGTCAACGAGATCGATATATCTCTTTCGCCGATTTCGGTTCTGGTGACGACCTTGGCGTCCCAGAGTTACGAGTACTGCGTCAGGACCTTCATCTACGACTCTGAATTGGATCTGCTCTTCGACGTCATCCGGCACATGCCCGACTTCATCGAGACGCGCCGCGTTGATGGCCAGATGCAATGGTTCGTCTGGAACGAGACGACAAAGGGGGAGAATTTTTCCGAAAAGTGGAACGGCGATCCCAAACGCGCCGAGATATTTTACACTTGGCATACTCGTGCTCTGGCCGACATCAGCAGGCTGAAGGATGTAGAGGGGCTTGATGGCCTGAAGCGACAGCTCGGCGACGCCTTCGGGTCCGCCCCGGCCAAGGCTGTCATGGATTCCATTACCGATGACATCTCGACCTCTCGTCAGAGGGGCACTCTTGGCGTCGCACCCCGCATCGGCCTCGTGACAGGTATCACCACGGCCACCGCGACCCCCGTTCGCGCCAACACGTTTTTTGGAAGATAGCCACCATGCGTTTTTCCGATCCGAAGCCACTGACCCCCGCGCAGCAGTTTCTTCTACTGACGAAGAACCCGTTGTCTGTCGGGGATGGTGAACTCGGATCAGGACATTTCAGTTGGTACTATAAATCGTCGCCTACGCCGCTTTCCCGCATCTATGATGCTCGGTTAGAATTTGCGGTCAATCGCTCGCCGAGGGTGTTTCTGGACAATCCTGATCTGTTGATGCTGTCCGGTGGAAAAGACCTTCCACATGTATATGACCAGAAGCCTACCCGCCTCTGTCTCTATTTGCCACGCACATATGAGTGGCAGCCCTGGATGAGGCTCGATCAGACCATCATTCCGTGGACTTCGCTCTGGCTCTTCTATTTCGAGGATTGGCTGATCGATGGCGAGTGGCGAGGCGGGGGAGAGCATCCGCAGCATAGCGATGTGGAGCGGCATGTCAGTCGGAGCCGCCTGCAGCGGCACGCACCAGTTCGGAGGGCAGTTTGAATGGCAAAATCGAGGATTCCCGAGAAGGTCCAACGCGCGCTCTGGGCGCGTGCGGCAGGCCGTTGCCAGTTTCGCGGTTGCAACTGCGAACTCATTGGAGACCTTCTCACTGGCAAAGAGGACAAGATGTTTGGCTTTGTCGCCCACATCGTTGCCGACTCATCCGAGGGAGCCCGCGGTCATCCGACAAGATCAGCACTTCTCGCCAAAGACATCTCTAACCTCATGCTTCTCTGCGCCAAGTGCCATCGACTGATCGACAATGAAGCGCCAGACGACCATCCTGAGGAACTTCTGGTCCGTATGAAGGAGGAGCACGAGCGGAGGGTCCGCCTGGTGAGTGGTATCCAGCCAGATCGCGCTTCGCATGTTATCCGTTTTGGAGCCAACATCGGCAAAAACGAAGCGCTCGTGGCAAGAGATGACATATTCGCATCGATGCTGCCGGAGCGCTCACCGGCGTCATTTGAGACGATTGATCTTGAAATGCTCGGCCTCTCTCTCGAGGATAACGACGAGCAGTATTGGCAGGTTCAGCAGACCAACCTTCAAAGGCTGTTTGCCGACAAGATCAGGGGCCGGATCGAACGACAGCAGATTACCCATGCAAGCGTTTTCGCGCTTGCGCCCCAGCCGCTTCTCATTGAACTGGGGAGGCAGCTTTGCGATATTCTACCTGCGGAGGTTCATCAACGCCACAGAGAGCCAGCGACATGGAAGTGGCAGAACGACAGTGACCCGATCGAATTTCTGGTTGAGACGCCGACTGAGATAAATTCAAAGGTGGCTCTGATTTTAGGTTTGAGCGCGACAGTTTCGAAGGATCGCATTGCTTCCGTTCTGGGAAACGACGTTTCGGTTTGGTCGATCACTGTGAATTCGCCCCACAACGACATCATGCGGAATGCCGCGGATCTCACATTTTTTCGCCAGGAACTGAGGCGGCTTTTTAACAGTATAAAATCCGCGCACGGAGAGGGCGCGACAATAAATGTGTTCCCTGCCTTGCCAGTCTCTGCCGCGGTGGAAGTGGGTCGTGTCTGGATGCCGAAGGCCGATCTGCCGATGAACGTGTTTGATCAAAGTCGTAAGATCGGCGGGTTCGTCTCCGCTCTGCAGATCCATTGAAACAGCGGGTCGTAAGTTCGAATTGGTTCAAGGCGATGGCAATGGGTGTCGTGGCTCTTGAGCATAGGGTCGCGGAAGCCAGTGTTTCCAATTACTTATGTTTGCGGCGACGAACTCCGTCGCTGCCAGTCGCCGTCCGATCCCAGAGGTTTGCCAAAAACTCCTGATCTTGGAGGATACAAAAGGTCACCCTGTGGTCCAGCATGATGGGCGCGCGAGGGTGCTGCCCTTTTGGTTTAGGGCCCAATTCCACCCGGTGTGCTTGGCACAGACCGGCCTTCTTCCACTTCATCCGCAATATCTAGTAGACGATCATGTAGTGCTGATTGCTCGTAGTGAACTTGCTCGATTTTGCCGTCGATCATTCCTACGACAAGAACAGGCTTCTTGAGTGTATTATCAATCAATGCTGCTTCATCGGCTAGCAGGAGCGCGCGAGGCAAGTTTTCGAACGACTTTTCATAGCGCCGAATGATCGTGTCACTCGGAATGTCATGACCGCCGTCAGCCACGCGAAACCTCACGCGCTTCACGTTTTCCTCTGCATTATCCAGACATACGAAGATCAGATATACATGGAAACCGGCTTCTCTCGCCCGTTCCATAACCCCAACCGAGTGTTCGCTACTAAGTGTCGTTTCGAAGACAAAATCTGTTTTCGCCGCAATCGCCGCATCGATACGGTAGATCGCGAGCCGTCCAGCGCTAACTCGTTTAGTGCCTTCCTTCGCATCTTGGGGCAGGCCCTTTTGAATCTCATCTGCGTTGATGAAATCGCCGGGTGGACGATATTTTGCATAGATCGAAGACTTACCGGAGCCGTTCGGACCCGCCATAATGGTGCAAACCGGCTTGGACATGCGGTTAGCCTGCCGCCCTAGATTTTTTAACCTTACGCCGTACGACTCGCGTTTTTGCGCGCCTTATTTCGCGAAGCTTCTGAAATCCGTTTCGAGGTTTGGCCTTTGCAGGCGCAGAAGTAAGGGCGGATTGGGCGGGCGTTGTCTCTGGGAGATAATCGGAGGTTTCCGCGATAATACGAGGCTGCCATGACAGTTCGATGCCGAGAAACTTTCCGCGCTTTTCAGCGTCGGAACCGATTTCCTCGATCTCTTTCCACCGTTTGTTGAGCGTGTCTAAAAGCATTCGAAAACCTGTCATTCAACTATACGCTTCTAGCATCTTTTCGCAGTATGCTCCACCAGTTTCATACAGATGGAAGACGTCGGCGTAGCCCCTGCGTTCCCGCAAGCCCTTACCGGCGCGTAGTCGCCTACTTCCCTCGTCAGACAGCCAGATTTAATTCGCCGCCCGTTCCACAGCCTTTTTGAGCATGGACCGGTCTTCATTAGGAAACAGGGTTTTAGCAAGCGTTAGCCGGTTGCCGGCACTGATCTTCGGCGCGTCGAAGCGAGGATCAGCGAGAGGTTTGCCGACAATTGGAGTGAAACGAATTTTTTCTTCCGCCTCCCGCTCCTTCGCATCTTCCTCCGCATTCGAGCGAAGGTATCGGAAATTGTCGTTATGCCACTTAAACTATCTGGCTAACCTGTCGCCGGTTCGATTCCTGTCAAGGCGAAGTTAATCTTTGCACATGCTCGCACACGAGTGCCGGTGTGGTGGTTCCCTAAGCGCGAGCAATAGCTCAAGACGAGTCATTGAGCATACTCGCCCGTGCGAAACACCTTTAAGCACATTCGTAAAGCTACGATGATCGGTCACTTTACGAAGAGCTGGCGGGGGAACTTGGTGAGTTTCTCGTAACCGGTTTCGGTGACCGTGATGGTCTCTGACATGCCGAAACCGCGAGCGAGGACGTAGGTGTGGAAGGTCTGTCCGGGTTCGAACACCCAGGTGCTGTTCATAGAGGATTCCAGCGGCTCGCCACCATTCGGCTGCAGAAGTAAGCCTACGGAATAGAAGGTCTTGTTCGTGTAATTCTCGCGCAGGCCCGACGAAAGCACGCCATCGCGATAGATCGAATCGGGCACGCGCACGGAAACGCCCGGCTTCACTTCACGAATAGCTGCGTCCTGAATAGCGATCAGCTGTTCTACCACCCTGTAATCGTCATCCTGAACCGGTCCAACCCGGATCGGGCGCATGAAGCGGGCGTGGTAGTGTTTAACATTCGGCGTCGTCTCGATCTGGACGATGTCGCCGGCCTCAAGCACGCGGTCTGAATAGCCTCCATGCAGATGGAAAGCGCGTTCACCCGATGACATTACACCCGGGCCTGGAAGGTCGGAACCAGCCCGGATCATTGCGCCGCAGATTTCGGCTGCCATTTCGCGTTCGGTGACGCCGACGGCCGCACTGTCGATTGCCGCCTGCATGCCGGCTTCGGCAGCTTTCGCGGCGCGGCGCTGATAGGCGATTTCAGCGGGCGACTTGATCAGGCGCATTTGGGGCGCCATTAAGCTTTCATCCTGCCAGATGACCCCAGGGAGCGCCGATTTCAGGTATTCGTAACGGCCGGCCGACAGAGGCCACGCGGACAGCTCGATGCCGAGCTTGGCGCTCTTGCCGATACGGCTTTCGATCGCACCTGCGGCAACCGCCATGCGGTCGTCGCTGTCGGTCCACATCACCCGGTCCGAAAAGACGCAGGTGCTGTCGAGATAATATTCCTCGACATCGCGGCAGAACAGGGTCGGCTCGCCTTCGGCCGGGATAATTGCGAATTGCAGCGTGCCATAGGCGCGGGTGAAATAGCCGGTGAGCCAAGTGACGGTTTCCGGCAGGAAGGCCACAAGACCATCTAGCTGTTTTTTCTTCAGCTCGGCCTGGACGCGGGTGAGGCGGGACTGAAATTCCTGGCGTTCGAACCAGTAGGCGGGCGTTACCATCGTTCTTCCTCGATCGGATATTCTGGCGGATGTTTTGAAATCAGGCGTTCTGGACCAGTTCCGCAAAGCGGGTCAGCATGGTCTTGGCCTCGGCGGCCTCGTGCGCCTGCGCCTTGAGGTCGTCTATATCAGCGCCGTCGAGTACCATCCGGTCGCGGTTTTCTTCGAACCAGATGACGGCCTGCGCCTTGGTGACTTCCGGATGGCCCTGGATGCCCCAAATATCTTTGTCCCTGTAACGCCAGATATGGTTGGGGCAGTCGTCAGAATAGGCAAGCACGGTCATATCCGGATGCTCGGCTTTCACCTCGTCATTGTGCCAGACGAACATGTAGGTGCTATCGACCAGATCACGGCAAAGCTTGTCCGTGCCCGCCGCTTCAGTGAGCGGCAGATCCTTGTAGGCGATCTCGCACGAAGTGCGGCGGAACACCTGGTCCCGGCCGCAGAGCGCGGATGCCAGGATCTGGCTGCCGAAGCAGATGCCGAGCATGGGGATTTCGAGTTCTGCTGCTTCGCGGATCAGATCGTGTTCGCGCAGAATGAAGGGCACGTCCTCATAGGCGCCATGCGGGCTGCCGGAAAGAAAGATTCCGTCGTAACCCTTCAGCGTTTCAGGGAACTGGCCGTCATAAGCCCAGTAACGCTCGACTTGCAGACCCCAGGCCTCGAACCGGTCGTCGAGTTTTGCAATGGACTGCAACTTGCGCCCATTGCCGAGATAAAGAAGCCGTCCCGTCATGTCATTCCTCATTTTCGAAATCAGAAGACCAGCGGTATACCAATGGTCTTTATGGCGCAATCGGGAAATAATGGCATTTTGCGGCTGCTTTGCTACGTATCTGACAAGAAGTACAAAAGGGGAAGCAATGCGTATCGATCTCAATTCCGACCTTGGGGAAGGTTACGGCCCCTGGACGATGGGCGATGATGCGGCGATGCTCGACATCGTCAGCACGGCCAATATCGCCTGCGGTTTCCATGCCGGCGATCCCGAGATCATGCGGGCTACGGTGCGACTTGCGAAGGAACGTGGCGTCGCCTTCGGCGCGCATCCCGGCTATATGGACCTGATCGGTTTCGGCCGCCGCCGGTTACCGGGGTTGAGTATTTCCGAGATCGAAACGCTGGTTGCCTATCAGGTCGGCGCGCTGGCTGCGGTCGCGGCGCTCGAAAGCCATCCGATGACGCATGTGAAGACCCATGGGGCGCTCGGCAATGTCTGTGCCGATGACGATGGCATGGCGCTTGCCGTCGGCCGGGCCATCAAGGCCGTCGATCCGAAACTTGCCTTCATGGTGATGCCGGGAACGGCAACCGCGCGGGCCGCGGAAAAACTGGGGCTGACGTCGATCAACGAGATTTACGCCGACCGCACCTATGCGGACAGTTTTAACCTTTCTCCACGTTCCAAACCGGGTTCGGTGATCCACGATCCCGAACTTCTTGTGAAAAGGGTGATCGAGATGGTTTCGGAAGGATGCCTCACATCGACATCCGGCAAGCAGCTGGAAGTGCCGATCGGGTCGGTCTGCGTGCATGGCGATACGCCCGGTGCAGTGACGATGGCAAGGCAGTTGCGCGTAGCGCTTGAAAAGGCCGGGTGGACGATCGGCTCGTCGATTCATCCGAAGGCCTGATCAAAGCGGGCCGCGCTGCGCGCAATCCCATCCTAAGACCGCCGGCACGGTTCGAAGACTTCACCGCCGTTATCCTCGGGCTTGTCCCGAGGATCTGCATTCGTTTGATACAGTTGACGTAGTTAGATCCTCGGCTCAAGTCCAAGGACGACTGAGCCGCCTGAAGGAAGGCCTTTCATCAACTGAGAAGGGCGGTCAGCCTATTTCTCCGTGAGGCCGAAGATCACCGCGGAAAGCCGGTCCTTTGCATGGATTGCCAGTTCTTCGGCCACATCGGCTGAGATTTTCCGGAACATGAAGTCTCGACCCGCCGGTAGTTGTGCCAGGCGCGCGAGTTCGAATGACGCGACGGTGGCGATCTTCGGGTAACCTCCGGTCGTCTGGCTATCGGCTGTTAGAACGATCGGCTTGCCAGAACCCGGCACCTGGATGGAGCCGACGACGGTGGCATCCGAAACGATATCGTGGCCTTTGAATGCGCTGAGGGCCGGACCATCGAGGACCATCGCCATCCGGTCGCGTGATGTGGTGGTCCGATAGGGCTGACGCAGGAATGTTTTCCAGGCACTCTCCTCAAAATAGTCGTCCTGCGGGCCGGGAATGACCGCGATCGGAGCATTTCCGCGCAGATAAGGCGTGCCCAGCATGCGGGGCTTGAGTTCTCCGGTCTCGCCGAGGGGCAATATATCGCCTGAGGAAAGTACCCTGCCATCCAGCCCGCCGAGAGCGGTTCTCAAATGGGTCGAGCGGCTGCCGAGCACTTCTGGAATGGTGATGCCGCCGGAGATGGCGAGATAGCCCCAGACGGCGCCGCGGAGAGGGCCGATCGTCAGCGTTTCGCCTGCCTTAAGAAGATAGCTCTCCCAGGTGGGAACCGCCTTTGCGGCAATGTCTACTGCGCAGCGTCCACCGGTGACGGCGACAAGCACGTCCCGATCTGTCGTGAACGTGCCGCCCATCAGGGCGAATTCGATAGCGGCCGCTCCCGGGTCGTTGCCAACCAGAGCGTTGGCAATGGCATGGGCGTCACGGTCCATTGCCCCTGAGGTCGAGACACCGCGTGCGCGAAAACCGTAACGGCCGTCGTCCTGCACCGACATCAGAGGCCCGGAGCGATGAATGGAAAGGACAGCGGTCATCGGACGAGCTCCCTCAGCCTCGCGGTTCCGGCGGCGACCTGTGCGTCCAGATCCCGTGCCTCTTCCATATCAATGCTGCGGAACGTGATCCTGTCGCCAGCTCTCAGAAGAAAAGCTTCGGTGCGGGCGGGATCGAAGAGCTTGAACGGGGTGCGGCCGATAAAGCGCCAGCCGCTCGGGCCGGGCACGGAATTGATGCTCGACTGGCGGCCGCCGATACCGATGCCACCGGCCTCGATCCGCTGGCGCGGCACGGCAAGCCGCGGGGTGTGCAGGATTTCCGGCAAGCCGCCGAGATAGGCGAAGCCCGGTGCGAAGCCGATCATGTAAACCCGGTATTCGGCCGAGGAATGCAAGGCGATCACATCGGCTTCGGCGATGTTCTTCAGCTGGGCGATTTCATCGAGATCGGCCTGATGTTCGCCGCCGTAAAACACCGGGAATTCGAGCGGGCGTCCGGTGTCCGGTGCGGCAGCGTCTCGTGCCGCGCGTTGCAGCAGCTGCTCGCCGAGAGCAGCACCGCGTACGATCTTCGGGTCGTAGAAAACGGTCAGCGAGCGATAGGTCGGGATCGTCTCCAGAATGCCGTCGATTGGCGCGTCGGCAAGCGATGCATCGAGCGACAGGACCTTGAGATTGGCGGCCTCGCTCACCGTATCGGAAAACTCAATCCCGATGGCGCTATCGCCGCAGCGAAGGATGCGCGGATAGGAAATCTCGGTGATCGTTTCTGGGCCGGATCTTGAGCTTGATCTGGGGCAGGAGCGGGTTGTAACAGGCATGTCTTCAATCTACCATGTGGTGATCAGGTGCAGGTGGCCGGAACCCGATCGATGGCTGAAAGTTCGGCCAGCACTTTACTGGCGACCTGTATGCCTGTCTTTTCCAGCGCCTCGTCCGTCGAACCACCGATATGGGGAGTTAGCACAAGATTCGGGCAGTCGAGTAGGGGATGGCCGGAACTAATCGGCTCGGTCGCCAGCACGTCGAGCCCGGCACCGGCAATGACGCCTCCCTTCAGCGCAATGACGAGTGCATCTTCGTCGATTAGCGCGCCGCGGGCGGTGTTGATCAGGATGCCGTTTTTGCCGATCAGCGATAGGCGGCGAGCATCGAAAAGCGGTTCCGCCTCAGGGATGCCGTGCAGCGAGACGATGTCCGACCATTCGCAGAGGCTGTCGAGGTTCGGCAGGAGCGTAATGCCCTGCTGCCGAAGTTCTTCCTCCGGCGTGAAGCGCGACACGGTGGCAACCTCCATGCCAAATGCCTGGCCTAAGCGCGCGACGAGTTTTGCGATATGGCCGTAACCGAACAGGCCGAGACGGCGGCCGGAAAGCTCGAAGGTACGGTGATGCTGGCGGAAAAGCGTGTCACCGGTGCGCGAGGCGTTGTCGGCGGCGATCAGTGAGCGCGAACAGGCAAGCGCCAGGCCTATCACCAGTTCAGCAACCGACTGGGAATTGGCGCCCGGCGTGTTGTGCAGCGGGATGCCGCGTGCGGAAAGCGAAGGCTTGTGCACCTTGTCGGTACCGGTGCCATGAACGCCGACGACCTGCAGACTCGGGGCAGCCTCGATCTCGCGGGCAGACAGGCCGTGATTGCGGGTTATCACCGCCGTTGCAACGGCAAGATAGGGCTCGAGATCGGCAAAGGCTGTGGAGGGGGCAATGTGGACGTTAAGCCCTGTTTCCTCCAGCATGCGGATGGCGCTTTTAGCGATCGGCTGGACGATGAGGCAGTCACAACGGATATCGGACATGATCAGACTTCCAATGGCGGGTCGAGGCAGAGCGCAGAAACGAGCCTCGCTGCCTCGGTGAAGTCGGCAATCTCCATCTGCTCGTCCGGATTATGGCTGCCATTGGCATTGCGGATAAAGACCATCCCGGTCGGCACGCCCGCATCGGCAAATACAGCTGCATCATGGCCCGCACCGCAGGCCATGGTCTGAGCCTCGATACCGTGCTCCTTTGCCAATCTGGCGAGCGAGGAGACAATAGCCTCGTCCATCTTCGCCGCTTTGCTGTCGGTTAAACGGCCTAGTTCGAATTTGACGCGATGTTCCGCCTCGATGCGGGTGACCGTATTGGAGACGACGGCCTGCATCTTTGAAAGCGTTTCGGGTTCCTGGCTGCGAACATCGAGCGCGAATGAGAGCTTGCCAGCGATCTTGCTGAAGGCGGCTTCCGAAGCGTCGGTCGAAAATTGGCCGAAAGTGACGACGAGATCGGCGCCCTCTGCCTGCAGCTCATCCCAAGCCTTGTCGAGTTCGACGACCAGAGCCGATGCTGCGAGCACGGCGTCGCTGCGGTATTCGCGCGGCGTGGCGCCCGAATGGGCATAAAAACCGATGCATTTGGCTTCGCGATAACGGAACGAACCGCGAATGCCGGTGACGATGCCGATCGGGATCTGCTTTTCGACCAGAACCGGACCCTGCTCGATATGCGCCTCGATGAACATGGCGATGTTTTCCGGGTCGAGCCAGGATTTTCCCGAGCGGAGGAATTCCGTGTCGCCGCCGGCGGCATCGATGGCAGCGCCGAGCGAGATCTGGTCGGAGGAGCGCTTGACCTTGTCGAGTTCGCTGCCTGTCAACCGGCCAAGTGCGGAGCGGCTGCCGATATAGGAAGCACCAAACCAGGTGCTTTCCTCTGCGCGAATTGCCATGACGGTGATATCGCGTGGCGGGCGGATGCCAGCAAGGACGTAACCGGAGACGACCGAGAGGCCGAGAAGCACGCCGGCAGCACCGTCGAAATTGCCGCCCATAGGTACGGAATCGAGATGCGACCCGATGAATATGCCCGGACCATCCTCGCGTCCCTTCATCGTCATGTAGAGATTGCAGCCGGGATCGGTCTTCACTTCAAGACCGAGCTTGTGCGCCTCGCGGCGCACCATGTCATGGGCGATCTGTTCGCCGAGTCCATAGGATGTACGGGTGATGCCGCGATTGGTGCCGGTGCGGCGCCTCAACTCATCGAACAGCCGTTCGGCAAGCGCTATATCGACCGGGGCAGAATTGCTGCGCGAAAGCTTCTCAGCCTGCACACCCTTTGCAAATACTGTCATGTGCGGGTCAGTCTCCCGATAATGCTGTCTTTGACGCGATCAAGATGCTGGCGCATCAGCTTGGCTGCGTCATCGCCGCGGCCTTCGCGCAACGCGCCGACGATATCCAGATGTTCGCGGCAGGTCGCCTCGAACCGTTCCGGCATGCTTCTCAGGTCGAAAATCTGGGTCTGGCGACGCAGCGTGCGGATGATCTGCGCCAGTTGTGGATTGCCAGCGCAATCGCCGATGCCGCCGTGCAGCCGGTCGTCGACATCGCGGACCGAACCGCGATCCGGCTTGCCTTCGCCGTCTTCCGGTTTTCCGAGCAGGGTTTTCAGGTCTGCTTCGAGGTCGTCGAGAGCGGCGGCAGACATGCGACCGGCGGCAAGCCGGGCGGCCTCGGGTTCCAGAAGCTGGCGGATCTGCAGCGCGTCCATATAATCCTCGATGCGCATCTGCTTGACCTGGAGGCCACGGCTGCCCTGGCGGATCAGCAGGCCTTCGCTTTCGAGCATTAGTAGTGCATCGCGGATCGGCGTGCGCGACATGTTGAGGATTTCCGCCAAGCGGCGTTCGGTCACCATCGTGCCCGGCTGCGCAACCCCGGTAAGGATCAGGTTCAATATCTGTTCGTAGGCCTGAAGCGCCAGCCGTTTATCGGTTTCAATTAGCATAAATATTCAGTCCCTCCCTTGCGGAGACCACGTCAAATATCTGTCTGGTGCCACACGCTTTGGCAGTTGTAACCAGATTCTACGCCCAGTGGGTGTCTATCTTCCGCAATCGTTCTCGCTTGTCTCGTAATTATTGTATTCCTCTGGTTGACGAGTGGTATACCAAACCGTAGGGTGAGGCAATAACGAGCTTTGCTGATCTTGCCGAAAGGACACATCCGTGAGTGCCATGCCGCAACCGACCCTCCCCTTTTCCAAGGAGGAGCATCTGCAGCGACAGGACCGGCTTCGAGCCGAACTCGCGGCGCGCGGCGTCGAAGCCATGCTCGTGTTTGCGCAGGAAAGCATGTACTGGCTGACCGGCTATGACACCGGCGGCTTCGTCTATTACCAGTGCCTGGTCGTGCCGACCGATGGCCGCCAGCCGGTTCTTCTGACCCGCCGCCCTGATCTGGTTCAGGCAAAACAGACGAGCATCATCGAGGACATCCGCATCTGGTGGGACGCCGAGGACGCCAATCCGGCTGCCGACCTGAAGGTCATTCTTGAAGAGCTCCGTCTTGGCGGAAAAAAGATCGCCATCGAGCTGAACACCCACGGCCTGACCGGCTGGAACCTCTATCGCACGCAGCAGACGATCGGCAACTGGTGCGAGCTGGAAGACGACCGTCACCTGATCCGCTGGCTGCGTGTGTGCAAGTCGCCGGCCGAGATCGAATATACCCGCAAGGCCGCCCGCATTCTGGATGACTCGCTGAATGCCGTGATCGCCGCCGCGCGTCCGGGCATTCTCGACAGCGACCTGAAGGCCACTTACCTGACCTCGATCCTCGGCCAGGGCGCTGACATGCCGCCGAATGCGCCGCTGTTCAATTCCGGCCCGCGTGCAGTCTATGGCCGCGGCGTTTCGGATCCGCGCCGGCTGGAAGAACAGGACCAGATCCTCGTCGAGTATCCGGTTGCCTATCGCCGTTACAACGTGAAGACCGAGTGGACGATCGTGTTCGGAAAAGTCTCTGATGCGCATCGCAAGATGTACGATGTCGGCATGGAGACGCTGCATAGGATGACGGAGATCGCGCGTCCCGGCACGACGCTCGGCGAAATCTTCGACGTTTATGCCAATGGTCTCGACAATGGCGGTTACAAGCGCGCCCGTTACGGCGCGACCGGCTATTCAGTGGGCTGCACGTTCGCGCCGACCAGCATGGACGTGCCGCCGATGATCTATTCCGGCAACCCGACCGTCTGTCAGCCGGGCATGACGCTGTTCTACCATGTGATGAACGGCGACAGCGACACCGGACTTGCAATGGGCGTGGGCCACACGCTGCTCGTCACCGACGGCGCGCCGGAGGTACTGACCGGATTGCCCGACGAGCTGACAGTGATCAGCTGACGGGCCAAGGAATAAAGCCGGGACAACCAAAAAAATACTGCCGTCCGGCTTACGTCAAAAACAAATCAGAGGGCACAAGATGACAAGTTTCATGATTTCCCGCCGCAGCGTGATGATGGGTCTCGCCAGCGGCCTTGCCGCGACCGCACTCATTCCCGGCATCGACATGTCCGAGGCGCTGGCTGCCGATACGCCGAAGGCCGGCGGCACGCTGAAGATCAGCCACTCGACGCGTATCGCAACGCTGAACGTGCTCAACTGCTCCGGTCCTGCCGAATATCCGGTCGTCGACATGCTCTATTCGGGCCTGACCCGCATGGGTCCCGACAACAAGCCGATGGCCGATCTCGCCGAGCGCTGGGAAGGCAGTGAAGACGCCAAGATCTTCACCTTCTACCTACGCAACGGCATCGTCTTCCACGACGGCACGCCTTGCACCGCCGATGACGTCGTCGCCACCTTCCAGGCGATCCTCAACCCCGACATTCCGGCCGCCGCCCGTTCCGTCCTCAACATGATCGAGAAGATCGAGGCCGTCGACGCGACGACGGTCAAGTTCTCGCTGAAGACGCCGTTTGCCGACCTGCCGATCTCGACGGCACATGCTAATGCCCGCATCGTCTCCAAGGTCGCCCTATCCGGCCCGCGCGAAAAGCTGGACACGACCGCCAACGGCACCGGCCCGTTCAAGCTCGAGACCTATGACAGCGCCCGCATGGTGCGCCTCGTCAAGAACGAGAACTATTTCATCAAGGGCAAGCCTTACCTCGACGGTATCGACATGATGCTATTCCCAGATCTGGCTGCCGAAAGCGCGAACTTCCTGTCCGGCGCAGTTGACGTCATGCTGGTCGTCCAGCAGGCGGATTTCCAGCGTATCGCCGATGCGACCGGCATCACGGCACAGCGCATTCCGTCGGGCCGTTTCGTCAACATCACCATGCGTCAGGACCAAAAACCCTTCGACGATGTGCGGGTGCGCAAGGCGCTCGCCATGTCGGTCGATCGCCCGACGCTGGTCGATCTCGTGCTTGAAGGCCTCGGCCGCCCGGCCTATGATAACCTCGTGTCGCCGGAATTCCCCTATGCAATCGAAACGCCTGAGATCGCCTACGATCCGGCCGGTGCCAAGAAGCTGCTTGCGGAAGCCGGTTATCCCGACGGCATCAAGATCAAGCTCGTCGCGTCCAACCGCCCGGCAATCCGGGCACAGGTGGCAATCGCGCTGAAGCAGATGGCGCTGCCCGCGGGATTCAACATCGAAGTCGAGACCATGCCGCACGACACCTATCTGGCCAATGTGTGGATGAAGGGTCAGTTCTACATGGGCTATTGGGGCATGCAGGCCACCGAAGACGCTACGTTCAACCTGCTGCTGACCTCTAATGCATCCTACGAGGACACAGCCTGGAAAAATGCCGATTTTGACAAGCTTGTCGCCGATGCCCGCGCCACCGTCGACCCGGCCGCGCGCAAGGAACTGTACGCCCAGGCTCAGCAGCTGCAGCTCGACGAGACGCCTTATATCGTGCCGATCTTCGAAGACATTCTGACGGCCAGCGGAAAGGGCGCAGAGGATTGGACGATCGCGCCTATGTCCCGCTACTACTACGCCGAGAATGTCTGGCTGAACAAGGCCTGATCGCATGAGCCGGGGCTATCTCATCCGCCGCTTGCTAGCCGTTTTCCTGGTGCTGGCGATCGTAACCTTTGCAGTGTTCGCCATCACGACAATGCTGCCGGGCAACGCAGCGATCATGATCCTGGGTGAATATGCCACCCCGGACGCGGTTGCCGCACTCGAAAAGCAGCTGCATCTGGATCAGCCCTGGTACACGCAATATCTGACCTGGGTCGCCGGCATTCTGCGCGGCGATCTGGGGACATCCCTGCGTCTGTCTCTGCCGGTGACCCAAGTCGTCGGTGAGGCATTCGCGAACTCCGCGATGCTGGCATTGACGGCGCTCGTCGTCGTCACCATTACCGCCATTCCGCTCGGCGCGCTTGCCGCGATCAAGCGGGGCACCGCGATGGATCTGGCGCTCGGTCTGTTCAGCTATCTCGGCACCTGCCTTCCGGAATTCGTCACCGCAACGCTGTTGCTGGTCGTCTTCGCGGCACCGAACCACGGACTTTTCCCGGCTGGGGGTTTTGTCGCTCCGTGGGAAAATCTTGCAGGGTTCGGCGCTCATGTAGTTCTCCCAGCGGCAACGCTTGGACTCGTGCTGATGGCCCATATCGCCAGGCAGGTCCGTTCCGAAATGTCTGAAGTGCTGTCTTCCGACTATATTCGCGCCGCACGTCTCAAAGGCCTAACCGAGAGACGGGTGATCCGCCGGCACGCGCTGCCAAACTCGCTGGCGCCGGCCGTTGCGGTCATCTCGCTCGATATCGGCTACCTGCTCGGCGGCATCATCGTCGTCGAGGAAATCTTTGCCTGGCCGGGTCTTGGACGCCTGTTGATATACGCGCTGGAAAACCGCGACCTACCCGTCATCCAGGCGGTGACCCTGCTTCTCGCGGCCGTGTACGCTTTGTCCAACCTTCTGTCGGACATCGTCATTGCCCTTCTCGACCCGAGGGTGCGTTATGCGTAATTTCTTCTCCACCCCCACGGCCATCGTCGGCACGGTACTGCTCACGCTCGTCTGTTTTGCCGCAGTCTTCGGCCCGATGATCGCTCCCTACGATCCACAAGCGTTCGATCCGCTGAACCGGCTTCAAGGACCCTCGATCGCCCATCTTTTCGGCACCGACCAGTTCGGCCGCGACCTTCTTTCGCGCATCCTCACGGGCGCGCCATCGACAGTTGCCTTCGGTGTCGGAGCGACATTTCTCGGTGTCGGCATAGGTTCGATCATTGGCGTTGTCGCCGGTGTTTCCGGTGGATGGGTTGATTCGACGATTATGCGCATTCTCGATGGACTTCTGGCAGTTCCGGACCTGCTATTCACGCTTCTGATCGTCACCATTCTGGGCGGTGGCATGGAACACGCCATGCTGGCCGTTTCGATCGCCTTTGCGCCGGGCATGGCCCGCATCTCACGAAGCGCTGTGCTCTCTGTCCGTACCCGTGACTATGTACGGGCTGCGGTGGCCCGCGGTGAGTCCGGCGTTTATATCGTCACATGTGAAGTGCTCCCGAATGCTTTGAGTCCCATCGTCGTGGAAGCCACGATCCGCGTTTCCTTCGCGATCATGATCGGCGCAACGCTCGGCTTCCTCGGTCTTGGCGCCCAGCCGCCGAGCACGGAATGGGGCCTCATGGTCGCAGAAGCCCGCCAGTTCATGTTCCGCAATCCGTGGTGTGTTGCAATCCCTGGCTTTGCGATTGCCATCGCTGCCCTCGGTTTCAACCTTTTTGGCGACGCCCTGCGTGACGCCCTCGATCCCAAGAGGAGCCACGGATGAGCTTACAGACCGCGACCCAGGATGTAATCACAGCCGCCGAAAAGCCGGCTTTGTCAATCATCGACTACTCGCTTGCCTACAATACCGCGAACGGCCTCGTATCGGCACTGAAGAACATCGACCTGACCATTCCGAAGGGAAAAACTGTTGGACTTGTCGGTGAATCCGGTTCCGGCAAGTCGTCGATGGCGTGGTCGATCATGCGCTACCTGTCGCCAAATGCAGTCGAGACGGGCGGCGCGATCCGGCTGGCCGGCCAGGAACTGCTCGACTACACGCCCTATCAGATGATGGACATTCGCGGCCGGCGCATGGCCATGGTTTTTCAGGACCCCTCGACCGCGCTTAATCCGACGATCCGGCTTGGCGAACAGATTGCCGAAGTGCTGATGCGCCACCGCGGACTGACCAAGGCGCAGGCCTGGGTAGAGGCGGAAGCGGCGCTTGCCCGCACCGGAATCACCCGGCCGAAGGAAATGCTGCAGCGTTTTCCGCACGAGGCATCGGGCGGCGAAAAGCAACGTGTGGTGATCGCCACCGCCTTTGCCTGCGAGCCGGAACTAATCATTTTCGACGAGCCGACCACGGCACTTGACATACTGACCGCACGGCAGATCCTCGATCTGTTCAACCAGCTGCGCGATGAAACGAATGTTTCCGCACTCTACATCTCGCACGATCTCGGGCTCGTCTCCCGCGTCGTGGATGAAGTTTCGGTGCTGCATAAGGGCGTGATCGTCGAGCGCGGTCTGGTCGGCGACGTGTTCCAAAAACCTTCGGCTCCTTACACGAAACAGCTGATCGGCGCGGTGCCGAACCCGCACCGCTGGATCGGCGTCGATGTGCCGGCCGTGCCGCAAACGCTTGTCAAACTCGATGGGATCGGCGTTCATTACGGTGCGCCGTCGAAAATTCACAAGATGTTCTGGCCGGAGGATGCGGAAAAGATCGGCTTCTGGGGCGCCAGGGACGTCAATTTCGAGGTTCGCAAGGGCGAGCTGCTCGGCGTTGTCGGCGAAAGCGGCTCGGGCAAATCGACCATCGCCAAGGTTCTCGCCGGCCTGCAGGATTTTGAGGGCAAGCTTGAATTCGACGGCAAGACGGTGGGTAGCCGCAAGGCGATCGACCGGGCCTATCGCCGCCGCGTGCAGATTGTTTTCCAGCATCCCGATGCCTCGCTCAACCCGCGCCAGAAGATCGGCACGATCATCGCCCGGCCGCTGAAACTCTACGGCGTCGTGCCGCGTGAAAAAATCAAGGAACGAATTGTCGAGCTTCTGGAAATGGTACGGCTTCCAGCTGAATACGCCGATCGTTATCCGCACCAGTTATCCGGCGGCGAAAAGCAACGCGTGGCGATTGCCCGTGCTTTTGCCGCAGAACCCGAGTTGGTCATCTGCGACGAGGTGACGGCAGCGCTCGACGTGTCGGTCCAGGCGGCGGTGGCCGAACTGCTTATCAAGTTGCAGAAAGATACAGGTGCGGCCTGCGTGTTCATCACCCATGACCTGAACCTGATTCGCCAGCTCGCCCACCGTATTGCCGTCATGCACCACGGCAAGCTGGTCGATTTCTTCGACCGGAGGGATGCCCGGTCCAACGATCGCGATCCCTATACCAAGGCGCTGCTCGACGCGGTGCCAGTTCATACGCCTGTGGAGGCTTTTGAAGTCGCATGACTATGTATGTTCCCCAGGAGTTTGCCGGTGCAACGCGCGGCGGTCGCCAGGTTCTTCTGAAGTTCAAAAAGGGTGAGTTCGACACCCGTCTGGCGGCGACCCGTCGCCGGATGCGCGAGCGCGGTCTCGATGCGCTGATCGTGTTTTCGCAGGAAAGCCATTACTGGCTGACGAGTTATGACACGGCTGGTTACGTCTTCTTCCAGGCCGGACTCGTGCTGGCCGATAATGGCAGCGACACCGTGCTTCTGACCCGCACGCCTGACCTGCGGCAAGCGAATGTCGCTTCGCTCTACGACGATGTGCGTGTCTGGCTGAATGCTGAGGATGCCAACCCGGCTAACGACCTGCGCGTGGTCATGGTCGAGAAGGGCCTTGCAGGAAAAAAGGTCGGTGTCGAATATGCGACCTATGGCCTGACCGGTGCCCATGCCCGCATGGTCGACAAGGCGCTTGATGGGTTCTGCGTCACCGAGGATGCGTCGGACATCATCCGCACAGGAAGGCTGGTGAAATCGGTAGCCGAGCTGGAACATGTGCGTATAGCGGGCAAGCTGGCGGATGCGGCTGTTCGCGCTGCGATCGATGTCACCAAACCCGGCATTCCCGACACCGTGCTCTCCGGCGCGGCACTCACCTCCATGCTTGCCGGCGGTGGCGACATTCCATCCGGTGGGCCTCTCGTCAATTCGGGATCACGCGCGCTTTACGGCCGCGGGATCGGCGGACCCCGGTTGATCGAGGAACAGGACCAGATTCTCGTCGAGCTCGCCGGTTCCCATTGCCGTTATCATGTCGTCGTCGAGCATACACTGGTGACCGGCAAGCCCGATTCCCGCCAGCTCGACATGCTGCAGGTGGCGAAAGACGCGCTCGACCAGATCAAGGATGCAGCGAGGACTGGGGCGGAACTAGGCTCGCTCGACGATATCCATCGCCGCGTGCTGGATGATGCCGGTTTTGCCAAAGCACGGTATGCGGCCTGCGGTTATGCGCTGGGCTGCACGTTCAAGCCGACCTGGATGGATGTGCCGCCGATGATCTATTCCGGCAACCCGCTGATCATGACGCCGGGCATGGTGTTTTTCGTTCATATCATGATCCCCGATGCGACGACGGGCCTGACGGCCGGCGTCGGACAGACCTTTGCGATCACCGATGGCGCGCCGGAAGTGTTCAGTGAACTTCCGGTCGAGCTTTACTGCTGCTGAGCGCAGCACTGACAATCAAGACAGACAAGAGCAGGCACTAATGGATCTTCAATTGAGCGGAAAGACCGCGCTGGTATTCGGTGCAGGCGGAGGCCTCGGCGGTGCGATCGCCAAGGTATTGGCAGCCGAAAAAGCCAGTGTCGTCGTTGCCGACATCGATCTTGCTGCAGCGGAAAAGACCGCGCAGGCGATCGAAGCCGCGGGCCACAAGGTTTTGGTGCTGCAATGGGATATCGGAGACCTGTCGGTGATCGCGGAGCGACTGGCGCTGATCAGCTCAACCTTCGGACCGGTGGATGTGCTCGTCAACAATACCGGTGGCCCGCCGCCGACTCCGGCAGCCGGTCAGGCGCCGGAGATCTGGTCGAAATATTTCGACAGCATGGTCCGCTCTGTAATCGCCGTGACGGATGCCGTTCTGCCGTCGATGCGCGAGCGTGGTTTTGGTCGTATCATCACCTCGACCTCTTCTGGTGTCGTCGCTCCCATCGCCAATCTCGGGATCTCCAACAGCCTGCGGATGGCCCTGGTCGGCTGGTCGAAGACGCTGGCGCGCGAAGTGGGCCGTGACGGGATCACTGCCAATGTCGTGCTGCCGGGCCGCATCGCCACGGGCCGCATCGTGTTTCTCGACGAGCAGAAGGCGAGGCGCGATAAACGTCCGGTGGCTGCTGTGACCAAGGAAAGCACCGGCTCCATTCCAGTCGGTCGCTACGGCGATCCGCAGGAATATGGCGATATAGTTACCTTCCTGGCGAGCCCGCGCGCATCCTATATCACCGGCTCAGTGATCCGCATCGACGGTGGCCTTCTCGCCAACATCTGATTAGAAACTAAGAGAAAAAGCTTCGGCCCCAACTGGGCAAGCATCTGCATCCGGAAGAACAACATGACATTCAGCATTGCATCCAAGGGCGTTTATGCGATCGCCGCCACGCCGTTTCACGAGAACGGCGCGATCGATTTCGAATCCGTCGATCGGCTGACTGATTTTTACGAGGAGAGCGGCTGCACCGGCATCACCATTTTGGGCATCATGGGCGAGGCGCCGAAGCTGGAAGCGGACGAAAGCCGGGCAATCATCGAGCGCGTCGTCGAGCGCGCCAGGGTGCCGGTCATTGTCGGCGTTTCGGCTCTCAGTTTTGCAGCGATGCGTTCGCTTGCCCGCAGCTCGATGGACATGGGCGCTGCCGGCGTGATGATCGCGCCGGGGCAGGGCGCAAAGACCGACGAGCAGACGATCAACTATTTCGCCGGCGCTGTGGAAGCGGTTGGTGAGGACGTGCCATGGGTGCTGCAGGATTATCCGCTGACGCTCAACACGGTGATCGCGACAAGCGTGGTCGCCAAGATCATCACCAACCATCCCTCCTGCCTGATGCTGAAGCATGAGGACTGGCCGGGTCTGGATAAGATCTCGAAGCTGCGCGCCATGCAGAAATCCGGCGAGCTGCGCGAATTCTCGATCCTCTGCGGCAATGGCGGCATGTTCCTCGATTTCGAGCCGGAGCGCGGCGCCGATGGGGCAATGACCGGCTACGGTTTCCCGGACATGCTGACCGAGCTGGTCGGGCTTTTTGCCGCTGGCAAACGCGACGAGGCGCATGACCTGTTCGACGCGCATCTGCCGCTGATCCGCTACGAGCAGCAGCTTGGCGTTGGTCTTGCTGTGCGCAAGCACGTGCTCAAGCGCCGCGGCGTGATTGCCTCCGATACACAGCGCAAGCCCGGCCAGATGCTGACACCGGCCGCCAGAGCAGAGGTGGATTATCTACTGGAGCGTGTCGCACGATACGATAATCGCGCCTCGTTTCGGCAAATTTCGTAGCTAGGAACTGTCTTCGCTATCGGCGGCAACGTTACTCGCCAGAGATACTGTTACTCCCGGGTTAAGCGGCCGAAATGACCCATTGACGGATCTCAGAACGCCGGTGGTATAAGTCTGTACAATGAAATAGTGTTGCTTTCCTATGCTCACGCGACAAAATTTAGGTGGTCTCTAAATAAGCTCTTACGCTCACGATGTGAAGTACCATCGGACGAAACGATCTCTGACGCCATCGACATGAACTTCCATCGCTTTTCGGGCTCCTGCCGCATCTCCCCCAGCGATCGCCTCCAGGACAGCAATATGCTCAAGGGCCTGTTGCTCGAAATTCTTTTCCATGCGAACGACGTGGCACATGCGCGCGCGTTGGCGAATATTCTGCACATGCTGCTTGAGAATGGGCCGTCCGCTGGCATTGGCAACAAACTCGTGGAATTCGTCGTCATATTTCCAGAACGGCTCGAAATCCATTTCAGGATGTCTCGCGAGTTCACGGCTCTTTTCCAGGATACAGTCAACGCTGTTTACTGTATGTCTTTGAGCCGCCTGGGCCGCGGCCTCGCCCTCGAGAAGTCTGCGAATAATCAGGATATCCATCAACTCCTCGATCGCGACCTGCTTAATGACGATCGTACCATTTGAAAGTCGCTCTACTAGGCCCTCGCCAACAAGGCGGTTGATGGCGGCGCGCATCGGGGTTCTCGACGCATTCAACTGATCCGCCAATGCGCGTTCCGTAAAGACTTCGCCGGGTTGTAGTTCCTGCGCCAGGATGAGACTCCGCACATACTGATACGCTTGCTCCGTCAGGCTTGCGGGTTTGCGCGCGGTGTCTTTCATTTTTGTCGCAACGTCAATCATCTGAAGCAAGCTCCTCCGCCTTTGATGTACGGTTTCCGATCATTTCCAACCGCCATTTCCTTAAACCACTGTCACCATAAGCGCCAGTTGCGCAAATTTTAGCCCCTGAATAAAAATTGTGCTCATTTGACTTCAATCGCTTTACAGCGGCGCCAACGGCGCGTAGAAATTCATAAGGTATTCGTTTGGGATACCACGTGTACTCACCGATCACAAAGCTCTCATACGCGGAGTCCAGCCTTGAATTTGCATGCTCAGTCATTGTCGGTCGACGAGTTTTCAGAATTCGGAGAAGTGATAGAGCATCACGGAATCGAACGCAGGCATCAATTTGCGATGATTGCCGACGACGGCATTCAGCAGGCCTACTGGGTGACCAAGGTAACGAGCGCCATCACGTTTCCGTTCGAAATTGATCAGCTTGAATACCACCCCCATACGGACCAGGCGTTTTTCCCGCTTTCGGGTCAGCGTATGCTGGTGGTGGTTTGCCCCTCGCTCGAAGATGGTGCCCCAGATCTCAAGAAGGCGAAGGCGTTCGTGAGTACGCCGGGGCAAGGCGTCCTCTATCGTCAAAACGTCTGGCATGCGGGCATGTCGGTCCTTGAACTTCCGTCGCAGTTCGTCGTGACAATGGCGGTCGGAGCTGACTTGCAAAACGATGTGTTCCGGAAGCTTGCCGAACCTCTGACGGTCAATTTTGCGGAGTGTGTATGATGCTAGCAGATCATCTCAAGCGCAATTTTCAGGGCTACGGGAGCCGGCCGCCTAACCCGATGTGGCCTGGCGCCGCAAAACTGGCGCTCAATTTCGTCGTCAATGTCGAGGAAGGATCGGAGCCGTCGGTCGGCGACGGCGATCCCGAAACCGAATCCGGCCTGACAGAAGGCGCGTCGGGCAATTTCAAGGGCCGTGACCTGGCCGCCGAATCGATGTTCGAGTTCGGCAGTCGCGTCGGCTACTGGCGGATCGTCCGGCTGTTCGAGGAGCGCGCTATGCCGGCGACGATCATGGCGTGTGCCCTGGCCCTCGAACGCAATCCGGATATCGCAAGCCATGTGCGCCAAACCGCGCAATTCGACGTCTGCGCACACGGATGGCGCTGGGAACATCATCGCGGTCTCGACATTGCGGAAGAACGCTTGCGCATTGCACGCGCGGCTGCATCCATCCTCAACAGCACCGGCAAGACTGCCGACGGCTGGTACTGCCGTTACGGGCCAAGCATCAACACGCGCCGTCTGCTCAGCGAGGCCGGTTGTTTCCTCTACGACAGCGATGCCTACAATGACGAGCTGCCATATTGGGTTGACGTCGACGGCAAACAGCACCTTGTCGTTCCCTACAGCCTGACGAGCAACGACGCCAAGTTCATGCGAGGGTCGATCGACAGCGGCGAGGCGTTCTTCCGCATGCTGCGGGAAAGCTTCGACATGCTGATGTCCGAAGGCCAGACCGCGCCGAAGATGATGTCCGTCGGGCTCCATCTGCGGATTGCCGGGCATCCCGGCCGTGCCGCCGGCCTCCGGCGTTTCCTGGACTACGTCGCAACCCACGGAGATCAGGTCTGGGTCTGCAATCGCTCCGATATCGCCAGACACTGGCACACCCATCACCAGCCAGAACCAACAAGTAAAAAAGGGAACTGAACATGCGGAAATTGCTTCTTTCGACGCTTGCTTTCGGCATCGCGCTTGCCACGTCCGCGACCTTGCCGGTCACCGCGTCCGCCCAGGATGGCGCTCCCCTTGTTGTCGGCTCCGACTTCGGTGTTGCTCCGTGGATGGTGCGTGGCACCAATGGTCCGGAAGGTTTTGGTGTCGATTTGATCAATGCCATCGGCGCCAAAATCGGGCGTCCGAATGTCGAGATTACCGACGTCAATTTCTCGGGCCTCTTCGCAGCTTTGTTCGCGAGCCGCATCGACATCACCGTCAATCCACTCAACATCACCAAGGATCGCAGCGAAAAAATGCTTTTTGCCGAGCCCATTTTTGCGACAGGCAACGGCTTCATCGTTGCCAAGGGTGACAGGATCGGCGGTTTCGAGGACCTCAAGGGCAAGGCGATCGCCGTCAACCGCGGCACGCTTTCCGACACATGGGCAACCGCCAATGCCGAAAAATACGGCTTTGAAGTGCAGCGGTACGAAACCTTCCCGGACTCCGTCCAGGCTGTTTTGACCAAACGTGCGTTCAGTGCCCTTAACGAAATTCCGACCACGGTTTATGCCGCCAGCAAGAACCCACGGATCGAAGTTGCCTTCAAGGATTTCGACGGCCGCAAATTTGGTTACGCATTCCGCAATGACAGTGTCGAGCTTCGTAACAAGGTCGAAGATGCGATCGAGTGCCTGAAGCGGGAAGGTGTACTCGTGGCACTCTACAAGAAGTGGTACAACGAAGAGCCGGCTGCTGACAGCCCGCTCAGCACCGTCTATCCCGGTTACGGCGCGCCCGGCTTCACCGGCTACGACGAAAAGCCGCATGAGCTTTCCTGCAAATAACTGATGAGACCCGAAGCCGTATGACGAGATGTCACACGGCTTCGGTGCGGAGCCTCCGACATGCAGCAGATCCTAGACAACTACCTCAATCTCGAAATTATGCGGGAAGCCTTTCCGGAGGTGCTTGGCGGATTTTGGGTGACGGTCCAGGCGTCGATCGCCGTGATCATCATCGGGCTTGCCAGCGGGCTGGCGCTTGCGATCTGCCGGTGCATGCGCAATCCGATCATCGATTGCGTGATCACGGCATATGTAGAGATTTTTCGCACCCTTCCACAACTTGTCGTACTGATTTTCCTGTATTTCGGCCTGCCCTATATGGGCCTGACCCTGTCGCCGTTCTTCGCCACGGTGTTCGGCCTCTCCGCTGTGCTTTCGGCGTTTTCGGCAGAAATCTTCTGGGCATCGATCGTCGCCGTGCCGAGAGGCCAGTGGGAAGCGGCCTCGGCGCTCGGCTTCAAGGCGTGGCGTACGCTGACATACATCATTCTACCACAGGCCGTCAGGCTTGCCCTGCCGCTGGTGACCAACCGCTCGATCGCCATCACCAAGGGCACGGCGCTTGGGGTCGCCCTGTCGCTGCAGGAAACCCTGGGAAGCGCACAAAGCATCATGTCGATCAAGGCCAACCCGTCGCCGCTTACGCTTGCAGCCTTCTTCTATCTTCTGTTCTTCATTCCGCTGGTGGCCTTCAGCCGCTACGTCGAACGTCGGTTCTCGCACTAGGATTGGGCTTGGATATGGAACTCTTTCTGCTCAATTTTGCGGATGTCGATTCGTTCATGTTGATCTATCCTCTGTTGCTTCAGGGGCTGCAGCTCACACTTCTGCTCTCGATCGTATCGCTACCACTAGCGCTCCTGTCCGGTCTGTCGGTGGCGGTCCTCTACAGTTTCGCAGGCGCTCGGACACGCCGGCTGATGGTCATGATCATCGACCTGCTGCGCGCATTTCCCGTCTTGGTCCTGCTGGTCCTGATCTATTACAGCTTGCCATTTTTCGGACTGACGCTTGGAAGTTTCGCGGCCGTCGTCGTTGCGTTGGTGATCAACAATACCGGATATTTCAGCGAAATTTTTCGTGCCGGCCTCGAATCCATTCCCAAGGGTCAGCATGAGGCGACTGCCGCGCTCGGCTTTCATCGGTTTCGCGGGATGATTTACATCATCCTGCCGCAGGCGGTACGCAAGGTGGTGGCGCCGCTCGCCAGCAATTCGCTCGAACTCGTCAAGACAACCTCGATCGCTTCGCTGGTCGCTCTGCCTGAACTGCTGCGCTCGGCCCGCGTGGCGCAGGAGCAGACATACAACCCGACCCCCCTGACTGCGGCGGCCGTCATCTTCTTCATTATGCTCTGGCCGTTCTCCCACTGGGTTTCCCGTCTGGAACGCAAGGCGATTATCGGGAGGGGCTGACACATGCGAGTACTGATCACGGGCGGCACCGGTTTTATCGGGCTTGCAACCGCCGAAGCGCTCCTGGCGCTCGGACACGAGGTGTTTCTGTTTGCGCCGGCACCGCTGTCAGCGGCTTTCGCCAACGCACCTACCCTCACGGGTGCGCGACTTCTGCTGGGCGACATTCGCGCAGAGGCCGATATCGTCTCGGCTCTGACCGCGGCCCGCCCGGACGCTGTTCTGCATCTCGCCGCCATCACGCCCGACGCAGATGCCGAGAGGCGCATGCCGGCGATGGTCATCGAGGTCAATATTGGTGGCACCGCAAACCTGTTGAAGGCCCTGAGCGACACGGGTGGCACCAACCGCCTGGTGACGACCAGCAGCGTTGCCGTATACGGACAGATAGACGCAGAGAACAGCCCGATCGTCGAGGATATCTCGCTGCCCGATCCGAACGGGCTTTACGGCATCACCAAACTCGCGGCCGAAAAAACCGCGATCCGTCTCGCCGGACTCTATGACATCGATGTCAGGATCGGCCGTCTCGGACCTGTATTTGGACCCTGGGAACACGGGACCGGCGTCAGGCCGCTGCTTAGTCCGCATGCCCAGGTTCTCCAGCAGTGGCGACAGGGTGAGGTTGCGAGGCTCCCCCGACCGATGAGCGGCGATTGGCTTTATAGCCGTGACGCCGCAGCCGGGCTTGTTGCCCTGCTGACCGGCCAGCGCCTCCAGCAAGTTGTCTACAATATAGGGCCTGGCTGGACTGAAACGGTCGAAGCGTGGGCATTGCACCTCTCGCAGATGGTCGCGGCGCCGGGCGTTCGCTTGACGATGGATAATGAGCAGCCGACCGTCCGTATCTCGATGCCACGTGACAGGGCAGCCTTGTCCATCGACAGGCTTGTGGCCGATACCGGTTTTACGCCGCGCTATCGCCTCGAAGAGGCTGCGACAGATTACGCGGACTGGCTGAACAACTTTGATCCAATCACAAAAGGGACGCCCGAATGAACAGCATCAATGTCGGACGCGCCGTCATCGAAATGCGCGCTGTCGAGAAATCCTTCGCAAGCTTCAAGGCGCTCGATGGCATCGACCTCAGCGTAGCGCGCGGACAAAGAATTGTCATTTGTGGTCCGTCGGGATCGGGAAAATCGACGCTGATCCGTTGCATAAACGGCCTTGAAACCTTTGATAGCGGAGAGATCTGGGTTGACGGCATCGCGATCGACGGCAAAGCACGCAACCTCGACAGGGTCCGTCAGGAAGTCGGGATGGTTTTCCAGCACTTCAACCTCTTCCCACATCTGACCGTCCTTCAGAACCTGATGATTGCCCCAATGAAAAACCGTGGCAAGCCTCGCCCCGAGGCGGAAGCGCTGGCGCGGCATTATCTTGAGCGGGTTCGTATCGCCGAACATGCCGACAAGATGCCTTCGCAGATATCCGGTGGTCAGCAGCAGCGCGTTGCCATTGCCCGTGCGTTGTGTATGCAGCCGCAGATCATGCTGTTTGATGAACCGACCTCTGCACTCGATCCCGAAATGATCAAGGAGGTTCTCGATGTCATGGTCGAACTGGCAAAAGAGGGAATGACAATGGTCTGCGTCACCCATGAGATGGGCTTTGCCCGCAGTGTTGCCAGCGAGGTGGTGTTCATGGATCGTGGCAGGATTGTCGAACAGAACACACCGGACGAACTTTTTAAGAACCCGCAGCATGAGCGAACCAAGGCGTTCCTCGAGCAGGTCATCAGGCATTAGGAGGCAGAGATGAGACTGGCCGAAAAGACCGCCATCGTGACAGGTGCATCATCCGGCATCGGGCGTGCCATCGCATTGCTGTTCGCGCAGGAAGGGGCAACGGTCGTAGCTGTCGATGTCACCTCCGATGTGGTCGAGGGTGGAACTCCCGTCATTGACGAACTCGCAAAGGTCTCCGAAAGGTCAGTCTTCCTGCAGGGCGACATTTCAAATGCGAATGACGTGCAGCGCATCGTCGATGATGTGGCAGGCCGTTTCGGAAGGGTCGATATCCTGGTCAACAACGCGGTAGTGCGCGGCGGCGCCTCGCTCGTTGACACCGACGAGGCGGAATGGGATCGCGTCACCGACGTCAATCTCAAGGGCGCTTATCTTTGCCTTCGCGCCGCCGTTCGGCAGATGCTGACGCAAGAGATCATCAACGAGGCACGCGGGCGCATCGTCAACATAACGTCCCAGCATGGGATGATCGCCGCACCCGACGATTTCGCTTACGGGGTGAGCAAGGCCGGCATGGTCTACATGACGAAACAGGTGGCCTCCGACTACGGCAAGGACCACATCATTTGCAATGCCGTCGCGCCGGGCAAGATCCTGACGGGTAAAGGTGGCAAGGCCATCGATCCGAAAATGTTGAACTATTCACGCGAGCGCACGCCGATGCCTCGCCTTGGTACCCCGATCGACGTCGCCCACGCCGTCCTGTTTCTTGCGAGCGACGAGGCCACCTACATCACCGGACATAACATGATGGTCGATGGCGGCTGGATGGCACGATGACAACGGTACGTGCGCCGTGGCAGCGTCGTCGAGCGTGGAAAAAAGCTGCGGGCTAAGCGCCTCGCAATGCAGTAGCAAGCGTAAGTGTCGGCCCCGAATATCACTTTATCAAACCATCAGAAGGTACGTCATGCGTTCACTTTTCCACTTGGCTTATCACGTCAAAGACCTCAACGACTGCCGCCGTTTCTACGGGGATATCCTCGGCTGCACCGAGGGTCGCAGCACGGAGACATGGGTGGATTTCGACTTCTTCGGGCATCAGATCTCTCTGCATCTCGGTAAACCGTTCGAGACGACGCGAACCGGCAAGGTCGGAGATCATATGGTCATGATGCCACATCTGGGTGTGGTCCTGCCTCTTGAAGACTGGTTGACCCTTGCGTCGCGTCTGGAGAGTTTCGACGTCAAGTTCGACATTCCGCCGGTTGTTCGTTTTGAAGGTGAGCCCGGCGAGCAGCGGACGATGTTCTTCTTCGATCCCAGCGGCAACCCGATCGAGGTGAAGGGCTTTAAGGACTTCAACGGCGTTTTTGCGCATTGAGGTACAAGGTGAGGTGACGAAATGGCATAGAATGTATTGCCCTTGTACCTGCCTCATTACCTCGACCGCCAAGGCATTGGCGTCACCAATATAAGAGGCCAACGGCAACCACGTTCAGCGGGCGAGCCGTTACTTTGCAGTGGATGTCGCAGATTTACGCCGCGGCTTGAAGTCGACGAGCAAGGATTTCAGCTCCACTTCTCGAACTCGCCGAGCAGCCTCGTCGGGAGAAACCCATTCCAGCGTCCGCTGACCACGCTCCTTGTAGTCGGATGCAGCTTCCTCCACCTCGATCTCGTAAACTTCAACCACGCACGGCGCAACATCGCCGTTGTCGAGCCATTTCAAATATGTGTAACTGCCGATCGGCTTTTTCTTGACCCGGCCACGTACGCCCGCTTCCTGCTGCGCCTCAATCTCGGCGGCCTCATGGGGTTTCTTTTTTTTCATAGGCCAGCCCTTAGGAATGACCCAGCGACCGCTGTCGCGCGAGGTGATGACGAGTATCTCTATGCCTTCGCGGTCAGACGCGTGCCGATAGCAGAGTGCTGCATATTGCTGCCTGAACTTGCCATTGAACAGCTTGTCCGGCGTCTGGGCTAACTGTTGCAGCAAAGTCTGCGGCTTGAAAGGTGATTGCTTGGACGCGTTCTTGACAGACTTCATTCCCTTAGATGCCGACTTTACACGATAGTTTCCAGCGCCATGTCCGCTTTCATGACAATTTGCTGACGGCGGCCCGTAGTCGTTGGCGGCGAAGTGCTGAGAAGCTAGCGCTAGGAGAGCTCCATTTTCGTGTTGGAAAACCACCGCGCACGCCAGCGTCTAATGACTAAGGTCTGCTGTTTCCTAAGTGTGCTGTACGCATCGGTCTCGCACTTCCACTACACCCGCGCGCGTGGATAGCAGGACCTGTTATCGCGATTAGGATGGACTGAAGGGTAGGTAGCCGCTATTTCGTAGTTGTGGCGAGACAGTAGCTCCGTACAAATTCGAAAGCTTATTGAGTAAAGAAAACACAACGCGGTTTTGCCGTCGAGTACAAATCCGGACGGCGAAAGCTTGACGCCAAGCCCACCTCCATTTGGGGAAACATGGACCTTAAGTCCGTTGCCCGTGAGGTAGAGGAGGAGGCGATGCCGTTGCTGCCGGAAGGACTGAAAGCTGATGAAGCCGGCCTAGACGTACAATTGCCTTCGGTAGAACCTCCTCAGCCATTATTGACACCACTGGATGCGACGCCGACAACTGCTCGAGAACCGAAGGAGATGATCATGGCTGACGATACCGATACAATGAATGACGTTGAAGGGCCCGCACAGGAAGAAGCGCCTGTTGCCGTAAAGAAGCAGCGTAAGCCCCGGGCGAAGAAGAGCTCCGTTGTCGCAACGACAGCAGAAAGCGCTACAGCCGGTACCGATGGCCGTAAAAAGCGAGGCCGCAAGCCACGCGTGAGCGTAGACCCGACGCCGGTCGAACCCACGGCGCAGAACCCTGCATCGAATCCTGAACAGATTGCTGATGACACGGCGACCTCTGCAGGCGACGAAATGGCTGATCTTCTGCAGCTAGAGGCGGAGAACCAAAAGCTCCGCAAGATGCTGGCTGAAAAGCTGCGTGCCGAAAATGCTGATTTGCGCAAAAAGCTCAGTCTCGATTGATCTCGCCGCGGCGGTCTTAAGCGCCTCACTTCTCTGATTTTTTAGCTAGTTTGTTTGGCGGCGGTCAGCCCGTCGACAGATGAAATCCGCGTAGATTGATAACAGATGCGAGGCCGATCCCATGGCATCTCCGTGGAAGTTTCTAAGCCGACTTGTGCCACGCAGACGCGAGCCGAAGCAGGCCGATGCTGAAGTTGCCGACAGGAAGCCAGATGTTCTGGCCCTGTCCGGCCCGGCGGAGATTGTTGCAGAGGATAGCTTGGATGCCTTAAGCGCACACGTAGATGCTGATCTACCACCGGCGGAGATATCGGATCCCGCTTCGGTAGAGACTCCAGCGATTGAAAGCGCTTTGGGCGAAGCTGATGACATGCCAGCCAATGTCGTAGCTGACGTTGTCGCTGGTGATATGGCGCCCTCCGATCTCCCTGATACCGTCGTCATCCCATCTCCGGACGCAGCGGATGTGCAGCTGCGAGGAGAGACCAAACCACGCAGGCAGATGGGGCAAACTAGGAGACCGAAGCTAGCTGACACTGAGCAAGTCCCACCTGACCGCAGCATCCCGTCAAACGATACGCTGAGCCTCGACGACGAGATCAGGGTGCTCAGGGGACAACTGGCCGAAAAGCTTAGATTGCAGAACGCGCAGCTGAGAAAGATGCTTGAGCGGTTCGAGCGATAGCCTAAGGCGTCGTCCTTTCGGAAAGCGGGGATTAGGCGCCGTGTCAATGTCGTACAGGTCTTTCGAGCTACATATCGGTGCCAGTGCGTGATAATTCTTTAAGGATGACGCAACAGCATCCAACGGACAAGCCAGCCCAATTCGATATGTTTATCGACACGGTGAATGACCCAGAAGGTTCGGCCAACGCCTCGCGTGCCAGACGCGTCAAGAGCCAACCCATGGCTGAGGCTGAGATGTTGGCGCATCTTACTGCGACGGGCCGCTACCGGATCCTGCACAAGCTTGAACCTCGTCAGGTCGCAGGCAGCGTTCGGCCCGAATACCCTTTGCAGGGCGTCATCATCGACACTGAAACCACAGGTCTCGATCATCGCAAAGCCGAGATTATCGAGATTGGCGTGATTGCCTTTACCTTCGACGAACGCGGGACCATCGGCGATATTACCGGAGTGTATGGCGCCCTGCAGCAGCCCGGAACCACCATTCCAGCCGAAATCACCAAGATTACCGGTATCACGGACGAGATGGTTGCCGGTCAGTTCATTGATATACCGGAGCTACGGTCGCTCATCGAACCTGCTGATCTAGTTATCGCCCACAATGCCAGATTCGACCGCCCCTTCTGCGAGGCATTCTCCCCGATGTTTTCCGGCAAAGCATGGGCGTGCTCGAACGCAGAGATCGACTGGGCGTCGCGAGGTTTTGAAGGCACCAAGCTCGGTTACCTGATCGGCCAAGCTGGATTTTTCCACAATGGCCATCGAGCGGTTGACGACTGCTTTGCGCTACTGGAGATCCTCGATCGGAAGGGTGAAGCCGACGGCATCTCACCATTCGCAGAGCTTTACAACGCGAGCCAGCGGTCCCGTGTCCGTATCTTCGCGGAAAACAGCCCTTACGATTTCAAAGATCATCTGAAGGCTCGTGGCTATCGGTGGTCGGACGGAGCGGAGGGTGGACCGAGAAGCTGGTGGATAGAGGTCGATGAGCCCGAGCTAGAGGACGAGCTTCGCTACCTGCGAACAGAGATCTACCAGTATCCCGAAGCCGATCCGATGATCAAAACCTTGACAGCGTTTGATCGTTTTAAAGCCTGACTAGCAGTCATTTGGGGCATTTGCCAGGGGTCAAATGCATTGAGCGCATAGCTGCATTGCGGCTGATCTCCTTACTGATATCGCCGTGTAGTGTAAATCACATCGACGAAGCGATGCACCTCCTCCCGCAAAGTTTCGTGTTCCAGGCGCCCACGCTCCTCCCATGGGGCACCTGACAGAACAACGGCGCTCCTCCTCCCAGCCGCTGTTCGACTATTCGAAAAGCCTGCCGCTCCCCCCGCGGCAGGCTTTTTCATTTTTCCAGTAAGTTGACAACGCCAAAAGGATGTCCGCGCTGTCTAAGCGAAGGAGCAACGCATCGTCAGCTGTCGGAAGTATTCGCTCAAGACCTTCGCCGTGTCCGACGATTCGTCGATTGTTTCAGCACTGGCTAATGGTCCGCGGTCAGTGCGCGGATCTCTGACGCGATACGATCTGCGGTGAGCTGTTGTATTTTTAACAACGACCATAGAATACATGACAAAATTTTATTGATTGCGCGAGATCTGGCTTTTATAGGTGGCCCCCGTGGCAGCGTAATGCTGTCTTCGCGACACCTTCGAATCCACAACCTCTTGGGTCGCCGCGATATTTTTTGTTCTTAGACAAAGGGTCAGGCAATGACGTTCTTGTTCACTCGGCATCCTTTTTGCCGCATGCTCCAACACTCTACTGCTTTTGTCGGTTTGGTGGTTGTTTGCGCGCCGAGTGCGGCAATTGCGCAAGAGGCTCCTGTCAATACGACCCTCGCCCCAATTGTCATTACAGGCGCCGGGCAAACCATCGGCGAAGACAACGATACGATCGTACCGACGCGTGCGATCACTGCCTTGAAGACAGATACGCCGCTCGTCGAAACGCCCCGCTCGATTTCGATTGTGACCCGCGAGGAAATCGAACAGCGCGGCGCAACCGATCTGATCCAGGCAACGCGCTACAGTTCCGGCGTAAACACGGGTGGCTTCGGTTTCGACCCGCGGTTCGATCAGGTCACTATCCGTGGTATCGAGACGACCACGAGCGGCGATTTCCGTGACGGCCTGCGCCAGCCGGTGATGACCTACGGCACGTTCACAACCGAAATCTATACGCTCGATCGCGTCGAGGTGCTCAAAGGTCCGGTATCCGTCATGTATGGAGCCGCAAGCGCGGCGGGCATAGTCAACAAGATTTCCAAATTGCCGCTTGAGGAAGCCCATCACGAGGTCGAGGTGCAATACGGGACGGTTGGTCGCAAGCAGGCCGCCTTCGACTTTGGCGGTCCGGTTGGCGAAAGTGACGATCTGTTTTACCGCGTCGTTGGGCTGGCCCGTGAGGGAGAAACCAATAATGAAATCGCGGACGACCGCTACCTGCTGCAGCCGTCCTTTTCCTGGGCGCCAACCGACAGCACGAAGCTGACGGTTTACGGACTGGCGCAGAAAAGCGAGGGAGAGGCTAGTGCCTGGACTTTCAAAAACGACGGCAAGATCTTCCGCGTAAGCGATCCGGATTACGATTATCAAAAGGTTCGCCAATACCAGCTTGGTTACCAGTTCGAACACGAATTCGAAAACGGTCTGACGTTTCGGCAGAACGCACGTGTGAGCGACCTTGACCTCGAAGCTCGCTATGTTGACCGTACGACGATGTTCAGCGCGCCGGCCGCGCCGTGGGGCACCGCCGCGGTAACTGAAGATGTGCGGGCCTACCAAATCGACAACCAACTACAGGCCAAGTTCGACACTGGTGCTGTGTCCCATACCGTTCTTGGGGGACTGGATTACACCGGCGTCACTTCCGACTTTGCCGATGGATATGGATCCACGCTACCGGAGGAGATAACCAGCGCACCGTCTCCGGTTCTGACCGGCTTTACCGGCAACGACCTTCGCCAGACAGGGATCTACGCCCAGGAGCAGGCCAAGATCGGAAACTGGCGCTTCGTGGGAGGTCTGCGTTACGACTGGCTGCATCAGGAGACCACGGACAAAGTGGCGGGTACGGGTGCCGAGAAAAATGAGGGTGCACTGTCCGGTCAGGTCGGGCTCCTTTATCTCTTCGACAATGGTCTTGCCCCTTACGTGAGCTACGGAACTTCCTTCGTGCCCTCGACCCAGCGCTCCGCCGGGGGTGGTGTGCTTGATCCGACGGAAGGCCGCCAGATCGAAGCCGGTATTAAATACCAGCCGGACGGCGGGAATTTCTCGCTCAGCAGCGCTGTCTATCACCTCGTTGAAACCGGCCAACCCCAGTATGCCGGCGTCTCCGGCCCGCTCTATGTCTACGAGAACTCGGGCGAAAATACCTATACCGGGTTCGAGGTCGAGGGCCGGAGGGCGTTCGACAACGGTATCAGCGTGATTGCCGCCTACACCTATACCCACGGGGAAATCACCGACAATCTCGATGGTTCGCTCATCGGCAACACGCCGACGACAACACCGCGGCATACGGCCTCGCTTTGGGTGAATTATGATGTGCCGGAAGAATCCGTCATCGGCGGCCTCAGTATCGGCGGGGGTGTTCGTGCCGTCAGTACGTCTTACACCGACGACTACAACACGGCTAAGAATGGGGGCGTTGGCTACCTGGATGCTTCTCTTTCTTACGACTTCGGTGCCAAGTCGCCGGACCTGAAGGGGCTCTCGCTGATGGTCAGCGCAACGAACCTTGCCAACCGCGAGGAGCAGGTGTGCAATGGCGGTTATTGCTACTTCGGTCAGGGGCGAACGGTAGTCGGTTCGTTGAAGTACAATTGGTGATAGGCGTCAGATACGGCGGACCAAACCGCTCGGGGTCTTGTTGCTCTCGAGAGGTACGGGCAGCCTGCGCGGGTCGGTCCGCGGACTATCTCTTAGAGCCGGGGCGATGCGTTCCCCGGCCTGCAAGCGTCATACATTTTGCGAGACTAGCATGACTGAACAGGCCTATTGCCTGCCCCGCACCACTTATTTCGACCTGGCGCCAGAGACCGGCGGCGATCCTTATCGCATTTTCCTGTTCAGGCCGGCTGTCGAGGCGCCCGTCGGGGGCTGGCCGCTTCTGGTCATGACCGACGGCAACGCAAACTTTCCCTTCGCTTTTGCAAGCCTGGTGACGCAGGCGCCTTATCCATCGGGCACCGGGGTCGACTGGGGCGTCATCGCGGCGATCGGTTATCCGACCGACGACCCCTATGATGCCATGCGACGGGCGTGGGATCTTGGGCCCCCGCCGGTCAAATCCTATCCGCCCTATGTCGAGGGGGGACCTCCTGTGCGCATCGGCGGATCAGGTGAGTTGCTTGCTTTCATCGACAAGCAATTGCTGCCGCGGCTCGCCGAAGTGGTTCTGCTCGATGCGACACGGCGGTCGCTCTTCGGGCATTCCTTCGGCGGCCTCTTCACGCTCTACGCCCTGTTTGAAAAGCCGGACCTGTTTGCCAACTGGATTGCAGCGAGCCCGACCATTTACTGGGAAGGCAGCGAGATCCTCAAAAACGAGGCGCTCCGCCAAACGGTCGCTGGCAACGAGGTGATGCTGCATCTTTCCGCGGGAGAATATGAGGGGGAGGAACTCGCGCCGTTCCAGTATTTGAACGAGGATGCCGCCGTCCGCCTGGTTCGGAAGAAAGCCGAAAGAACGGTCGCGCTGGCGCAGGAAATGGCCGATCGGCTGGATGGAGCGGCGGACGGCATCCGGACGCAATTCGAGCTTTTCGCCGGCGAGACCCATATGTCCGTGGTCGGACCCGCGGTCAACCGCGCCATTGGCATCGCCTTCCGGCGTCCGAATTCGTGACAAGAGCAACAGGCGAGATGGTCATGATAGAAAGCGCGCAGGACGCGCCTGATACGCAGAAAGCCTTCGCAGTCGACGGGGTCACTCTTGTAATCGACGGCAATGCCATCCTCTCGGATGTAAGCCTCGATTTCCCGGAAGGCGAAGTGGTGGCCCTTGTCGGCCACAATGGTTCAGGCAAATCCAGTCTCCTCAAAATACTTGCGCGGCAGCTGACGCCAACGACCGGATCTGTCGCCTATGCCGGCCGAGACGTTTGGCGCTATCACGGTCATGAATTTCCGCGTTCCGTCGCTTACCTGCCGCAGGATCTGGGCACCGGGTCGGATATGACTATCCGCGAACTGGTCGCATGCGGACGGTACCCGTGGCACGGCGCGCTCGGTCGCTTTTCTGCCGTCGACCGCGAGAAGGTGGAGGGAGCGATCGCTGCCACGCATATCGACAAATTTGCCGATCGCATGGTGGGAACGCTTTCCGGCGGAGAACGGCAACGGGCCTGGATCGCCATGCTGATCGCTCAGGACGCACGCTGCCTGCTACTCGACGAGCCGACCGCGGCACTCGATATCGCGCATCAGATCGAGGTGTTGTCGCTGGTGCGACGTCTCGCGCGTGAGAACGGTCGCAGCGTCGTCATCGTTTTGCACGACATCAACATGGCCGCACGCTTTTGCGACCGCATCCATGCCCTGAAAGGTGGACGGTTGGTCGCAAGCGGAACCCCCGCCCAAATCCTGGTGCCCGAACTGCTCTATACCATTTACGGGATTAAGATGGAGGTAATTTCCGCTCCCCACCTGCCGCATCCGCTTGCCTATGCCTGCTGAAGTGCGCAACGGAATGCAGATTTCAAGGCGCTCACTTCTGAATGGCGCAGCGGCGGCGGCCGCGGCGGTTTCCATACCGGCACCGCTGCTGGCGGGTGCGGGCGGCCAAAGGATCGTAAGCCTCGACTATGGGCTGGCGTCGACGTTGTTGTCGCTCGGGGTGCAGCCAGTCGGCATTTCCGATCTCGCCGACTGGAACAAATGGGTCGTCGAGCCCGAAATGCCGAGCTCGGTCGTGGATATCGGCAGCTCCCACGAGGTCGATCTCGAGCTCCTAATCCAGCTGAAGCCGGACATAATCCTGACGACGCCCTATCTCGACCAACTTCTGCCAAGGCTCCAGCCGATCGCGAACATCCTTCGGCTGGAGATCTTCACGACAGACGGCGGTCCCATCTTGCCGGCGGCGATTTCGGCGACGCGCAAACTGGCCTCCGGGCTTGGCCGCGAAAAGGAGGCGGAGCAATTCCTGACGCGGTCGGATGCATTCTTCGAGACCTGCCGCGCACGTTTGGCGGGGATAGCCCTTCCGCCGGTTGCACTGGCGTCGTTCATGGATGCTCGGCACGCCCGCATCTACTCCGCTCCCGGCCTGTTCCAAAACGCGCTGGAGCGCATCGGGATACGCAACGCCTGGACCCGTCAATCGAACTACTGGGGCTTCGAGACGATCGGCATCGAGGAGCTTTCGACCATTACAGACAGGGACGCCCGCCTGATCATCTTTGAACCTGTGCCGCCCGATGTGTTGCCAAGACTTGCGGAAAGCCCGCTGTGGCAGACGCTGCCGTTTTCCCGGCCCGGACACGTGTCGGTCATTCCGCCGGCGCTGATGTTCGGCATGGTCAACGAGGCGATGCGGTTTGCCGGTCTGGTGACCGACATCCTGGACCATGACGCATGACCGCCCTTAGTCGCGATAATCTAGGGCCTGGCGTCGTCGTTTTCCTGCTGGTTTGCGGCGGGTGTGTCGCATCCTGGTTTCTCGTTCAACCGGCGCTCTCGGGACCGGTAGCGCCGGGCTACGACATCGAGCGGATGGTGCTCTACTATTCTTCCTTGCCGCGGCTGGCCACGGCATTGCTGGCGGGCGCAGCGCTGGCTTTGTCGGGCGCGCTGTTCCAGCAGGTGCTGCGAAACCCGCTGGCCGATCCGACGACGCTCGGCGTCTCGGCCGGCGCCAATCTTGCGCTGGTCGTGGCCTCGCTTTTCATGCCGGTACTATTGGGCGCCGGCCGCGATCTCGTTGCCCTGCTGGGAAGTGCGGCGGCTGCCGCCATCGTCATCGGGTTGGGTGCTCGCCGAGGTTTTTCGCCGTATTCCTTGGTGCTTTCGGGCCTCGTGCTCAGCCTCTGGTGCGGCAGCCTCTCGGCCATCCTCATCTATTTGAACCAGCGCTACCTCGCGAGCCTGTTCATTTGGGGCGCAGGATCACTGGCGCAGCAGAGCTGGGTCATTCCGGTCTCGCTCATCTGGAAGATTGTCCCCGTCGCAATCGTCTGCGTCCTGGTCATCCGGCCGCTGTCGCTGCTCGATCTGGGGGAAAGCAGTTCGTCGTCGCTCGGGGTCAAACTTGCGCGCCTTCGTATCGTCGCCGTCGCCTGCGCGGTGTCGCTTGCGGCCTTTGTCACCAGCGCCGTGGGCGTCATCGGCTTTATCGGGCTGGTCGCGCCGACGCTGGCGCGGCTTTCGGGCGCGCGCCGGCCGGTGCAGTTGATATTGTGGTCTCCGCTGATCGGGGCATCACTTCTCTTCCTCGCCGACTCCGTTCTGCAACTCGTGGCGGGCGGTCTCGGAGACCTTCTTCCGACCGGCGCAGTCACCGCAATCTTCGGATCGCCCCTGCTCCTGGCGCTGCTACCTTGGCTGAAGGTGCGTCACCGGGTCCAGCACGCGGTGACGGTGCGCGAGCGGCAGGGCCGATGGGGCGTAGGCAAACCAGCAACGGTCGCCCTTGCGAGCGTCCTGGTTATTGTTGCGCTTGGCCTATTTGTCGGGCGCGGACCTGGCGGCATCTGGTCTGTGCTTTCCGGCGAGTTTTTCGACGACATCCTCGCTATCCGCGCACCCAGGGTGTTTGCAGCGCTCGCATCCGGCGCGATGCTGGGTGTTGCGGGAACGATCCTGCAAAGGTTGACCGGCAACGAAATGGCAAGCCCAGAGGTTCTGGGGATTAGCGCCGGTGCCACCTTTGGCGTTGCTATCGCGTTATTCGCTGTTGCGCCTGGCTTTATCGGGCAGTTCGCTTTTGCAGCCGTCGGCGCTATCACGGTACTCGCTGTCATTCTGCTGAGTTCGAGGCGGTCGAACTTCGCGCCGGAGCGGGTCCTTCTGGCGGGCATAGCGCTCAGTGCAATGGTGGATGCTGTGGTCGGCGTGCTGAGCTCCACCGGCGATCCGAGAGCGGTGCTGTTGCTGCGCTGGATAAGCGGCTCCACCTATCTGGTTGACGCCGGAACAGCAGCCACGGAAATAGCAATCGGAGCAGTGCTGATTGGTATTGCTCTGTCAGCACGTCGTTGGCTCGATATCCTGCCCCTTGGGCCGGCTCCGTCATCGGCAGTCGGCATCGAGCTGGCGCGTTCGAGACTGGCGCTGTTCGGTCTAGCCGGCCTGATGACTGCGGCTGCGACCCTCACAGTTGGTCCGCTGTCCTTCGTCGGCCTTATGGGACCGCACCTGGCGCGGGAGGCCGGGTTGAAGCGCGCTCTGCCGCAGATGATGGGTGCCGCCTTTATTGGCGGTGGACTGATGGTTTTAGCAGATCTGATTGGTCGCACGGCTGTAGCACCTTACCAAATCCCGGCTGGGCTCGTCTCAGCTCTCATAGGCGCTCCGTGCTTGATGTTTTTGTTGGGTAAAAGGAGGTAGATTTTCTCGTGGCAGGATGCAGGTCGTAGGTTCGAACCCACTCAAAGCGCTAGTAACGGCCGCGGTGCACGCCGGTTCTAAGTATGTGATTTCACGCACGTTGCCACAATATATCGAGGCTAGCCCGCATGTGCAAAATCGCGCGCAGCCTGAATGAAAGCACTAAAGGCGGCAGGTGGTTTTTTCTCCCGGGGTAGTACAACGCTAACGGCGCCAACGATGGCGTGCAGTCTTCGAGAACGCGCACCAACCGACCGGCCGCTATGTCTTCACGTACATCGGCCTCCATGACATATCCGAGCCCGACGCCATTTTGAACCGCTATCCTGACTAGGCTCGGCTCGTCGAGGGTGATCGAGCCTTGCACGTCGATCTGGACAGCCTCTCCGTCCTTCTCAAATTTCCGCCGAAACAAGCGTTGTTGGGCAGGCGCGCGCGGATGCAGCGAAACCGATAGAGGTCGGCTGGCACCGTTGGAATGCCATGAGTGCGCAGGAAATCTGGTGACGCGACGACGGCATTACTGCGCTTGGTACCGAGTGGCACAGCGATCATGTCGGTCGGCACCAGATCGGCTGGCCTCAAGCCCAGGTCGAACCCTGCCGCAACAATGTCAACGATCCGTCCCCCTGTGACCAGATCGATATGCACCTGTAGCATTGCCGTACTACAGCGTATGAGTTTAAGACCTCTTCCAGTGGCACGAGCGGAGTATGCTTTTGAAAAGCGAACGCATGAAGATGGAAGCGGGAGAGTGGTATTGCTGCATCGATCCTGAGCTCGATGCGCTGCGCAGTTTGGCGAGACTTGCCGTGCACGCTCACAATAGTATGCCGCCCAACGAGCGGGGAGCAATGGCCCCAGAACTTCGCGTCTTGTTTGCCGAGCCGGGCAATGCTTTCATCGAGTCACCATTCCATTGCGCCTATGGAATGAATATCAAACTTGGAGACCGCGTTTATATCAACGCAGGCTGCGTCATACTTGACACCGCATTGGTCTCGGTAGGCGACGGCACGATGTTTGGACCTGCAGTCCAGATATATTGTCCAGAACACCACCAAGATGCGGGCCTACGCAAGGCGGGGCTCGAAATTGGGCGGCCTATCACCATTGGCAAGGATGTCTGGATCGGAGGAGGTGCCATAATACTTGGCGGGGTGACTATCGGCGATGGAGCGACCGTGGGCGCGGGCTCGGTAGTAACCCGGAGTGTGGCGACCGGGGTTACGGTTGTCGGAAATCCGGCGCGACCGATTCGCTGACGACGAGCTCACGGTCATGTTAAGTCCGATGGGGTATAGTGAGGTTGGCAATGCTATGATCACCCCGCCGGCTTCGGCCTGGTCGGGACATGATGCCCCGACTTTAAGGCGAATGTCTAATGGGGGAAACGGCGGTATCCGTTGGCAAGACACAAGCGCTACGCATCGGTACCACCGCTGTCGTCACCGTCCTGTCCGGGCTGAAGTACGAGTAGGAGCGAAACGATCTTCGAACGCATCGAACGCGGAAGCTTACTCATTGCATCGATGACGTCGTATCCTTCCTTGCTCGATCTATAGGACTGTTGACGTTCGAGGCTTGCCATGGATTCTCCAGCCATCTTGTCGCTGAGAGCCAGATCCTCGAAGAAGTACGTTATTGGCGTCTCAAGAGCGATCGCTATCTCGTAGAGCTTCGACGTGCTTATACGGTTCGTCCCTCGCTCATATTTCTGCACTTGCTGGAATGTAATCCCCAACCCGTCCGCGAGGTTTGTCTGAGACATTCCTACCTCGTTTCGCCGCATCCGGACGCGGCGGCCCACGTGAATATCGACAGGGTGCGGGCCCTCAGTGTTCATTTTGCCTCTGCTCATCAGTCCCTCGTGTTCAGTCGCGACTCAACGAGAGCCAAGCTGCCCATAGCACAGCCGGCCATCGAGTACATTCAACAGGGACGACGATGATAGCGACTTAATGGGTCTTCTATCTCGCGAAGTGACCCGGCGCTGAGGACAAGGTCAGTTTGCCACACCTGGAGCGATGCTTATATTGAAGGCAAAACTGACTGTGGCGACGCATCGTCCTTTTTCATCGCTGATGTTCACCTGCAAATTCTCTGGCGGCGGGAAGTGTTTACAGACAAACTGAGCAAGTGCGGTTACGCCTGTCTCAATGGCCTCATGCGAGTTGGTTGCTTCGATCTCAACTTCCGCCTCTTTGCCGTCCATAATGTGCAAATTGAAAATGGGCACCGGCTCTCCAATCTTCGTGACAACTGCCATAGAGTTCCAGCAAAGTACAATTTTTAGCAAGTACATTCGTAATTATTCCTGCAAAGGTTGCTGCAGCAGCCTAGAGCTAAGGATCTAGAGACATGTTCGATCGGAGGTTCGAGTCCTGGCGCGAGCGACGTAGCCTTTCGTCGTGAGGGACGATAACCACTCCCCTTCGCACGACATCGATCGCGTCGAGTTCACCATTGTCGAGAAAGCAATCAACCAGCCATGGGATTGATCAGCTATGTCGCGCTGAACAGACAGCGTAGCTGGCGATATCGTCCGATTGCGTCGGACATGTACGTCACCAAACGCGAACTCGCCATCATCGGCCCCGGAATGGAGGGACGCGAACAGCACGCATCCGTAGAGGGTGAGAACGACAGCCATTACCACCCAACCGTCACTGGTCCAAGCGAAGCATTAGTCACAACGTCGATCCATTTCTGGACTACCTCGGCTCCCGTGTCGTCCGGCAAGAGTTTTGGTGACGAAATCTCAAGTTCCCAAGGCATTGCGAGGATAAGGTACATCCAGTAAATTGCGACGAATACGCCGGAAGATAGCTTCTCGAAGTGATAAAGAACGTTGGGTTCCGAAGGCTTTTGGCGACAGCGTTTGCCCAGGCGGCGCTAAGCTCTGCTTGCGGGCTCAGAACCAGCGCGAAATAATAATCGCGTTCGAGCTGCCGGACGCGGCTGAAGCTACGAAGTCCTTGGGTGAACTCGCTGTCAGGGCAAAAGCACCCACATGACGGTTTCGAAGACAACGAGGACCGCAGGAAGCAGGCCGAGGAAGAGGTACTTCGTCCCGCCTGTGCTTCTGCGGCCTACGAAAGCGAACCGTCGGCGCGCGCTCCCCCGTTTCGGTCGGAGATTGTTGTTGCCTTTGTTGAGTGCTGATGAAGAACGTCGCAGCCTAAGCAAAAGGTGCCGGGGTAGCGCTGAAGCCGCCGGTACCGATGAGTCGCGAACATATAAGCAGGACATCCTGGCGCACAACGCGAAGCTGAAGGTTACGCTCGAAGTGGATGGTGACTGAGTGCGCCATGTTGACCATAGCTGGCCATCAGAACAGTCGCAGCATCTCTATCGACAGCTTTGGAGAACAGATATCCCTGCCCGAGCTTGCACCCGAACGACACGAGTTGCTCGAGCTGGGTCTCGGTTTCGATCCCTTCCGCCACAACTCTGAGACCCAAATTGTTTGCGATGCTGACCAACCCCTCCACGATCACGACTGCGCCGTCGTCCGGAACCAGTCTTTCGACGAAGGATTTGTCGATCTTGATGATGTCGACCGGGACAGTGAGGAGATGGGTGAGCGATGCGAAGCCCGTTCCGAAGTCGTCAAGCGCGACCCGCATTCCACAGCTACGCAGTAGCTTGATTTCGTCGGCAACCACATGGTCGCGTTGGCCAAGATAGACGGACTCGGTGACTTCGAGAATGACATGATCCAACGGAACACCGGCATCCGCGAAGACTGCACAGATCCGCTCCTGTAGCCGGCCCGCGTGAAAGTCCGCGGCGGAAAGGTTGATGCCAACGTGCTGGAGAGGCAGGCCCCGGTCGAGCCAGCTGCGCATATCACGCGCCACTTGTTGAAGCATGCACTGGGTTAGTTCGGCAGCGACATGGGCGTCTTTGGTTGCTTCGTGGAAGTTGGCAGCGGCGATGATGTCCCCTGACGCTGTCGACATCCGACATAACGCTTCGAAACCGACGACTTGCCCGGTATCAAGTCGCACAATCGGTTGGTAGTAGGGGTGTATGCGCTTCTCGACGAGGGCAAGACTGACCTGTCTGATCGCTCGAAAGCGTCGCGTTATTGCGGTGCCAAACCCGGGCCTGTGTTCGACAAACTGGCCGCGATTGCGCTCTTTAGCGTGGTACAACGCGACATCCGCACACTGGCGAACATGATCGGGTGTTTCCCCCGGTCCTGCGACACAACCGCCTAGCGTGGCGCTTGGAACGATGGCGTGACCGTTGCAATGCGCTTGTTCCTTGATCGTCGCAAGTATCCCTGCTGCAACTGTCGAGATTGATGATCCAACGCTACTTTCTACCACCACTGCAAATTCGTCACCGCCGATCCTGAACGCACGACCCTTGCCGACCGCAGCGGCTATCCTTGTTGCAACGATCTGGATGAGTTCGTCTCCGGCACCATGGCCGAACGTATCGTTGACGACCTTTAGGTTATCCAGGTCTGCCAGGATTACGCCCCAACCGCCCTCTAGGCGTTCGGTGTAATTCAGCAGAACCTGACTGAACTTTGCCCGATTGGGCAGTCCTGTCAGCACGTCGGTGTAAGTCAGGCGCTGACGCTCCTGGACCCGCTCCTCTCGCTCGATCGCGATCGCACAGAGATAAATGCAGGCGTCGACGATGCGCTGCTCTAGCTCGTTTGGTCCCCTGCACTCTCGGAAGTAAAAAGCGAATGTCGCGACGACGCGGTCCGCACTGAAGATCGGCGTCGACCAGCATGCCCTGAAGCCGAGCGGCAAAGCCACATCCCTGAAACTCGCCCAGCGGGGGTTATGTTCGATGTCTGTGACGGTTACTGCCTCTCCCTGGAAGGCCGCAGTGCCACAGGAACCCGCCGCTGGTCCGATGGGCACACCATCTAGCGCCGCCGAATATGAGGAAGGCAGAGATGGTCCAGCTAGAGGACTAAGGCGTTCATCTCGAACCGACAAAACGGAGCACACCGTCCCCGGAACCAAAGTTTCAGCTTCGAGGCATAGTCGATCGATCGTCGTCTGCAAAGCTTCGCCCCGGGCGATCATTTCGAGGATGATGTTTTGCAGATTAACCATCGGACATGATCTCCCTTGGACGCTAGTACGCTAGCAATTCGGCCTTAACTCATGGTTGCCGGTTCATATTGTACATTTCTCAGAACGGCTTTCTTCTAAGGCGCCCTATTTCGTTACGAGATGCGCTGCCATGCTCGGAAATAGGCTGCGTCTCGCTATCGCCAGCTGAAGGTCTACTCCTTGAGACAGGGGATTTTACGAGATTGCTGCGCGACCCTTCAACGGGCCGTCGGTGCCGCTGCCATTTGATGGAGTGTGGCGGTGATTGCTCCGATATCGTAGGGCTTATCGAAGAAAATAGCTCTGTCGGGAAGTGTAAGGTCGTGGTGACGCCCCCGGCCAGAAACAATAACGATTTGAATGGGGGGCCATCGATCTCTCACCGCGGCGGCCAGTTTCATGCCGTCAAGACTGCCAGGCATATCGATGTCAGTGAACACGATCCGTATGTCCATTCGCGTCTCTAATATCGAAACCGCGATGTCGGCATTGGCAGCCTCAATGACATCGAAGCCTGCTTCCTCAATAAATTCGACGGCCAATAGTCGTATGAGCGGTTCATCTTCCACGATTAGAACGATCGGTTTTTTTGGCTGCTGCGTTGGGTTCATAAAGGCGGTACCTGTCCGGTGAGAGCGGGTCTCACCGAAACCACTGCGAACGGTAAGCAGCTTCGAACTTACGGGTTCCTTTATATGTCAAATGTAGTAGTCCAAGACCCCGCGCTGATAGTCAGTGCTGCAAACTGGATCTGCAGGTCGCCTCAGGTTCGATCCGGAGAGCGGGACAGAACTAGCCATTCACGATTAAACTGCGAGTTGGTTGAAGATGTAGATAGTTGGCATTGAAGTCTGCAAACTCTCGCATGCGCCTGATATCTGGTATTTCGATGCGATGGTTCTGAAACGAAGCCAATCCGCGATCCCTTAGAAGCTTCAAACTTCGACTTACGTGGACAAGCGAAAGGCCGACCGTGTCCCCAAGCTCCTGTTGGGTGATCGGAAGCGTGAAGACATCATCATCGACCAGCCCTACGGCTTGAAGTCGAGCATGAATTTCGCAAAATAGATGTGCAATACGCAGTTCGGCTCGACGAGCCCCGAGATTGGTGACCCACTCCCGTAGCACCGCTTCGTCGACCAGCATTGTCCACCATAGCGCTCGCGTAAGCGCTGGGCGTTCGGCTACGATATCTAGAATGGACGGTCTGCGAATCTGAGCTACCATACAATCCGAGAGCGTAGACACTGTATGATCCATCTCGGCAAGCAGGGCGACGTGGAGGTCGCAAATGTCCCCGGGTACGAGATAGCTGAATATCTGACGGGTTCCATTTCCAACCACTTTATGCCGTATGGCGTACCCTTCCAAAATAACGTGAACGACGTCGGTTGAGGTACCTTCTTTGACGAGATCCGTCCGCCGCCTGATCCGTTTCTTTTGTTCGGTTAGCACCTCGATGAGGGCTTTATCGCTCTGGTTGAGCGGCCGAAAACACTCCAGTTTGCGGACGAAAGCGTTCAATACTGTCAACCTCCACTCGGACCCTATAGCGGTCTTGCGTCCATTTAGCATGGCCGAGGTGGTTCGACTATGTTGCGACTGTTATCGCCGCTGAACACGGACCGCGCGAAGCTACTAAGGCTCGTTCTTATGCTCGATGCCGTTAGACGTCCGAACAAGAGCCTGCCGAAGGTGCAACCTGCCTCACTGAGCGCTACGTTATCGCTTCTGTGGCTGACATCTCTAGCGCGTGGCATGACGCCTCTGCCGAATAATCCAAGGTACCAACAATCAACGAGCTTGGGCTAAGAGTCCAGATTTTGTCCCCGATGAAGAGGTAGGCCGCCCGTGCTGATTGAAGCGACTTACATAATCATGCGCCGAGGTTCCTGAAGCATTACAAGCGACTGAGTATCTGACCCGCGCAATCTAGAACATCGTCCGGATCAGAGTGATTTTTTTCGTAGCGACTCTTGAAGTGAAAAACCTGAAAAACCAAATCGATTGTCGCCAGCCGCTGTTGAAAGGGCTGGCCTTGCTGGGAGCGCCGCCTTTCGGCGCTTCTGTACCCATGTTGCTTCAAGGAGGATATGGCTATGGCAACATCTTACGACTACGCACCGCTGTTCCGCTCGAGCGTCGGTTTCGATCGTGTGTTCAATCTTCTGGAGAATGCCCAGCGCTCGCGCTCGATCAGCGACTGGCCGCCCTACGACATTGTTAAAACCGGTGATGACACCTACCGGATTTCGATCGCGGTGGCTGGATTCGCCCAGGAAGACCTCGACATCACGTTCCAGTCCAACCTACTGACTGTCATTGGCAAGAAGCAGGAGGCCCCTACGGATGGCTACTTGCATCGCGGCATTGCCGGCCGTCCCTTCGAACACCGGTTTGAGCTTGCCGATCATGTCAGGGTGAACGGAGCGGATTTGAGCAACGGCCTTCTATCGATCGAGCTTGTCCGCGAGATCCCGGAAGCGTTGAAGCCGCGCAAGATCTCGATACAGAGCACGCCTGCGTTAACATCGGCCGCTCCGACGCAGATCGAAGCACAGAAAGCGGCTTGATCGAGGTAGTCCACGCAACATGAGCGCCGTCGCGACGGCGCCCATCAGCATCCCGGGTTGGGAAGGAGAGAGCGATGAAACCCGATATGTTCAGGCAGCCTGTTTCCATTCTTGTCGGCCTTGGCTTTCCGGCCGAGATTTGCAGTGTCCTCGACGCCTACCGGCATCTCGTTGAATGGCCGGCTTCTCAGCGAGACGCAGCGCACTCAGTCGCGCTCAAAGCCTGCCGCGCCGCGCTCCAGGGTGAAATCGAAGCAGAGACCGCGCGGGGACTGTTCGTTGCCTTTGCCGAAAAGCACGATCTGCTGGCGCCCGAAACAAACGCGATCGCTGCGTCACGCCTGCGGCGCGACCGGGATCCGCACGTGCTGTGAGATGTAAGATGATGCAAGAAATGGCTTTCGGTCTGCGACAAGCGTGCAATCCTGACGGCGTGGGCGTGCGACGTCTACGACGTCGATTGCACGCCGCCCCCATGTCCTAGGAACACCGGAGCCGATTTTGATCGTGATGCGATGCGATGCCAGTCGTCCGAACAGTTTGCTTCAGGGTTTGCAGCTTAACCGCCAGGCCGAACTGGAGGCGTGATCAGCCTCTTTGTCGTGATCGCCGCCAGCACCATATTCTGGTGGCGAAATGACAAGCAGTAGCAACCGCCAGAGCGTTTTCTGCCGGTTAGAGTTCACACGGATATTCTTGAGGTTGCCCCGTTGCGGAACGATGGCTGAATGAATTTTGTCGTCGTTAACTTCGTGCAGCATGCACTCGGAACCAGTAACTAGCCTATGCCTTTCGCAAGAAAGGAGATGCTGATGGGTCATATTTCCACGATCGTCACAGTCGCGTTCGCGTTCATCGCGATGGGTATGGTGGCACTGGATTTTCTTGCTGATTGGTGAGCGAGAAGCCGGTTGGCTTTGTCTGAGCTTCGGTTTATGTACTCTCGCCATCGAATTTCATTCGGGCTGGCGGCCGGTGGTCTGGCGTTGCGGACTGCACTCTCGGGTGCGCGCCGGACCTCCGTGCCGGCGCTAAATCTAGCCTATGGCAAAGCTGGCCGGTCGTCGGTAACTTCGGGTCACCGTGGCGTTCCCCTCAATGCATCCACGGTAGCGGCTCGGCGTCGGTAGTCCCTTCCCTTCAAGGGCACCGGGCCTCACTTTTTATCATTCAATTTCAACAGTTGCTCACGCTGCACTCGCATGCTTACTGAACGTCAACTGCCTTCCAAAGGACGGGGGTAGTTTTGGAGAGCCGGTCGCGCCGCCGCAACATCGGCTCTCCTTTAGAACTCACTGTGCATCGTCTTTTATCGGTGACACGAGTCTCCGTGATGATCAGGGACCGTACTGAATAGCCGCCGCCGCAAGCTTTTGCTCCCGACATTTCGACTTTCCTAACTCTTCGTTGTTCAGACACGGCGATGGTTGAAAGGGCTGGCCGACGTCAGAGGAAGGGAATGTCGCCAAGGTTCGCAAAGGCTCAGGATATAGGTGACAGTCGCCTGTTTCATGGCGTTGCTTACTGCCGCGCTACCAGAGCTGATCTTTATCAGCTAGGTGCAAACTTTAGCTGTCTCGACGCCGAGCGCTGCGGAACAATTGGTGTTTTCGTTGAGGGAACAGGCAGGCAGATCACTACCGATCGATACGTGAATGCTTATAAAGCATCTAGTAGTATACAGCGGCTGCAAAACAGCGCATAAGCAAACAGGCACTTCGCCTAGTCCTTTCTTGGAGAGTGCTCATGCCTAAACATACCGGGTCTCGGCCGGTCACAGAAGTCGAACGTCTGCGTGCGGATCTGGATATCTTTCTGATGCGTACGAAAGGTGTTTCCCTGATGCGCGACCCTTCGCCTCTCGATCATGACCAGTTGAGTCCTGGCGTTTTGGCCACATTGCAAGTCCTCGAGGAAATCTACAACCCGCCCAGGATAAAATCTGAGCCTCTATTGAAAGAATATTAACAAGCGCTAAAGTTGCCCTCAGACGTAGCTGCAGGAGAAACAATGCGTCCGACAATCGACCTTAGTTTTGAATGTGTTCTTATCGGGGAACAGGTACCTGATGCTGGCTTTTATGCCTGGGACATTCCCGATAATATTCTGTACGCAGACAGTGCACTCGCAGCATTGTTTGGGCTCGACGCTGGTCTGGCCGAACGAGGCCTTCCAATTGAAAACTATCTGGAAAGGGTGCATCCCGACGACCGCCCGCGGTTAGCGAAGACGATTAGGGACAGTATCATTGGTCATCATCCGCAGCAGGAAGTCTATCGGGTTCTGGACATGAGCGGCACCTACGTGACGGTCGCCTCTTATGGACGCGGCTTTCTCGATGCAGCAGGAAGTCCAAACCGGTATGTCGGTATCGTCATTCCCGCGGCCCACGATATGCAAGGCATCACGCATTGATAGGGATCGGGCGAGGGTAATCGAGGTTAGTGTGTCTCGCCAACAGGGCCTGGCTTTTTTTGGGATGCAAGAGCTGCAGCTCTCCGCGCAACTGGTTTAATCAAGTTTGGAGGGTGTAGGCACGCCCGAGCCGTATCACGCTGCTTTAGACCGAATGCGACTCTTTCGAGGCTGAATTTCCCGCCGCGCTACGCTGGACGCCTCACGGCTCATGAGGCCGAGGCCGGCAAGCGTTTCGAGCATTGACACCACCGCGGCAGAATCTGAAGAGTAGATGACTTGTTGCGCCGAGCGCCTTGTCGTCACGAGCTTGGTTTCTCGTAGCATGGAAAGACGTTGTGAAAGCGCTGATTGCGAGATTTTCAGGTCGGAGGCTAAGGCGTTTACATCCCACTCTTGGAGAATAACGCGCTGTAGAATTCCAAGCCGCAAGGGGCTAGACATCAAGCTTAGGAGCTTCGCAGCTGTCTTCGGATTAAACGTATAGAGCTGGTCGGTTGTTTTGGACACGGGCAGTCACCAGAGTTAGAGCGTTAACAACTGTGCGCGTGTTGTTAAGAATAATTTACAGGTTGAGAATCCATCATCGGCGCAGTTGTGGCGATCACGGAGGGACGTCATAAGGCTGCGTAGCAATCGCGTTGCGATCATCGCATTAACCGTACGAGACCTGCAAGGCTCCGAGTTGCAGTTGCGGAGAGACGCGACGTTTAGCTAATCGATCACAAACGCAAGGTAGGAACGTAGATGTCCTGCCCAGGCAACTGAGCGGCTGCAAATCTGTGTCCCATAAGACAGGATTGCACAGCGCTTATCAGTTCGTCCGGGTCCGACGGCTTGCAAATCCAGACACCGTTTAGAAATATTCGATGGTTGTCGGTAGTCGCGCTCCTGCGGGCCGTGTGAATAACGAGCGGAACGCCCCGAGCGACAAGGACTTCTGCTACTGCGTCGCACTCTCCATCCCTAAGGAAGATATCGACAACGGCGACATCCGGCGTATTGGTCTCCAACCAGGTTAGGGCCTCTGCGCAAGACGCTAGACATGTTGCCAATCCCAACTGCGCGTCTGCAATCGTTCGCTCAACTTCGACTGCAATTAACGCCTCATCCTCCAGCAGCAAAATGTTGCACATCACTGTGGTCTCCTCCATAGGCCCCAGTTCAGTATACACCTGTTGTGCGAGGCTGTCTGGCTTGGTCACCTAGCGCACCATCCGCCAGTTGCATCGTTTGGGTCCTAGCGCTAAGGGAAAGTCAAAATCAGAAGTACTTCCGTCCCATTCGGCGCGGTAATCGACAGACCGGCACTGTGCAGCCGTCGATGGTTGCCGACACGAGGTTTGTCCGGTGAATCGGCGCCTGCGGCGATTATCACCCGTAAGCAATCCAACGTGTTTGTAGTCGTTGAGCAGGAACGTGATTTCAAGCCTGTAGTTTTCGCACCAGGTATGAGTGGTTAGAACGCGATGCCATGAGAGCCGAAATCAGTCTAGTTCGTAAGGCGTTCGGAGCAGACTAGCTGGTCAAGGCTGGTTACACCGTACTTCGTCGCGCCGCTTATGAAAGTCGCAGGTAGACCATACTAATGGCAGCGTGCCCAAAGTAGCTAGGCTCTATGGCGCCGAGCGTCGGGTTAAGCTACTTTGAGCAACGATTCATACTGGGGTGTTGCCAAAGACTCGAATTCCGGTCGGGCGATCAGGTAGCCCTGCATCAGTTTGACGCCGAGATCTGCGAGGACTTGGAGTTCGCCAACTGTCTCGATTCCTTCGCAGAGCGGCGTGACGCCAAGGTCGTCAAGCATTGCAACGGTGTGTTTGACGATCTTCTGCCGGGCAGTGTCCGTATCGATCCCGCGGATCAGCGCCATGTCAAGTTTGGCAATGTCCGGCTGAAACTCTGCCAACAATGCCAGCCCGGCATGCCCCGCGCCAAAATCGTCAATGGCCGTGCGGAAGCCCATATCGCGGTACGTGCGCAAAATGTTGAACAGATGAGCGGTATCTAGCTGCTCGTTCTCGGTAAATTCGAAGATGATGTTCTTGGTTGGAAACTTAGTGCGCATGGCGGCAGCCAGGGTCAGCCTTATGCAAGCTCGCGGCTCGTAAACCGCATTCGGCATGAAGTTGATCGACAGGCTGACGTTGTCGTCTTGACCGTATAGCGAGGAGGCCAGCTCAATAGCCTTGACGCGACATTGCTGATCAAAAGCATACCTGTTCGTCTCATCCACAGTCGACAGGACTGACCAGGCACCTTCTCCCGCCGGTCCTCGCACCAAGGCCTCGTGCGCAAACACTTTTTGTGCTGCGACATCGATAATCGGCTGAAACGCCATCGAGAATGATGTCTCGAATTTCTCACCGTTGCGACATTCGAGGCAGGTTTTAGACATCGACTTTATCCGGTTTCTATATTGTGGTTAGCATCTAAGCATGAAGGAACCCTTGCGAATATTTTTGAATCCGATTGCGCAAAACTCTTACTCGCCGCTGCTGGTACGATTAAACATTTGTACTTCGGAAATTTAGTCTGCTCCGAAGAAAATACATGAGATGTCGGGGCCCATTCGTGCTGCAGAACGCCTTGGTCGGCAGGTTGTCGCGCGATTACGGCAGGAAGATCTGCGGATGTGAGCGGGAGCTCGCAGTGTTCTTCGGCGAGGGCTACGGTGCGTCCTCAATCGCGTTTTGGAAGGGCGCTTTATAGCGGATGCCACTGGCATTCTTAAACCCCACAGCGCTCCTACGATAGCCGGCGGGCGATTATGCCATCGTTTGCCGTGATCAATCACTCGCGTAGATCGGCTGACAGCTCCGACGCGATAGCGCTCTTGTCAGGGTCGCACGACATCGAATTAGAATCCGCCCGTCACGGCTACCTGCGATTCTAGATGCAAGGGAACGGCTCAGGCTGCAGCGGGCATTACGTTTGGGCTTGCGGTCTCGACGCGATTTCGACCATGGGCTTTCGCCTGGTACAGGGCGCCGTCGGCGCTTGCGAGCATTTCGGCGAGGTCGTGGCAGTTCGTTGCCGCAAGACCAACACTGACGGTCGCCTGAATCTTCAGTCCCTCTGCCTGAGCGGCTGCTTCGGCGAACCGGCTTGCGATCGCCGAGCCGCGACTGAGAGCTTGATGATGGTCGCACCGTGGCAGGAGTGCGGCGAATTCCTCACCACCCAGCCGGACAAGAAGCGCGTCGGGTCCCGCTTCTTCGCGGGCGGTCTCTGCGAACAGCTTGAGAATCTGATCTCCGGCTGGATGGCCGTGACGGTCGTTGATCGCCTTGAAGTGGTCGAGGTCGAAGGCAAGCAGGGAGACGGGGTGGCCCTGCCGCTCCCTCATGATCCGAGCTGCCTCCTCAAAAAAGGCGTGGCGGTTCGCAAGCCCGGTCAAATGATCGGTTTGCGACAGGCGGAGCAGGTGCTGCTTCTCCTCCTCTCGAACGATCATCAAAAAGGACATCGGCATCGCTACAGAGTACAAGACGGCCTCGTACATCGTCGCCTTCCCGATGGTGGAGAGAATATCTGGCCCGTACTGCTGGAGGAGGATAGGGGCGATGAACGCGCGGCCGAGGTAGAACACGGCATGGACGGTCGAGATCGCTACTGCGATCGGACGTGAGCGCAGTCCCTGAACCGTGCGGCTGCGCAGAAGTATCCACGCTGTCAGGCCGCAGGTCAGCGCGATGGGGACAGACGAGACATGGTTCCAGAAGGCGGCCGGGAAGTGCGTGCCAGCGATGGCCCAGGCAAGGGCCAGGATGCCCAGCGCTCCAGCAGACGACCAGACATATCGGTGACCGTCGAGGCCGGCGATGGCGTTAAGGACCAAAAGGTAGCCCAACATCATCAGGATGTTCGTCGCCCCCATGCCGAGCGCGACCTGGATTTGGCTGCGGTTCATTGCAAGTGCGCAGCCGAGAACGAACGCGAAGAGAGCCGCGGCCATAACGCCGAGCACGCGTGCGCGACATAGATGAGCCTGCCTTTCCCAAAGGAGAAGCGACGCTGACACCAGCAGCGTTCCGATTGTTAAGTACCAGAGAGTTTGTAAATCGATCTGCATTGCTCTGCCTGCCTTGAGTCAAAGCTTACAGGGAGGTGTTGAAGGATTCTTTACGTAGCCTCCTATACCACCGACATGGTTGGCGTAACGTTAAGCGTGGCGTTACATTCCTGCACTAATGCATAGGGTTGATTCTCGCTGTCATACAACTTGCCAGCGGATCGAATGTGATGGTCGCATCTACAGCCGCCGCGAGACCCGCACCCAGTGCCAGGTGATACGTCTTGCGAGAACGAGCCAACGACGAAGTGGTAGCGCTCATCATACTTCCACGAACACTTGCCAATCGACCAACCTCACAATAGCTTACGTTATGCGCGGTAGAATTCCCTCTGATGTTCTTCTCCGGCCTGAAGACCTGGCTCTGCTCGAAAGAGTATTTGCGCAGGCAGTGCCGATACACGACACGCATCCCGACGAACTCGCGATGCTGCTTTTCCGCTTGTTCCAAGAAGGAATGCGAGACGAGAAGAAACTGCTGGCAGCTGCCGAAGCGTGGTTCTTGTAAGCCAACCTTGCGCCCTTTGACCCGATCGAGAGCGAGGAGGTCGCAGATGCGGCTCTGTTACCTCCGCAAGCGGAAAGACCGAACAGTACGATCTGGTCGTCATTGCGGATGGCGTAGGCTCATCACCCCGCCAACTTGTAATCCCTCGCCAGGCTGACACAGCGTTCCTCCACCAATAAGTTGAATCGTCTTAGGAATCTAAGTGATTTGATCTTTGATGACTGGTCGTAGGTTCTAATCCCATCAAGGCGTAGTGTTCGTCCAGCGGACGAGCAGTTACTTTGCAGTGGATGCCGCAGATTTACGCCGCGGCTTGAAGTCGACGAGCAGGGATTTCAGCTCCACTTCTCGAACTCGCCGAGCAGCCTCGTCGGGAGAAACCCATTCCAGCGTCCGCTGACCACGCTCCTTGTAGTCGGATGCAGCCTCCGCCACCTCGATTTCGTAAACGTCAACCACGCACGGCGCAACGTCGCCGTTGTCGAGCCATTTCAAATATGTGTAACTGCCAATCGGCTTTTTCTTGACCCGGCCACGTACGCCCGCTTCCTGCCATGCCTCAATCTCGGCGGCCTCATGGGGTTTCTTTTTTTTCATAGGCCAGCCCTTGGGGATGACCCAGCGACCGCTGTCGCGCGAAGTGAGGACGAGTATCTCTATGCCTTCGCGGTCAGACGCGTGCCGATAGCAGACTGCTGCATATTGCTGCCTGAACTTGCCGTCGAACAGCTTGTCCGGCGTCTGGGCTAACTGCTGCAGCAGAGTTTGCGGCTTGAAAGGTGATTGCTTGGACGCGTTCTTGACAGACTTCATTCCCCTAGATGCCGACTTTTCACGATAGTTTCCAGCGCGATGTCCGCTTTTTATGACGGTTTGGTGACGGCGGCCTTTAGTCGCTCGCGCTGGCAATGATTGTCTAACTTGACGTATCGGGATCTGTGGCTGCGCTGAGGGGACTGGTAACGTTGCAAAATGTGACAAGGGCGTGGACGCCGTGCTGGTATTGGGCTTGCAGTTGGCGTTGCACAGGTCTACCGCACCGCGCGCGTTTCCTTTGCTGTCAGCGCGCGCAACGCGCCGCAGCTCGGTCGGCGGCAGTCCGCTCATTGCTGCCTTGTCGATTTGGAAGAGGAGCAGGGTAACAGACTGCGGTGACCTTGACGGCGCAAGTCGTTCTGGTCGATCACAATGCAATCGCGCGAATAGAAAGCAGTCCCGCATGCCATATTACCTCGTCACCCAGACGTCGCTCATGGAAGGCGCGGATGAAGTCGAAGCAGCTCGGAAAGTCCTCACGAAGTTAAAGTCAGATGGCGCCGTAGGATTCACCGTGAAATACGATGAAGAAAATATCCAGCAGGTAACGGTCGCCAACGTCCCTGTCTCAGAAGTCGCGCAACCGGCTGCCCGGGAGACCCGACTATTCCCAGAGCAGATCCAGGAAGACAACATTTTTGAGGCCCCAGCTGTCAATCAAGCCCATACAGGTGTCTCCAAGCCGAGACGACTGTCAGCCAGCAGTGTTGTTCTTGGACTGAGCCTGTTCGCAGCCGGCGTAACAACGGGGCTGATCATCATGGCTCTAGTCGATCGCACTCATGGATGAGCCGTCGAGATCTCCAAGAGGACATTGGACTAGTGCTGCCTTTCGCTGGCAACATGATCGCAGAGCTACATGAGCGTATCGATGGCTCGGAGCGCTGTACGATTGCGACGCGAAGCCAACCAAACCATACAACTTGGCTGATGACGACCAACTCTCAACCGGGTCATTGGTTCGAATTGGTTCAAGAACAGGTTCCCTTTTGGCATCGTGAGCCCGATAGTCTCGTCGAAGGTCCCACGATTGATGCCATACCGTAGAAAATTCGAGATTCAGCTCGTCTGTTGATCTGGTGTCGCCGATAGCGGTGCGCCAGTAAGCGTCTCGACAAGATCCGCGCGCCTGAATGTCGCAGAAAGTCGCTGCAGTGTCCGCTCACGTCCATCAAAGAGCGGTTTCAGTGCGTCCTCAATTTCCGTTTCTGCGCGAGTGATATAGGCAGCTCCGTGCTCTTCTATGCGCGTCCGTGCTTTGACGAAGGTTGTATGATTCAGCTTGTCCAACGTTATGCCGAGATCGTGCAAAAGATATCTACCCATTAACATGGCAACAAACCGCGAACCATAAGACAAGAAATCTGGCGCGTCCGCGGGCGGCCGCTTCCGACGATTTTCAACTTGGCGAAGGATCAGAGCTGCGATAACGGCTTGCGCGCCGTTCAAGTCGCCTGCGAATATTATGTCATAAAGTGCCCCGAAGTGCTCTCTTCCCGAGAAGCGCGCTTGGTGCGGCCTGTGCCGCCATATGGCCAACACCGCTTCCGCCACGACTGCACTCGTTAGCTCGTCTGACGCGGTTGCTCGCTCTTCGCGTTTCGTGCGGTAGCCAAAGCCCAGTCCGCGTATCGATTCCGCCAGCTGCCTTTGTCGCGGATCATTGGCCTTGAGGTCCCTTAGATCAACGGGATTTTGGCTGTTGGTCGCGTAGGTGATAGCATCAACCAGATCTTGATCATTTTCTGGAAGCTCGTAAATGCGAATGAGTACCTGTGCTGCGGCGACATCAGGCCCAACTTCTCGTGCCACCTGCTGTACGGTCTTGGACGTTTGTCCTCCGTTGACGATCTGCAATCCGCTAATCTGCACCTGAGAATTGCTTTGTACTAAAGCATTGTGACGGAACTGGGTGCAGGTGATTGTGATTCCATTGTTATAGAAGTAAAAATTGCTTCGCTGATCGACGTCGCGAAGCGTTTCGGCGACCGCTTCGTTGACTCGGTTCCCCGCCAAGCCCAGATAGCGGCGGATATTGCGTTCTAGCAACCTGTCGCCAAATTGTTCAGCAAGCTTAGCAAGCTCCGAAACAGAGATTCTCCCGATCAACACGCGTCGGAAATCGAATGGTTCAACAATCGCCGCGCCGCTCAACTGCAAAGTGGTATCGATTGGTCGCTGCGCTTGAAGTAGCGTTAGAAGTTCATCGGGTCCAACGTGACGCCACTCGACCTGGTCTCCAAATGACCGCACGCTGTCATCAATGCGGCGTTGCGCGATAGCATTCCAAGCAAGGCCGTTGTTGGCACCAATTGCTGTTACCCGCGGTATAGCTCCACCCGCAACAAACGAACGAATGTCTTCTATACGTTTAAGGAGCCGCGCATTTAACGTAAGCCCCCGCGCTGGGTCGAATAGAGCGCCGATCGCGTCAATCATTTTGGCGACACCATTCTCCGGAAAATTAGCGTCTCCGTCGAATGTTTGCTTATATTTTCCCTGAACAACAGTGATTGGGATCTCACCATCTGTCGGCTGCGAAAAATAGAGAGCGTCGATGCCAAAATCGTTGCCACCGTCGACAACTCCGTCAAGCGTATCGTCATCGGAAAGATTAAGCAGTGTCTTGGCAACAAGATACACGAAAGCAGCTGATTTCCGCTTGTTCTGATCGATCCCAAGCTTCAGTTCGTTTGTGAACGGCTCCTCCAATTCGGTGAGCAGACCAACAATCCGCTGATCAACGATTTGTGTCGCGATCGACATGCAATCTCCAAAGATTCAAAAACTTACAAGCACAATAAAGAACTTCGCGAACAGTTGCATCTTCAAAATGAGGGTAGATGCCATTTGACGCAGAGATCTTGATTTGGCTTCGTCCACTTCGTTTATTTAAACCCAACGGGCGGAGCGACCTGATAGATTTTCCGGGGCAGCAGACGTTGTCGCAGACGGGTACGTCATCAAACCGGCAAGTCCGCTAAAAATGTGCCAACAGTGTCACTCCGCCGGCCACGGTCGATGGCTAAAATAAGAGGGTCGATGGTTCAGATCCTTTCAAGGCAAAGACGTCGGCAAGACATCGTGCTCGAGCGTACTTCGGGTCAGCCGCAACGACGGCTTTGCGTCTTCATGTCGGTTATAGAGGCCACCGTCGCGCCCGCCGGAGAGCAGACGTTGACTAAGCCGCTGCTTCACACAGCCGATGCGAAGGAGAGCTCGTGCCACTGCCCTTTGGCTTGCTTGCGGCGTTCCTGCCTGTTGATCCGGTGTCACGTGGAATCAAAGACTATCCTTGAGGCTCGGTCCAAAGCCGTGGCTGCAGCAGTGATCAGCCTAGAGGGTCGAGCGACACTCCGAGGTGATCTTTGATCGCCTGCAGTTTCGCCAAGGGCCTTTGGACTTGCTAGGAAGACAGCACAAATGTCGGCTGAATAGAGGCTCGCGCGTACTGACACAGTCATCTGCTCTTTCCGGTAGCTTGGGTTGGGGCGCCCTCCTGGGAGCGCCCCAATGGCGAGTTTCAGCTCGAGACCAGTGCGTTGGGAAAACGACGGGTTCAATGGCCCTCGGCGGTTACACGCCTTCGTAGACGAGTCGGGTGAAGAAGGCAGGGTCGATGACAAACTGGCCCCATTCGGCATCGAAGGCCGCCGTCGGCTTGGCTTCCACCGCCTCGTCGCGGGTTCGACCTTGACGTTTGAGCGTTGCCACGTTCTCCCTGATACCAACCATCATGTCCCGAAAGCCGCGAAGTTCCGAGCGGTTGCTGACTGGGTTTCCATGGCCAGGAATGATGATCGTCTTGTCCGTGGAGACCGCCAGGTTCGCTTCGCATGCCGCAATCATTCCGTCGATGCTGCCACCCGTCGAGTGGTCTATGAACGGGTATATCCCGTTCCAGAAGGTATCGCCGACATGAAGGATGTCCGCCTCGGAGAACAGCACTGAAATATCGCCGTCGGTATGCGCCGGCCCGTAGTACTTCAGGGCGAGGGTCTCGCCGTTGAGCTTGAGCGAATGCTCCTTCGAGAAGACGTGCTGGGGTACCCCGCTGCCGTGGAGCGGGAGGAAATTGTAGTCCCAGTCTTCGACTCGCTGAACCTGCGAAAGATACTTGCGGGTGTTCTCGTGCGCGATAATCTTGGTCTTGTCGGAGCCGATCCAGGAGTTTCCGTCTGCGTGGTCGAAATGCCAATGGGTATTGATCAAATGCGTGACGGGCTCTCGAGAAATGTCGGCCAGTGCCTTCGTCATCTGCTTGCGGGAGACGCTGATCCCTGCGTCGATCATGACAAGACCGTCCTTGCCGCTCACCACGGCGACGTTGCCGCCGGAGCCTTCAAGGACCGTGACACCGTTCCTCAGCTTATGAGCGGATATTACGGACTTAGCGGCGCTGTCCTTAATGAGGCTTACGATGCCGCGGGCCTCGGCATAAGCCGCACGGGGGCTCAACCATCCTCCGGTGGCGGCGAAACCCGCCGCGCCTACACAGCAAAGGCAAAAACCGCGGCGGGAGAGAATGTGTTCGGACTTCATAACTACCTTTCCGAGACCGGCTTCTAGGGCCGCCCGCTACAAGCTTGAGTTTATGGCGATCAAGGCGGGTCACGCGGTGTATGGCACCGCCAGGTTGAACACCTTGCCTAGGCTCTGTTCATCGTCCGCACAGGTACGGCCACTTGGGCAAGCCCTGTGCGGCCACTAATCGGAAGGTGGGACAACAACGGAAACTTCAACTTAGCTCATTTGTCGCCCTATCCACCTGTGGATGTTTACCACCCGTGCTTTCGCCGTATGAGTGGCATTGGTGACAAAGCGAGGGGTGCTTGGGACAATCCGTCGGATTCACAGGGACGGCATAGGTTTCGCAGCCGCATGGCGCATTGATCCTGTCACCGCGAAGCTGTTAGGTCTCAGAGAAGTTATTGAATAGCACTGCCTCCGTAGACACCCTCGGGTAACGTTTCTGCTGCTTTCGCTCTCGATAGGTGAGGGCATTGCGTCTCTGACGTGTTTGCGCTTCTTTGGCGACAGAAAACAACTAGGCCTTCCAACCTGAGCATCGAATGAGGGAGCAGAAATTGGTGCGGCAGAAATGCGGTTGCTTGTCGGCAATGACGTCCGCGTTGACATTGCCGAATGTCGTTAGCGGCTTGTGGCGATTGCCGTCGTAGAAGGCTTGTATGATGTCTTCCTTGAACTGTGATGTCCGGGGGAAGGCTGTAACAATCGCCTCCCTTATCTCGTCGGTGTATTGGTCGTAGGTCAGGCCCAGAACGTCCATCTCGACGCCCGCCGTCGTCAGCGCGATCACCGGATGCATGAACTCGGGCACGCCCGGAGTGGTGTGGAGCGCGATACCAGTCCAGACCTTTTCGATATCGGAAGGATCGACATTATGGCTCTTTAGGAAATCTCGGGCGGCGTTTGCCCCATCGACTTCAAACCTGAGATCTGCGGTGCTGTGCGCAGGCATTAGACCGACATCATGGAACATTGTTGCCGCGTAGAGAAGCTCCCGGTTAACGGAAAGGCCTCGCTGCTGTCCGGCGATCGCACCGAAATAGTACACACGGCTCGAATGGTTAAAGAGTAGGTCGGTCTCGGTGTCCCTGACAAACTCCGTAATGGCGCGGCCAAGCGCGCTGTCGGGGACCGATACGCTGCTGATGCTAGGCCGTGAAAACAGGCTATCAGTCGTCGCTGAACGGTGTTCGTGTCCCATATCTCGTCTCCTTGTCGATTGACATGATTTGACCGCACCGGGATTTGAGTAAATCCGACGGTTACTGATTGGTCGCTGTTCTGGTGCAGGGACAAAACCAAGGGGCATTGCGTCCTGGTTCCTTATATCGCAAGTGTCACGGATGGCAGCAATCACTGTCTACCGTGAAAAACTGCCAAAACAGCCCAGCTACCTGCCTGCGACCATCCAGGCGGAACGCGACGTGTCGGCAGGTTCGACCTGCAATTCAGTAAAATACGAGGTATTGATGACAAGGAGAGAGGTAGCGCTCGTCATTCATGAGGGTGTTCAGGCGCTCGATGTGGCAGGGCCACTCGACGTGTTTGCTGAAGCAAACGGATTCTTGCCGGAACACGAGCACTATCGATGTGTGCTATTAGCGGGAAGCACTGCGCCTGTTCGCAGTTCGAGCGGCATGTGGATGATACCCGATCTCAGCTTCGAACAGGCCGGACGCGAGTTCGATACGGTCCTTGTCGCTGGCGGTCCCGATCTACCGGATCGTGAGCCAGACGAGGAAATGTCAGAATGGCTTCGTCAGTGGGGCGTATTGGCAAGGCGGCATGGTTCGGTCTGCAACGGCGCTTTCGCGCTCGGACATGCCGGACTTCTCGATGGACGGACCGTGACCACACATTGGCGGTGTTCCTTTCAACTGGCAGTGAAATTCCCTGCGGCACAGGTCGAGCACGACCGCATTTATGCCCGCGACGGCCGTTTAGTGACGTCCGCCGGTGTGACCGCCGGAATCGACCTCAGTCTCGCTCTTGTTGGCGAGGATCATGGATCGGCTTTGTCACTTTCTTGTGCCAAGGCGCTGGTTGTAGTGGCCCAGCGCCATGGTGGCCAGTCACAGTTCAGCCCGCTTCTCGGAGCGCCAACCGAGACGTCGACGCCGCTCGGCAAAGTTCAGGCCTACGTCATGGAGCACATCAGCGAGTTGCTTTCCGTCGAGCGCTTGGCCGAAATTGCTGGCGTCAGTCCCAGGAGTATCGCGCGGCTTTTCGTTCAAGAACTGAATACAACGCCACACGATTTCGTGGAGGGCATCCGGATTGACCACGCACGCAATCTACTCGAGGCGACAACACGGGCGCTTAAGGTGATCGCATTTGACTGTGGCTTCGCAAGCGTTGATCAGATGCGGAGCGTATTTCAGCGCAGGCTCGGTATCACTCCACTGCGATACCGAGAAAACTTTCAGGTCGCTGCCTGAGCTCCTTGTTGGGAGTTTTGTTTTGCTGCGCTGACGTGAACAAGACGATTCGCGGTCGCTAGCTAAAGCGCTCGATATGACCAAAATTTCGTCGGTATTCGCTTGGGCTGAGTCCAGTCTCCCGGACGAATGTTTGTCGGAAAGACGCTATGTCAGCATAGCCAACCTCATACGAGACTTCGGTGACGGGCACGTCGTTCGCTTCGAGCAACTCGCGCGCCTTCTCCATCTGCAATTTTTGACGGTATACGTTGGGATTGCACCCGGTGGCCTTACGAAAGCGGCGCGTGAAGGTCCGTGGTTCCAGACCGGACCACCTGGCCATGTGTTTGACGGTTATTCCAGACGGACCTCGAGCATGGAGTTCATACTGAGACTTCAGCACAGCGCTATCGCCATGGTTCATTTCAGGGAGGAACGTCTTGTAGAAACGCTGCTCCCGACTGGGTGCCTGGAGCATAAAAAAATTTGCGGTCTCTTCCATTGCGGCAGGACCGAGCAGTCGCCGAACGAGGACGAGAGCGAGGTCGGTCCAGGCCATTACTCCGCCGACCGTGATGATATCGTCTTCCTCGGTTCTTACAGCATCAACATCGATTTGCACGTCCGGAAACAAGTCGGTCAACTCCTGGGCGCTAGGTGCGTGCGTTGTGGCCCTGCGACCGTCCAGGAGACCGGTCTGAGCGAGCAGAAACGTGCCGCCGCATATCGATGTCAAAATTGACCCGCGAGTGTGCTGGGCCTTTAACCAGTCCGACCATGCAGTACTGGCCTCAATACCAAGGCTTGATGTTTGGCGGGGTGGTATGATGATGACGTGTGGTTGATCGTTTACATCTTCCGATACGGCATCCGCGATCGCATCGAATGTTCTGGTGACCCCACCCGATTCTGTATCAGAGAAATGGCTTAGCCTTATCACTGGCGTATCCACGCCGAGGCGTTTTCGGCTCAGGTCGTCAGCAATGCGGAAAAAGTCCGTCAGGCCGTGAACGACGCCAAGCATCGCTTTCTCACGTAAGACGATAGCAATCTCGATTGGCCGAGGGCCATGGTGGGACATCGCCATTTGTCGTTTCCTCCTCGCTTATTGTCCGTCCAGCCGATCACAGAGCGGAACGGTATGTCGTAGGACTAGGCGGTAGCAGGATGGATTTCGCCGAGATGTTGTTTTGGAGGCGTAAACGCAAGCGGTGGCCGCCTTGCGCAGGGTGGCCGTGCGGCAATCGCTCGAATGCCCGCTGGCATCAGGAGTTAGAACCATGAATACAAACACAGTCAAGAACATTGCCAGTATCATAGCCGAAGCCGTAGTCCCCGCCGATCGAGCCCGTCCGGGGCAGGTGGTGCTCTCGACACTAACGCCTGCCATCCTCGCTGCCTGAAGGCGGCGCGGTATTTGGAGAGGCGGCGGCGCGACCGGTCCGGTCCAAAGACGTCATATCGCAAACCGTATCCATGCTTTTCCGGCCCGAAGCAACATCCGTGTGCTGACTAATCTTATGCACGCCTCAACGAAGCTCATGGAAAGGAATATTGCCAATGAAAGATTCGAAGCAAAATTTGCATATCGACATCCCGGTCAAGTTGACTGAGGTGAAAGCAGTTTTCAGCGTCGGAGGCCTTACATTTGAAGGCGATCTGCCAGCGTCCCTCTTTCATATGACGCTCATTACGGATGACGTCTATGACTGGAACGCGGCATCAGACATCATCGCAGTGTTTCATACCAATGCTGGCCATGTCCTGATCAGCGATGCGACCTACAACGCAGACCGAAATATTTCTACAGGCAACCCCTACAAGGAACTGGTCGCTGTCCTCGTGAGGCGCGGTGTACGTGTCGAGCTGTGCGGTGCCACAGCGAAAGCGCACAGTTGGGTGAACGACGACCTGTTGCCTGATGTGAAAGTCAACACGGACGCCATGGCAAGAACGATAGAGCTTGTTCAGTCAGGCTTCGTAAAAATCTCGGAATAGGCGTTGCTCCAACCCAAGATGGATCCGCTTTCCTATCCGCGGCAAGCAGTCATTTTGCCCATTTGTTTTCTCGATTTCGAACAAGGTGCTCGTCTCCCTGGGGTCGTCGCTATGGACAAATTTGTTAATCGACCAAGGCCATCCGGCCTGGAAAGGAGAAAAGAATGTTTACTCGAGATAGCTCTGCCGACGGCGGAGCAACACGCCGGGAGGTTCTGGTTGGCATCGCGTCAATCGCTGCTGTTGCCGCCGTCGTGCCAACGTCACTACCGGCAGCGGTTCAGCCGAAAATCAACGTCAAATCAGGAGTTACAGACATGGGTACCATCACAGTCAAGGACGGCACTGAGATCTTCTACAAGGATTGGGGCACGGGCCAGCCAATCGTATTCCATCATGGCTGGCCGCTGAGCGCTGATGACTGGGACGAACAGATGATGTTCTTCCTCGGAAAAGGCTTTCGGGTGATCGCCTATGATCGTCGTGGTCATGGTAGGTCCAGCCCTTCGCCAACGAATAACGATATGGATACTTACGCCGACGATTGCGCGGCGTTGGTCAAGCATCTTGACCTTAAGGCCGCCATCCATGTCGGCCATTCGACGGGCGGCGGTGAAGTTATCCGCTACGTTGCCAAACACGGTGGCGGTGGTGTCGTTTCGAAGGCAGCGACGCTGAGTGCTATCCCGCCGGTGATGGTCAAGTCGGAGAAGAATCCTGACGGTGTTCCGATGGAAGTATTCGATGGTATTCGGGCCGGTGTTGCCGGCAATCGTGCCCAATTCTACACGGACCTCCCTGCTGGTCCCTTCTACGGCTATAATCGCGACGGTGCTAAGGCCTCCGAGGGCACGAAGAAGAATTGGTGGCGTCAGGCCATGCTGGGCGACATGAAGGCCCAATACGATTGCGTCAAAACGTTCTCGGAAACGGACTTCACCGAGGATCTGAAAAAGATCGACGTGCCGGTACTGGTGATGCACGGTGAGGATGATCAAATCGTCCCGATTGGAAACTCGGCGCTGAAAGCCGTCAAGCTTTTAAAAAACGGAACGCTTAAAGTGTATCCAGGCTTGCCGCACGGTATATTCGCAACAAATCCGGATGTGATCAACGCCGACCTCCTGGCGTTCTTCAAAAGCTGATCACCCGCGGCACGGTCGATGCCTCCGATCAGTCTCGCCGCTTCGTCGCAAACCTGCTGCGCGGCGAGACTGACAAGCGGTCCAATTTGAAGAAATATTTGCATGCCAATTCGCCTTCGAGGGTCGATGCCATGACGGATCGAGCATCGCGCAACAGCCAGTTCGTCGCAGCTCTGCGAGATCTTTTTGTGTTTCGGATCCGCTCGCCACAGTCAGCGACCCGCCACAAGCGACAGACCGTCGGTTATTTTTCACTCGAAGGTTTGGCAAGTCAGCAAACGGAAGCATCACATGACACAAACAATTCTCATCACAGGCACGTCCTCTGGCTTTGGAGAGGCGACCGCCAGGCTTTTTGCCGCGCGCGGGTGGAATGTCATCGCGACAATGCGCAATCCAGAGGCGAGCAACGCACTGCAGTTGGGTGATAACGTGCTGGTGACCCGTCTCGACGTCGAGGACCTGGACACCATTGAAGCCGCCATCTCGGAAGGAATTGCGCGTTTCGGTCGTATTGACGCTCTCGTCAATAATGCGGGATACGGCCTCTTTGCGGTATTTGAGGGTGCGTCTCGCGAAGCTGTGAAACGACAATTCGACGTCAACGTCTTTGGCGTCATGGATGTCACCCGCGCAATCCTTCCGCATTTTCGGTCTAACCGCAAAGGCACGATCATCAACATCTCGTCGGGTGCGGGTGTCGTAGGCTTCCCTATGGCCTCTCTATACAGCGCCTCGAAATTTGCCGTCGAGGGCTTCACAGAGGCTCTCGGGTATGAACTCTCTGGACTCGGCATCACGGTTAAGCTCGTGGAGCCAGGCGGGGCTCCTAGTACAGGTTTCATGGCACGAAGCGGATCGGAAGGCGCCCCAATCCCCGTCGCCACAGATTACTATCCATTCCTCGAACATATCGGAAAACTCTACGGTGGCATGGCTGGAGGGACGGATCCGGACGCAGTCGACAAAGTTGCGTCAGCGATCTTTGAGGCAGCGACTGATTGCTCTAATCGGCTGCGTTACATTCCGACAAATGATATCCGGCCACTCATGGACGCCCGCCGCGGCGCCACGGAAGAGCAGTATCAGGACCTTGTGCAAGGCATTTTTCTTCCGCAAGCTTGAGTGGCCATGCCCGGCTTTGCCGAGCTGATTCCACACATCGACAATATGAGCCTGAACCGCCCTGTGGAGGAACACCTTCTTTACCGTGATGGCCGGATGGTTGGTGCGGTCCCTATAGCCAGAGGCTGGTGTCCGCTTTTGCATCGCGTGCTCGAGCAGCGGACGGTCTGTAGTCGCCCCCAAATCAGCCATTCCCGAGGGCAAGTAGCTGCCCGTCCACGGAAATTCGGCGCGAACTTATCGGCCAAACGACGGGGTCGGCGGTAAGAGTCCTTTCAAGACCATTGAAGCTGTCACTGTCCGCAATCGGGCCCAAGCCGCCATGCGAAAGTTACTGCAGGTTCAATGAGCCAGCGATAGAGTAGTGAAATTAATTGAAATCACCAGAAAAGCCGTATGAAGAAAAATGAAGACATCCATCCTGAAGCTGCCGTTGCTCCTGGCTATCTGGCAAATCATGCCGAACGAGTGTTCAACCGGTCGGTAGATAATGCATTGCGAGTCCATGGAATATCGCTGACCCTACTTGGCCCGCTGCTATGGTTGTCTTGGCGCGGGCCTCTGCTGCAGAGGGACCTCGTAAAAGCATCGGCGGTGAAGCAGCCCGCGATGGTCGCGACACTCGATAAGTTGGAAGTGGCAGGCTATATTGAGCGTTCCCCCGTGCCAGCTAATAAGCGTGCCTCAACAGTGATCATCACGCCACGCGGCCAAGTAGTGGCAGCGCTTGGGCGACAGGTGCTGCTCGACACAAATGCGAGAGGGATGGAGGGCTTCACTCCTGAAGAGGCTGTGGTTTTCGTATCGATGCTCCAACGCTTTATCGGCAATCTGGAACGATGAAGGCGATTATATCATCGGTGATGTTTACTTAATATCATGCGTGATGTAATCATGGGGACAACAGGAGCATTCCCATGTCCAGACGAGTACTCATTAGTGGCGCGAGCGTCGCAGGCAACACGACGGCCTGGTGGCTATCTCGATATGGCTTCGAAGTCACGGTAATCGAAAAAGCCACGGCGTTTCGCGACGGTGGCCAGAACGTCGACGTTCGCGGTGCTGGGCGCGAAGTGTTGCGCAGGATGGGCTTGGAGCAAGCGGCGCTCGATCTCACCACTGGAGAGGCGGGAACAGACTGGGTAGATGAGAATGACAATACAATTGCGCGGTTTGCCGTAGCTGATATCGGCGACGGACCGACTGCCGAGCTGGAGATCATGCGCGGCGACATTGCCCGGATGATTTATGACCCGGCAAGCCAACGAGCAGCCTATCGGTTCGGTGAAACGATAGATGGTTTGAAGCAGGATGCCTCAGGCGTCACCGTGCACTTCGCAAGCGGCACAAGCGAACGCTATGACGTCGTAATTGTCGCAGAAGGCGTTGGGTCGCCGACCCGGGAGGAGATATTTCCGGACGAGAACAAGCCGAAGTGGATGGATATCACTGTCGCATACTTCGGCATTCCCAAGACGACCGATGACGGCGAATTCTCGCGCCAGTACAACACCATCGGGGGGATCGGCGCGACCCTGAAACCGGGTCGCGAAGACAATGTCCATGTATACATCGGTATGCAGAAAAAGCCGGAGGGCGAGAATGATTGGAGCACCGAGCGTCAGAAGCTCTTCCTAAAGGAAAAATTCTCTCATGCAGCATGGCATTTCCCGCGCATCCTGGACGGCATGTTCAAGACTGACGATTTCTATTTTGATGTCCTGCGCCAGGTTCGGATGGATCGGTGGTCTAATGGCCGAGTGGTGCTGACGGGCGATGCTGCCTGGTGTGCCACACCATTGTCTGGCATTGGAACGACGCTTGCGGTCGTTGGTGGCTATGTGTTGGCGGGCGAACTGTCCAGGACGGAGGATCTCCCATCTGCGCTTGCGGCGTACGAACGTGTCATGCGGCCTTTCGTCAAGGAAGGGCAAGGCGTACCGAAGATTGTGCCTCGTATGCTCTGGCCTCACTCTCGTGTTGGTCTGGCTTTCCTTCGTGGTGCGATGCGCGTAGCCGGGACACCATTAGTTCGAAAGACCTTTTCGAACTTGTACCTCAGGAACTCAAAGAAGATCGAACTTCCCGATTATGCCGACGCATCTACCGCATGACTTTTAATGGCAACCGGACAGCATGGGTGAATTTCCGACAAGCACCCTGAATTCGATTTTCTCTGCAAACTCGCAAGTGAAGTGTCGTGTCCGATTGTAGTAATGTAACAGAAGCGGCAATCGGCCCACCAGGGTCATTCGCCGTCGGAGCGAGTGTCGCAAAACCAATCATTCGCGACAAAATCAGCGGCGTTCGATTTTAAGCAAAATTTCTGTCGCAGAATTCGGTCGCAAAAAGCTAGCACTAGCGACCGACTTTTGCGAAAGAACTGGGTCACTGGAGGTGGCCCTTCGAAGCCGTTCCACAAATGCTCGTCCATCCGCCAGACTGCCGTTCACTTTTCTTTTTCATCATCTAAGTCTGTGCATCGGCTGAAGCCGCAGGGAGCCACCGCGCCACATGTCCTATTGCACCATCCTCCCGCAGCTCATAGCGGCGGCCCTGTTTCTTCTCGGTCCGTCACCTGCCTTCGCAGAGGAGCTGGCCTTGCCGCCAGGTGCCGAGACCGCGGGTAACGCGCTGCCCGGCGAAATCATGCTGCGTGCGGCACCCCTGATGCAGGCGGGGAGGGGTGACGAGGCGACGTTCTGGTTCTATGCCGGACAACTTCGCTGGCGTTCACGCTTGAACGGCGGCCCAGCTCAGGACCCGACCGGCGAACCCGCTCTGTTCTCGTCGCTGTTCGAGACACTTGGGCCGCCCATCAATAATTGGGCTTTCGGCGATATCCCCAAGCTCGAGCGGACGATCGACGCCGTGCTTCTTTGGGACGCACATTATCCCGATCCTTCGCTGGATCCGGTTGTACACGAGCGGATGCGGGCAGGACTGAGGGACCTTCGAGACCAGATCGGCCGAGAAGCTGGCATGATCAGAGCTGAGCGCGCCTCACGTGGTCTGGAGAACCGATAATGCTGCGCATGAGGTGTTGCATCGACATGGAACGCTTGTTCCGCCTGCTGCTCGCCGCGATGCTACTTGCCATCTCCGGATCCGCATCGGCGCAGGATGGTCCTGTCGCGGATCCGTTGCGCAGCGGCCTGGAGGGCGCACTGCGCGGCTGCGAGACTTGGGTCCTCGACCCGTCAAGCTGGCTGAACAATCCGACGCGCTTCCTCGCGGCCATCGATCTTGGCAGCGCGGTGTACGAGACCGAGAAACTGCCCGAGCCGCTCCTCCCCCCTGAGCCCCTCCGACGCGGCAACCGCTACTGGCGGATCAATGCCGGACCCAACGAGGGTTACGCGCTGGTGGTCTCGCGCGACATTCCGATGTGCCACATCACGGGCGGCGGCGGGGTCGACTTCCAGCCGGCGGCCGAAGCCGTGGCCACTTCGCCGGACTTTTTTGATCGCTGGGAACGCATCGGCGAGGAGCGCCAGGAGGACATGGTCTCGACCTTCTTCCGACTGCGCGAGGAGCCAAAGCTGGCGCTGGTCCTCAGCCGTGCCGACGCGCCGGGTGCACGACGTGACCGCGCCCAGGTGATCGCGACGGCGACCTACGACCTTGGTCGCTGAGGCGACGCAGGTTCGTCGGGCCAGCGTGGTGGAAATGGCAACACAAGAACCTCACCGCCCGGCGGGATCGGTCCCAAATGGCGCAGCACACGGTCATAGTGCTGATCGCTCGGGGAGTAGCGAAACTCACCATGTCCGACGACGGACCCGTCTTCGTTTGTGGCACGCAGCCATAGGACCAGCGTGCCATCTGGCTCGCGATGCGCTGAGCCGATCGACGCCTCCGCGGAAGAAGGAGCCGGCGCATGCTCCTGCAAATTGGCTCGCTGGTTGGCGGACGCCGCCAACGCTTCCAGCACTGCTACGAAACGTGGTCTTGGACAATCGGAGCCGACCTCCTGCAGGACGTCATCGCCGTCGAACAGGGCGACGCTGCACAGGTGGTCTGTCGGCTCACCGAGTACTGGTGGATCGGAACCCGGCATGATCCAGACCTCGTTTCCGGACGCGATCACGTTGCGCCGCTCGTCATCCGAGATGGCATCGGTGCGTTCGCTTTCGATCTTCACCGAGCCTCCCGCATCGGTTAGACGGGTCGTTGCCTGCCGGATCGTCATGAGGTCGAGATCAATGACGATCCATCGAGCCAGCGGCGACAGGACGTTGCCGGTCGCGACCAGCATCCCGCGACGGGGCAGTTCACCAACAGGATAGGCGAGACGGACGCCCGCGCGGCTGGTGCGTGCGGGCGAGGCGATCTTTGCGTCGGCGTAACCAGGCTCGTGCGCCTCCGCTGCGACCGGCAGGACGAGAAGGAGGACGAGAAACTCCAAGGTCCCCAGCCGTCGCAAACGGTCAAGCACTCCTTCGTGCCACTTGGTTCCGGTCTTGGTCCGGTATGCGTCCGTCCTGCTGCCTTCCATTTGCGAGCCCGCTTCTGTTCGTTTCGCTCCGGCATTCTATCGACGCTGGTCCCAGCCATCATCCGTACGTGGTCAGCAATCCGGGTAGTAGCGGCTGACCTCGACCAAACAACCGAGCCGCTCGCCCAGTTCTTGCCCAAGCGCCGTCATGCCGTCGGGATCGCTGTGCTGCGCTAGGAACACAGACTGGTTGTCCGCGCCGGTTGCGTGCGTGCAACAATGAGCATGAAGCGACGAGCCGCCCCCGCCCTTGGCCGGCGTCATACGAATGACCTCGAGAAGCAGAATGTCGGTGCGGGGCATGACGAAGAGCTGATCCGAAACCACGATCAGCGCCTCGCCGTCTGCTGACAGCCCAAGCGTCCGCTGCCGGTCATCGACCAGGTCTTCTGGGTCGCGCACATATTCGAGCTCCGTCTCACCTGGCGCAAGGCGGCCAGCCTGTGCCATGCGCGCTGTCCCGACATCCCCCTCGAATGCGAGAGGCACGGAGCTTGTCACCCATTCTCGTTCTCTTGCGCTTAGAGGCAGGCTGAAGCCCGTCGTCAGCGTCACGTGGCAGGCGGTCCTAAGGCGAGGGTCGCGATCCTCGGACGGGTTCTGCAGACCTTGCGATTGCCACTCCGGCGGCCAGGCTGTCAGCGAGACCTCAGCCAGCCCCGACCGCCACGCGGCGACGACGGTGTTCCACCGCTGGCCGACCAGCGTGGGCCCGAGTGATGCCGTTAGATTGTCAGCGACGCGCCGAAGGTTCGCGTGCGCGTCGTCCTCGAACCACGCAAGGGCGGTGAAACGGCTAATCGGGAACTGGGGTGGGATGCGCTGGAAGGCGCTTGCCGTCCAAGGCGCAAGAGCGCCTGGTAGGGGTTCGGCCTCGGTAAGGACGAGCGCTGGCCAGTTGTAGATCGGATCGGGCAGAACGCCGCAGCGCGCCATGACCTCCGTGCGCGTTTCGTGACGGGGTAAGCGCCAATCGTCTGCAACGCGTAGGATCGGGTTCATGCCATCGGCAAGTAATGGAACCTCCGCCGGCCCGGGGCCGTCGGGCCAGGACGTCAGCGGCACCAGTGCGGCCTGCGTGCGGCGCAAGAGGCGGTTCAAAAATCGTATCACGGCCTCCGTTATGTTCGCCGCTCACCAACGGGTCCAGGTAGAATACAAGATACGCGCTGGCCATGTCCACGTCCCAAACGTCTTGCCCCGTAAGTGGACCGAAACTATTCCGGATCAGAGGGAGTTAGCCTCCGGAACAGATTAGACTGCTCATGGCCTCCACCGGTCATTTCGAGTGCAAGTGATTACTGGGTTAGATGATTTAATGCGAATATAGCGACAGGGTCGGCGGTTCGATTCCGTTCAAGGCGTTGTAATTTTCACGGGTCAGCAATTTGGAGGTCTTGCCGACGCGGCGCGCCGAGCCGGTCGTTCGTTCCTATGTATCGGCACCATCTTAGGCTCGCATGTCGCTCGATCATCATGCAAAAACACTTACAGAACCATCGTTTTGACGGGATCTCGTTAGCGCCGGACAGGCATCCGGGTAAAAGAACCATCCGCCGGCATCCGGCGGATGGTTTGCGTTCGGGAAGATAGGACGCGTTACCCAGAAGCGTTCGTAACGCTGAGCGCAGCGTGGATCTGCGAGACGACGGCTGCACCCTCACCAACCGCTGCTGCAACACGTTTGGTTGAGCCGGCCCGGACATCGCCGATGGCAAAGACATTCGGCAGGCTGGTTTCGAGGGGCAGGGGACTGCGGGGCAAGCTGCAGAGTTTGTCAAAAGCTTGGCCGGTGATGATGAAGCCTTTGTCGTCGGTGTGGACGCGATTGCTAATCCAGCCTGCATTGGGATCGGCGCCGATGAACAGGAAAAGATGGTGCAATGGCAGTTTTTGTTCGCTGCCATCGACCCGATTGTGAATAGTTGCAGAGGTCAGGCCGGTCGCAGGATCGCCAGCGATCGCATTTACCTCGCAGTCCATGTGAAGTTCGATATTGGGCAGAGATCTGATGCGGTCGATCAGATATTGCGACATCGTCTGCTCAAGCGGGCGCCGGACGACGAGGTGCAGCTTTGCGACCAGCGGCGCGAGAAACATCCGTTGCAGGCACCGGCTATAGTTGGCAGACCCCTGACACCAAGGCGATTGTCAGCGTATTGGAAGTCAGTCGAGTGACAAGGCCATGTCTTGGCGGTTCTGGAACCGTGCCATAGATGATTTACGGCTTTATCACTATTCATATAAATCCCTCACGTGGGTCGTGACGGACGCAGACTACTTCAAGGTTATACCCTCGCTGTCGTTTCGAGTGGCAGGCGTAAGGTTTTGAATGATGGTGTGAGGCTGGTTGACCAAGAAGCGTTCGATCGCGTCACGGAACTTGTGAGCTGTATGCTTAGATCGGGCTACTCCCGTTCTATTTTCGAACATGTTTCGGTCTCGGATTCATACGCGGTGGGCTTGCTTGTGGGCGGCGCTACCACCGTAAGCACTACGCAGATTTGAACCTTGCGGCATGGAATCGGACGAGCACCACCGGTCTGCATGGTAGTTCTTGACGAATGCTGGGTAGACCTTAAGCCGCAGCGCTGTTGGTAGAGATCTCTCGATTTACTCGCACCCGATTACGCCCCGCCGATTTTGCGGTGTAGAGCGCCTTGTCCGCCCTTTGAATGATATCCTCAACATCACGGCTGCGTTCATCACTCACGGCGCATCCGACGCTTGTCGTAAACTTCACCGTCTGGTCGCCCGAGACAACCTCGAGCGCGGCGATCTTCCTTTTTAAGCGATCCGCCATTTTTTCCGCGACAAGTTCGTCAGTTTCCCTCAGGAGCACGACAAATTCCTCGCCACCAAAACGTGCGACTTTGTCAGTGGTTCTAATTTCGTCCTTTATGCAAGCGCCGACCGCTCTGATGACCTCGTCGCCGACTGCATGCCCATAAGTATCGTTGACGCGCTTAAAATGATCGATGTCGAACATTAGAATGCTGAATGGACGATCGTAGCGCTCGAAATAGCTTAGCGCATCCTCCGCAAAAGGTAGAAACGCCCGGCGGTTGAGTAAGCCCGTCAATCCATCTGTATCTGCCAATGCCCGCAGCGCATGAAGGTCGGCGCCGAAGCGCATCGCTTTTTCTTCAGACTCTTTCGTGCGGTTTTCCAATTCAAGCTGCAGCGCCGCCATGGCACTACTGGACGCATGTTGATCCGCTTCTGCCACCCCAACCCGGCGGACCAAGGACCGAATAGCCGCAGATAGATGAAGCACTTCGCGCGACCCATGCTGTCTTTCGACTGTCGTTACGCCCGGCTGACGACCGATCTGATCGACGTCGTGCGACAACTTGTGCAGCGGTTTGGTAACCGTGCCAGCCAGCAACCAGGCGACTGCGCTTGCCAGCAATGCTGCTAGTCCGCCAACGATAAGAATTTTGAAAACCAGCGCGTTGGCTGGACCGTAGATCACCTGCGCAGGTTTGCGCGCTGCGACTCTCCAGCCAAGGCCCGGATAGGTTTGATACCCCTTCGTTGCAACAATGGAGGTGCGCATGTCGTCGCCCGAAGCAGCCTCTGTAAAGGTCTGGACATCCTCCTGCGCCGGATCTTGTGTCAGGGTACGGTCGCGGGGGCCTATCAGCATCGTACCGTCACGCCCGATCACCCAGAGTTCAGCATCATCGGCCTGTCTGCCACTTAGCACGGTGCGCTTGACGTCTTCAGCCCATGCCCAGCTCATATGGGCGCCCAACACACCGGCAATCCCGTCGGTTGAGACCACGGGTACTGCGACATCGACGAATCGAAACGGGGCTTCGTCAGGCGACGTGCGAAGCAGCTTGTCCAAGAGCTTTGCGTCATGGACGTCCTCGACAGTTGCCGCCTTGCTTCCGTTTACGAACCAAGGCCTGCTGCTAACTGAGACGCTTTCCAGCATTCCCTTGGTTGCGGCTCTGACATTGCCGTCCATGGTAGCGAAGCCGAGCCATGCATATTCCGGCAAGCTCGATTGAACGCGTTCCAGCGTTTCCCGGATAACTGCAGGATTGTCTTGCCAGACGCCTCTTAGGGTCGGGGAGTGCGCGATGTTCTGAATTTCGCGGTAGCGTTCGAACATGTGTTGATCTAGGCGATCGGCCATGTTTCTTGCCAAGGCCTGAAGCTCGCGGTCAGCCGCAGCGATCACTCCGCTTCGAGCAATGTAAGCTGCGCCGGCCGCGGCAAGTGCAACGGCGCCAGCACAGACAAAAGCTACTAGCAGCGCTGTCTGGACACGTATCGTCAACGTGTCGCGGATCCGCTGGAGCCACGAACGAAACTCGATCAAGGGTAATCTCCGTATATTATGAAAGGAAGTTACAACCAATCGATTTCGGGAGCGTAAACTTCGTTAGCTAACGGAGCACTAATCCTTATTGAGCTTCGGTAGTGTCTGAATAGCCCCGAGTTTCCTAGACACCCTCGGGTCAAGTTTTCTGCCGCTTTTCGAACTCTACGGGCGACAGCATCCCGTTTCTGACATGTTTGCGCTTCGGGTTGTAGAACATCTCGATGTAGTCGAACACGTCTTGCCTGGCTTCGTCTCTTGAGCGATAGACCTTTCGACGTATCCGCTCCCGCTTCAACAGATTGAAGAAGCTTTCAGCCACGGCATTGTCATGGCAGTTGCCCCGTCGGCTCATCGAATGAACCAGATTGTGGTGCTTCAGGAACGCTGCCCAGTCCATACTGGTGAATTGCGATCCCTGATCCGAATGCACCCGAACCTTTTCCTTTGGCTTTCGCCTCCAGACAGCCATCAGCAACGCCTGCAGCACGACATCCGTTGTCTGACGGCTCTGCATCGACCAGCCGATAACACGGCGGGAATAGAGATCGATCACCACCGCGAGATAGGCGAAGCCTTCGTTGGTCCGGATGTAGGTGATGTCCGTGACCCACGCCTTGTCCGGAGCAGCAACGTCGAATTGACGGTCCAGAGTGTTGTCGATGACAATGGAA
>NZ_FNWM01000005.1:0-377113 GCF_900108545.1 Rhizobium sp. NFR12 | reverse complement strand
CTCTCAGACCAGCTATGGATCGTCGCCTTGGTAGGCCTTTACCCCACCAACTAGCTAATCCAACGCGGGCCGATCCTTTACCGATAAATCTTTCCCCCGAAGGGCACATACGGTATTAGCTCCAGTTTCCCGGAGTTGTTCCGTAGTAAAGGGTACGTTCCCACGTGTTACTCACCCGTCTGCCACTCTCCTTGCGGAGCGTTCGACTTGCATGTGTTAAGCCTGCCGCCAGCGTTCGTTCTGAGCCAGGATCAAACTCTCAAGTTGAGAATTCAATCATGACTAATCACTTTATGTTCTGAATTGACGAGAACTCATCCGATACCTAACCGCATCACTGCGACCAGATATCTGGTGTTCTCATATCAAAACGTGACCGTCATTTGTCTTCTAACAGATAAGCCTAAGCCCATCCTGCGAGACCGCCGACCACGTTTCTCTTTCTTCTCATATTCAATTGTCAAAGAACCGACATTCCCACCATAAAGGCTAAAACGTCACAAAACCCAAGAGCCAAACCGTAACCCGGCCCCAATCAGCATCCGCCAATCTTTTTAGGTTTTCACCGAAACGAAGAAGTCCGTCGCTAGCAGCGCCGCCGCCCTCGTTCAGTGAGCGGGTTATAGATCCGAGGCCCAGAACAAGTCAACAGGCCTAGTCGCAAAAACTTCAAGAAAACGGTAAGGTGCTGATTTGACGCTATAAAATCCGGATCTACCAAAACGACACCCCAAAACGAGGTATTTGGCGCCAGGTTTATGTGTGCAATCCACCCTGTCTTTGGCCCCGCCTTGAAACCGCCCCGACATCTTCACAATCGCATGGGAAGAGCTTTGCCTATGAAGAGTGATTTCGCCTCTATAGAGTACGCGCGAAGGCCTGGGTCTTCGACCCGCGAGCCGAGTTTGACTCATGTCGCTGAAACGGGCACATGTTTGGCCCAAGGTACTGCAGGCAGCATTCCCTTGCTGTCTATGGAAGAACACGCATCACGGGACTGGCAAAGACTGGCATGATGACGGCCCGCAGCATGATACGCACGCTCGGCAACGAACCGCCGATCCTCGCCGATGGCCGTCGCGCGCCGGATCGGCGCGAAATTTCCATGCGCTGGCTTTCCGGCACGTTCCTGACCGGCATTACATCGTCTCTCCTGATGGGCGTCGCGCTGTTTGCAGCGCTTGATGGGCGCCAGCAGCTTGCCACCCCTGCCGAAGCCTCTGCCGCGGTCCCCTCGGATCATGACGACGACATCACGTCGCGCGGCAAGCGCCTGCTCGGCGGCAATATCGTCGCCATGCCGACCGATCGACGGATCATGGAAGTGTCGACCGTCGTTCACGAGGGCAATAAGGAAGTCGTGCGCCGCCGGCCCTTCGCGCATGTGAAGATGAACCTTGCCGTCAACAACGTCGCGCCGGAAGCCTATCCGAAATTCGATCCGCTCAGCATCTTCTCTTCCAGCGAAGCGCCGCCGCCGCCCAACAGCCGCACCGGCGTGATCTACGGATCCAATGTGGAATCCGATGTCAGCCTGCAGACCGTGCCCTTCCCCGTGAAGGGCGGCACTTATGCTTATGCGGCGCCGATGACGCTGGAGGAAGTGGAAGAAAACGTCCGCTCCAACGGATCCGTGCTGACTTCGGGCAATACGCAGCTCTCGGCGCTCTATTATGTCGACCCGCAGCGCTTCTCCTCCGAAGATGAGGATGTCGACCTGACATCGGGTCTCGCTGCGCGCATCGTCGAGCAGAACATGTCGGTCTCGACGCCCGAACCGTTTACCGCCCGCAGCCGCGAATATGCAGACGATATCATCCCGGTCCGCCAGCCGACCACGATCGCCCAGGCAATGACCTCCGTCGGCTACCCCGAGACCAAGGCCCGCGAAATTGCCGGCTATCTCAAGTCGCGGATCGGCAGCGAGGATGTGGCCGCCGGCGACGTGATCCGCATCGGCGTGATCCAGGAGGGCCAGATGGTCCTCGTCGTGCGCGCCAGCATCTATCGCCGCGGCAATCACCAGATCACGGTTGCCGCCGACGACAAGGGCCATTTCATCGACGGCAAGGAACCGCAGATGCTGGATGCGGTCGCATCCGCGTTCAGCGAGCAACCGGCCATCGTCGCCGGCCGCGAATTGCCCGACGTCTATGACGGCATCTATCGCGCTGCCCTCTCCTACGGCATGAACAGTGACATGACGTCCCTGCTCGTCAAGCTTCTGGCTAGCAATGTGGATCTTCAGGCGCAGCTGCGCCCCTCCGACATGATCGAAGCCTTCTTCTCCGTCGCGGACGAAAAGGGCCAGGCCAGCCGGGATTCGGAACTTCTCTATGTAAACGCCCGGTTCGGCGACACGACCACCCGGTTTTACCGGTTCCAGGATCAGGATGACGGTTCTGTCGATTACTTCGATCAGGACGGCCGCAGTGTCCGTCAGTTCCTGTTGCGCAATCCCGTCCCGAACGGACGGTTCACGTCAGGCTTCGGCATGCGCAACCATCCGATCCTTGGCCGTGCCTTGATGCATACCGGTTCCGACTGGGCGGCCCCGCGCGGCACGCCGATCATCGCCACCGGCAACGGCACCGTCGAAAAGGCGGGCTGGGACAGCGGCGGTTACGGCAACCAGACGCTTGTGCGCCATGCCAATGGTTACGTCTCGTCCTACAATCACCAGAGCGCGATCGCCAAGGGTGTGCGCGAAGGCGCCAAGGTCACGCAGGGTCAGGTAATCGGCTATGTCGGCTCGACCGGCCAGTCGACCGGCGCCCATCTCCATTACGAACTCGTGGTCAACGGCACCAAGGTCGATCCGATGAAGGTGCGCCTGCCCGGCGGCAAGTCGCTCGACGGCAAGGCGCTGGCGCGGTTCGAGGAAGAGCGCACCCGCATCGATGCGCTGCTGAAGAGCACATCGAAGCCGGCCGAAGTCGCCAGCCGCTAATCTTGCCCCGATACGAAAAAGGCCGCCCCGTTTCCGGTGCGGCCTCATTTTTCGATCGCGGTTTGCGTTTATGCCGCTTCGCTCATGCTGCCCTTGATGCGAAACAGCAAGCGGTCTGAGCCTGATGTCACGTTGATCGTTGATCCGTCCGGGATCTGTCCGGCGAGGATCTGCTCGGCGAGTGGATCCTGCACGAACTTCTGGATCACCCGCTTTAGCGGCCGGGCGCCATAGACCGGGTCGTAGCCCTTGTTCGCCAGCCATTCGCGGGCATCGCCATCCAGGTCCAGTTCTACCTTGCGATCGGCCAGAAGCTTCAGCAGGCGCTGCAGCTGGATATCAACGATCGCGCCCATCTCGTTACGCTTCAGCCTGTGGAACAGGATGATTTCGTCAACGCGGTTGAGGAACTCAGGCCGGAACGAGGCTTTCACCACGCCCATCACCTGCTCGCGCACGCTTTCAGAATCCTCATCCTCGCGAAGGCCGGTCAGATATTCGGCCCCGAGATTGGAGGTCATGATGATCATCGTGTTCTTGAAGTCGACCGTGCGGCCCTGCCCGTCCGTCAGGCGCCCGTCGTCGAGAACCTGCAGGAGAACGTTGAACACGTCGGGATGCGCCTTTTCGATCTCGTCGAACAGAACGATCTGGTAGGGCTTGCGCCGGATGGCTTCGGTCAGGGCACCACCTTCGTCATAACCGACATAGCCGGGAGGCGCGCCGATCAGCCGCGAGACGGAGTGCTTTTCCATGTATTCCGACATGTCCAAGCGCACCATCGCGGTTTCGTCGTCGAACATGAAGCGCGCGAGCGACTTGGTGAGCTCCGTCTTGCCGACGCCGGTCGGGCCGAGGAAGATGAACGAGCCGATCGGCCGGTTCGGATCCTGCAATCCGGCACGAGAACGGCGAACCGCGCGCGACACGGCCTGCACCGCATCGCCCTGACCGACGACCGATTTCGCCAACTCGTCTTCCATCCGCAGCAGCTTGTCGCGCTCGCCTTCCAGCATCTTGTCGACGGGAATACCGGTCCAGCGGGAAACCACATGCGCGATCGCATCCGGATTGACCACTTCCTGCACCATGGCATTGGTGGAACTGTCCTGTGCTTCGGCCTGTGCGAGCTCCTTTTCGAGATCGGGAATGACGCCGTAGGTCAGCTCGCCGGCACGCTGGTACTCGCCCTTGCGCTGGGCAGTGGCAAGTTCGTTGCGTGCCTCGTCGAGCTTGCCCTTGAGATCGGCGGCAAGTCCGAGCTTCTGCTTTTCGGCCTGCCAGCGCGCGGTCAGGGCATCCGCCTGCTCTTCCAGCGACGTCACTTCGGTTTCGAGACGCACCAGCCGGTCGGCTGAAGCCGTGTCGGTTTCCTTCTTCAGCGCCTCGCGCTCGATCTTCAGCTGCATGATGCGGCGATCGAGTTCATCCAGCTCTTCCGGCTTGGAATCCACCTGCATCCGCAACCGCGATGCGGCTTCGTCCATCAGATCGATCGCCTTGTCCGGCAGGAACCGGTCGGCAATGTAACGGCTGGACAAGGTCGCAGCCGCAACCAGCGCCGAATCCGAAATGCGGACCTTGTGGTGCTGCTCGTATTTTTCTTTCAGGCCGCGCAGGATCGAGATCGTATCCTCGACCGTCGGCTCCTCGACCATGACCGGCTGGAAACGACGCGCAAGGGCCGGATCCTTTTCCACATGCTTGCGGTATTCATCGAGCGTGGTCGCGCCGACGCAATGCAGCTCGCCGCGGGCAAGAGCAGGCTTTAAAAGGTTGGACGCATCCATCGCGCCATCCGCCTTGCCGGCTCCAACAAGCGTGTGCATCTCGTCGATGAACAGGATGATCTCGCCGTTTTCCGACTGCACCTCGTTCAGCACGCTCTTCAGCCGCTCTTCGAACTCGCCCCGATATTTGGCACCCGCAATCAGCGCGCCCATGTCGAGCGCCATCAGCTTCTTGTCTTTGAGGCTTTCCGGCACGTCGCCATTGACGATACGCAGCGCCAGACCTTCGGCGATCGCCGTCTTGCCGACGCCGGGTTCACCGATCAGGACGGGATTGTTCTTGGTGCGGCGCGACAGAACCTGGATCGTGCGGCGAATTTCGTCGTCACGGCCGATCACCGGATCGAGCCGGCCATCGCGCGCTTCGGTCGTCAGGTCGCGGGCATATTTCTTCAGGGCTTCAAAGCCCTGTTCAGCAGTCGCGCTGTCGGCGGTGCGGCCCTTGCGCAGGTCGTTGATGACCTGGTTGAGACCCTGCGCCGTCAGCCCCGCCTTCTTCAGGCTGGCCGATGTCGAGGCCGAGCTTTCGATCAAAAGCGCCAGCAGCAGTCGTTCGACCGTGACAAAGCTGTCGCCGGCCTTCTTGGCGGCTTCTTCCGCTGTCGAAAACACTTTTGCCAGCGGCTGCGAAAGATAGATCTCGCCATTGCCGCCCGATACCTTCGGAAGCTTGGAAAGTGCAGCGTCGTTTGCGATGCGCGCATCCTTGGCGCTGCCGCCAGCGCGTTCGATCAATGCGGAAGCCATGCCCTGGTCGTCGTCGAGCAGAACCTTGAGCAGATGCTCTGGCGTAAACTGCTGATGACCAGCGGACAGGGCCTGGGTCTGGGCAGACTGAAGGAAGCCCCGTACCCGCTCGGAATATTTTTCGATGTTCATAAGATAAACCTCCTGAACCGCCCCGCCCTCCATGGAGGCACGGACCGATGATTGAGATGGGGCTCCCTTTAAAGGCGAACCCGGCCGGCCAACCGGCCTTGGTGAAGATATGGGAGCGCGATTTTGTGATTTAAAGACGCGGAGAAGAGGATTTAGGCGATATTGGCGCGGCGTCGATCAAGCCGGGATCGCGCGATGTCATCGAGCCGACAACTCGCCACCGCACCCGGGTAAGACCGGCGAGGTGACAGGTGCAAAACGTGCACGGGATAGGATCCAAGACGAGCCAGGTGCAGCATGGCGATCACCCGCAAGAGCTTTCGGCTACCCCAAAAAGAAAAACTCCGGCCTTTCGACCGGAGTTTTCATATCATTCGTTCTCTAGAAGATTGGCTTACTCGCCAGCTTCTGCCAAGGCCGGCTTGTCGTCACCGTCGCCGGCATCTCCGCCGTCTGCCGCATCGGCATCCTTGCGGGTCTGGCGACGTGGACGGTTACCTGCCGTGCGGCGACGGCGTGGCGTGGCTTCCGTCTGCGATTCCTCTTCGACCGAAACCTCGACCGGCGTGCCCTCGATATCAGGCTGCGGGCCGGATCCATCGACCACAGGCGCAACGGCTACCGGAGCTTCGGTGACCTGAGGCGCGCGCTGTCTGGTCCGTGTCGGAGCGACCGGCTGTTCGGCAGCCGGTGCAGCAGGCTGCTCCATCGGCTGCTCGCTGCCCTGTTCAGGTGCGCGCTCTGCACGGTCCTGACGCTCTGGGCGGTCGGGACGTTCCGGGCGACGCTCGCGGCGCTCGTTTCGGTCACGCCGGTTTTCGCGCGGCTGCTGGTCCTGGCCGGACTGGCTGCCCTGGTTGTGCCCAGAGTTTTGACCCGGGTTCTGTCCAGAGTTTTGACCGGAATTCTGGCCTGAGTGCTGTCCAGAGTTCTGGCTGGAATTATGCTCGCGGCGTGGCTGCTCGTCCATCATCGGCTGTGGTGCGTAGCCCATATCGTCGCCGTCACCCTGATCCATATCGTCTTGATCGATCGAGTTGCCGTCGCGGTCCTGGTATTCGCCACGCTCCTGATGCTGGAAACGGTCCTGCATCTGTGCCTGCGCTGCAGCAATGATGCGGTAATAGTGTTCCGCATGCTGCAGGTAGTTTTCGGCCATGACACGGTCGCCTGCGCTTTGCGCATCACGAGCAAGCGTCGAGTATTTTTCGGCGATGTGCTGAGCGGTGCCGCGGATTTTTACATCCGGGCCGGAGCTGTCATAGGACCGGCTGAGCGGGTTGCCGCCCTTGCGATTGAAATTGTTGTTTCCACCGCCGCTGCCGCCGCCGCCGCCATTGCTGCTGCCGCCATTGTTGCTGCCACGCCCCCGACCGCGCTTGTTTTGCTGTCCTGGCCTCATATATCGTTCACCAACTCTCTGTCTTCGCTGATAAAAGGCCACGCGGCCCGCCGGTCATCGCCGGAACAGGACTTCGCGTGCCATGCGCAGGTCGACCAAGGCGGCCTGCCGCTTTCAAAGTCAAATTACCTGATCACGCACTGGATCTGCTCAACCTGCTCGGTCTTCGAAAAGAGCCGGTTCTACGGTTGACCTTTTAGCGAGAACGAATCGTTGTTCACTCCCAGCCGCCCCGATGCGTGATTTACGCTAACTCGCTTCCTGAAGGATTCCAAGCCCTTTCTTTTGCTTTGCAACATCGAAAGCCTGGATAATCAAGGGCCACCTCTCGTAAAGACAAGCACGCGATCGTTGTCACCATAATCACGTCTTGCTTGCGTCAAGATGAAGCCTGCATCCTCAAAGATACGCGTCACGGTGTCTCGCTGATCGAACCCGATCTCGACGCCAACAGACCCTTCGTCCTTGGGAAACGAGCCGTCTTCCTGTGGACCACGCAGTTCGAGAAAGTGCTCGGCCTGCGATGCGATTGCCCGGTAGGCATCCAGGCCATCGGGTCCGCCGTCCAACGCTGCCGGCGGATCGAAATCGCGAACTTCCGGCTCTAGTTCAGGAATGACATCGCTTCTGATATAGGGCGGGTTTGACACGATTATGTCGAAACGCCCGTGAATTGCGTCAAACCAATGACTTCTGACGCCCTGAAACCGCTCGCCAAGATCAAGACGTTGCGCATTACGCGTCGCCGTCGAAAGCGCATCCTCGGAAATATCGGAGCCGACGCCCGTCGCTTGCGGAACCTCGCTCAACAGCGCCAGAATGATGGCGCCGGTCCCGGTGCCAAGATCGAGCACGCGGGCATGGCCCTTATCCGCAACGATCCGTCTGAGCACGGGCAGCATGCATTCGACCAGGAGTTCGGTATCCGGCCGCGGCTCCAGCGTCTCTTTCGAGAGCAACAGATCCAGCCCGTGAAACGCCCGCATGCCTAGAATACGGTGAACCGGCTCGTGACCCAGGCGCCTGGCCACGGCATCCGCAATCCGGGCCATGTCGAGGGCATCGACCACACGGTCGCCATCAACGAACACCTCGGTCGAGGAAAGTCCCAGCAAGCCGCCGATCAGAAGCCTTGCCTCGATTGCCGCATCGGCGATGCCTGCTGCAGCAAACTGCGCCCTTGCATCCGCCACCACCGTCTTCAGGACAGACGCCGGGTGCTGGCTCATCCGTGCTGCTCGCCAAGCTGCGCCAGCTGTCCTGCCTGATAGTCCGAAATCAGTGCATCGACGACTTCGTCGATCTCGCCGATCATCATCCGGTCGAGCTTGTAGAGCGTCAGGTTGATACGGTGGTCGGTCACTCGCCCTTGCGGGAAATTGTAGGTGCGGATGCGCTCCGAACGGTCGCCCGAGCCGACCTGGCTCTTGCGGTCCGCAGAGCGTTCGCTGTCGGCTTTCTGCCGCTCCATGTCGTAGAGCCTCGAGCGCAGGACCTGCATCGCTTTTGCACGGTTCTGGTGCTGCGATTTCTCCGAACTGGTGACAACCAGCCCCGTCGGCAGGTGGGTGATGCGAACGGCGGAATCGGTGGTGTTGACGTGCTGGCCGCCGGCGCCTGATGCCCGCATCGTATCGATGCGGATGTCGTCCGCCTTGATCTCGATATCGATCTCTTCCGCTTCGGGCAAAACTGCGACCGTCGCGGCCGACGTATGGATGCGCCCCTGCGTTTCCGTATCCGGCACGCGCTGCACCCGGTGCACGCCGCTTTCGAATTTCAGCTTGGAAAACACGCCGCGGCCGGTCACGGTGGCGATGACTTCGCGAAAGCCGCCCGCTTCGCCATCACTAGCGGATAGCACTTCCACCTTCCAGCCATGGGCACTGGCGTAGCGCTCGTACATGCGGAAAAGGTCGCCGGCAAACAGCGCCGCCTCATTGCCGCCGGTGCCGGCGCGGATTTCCAGGATGGCGCTGCGCTCGTCGGCCGCATCCTTGGGAAGGAGAAGGATCTGCATGTCCTTTTCCAGCTGCTCGATGCGTTCTTCCGCATCCGGCAGCTCCATCTCGGCCAGCTCGCGCATCTCGCGGTCGGTCGCCTTGTCGACAAGCATCGCACGCAGGTCTGCGACTTCAGCCAGCGTCTTTTCGTATTCACGGATCTTGGTGACCACCGGCTGCAGTTCGGAATATTCCGATGCCAGCTTCACATAGACATCGGCAGCCGGACCTTCCGACATGCGCGCCTCGATCTCGCCGAACCGGCGTTCCAGTTCGCGCATCTTTTCGACAGGAAGCTTCGCCACCCAATCACTCCACTCTTGTTCTTTGTGTTTTTCTATACGGGAATGTTGTTGGTTTCCGCAAACCGCAACAGCAAATTGCGGATCGGCTCGTCCGAGCGCACGTCGTCCAGCGCGGCGTTCAGCTCCTCGGCCAACTGCCCTGCATCGAGACCAAGCAGCATCGCCTTGACCGGCCCGATCGAGGTTGCCGCCATCGAGACCGAGCGGAAACCGACGCCGATCAGCGCCATGGCCGAAAGCGGCTTGCCGGCCATCTCGCCGCACAAGGTCACCGGCGTCCGGTTCTTTTCGCCGGCGCGGGCGATGTCGCGCAGAATGCGCAGGAACGGCTTGCCCAGAATATCGAACCGGTCGGAGACGCGGGCATTGCCCCGGTCGGCGGCCATGGCGAACTGGAACAGATCGTTCGAGCCGACAGAGACGAAATCCACTTCCGCCATCAGTTCATCCAGCTGCCACATCAGCGACGGCACTTCCAGCATCGCGCCGAACTGCAGCTTGCGCGGCAGGCTGTGGCCGAATTTGGAAAGATGCTGAACTTCCTTCTGGAACAGCTCGCGCACCGCACGGATTTCGGAAACCTCGGTGATCATCGGCAGCATCATGCGAAGCTCGGCACCCGCCGATGCCCGCAGCAGCGCGCGCATCTGGGTGCGCAACAGGCCCGGCCGATCGAGAGACAGGCGGATCGCCCGCCATCCCAGCGCCGGGTTTTCCTCTTCCTGACTGCGCAGATAGGACACCACCTTGTCGCCACCGATATCAAGCGTGCGGAATGTCACCGGAAGGCCCGCCGCCTGACGGATCACGGCGCGATAAAACGCCTCCTGTTCCTCAAGCTTCGGCATGGTCGAGGCGATCATAAACTGCAGCTCGGTGCGGAACAGGCCGATACCCTGCGCACCGGATTCAGCAAGCTGCGGCAGATCCACCAAAAGGCCGGCATTCATATTGAGGCTGATCGCCTTGCCGTCCTTGGTGACGGGTTCGACCGAGCGCAGTGCCTTGAACTGTTCCTGGCGCCGGGCCCGCAGCTTGACCTTTTCCTCATAGGCCTTTTGCAGATCGGCCATCGGGCGCACATGCACCTGGCCGTCGTCACCGTCGATGATGATGGGATCGCCGTTTTCGGCAAGCGCAACCAGGCCCGTCGCCTGGCCGACAACCGGAATACCCATGGCGCGGGCCACGATCACCACATGGCTGGTGACCGCACCTTCTTCCAGCACCAGCCCGCGCAGGTTCTCGCGCGGGTAATCGAGCAGCTCCGCGGCACCCATGGCACGCGCCAGAATGATCGCATCGATCGGGAAGTTTTCGTCCGTCGCCCGGCCGGAATAGCCGGTCAGCTGGCGCAGCAGCCGGTTGGCCAGATCGTCGAAATCGTGCATCCGCTCGCGCAGATATGGGTCGGTCAGGCGCATCATCCGCGCCTTCGTGTCGCTCTGCACCTTTTCGACAGCGGCTTCCGCTGTCAGCCCGTTATGGATCGCCTCTTCCATGCGGCGCACCCATCCCTGGTCGTGCGCAAACATGCGGTATGTCTCGAGAACCTCGCGGTGCTCGCCCTCCTGCGCCACGTCGCGGCGCTGCAGCATGTCGTCGATCGAGATCCGGAGCGATCCGAGCGCTTCGGCCAGACGGAGGATTTCCTTGTCCGAATCCTCGTTTAGAAGATTGGTAACGACGATGCGCGGCTCGTGCAGCACCACATGGCCAAGACCGATGCCCTCGTTATAGCCGTTGGCCGCGATCGTGACGGCGCGGGTGAGGTCCAGCTCCAGCCCCGGTGCCGTGATCTTCTTCAGGTCGCCTGTCGCGATCATCTCGGCGATCACCATCGCCGTCGTCTCGAGCGCCTCGACTTCGTCTTCGCGGTAGTTGCGGCTGGCCTTGTTCTGCACGACGAGAACGCCGAGCGTGCGGCCGGCGCGCAGGATCGGCACGCCGAGGAAGGAATGGTAGATCTCTTCGCCGGTTTCCGGCAGGTAGCGGAACGCCGGATGCGCCTGCGCATCGGAAAGATTGAGCGGCTGTGCCGAGGCGGCAATCGTGCCGACCAGGCCCTGCCCCATCTTCAGCTGCGATGTGTGGACGGCCTCCTTGTTGAGGCCTTCGGTGGCGTAAAGCTCGAGAACGCCGTCGGAGCGCAACACATAGACGGAGCAAACCTCCGCCACCATGTTGCTGGCGATCTGGCGCACGATCCGGTCAAGCCGCTCCTGCGGCTCAAGTGGCTCGGCCATCAACTCGCGGAGCCGCTTCAGAAGAACGCGCGGCCCGGCCGACATGTCTCTCATCGGCATCATTGCTCCCGAATGCATCTTTAATCCGGAAGTGGCCGCGCGAGTTTCACACCCACGCGGCGAACCGGTTGACGATCAAGTCTTATCGAGACCGTAGGCGGAATGCAAAGACCGAACTGCAAGTTCCGAGTAGTCGCCGGCGATCAGGATCGAAATCTTGATTTCCGAGGTGGTGATGGCCTTGATGTTGATCGACTTTTCGGCAAGTGCCTTGAAAGCGGTCGCCGCCACGCCGGCGTGGCTGCGCATGCCGATGCCGATCACCGACACCTTGGCGAGACCCGATTCGCTCTGCACGACGTCAAAGCCGATCTTTTCCTTGTTGTCTTCGAGAACGCTGATGGCCTTGGCCACGTCCCCGTAAGGCACCGTGAAGGTCATGTCGGTCTTCGATCCGTCCTCGGAAATGTTCTGGACGATCATGTCGACATTGATGTGATTTTCGGCCAGCGGGCCGAAGATGGCGGCAGAAACGCCTGGCCGGTCGGAGAGACGACGCAGGGAGATCTGCGCTTCATCCTTGGCATAGGCGATGCCGGTGACGACTTCCTGTTCCACGATCTCTTCCTCGTCGCAAATCAAAGTACCGGGCGGGTTGATGAGGTCGCCCATGCCCGGTGCATCGGGATCCTCGAAACTGGAGCGCACGAAGGTGCGAACCTTGTGAACCATGGCAAGTTCAACTGAGCGCACCTGCAACACCTTGGCGCCGAGCGATGCCATTTCGAGCATTTCCTCGAACGAAATCTTCTTCAGGCGCCGCGCCTTGGGCACGATGCGCGGGTCCGTCGTATAGACGCCGTCGACATCCGTATAGATGTCACAACGATCGGCCTTGAGAGCGGCAGCAATCGCCACCGCTGAAGTGTCGGAACCGCCGCGACCGAGCGTCGCGATCCGGTTGTCCGGGCCGATGCCCTGGAAGCCGGCAACGACGGCCACCTGGCCCTCGCCCATCCGCTTGATGATGTCGGAACCGTCGATTTCCTGAATCCGGGCCGCGCCATGGGCATTGTCGGTGCGGATCGGCAACTGCCAGCCCTGCCAGGAGCGCGCATTGATGCCCATCGACTGCAGCGCGATCGCAAGCAGCCCTGATGTCACCTGCTCGCCGGAGGCGACGACGGCATCGTATTCGCGCGCGTCGTAAAAGGGAGAATCGGCGCCATTGACCTTCGGTGTGTCCTGTACCCAGCCCACCAGCTCGTTGGTCTTGCCCGACATTGCGGAAACGACGACGGCCACTTCATGGCCCGCGTCGACCTCGCGTTTCACATGGCGTGCCACATTGTGGATACGGTCAAGATTGGCGACGGACGTGCCGCCGAACTTCATCACGATGCGAGCCATTCGACAAAAACCACTGTTTCGTCCCGGCACCATACGCTGGAACGTCTGCTTCCCGTTTCTCTGCTCTCCGGGCCTCAAGGCCTGGAGTCACAAAGTTGCGGGGGTCTCATATCGAAAAGGGGCTGGCGGTGCAATGGCCGGAACAGGCCAGAACGGTACGCCCGGCAAAAACCGTAGGCAGTATTTCGCGATTATCCGCGGAAAACCGCCGAACATGAAAAGGGCCGCTTTCGCGGCCCCCGACTATCATCAACTATAACCATTCAAGGCGGAGCTCGTCCACCGTTGTCGCTTTAGCGATTGCGGCAACCCGGGCCGACGCACTGCTCCGTTTCACCCTGCGGGGCGCGACGGTCGTTGTTGCGCTCTGCACGCGGTTCCTGACGACGTTCTTCTCTGCGTTCGTCATTGCGCTCGGCACGCGGCGGCGGGCGGCGATCATCCCTGCGGTCATCGCCACGATCCATGCGCGGCGGTGGTGGGCGACGGTCGTCGTCGCGATCAATCCGCGGTGGCGGACGGCGGTCATCCCGGTCGCGGTCGATACGCGGTGGTGGAGGGCGACGGTCGTCGTCACGATCGATACGCGGCGGTGGGCGACGATCGTCCCGGTCTCGGTCGACGCGTGGCGGGTCGCGGCGGTCGCCGCGATCACGGTCCCAACCGGGACGGTTGTCCCAGCGGTCACGATCGCGGTCGCGGTCCCAACCCGGAGGCGGTGGCGGCGGACGTCTGTCACGATCCCAACGCGGCGGTGGCGGCGGCTGACGATCGGCGCGCCAATTGTAATCGCGCCAGCGATCACGTTCGCGATAGAAATTGCGCTCTCTGTAATGGCGGCCCCAGTAGTCGTTGACTTCGAAGGTCACCGTCGGGATGCCGAGACCCTGATAGTAGTCGGGCGCGACATAGACGCGGTTCGAACGGTACGCCGCCTGGACATAGTTTCCCGACACCCAGCCACGACCGCCGTAGAACGAAACGTCGCACCAGTTCACGCTGCTCATGCAGCCGTTGATGGTAACGGTCGCGCTGACCGGGATCACTGTGACCGCCGGATAGGCGGTGCTCGGACCTGACCGCATGTTCACGTTCGCGGTTGCGAATCCCTGCACGGCAGCCGAAGCAATCGACGGCGCCAGCATCAAGGCGCCGAGAGCGGCTACCCGTAAAAGTAACTTTTTCACCTGTTTCCTCCTGGAAAACATAAGCGGTCGGAATTGCTTCCGTTTTGCGCCCCGTAATTTTCAGCCTAAATGCTCGGAACGACCTATTGTTCCAGTTGTCGGCTGAATGGCGAATGAATGATGTATTTGACTGTCATTCACCCTTTTTCTCCTCGCCGTAAGCAACGGTTCATCCCGCCCGCTCACTGGAAAACAATGACTAAGCTGTCGCGCGACCTCCGCGGCGATGTCACCCCTTGACATCAACCCGGGATCGTCCGACTTCAGGCCCTAGTACGAGAGGATGACGATATGACCGAAACCACACGCAGCACAGTCGATAAGGACCAGGTTGAATGGTTCTCGAAAATGGCAGCCGAGTGGTGGAACCCGACAGGGAAGTTTCGGCCTCTCCACAAGTTCAATCCGGTCCGTCTTTCCTATCTCCGCGACCGGATCTGCGAGCATTTCGGCCGTGACCCGAACGGTCACCAGCCGCTCGCCGGTCTTCGCATCCTCGATATCGGCTGTGGCGGCGGTCTGTTGTCGGAGCCGATGGCTCGCATGGGCGCGACCGTTGTCGGCGCCGACCCGTCCGAAAAGAACATCGGCATCGCTTCCACTCACGCAGCTGAAACCGGCGTCACCGTCGATTATCGCGCGGTGACCGCCGAGGATCTGGCCGCGTCGGGTGAGATGTTCGACGTGGTCATGAATATGGAAGTGGTCGAACACGTCGCCGACGTCGATTTCTTCATCACCACCTGCGCCTCGCTGGTAAAGCCGGGCGGCCTAATGTTCGTGGCGACCATCAACCGCACGCTGAAGGCCGGCGCGCTGGCGATCTTTGCTGCGGAAAACATTCTCCGCTGGTTGCCGCGCGGCACCCATCAGTACGACAAGCTTGTGCGCCCGGAAGAGATCGAAAAGCCGCTGTCAAAAAGCGGCATGGAGATCATTCACCGCACCGGCGTGTTCTTCAACCCGCTCAGCGACCGCTGGAACCTGTCATCCGACATGGACGTCAATTACATGCTGCTGGCGCGGCGTCCGGGCTGACCTTCAGTTCTTGACGACAGCCGTGACGGGTGTTGCGGCGTCGACGGATCCACCCTTGCGGTGCAAAAGCGAGGCCCAACCGGGCCGCTCGAACAGGAAGTTGCCGATCCCTGTCGCCCTGACAATCGCGTAGACGATGAGCGAGCTCACGATCGACACGATCATCACCGAAACGCTCAGCAGTCCCGTATCGGTAATCAGTCCGGTCTTGAGCGCCACTGCCCTGAACAGAGACATCGGAATGGTAAAGGCGAGGTAGACGACAAGCGAATGCTTGCCGAGCCAGACCAGCCAGCGCGAGAACGGCAGTTGGACGACGAGGCCGCAAGCGATGCAAAGCGCCAGCGTTCCAGCGACAGCAAGCACGAAATGCATCCCTGGCAACACCGCAGACCCCATCTGCATCCCGACCGGTTGAACCGCATAGCCGGGAGAAAACACGAGCACTCCGTTGACCAGCGCCCAGACGCACAGCGCAGCCCAGGCTTTTGCCTGGTGGCGCTGGAAGAGTTCGACCAGCTTCAAAATTGCGGGACCCGTCAGGAAGCCGAGATAGAAGAAGACGAAATACGCGGCAAACTGCGTCACCACGTAGCTCGCCGAGTGCGGCGACCAGACCTCAAGGCCGATCGCGACCGGAAGAACCACCCAGGCAGGCACCGACAGCTGGTAGAACAGCTTCGTCACCAGTCCGAAAATTGCGAGCAGATAGACGAACCACAGCACGCCATAGGGCTGGATCGTCGCAAAGGCCAGCTCCTTCAGCATCTTGCTGAGATCGAGCTCGTAGACCCCGATCTTGAGGCCAAGCATGATCGTGACCCAGAGCACGTAGAAATAAAGGTAATGGACCACACGACGGTCGACGAACTGCAACCACGGGCGGGCGATCACCTGCGACAGGAACAGACCTGAGATCAGGAAGAATTCAGGCATCCGGAATGGCGTCGCGAAACCGATGACATAGTGCAGGAAGCCGACCTGCCCGGTATATTCGCCGGTATTGTAGGCCGAGTACATCATCACAACCAGGATGATCGAGACACCTTTGGCGGCGTCGACCCACGCTAAACGATCAATCTTTTCCATGCTGCAGAGCACTTTCTGTCTGATCAAGGTTACGGGGACGCCCTTGCGCTGCGATCGCAACGATCCGGCCTGTTTGGTCTAAATCCAGAGGGTCATGTCGAACGCGATGGTGGTGTCAACGTCTGCCAATTCGTCGCCGGAGTGTGGTCCTTGGAGAACTGGGCAGGATTTGAACCTGCATGTACGGGCTTGCGGGCCCGCTCCATTTCAGTCTGGCACCAGTTCATCACGGACGGCTTTCGGCAGCCCGTCCGCAGAGATAGCGCAGTCAGGTTAGAGTTCGGTAAACCGGCATGGTAAAGATGCATCTCTTGGAAGAAATACTTACAAGATACTTCCGACATCGCTAATGAACTTGAAGACCGGCGTCAGTTGCCGTCTTCCGGGAGCGTCGGCAAGGGGGCGATGTCGATGCCCTCATCAATCAGCTCGCGCACGTCGTCGAAACTTGCCTTGCCGATAATCCCGCGCGCATCGGCCTCGCCGTAATGGATCTTGCGCGCCTCTTCCGGAAATTTCTCGCCGACATCTTCGGAACTGGCGCGGATACCGGCGACGGCTTCCTTGAGCTTCGCCATCACCTCATGGCGCGCCATATTCATCGCCAACTCCTGCTTGGCTTCCTTCTTCCGTGCTGTCGAAACGGACGGCGCCATCAGGGATTTTGAGATCGCGGTGGAATTGCAGACCGGACAGGTTAAAAAGCCGCTTTCCACCTGGCGGTCGAAATCCGCGCTTTGGGCAAACCAGCCTTCAAACACATGTCCGTTCTCGCAGCCGAGCGAATATTTGATCACGCCGCCTCTTCCCCGTCACCGCGGTCGGGGACGATCGCCACGGAAAACTCCCGGGCATTCTTGAGGTTGGGGATCTTCTGGCGTGCCGCCCGGACCTGGTCGAGATCGATCTCGGCGATCAGGACCTCTTCGCCGGTGCCGCCAGCCATCGCCAGAACCTTGCCCCAGGGATCAACGATCATCGAATGACCGAAGGTTTCGCGGCCATCTTCGTGGGTGCCGCCCTGCGCCGCAGCGATTAGGAACGTGCCGTTCTCGATGGCGCGGGCCCGAAGCAGGATTTCCCAATGCGCCTCGCCCGTCTGGCGGGTAAAGGCAGCCGGGACCGTGAGGATTTCGGCGCCGGCCAAGGCCTCGGCCCGGAACAGCTGCGGAAACCGCACATCGTAGCAGATCGCGAAACCGAGCCTGCCGAAACCGAGGTCGGCAACCCGCGCTTCGTTGCCGGGTTCATAGGCCGAACTCTCGCGCCAGCTTTCACCGTTGTCGAGATCGACATCGAACATGTGGATCTTGTCGTAGCTGCAGACGGTTGCGCCGTCTGGCGAAAACAGGAAAGCGCGGTTGGCGATCTTTCCGTCGTCGCGGGCAATGGCGGTCGAGCCGATATGCAGGAAGACACCAAGCTCTTTTGCGAGATCGCGCGCAGTCGAGACGATCACATCATCCGCCTCGCCCCGCAATACTTCGCGGGCCGCCTTGCGGTCACGCTGCAGCATGCCGGTCATTTCGGGCGTCTGGATATAGGTCGCGCCATGGGCTGCAGCGTCACGGACAAGACGCGCCATGTCGGCCGCATTCCTGACCGGATCGACGCCCGAACACATCTGGATCGCTGCAACCTTGACCGCGGTCATCGAAAAATCTCCTCAGGCCGCCAGAAGCGGATCGAGCTTGCCGGCACGTTCGAGCGCATGCAGGTCGTCGCAACCGCCGACATGCCGGCCATCGATGAAGATCTGCGGGAATGTTGAACCGCCGTTCGACTTCTGCACCATTTCGGCGCGCAGTTCCTTGGAATAGGTCGCGTCATGCTCGGTAAAGGCAACACCCTTGGACTCGAGCAGCGCCTTGGCGCGGGCGCAGTAACCGCAATATTCGCGGGTATAAATGATCACATCTGCCATGATTTTCTCCACGTACTGTCAGGACTTTGTGCAGCGCGTCACAATTGCCGTCTCTGTCATATAGGCCCGGAAATGGCCATTGCAAAGGTCAAAACAGTCACCTCGACAGCACCTGCCCGCTTCAGCGCCCGCGTCGCGGAAGACACCGTCGCGCCGGTCGTGAACACGTCGTCGACCAGTACGATATGCTTGCCGAACACGTCCTGTTCGCGACCCGCGGCCACCTTGAACGCGGCGCGGACGTTCTCCTCGCGGCCCCGCGCGGTCAACCCCACCTGACGCCGCGTGCTCTTCGTGCGCAGCAATGTTGCTGCAAGAAAGGGCTTTTCGGATTGAGCGGCGAGATGCCGCCCGAGTTCGGCTGCCTGATTGAACCGACGCCAGAACATGCGCGAGCGATGCAGCGGCACCGGGAGAATAGCGTCGCAATCGGCCACATGGGTCTCGCTCGCGCGCAGCATCCACCCGGCCATCATTGCGGCGAGGTCGGTGCGATCCCTATATTTCAGCGCATGGACGAGCGAGCGTGCCGCACCTTCGTGGATTGCCACAGCCCGCAGGCGGTCGAACACCGGGGGATTGGCGATCGCTTCCGGCGAGATCAGCAATTGCTCATCCAAAGCGGGATCGGAAGGATCATAGGAGAACGGAAGGCCTAGAACCTCGCAGTAGGGACGTTCGATGAAGCGCAGACCGCTCCAGCACTGTGCACAGAAACCGCGATGGCTGCCGGTGATCACGCCGCATCCGGGACAGGCTGGCGGGTAGACGACGTCGCCTATCCGGCGTGTCCAGACGGACGCGGCCGATACCATGCTCCTCAGCGATCGCAAGGCGGGGGACGAAGACATGCTTGACATTAATCGACGGAGAGCGACTTTGCGACCCGCGGAAATTGAGTGGAAAACATGGACATCATTTTTGACGCCGAACTGGTCGAAGCACGGCGCCGGCGTGCGATTGCCGCTGGCGACCACAACGCGGCGTTTTTGCTGGATATAGCCGGACGCGAACTGGCCGAGCGGCTGTCCGTGGTCGAACGGCAGTTCGAACAGGGTGTCGAGTTGCATGGCGGTACCGGCACTGCAGCCCGCGAAGCGAAAGCAACCGGCAAGATCGACAACATGGTCCGGGTCGAGAGCGATCCTACCTTCGCCGTCTCTGGCGAAGACATCACGGTCGCACCGCTCGACGATGTGCCGCTTGAGCCGGATACGGTCAATCTCATCGTCTCACCGCTCGCCCTTCACTTGATCAACGATCTTCCCGGCACGCTGGTCCGCATCCGCCGGGCGCTGAAACCGGATGGGCTGTTCCTTGCCGCCATTCCCGGATCCGGCACGCTTGCCGAGCTGCGCGATGTACTTCTGTCGGCCGAGGTGGAAATGACCGGGGGCGCTAGCCCGCGTGTCATTCCGTTTGCGGACGTGCGCGACGTCGGCGGGCTACTGCAGCGGACGGGTTTTGCCCTGCCCGTGATCGATGCGGAAACCTATACGGTGCGCTACGACAACCTGTTTGCACTGATGCGGGACTTGCGCGGCATGGGCATGACCAATGCGCTCGCTGGCCGCAGCCGCAAGCCGCTGACGAAGAGCTTTTTCCTGAAAGCCGCCGAGCTTTATGCCGAACGCTACTCGGATCCGGATGGGCGCATCCGGGCCACGTTTTCGATCATCTACGCATCGGGATGGGCGCCGCACGAAAGCCAGCAAAAGCCCCTGAAGCCGGGATCGGCCAAGATGCGGCTGGAAGATGCGCTGCGCGGATCGCAGAACGAAAACTGATAGATCAGGGTAACGATCGGGGGAGGGTCAGGTAATCGGCTTGTCGACCTTGCCGCCGAGGAAGCTGAACATATTGCTGAGCGCCGAGGAAAAAGCGCCGAAACCGGCGAGCAAGGCGGCCGATATGATCGCGATGATCAGGCCGTACTCGACAGCCGTCGCCCCACATTCATCGCGCATGAAGGAACGCAGGAGACGCATGACTTGCCCTTTATCCGGTAAACCGCTGATCTGTCGCCCGACTATAGCGACTAATCGTTAATTAGCAGCCATCGTTTGCGCCGTAGCCCTGTACGATGCAGACGGAGCCCGGCGTGTCCTGAAGTACGCTACGGCGGATCGTGTAGGTTTTCGTGCCCTTCTCGACCGGCTTGATCGAGCCGGTGGTGATCATGTCGAAGTCCTGCTTGACCGTTGCCAGCCGCTGCTGGTCATCGTGACCGGCGAGCATCGGCGTCACGATCAGCGCAAGCGCAACCGCAGCGGTGCCAAACAGCAGAGCAATATTGAGGGCGCCGGTCCTACCGGATCTGTGCTTTGCCCGCTGGCGGGCCTGCACAGTTTTCCAGAATTCGTCTTCCATCGCTGAAAAGCCTCGTCAACGCAGTCACTGATCCCCCTGACGATGCCACGATGGGCTGAATTAAAGGTTAACAGGCTCTGAATTCGACTGCGCTAATTCGATTGATCTCGATCAGACAAGATCCTGAATGATCGGGATCAGAGGCTCGTCGGCGGGCGGCATCGGATAGTCCCGAAGCGCGTTCGGCTTGACCCACTTGATCGCCTGCCCCTCGCGCCCGTGCGGAATGCCCTCGAAACGGCGACAGACATAGAGCGGCATCAACAGATGGAAGGTTTCATAAGTGTGGCTCGCAAATGTCAGCGGCGCGAGGCAGGCTTCCTTCGTCTGGATCCCGAGCTCCTCGTCGAGTTCACGGATCAACGTCTCCTCGGGCGTTTCGCCAGGCTCCACCTTACCCCCCGGAAACTCCCAGAGCCCGGCCAGCGACTTGCCCTCAGGGCGCTGCGCAAGCAGGATGCGGCCATCGGCATCGATCAGCGCGCAGGCTGCAACGAGAAGAATTTTCCTCGACATGAGATCGGTCACCCTTTGCGCCAGTAGCGGTATTCATAGACCTTGCGAAAGCCGAACTGGCGATAGAGGGCAATCGCCGGTTCGTTGTCTGCCTCCACCTGCAGCCATGCCGAACGGGCGCCGCTGACGCGGGCCCAGCGCAGTGCCGAGGCAAGTATTTCCGAGCCGATGCCCTGCCGCCGAACCGTTTGCGACACGGCAAACGACATGACGCCCGCAAGATCGTTGTCCTGCACGCAAAGCGCCACGGCGACGGCGCCGTGACGTGGGCTTTCCTTGATGAAGAAGCCCGATTGCGGCTTGATGGAACTGAGGATCTCCGCCAGTGCCGGCTTCAGCGCTGCGTCGTCCTGCCCCACTGCAATGCAGGCATCGACGAAACGGCCGATATCGTGGCTGGGAAGATGACCAAGCGTCGGCGGCAGCGGAAGGTGGGCGAGATCGCCGATCATCACATCTGCGGTCTCGAACATCTGCCAGCCATCATCCTCCAGATGACGAATCAGGTGGGGCGGTGCGAGCGGCGTTTCGCGCACCACCAGCGATCGTCCGTAATCGGCAAAACGCTTGCGGGCCTTCGACAACCGCAGGTCCATGTCCCGGTAATCCGACGGATCGAGCGGCACGATGCAGTTGAGACGCTTCGACGGATGGCTACCCGTCAACCGAACCTGCCAGCTGCCGTCATAGACCACGGAAGCCGCGGGCCAGGCCCGGAAGCCGACCGCTTCCAGTCTCCGAACCAGCGGCAGGTCGCCTTGCGCGAGAGATGCGGTCATATCCGTCATCAGCTCCGGTAATCGCCGTTGATGGCAACATATTCCTTGGTGAGGTCGCAGGTCCAGACGGTGGCCGTGCCGGAGCCGAGGCCGAGTTCGACCTTGACCGGAATGTCCTGCCCCTTCATCACGTTGGACGCGGCCTCTTCCGAATAGGAAGGATCGCGTTCGCCATTGACGGCAACGCGGACATCGCCGAACCAGATCGCCAGCTTGTCGCGGTCCGCCGCTTCGCCGGCCTTGCCGACGGCCATGACGATACGGCCCCAGTTGGCGTCTTCGCCGGCGGCGGCGGTCTTGACCAGCGGCGAATTGGCGATCGACAGCGCGATCGTCTTGGCGCTAGCATCGCTTTCAGCGCCCGTGACCGTGATCTCGAGCATCTTGGTGGCGCCTTCGCCATCGCGCGCAACCTGGATCGCCAGGTCCTTCAGAAGCGCGTTCAACGCATCCCGGAAAGACGACAGCGCCGGATCGGCGGGATCGGTGATCTGCGCCTGGCCGTCTGCAGCAGCAGCCCCCGTTGCAAACAGCATCAGCGTATCGGACGTGGACGTATCGCTATCGACCGTCATGGAATTGAAGCTTGGCTCGACGCCTGCAGAGAGAAGCGACTGGAGCACGGAAGACGAGATATTGGCGTCGGTGACGACGAAAGACAGCATCGTCGCCATGTCAGGCGCGATCATGCCGGCACCCTTGGCAATGCCGTTGATCGTAACCGCGACGCCGCCGATCTCGGCCGTGCGGGTCGCGACCTTCGGATAGGTATCCGTGGTCATGATCGCCTTGGCGGCCTCCTGCCAGAAATCGCCCGTGGCCGAACCGTGCATATCGCCAAGCACGCCTGCAAATTTCGTGGCATCGAGCGGCTCGCCGATGACGCCTGTCGATGCGAGATAAATTTCATGCTCGCCGCATCCGACAGCCGCCGCTGCCGATTGTGCTGTGAGTTCCGTCGCCTGACGGCCCTTGGCGCCGGTGAACGCATTGGCGTTGCCGGAATTGACGACCACGGCACGCGCCGTACCATGGGCTAAGTTCGCGCGGCAGAAATCCACCGGGGCCGACGGGCACTTCGACTTGGTGAAGACGCCGGCCACCGCTGCCGGTGCGTCGAACACCATAAACAGCACGTCGGTACGGTTCTTGTATTTGATGCCGGCGGCAGCTGTCGCCATGCGGACGCCGCGCAGGGCCGGCATTTCGGGATAGGACTTCGGGGCGAGCGGCGAGACGGAAGAGGACATCTGAACAACCTGGCTGAATAGGAAAGGGCCCGGATATACCGGGCCCAGATGCGAATTTTACTGCTGTGCCGGTGCCGGCGCTTCTGCACCGTCCTGCATCTTGCTCACGTCCTCGTAGCCCTTCTTCAGCCCCTCATCCATGATCTCGATCTTCTGGTCGGCCTTCGCCTTTTCGATGATGGCGACATACTTGTCGCGCATCACGAGCTGCTTGACCTGGTCTTCGACCTGGTCGAGTGCCGGCGGAGCGGCTTCGCGCTTGTCGATCAGCTTGATGACGTGAAAACCGAACTGGGTCTTGACCGGGGTCTTGGTGTAGGCGCCCTTTTCGAGGGCAAACGCGGCCTGCTCGAATTCCGGAACCATGCGGCCCTGGGCAAACCAGCCGAGATCGCCACCTTCGTCCTTGTTCGAATCCTGCGACTTTTCCTTGGCAATGGCTGCGAAATCGCCACCCTTGTCGAGATCAGCAATCACGGCCTTTGCTTCATCCTCGGTCTTTACCAGGATATGGGCGGCATTGACCTCTTCCTGCTTCGGGATCGACGCGATTTCCTTGTCGTAGCGTGCCTTTACTTCTTCGGGCGTCGTGGCATCGACCACGTGCTTGCGGAAGTAGGCGTTGTGCAGTTCGCGATCGCCGATATAGGCCATGCGCTTCTTGTAATCCTCGGTGTTACCAAGACCTTCGGCGGCAGCACCGCTTGCCAGAAGCTTCACGTCGATTGCGCCGGAAAGGGCCGCAACCTTCTTCTGTTCTTCGGGAAGCTGAGCCAGCTGCGGGTCGAGGTTCTGGACCGCGACGTCGAGTTCGGCCTGAGTGATGTTCAGGCTGCCCACCTTGGCGACGACCGTATCGTCAGCGGCGAAAGCCGGGGCCTGGACGAAGATCGCAGCGGCAATAGCAGCCGATACGAGAAGTTTGTGGCGCAGCATCGAGTTACCTTTCGATTGGTGAACCGGATCCAGAACGTCTGGCACCGGCCGGAAAACCTTCACAAACACCGGATTGTGGCCATTCTGTATCGGCCGTCACCGTTGACATAATTCGGACCCCCTCTTATCTGTCACGCAACTTCGCGTCCAGAAGCTTTGCGGGCGCCACGGGTCGAATTGTCAGAGGCGCCGCCGGCCGACAAGCTCAATCGTGGTCTCGACGAGTGACATCAGGGACTGACATCAGAAAGGGCCATTCGTATGGTCAGCTTTGGCGGCATTGCCCGCAAACTGTTCGGATCTGCAAACGAGCGCCGCGTGCGGGGCTACAAGCCGATGCTCGAGAAGATCAATGCAATCGAGGAAGCCACCAAGGCGCTCACCGATGAGCAGCTCGCCAACAAGACGGCGGAGTTCCGCCAGATGCTGGCAGACGGCAAGACCCTGGAGGATATCCAGATCCCTGCCTTTGCGGTGCTTCGCGAAGCGGCCCTTCGCGTACTCGGCATGCGACCCTTCGACGTCCAGCTGACCGGCGGCATGATCCTTCACGACGGCGCAATCGCCGAAATGAAGACCGGCGAAGGCAAGACGCTGGTGGGAACCCTGCCCGTCTACCTCAATGCACTGTCGGGCAAGGGCGTGCATGTGGTGACCGTCAACGATTATCTCGCACAGCGCGACGCCAGCATCATGAGCCGCCTCTACGGGTTCCTTGGCCTGTCGACCGGTGTCATCGTCCACGGCCTGTCGGACGACGAACGCCGCGAGGCCTATGCCTGCGACATCACCTATGCGACGAACAACGAGCTCGGCTTCGATTATCTTCGCGATAACATGAAATACGAGCGCGGCCAGATGGTGCAGCGCGGCCACAACTTCGCGATCGTCGACGAAGTCGATTCGATCCTGGTCGACGAAGCCCGCACCCCGCTGATCATCTCAGGCCCGCTGGACGACCGTTCCGATCTCTACAACACGATCGACGCCTACATTCCGTTGCTGTCTCCGGAAGACTACGAAATCGACGAAAAGCAGCGCTCGGCCAACTTTTCCGAAGAGGGAACCGAAAAGCTCGAAGGCCTGCTGCGTCAGGCCGGCCTGCTGAAGGGCGAATCGCTCTATGACGTCGAGAACGTGGCGATCGTCCACCACATCAACAACGCGCTGAAGGCCCACAAGCTCTTCACCCGCGACAAGGACTATATCGTCCGCAACGACGAGATCGTCATCATCGACGAGTTTACCGGCCGCATGATGCCGGGCCGCCGCTATTCCGAAGGTCAGCATCAGGCGCTGGAAGCCAAGGAAAAGGTGCAGATCCAGCCGGAGAACCAGACGCTCTCCTCGATTACCTTCCAGAATTACTTCCGCATGTACGACAAGCTTGCCGGCATGACCGGTACGGCGCAGACGGAAGCGGAAGAATTCGGCAACATCTACAAGCTGGAAGTGGTGGAGGTTCCGACCAACCTGCCGATCCAGCGTATCGACGAGGACGACGAAGTCTATCGGACGTTTGAGGAAAAGTTCAAAGCGATCATCGTGGAGATCAAGGCCGCCAGCGAACGCAACCAGCCGGTTCTGGTCGGTACGACCTCGATCGAAAAGTCCGAACTTCTGGCAACCATGCTGCGCGAGTCCGGTTTTGAGAAATTCCACGTTCTGAACGCCCGCTACCACGAGCAGGAAGCCTATATCGTGTCGCAGGCCGGCGTGCCCGGTGCCGTCACGATCGCCACCAACATGGCCGGTCGCGGTACCGACATTCAGCTCGGCGGCAATATCGACATGCGCCTTGAGCGCGAGCTCGAAGGCATCGAGGACGAGGGCGAACGCGCTGCCAAGGAGGCTGCCGTCCGTGCCGAGGTGAAGGTCCTGAAGGGCAAGGCTCTGGAAGCCGGTGGCCTCTACGTCATCGCCACCGAGCGCCACGAAAGCCGCCGCATCGACAACCAGCTGCGTGGCCGTTCCGGCCGCCAGGGTGACCCGGGCCGCTCGAAATTCTACCTGTCACTCCAGGACGATCTGATGCGCATCTTCGGTTCCGACCGGATGGATTCGATGCTGCAAAAGCTTGGTCTCAAGGAAGGCGAGGCGATCGTCCACCCCTGGATCAACAAGGCGCTCGAGCGGGCCCAGAAAAAGGTCGAGGCGCGTAACTTCGACATCCGCAAGAACCTTCTGAAATACGACGACGTCACCAACGATCAGCGCAAGGTGATCTTCGAACAGCGTATCGAGATGATGGATTCGGAAGACGTATCCGAGACCATCGAGGACATGCGCAACGAAGTGATCGAGGTTCTCGTTGCCAAGCACATCCCTGAGCGGGCCTATGCCGAACAGTGGAGCGTCAAGGAACTGCGGGAAGACGTTGATCGCCTCCTGAACCTTGACCTTCCGATCGAGGACTGGGCGACCGAAGAGGGTATCGGCGAAACCGATATCCGCGAGCGGATCACCGCCGCCGCTGAAGCTTCCGTCAAGGATCGCCGCGAGCGGTTTGGTGCCGACGTGATGAACTACGTCGAACGCTCCGTGGTGTTGCAGACGCTGGACGCCCTGTGGCGCGAGCATATCGTCAATCTCGACCACCTGCGCTCCGTCATCGGGTTCCGCGGCTATGCGCAGCGCGATCCGTTGCAGGAATACAAGGCGGAAGCCTTCGAGCTGTTCCAGGCGCTGCTTGCGAACCTGCGCGAAGCCGTGACCGCCCAGATGATGCGCGTCGAGCTTGTGCAGAACCCCGAGCCGCCAGTACCGCCATCGGTGTTCGAGGAGCATCATTTCGACCCGACGACCGGCGAAGACCAGGTGTCGGGCGCAGACGGCAGCGACTTCATCGCAGCGCCTGCCGATCGTCATCCCGAAGACCAGTCTACCTGGGGCCGCGTCGGCCGCAACGAGGCTTGCCCCTGTGGTTCGGGCAAGAAATACAAGCACTGCCACGGCGCCTTCGAACAGGCCTGATCGGGCAACAGCAGTGTTATCAATAGAACGCCGCCTTCGGGCGGCGTTTTTCGTTTGCGGGATCGTCGCCCTCGTAACGTTCGGGTCGGCTGAGCCAACCGTTTCTTAACCCTGCTGTGGCAGATTTGCGAGCATGGCTCCTGTAGCGTAACGAGTATTGCGTGCCCATCATGGCGGTGATCGAAACAGCGGAAAGACTGCTTCCGGCCGGTTTGCGTGCCAGAGTCGCACCGCTGACGGGCAGGATCAGAGCCACTGTCACCGAAAACAGCGATACGGCGCGGGCGCAACGCCAGGCCATGACCGCGTTTGCGATCCGCATTTTCAGCGCCGCTATCGCCTTCCTGTCCCAGATCGTCATGGCCAGGCTGATGGGCGAGTTCGAATACGGGTTGTTCGCCTTCGTCTGGGTGATCGTCATCCTCGTCGGCAATCTCTCCTGCCTCGGCTTTCACACCTCGATCATCCGCTTCATCCACCAGCATTCGGCAGAGGGTGAAAACGGCGAGATCCGCGGCTTGAGCCTTGCCGCCTGCCTTGTCGCGCTCGTCACCTCGACCGTGATCGGCGGCCTCGGCTTTGCCTTTCTCTGGGCGTTCGGCAGCAGCATCGAGCCCTACTACATCGTGCCGGTTTCGATCGCTCTTTTCATCATTCCGATGATCGGCATCGGCGACATCCTCGACGGGATTGCCCGTACCCATGGCTGGACGATATCGGCGCTGGCGCCAACCTACATCCTCAGGCCCATCCTGATCCTCACTTTCATGACGGCAGCCGTCCTGTCCGATGCGCCGCGCGATGCGCAGACCGCCATGCTGGCGGCGCTTGCCGCCACATACGCCACAACGTTTGCGCATCTGACGCAGCTCATACTTCGGCTGAAAGGCAGCTACGGCAATGCATCGCGGCGCTACCGGCTTGGCTCATGGATCCGATACTCGATCCCGCTATTTGTGGTCGACGGCATCGGCTTCCTGCTGACCAATGCGGACGTGGTCGTGGTCGGCATCTTTCTGCCGCCGGACGATGTCGGGATCTATTTTGCGGCGTCGAAAACGATCGTCCTCGTGCAGTTCGTCTACTTCTCCATCAAGGCGGCCGCCGCTCCCCGTTTCGCCGCCATCATGGCGGAAGGCGACATGACGGCGTTGGCCACATTCGCGGGCCAGACCGTCCGCTGGACCCTCTGGCCGTCGCTCGTCGTCGGGTTGACGACGCTTGCTGCGGGTGAACTGCTTCTGTCGCTGTTCGGCGACGCTTTCACTTCAGGCTATATCCTGATGGTGATCCTGTTTGCTGGCATTCTGTCCAAGTCGCTCGTCGGTCCCGGAGAAGTGCTGCTCAGCATGGCGGGCAGGCAAAAGCTCTGCGTTGCAGTCTATACGGCAACGCTTGCCGGCAGCATCGTCCTCAATGTCGTGCTGATACCACATTATGGGCTGGTCGGTGCGGCGATGGCGACCGCCGGCGCCATGATGATCGAGGCGACGTTGCTGCACATAGCAGTACGCCGCACGCTCGGAATCGTGCTATTCGCTTTTTCCGATCCACTGCCCAGACCCTCGTTCAAGGTTCGATAGACACAATGGCTCTTCCCCCGAACAGGAGCGAGAAGGAATACGACGACGTCACGATGCCGAACGTCGCGTCGCGTCTTCGTGCAGACCGCCCGGATGCCGATACACGGGTAGAAATCGGCCGGCCCGGCCGCGAATTTTGCCTCTATCCGGCAGGTCTCGGTTACGATCTGCAGGAAGAACTCGAATTTTTGTCTCACCGCGCGATGGAACCCAACATCTTCTTCTCGGCGCGGCTTCTTGCCCCCGCCATGCCGCGCATCGATGACCGCCAGGTGAGACTGGCGCTTATCCGTGACGAAGGCGAAAGCCATAGCCGCCTTCGCCTTTTGATGCCGTTTACCGTGGAGAAACCAGGCTTTGCCATGGGTGCCCCGATCATCCGCGTCTGGTCCAATCCGTTCGGCCCGCTCGGTACGCCACTGGTGGATGCCGAAGATGCGGCCGAAACCATCGACAACCTCCTGGAGGCCCTGACTGCCCGGGAAGCAAAACTTCCCTCCGTTCTCGTTCTGCCCGACGTGCGCTTAGGCGGCCGCTTTGCCCAGCTTGCGCGCGCCGTTGCCATCGGCCGCGACCTGCCCGTTGCCGTCACCGACAGCTTCCGCCGGCCGATGCTGGAAAGCCTTCAGGACGGCGAAACCTATATGAAGGCCTCCGTCTCGCCGCATCACTACCGCGAGATGCAGCGCCAGTGGCGGAAGCTCGGACAGCTGGGAAGGCTCGAATACGCCGTCGCCCGTCAGCCCGAAGAGGTGCGCCAGCGGATGGAGGAATTCCTGGCGCTGGAATCGACCGGCTGGAAAGGCCGCAAACGTTCGGCCCTGATCAACGACCGCTACCGCGCAGCCTTTGCCCGCGAAGCGATCACCAATCTTGCCGAAGTGGATGCCGTGCGGATCCACACGATCAATCTCGACGGCCGCGCGATCGCTTCGATCGTGATCTTCCTGATGGCCGGCGAGGCCTATACCTGGAAGACCGCCTATGACGAGAGCCTGAGCCGCTATTCGCCAGGCAAGCTATTGATCATGAAGCTGACCGACTGGCACCTTGATGATGCCAACATCCTGCGCACCGACAGCTGCGCCGTGCCCGACCATCCTATCATGAGCAGGCTATGGGAAGAGCGCGAGGAAATGGGAACGCTGGTGATCGGCCTTGCCCGCAACAGCGACCGCGACGTGAGACAGGTGGCGACACAGCTTCACCTCTACCGCAACACCCGCAACATGGCGCGTCTGCTGCGCGAAAAGATCCTGGCAATTGCCGGACGCAATACCTGACATCGCGGTTTGCAAGGATCCGAATAGTTCTTCTTGCATCCGCCGCCGAGGCCATGTTAGAGGCCTTCACCATACCCTCCGTGCCCCATTGGCGGAACTGGTAGACGCGCTCGACTCAAAATCGAGTTCCGAAAGGAGTGCTGGTTCGATTCCGGCATGGGGCACCACTCGCTCGTAAGAGCGTTGATTTTGCATCCCTTCTGGAAATATCCCCCACCTGCATTCAGGCGCGAAAAGTACTGTCTCGATTGACGTCAAGCTGTCTCGAACGTGAACGAACGCGCTGTTTCACTCGTCAAATCGAGCTAGCCTGAGCTTGCCCTTGCCAGCGTCCAGTCGGCATCTCTGCCTGTTTCCACTGCGTCGATACCGATCCCGGACCTTCATTCCGCTCTGGTTCGCCTATCCCGCCGCTTCTCAGGCAGCAGCAGCAAGCATCGCCTTCGCGGAAGCCGGGATGGCGAGGTGTTCGAAGCTTGGCTTGGCGAGCAGGTAGCCCTGGATGAGGGACACGCCCAAATCCCGCAGGGCCGACATTTCGCCGACGGTTTCGACGCCTTCGCAGAGCGGCACGATGTTGAGTTCTTCGAGCATCCGCAACGTGTGCTTGACGATGGTGCGCCGGACCGGATCGGTGTCGATCCCTCTGATCATGTCCATATCCAGCTTGACGATATCGGGCTGGAAATGACTGAGGAGGCCAAGACCGGAGTGGCCTGAACCGAAGTCGTCGATCGCAGTTTTAAAGCCCATATCCCGGTATGTCCGCAGGATGTGAAGGATGTGCTTGGTATCCAACTCCTCGTTCTCGGTGAACTCGAAGATGATGCGATCAAGCGGAAAACCCGTCTTCATGGCCGTGGCAAGCGTCAGGCGGATACACGCCCGCGGTTCGTAGACGGCGTTCGGCATGAAGTTGATCGACAGTTTCACGTCGTCAGCGGGGTCGTAGAGCTGCGCGGCAAGTTCGATCGCCTTGACCCGGCACTGCTGATCGAACGCATAGCGGTTGTCGGCCTGCACCTGCGATAGAACTGACCCGGCGCCTTCTCCGTTTAGACCGCGAACAAGCGCTTCGTGGGCGAAAATCTTGCCTGTTGCGATGTCGACGATCGGCTGGAATGCCATCGAGAACGGTAGTTCGAATGCTGCGCCGTCGCGGCAGCCTTGGCAACTCGTCGTCATTGTGGAAAAATCTCCGTTTGCATCAGACTTAAGGCTCATCGATTAAACTTCCGTTTCCCGCATGCGTCGGAACCGAAGCGCTTTTCTTGCGTCACACACCCCGCAGTGATATGCGGGCGGTGCCGTTTTGCGGCCTCCCGCACCCAACTCTGGATCCGGCAGCCTCTTCAATCGCGTGCGGCTCTTGAACGAAACTGTTTGAAGGTCGCAGACCGGGGGTATCCCGAAGACGCAGGAAGCGTATCGCAAGAATGACACCAGCCATTGTCGAGGGCCGCGCGTGCGGAACCTGCACCCTTTGCTGCCGGTTGCCGGACATTGATGATCTCAACAAGCCTGCGGACGAGTGGTGCAGGCACTGCGTTGCCGGACAAGGCTGTTCCATCTACCAGGATCGACCGATGCTTTGCCGCGACTTCGTCTGTCATTGGCTAACGCGCGAAGGACTGGGCGACGAGTGGGCTCCTCAAAGATCCCACCTGATGGTCTATGGGGAAGGACAGCAGATTACGGTCCTTGCCGATCCCGACTATCCCGATCTGTGGCGTCATCCGCCCTATATGCCGCAGTTCAAGGCATGGGCATCCAACGCTGAAGCACGCGGCGGCTATGTTATCGTCTTCTGGCGCGACGAGGTTCTAAAAATATAAGGCCGAAGCATCCGTGGATGCTCCGGCCAGAGGTTTGCGTAACGGTGCCAGCGGATCAGCCGACCTGCGGCATGTCGCGCAGCAGCTTGTCGAGCGTGACAGGGTAATCCCGGATACGCACGCCGGTTGCGTTGTGCACGGCGTTCGAAAGCGCTGCCGCCACACCGCAAAGGCCGAGTTCGCCAACACCCTTTGCCTTCATCGGCGAGGTGGTCGGATCCGTCTCATCGAGGAAGATGACATCCTGATGCGGAATATCGGCATGGACAGGAACTTCGTAGCCGGCGAGATCATGGTTGACGAAGAAGCCGCGACGCTTGTCGACGGCCAGTTCTTCCATGAAGGCGCCGCCGACGCCCATCGTCATCGCACCGATGACCTGGCTGCGGGCCGTGATCGGGTTGAGAATGCGCCCTGCTGCACAGACGCTCAGCATGCGCCGAACGCGGATTTCAGCCGTGTACATGTCGACGCCGACCTCGACGAAATGGGCACCGAATGTCGATTGCTGCATCTCTTCTGCAAGATCGCCATACTCGATCGTATCTTCCGCAACGACACCATCCTTGCCAGCTGCCTCAGCGAGAGCAATGCTGCGGTTGCCGGAACGGATCTGGCCGTCGGCAAACGTGACATCTGCGGAGTTGAAACCGACCTTTTGCGAGATCGCATCCCGCAGCGCCACGCATGCGGCGTAGACGCCGGCGGTGGAGCTGTTTCCGCCCCACTGTCCGCCCGATCCCGACGACGCCGGGAAGCGGGAATCGCCGAGTTCTACGGCAACCTTGTCGATCGTTACGCCCATCATTTCGGCCGCGGTCTGGGCGATGATCGTGTAGCTACCCGTACCGATATCCGTCATGTCGGTTTCGACAGTCACGACGCCTTCGGAATCGAGCCGCACGCGGGCGCCAGACTTCATGTTCATGTTGTTGCGGAACGCTGCCGCAACACCCATGCCAACCATCCAGCGTCCGTCCTTGACGCGACCCGTCTCGGCGTTGCGCTTGTCCCAGCCGAAGGTTTCAGCACCCCGGCGAAGACATTCGACCAGCTGACGGTGCGAGAACTTCCGTTCAGGCTTTTCCGGATCAACCTGCGTGTCGTTGATGATCCGCAATTCGACGGGGTCGAGGTTGAGCTGCTCGGCCAGTTCGTCCATGGCGATTTCAAGCGCCATGAGACCAGGCGCTTCGCCCGGTGCGCGCATCGCATTGCCCTCTGGCAGATCAAGCGCCGCAAGCCGCATCGACGTCATCCGGTTTTCGCCGGCGTAGAGAAGACGAGTCTGCGCCACGGCTGTCTCCAGGCTGCCGCCCGGCAGATTGCCGTTCCAGCTTTCGTGAGCAATCGCGGTTATCTTGCCTTCCTGCGTGGTGCCGATGCGGATACGCTGGATCGTTGCCGGGCGGTGCGTTGTGTTGTTCATCACGAAGGGACGCGGAAGCGCAAGCTTGACGGGGCGTCCCGCCGCTTTCGCACCAAGTGCTGCAAGCACGGCATCCGACCGGAGGAAAAGCTTGGAGCCGAAACCACCGCCGACAAACGGCGACATGATATGGACCTTTTCCGGATCGATGCCGAGCGTGATCGCCATTTCTGACTTGTTCCAGGCAATCATCTGGTTCGAGGTCCAGACCGTAACTTCGTCCCCGTCCCACATGGCGAGAGACGAATGCGGCTCCATCATCGCATGTGACTGGTCGGGTGTCGTGTAGGTCTGGTCGAACTTGACCGCTGCCTCGGCGAACGCCTTTTCGAAGTTGCCGGCAGAGGTGTCTGCGTCTTCACCTTCGGAGCCCTCCGGCTTCTTGGCCGTGTCCTTCGCTGCTTCCAGATCGTAGGAACCGGGAGCGCGAACGTAATCCACCTTGATGAGGCTCGCTGCGGCGCGAGCCTGCTCAAAGGTTTCAGCGACGACGACGGCGATGGCCTGGTGATAATGCGAGATCTCGGGGCCACCGAGAAGCTTGGCCGCATTCATCTTGCCCTTGGAGAGCTTGCCAGCCGTTTCAGCCGTGACGACAGCCAGAACGCCCGGAGCGTTGCGGGCCGCCTGGATATCCATCGAGCTGATCCGACCCTTTGCGATGCCGGCGCCTACGGGATAGCCGTAGGCAACATTGAGGTTGGCGTGGTTCCATTCATAGGCATAGGTCGCCGTGCCGGTGACCTTCTTAGGGCCGTCGATACGCGTGATGTGCTGGCCGACCACCTTCATCTGGTCGATGGGATTGGTCGTGGCGGGACGATCGAATAGCATGGCTTACCCCTTGGTTTCTTCAAGGATGCCGGCGAGCGTGCGCTCCGCCAGTGTCACCTTGAACGAATTTTCTTCGGTTGGCTTTGCGCCTGCAAAGACCTTGGCCATCACGGCCTTGGACCCCTGCGGCAAGTCGGCTTCCGCCTCTTCGACGCGCCATGGTTTGGGAGCCACACCGCCGACCGCAACGCGACCGGTGCCATCCGGCTGGATGATCGCGGCAACCGACACAAGAGCGAACGCATAGGACGCACGGTCTCTCACCTTGCGATACACGTGCTTGCCACCCACAGGTGCCGGCAGCGTAACGGCCGTGATGATCTCGCCGCGCTCAAGCGTGGTTTCGATCTCGGGCGTATCGCCGGGCAGTTTATGGAAGTCGGCAATCGGGATCGCGCGTGTTGCGCCATCGGGCTTGACCGTCTCAACGGTTGCATCGAGGGCACGCATGGCGATTGCCATGTCGCCGGGGTGGGTGGCGATGCAGGCATCGCTGACGCCGATCACGCCCAGCTGGCGGGTCACGCCGCCGATGGCGGAACAGCCGCTACCGGGCTTTCGCTTGTTGCAAGGCTGGGCGGTGTCGTAGAAGTAAGGACAGCGCGTCCGCTGCAACAGGTTGCCGGCCGTCGTTGCCTTGTTGCGGAGCTGACCCGATGCGCCTGCGAGAAGTGCGCGCGAAAGCACGGCGTAGTCGCGGCGGATGCGCTCGTCCGAGGCGAGATCCGTATTGCGCACGAGCGCTCCGATCCGGACGCCGCCATCTTCGCTCTGTTCGATCTTGTCGAGGTCGAGACCGTTGACGTCGATGAGATGGGTCGGTGATTCGATCTCTAGCTTCATCAGGTCAAGGAGGTTGGTGCCTCCCGCGATGAACTTGGCGTTCTGGTTGTTGGCGGCCTTGGACGCAGCTTCAGCCGGTGATGCGGCGCGTTCATAAGTAAACTGTTTCATGCCTGCCTCCCCGAAACTTCCGTGATAGCCGCAACAATGTTCGGGTAGGCCCCGCATCGACAGATATTGCCGCTCATACGTTCGCGGATTTCCATCTCGGAAACCTGCGTGGGGGCGGTCAGGTCTTCCGTTACATGGCTCGGAATGCCGGCCTTGATTTCTTCAAGAACGGCGACGGAGGAACAGATTTGCCCAGGGGTGCAATAGCCGCACTGGAAGCCATCGTGCTTGACGAATGCCGTCTGCATCGGATGCATCTCGTCCGGTGTGCCAAGGCCTTCGATCGTGGTGATCTCGGAGCCCTCGTGCATGATGGCAAGCGACAGGCACGAATTGATGCGGCGACCATCGACCATGACAGTACAGGCGCCGCACTGGCCGTGATCGCAACCCTTCTTGGTGCCGGTCAGGTGCAGGTTCTCACGCAACGCGTCGAGCAGGGTCGTACGGTTGTCGAGATCGAGATCCTGGCGTGTGCCGTTGACGACAAAACCCACCCGCGACGTCGCTGTCCCCGGCCGGGGAGGCGGTGTTGCCGCCTGCGCATTTGCAGCTCTGTTGCTATTTGCCACGGCCACAGAGCCGGCAGCGGTTGCGACGAGAAGATCCCGTCGTGACATTTCAAACGAATTCGGACTCGACATGGGGGCTCCATCTTGACGACTACAGTTGACCCAATAACCACCAACTGCCCGAGTCTGTTCCGTCCCAAAGACCATTTCACCGGCGCCTTTTGTCACAGGCCATCACCGCGCTCGACGATTTATCGGCGCCGGCAACGCATGGTTAATGTTTGTTTTATATCCAAGGACGTTCGTGTCCCAGATTTGTTCATATGGTTTCATTGGTGGCAATGCGTCTCACAGGCCCGCAATTTCGCGAAACTGACAAGCTGGAAGCCCAGGCTTCCGAACTGCCGGATACCGGCCACTCTCACCCCATAAATCCGCCTGAGCCCCCGAATGCGGGGCAACAGGTGGCTTGCGACATCGTGTCGACAGTCCAGATGCAGGCTCACGAGATCGAGGCGCTGCCGGACTGGCAGAAGGCCTTCATGTTGGGCCCGACCGTTCGTTTCACCCGCACGCCGGAGAAAACCATCTCCAGGCGTGGGGCACCCTCCGGCCCGGAAGCGGAGGGCGAAGCCGTCGCTTCCCACGCCGTCCCCGAGGCTGTCATTCCCCCTATGGCGGCGCCAGCCGTTCAGGAGATTTCCGAGATTACTTTCACCCAAAGACATGACGGCGACGCGCTGTCGACCTCTATCGCCAGCTTCCTGTCGCCTGAACCCGGCGCCCGCAATCTCGTCGGCACTCTCGATCAGGCGCTGAGGGAACGCCGGGCCACGTTTGCCCGGGAAACCGTTGAAATGGTGCTGGTCGCAGTTGCGCCGGCGCAGCCTGAAGCAGTGATTGATGCTCCCGTGATTAGCACTGAAAGACAGTCTCCGATCGCCAACATGCCGGATCATCTGTTCTTCGAGGTGATGAGCCTTGGAGAGGCCACCGGCGAAGAGTTCGCGCTGACCCCGCCTCCCCCGCCAAAGGTCGAGCAGAGACCTGTGTTCGTTGCTCAGCGTCCGCTCCCGACCTATCCGAAACAGCCGGTCCGGCCCGAACCTGTGCGGGTTGCCCTGAGGGCGCCGGTCATTCGCCAGCCGATCGAGACCCTGACCAAACGTCTGGTTGAAGAAATTCCGGTGGGGCCGTCGCCGCTTGATCTCTATCGATCGATCACGTTGCGCCAGGCCGGCCACGATGCTGCGCCAAATCCGGTGGTGCCTCCAGTGGAGGATGCGCCCGTCATCGCTGCTGCTGCTCCGGTCGCTCCTGAGCCTGTCATTCCTGAGCCTGTTCTCGTTGCGCCCGTCATCGCTGAGACCGTCATCGAGGCCCCGGCGCCTGCGGTCGCTCCCGTCGTGCCAGTAAAGTCGACGCGGCAGGTTGTCATGGCGACCCGCGCGATCTCTCCGATCCGGCCGTTCAACACCGAACCGCTGCATGCGTCCGACGACTACGAGTTCCCGTCGATCGAATTGCTGCAGGCACCGGTGGACGACCAGATCAGCCCCGTCAGCCAGGAAAGCCTGGAACAGAGCGCCGGGCTTCTGGAAAGCGTGCTGGAGGATTTCGGCATCCGCGGCGAGATCATCGACGTTCGTCCCGGCCCTGTCGTGACGCTCTACGAATTCGCCCCGGCACCCGGCGTCAAATCCTCCCGCGTGATCGGCCTTTCGGACGATATCGCCCGCTCGATGTCGGCGCTTTCGGCGCGTGTTGCTGTCGTTCCCGGTCGCAACGTGATCGGTATCGAACTGCCAAACCCCGTGCGCGAAACCGTCTATCTGCGTGAGCTGATCGAAAGCGGCACCTATGCGGGTACCGGCTTCAGGCTTCCGCTTTGCCTTGGCAAGACGATCGGCGGAGAACCCGTCGTCGCCGAGCTTGCGAAGATGCCGCATCTGCTCGTCGCCGGCACGACCGGTTCGGGCAAGTCGGTCGCGGTCAACACGATGATCCTCTCGCTGATCTACCGTCTGCGGCCGGACCAGTGCAGGCTGATCATGGTCGATCCGAAGATGCTCGAACTGTCGGCCTATGACGGCATCCCGCATCTGCTCACCCCTGTCGTGACCGACCCCAAGAAAGCGGTTCTGGCGCTGAAATGGGCCGTGCGCGAAATGGAAGACCGCTATCGCAAGATGTCGCGTCTCGGCGTTCGCAATATCGACGGCTTCAACGCTCGTGTGGCGGCCGCGTCCGCATCCGGCGAGGTCATCTCGATCAGCGTCCAGGTCGGTTTCGACCGTCAGACCGGCGAGCCGATCAACGAGCAGCAGGACATGGACCTGACGCCGTTGCCGTATATCGTCGTCATCGTCGACGAGATGGCCGACCTGATGATGGTGGCCGGCAAGGAGATCGAAGGTGCGATCCAGCGGCTTGCGCAGATGGCGCGTGCTGCCGGCATCCACCTGATCATGGCGACGCAGCGGCCTTCGGTCGACGTCATCACCGGTACGATCAAGGCGAACTTCCCGACCCGTATCTCCTTCCAGGTGACGTCCAAGATCGACAGCCGCACCATCCTTGGCGAACAGGGTGCCGAAAACCTGCTCGGTCAGGGCGACATGCTGCATATGGTGGGCGGCGGACGCATTGCCCGCGTTCACGGTCCCTTCGTATCGGACCAGGAAGTCGAGCGCATCGTTGCGCATCTGAAGACGCAAGGTCAGCCGCTCTATCTCGGCAGCGTCACGGAAGACGAAGAGGGTGAAGAGGTCGAGGAGGAAGACCAGGCGGTCTTCGACAGGTCCGCGATCAGCGAGGAAGACCGGGACGAGATGTACGAGCAGGCGATCAAGGTCGTCATGCGCGACAAGAAGTGCTCGACCTCCTACATCCAGCGCCGCCTGTCGATCGGCTACAACAGGGCCGCATCGCTTGTCGAACGCATGGAGAAGGATGGGCTGGTCGGACCGGCCAACCATGTGGGCAAACGAGAGATACTCGACCAGCGCGGTCAGCCGACCGTGGTCGAGGAGCCTGAACAGTAATAGCTCAAAGATATGGCCGGGATTTCCCGGCCATATTGTTTTCGAACGCTAGTGGTGTTTTGTTCTGAAGAACCGCAGAACGATCCAGGTGGCAAGACCGCTGGCGAGACCCGAAAGCAAGGTACCCCAAATGATGTCGGCCACTGAAAGCAGCGTCGACCAGTTCTTCATGACCGCATGGTTGGTGAGATCGTAGGTCATGTACGACATGAACCCGATCGCCGCTCCCTGCCGCACCGCTGCTCCGACACCGCCTGCAATCAGGGCCGGACGCACTGCCATCAGCGTCAGTCCGCCGATGTAGAGAAGGTAGAAGATCACGGCAGGCGCGAGACGGAAACTCGGCAGAAGCATGTCGCCCATGACCGGCCGGTAAAGCAGGCTTGTCATCGTGCTGAGCCAGACGGAGTCTATCGCGCCGAACACGATGAACGTGGTGATGTAGGCAAGAGCCAGCGTCTTCAGCGAGATCTTCGCCATGGGTTCGTTCCCTCTTTTCGTGTCAGTCGATGCGTGACCAGTTGACGGCACGGCAAAGAATACCGCCAGCAACGCAGCCTTTCGTCGTCATCTTCTTTTCCGCGACAACGACCGTGATCTTGAACGTCATGTTGCGTTGCGGATCAAAGGCGGTACCGGAATAGGATCCGTCCGCTGTTCGGTCGATCGTCATGACCAGCTTGTCGCCGGCCTTCTCGCTTCCCGATCCGGGCTTGATCCATGTGTTGGTGGCGCAGATCTGGGCGCCGCAAGGCGCGATCTCGACCTTGGCATTGCCGTCGCCACGAGCCCAGTTGCCGTCCAGATCAGCGGCAAGAAGCGGCCCTGCCGACAGTGACAAGAGTGCTGCGACAGCACCGCCTCGCAAACCCAGATTACGCATGTTCAATCGTATAGAAGCCAACATTGATCGCTTCCTCCTCGAAGCCAGCCTCGCAATAGCAAAGGTAGTAGTCCCACAACCTACGGAAACGGCCGTCGAAACCGAGTTCCGCAATCTTCGGCCAAGCGGCGTGAAACCGCGTCCGCCACTCGGCCAGCGTCCGCGCATAGGACGCGCCAAAATGTTCGATGTCGCTGACGACAAGCCCGGATTTCTCAACGGCTGCCGTGAACGCGCTGTCCGAGGGAAGAAATCCTCCCGGAAACACATATTTCTGGATGAAATCCGGATTGCGCCGATAGGAATCGAAGCGGTCCTCGTTGATCGAGATCACCTGCAAAACCGCACGGCCACCGGGCTTCAAACAGCGACGGATGGTGTCGAAATAAGCTGGCCAATAGGCCTCTCCGACCGCTTCGAACATCTCGATCGAGACGATCCGGTCGAATTGCCCTGATGTATCGCGGTAGTCCTGCAGTCGGAGATCGATCTGCCCTTCCACGCCGGCCTGCCGGATGCGCTCGTTTGCAAAGGCCAGCTGCGAAGGAGAAAGAGTAAGGCCGGTGACCCGGGCATTGACGTTCTGTGCGAGATCCAACGCGAGAGCGCCCCAGCCGCAGCCGATCTCCAGCACGCTGTCGCCTTGGCTCATGGCGAGCTTTTCGCGGATACGCTCGAGTTTCTGACGCTGGGCATCTTCGAGAGACTGTCCCTGATGCTCGTAGAGCGCCGAGGAATAGAACATCGAAGGGTCTAGCCACTCAGCGTAGAACTCGTTGCCGAGATCGTAATGCGCCTCGATATTGCGTTTGCTGCCACGCTTGGTATTGGCGTTGAGAAGATGCGACAGGCGAACCGCGATCCGGCCGAGATAGCCCCCATGGGTCGCAAGCGTCAGCCCATGCCGGTTGCGCGCAGCAAACCGGATCACATTGGTAAGATCAGGTGTCGTCCATTCCTGCTTGAGATATCCTTCTGCAAAGCCGATGTCGCCCGCATGCAGAACGCGGCTCAGCATCCGCCAGCGCTTGATGACGATAACGGCGTCCGGCCCTTTTTCCGGCCCGGCCATCTCTATGGTGCGACCGGAAGGCAGCACAACGCGAATGGAACCGTAGCGGATACCGCTCAGCAGCCGGTTCACGACGCGCGCGCCGAAGCCGGCAACGCCAGCTCCGGGTGTGCGATCGGTCGTTACGGAGGTGAATTCGTCAGATTGGCTCATGGATTTCCACTTTGCGTAGGGGAACAGCAGGAGTGACGGAGACGGGGTTTTCCGGTGGCTTTGGACGCTTGCGCAAACGCACGCCCTTGAGCCAGATTTTCAGTGCCTCCCAATGGATGCCGCCGACGACCCGGAGCGTCAGGAAGGGAATGGCGAAGAAGGCCTTCAGAAGCGCCCGGTCTGTCAGATCACGGCGGTGCGCGAGATGACGGGCAGTCAGCATCGGCCCCTCGGCATCGAATGTATCGATCTTGATCGACAGCCGTTCGGACGGCGGCGTCACGCGAAAGGTATAGCGCTGGTCCATGTCCATGAACGGCGAGACATAAAATGCCTTGTCACAGTGCTGGACGATCTCGCCGCCGACACGATTATCGGCCGGGATGAGGTAGCCGTGGCGTTCGCCGAACGTGTTGTCCACTTCCCACAGGATCGCCTTCACCTCGCCATCGCGTCCGTAGCAGAAGAAGATGCTGAGCGGATTGAAGGCCCAGCCGAGTATTCTCGGCATGGTGAGAAGCTTGATCGACCCGCCATCAGGCTCGAGCCCTGCGGCGCGCATCCATTGCTCTATCTGGCCCCGAAGATCGGATCCCGAGCGGTCGCCGCGATCTCTTTGCCGAAACGAGAATAGATTGAACCGGTCGACGGAAAACAATTTCAGGCCGCGATCAAGCGCGTCGAGCTCATCGAGATCGATCAGCAGCGAATAGATCCTGTAGGCCAGCCGATGCTCTTTCGGCCGCATGCGTGCATGCGTGACATGACCGGGATAAAGCGCCGACCGAAACGAAGCCGTCATGCCGTGACCTCGATCGGAACGGTAGCGCCGAGCGGCCGGCGCACGATCCGGGCGCTTTCCTCGGCGACCTTCCAGGGGCGCCGAACGCCGCCGAGATCTTCCGCGACCGCCAGGCCTGCCTGGAGGCCGTCTTCATGGAAGCCCGAGCCGAAGTGGGCGCCGCAGAACCATGTGTTGCGCACACCCTGAAGCGACCAGATTTCCTGCTGTGCCCGCTCGGTTGCCATGTCGAAGATCGGATGCTCGTAGATCTCGCGTCGGATGACTGCGTCCTCGCGGGGCTGACGTGGGGGATTGAGTGTCACGAAGGTCGGCGGCGCATCGCCAAGCGGCTGCAGCTTGTTCATCCAGTAGGTGATGGCAGGCTGGACCTGCGCCTCGCCGGTCTTTGCCGAATAATTCCAGCTGGACCATGCGCCCTTGCGCTTCGGCATGAAGCTCTGGTCGCTGTGCAGGATCGCCTCGTTGCGGGAATAGCGGAAGGCCCCCAGAATGCGTGCCTCGTGGTCATCAGCGTCCGACAGGAGACGACGTGCCTGATCGGCGTGCGTTGCGATCACCACCTCGTCAAATGCCTGCCATCCGTCCGGTCCGGTGGAAATTTCAACACCGCCACCGGTTCGCCTGATCGCCTGGACGGGTGTCGACAGGCGAATGCGATCGCGAAAGTCAGCTGTCAGGCGATCCACATATTCCCGGCTTCCGCCCGGCACCGTGCGCCAGATCGGACGGTTCCAGAGTTCGAGCAGCCCGTGATTGCCACAGAAACGGACGAAGTTGACCGCGGGATACTCACCCACCTTACCCGCGGGCATCGACCAGATCGCAGCCGCCATCGGGTAGAGATGGTCGTCGCGGAACGCCCGTCCGTAGTGATGTCGGTCGAGGTAGTCATCGAGTGACAAACCGCCCATCGTCGACAGATCACGGGGAGCATTGCGGTAGAAGCGGACGAGATCGCGCATCATCGACCAGAAGCGTGGGCTGACGATGTTGGACTTCTGGGCGAACAGTCCGAACCCTGTGCCACCAGAATATTCGAAACCGCCATCGTCGAGCGAGACGGCGAAGGACATGCTGGAGGCCGTGGTTGGGACATCCAGATGACGGAACAACGCCGTCAGATTAGGATAGGTCACCTCGTTATAGACGATGAAGCCGGTGTCGACGGAAACGGTTCTTCCCGATGCGTCGAAATCCACGGTATGGCTGTGGCCGCCGATACGATCGGCTGCCTCGAACATGGTAACATCGTGGGCCTTGGCCAGAAGCCATGCAGCGGACATGCCGGATATTCCACTGCCGACAACTGCGATGCGTCGACGTCCCGAGGTCCTATGCGTCTCACGAAATGCCATACAATTCCCCCAGCTCCCAAAGCAATCGATCACCTGCCCTGTGGGCTCTGTAATCATTACGAGAGATTGAGATAGAGAGTTTCACGCAATATCACTTCTTTTTGCGACATTTTTTCCAAGCCCATGAAACTGATTGGCTATGTCAGCCGTAGAGGGACACAAAGAACGTGTCGGGCTTTCTACGTTCGAGGAGACCAATGGATTACATTCACCTCATTTTTCTGGCGATAGGCCTGTCGCTGGCCATGGCGATCTCCTGGGCCGTACAGCGCGCGACGGGTGCGAGCGGCTGGATAGACACGATCTGGTCGCTGGCGGTCGGCGTCGGCGGCGTGGCTGCGGCCTATCTGGCGGCCGGTCCCGTCGAGCGCCGCGTGACGGCAATCGTCATCGTTGCGGCCTGGTCGCTGAGGCTTGCCTTCCATATTGGCGCCCGCACGCGGCTCGGCGGCGAGGATCCCCGCTACGAAAAGCTTATCAAGGAATGGGGCGATCGCGCTTCCTTCCGCCTGTTCTATTTTCTCCAGATCCAGGCGGTCGCTGCCTTCATTCTTGTGCTTGCAGTCTACTGCGCCGCTTCGAACCCGGCAGAATACCCGCAGGTGGGCGATCTTCTCGCGCTTGCCGTGGCAGCGATTGCCGTTATCGGCGAGATGGTAGCCGACGTTCAGCTCTCGAGATTCCGCAAGACGCCGGAAGCCAAGCGGGAAATCTGCCAGAAGGGGCTGTGGGCCTATTCCCGCCACCCTAACTATTTCTTCGAATGGCTGTTCTGGTGCAGCTGGCCGCTGATGGCGCTTCCGGCGCTGGGCTTTGCCGCGATCGCGCTCCTCGCGCCGGTGATGATGTATTGGCTGCTGGTGCACGTCTCCGGCATTCCGCCGCTTGAGGAACACATGCTGAAATCCCGGGGTGACCAGTTCCGTGCTGTCCAGGCACGCGTCAACGCATTTTTCCCCGGTCCGCGTCGATCCAAACTCTCAACACAATAGGGGAACGCCACGATGAACATGCTGGCCTTTGCCATCAATACGGCTGAACGAGCACCCTTAAGCGATGGCGTGACGCTTGCCGGGATCGACTTTCTTTGCGGTCGCACCAAGCGGAAGCTGGCCTCCACGCCGGCAACCGCCGAGGACGCGTTCGCAAGGTCGATGGCCGACTTTCCGATCGCCACCCATACGGATGATGCCAACCGCCAGCATTACGAACTCCCGCCAGAGTTCTTCAGCCTCGCTCTCGGTCCACAGCGGAAGTACTCCTGCGCATTGTATCTGGCTGACGATACCACGCTTGCGGAAGCGGAATCCTACGCGCTGGCCGAGACCGTGCGACACGCGGAACTGAGTGATGGAATGGACATTCTCGAGCTCGGCTGCGGCTGGGGTTCGCTGTCGCTCTACATGGCCCAGCATTTTCCCAATGCCCGGATCACCTCCGTCTCCAACTCGGCCCCGCAGCGTGAGCACATCCTCAGCGAAATCGAGCGGCTGAAGCTCGACAACCTCACCGTCATCACCGCCGACATGAACGACTTTTCGACGGATGAGACCTACGACCGGGTCGTTTCGGTGGAAATGTTCGAGCACATGTCGAACTGGCGAGGCCTTATGGAGCGCACAAGAGGCTGGCTGAAGCCCGACGGAAAGCTGTTCCTGCACGTGTTTACCCACAAGGATCGGTCCTACCGGTTCGAGCACGACAACCCAGCTGACTGGATTGCCCACCATTTCTTCACCGGCGGCATCATGCCCGCGCACGACCTGCCGCGGCGTTTCGATGATATTTTCACCGTCGAACAAGACTGGCGCTGGTCGGGTCTCAACTATCGCCGCACCGCGATGCACTGGCTTGAAAATTTCGATCGCGAGATCGGGCAGATCCAACCAATTTTGAAGGATGTCTACGGCAAGGATGCCTGCCTCTGGCAGCGCCGCTGGCGTCTGTTCTTCCTTGCCACTGCCGGATTGTTCGGCCATGACAAGGGAGAGGTCTGGGGCGTTGGGCATTACCTGATGACACCCAAGCGGTAACATCTGCCGGGGGGTCGCATTGCGCACATCAAAGGTCATCCACATCGTCAGCTGCCATGCGGAGGGCGAAGTCGGGGACGTAATCGTCGGTGGTGTGCTGCCGCTGCCGGGCGATACACTCTGGGAACAGTCACGCTTCATCGCCCGTGACGAGACGCTGCGCAACTTCGTGCTGAACGAGCCCCGTGGCGGCGTCTTCCGGCATGTGAACCTGCTGGTGCCGCCGAAGGATCCGCGCGCCCAGATGGGCTGGATCATCATGGAGCCCGCCGACACGCCACCGATGTCCGGCTCCAACTCCATCTGTGTTGCGACCGTACTGCTCGACACCGGCATCATTCCCATGACCGAGCCGGTGACACGCGTGACGCTCGAAGCGCCAGGCGGCCTGGTCGAGGTCACAGCGGAATGCCGCGACGGCAAGGCCGAACGGATTACGGTGCGCAACGTGCCATCCTTTGCAGACAAGCTCGCAGTGTCGCTGGAAGTGGCCGGCTTCGGAACACTGACGGTCGACACAGCCTATGGCGGAGACAGTTTCGTCATCGTCGATGCGGGTTCACTGGGGTTCGAGGTGAAACCCGACGAGGCACGCGAAATTGCAGAAGCGGGCGTGAAGATTACCGCGGCTGCCAACGAGCAGATCGGCTTTACCCATCCGGACAATACCGGCTGGGACCACATTTCCTTCTGCCAGATCGCCGCTCCCCTTACCCGGGAAAACGACGTGCTGAGCGGCGCAAACGCCGTCGTCATCCAGCCGGGCAAGATCGACAGGTCTCCCACCGGCACGGGCTGCTCGGCGCGTATGGCGGTTCTCTACGCCCGCGGCGAAATGGCGATCGGCGAGACCTATATCGGACGCTCGATCATCGGTTCGGAATTCCACTGCCGTATCGATTCGACGACGCGTGTCGGTGATCGCGAGGCAATCTATCCGCTGATCTCAGGCCGCGCCTGGATTACCGGAACGCATCAATTGATGCTGGATCCGTCGGACCCTTGGCCGGGCGGTTACCTTCTTTCGGATACCTGGCCGAAGCTCGGAAGGTGAAGCGGCGTCAAAAAACGACCGGATGGGTTTTGCCGGTCTGGACGTTGACGAGCCCCTCCGGCGCGTAATCGCTCGGGGCGACCAGCACCCAGCGCCAGGGTGCACAGGTGAGCGTCGCAAAGGCGAGACGCTCCGGGAAGCCTGCAGACCAGCGCGGATGGAAGCTCGGCTCGAACATCCACTCGACCTTTTCGCCCTCTGCATAGAGCACCTGCATCTCCTCATGCAGAGCGTCCGCCGACCGGCAGCTCATCAGCCCCGCCACCTCGTAGCGAACCCGCGCGACGACCTTTCCATCGCGAACCAATGCCCAGCCACCATCATTGGCAGCGACGGCGTTGACAGCTGCGGCCATCGCTTCGTCCGATGAGCCGACGCACCAGATATTGTGCTTGTCATGTGCCATGGAGCAGGCAAGTGCCGTATCCGGCGTCCGCGGCCCGCAGCCAAGCCAGAACATTTTCGACACCGCTCCCTTGCCCGAGAACCGGTCGATGATCGAGAACTTGGTGATGTTGCGATCGGCATCGCGCTGGACGAGCCCATCTTCGACGGGAAGTTCGAAGGTCAGGAAATCATCCGTCCAGTGAAACGGTCGCAGCACCGCAGCCGTCATTGTCTGGCGGCCGGGGTGAGCGGCAATCGCGAAATCTGCGGCCGTCAGCTCACGGCCGATATTGATTGTCTTCGTCGCCCAGTCCGGCCAGTCGATTTTGGGCACCTCGGGCAGATAGCGATTTCCCTCAGAGACCTGGATGCCATCGGCCCAGACCTTGGCGATCTCGAATTTTCCGACGTCGGACAGAAGCACGATATCGGCATAACGTCCCGGCGCGATCGTGCCGACCCACGGCGTCAGGCGCATGTGACGAGCCGGGTTGATGGTCACACACTGGATGGCGATTTCGGGCGCCAGGCCTGCCTCGATGGCAAGGCGGACATTGTAGTCGGTGGCGCCGAGTGTCAGCGTATCGGAGGCGCTGCGATCGTCCGTCGTGAGCGCGATCTGCGACCAGTCCGCGAGGCCCTTCTCGAGAAGACCGGTGATGACCTCCGGCAGACTGTGCGGACGCAGTTCCATGAACAGGCCACGGGTCAGCTTGTCCCAGAACTCTTCGACCGTCCAAGCTTCGTGATCGGATGCCAGACCGGCCGCGGCGAAAGCGTTGATGGTGGGAATGTCGCGAATGCCCGCCGCGTGACCTTCAACGACTCCGCGCTTCTCGAACGTTGCTCGGATCATGCCCCAGAGGCGGTCGTAGGAAGGGCTGGTTCTGTCCCACACGCCCGGCCAGTCCATCACCTCGTCGAGACCCGCAACCATCAGGCTTTCGGTCATGAACTGCTTCTGCTCGTCGTAGCCGAGATAGCCGCCACCGTGCTCATAACCTGTGGGCGGCACGGCCGAGCCGGGCAGCGGAAAGATCTTGAGCGGCGAACCGGCCGCGCGGGCCTTCAGCCAGAATTCAAGCGTCTTCGCGCCGTTGACGTTCGAAAACTCATGGCTTGCCTCACAGGTCCAGGTATTGCCGCGGGGAAGAACGAGTGCTGCTTCCCATTCCGGTGTCAAATGCGAGCTTTCGATATGCTTGTGCACCTCTCCAAGCCCTGGAATGGCAGCCAGATCGGGTTCATGCACCCGGTGAGAGACGGTGCCCGGATAGGATCCCGCATCGCCGACATAGGCAATGCGGCGGCCCTTGATGATGATTTCCTGATCGGTGCGCCATATCCGGGTGCTGACATCAAGCAGCCGCCCTACCCGGAGCGATGTATCCGCCGGCAGCTTGCCAAGTGCGACGAGCGTCAGTTCCTGGCGAACCGCGATCTCGACATCAGAATCGAGGCCAATATCGCTGATGGCGGGAGTATCCAAGGCGCGTTCTCCTCAAGATGAAGTCGTTGCGGATCAACCGGCTGCGCGCTGCAAGCGTCCGAAGAAGATCGCAGCACCGAGAGACATGATTGCGAGCGCAAACCAGGTCAGTGCGTAACTCAGATGGCTGTTGGGAAATTGGATGACGGTCAGGCCGCCGACCGGATAGCCACCCGGGTTCGACGTTGCGTCCGCATCGATGAAATAGGGCATGACGCCCTGAAGCCCGCGCGACGCGCTGATCGCTGCGACATCGCGCGAATACCAACGCTCGTTGCCCGGATCGTTCTCCCGCAGGAAGCCGCCGCCAGGTTCGGAGAGGCGGACAAGACCTGTGACGGCGGCTTGGCCGACGGTCTGGCTTTCAACCCGGGTTGAGGGATCCCTGCGGTCAGGGGGCACGAAGCCGCGATTGATCAGGATCGTCCTGCCGTCTTCAAGCTTCAGAGGCGTCACGACCCAGTATCCGGGCCCGAGCTTCGTCACGGCCTGAACCAGCGCTTCCTTCGTGTGATCGAAGGACCCGGAGATGGCGACGTGGAGATATTCGATATCGTCAGGTGACTGGCCGGCTGCCGGCGGTGCCACCGGCGTTGCATGCACACGAGCGTCGACCCTTGCGATAAGATCGAGCTTCCAGAACAGGCGTTGCACCTGCCAGGATCCGAGCGCCACGAAAATCAGCGCCGCAAAGACCAGAAACGCCCGCATGATATGGGAGCGAGAACGGGAAAGTGGCGCGGAATGACCCGCGCCACTTTGATTGGTGTCTGTCTCAACCGGTCTCATGACCGCCTCAAGGCATGTTCTTCATCATCTCCGGCGACATGACCATCATGTTTGCATTGAGATGGTGCATGACCCAGAGCGAGCCGGAGAGAGCGATGACCACGATGACGATCGTGAAGATCAGTGCCATCGCCGTCCAGCCGCCTTCGGACTTGGTGTTCATGTGCAGGAAGTAGATCATGTGCACGACGATCTGGATGACGCCGAAGATCATAACCAGAGCGCCGGTGACAGCCTTATTGTCGAAGACGTCGCCCATCACAAGCCAGAACGGTATCGCCGTCAGGATCACCGACAGGATGAAGCCGGTCGTATAGCTTTTCAGCGAACCGTGGCTGGCCTCGTGCCCGTGGCTATGGGCGTGATGCGCTGCGTGCGCATCTTCGTGCGCGGGTGCTTTGTCGGTCATCCGAGGACTCCCATGAGGTAAACGACGGAGAAGACGCCGATCCAGATAACGTCGAGGAAGTGCCAGAACATCGACAGGCACATCAGGCGACGGCGGTTTTCCGGGATCAGGCCATGCTTTGAAACCTGCACCATCAGCGTGACCAGCCAGATGATACCGAAGGTGACGTGCAGACCGTGGGTTCCGACCAGCGTGAAGAACGCCGACAGGAACGCAGAGCGCTGCGGACCGGCACCTTCGTGCAGGAGATGGCTGAATTCGTAGAGTTCGATGCCGAGGAAGGCGAGACCGAACACGCCGGTCACGCCCAGCCAGAACAGCGTCTCCGCCTTGGCGCCACGCTCCATCTGAAGCATCGCGAACCCGTAGGTGATCGACGAGAACAGCAGCATCGCGGTGTTGAGCGCGACGAGCGGCAGGTCGAACAGATCCGCCGGCGATGGGCCGGCCGCATAATTGCGGCCGACGACAGCGTAGGTGGCGAACAGGATCGCGAAGATCAGGCAGTCGCTCATCAGGTAGAGCCAGAACCCAAGATTGGTGCTGTTTTCCGGATGATGATCTTCTTCCAGGTAGAATTGCGGGTTTTCCGCCGTCTCTGTTTTAGAAGCACTCATGGTTATCACACCTGCCTAGCGAGCAGTTCGGTCCGCTTGTTCTCTTCCGCGACAACGTCGTCCGCCGGAATGTAGTAGTCGCGGTTGTAGTTGAACGTATGGACGATCGACACAACGATGATGGCGATGAAGGACAGGGCAGCAAGCCACCACATGTACCAGATCAGGCCGAAGGCGAGTGCCACGCTGATGCCGGAGAGGATCGCGCCGGTGCCGGTGTTCTTCGGCATGTGGATCGGCTTGAAACCCTGAAGAGGACGCGCATAACCGCGGTTCTTCATGTCGTACCAGCTGTCGTGATCGTGGACCACCGGAGTGAAGGCGAAGTTGTAGTCCGGTGGCGGCGACGATGTCGACCATTCCAGAGTACGGCCGTGCCACGGATCGCCGGTTTCGTCCCTCAGTTCATCACGCTTCCAGACGCTGACGCCGATCTGGATGATGAATGAGGCGATACCGATGGCAATCATACCTGCACCGCAGGCTGCGATGATGAACCAGATCTGCAGCGACGGATCTTCGAACTGCGATACGCGGCGGGTGACGCCCATCAGGCCAAGAACGTAGAGCGGCATGAAGGCGAAGTAGAAGCCGACGAACCAGAACCAGAACGATACCTTGCCCCAGAATTGGTTCAGCTTGAAGCCGAACGCCTTCGGGAACCAGTAGTTGACGCCTGCGAGAAGGCCGAACAGCACGCCGCCGATGATGACGTTGTGGAAGTGGGCGATCAGGAACAGGGAGTTGTGGAGCACGAAGTCGGCAGGCGGAACAGCCAGCATGACGCCGGTCATACCACCGATGGCGAAGGTCACCATGAAGCCGACCGTCCAGAGCATCGGAACGTCGTAGCGAATACGACCGCGATACATCGTGAACAGCCAGTTAAACATCTTGGCGCCCGTCGGGATCGAGATGATCATCGTGGTGATGCCGAAGAAGGCGTTGACCGAAGCACCCGAACCCATCGTGAAGAAGTGGTGCAGCCACACGAGGTAGGACAGGATCATGATCACGCAAGTCGCGTAGACCATCGAGGCATAGCCGAACAGGCGCTTGCCGGAGAAGGTCGCAACGATTTCCGAGAAGATCCCGAAGACCGGAAGGATCAGGATGTAGACTTCCGGGTGACCCCAGATCCAGATCAGGTTCACGTACATCATCGGGTTACCGCCGAGGTCGTTCGTGAAGAAGTTGGTGCCGACGTAACGGTCAAGCGACAGCAGCACGAGGGTTGCGGTCAGGATCGGGAACGAGGCAACGATCAGGATGTTGGTGCAGAGTGCCGTCCAGGTGAAGATCGGCATCTTCATGAAGGACATGCCGGGAGCACGCATCTTCACGATTGTCGCGATCAGGTTGATACCCGACAACGTCGTGCCGACGCCCGCCACCTGCAGACCCCAGATGTAATAATCGACCCCGACGCCCGGGCTGTAATCGGCGCCCGACAGTGGTGGATAGGCCAGCCAGCCGGTACGTGCGAACTCGCCGATGAACAGCGAGATCATGATGATGATCGCACCGGCCGTCGTCATCCAGAACGAGAAGTTGTTCAGGAACGGGAACGAGACGTCACGCGCGCCGATCTGCAGCGGCACGATATAGTTCATGAAACCGGTAACGAAGGGCATCGCCACGAAGAAGATCATGATCACGCCATGGGCGGTGAAGATCTGGTCGTAGTGGTGAGAGTTGAGGTAACCCTCGTTGCCGTTGAAGGCGATGGCCTGCTGTACGCGCATCATGATGGCGTCGGCAAAGCCGCGGAACAGCATGATGATGGCCAGCACGATGTACATGATGCCGATTTTTTTGTGATCGACACTGCAAACCCAGTCGCGCCAGAATGGCCCCCAGAGCTTGAAGTAGGTCATGAGACCCACCACGCCGATGCCGCCCAGACACACGGCCGCAAACGTCACGATCAGGATCGGTTCGTGAAACGGCAGTGATTCGAAGGACAACCTTCCGAAGATAAACTTCAGGATGTCAGGATTGGAAAACATGGGACAACCCGTTAATTGTTGATCTGCGCAGGCGCCGGATCGGCGTCGCCATTGTTCGTGTCCGGCATCGAGTGGTTGCCGTGACCTTGCTCATTGTGCGGCTGTTCATCGCTCTTGGCAGGGGTGCCAGTCGCGGGGAAAGTCGCGGCGTTTGTACCTTCCGCATCTCCGATACGACGATTGTCATACTGAAGTTTCGCGCGGTTCTCGTGGCTCTCGGTGCCGGCACCACCCATCATGTCGATATGCATCATCTCGTTCATGCACATCTTGCCCGGTTCGGCACACATGTTGAGGATCGCGCTGTAGAGATCCTTGTCGGCCGCCGCAAAATAGCGGATCGGCTCGCGCTCGGACGGCTTCTCAAGCTTTAGATAGGCATCGCGGTTGAGTGCGGTACCCTGCTGCTTGACCTTTGCGATCCAGCCGTCGAAGCCTTCGGCCGTGTAGCCGTGGAACTTGAAGCGCATGTGCGAGAACCCGGCACCGCTGTAGTTTGCCGAAAGTCCCTCGAACTCGCCTTCCTTGTTGATGACGGCGTGCAGTTTGGTCTGCATCCCCGGCATCGCGTAGATCTGGCCGGCGAGCGCCGGAATGTAGAACGAGTTCATCACCGAGCTCGAGGTGATCTCGAACGTGATCGGGCGATCGACCGGTGCGGCCATCTCGTTGACCGTGGCGATGCCGTATTCTGGATAGAAGAACAGCCACTTCCAGTCGAGCGCCACGACCTGAACCGTCAGAGGCCGCGTTTCGGCGGGAACCGGACGTTCCGCATCGAGGCGGTCGAGAGGACGATACGGGTCGAGACGGTGGGTGCTGATCCAGGTGATCGCACCGAGCGCCACAATGATCGCCAGCGGCGCGGCCCAGATAACCACTTCGAGCCGTGTCGAGTGATGCCATTCCGGATCGTATTTTGCTGTGGTGTTCGCATGACGATAGTGCCAGGCGAAGTAGAGCGTGAGAAACACGACCGGCACGATGATCAGCAGCATCAGAACGGTCGAGACGATAATCAGATCTGCCTGCTGCCTGGCGATATCGCCTGATGGCGACATCACGACGAGATTGCAGCCCGAAAGGGTGGCCAAAAGCGGCAGCAAAGCGATTTGGATGAGACGTTTCAACATTGGGAACATTGGTCTGCTCGAAACTTTCGATGTGTCCAGTCGGCCTAACGGAGCAAGCAACTGATCTCCATGAGGTGTTTCGTCGCAGTGCAATAACTTTTTCGCGCTGCAATGCAAGCGGGGTGTGTGGATTGATGATGGTCGTTGCAAAAACATCAACTCCGCCTCAATGTCCATCTGTTGCCATGGGTGCCTCAGAAAACACCAAAATCCGCCCAAAATATGCTTTTTGCGCGACGTCTTGATTGACAGCTGGTACGCCCGACATTCTCATGTGGAAACAGACGTGCAGGAGAACACATTCATGAGCCAACTTGCCAATCCTACATCCACAGAGATGGAACGGGATGCCCGGCAGATCCACGACGACAAGCCGGTCGAACCGAGCAATATTGCTATCGGGGTCGTCATCGGCAGAATGTCGGAATTTTTCGACTTCTTCGTGTACGGCCTCGCCTCGGTCCTGGTTTTCCCTCGCGTGGTCTTTCCGTTTGCCGGAGACCCGGTCACCGCCACGCTTTACTCGTTTGCGATCTTCTCGCTCGCGTTCATCGCGCGTCCTGTTGGCTCGGTGGTCTTCATGTGGGTCGACCGTACCTATGGACGCGGCACGAAGCTGACGATTGCCCTTCTCGTGCTCGGTGGCTCGACGGCCTCGATCGCCTTCCTGCCCGGCTATGAGACGATCGGATACTGGTCGCCGGCTCTGCTGGCGCTGTTCCGTCTCGGCCAGGGTTTTGCGCTGGGTGGAGCCTGGGACGGTCTTGCATCGCTGCTGGCACTGAATGCACCCCCGAACCGCCGCGGCCTTTACGCGATGATCCCGCAGCTCGGTGCGCCATTCGGGTTTGCGCTCGCGAGCGTCCTGTTCGGCTATTTCGTCTTCAATCTCTCCGACGCCGACTTCCTGAGCTGGGGCTGGCGCTATCCGTTCTTCGTCGCGTTTGCCATCAACGTTGTGGCCCTGTTTGCTCGTCTGCGTATTGTTGCATCGAAAGAGTTCGGCGATGCGCTCGAAGCGCACGAATTGCAGGCAAAGCCGGTTCTGGAAGTGCTGCGCGTTCACGGGGGCGACGTCGTTCTCGGCGCCTTTGCCCCGCTTGCAAGCTTCGCGATGTTCCACCTTGTAACGATCTTCCCGCTGAGCTGGGTGACACTTTTCGGTGGCCAGAGCGCCGGGAAATTCCTGTTCGTCCAGGTCATCGGTGCTTTGCTCGGACTCGTGACGGTCGTGATCTCCGGTCTTCTTGCAGACAGGATCGGTCGTCGCCGCCAGTTGATCATTGGTGCGGTGATCATCGCCATCTTCAGCTTTACGGCGCCGTTCCTGCTGAATGCGGGCGGTACCGGCCAGGATGCATTCATCATCATCGGCTTTGCCATCCTCGGCCTTTCCTTTGGTCAGGCCTCCGGTTCGGTTTCGTCGCGCTTCAGCCAGCCTTACCGTTACACCGGTTCGGCCCTGACCTCCGACCTCGCATGGTTGGTCGGCGCAGGTTTTGCGCCACTGACCGCGCTCGGTCTCGCGAGCCAGTTCGGCATCATCTTCATCGGCGGATACCTGATTTCGGGTGCCATCTGCACGATCGTCGCCCTGATGCTCAGCCGTGCACCCGACAGGTCGGCCGACAGCCCGCAGGGTGTCGCGACCTGATCGAACGGGTTAAAGCCGATAGACAGACGAAAAGGGTCAGCCAGCGCTGGCCCTTTTTATTTCGGGCACAGCGTACCCGGCCAATTACCGTGCCAGGGCGACGGTCTTGATCACCGCATAGACGGGCAGTCCGGTTTGAAGTGCAAGGCGCTGCACCGACAGGCCGGTGATCCGGGCAAGAACCACGTCTTCGCCACACCGGATCTTGACGCGCACCATGCCCTCCCCTTCGGCATCCATCTGGGCGATCTGCCCTTCCAGAATGTTGAGGGCGCTCAGCCCTTCGGGCTTCCTGGTGGCGAGCATCACATCTCGCTCCGGCACATGGAGCCTGACGCTCTGTCCAACCTGCGCCCGCGCGTTCGAAACGACGAGAACTTCGGACGAAAGCCGCACAGTCGCCAAGCCATGCGCCGAATCGATCGCTTCGACGGTTCCGGAAAGCACCACGCCGGCTTCGCGGCGCTCTGTGGCCAGCACTTGGCTGCCGGACAGCACGTCCGACGGTGTGCCTGATATCTCCACCCGACCGTCGCTCATCATCACGACGCGGTCCGAGAGCCTCGCCACTTCCGCGACCGAATGGCTGACATAGACGATGGGCATCGCGGTCTCATCGCGCATCCGCTCCAGATAGGGCAGGATTTCGGCCTTTCGCTCGTCGTCCAGCGCTGCGAGTGGTTCGTCCATCAGGAGCAGTCTGGGTGACGACAAAAGCGCTCGGCCGATCGCCACGCGCTGCTTTTCGCCACCGGAAAGATTGCCCGGCCGACGCTCGAGGAGCGGACCGATGCCGAGCAGTTCGACGACATGCGAGATATTTCCGACCTGCCCTGACTTGGGCGCGAACCATTTTCCGTAAAGAAGGTTCTGACGGACGCTTAGATGCGGGAAGAGCCGTGCTTCCTGGAAGACATATCCGAAGCGACGCCTGTGCATTGGCACGAAGATGCCACGTTCGGTATCCAGCAAGACATCGCCGTCGATCTCGATCCGTCCGCGCTGCGGTTTGGAGAGGCCGGCAATGGCGCGCACCAGCGATGTCTTTCCGGATCCCGAGCGGCCGAACAGCGCCGTCACGCCGCCTGTCGACGTGAAGGATGCGTCGAGCACGAAGCTCTTGAACGACTGCCGCACGTCCACGATCATCGTCATTCGACCGCCACCTTTCGTCCGACCAGATAGGCCATGAATTCGGACGCGAGCAGCGCCGCAAACGAGATCGCGATCGCTACGATGGTAAGACGCATGGCGCCGACATCACCGCCGGGAACCTGCGTGAACGTGTAGATCGCTGCCGACAGCGTCTGCGTTTCGCTGGGGATATTGGATACGAATGTGATCGTCGCACCGAATTCACCCATGGCCTTTGCGAAGGCGAGGATCATACCGGCGATAATGCCGGGAAGAATGAGCGGCAGGGTAACGGTCAGGAAGACCCAGAGGGGACTGGCGCCAAGCGTTCCGGCCGCCTCCTCCAGCTTCCGATCGACAGTTTCGATCGACAGCCGGATCGAGCGGACCATCAGGGGAAATCCCATCACCCCGCAGGCAAGGGCGGCACCCGTCCAGCGAAAGGAGAGGACGATGCCGAGATAGTCCGCGAGGAACGAGCCCACCACGCCGCGTCTTCCGAAGACGATGAGAAGCAGAAACCCGGTCACAACAGGCGGCAGGATCAGCGGCAGAAGCACGATGCCGTTGAGGATCGATTTGCCCCAGAATTTTCCGCGCGCCAAGACATAGGCGACGAGAATGCCAAGGGGCAGGCTGACAAGGACGGCCACGCTCGAGACCCGAAGGCTCAGGCGCACCGCCGTCCATTCCTCCTCGCTGAGTACCAACCAGTCCAACGCTGCTTCCCTTCAGACATCAGCCCAAGGGGGCCAAGTCAAACTGGCTTACTTCAGAACCGTAAAGCCTTCCTTTTCGAAGAAAGGCGCGGCTTTGGCGGACTTCAGGTAATCAAGATATCCCGCGGCATCCGGCGATTTTGAATCCGAGAGAATCGCAATCGGGTAGATAATCGGCGCATGGCTGTCCGCGGGGAAGGTTCCGACCACCGCGACACCCGGATCGGCAGCGGCATCGGTTGCATAGACGATGCCGTAAGGCGCTTCGCCGCGCGACACCAGCGCGAGCGCTGCCCTCACACTTTCGGCACCGGCGACGCTTTTTTCGACCGAAGACCAAATGCCGAGCTTTTCCAGCGCCGACTTTGCGTATTTGCCCGCAGGCACCGAATTCGGCTCACCCATGGCAAGCTTGCCGCCGTTCAAAAGCCGGGCAAGGTCGAGACCCCTGATGATATCGACCGGTGCGGCATTCTCTTTGGGCGCGACCAGCACGATTTGATTTCCGAGCCAGTTGGACTTTGTGTCTTCCTTCACCAGAGCCTTGCCGGACAGATAGTTCATCCAGTCGAGATCCGCGGAGACGAACACGTCTGCCGGCGCACCGCTTTCGATCTGCTTGGCGAGCGCCGAGCTTGCCGCATAGGAAGCGGTCACCGGCTTGCCATAGGCCTTGTTGGCAGCGTCGAGCGCATTCTTCATGCTGGCTGCAGCAAACACCGTCACCTTCTCATCCGCCGCGGCCGGAGCAGCCAGCAAGGCGAGAGACAGGGAGGCTGCGAGGACGGTCATCAACCCTTGAAAAACATAGGAACGTCGAGTCTTACCATTCATCCAATCGCGCTCCCAGGCATAAGCAAGATATCCATCTCGATATATCGCACGCGGAATTTTTGCCAAGGGATATATTCGGCGAAATATCTCGCTGGGTAAGCCGATCCAGAACGCTCCACAGCAATCGGCCCCAAGCACCAGCCTCGAGCGCAGCACCGATGGTCTCTATCACCGGTGCTGCTTTGCGGGTTCAAACAACGCGACCGAGCCGGTGGTACAGGTTCGAGTATTTTACCGCCTCCGGCTGCTCCTTGATTTGCTGCAAATAGTGACTGATCGCGACCCGGATCAGTTCGAAGTCCTGGTTTGAGAAGACGGCTCTCGATCGTTCGGGTTGTGACGTCTTGGTCTCAGTATTTGTCGACATTTCAGCTCCTCCGTTGAAGGTGTACCTCGAGGGAGCATCACTCCTTCGAGGCGTATGATCCTGCAGCTCAAGCTGCAAACTGGTTCATCGTATTGTGCTCTCCAGCCGCCTTCAGCGCCGCATCGCCACCAAAATATTCCTTGTGATCGTCGCCCAGATCCGAACCGGCCATATTCTGGTGCTTCACCGCTGCGATCCCCTGGCGAATTTCCTGCCGCTGAACGCCGGCGACGTAGCCAAGCATTCCCTGATCGCCGAAGTAATCCTTCGCAAGATTGTCGGTCGAAAGCGCCGCCGTGTGGTAGGTCGGCAGGGTGATCAGATGATGGAAGATGCCTGCTCGCTTTGCTGCGTCACGCTGAAATGTCCTGATGCGCTCATCAGCTTCTTTGCCGAGTTCCGTACCGTCGTAAACGACGCTCATGAGCTTCGCACGGTCATACGCCGAAACGTCCCTGCCCTGCTCGACCCACACGTCAAAGACCTGTTGCCGGAAGTTCAGCGTCCAGTTGAAGGAAGGCGAGTTGTTATAGACGAGCTTCGCGTTCGGAACGACATCGCGAATGCGGTCGACCATCCCGGCGATCTGCTCGATGTGCGGTTTCTCGGTCTCGATCCAGAGAAGGTCCGCGCCGTTCTGAAGCGCATTGATGCAATCGAGCACGCAACGATCCGCACCCGTGCCGGGTCGGAACTGGTAGAGGTTCGAGCGGAGGCGCTTCGGACGAAGAACCTTGTCGCCACGGGTCAGCAGGACGTCACCGTTCGATCGCTGGCCCGCGCCGACCTCCTCGCAATCCAGAAACGAATTGTACTGGTCGCCGATATCGCCTTCGGAGACCGAAAAGGCGATCTGTTTGGTCAACCCCGCACCCAGTGAATCCGTGCGAGCCACAATGACGCCGTCGTCCACTCCCATCTCGAGAAAAGCGTAGCGCAACGCACGGATCTTCGCGACAAAGTCTTCATGAGGGACGGTAACTTTACCATCCTGATGGCCACACTGCTTCTCGTCGGAGACCTGGTTTTCGATCTGAAGAGCGCAGGCCCCTGCCTCGATCATTTTCTTGGCGAGCAGGTAGGTCGCTTCGGCATTGCCGAACCCGGCATCAATATCGGCTATGACCGGGACGACGTGCGTTTGGAAATCATCGATCGCGGAGGTGAGCTGCCGTTCCTTGACAGCATCGCCTGCCTCCCGGGCTTTGTCGATTTGCCGGAATAGGTCACCAAGTTCACGAGCATCGGCTTGCCGCAGGAACGTGTACAACTCGTTGATCAATGCCGGTACGGTCGTCTTCTCGTGCATCGACTGGTCTGGCAGCGGCCCGAACTCCGAGCGTAACGCGGCGACCATCCAGCCGGAGAGGTAAAGGTAGCGCCGCTCCGTGCTTTGGAAATGCTTTTTGATCGATATGATCTTCTGCTGACCGATGAACCCATGCCAGCACCCGAGCGACTGCGTGTACTTGGACGGGTCGTTATCATACGCGTCCATGTCTCGCCGCATGACCTTGGCGGTGTATTTGGCGATGTCGAGGCCGGTCTTGAACCGGTTCTGAAGCCTCATCCTCGCAACGGCCTCGGGTGTCATTCCAGTCCAGCATTCATTCGCACCTATCAGGTGCTCGACTTCTTCAAGTAGCTTTTGATACGACATGAGACCCTCCAATGTTTCTGTCCATGGGAGGATAACAGCCGGTAAGGCCATGGCGAGCCACGCTGAAGTCAAGCTGTCAAACTTTACAGAAGTTCTTCGTAATGCTGTAATGCTTGTATGGATAATCGTGTTTACCTTGGGCCGCGCCTGCGAAGACTTCGCCGGGACTTGGGCCTGAAGCAGGTAGAGATGGCGAGCGACCTCGACATCTCGCCATCCTATGTCGCGCTGATGGAACGCAATCAGCGCCCGGTGACAGCTGAAATACTGCTGCGACTGGCCAAGGCATATAAGATCGATTTTAGCGAATTTACCGCTGACGCAGGCCAGGATCTTGTCGCGCAGTTACGGCTTGCAGCACGAGACGCGATCTTCACTGACATCGATTTGAATGCGGTCGATATCGCGGATATCGCACACAGCTTTCCCGGGTTTGCTGAAGCGCTGCTGCGACTTTACACGGCATACAAAGAGGAGCAGTTCGCTTTAGCCGACCGGCGCCAAGACACGACAAACGATGGACGCCCGTTTGAAGGGGATTCCATCGCCGCCGTCAGAAGCTTTCTAGCCGCCCGAAAGAACTACTTCCCGGTTTTGGACACGCTGTCGGAAAAGCTGGCGGGCCGGGTAAGCCAGGGCGGCGGTTTGCCAGCCTTCCTCCAGAACGAGCACGGGTTTAAAGTCCGAAGGCTTCCCGCAGAGGTGATGTCAGGATCCCTCCGGCGACTTGACTGGCATCGCAAGGAACTGCTGCTCAACGAAGCTCTGGATCATTCAAGCCAGAATTTCCAGATGGCGCAGCAGCTCGCCTACCTCGAGTTTGAGAACGAGATTGCAAGCACCGTTGCCGAAGGGAATTTCGAATCGCAGAATTCGGAGCGGCTTGCTCATCGAGCTATCGCTGCCTATTGCGCGGGGGCAATCCTGATGCCGTATGCTGCCTTTGCCAAAGCTGTGGAGGCTCGCCGATACGATCTAGACTCATTAGCCCGTTTCTTCGGGACGAGCTTCGAGCAGACTGCACACCGGCTCACGACGCTCCAAAAGCCCGGACACGAGAGAGTTCCCTTCTTCTTCATTAAGGTCGACGTTGCCGGAAACGTCTCCAAGAGACTGAACAGCGGCGCCTTTCCCTTTGCACGACACGGCGGCGGCTGTCCGTTGTGGACGGTCCATCAGGTGTTTACCTCTCCAAGGCGGGTCGTGACACAATGGATGGAGCTGCCTGATGGCCAAAGGTTCTTCTCGATAGCTCGAACCGTGCACTCGGGCGGTGGCAGCCACGGCCTTCCGAGCGTCGACCGCGCGATCGCGATCGTCTGTGAGGCTCGATATGCAGACCGGCTTGTCTACGCCTCAGAGCACCCTCAGACACATAAGCCGACGCCTATCGGCATTGCGTGCCAGCTCTGTCAGCGCACAGAATGCACTTCGCGTGCCGAACCGCCGATTGGACGGCAGGTACTTCCGGACAACTATCGGAGGACGGAGGCTCCGTTTGGGTTCTCCGACGCGTAGCCCGACTGAGGACGCCTACGATCCGCTCGACATGAGTAAGAAGGGTAATGGCGCTTTGCAAACTAACGGATGCTGTGAACGTGTCGGCGAGCCGGGCATCCTAACTCGAAGGCTTTCCAACCCTGCTGAACACGGGCTCAGCAGGGCCTTTTTGACAATTGGGTTGGTCCTACAAACCCATTGACAGGCCGGAGCAGCTCTCAGCCGGAACGCCTACTTCTTGGCGAAGGCCAGACCCGGATCGCCCTGTTTCTCGAAGGTCTGGACTTCCTTGTTGAAGTATTTGCCGTCTGCGCCTTTCTCGACGCTGCGCAGATAGATGTTCTGGGTGATGTGCCGGCTGGCCGGATCGATCGTGACGGGTCCACGCGGACTGGTCCATGACAGGCCTTTGACGGCCTCGACGGCCTTGGCCGCATCCTGCTTGCCGCCGGTTGCCTCGATCATTTTTGCGATGACATGCATGCCATCGAATGCGCCGACGGCCGGGAAGGAAAGTTCGGCGGGGTTGCCGATCGCCTTCTGCGCCGCTTCGACGAAAGCCTTGTTTTCCGCAGAGTCATGCGACACCGCATAGTGGAAACTGGTGGTAAGGCCGAGGCCGGCTTCACCGAGGGCGGGAAGATCGGATTCCTGCGTCAGATCGCCCGTCGCGAAGAACTTGATGCCTGCTGCCTTGAGGCCGGTGTCGTTATAGGCCTTCACGAAGGCAAGCGTCGGCGGGCCGGATGGCAGGAAGGTGAACAGCGCCTGCGCGCCGGAATCCTTGATCCGCTGCATCAGGGGTGCGAAATCCGTTGTCGAAAGCGGCATCCGGATGGATTCGACAACCTGCCCGCCCTCTTTCTCGAACGCTGTTTTGAAAGCCGTCTCGGCATCGGCGCCTGGGCCGTAATCGCTGACCAGCGTGATCGTCTTGGTAACGCCGCCGTCCTTGGCGACCTTGGCGAGCGGCGTGGCCGTCTGCCAGGTGGTAAACGAGGTGCGCACCACATAAGGGCTCGCGTTCACGATTGCGGACGTGGCGGCGTTCATGACAACCATCGGCACATTGCCCTGCTGCAGCATGGGGGCCGCCGCCATCGCGTCTGGCGTGAAATAATATCCGGCGAGATACTGGACCTTCTCGCGAACGATCAGCTCCTGCGACATCGCTTTGGACTTGGCGGGATCGGCGGTCGGCACGTCGCGATAGACCACCTCGATCTCGTTATCGCCAACCTTCTTGCCGTTCAGGGCAAAGAAGGCATCGATACCGGCTTTGAAGTTTTTTCCCTGCAGCGCGAAAGGGCCCGAGAAGGGACCGACGACGCCGACCTTGATGGTCTCGGCATAGCTGGCTCCCGACATCAAGGTCAGTGCGAAAACAGTTGAAATCAGCGTCTTCATTAGGCTCTCCCGTGCCATGTGTCGCATCGCCTCCCGATGTAACGTTGCGAGAAGATTGCATGCGGTGCTGCAATGTAAAACCGAAATCGGCGTGTCAGCCGATTGCTATCCGTCAAATATCGCGCGGGGCATCGCGGCCGAGCGCGGTGATGTTGAAAGCGAGCTCGCCGGCCAGCCGCAGGCCCGCACCCGCCGCCATCACGATATGCGGCAGGACCAGCCATTCCAGCGTCCAGGCAGCGCCCGAGCGCTCCTGCTCGTGGACCATGGCCAGTTGCATGCCGGAAAGCTGGACCGCGGTGTAACGCGAAAGAGCGACAAGCGCTTCGGCCGCCACCGGGTTCTGCTTGTGCGCCATGGCCGATGAGGCACCACCGCCCGACAAGGTTATCTCGCCACCCATTTGCGCGAGAAGAGCGATATCCTGTCCAAATTTGCCGAGGCTTCCGGAGATCGTGGCAAGGATGCCGGCGAACTCGGCAAGCCTGCTCCGCTGGCTCTGCCATTGCGGAGCATCGGCAAGACCAAGCTCGGCGGCCATCATGGCGCGCACTTGAGCCGCGTGATCACCTAGTTTTTCCAGCGTGCCGACGGCACCGCCAAACTGCAGCGCAAAGCCATCTTCGGCAAAGGCGGCAAGCAGATGTTTCTGCCGGATAAGCGGATGGCGCCAGGCATCCACGCGGTCCGATACCTTGATCGGCAAAGCCGCCTGCATGCGCGTATGCCCCATCATCGCGCGGGAACCGTTCGCCCGGTCCAGTTCACTGAACCGCTCGGCCAGATCCTGCAGTCGCCCCGACAGAAGCGCGGCGACCGATTTCAGGCGCAGCATAAGTGCGGTATCGATCACGTCCTGGCTGGTCGCGCCGAAATGGATATGCGGGGCCGCCTCAACCCCGATCGCACCGCGCAGCTGTCGGACCAACTCCGGCACGACGACACCGTCGCGGCCTGTCGCCTGCTTCAACTTGGCTATATCGGGCGAAAACGACGCGCATGCCGCAGCGATCGCCTGTGCGGATGCATCCGGTATCAGACCGCTTTTTGCCTGCGCGGTGGCGAGAGCCGCTTCGAACGCCAGCATCGCCGTGATCTCGGCCTCTGGAGACAGAAGCCGAGACACTTCCTCATCGCCGAGCAGACCAGACAGGAAGGGATGTTCGAATGCGGAAACGGTCATGCCGGAATTGTCACCTTGCTGGTCTCTCTCAGAGTGTCCGTCAGATATCGAAGAATATCGTTTCCTTGTCACCCTGGAGATGGATATCGAAGCGAACCGTATCACCGTCCCGCTGCCCGATCAGGGTCGGCACCCGCACGCGATGCTCGATGCGGGCAAGGACCGGATCCTCCGCATTGGCGGTTTCCTCGTCGGAGAAATACATTCGCGTCTGCAGACCGAGATTGATGCCGCGCGCCACGATCCAGAACGTGACATGCGGCGCCATCAGCCGCCCGTCCCGGAACGGCACGCGCCCGGGCTTGATCGTTTCGAACGCGAACTCGCCGGTTGCCATATCGCCGGGACAACGGCCCCACCCCAGGAAACTGGGATCGGCCGCACCGCGCGTTTCCGACGGGCTGTTGTAGATCCCGTCGGCATCGGCCTGCCAGATCTCGATCAGGGCGTCCTTCAGAGGCGCACCGGCACCGTCATAGACGAACCCCCTGATGGTGATTCGTTCGCCCTTGGTCTTGTCGCTGGCCATTGGCCCGGACCCGAGATCCTGGTCGTAGATGCCTTCAAGCCCTGCGAAATTCGGCGTGCAACCGATATGCACGTAGGGTCCGGCCGTCTGGGATGGCGTTTCCTTGAGGTAGTTCAGCGGCTGCGCCATGATCAATTGCCTTCCAGACGATTTTCGAAAAGGGTCGAGCGGCGCCCGCGCAGGATGATATCAAACTTGTAGGCCCGCAGATCGTGCGGGATCGAGGCATTCATGTCGAGCGGTGCGATCAGGCTTTCGATCGCGTGCCGGTCCGGGATCGTCTTGACGATCGGGCAGAGCCAGATCATCGGATCACCCTCGAAATACATCTGGGTGATCAAGCGCTGGGCAAAACCGTGCCCGAATACCGAGAAATGGATATGCGCCGGACGCCAGTCGTTGACGCCGTTCGGCCAGGGGTAAGGACCGGGCTTTATCGTCCGGAAACAGTAATAGCCCTCTGCATCCGCGATCGCCCGGCCGAAACCGCCGAAATTGGGATCGAGCGGTGCAAGATAGCTTTCCTTCTTGTGGCGATAGCGTCCGCCGGCATTGGCCTGCCAGAATTCGACGAGAGCCCCCGCAACGCCCCTGCCCCGTTCATCGAGCACACGGCCATAGACCATGATGCGCTCGCCGATCGCGGATTCACCGGGCTTGGCGTAGTTGACGATCAGGTCGTTATCGAATTCGCCGAGAATGTTGTGACCGAACACCGGCCCGGTGATTTCGCTGCGCGTGCCTTCGAGCGAGATCAACGCCCGCTGCGGCGACCGCAAGACCGAGGTCTTGTAGCCGGGCGTGTATGCCGGAGGGTGCCTCTCCCGGTCGCGTGCAAAAAAGGGTGTTGTTTCTGGTGGTGCGTTGCTCATCTCTGCTCCTCCGCAGCAGGCTTTGCCGCATCGATTTCGGCATAGGTGGCCTTGGCGATCTTGAAAGCGTGGTTGGCGGCGGGCACGCCGGCGTAGATCGCCACATGCATCAGCGCCTCGCAGATATCCTCGCGCGTCGCTCCCGTATTGGCCGTGGCGCGGATATGCATCGCCACCTCTTCATCATGGCCGAGTGCGGCCAGAAGCGCGATCGTCACCATCGACCGTTCCCGCTTCGACCATTGGTCCCGCGACCAGACCGAGCCCCAGGCGCCTTCGGTGATCAACTGCTGGAAGGGCTGGTCGAACGGCGTCTCGTTGGCAAGAGCGCGGTCCACATGCGCCTCGCCGAGAACCGAGCGGCGCGTCGCCAGTCCCTGCTTGTAGCGTTCCGACGGGATGGAAGCTTCTGCCATGTCGTTCAGGACTCCAGTTCTTCGAGAAAGCCGCGGATCAGGGCCGCATAGGCGCCAGGCGCTTCGATACAGGGAATATGCGCCGTGCCTTCGATGACTTCATAGCGTGCACCGGGAATGAGATCCGCCAGGGAACGCACCAGTTCCGGTGGGGTCGATCCATCCTGATCACCCGCGATGCACAGCGTCGGCACCGAGATCCGGGCTGCCTGCTCCGTGAAATCCGCCTTGCTGATCGCAGCACATGTGCCGCTGTAGCCGAGTGCGGGTTGGCGCACCAGCATGTTGCAATAGGCCTTGTAGGCGGCATTTCCGGGCTCGCGGAACGACGCTGTAAACCACCGCTGCATGACAGGTTCGAGAATGCTGGCGATGCCGTTTTGCTCGACGGCGCCGATACGGTCAGCCCACATCTGCGGCGTCCCGATCTTGTGCGCGGTGTTGGAAAGGATCAGCGCGCGAACGAGATCCGGCCGCGACGCGTAGAGGCTCTGGGCAATCAATCCACCCACGGAAAGGCCGCAGACGATGACATTGGACAGACCAAGGTGATCAAGCAGCGAGGCAAGCTCACCGGAGAGATCCTCTATGGAATAGGGAGGGTTGCCCAGATCCGACAACCCGTGACCACGCTTGTCGTAGGTCAACACGGTGTAGTCGCCTGCCAGCTTGGGGACAACGTGATGCCAGATACGGCTATCCGTACCGAGCGAATTCACGAGCACCACGACCGGCCGGTTATCTCCCGCCCAGTCGGTATCATAGTGAACCACGACGCCGTCAAGATCGACAAACTGCATGAACCAAATCCTCCCGGGCATAGTGTTCGCACTGGCATGCGGTTAAGTAAAATGATAATTTCCGGCCATTACTTAACCCATGGGTTATGAATTTGGACAATCTGAAAATCAAGTTCCGCCACCTGCAGACCTTTGTCGAGGTCGCACGGCAGAAGAGTGTCGTGCAGGCCTCCAAGGTGCTGAATGTCAGCCAGCCGGCGGTGACGAAGACCATTCGCGAGATGGAGGAGGCGCTTGGCGTGACGGTGTTCGAGCGCGAAGGCCGCGGTCTGCGCTTGACGCGGTCAGGGGAAGTGTTTCTGCGCCACGCCGGGACCACGCTCGCCTCCTTGAAGAGGGGCATGGATGCCGTCTCCACCACCCGCTTTGGTGACACGATGCCGCTGCGGATCGGCGCACTCCCGACGGTCGCCAGCAACATCATGCCGCGGGCAATGACGCTTTTCCTTGCCGAGAATGCAGGCGGCCAGGTCAAGATCGTGACGGGCGAGAATGCCGTCCTGATGGAACAGCTACGCCTCGGCGACCTCGATCTGGTGGTGGGACGGCTTGCGGCGCCCGAGAAAATGGCGGGGCTGAGCTTCGAGCATCTCTATTCGGAACAGGTCGTGTTTGCGGTCCGCACCGGGCATCCACTGCTCGAGGCGAAACAGTCGCTGTTTGAAACGCTGGGTCATTTCCCGATCCTGATGCCGACGCGCGGATCGATCATTCGGCCGGTCGTCGAACAGTTTCTGATCACCCACGGCATTACCGATCTCCCGGTCCAGATCGAGACGGTTTCCGATACGTTCGGTCGCGCCTTCGTCCAGACCAGCGACGCTATCTGGATCATCTCCCACGGCGTTGTGGCGGCCGATATCGCCCACGGCCTGCTGGCAACGCTGCCCATCGACACGGCGGAGACGAAGGGTCCGGTGGGGCTGACCCTCAAGGCCGAAGCCGGCGTCCCCGCGCCACTCGACATTCTGATGCAGACGATCCGCCAGGCTGCACGCGGCATTGCAGGGGCGGCGGGCAAACGCGATTGACGACCGCAAGTCACCGTGATCGAACGGACGAATGAAGGCATGAGGGAGCGGAGAATGCAGGATCGGGAATTGTTGGAGGCGATGTTCCGCGCAGCGGTAAAGGCAGCCGATCCTCTAACCGGCATCAGCCGGCACCTGCCTGAGCCGCCACAGAACGGCCGTACCGTAGTCGTCGGCGCCGGCAAGGGCGCAGCCCAGATGGCAGCTGCGCTGGAAACGATATGGCCCGGCGAGCTCTCAGGCGTCGTCGTCACCCGTTACGGCTACGGTTGCGAAACACGGTTTATCGAGGTTCTGGAAGCGTCTCACCCTGTGCCTGATGCGGCCGGTCTCGCCGCTGCGGTGAAGATCATGGAAACGGTCTCTGATCTGACGGAACGGGATCTGGTGATTGCACTGGTCTGCGGCGGCGGCTCTGCCCTTCTGCCGGCGCCACCGGAGGGACTGACGCTCGATGACGAGATCGCCCTCAACGAGATCCTGCTGGCATCGGGCGCGCCGATTTCTGCGATGAACGTTGTCCGCAAGCATCTGTCGACGATCAAGGGTGGCCGTCTTGCGGCAGCAACCCAGGCCAGGGTCGTCAGCCTGATCGTCTCCGACATCCCCGGCGACAATCCGGCCTTTGTCGCGTCCGGCCCGACAATCCCCGACGAAAGCACGCGGCACGATGCGCTGGCCATCGTCGAAAACTACGGACTCAATCTCACGCGGGCCATGATGGCGCATCTGACGTCACCCGCAGCCGATGCTCCGGATCCTTCAGACCCGGTTTTCGCCCGGAACGAGCATCACGTCATCGCCTCGGCCGGCGTTTCGCTGCAGGCCGCCGCCGAGATAGCGCTGGCACACGGCCTGACGCCGCATATCCTGTCGGATTCCATCGAAGGTGAAGCGCGCGATGTGGCGCTCGTTCATGCAGCGATTGCGCGGGAAATTGCAAAGCACGACCGGCCGTTCGCCAAGCCTGCCGTGCTTCTCTCAGGTGGCGAAACGACTGTGACGCTGCGCTCCGACGGCGGACGTGGCGGACGCAACGGCGAATTCGCACTGGCCCATGCGCTCGCTATCGACGGCCTCGAGATCACTGCGCTCGCAGCCGATACGGATGGGATCGACGGCTCCGAAAACAACGCCGGCGCCTTTTGCGACGGCAGCACGACAAGGCGACTGATCGCGGCCGGACAGGATGGACGCGCGCTTCTGTCACGCAACGACAGCTATACCGGCTTCGAAGCGACCGGTGACCTGTTCGTCACCGGCCCGACGGGCACGAATGTCAACGATTTCAGGGCGATCCTGATCCGGTAATCCGGCTGTCGTTCACTGCAGTTGCGGTTTCAGAAGGAAGTCGTTGCGGTCCGCCGATTTCACGCGAAGCCAGGCTTCGCGGCCGTCACGGAGAACACGCATGGGAATTTCCGCACCGGGCGGACCGCTTTCCCAAACCTTGCGGTAGAAGTCAGCCAACCCGTCGACCTCACCGTCGCGGATTTCCGAGATGACGTCGCCACGCTTGAGCCCTGCCTTTGCGGCCGGGCCATTTTCGGTGACGCTCATGACAACGACGTCGCCATTCGTTTCTGCCGAGAACGCGCCGAGCCAAGGGCGCGGCTGGCGCTTGAATTCGCCGCTGTTGAGCAGGTCATCCAAGATTGGAGCCAGTAGGTTGATCGGGACCACCATATTGATATCGGCGATCTCTCCGCCCTTGCTCATCTGCAGCCGTAGCGAGCCGACGCCGATCAACCGGCCTTCGGCATCGACCATCGCGGCGCCTCCCCAGGAGGGATGCGCCGGCGTGATAAAGATCGCCTCGTCGAGCAGGTACTCCCAGTATCCTGCGAACTCCTGCTTGGCGACGATATTGCCGCGCACATACTGGCCCTCCCCGTCCGCAAAAACGATCGGATCTCCGACAGCAGCATTGTCGGAATCCCCGATCTCGAGCGCAGGCAGTTCCAAGGGCGCCAAGGCCTGCACGAGACCGAAGCCGCTTTCCTGATCGTAGGCGAGTGCATGGCCCGGGACCTTGCGGCCATCACGGCTCGTGATCCACACGTCATCGGCCTCGGTAATCAGATAGCCGATCGTCAGGATAAGACCGTTTTCCCGGATGACCACACCGCTGCCTTCGCGCCGGACGCCGAGAGCATCGGCCGTGAACGCGTTATCGGGAATGGAGGCGCGTACCGCGACGACGGACGCCAAGATTTTCTCTATATCCATGATGCCGATCCTTATCTTGTCGCGGTAGGGGCGCGGCCGCCTAGCCGAATTGATTGATCGCAAACTGCACGCTGTTTCCAAGCGACAGGGTCAAAATATGATTTTGCGCGGACCGGTTCAAGAGGTTGCTACCAGACATGGAAAGGCCGCCGGAGTTACCCGGCGGCCTTCCAAATGACTTGACGTCTGGCCGATAGATCAGTTGGCTGGGGTCAGCGTAACCGAAGTACCTGTCGCAGCAACGTTCAGGCCGAGCTGACCGGTGATGCTGACGGTCTGGAGATGGATCGAACCGGATGTGCCGCCGACGAGAATGTTGGCGCCGATGCCGGCACCGACAGTCGCTTCAGCCGTTGCGCCCTGGTAGAGGCCGCCGAGCGAACCGTGGTGATAGCCAGCGGTAGGTGCGAAGACTGCCCAGATCAGGCGGCTGCGCGTGGTAAATCCGAGATCGACACCCATCTTGCGAATGACGCCGGTGTACTGATCGATCGGCTCGCTGCCCATCGTGGACGAGAAGGTGCATTCGGCTTCCTTGGCGGAACCGATGACGTAACCGACGCCACCGCCGACCTGGCAATCGAGATAGCCGATACGGACGCCGCCGCGCTGGTCAGCTTCCTGGTATGGTGCATCCCTGCGCGAAATCACGTCTGCAGAAAAGGCGGTCGTTGCGGTGAGAACGATCGGCAGGGCGGCAACAGCCGCGGCGAAAGTCTTATTCATCCCTGTACTCCATTTAATTCTTCTTTTACCGCGACCTCACCTCTTGGTCGGTCGCAGGCAGCGAACATAAACGCACATGACTCCGAATCGATCCCGTCATCGCTACACGAAATGTCACGCCGGATTCCAGAACGTGAGTGGATTGCATTGGCGGCGCCCGTCGAAAAGCCATGATCGGCTGGCGGCGTCCGTTCAGGGATCGGTGAAGCTGATCGTCCGCAACCGGATCTGATCCTGACGCGGCTCACGGGCGAAAAGGATGGCTCCCGAGGCTTTCGATTGCGCGGGAACGTAATCGAAGGTGACATCCGCCTGTTCGACGGCCGCATCACCATCCATGACCTCGCCGCGCACGACGACCGCTGCCGCCGTTCGGTTAGCGCTGTTGGAAACATCGAACCGGATGCGGTAGCCGCCCTCGACGGGCATGCGCTCGGTGATCTCGATACGGAACGCGGGCGGGACTTTCTCCTCACTTACGGCGCGCCAGCCAACCCAGCCTAGGACGCCCGCAACAATCAGCGTCGAAACGATCGCAGTGACCCACTCGATCCAGTGTGCCTCACCCTTTTCGGTGACCTTGCCGATATCGCTCGTGTCTTTCATCAGGGCCTCGCTAAAGGATCAGTCGGGCCGCGGCAGCGCCGATCGCCCCCGGGAATGAGAGGACGATGACCGAGATCAGCACCGGCGTTGCCGCCATGCCGTCCAGCCGGCCGAAGATCCACAGCACATAGAGGCTGACCAGCATCGCGACCATATAACCGGGAAGCGTGTAGCGGAAGAAGATAGGCCAGCGTGAGCTGTCTTCCGGCATTCTGTGCCCGCCGCGAAAAGACACCGCATAGACGAAACAGTGCATGATGGCGATCGACACCAGGATTGTCACGACCCCGTGCCAGTTCATCATCTTGTAGGAAATCAGGACGACTTCTTCCGTCGGCGCGACATTGAGGTTGAGAAACAGTGCACCGATCGCCATCAGAAACAGCTCGCGCACGTAGTTCGTCGAAAGACTGTCGGGAACGGCATCTGATGACTGGGACGTCTCGTCGTCCTCGTCGTCAGCGTTATCCTCTCCACCCAGCTGGGAGCGCCCGAGCATGGCGCCGATGCTTGCCGGAACCGCCTGGATGGCGATCTTGCCGATGATCGTTGCCATGGGCATATCGGCCTTCAGCACGCCGAGCATCACAAGTGCCGCACCACTCATGACGATCCCGAGCGCGAAGGCCGTCAACGCGTCGCGCACGGCCTGCCAGAAGGTAGAGGTCCGCTCAAACCCGATGAGATGCGCAAGCACGATCAGGAGCGGGATGTTGACGAGGAGCAGGATCAGGAGCCGGGATTGCTCGATATAGAAACCCAGTTCCCACAGCTCCATCGTCATCAGCATGGGAATGCCGAACAGCATCGCGCCCGCGGCACCCCGGCCAAGGCCCACGAGAAAGCGCCGCAATTCGCCATCGGCTTGCGTCTTGCTGTTTTCGATACTGGCAGTTCCGCCCAAACCGGTCGCTTTCGCTTACACGCCTGAATGGCATAGATAGGAACATGGCCCCGATTGGCTAGCTATCCGTCTGCCGATAAAAGGACTTATCCTCAGTTTGCGGAAGGGCTTCTTGACGATGGCGACACAATTTCTGATCGATGGACGACAAGACGCGCCGGTGACCATCCTTCTTGCGCATGGCGCAGGCGCCCCGATGGATTCAGGCGCGATGACAGCCGTCACTGAGGCTCTCGCTGACGAAGGGTTTCGCGTGGCGCGGTTCGAGTTCGCATACATGGCGGCGCGGCGTGAAAGCGGCAGCAACCGGCCGCCACCGAAAGCCGAACGATTGCAGGAGGAATACCTAAAGGCAATCACCGACCTTGATGTGAAATCCCTTTTGGTGATCGGCGGAAAATCCATGGGCGGACGCGTCGCCAGCATGGTTGCTGACCAGGCGTTTGCCGATGGCAGGATTGCCGGTCTCCTCTGCCTGGGTTATCCGTTCCACCCGCCGGCCAAACCGGACAAGCTCCGCACCGCACATCTGAGCGACCTTAAGACGCCGACGCTGATCTGCCAGGGAACCCGCGACCCGCTCGGCAGCGAAGAGGAGGTCAAAGGCTACGATCTTTCGGACGCGATCGAACTCCTGTGGCTTCCCGATGGCGATCACGATCTGAAGCCGCGAAAAACCGTTTCAGGCTATTCCGCCGACGATCACCTGAAGACGGTTGCGGCCCACGTCAAAAGCTGGTCCGCGGGGCTTTGATGCTCACTACCCCGTCTTTAGTCTTAGTCTAACGGTCGAAAATGTCCTGCCACTGTTTCTCGCCCATCATGCAATCGCTCTTGGGCGCCGAAGCAATCTTCATGACTTTCTCCGGTGGCGTGATGCCGCTCACCTCCATCACCAGCTTGCGGCGCACCGCGACTGCGAAATCCTCGATGCGGTGAACCGGGAGAACGAAGGAGCCCGGACCACCCGTCACGCAATCCGCGTAATACTTGTCCAGGCCGCCCGGTGCACCTGACGGTCGCAGCATCAGAGCTAGACCGTTGATGACGATTCCGGCCTCGACCGCCTTGTTCCTTGCAGGCTCAACCGGGTTGCCGGAATTGTTGGGCCCATCGCCCGAGATATCGATGACCTGCCGCATGCCCCTCAGCGGGTTGGAGACGATCATCGTCGCCCCTTGCGTGATCGCCGCGGAAATCGACGTCCGCCTCTGTGTCTCGATCGGACGCGCTGCCAGTTTTTGCGTAAAGACGAGCGCATCCTGCGCATTTTCGATCACGTGCCAGTCGATGACCGACCCCGGCACGACCCCGCCAGCCCATTCGAAATAGCTGATCGCAATGCGGCCGGTCATGCCTGACCTGACCGCATCGAGAAATTCCCTGTGCTGGAGAGCTTCGATATAGCCTTCGCGTTGGATGGCGACCTCTTCGAAATCCATGGAACGGGAGGTATCGACGGCTAGGACGAGTTCGACATCGACCTCGCCGGACGGACCGCCCGCAGTGGCAGGCGATTGTACGACGGGCGTTGCAGCCAAAGACAGGCTGATCAGCATCGCGAGTGTTGCAAGCATCTGCACTCCAATCACTGCGTTTGTACTGCTGAAAACAGTAACACAGGAATGAAAAGCTTCGATGCCGTTGCGCGAACTCGACTTCAACTCTCAGTGATGAGAATCATTCTGCAGGCGTCACCTCCTGCTGGGTGCCTTGTGTGAGCGCTTCGACAAGGCAATCCATGATCGCTTTTCTGAGCGCGTAGGTGCTTGCGCTGGTTCGCTTGCGGTCAAGGCACTGCGCGGCTTCGATCAGGCTCATACCGTGGTGGACGACAATCTGATGGGCCCTGTTCATGGCCCAGTATTCGACTGAAGAACTCTGGTCTTCAAACCTGTGGCTTACTGCGTCCAATGTGGCCTCACTAGATAAATGCATCGTGACGGCGAATCATTTGCTGAGCAGAATCTAGCGCAACAGTATAGATTCGTGAATCCGGCACGGATTTGCTTCGCGGCAATAAACAGTCCAAATTCTTAAGTGAAAACAATCACTGTTAGTTTTTATGAATGAGATCTTCCCCGTGATATGAATATATATCACGTTTCTGGCGCGAGGCTTGTCGGCATGCCGCCGGCATCGACCAGTTTACCGCGGGACGACCATCGGTTTTCCCGTCACCGGATCGGCAATGATCATTGATTTCAAACCGAAAGCCGCGTCGAGATTGGCTTCCGTCATGACCTGCTCGGGGCTTCCCACATCCACCAGTCCGTTACTGCCGAGCAACACGAGATGATCGGAAAACCGGACGGCTAGATTGAGATCGTGCAGTACGGCCACAACCGTCGTTCCGTGGTTGCGATTGCGCTCGCGCAGCACGGAAAGCACGTCCATCTGGTGGCTGAGGTCAAGCCATGTCGTCGGCTCATCGAGCAAAAGGTAGGGCGTATCCTGTGCGAGCACGAGCGCGATCCAGGCCCGCTGCCTCTGGCCGCCGGACAGTTCGTCGAGCGGCCTGTCGGCGAGATCGGCAAGGCCGACCTGTGACAACGCCCGTTCGCAGGCGATCGCATCGGTCTCGCTCCAGGGCGCGAGCAGTCCGCGCCAGGGTGTGCGGCCTCGCCGCACCAGATCAGACACACTGATGCCTTCCGGGGCCTTGGATGCCTGCGGCAGGATGGCGAGCCTTCGTGCGAGAGCTCTCGTGTCGATCTTCGCAATATCATCCCCCCCCAGCGTCACAGTGCCGTGCAGCGGCGGGATAAGCCGTGCCAACGCTTTCAGAAGCGTCGATTTTCCGCATCCGTTCGGCCCGAGAATGGTCGTGATCTTGCCGTCCGGCAGTGTGAGCGACAGATCCTGGATCACGATCCGGTCGCGATAGCCAAGGGTCAGGAGTTCGGTTTTCAGCGCCTTGCCTGTCACAGGTCTCCAGTCTCCATTTCACGCGAGAGCAGCCACAGTAGATAGGGCGCTCCCATGATCCCTGTCATCACGCCGACCGGTAGCTGCAGACCCGGCACAAGCGAGCGCGCGACGAGATCCGCGAGTACAGTAATTGTGGCACCTGTGACGGCGGCTGCTGCAAGCCGCGATCCCGGACTGCTGGCCTTAGTCATCCGCGAGCCGAGCGGCCCGGCCATCAGCGCCACGAACGGCACCGGCCCCGCCACGGCGACACCGGCGCCGGCCAGCAGCACACCCGTGGCGATCAGCAGATATTTCGACCGGCGCACACGCGCGCCGAGACCCGTTGCAAGCTCATCGCCCAGTTCGAGCAGGCCGAGCGAGCGCACCTGAAAGGCCAGCAAAGCAAACAGAACGCCGCCGGTGGCGGAAACCTGAAGCGCATGTCCCCAGTTGCGGGCGGCCAGAGAGCCTGCAAGCCAGCGCTGCGCATCCGCAGCCTCCTGGAGCGGCAGGCGGGTCATCAGGAAGCTGCTTGCAGCAGAACAGAAAAAACCCATTCCGAGGCCGACGAGAATAAGCGTCAGCGCCGCCTGCGTACCGTGCCGCCGGTAAGAAAGTCCCGCAACAATGACAGCCGCAATCAATCCGCCAGCGGCGGCCAGAAATGGCAGCGGCAGGGAAAGGCCGAAGGCGACGCCGCAGATCACCGCAAGGCCAGCACCTTGCATGAAACCCATCACATCCGGCGCCGCCAGCGGATTGCGCAGCAGGATCTGGAAGATCGTGCCGGACGCGCCGAGAACGGCCCCGACACCGACTGCCGTCGCAATTCCCGGGCCTCGCAGGACACGCAGCGTCAGCGCTCCTGGCCCGGTCCCCGTCCATAGACCGGTCCACAGATCCTGCGGTGTCAAAAAGATCTGGCCGAGCATGAGCGATGCGAGAATGGAGGAAAGCAGCAGGCCAACCAGCAGGACGACGCCAGCCCTGCCGCCACCCCTCGCCCGACCATTGCCTCGCGCCGTCACGATGTCGCTCCGGGACGAAGCCGCCGTGCGATGATGACGAAAGCCGGAGCCCCGATCAGCGCTGTCATGATGCCGACGCGAATTTCCGATGGCGCGAGAAGGATACGCCCGAGCGTATCCGCATAGAGCAGGATCGACGCGCCGATGACAGCGGCCGCCATCAGCTCGAACCGCAGGGCGTGTCCGGCGACGCGCCGCGCCAGGGGCGGAACCAGAAGGCCGACGAAAGCGATGGGGCCCGCGACCGCGACCGCAGCACCCGTCGTCAGCGTGATCGCCACGAGAGCTCCGGCCTGCACGCGCGCCGGTTTCGTGCCCAGCCCGCGGGCAAGCGAAGACCCGAGTGAAAGTGCCTCGATGCGCGGCGCAATCAGGAGAGCCACCCCGATACCGATGGCAGCGGCGCTCCCCATGCCGGCGAGCGGACGCGCGCCAGCCTGTGCCAGCGATCCTGTGATCCAGAAACGGAGAATTTCGAGCGTCTCGTTGCGGGCAAGGACGATGGCCGAGACCAGAGACAGAAGCATCGCATTGAGCGCTGTGCCCGCGAGCGCCAGCCGGACGGGGCCTGCATCGCCGCGTAGTCCACCGCCCAGCATGAACACGGCGGCGGCGGCGAGTGCTGCGCCCGGAAAGGCCATGGCAGACATCAAGCCACTATCGGACCGCCCTGTCAGCAAAGCCGCAATCACCACTGCGAAGGCGGCACCGGAGTTGACGCCCATGATGCCGGGATCCGCCAGCGGATTACGAGTGAGCGCCTGCATGATCGTGCCGGCGATACCGAGGCCCGCACCGGCGATCAGCGCCGCGACAAGGCGCGGCATTCGGACGGAACCGATGACGATATGGACCGGATTGCTCTCATCATATGCAAAGATTGCCTGGAACACATCGATAGGCGTGACATCGCGCACCCCGACGCCAAGTGTCAGCACCACGGCGAAGAGGAAAATCAGGCCAAGGACGGCGGCTGATTTCACGGGGCAAGCCCGGCGGCAACGCTTGACGGAACCTGTGTCTCGACTTTCCCGTCCAGAGCCAACCCGATCTCCGCTTCGAGCCGCTCGAGCGCGAACGGCAGGGAAAGAACGCTGCCGAAGGTCAACGCTCCGGCCAGAAGCGCTCCGGCCAGAACCTCACGACCCTCGACATGAGCCTTCAGCGTCTTGCGCATCGGCATTGAGACGATGTCCGGCACGGCATCGGACGTGGAGACCCAGATCAGCAGGTCCGCGTCGAGACTGGAAAGATCCTCCGGGGAAAGCCGGGCGTAAAAACCCTCGTTTGTTTCGAGGTTGGCGAGTGCTGGCGGCGGCCTGAAACCCAATTCCTTCAGGAACGTCGCGCGGGTATCGGTGCCGATGAAGGCACCGGTTTCTCCGCCGAAATTGTAGGCGCAGACAGCGGTCTGTTCCGCCCATTGCGGATGCCGTGTCCTGATGTCCGCAAACCTCGACTTGACGCCTTCGATGAGTTCCTCAGCCTTGCCAGTGTTGCCGACCGCGCGACCGATGACGCGGGTCTGGGCGTCCCAGGTGGTGCCATAGGCGAGATCGCCCTTTTCCTGCATCAGGACAGGCGCAATCTGGGATAGGATATCGTATTCGGCCTGCGAGATACCTGATCCGATGCCGATAATCAGGTCCGGTTGGAGCGAAGCGACGATCTCCATTGACACTTCACCCGAGATGACCTGCGGCTGGGCATCTCCCATCAGCGCCTGGGCCCAAGGCCAGACGTTGTAGGGATAGCCTCCGAACCACTGGCGCGTGGCGACAGGGACGACACCCAGCGCCAGGAGAGGATCATGGGTGGAATACCCGAGCGAGACCACACGCCTGGCCGGCTGCGGCAGTACCGTTTCACCGAAGGCATGGACAAAGCGAAGTTCGTCTTGCGCCATCGCGACACCAGGAAGGCCTCCGGTCGCCGCAGCGGCAAACCCCGACGCGATAGCCGTCAGAACCTGTCGTCTCGTGGGTGCAACGATACCGAAGCCGATCGCTGTCTGGCAGATAGGCATCTGTAAACGGTCCTTTCCACAGTCATGTCTTGGTATAATCAGGTTTCACAGTTCGAGTGCCCCATTGAGGCGAAGCCCGGTTACCAAGTGTATTTCAGCGTTGCGAGAACCGTACGGCGATCGCCGTAATAGGCGGTGTTGCTGAAGCCGTCGATCTGGCTGATATATTCCTTATCGAGCAGGTTCGTGACGTTCGCCGAGAGAGCGACGTTGTCGCGGATCTGATATTTCACGGCTGCGTCGAACAGGACCCTCGACGGAACGGGATCCGTGTTGGCGTTATCGGCATAGGAACTGCCGACCAGGCGTCCGCCAACGCCGAGCGTCAGATCGCCGCGCGCGCCGTTGCCGGGAAGCGTGTAGTCGAACCATGCCGACGCCATGTGCTTGGGAACCAGATACGGCCGGTTGCCGACGAGAGTGGGGTCGACATCCTCCTCGATCTCTGCATCCAGGTAGGAATATCCGGCGGTAAAGTTGATCCGATTGGACAGCGCGACCTTGGCTTCCAGTTCGAGACCGCGAACGTTGATCTTTCCGACCTGGTACTGTGCCGAATAGTCCGGTGCCCATTGTGCAACATTGGTCTGCGTCAGGTCGAACAGTGCCGCCGTGAAGAGCGCATCGATGCCGGTCGGCTCATACTTGATGCCGATTTCGTACTGCCTGCCTTCCTGCGGTTTAGGGGTGCCGATGAAGTAGCTGCGATTGGCCGCAACCGGCAGGAAGGATTCCGAGTAGTTGGCGTAGACGGATACTTCGCTTGTTGCCTTGTACGTCACACCGGCGCGCTTCGAAAAATTCTCGTCGATCGCGTCGGAGTAGGTCCCGTAGGAGGTGTTTTCTGTCTCGGCGTGATCATAACGACCGCCAACAGTGAAGATCAGCCGATCGTCGTAGGTCAGCTCTTCCTGGATATAGAGACCCTTGGTCGTGAGATCGGATTCGGACGCAACGCCGGCACCGAATGACACGCAGCTTCGACCGCAGTATACCGGATTGCGGATATCGCCGATGCCGAGTGCAGTACCGTCAAACCGCATTTCCTCGTTGCTGTCGCGGCCGTAGTCGAAGCCGAGCAGCGTCCGGCTGTCGAAGGCACCAAAGCTCGCCTCGTACTGCAACTGGTTGTCGATATGGAAGCGCGTGGATTCGCCGTAGACTGCAAGAGCGTTCCGGCTCGTGGCTGGATCAGCCGAATTGTAGACACTCTCGTATGTGACATCGAGTTTGGTGTACCTGGCGTTCTGGCGGAACTCGAAACCATTGCCGAAATCGTGGCGGAACTGGTAACCGATATTCTTCTCGATTACGTCCATGTTGTCGAAATCTTGCTCGCCGAGATAGGTCTCGGAATCGATGCCGGAGCCGAGCGGAATGCCGTGAGACGTGCTGCCGTCACGCTTGTTGTAGTCCATCAGAAACGTGAAGGACGTATCCGCGGTCGGAGACCAGGTCAGCGCCGGCGCGACGTAGATGCGATCGTCTTCGGTCTCGTCGATCCCTGCGTCGGCATTCTGCCACTTGCCGGTCAAACGATAGCTCCAGATACCGTCTGCATCCAGCGGGCCGCCGAAATCGGTTCCAGTCTCGACATGACCGTCGCCGAGTGTCGTGTAGACTTCGCCGAATTTCTCGTCCTGCGGAAGCTTGGTCACCGCATTAACGATACCACCCGGTCCCGACAGTCCGAACAGAGACGAGTTGGAACCCTTCAGCACTTCGATGCGCTGCATCGCGTAGGGTTCGATACGGTTGGTCGTAAAATCGCCACCCGTATACATCGGCAGACCGTCGCGATAGGTCGCGTTGCCGGTCGAGTAGAACCCGCGGATCAGATAGTGATCGTAGCGATTGTCGGAGCCGTAGATGTCGGTCGAAACACCCGGCGTATAGGCCAGAGCCTCGTCGAGCGTCGTGACGCCGCGCTTTTCCAGTTCTTCTTCCGTCACGACGGAAACCGAAGCGGGCGCGTCGAGCAGAGGGGTATCGGTCTTGCTGCTGGAACGGGAAGCCTTGGCAACGATCGTCGCATCAGGACCCACTCCATTGCCACCGCTTTCGAGCACAATCGGCGCGAGCGTTGTGCCGGTGGCATCAGCTGTCTGTGCAAGAGCCTGCAGCGGCAGCAGGATTGCCACACTGGAAAGAAGCGCTATCCATTGGGCGCTTACCCGTCGCCCCGTCGAAATCCGTGAAAAACCATTGACTTGAAAAGGTCTTGACCGAAACGCCACGCGAAATTCCCCTCGTACTAAAATTCCTGCCACGACGCCCCGCCGCTTCAGACCAAGCGGAAAGGAAATCATGATTATTTTGATCAGGAATTATCGGGAGGGCTTTTGCAAGTCAACGGCTGAACTCTTTTGCTCAAAGCAAGAGTTGCCCGGAACGGAAACGCGAGGTCAAACTGTGGCAGGAATGTCATAGCGGGGGCGCTGGCTGTCCGTGCTTCCGGGATAGGACAGCGCTTTCTAAGCTAGCTCCGTTCAGCCAGCGCGTTCAGTTTCGCACCCTCGAGACGGTAGAAGATGTGGGTTTCCTTCCGCTCGCCGCCAAGGTCGTCGTAGAACTTCAACAGCCGCTGGTTCGTGCGCGCCGCCGTCCAATCGACGCGGCCAAACTTCCGTTCGACGGCAATCGCTGCAAGCCGCTGCATCAGTTTGATACCAACCTCTTGGCCCCGCTCGGAAGCTGACACGAAAAGCTCTTTGAGGAACAGGCCCGGCACCAGGCCGGGACCGGGAAAGATCGAAGCGAAGGCGGCAAAGCCGATCACGCGGCTGGTTCCGGCGACGATGATCTCGGTATTGAGCGGCCGGTTGAGAATCCCCGCGACGATTGCGTCCCGCGGAGGGCAGAACACGCCGTAATAGCCCTGCATTTCCTCGAGCAGTCCCGCAAGTTCATCGGTGTCCCCGGCGCTAAACGGACGAATCTGCATGATTTTTGCCCTGTTGGGATACGTGTGATCGTCCGGCAGAAAAATCAATCAGCTCGGATCCTGATATCCTTCCAGCCAAAGTGCGCGACGGTCAAGATCATCCGTGTAAGGGCAGGTGTCCAGCGTGTTGCCGCTTGCCGCGGACCTCCGGCCTTCTTTCAGGATGATCAGCCGTTCCGAATCCGTCAGTGTATCAGGCTGGACTGCGGTGCTGTCGATGGCTACTTCCACCCGCACCCCCTGTCCACGCAACGCATCGATCGAAGAGACGGCATCCTGCGCCGTTGCGAAACTTTCCCGAATGATCTGATCGCCTCGGACGGCCCTTAACTCGTAGGTCATGGCGCATCTCTCCTTGTTGTCAGAAACAGAGGAGATGCGGTTATTGTTCCGGCCGCCTAACGCTTCCGCTGAGCTAATTTTTCTGCCCGACTGAGCGGCCTGCCCCGTCCGGGAACGTTAGCTTGGCATGCGCCTGCGCAATCGGCGCAAGCTTTGCCATCACTTCCGGAGGAGCGACAACGGATTTGCCGGCGCTTGCATCCACATGCAGCATCAGTTGCTCTGCCGTCGCGATGATGCCGTCAGTCTTCGAGTCGTGAATGGTCGAGAAAAATCGGACGCGCTTTTCGTCGACGGACAGGATCTGCAGTGTGGCGTAGATCGCCTGGCCGAGCTTGGCCTCGCCCAGATGCCGGATATGCGTCTCGACCGTGTAATAGCTGTGGCCCGCCTCGACATACGCGAAGTCGACGCCGATCAGGCGCAGCAGGGCATCGGACGTGTCGCCGAACACCTGGAGGTATCGGTGCTCCGTCATGTGGCCATTGTAATCGACCCAGGCGGCGTTGACCTTGGTATCGACCAGCCGCAGCGGGGCCGAGGTGTCGACGGACAGGCTTGTCCCCTTGCCGTTTCCGCCACCTTCGGACCAGAGATGCGTCTCGAACTCGGACAGGATTTTGCCCGCGCCCCAGCCCTTGCCGCCGTCGCCGGCCTTCAGCGCCTGCATGATTCCGACGAGGTTTTCATCCCGGATCCGCTCCAGATCGCGGATGCCATAGGCGCCGGACTGGGCATCCGATTGGGCTGCGATCTTGTCGACCAGGGCGTCATCGAGATCGACCACGTCGGTCAGCTTGGTCCAGGGCCAGGCGAGGCAGGGGCCGAACTGCGCCAGAAAATGCCGCATGCCCGCTTCGCCACCCGCAATGCGGTAGGTTTCGAACAGTCCCATCTGCGCCCAGCGCATGCCGAAGGAATAGCGGATCACATCGTCGAGTGTCTCGGTATCGCAGATATCGTCATGGATCAGCCACAGCGCCTCACGCCAGAAGGCTTCCAGCAGACGGTCGCCGACAAAGGCTTCGATCTCCTTCTTGAGGATCACGCCCTTCATGCCAATCGGCGCCAGCCGCTCGCGGGCGAGAAGCAGGGTCTCCGGACTTGTGCGTTCCCCGCCGACCAGTTCGGCCAGCGGCAGCAGGTAGACCGGGTTGTAGGGATGCGCGACGAACATTCGCTCGGGATGCCGCATGTCGCGCTGCAGTTGCGTCGGCATCAGGCCGGATGTGGACGACCCGATCAGCGCCTTCGGATCGGCGGCCGCATCGATTTTCGTCAGCACGCCACGCTTCAGGTCCAGCCGTTCCGGGACGCTTTCCTGGATCCAGTCGGCGCCTGCGACCGCCTCCTCCAGCGTGGGGCAAAAGACGAGTTTTCCCCGAGGCGGCAGCGGCGCCATGGTCAGCATGCCATAGGCGCGCTCCGCATTGGCCACCACCTCCGTGACGATGCGCTCGGCATCGGGGTGCGGATCGAAGATGGAAACGTCGATGCCGCCAAGCAGGAAACGCGCGGCCCAGGCGCCACCGATGACACCGCCACCGATACAGGCTGCCTTCTTGATCTTGCTCATGCCGATCGCCGTTTCTGCAGCTTGAGTTTTTCACGCACTTCGGCCGGGCCGATGATCTTTGCGCCCATGCCCTCGATCACGCCAACCGCCTTTTCGACGAGCTGCGCGTTGGTCGCGAGCTGCCCCTTGCCGGCATAGAGATTGTCTTCAAGACCGACCCGGACATTGCCGCCGGCCAGCACCGCTGCCGCCGGATAGGCAAGCGCGTTGCGGCCGATCGAGAAGGCCGAGAACGTCCAGGTTTTCGGAACGTTGTTGACCATGGCCATGAACGTGTTCAGGTCGTCGGGCGCGCCCCATGGAATTCCCATGCAGAGCTGGATCAGCACCGGATCCTCGATCAGGCCTTCCTCGACGAGTTGCTTGGCAAACCACAGATGGCCGGTATCGAAAGCCTCGATCTCGGGACGCACGCCAAGCGCCGTCATCTGCCTTGCCATTTCGCGCAGCATCGACGGCGTGTTGGTCATGACGTAATCGCCGAGCGAGAAATTCATGGTGCCGCAGTCGAGCGTGCAGATCTCCGGCAGGCACTCCGCCACATGCGCCACACGCTCGGTCGCGCCGGCCATGTCGGTTCCATCAGGATTGACCGGGAACGGCGCTTCGACATTGCCGAACACGAGATCGCCGCCCATGCCGGCGGTGAGGTTCAGGACCACATCGACATCGGCCGAGCGGATGCGATCGGTCACTTCCCTGTAGAGTTCGATATTGCGGGCCGCAGCACCGGTTTCCGGGTTGCGCACATGGCAGTGAACCACGGCGGCTCCCGCCTTCGCCGCGTCGATCGCAGAATCGGCGATCTGCTTCGGCGTGATGGGCACGTGTGACGATCGTGATGTCGTATCTCCGGCACCCGTCACGGCGCAGGTTATGAAAACCTCGCGGTTCATCTCAAGCGGCATCATATGCTCCTTCTGATTGAGCGTATTACGACCGAGAGGCAGATGGAATGCTTTGCATTATCGGAGCCATTTCATACACTATCGGCAGTCAGCACGGATTACGGTGAATGAGCCAAAAGGCCCCCAGTCAGCACTTCGATATCCTTCTTCTGCCAGAGACCAACCTCATCCTTCTGGCGTCGGTGATCGAACCTTTGCGGGCTGCAAATCGCATTGCCGGAGGCGACCTCTATCGCTGGACACTGCGTTCTCCTGATGGAACGCCGGTCGACACGACATGCGGAATACCGATCGCGGTGGCTGGCGCGTTTCGACCGGCAAGGGAAACGGACCCGCTGTTCGTCTTGTCGAGTTATGACTGGAAGAAAAGCGTCACGAACGACCTGAAGGCGCAGCTTGCTCGCACAGCGAGACATCGAAGCCTGATCGCGGGTATTGAGACCGGAACCTTCGTGCTGGCCGAGGCTGGCCTGCTGAACGGGTCGCGTGCAACCATCCACTGGGAGGATCTGGAGGCCTTTTCGCTGGTTTATCCGGAGGTCGAGCTTGTTCGAGACCGCTTCGTGATCGACAGCAAGCGCATTACGACAGGCGGACCGGTTCCGACGCTCGACCTGATGCTGGAACTGATCCGCAGGGCCCATGGCCATACGCTGGCGCTCGAAGTGTCCAGGCTGTTTCTCTATGAATACGGTCACCGCCTAGGCCGCGAGCATGGTTCAGCCGTCACTTCCGTCAGACAGGGACGCGACGCCAGAGTTCAGGCGGCGGTGCGATTGATGGAGGAGACTGTCGATGCTCCCTTGGTTCTCACCAGGCTCGCAAAGCGCGTCGGTGTAAGCGCGCGGCATCTTCAAGACATGTTCCAGACAACGATGGGTGTAGGACCACACACTCATTATATTGCCCTGCGTCTGAACGCAGCCCGACGAAAGGTCATCGAGACCTCAGGGACAATCGCCGACATAGCCGCCGAGACCGGTTTCAACTCGGCTTCCGCCTTATCGCGCAGCTACAGGGCGCAGTATCGCGAAAGTCCGAGTGAGACGCGACGGCGCGTCAAGCGCCGCGATCCTGTTATTTCTTCAGGATGACCCACAGCGCGTGCACGATACCCGGAAGAAAGCCGCACAGGGTGAGGAGGATGTTCAGCCAGAAGTGGAGGCCGAGGCCGACCTGCAGGAACACGCCGAGCGGCGGCAGGAGGAAGGCAAAAAGGATGCGGATGATGTCCAAAATTATCTCTCCGAATGATCGATGGCGCAAGACAACGTGCAGTGCAGCGAAAAGTTCATTCCCCGCTCTGCCGTCGAGGTGCGTGGCGAGGCGCTTTCGAGCGCCTACCGGGTTAAATTGATGCTGCTGGTTACGACGGTCTTGCCCGTGCTCGGATCCTTGTCGACCGTCTGTAGACGCAGGCTGCCAGCACTGCGCGATTCAATTGTCATATTGGCAGTCCGATCGCCGTTGATGACACGTGCCCAACGAACGGACAGATTGATCCGGTTGCCGGATTGTCTTCCCGAAAGGGTCGAGGGCTGACCGGAAGGGCCGGTATAGGTGCCGCGGTAGCCATTGCCGCTTTCCTGAAGTGTGGCGGATATTTTGCGCTGGACGACCAGCAGGCCGCGGCACGTGCCGTCCATCGAAAACGCCGTGCGCCCACCCGACATATCGAATTTGCACGTCACGTTGATCGGCTTTGCGCCGATGCGCGTCACGACGGTGCCGACGCCGGTCCAACTGCCCTTGAGCGTGGGAAGAAAGGAAGACTCCTGTGCCGATACGGGCAAGCTGAGAAGGCTGGCGATGCAGGCGATGATCGGGCGGCGAAAGCGCATGGGTTGGCTCCATCTGAGATTGCTACCCAACGTCGCAAACGCGTTTGGAGTTCCCCTCCTCCAAAGCAGGATACGGCGGAGCCTGAACGAGAACTGTGACGGGCTCGAATGCGGGACGCTACCCTTGATCCTGGAGCTCCTGTTAAGAGACGCCGGCGACCGGGGTCTCTCCATGCGGTCACTTTTGACGTCCGGACTGGGAACCACGATTTACGTTTGCCGTTTGCCCTTCGCTGATTTTCGCGTCGCAGCAAGGAATGTGCTCATGGAATTGAAAACGCAGGTCGCCCTGGTCACTGGCGCCGGATCTGGAATTGGCAAGGCGGCAGCGCTCAAGCTGGCCCAATCGGGAGCCAGAATCGGGCTTCTCGGCCATACGCGCAGCGAACTGGAAGAGACGGCTGACGAAATCACGGCCGGAGGCGGCGACGCCCTCGTGCTGGATGCCGACGTTGCGGACGAAGCCGCAATGAGAGCAGCGGTTGATCATCTCGTCGAAGCCTATGGCCAACTGGACATCGTTGTGATCAACGCCGGTATCAATGGCGTCTGGGCCCCGATCGACGACATGAAGCCGGACGAGTGGGACACCACGATCCGCGTCAACCTGCGCGGCACCTACCTATCCTTTCACGTCACCGTGCCGCATCTCAAGAAACAGGGCGGGTCGGTCGTCGTAATCTCCTCGATCAACGGCAACCGCACGTTCACAACGCCGGGCGCTACCGCCTATTCGGCCACCAAGGCTGCCCAGGTTGCGATGGTGCAGCAACTGGCACTCGAACTTGGCAAGCACAGGATCCGCGTGAATGCGATCTGCCCGGGATCGATCGGGACAAGCATCGACGACAATACAAGCCTTCGCGGCAAGGAGGAAACGGCTGTGCCTGTCGTTTTCCCGGCAGGTGAAATTCCGATCACCGGAGGAAAGGCAGGCGAAAGTGAGGATGTTGCTGACGTCGTGCTGTTTCTCGCGTCCAATCGCTCCCGTCACATCACTGGAACGCCGATCTTCGTCGACGGCGGGCAAAGCCTTCTTCGCTAAGATGTAAAGGCGTGGAACCAGTCGATGACATTCGCGTTACTGTCCGCCATCAAGGAGGGCAGGAAACGTGAAGAATTTTATTATCGCAGCCGCTATTGCTATTACATCGACTGTATCATTTGTACCTTTTGCACAGGCTCAGAGCGTTACGATCGTTACCGACGACCGCCGTGGACCGCCGCCGCCGCGCATGATGCGCGAACGTGACCGTCATCATCAGCGCCGCGGTTGCGTCGTGAAGAAGGTCAAGACGATGCGTCACGGTGCCGTGATCATCAAGGAAACGAAGGTTTGCCGCTAACACCAAGTGCTGGCCGCAGGTTTTCTGCGATACAGCGATAAGTCCTGCCGCGCTTCCCAAGAGCGCGGCATTTTCTATGGAATAGGCACGTCAGTATGGGAGCGGACACTCCGGACCCATGCAGCAGAACGGGGTCCGCAATGCGATAATGGCGTTGCTGAAGCCGGCAGACAGGGCGATCCCGACCTTGAACCGGAATAGTACGCATGCTAACTAATGGTCATCATAAACTTAGCACACTAACCTTTTATGGATCAGGATCTCGCAAGCTCTGATTTTCTGGAATCGCTTACCAAGGTAAGCCGGAAAATCCGCACGGCGTTCAATCAGCAGGTCACGGCTCACGGCCTGACCTATCCGCGCGCCCGTGCGTTGTTTCGGCTGACTAAAAAGCAGAGCATGACACAGACCGAGCTTGCCTTTGAGCTTGAGCTCGAGCAGGCGACACTGGTCCGGCTGCTTGACCGCATGGAACAGAACGGCCTGATCGAGCGCAGGCCCGATCCCGGCGACCGACGCGCGAAACTGATCTCGCTGACGTCCCACGGCAAGGAGCAGGCAGACTTCGTGCGCTCCCTCGCGGACCAGATCCGGAAACAGATTTTTGCAGGCCTCGACCACGACGATATCCGCCGTGCCAACGACCTTCTGGACGCGATCGGCACCAATCTTGCCGATCTGGAGAGCTTCAATGTCATCACGTGACACAACAGTCGTGAAAGACGACGTCGAAAATTCAGATGCGAGCCCCGATGCGGGGCGATCGGCCGCCTCAGCTGTGCAGGATGCGGCCCCTGCCGTTGCGCCGCCTGTAGCCCCCCCGGCTTTCGTTCCGAAACCGCTTCCGATTGCGCTCCTCTATGCATTCGCGTCGATTGCCGCGGCGGTCATGCAGGGCCTGGGCACAAGTCTGATTTCGGCCAACCTCCAGCAGATTGCCGGCCCGATGGAAGCGACCCAGACCGAAGCGTCCTGGCTGGTGGCCGCCTATCTGTTTCCCAACGCCAGCCTTGGTCTGTTCCTGTTCAAGGTCCGCACGCAATACGGTATCCGCAACTTCTGCGAAATCGCCATTATCCCTTACGTGATCATCAGCCTGGCACATCTGTGGGTGAACGATCTCAGCGTTGCCATTGCCCTCCGGTTTTTTGCGGGAGCCGCGGCCGCGCCTGTCTCCTCCATCGCAATTCTCTACATGCTGGAGATCTTTCCGCCGGAGAAGAAGCTGAATATCGGTATCTGTCTGGCGCTGATCGGTCTGCTTCTGGCAACGCCGATTGCCGGTCTCGTGTCGCCATCGCTGCTCGACGAGCGCGACCTTCAGGGCCTCTACCTTCTGGAACTGGGCCTCGCACTGATCGTGTTCGGCCTTGTGTTCCTGCTGCCACTCACCTCGCCTCCAAGAGCCAAGGTGATCGCGCCGCTCGACTTTGTCAGTTATGCACTTCTGGCCACCAGCATGGGATGCCTTGCCGTCGTCTTCACCATGGGCCGCCTGTATTGGTGGTTGGAAGCGGACTGGCTCGGCTGGCTGCTTGTCGTCGCGATCGTCACCGGCGTTCTGATGACGATCATCGAACTCAACCGCAAGACAAACCTCATCGACGTGCGCTGGATCACCTCGCGCGAGATCATCCATTTTGCAGGCGTTCTCCTGGTCTTCCGCATGCTTTTGACCGAGCAATCCACAGGGGCGATCAACTTCTTCAAACAGCTCGGCCTCTTCAACGAACAGATGGCTGGGCTCTACTGGGCGATCCTGATTGCCAGCGTGATTTCAGGCCTCGTCTGCGCGCTTGTGATGAAGCCCGGCCGTGAAGGCTTCATCCACCTCGTCGCGTTGATCCTGATTGCGGCGGGATGCTACATGGACAGCCAATCCACGGTCCTGACCCGGCCCGAACAGATGTATGTCAGCCAGGCCATGATCGCATTCGGAAGCGGTCTGTTTCTACCGCCGGCCATGGCGGTGGGTTTTGCCGCCGCGCTGAAGAAGGGCCTGACCTACGTCATCAGCTTTATCGCCGTCTTCCTGTTTACCCAGAAGGTCGGCGCGTTCCTCGGCAGCGGCTTGTTCGGCACCTTTGTCACCTGGCGCGAGCAATATCACTCGTCGATCCTGACATCCCGCCTTCTCCCCACCGATCCGATGGTGACGGCGAGAATCCAGCAGTATGTCGGCGCCTACGCACGGTCGACATCCGATCTGACCCAGCGCACGATCCAGGGCACCACGACCTTCGCCAAGGCCGTTCAGCAACAAGCCTATGTGCTTGCCTATAACGACGCCTTCTACGTGACTTTCCTGATCGCAATCGGCGCGATCGTGATGCTTTTATGCCATCTCGCGTGGACCCACCGCGATCGGCTCATACCGCATGCGTCTGCCTCCACGCAGGCCTGACCGTCAATTCGATACACTTTAGAAAAAGAACAGAGCTATGAACGCTGCCTTCAGATCCATTTCCACATACGTCGCGCTCATCGTCGGGATCGTCGGCGTGTTTATCGTGCTTTACGCCTGGAACCTGCCCCCCTTCCACGGCACGGTCGAGAACACGAACGATGCCTATGTCCGCGGACAGGTGACGTTGCTCAGTCCGCAACTGGCGGGAGTCATCGTCGACGTGCCGGTGCAGGACTACCAGAAGGTCAAGAAGGGCGATCTGATCGTCAAGATCGATGACCGCATCTATGCCCAGAAGCTCGAACAGGCAGAAGCGCAGCTCGCCACCGCTGAAGCGTCGCTCGACAATTCCGAGCAAAGCCGCAAATCGGCGGAGGCCAATATCGTCTCGGCAAAGGCCGGCATCGAAAGTGCGCAGGCAGCACTGAACGCGGCCAAGCTGACCTATGAGCGCACCGAGACTTTGCTCAAAAACAACGTCACCACCCAAAGCGAGTCGGAGAAGAACCGCGCCGCCTATGACCAGGCGCAGGCGAGCCTCCACCAGGCACAGGCGACCGAACTGGTGGCCGAACAGGACCTCAACACGATCGTCGTCAGTCGTCGTTCGCTGGAAGCGAGCGTCGGAAGCGCCAAGGCCGCAGTCGAACTCACGCGGATCGACCTGCAAAACACCAGGATCATCGCACCGCAGGACGGAACCCTTGGAGAGGTGACCGGCCGCATCGGTCAATATGTTTCCGTTGGCACACAGGTCGCTTCGCTCGTGCCCAATCACGTCTGGGTGGTCGCAAACTTCAAGGAAACCCAGCTGGAGAACATGACCGTCGGCCAGCGCGTGACATTCACGGTCGATGCTCTGGGTCATCAGGCGTTCACGGGAACGATCGAGCGTTTCGCCCCGGCGACAGGCTCGGAATTCTCCGTGATCAAATCCGACAACGCGACCGGCAACTTCACCAAGGTCGCTCAGCGTATTCCGGTGCGCATTGCCATCGATACCGAACAGCCCCTGACGGACCGTCTTGTGCCCGGCATGTCCGTCGTGGCCAAGATCGATATCGCTCAGGAGAGTGCAGCAGCTGCAGAGGTAGAGACGCGCTAAGCCGAAGTGGCGATGGTGTCAGCGGAACCCGCATATCCCGGATGTCGAAACGCCCCGCATCAGACGCTGACGCGCGGCGCTCGCCGATTATCGTCTGAAGTCGATCCCCTCAGTTGCGGGCGACCCAGTCATGCCAATCGCCCTCGCCGCCGCGGAAGACGTTGAGATCGATCTTACCCTCGACGCCCTGCGAGAGGCCGGATCCGGAATACTGCCAGAACACCCATCTGCGATCGGGATAGACGACCGACGGATGCTGAGCGACCGCGCGCAGCCAGAATGGGTAGTTGAGGAATTCGCCGCGCAGGTTGTCCTTGTAGAAATCCGGCGCCGTGTAGATCACCGGCCGCTTGCCGTAATGACGCTCCAGCATGTCCATGAAGACCTGCATCTTTTCGAGCACCTTGGCGCGCGATAGACGCATCTTGCAGCTCGACTCGCCGTTATATTCGACGTCGATCACAGGCGGCAGCGCGTCGGGATCTTTCGGAACATTGCGGATGAACCATTCGGCCTGGTCGCTCGCAACGCGGCACCAGTAGAAGAAGTGGTAGGCACCGCGCTTGACGCCGGCCTCCTTGGCCTTGCGCCAGTTGGTCTTGAACATCGGATCCAGATGATCGCCGCCGTCGGTCGCCTTGATATAGGCAAAGTTGGCGCCCTGCGTCCGCAGCTTTGCCCAATCGATATCGCCCTGCCAGCGAGAAACGTCGACGCCGTGAACGGACATCTTTCGTGGCGAGACCTTGCCGAAATTGATCGGTTTGGCATCGCGGAAGCTGTGGCTGTAGATCCGCGAGCGGCCACCCGGCGAAACCCCGAGGCCTGGCCTCATGTCGGGCAGGGAAACCGGAGTGAGCGCCGATACGGGCCGCTGAGCCGGCATCGGCATGCCAACGGTCGTGATCATCGGATTGCCTGGCGCTTCGACCGAAGGACCCGGCGCGATGTTGCGGAACGCCGGCGACTGCGGCACAGGCCCGCCCCAGGCCAATGGCTTCTGCGGTGGTGACGGAATGCCGGCCGTCGTCCCGACGTCGACGGCGGGAACCAGCGGAGCCGTTCTTGCAGCCAGACGGGACGTCTTTGCAGACCCGGATGAAGCGGGCACAGCGGATTCCAGATCGCTGCTGGAGGTACATCCAGTCGCAGCGAGGGCCAGAACGAGCAGTGATACAGCCGTAAGACGCATAAGGAACCCGTACTCGATACAAAACGGAATCCGTGCAGCAGACGATCAGCGCCGCACGTTTACTAACGGGACCTTACCGGGAAATACTGAATGCAATCTTTACGGAGGTGCTCCAAGCCCTGCAGGATGACGTCTAGAGAGGCGAAATCGATAACACTTCAGTCACGAGGTCGTCAGGTGAGCGCAATGAGCCCGCGAGGGGCACCACACGATCGGTCAGGTAGTCTTGATTTAATCCGGAATACGCTCGTTTGGAACTCTCCATGCGGCGTTGGCGTTCGGTTGTCGAATATATCTCAAGGAGACGTGGATGGACCAGTTACGGGATCAGCTCGAGGATCAGCTGGCAGCACTTGTCCAGGAAGCGGCGCCACCCCTCGAACGGCAGTGGTGGCATAGCTCGACCGTCTACCAGATCTATCCGCGCAGCTTCTGCGATCTGAACGGCGACGGCATCGGCGATATTCCGGGCATTATCTCGAAACTGGATTATATTGCGTCTCTCGGCATCGACGTCATATGGCTCTCCCCGATCTTCAAATCGCCGATGGATGACAACGGTTACGACATCTCGGACTATCGCGATATCGCGCCCGAATTTGGAACGCTTGCCGATTTCGATCTGCTGGTTTCCGAGGCTCGACGCCGGGGCATCGGCATCTTGCTCGATCTGGTTGTCAATCACACGTCCGACGAACACCCGTGGTTTCAGAACTCACGAGCCTCTCTCGACAATCCGTTTCGTGACTTCTACGTCTGGCGGAAGCCCGGTCCTGACGGCGGACCGCCCAACGATCTCCAGTCCACCTTCGGCGGCCCCGCCTGGACGCTCGACGAGACGACCGGCGAATACTACCTGCATCTCTTCTCGCGCCGCCAGCCCGATCTGAACTGGGAAAACCCAAGGGTTCGCGCTGAGGTTCATGACATGATGAACTGGTGGCTGGAACGCGGGATCTCCGGTTTCCGGATGGATGTCATCGACTATATCGGCAAACAGGTGGACCAGGGCGTGGTGACCGACGGTCCACACCTGCACGAGTATCTGCAGGAGATGAACCGCGCGACCTTCGGCGGCCGCAACGTTCTGACCGTCGGCGAGGCGTGGAGTGCCACGCCTGCATCAGCCCTTCTCTATTCCGGTCGCGAGCGGCAGGAACTCTCGATGGTCTTCCAGTTCGAGCATGTGACCCGGCAATGGGATGAGACCTACGGAAAATGGCAGCCGAAAAGCTTCGATCTCGTCGAACTCAAGTCGGTGCTGAGCAAGTGGCAAAACGCGCTGGCCGACGATGGCTGGAATTCCCTGTTCTGGGGCAATCATGACCTGCCGCGTGCCGTTTCGAAATACGGCGATGCAACAGGCTATCCCGTGGAATCCGCCAAGATGCTGGCGACGGTGATGCATCTGCTGAAAGGCACGCCCTTTATCTATCAGGGCGAGGAAATCGGCATGACCAACATGCCGTTCACCGCGATCGAGCAGTATCGCGACATCGAAACGCTCAACATGTATCAGCTGCATGTAGAGGGCGGCCGTTCGCCCGAGGATTTCATCATGGGCGCCAACGCGAACGGCCGCGACAACGCCCGCACGCCGATGCAGTGGAACAGCGCAGCTTATGGCGGTTTTTCCACCGTAGAACCCTGGATCGGCGTCAATCCGAACTATGCGTCGATCAATGCGGACGTGGCGATGAGCGACGAGCGTTCGGTCTGGAACCATTATCGCCAGCTGATTGCCTTGCGGAAATCCCATCCGGTCATCGTCTACGGCAAATACCAGTCGTGGCTCGATGACAATCCCGACGTCTTTGTTTACACCCGCAAACTGGACAGGGACCTACTGGTCGTCATCGGCAGTTTTTCAGCGCATGAGGTCAGTCTGGACCTGCCGAAAGAACTGAAGATATCCGGCAATTGCCTCATCTCCAACTACCAGCCGATAGAAGCGCTGGGTGAGACGGTGGTTCTGAAGCCGTATGAGGCCTTCGCCATCCTGCACCGGATGCCATGACGAAAAGTCTTCAGTTTTAGAGAGCCCTGCGCCCGTAAGCGCAGGCCACACACCTATTTCCGCAACAGTCTGAGCGCATTGATCGTCACCAGAACCGTTGCGCCGGTGTCGGCCAGGATTGCCGGCCAGAGCCCGGTCACGCCGATCACCGTCGTGACCAGAAAGACGGCCTTCAGCCCGAGCGCGATGGTGATGTTCTGGTGGATGTTGCGCATCGTCTTCTTCGACAGGGCAATCATTGCTGCGATATCTGCCACCCGGCCATGCAGCACAGCGGCATCGGCGGTTTCGAGCGCAACATCCGTGCCGCCGCCCATGGCGATGCCGACATCCGCCGCAGCCAGCGCCGGCGCGTCGTTGATCCCGTCCCCGACTTTGCCGACGACGAAACCGTCACGCTTCAGTTCGCCAACGATCCGGCTCTTGTCTTCCGGCAGCAGGTCGGCGCGAACCTCGATCCCGAGCTCCTGTCCGATTGCACTTGCCGTGCGCGCATTGTCGCCGGTCAGCATGACTGTTTTTACGCCCGCTTCGGTCAGAGCCAGAAGCCCAGCCTTGGCATCAGCCCGCGGCTCGTCGCGCATGGCGATCGCACCAGCGAGCACACTGCCGACGATGAGCACGGAAACCGTTTTGCCCTCGTCATTGAGCGCTGCGATGCGGCGGCTGTGCGCCATCGACATCGACACCCGCTCGGCGGCAGCCTTGGGAGAGCCGAAGAATACGTCCTGTCCCTCGACCTCTGCAGTCAAACCTTTTCCGCCGAGCGCCTTGCCATCGCTCGACTGCGGAATGACCACTTCGTCTTCTTCAGCTTTCGCGAGGATGGCCTTTGCAAGTGGATGGCTGGAGCCGATTTCCAGCGCGGCCGCAATCCGCAGCACCGCATCGGCACTGTGGCCGAACGCAATAACATCGGTGACCTGCGGCCGTCCCTCGGTCAGCGTGCCGGTCTTGTCGAGGGCGACGGCGGTGAGCTTTCCGAGTGTCTCCAGCACGGCACCGCCCTTGATCAGCAGGCCACGGCGAGCACCGGATGAGAGCGACGCAGCGATCGCCGCAGGCGTGGAGATGACCAGTGCGCAGGGGCAACCGATCAACAGGATGGCAAGACCCTTGTAGATCCATTCGTTCCAGTCACCACCGGCAACGAGGGGCGGCAGGATGGCGACCAGAGCGGCAACCGCAACGACGCCGGGCGTATAGTAGCGCGAGAAGCGGTCGATGAAACGTTCGGTCGGCGCCTTCTTTTCCTGCGCCTCCTCGACGAGGCGAACGACGCGGGCGATCGTGTTGTCTTCGGCAGCGGCAGTGACACGCACCCGAAGCGCGCCATCGGTGTTGATGGTGCCGGCAAACACGACATCGTCGACACCCTTGGCAACCGGCGTGCTTTCGCCCGTGACGGGCGCCTGATCGACCGCGCTCTGGCCTGACATGATGACGCCATCGGCTGATATCCGGTCGCCGGGCCTGACCAGGATGATCGAACCGATCGCAAGGCTTTCGGCCGGCACGGTTCGCGTCTGGCCGCCTTCCTCCAGAAGTGCTTCCTTCGGCACCAGAGCGGAGAGGCTCCTGATGCTGTCGCGTGCCTTTCCGGCGGCAACGCCTTCCAGCAATTCGCCAACGAGAAACAGGAAGACGACGGCCGCCGCTTCTTCCGACGCATCGATCACCACCGCGCCGACAGCGGCGATCGTCATCAGCATTTCGATCGAGAACGGCGTGCCGGCCAGCGCTGCCATGATGGCGCGGCGCGCGATCGGCACCAGACCGATCAGCATCGCGGCTGTGAAAATATAGGTCTCGTAAGCGGGAAACAGGTGGCCGAGCCCATAGGCAACTCCAAATGCCAGGCCGGCTATAATGGTCAGTCGGCCCTTGGCGGATTTCCACCATGGGCCCTCCATCGGGCCGTGGTCATGCCCATGCAGGCCTTCAGTGGCGGCTGTGTCGCGCTCATGATGGGAATAGTCATGACTGCTTCCATGATCGTGATCATGATGGTCGGCGTGATCCGCAACGGGAATGACCGGCTCAGCCGAACGATTCCGCTGCGAAAGCTGTCTCAGCGGATAACCGAGACCGGAAACACGCTTTTCGACGGCGCTAAGATCGACGCTGTCATTGTGGCTGACCGTCATCGTGCCCGCGGCAACCGATACCGAAACATCCTCGACGCCGGGCATGCGGCGGACAGCCGTGTCGATCTTGGTGGCGCAGCTGGCGCAGTCCATGCCGCCGACCTTGTATCGCGCCTGATTTACTGCCGTCATCGTGCTGGTTCCCTGCCGTTCGTCTCAGATCACCTCTCGTGTCTACAACCTCTAGCCACTAGAGCTGCAAGAGGGAAAACGCCCACACGTGCGTTCCTATTGCAGCAGTGCATATCCACATGGATATTGCGCGTGCACAATTATTGAGCTTGCGGGGAAAGCGATGAAAAAATACTGTCGTTCTACGCTCGGCGCTGTCCGAGCAGCCAATTCAACACCGATTGTTCGACAAAGGATCACCTCATGAAGGCTCATCGCCTCACCAAGTTTGCAGCGCTTGCAATTCTTGCCACGTTTTCCGGCGTCGCCTCGGCCAGTGCCCAGACGAAGACCTTCACCATTTCCTGGTGGGGCTATAACGGCGACAAGATGAAAGCCAACATCATCGAGCCGTTCAAGAAGATCTGCGGCTGCGACATTGTGTTTGAAACCGGCAACAATGCCGACCGCTTGAACAAGCTGAAGCTGCGCGACGGCAAGGGCGTGGACGTGATCTACCTCTCGGATAGCTTCTCCCAGCTCGGCGTCGCACAGGGCCTGTTTCAGGAAGTCGACGCATCCAAGATCCCGAACCTTTCGGAAATCTACGAACTCGGCCGCAACCCGCAGGGCAAGTATGGTCCGGCCTACACGATCGGCCGCGTCGGTCTCGTCTATGACAGCGCCAAGGTGGATCCGGCGATTACATCCTGGGCCGATCTGTGGCGCGCCGACATGAAGAGCTCGGTCTCGCTGCCGGGCATCACTACAACGGCCGGCCCGATGGTCGTGTTGCAGGCCGGCAAGCATGCGGGCGTCGATGCCTACGAGGATTCCGAAAAAGCCTTCGAGGCCATCACCGCGCTGAAGCCGAATGTGGTCAAGAACTACAATACCGGCTCCGAACTGGTGAACCTGATCTCGACCGGCGAGGTGCGCGTTGCCCTGGCGCAGGATTTCACGCTTGCTTCGATGCAGGCAGCCGTCAAGACGATGACCTGGGCGACACTGAAGGAAGGCGATATCGCCACCCTCAACATGGTCAACATTCCCAAGGGCTCCGAAAATGTCGAGCTGGCGCACCAGTTCATCAACTTCGTTCTGTCGAAGGAAGTTCAGCAGAAGGAAGCCGAACAGGGCGTCGATGCGCCGATCAACAGCAAGGTCGAGCTTTCGCCGGAACAGGCAAAGATGTGGACCTATGGCGCAGACCAGGTCTCGAAGCTCGGCCGCATCGATTACGCCAAGCTGAACGACGCCAAGACCGACTGGATCGACCAGTGGAACGAGGTTTTCGGCCAGTAATCCCAGTCACAGACGACGAGTCCTCTCCTCGATCCAAGGAGAGGACTTTTCCTGATCCGGGCAGGGATTGCGGAGCACATCCGCTGCCGAAACGCCGGTGCCGGAAAGTCGCAGGGCAGCCCGGAATTTGAAAGAACAGACATGAAGCGTTTTGCCAAATGGGGGCTGACGATGCCGGCGACGATTGCTGTCGTCGTCGCTCTCGTTATTCCGGTTCTCTTGACCATCGCCACCACGTTCGGTGAGCCGAAAGGCGCCTTTTCGACCTACACCGCCTTCTTCAACAGCGGCTTCCGCACCAATATCCTCTACCGCACGCTGCGTATCGCGCTGATCACCACCGCGATCTCGCTGGTCATCGGCTTTCTGACGGCTTACGTGATCGCCCGCATGCCGGGGCGGCTGAAGTCTGTCGCCATCATCGCTGCGGTTTTCCCGCTTCTGACCGGCGTCGTGGTTCGCTCATTTGCCTGGCTGATCATCCTCGGCAAGAACGGTATCGTCAACGACACGCTCATGTCGCTCGGCATCATCTCCGAGCCGCTGTCCATGCTCTACACCGAGGGTTCGGTGATCGTTGCGATGGTCTATCTGTTCGTGCCGCTGATGATCCTTACCCTGACCGGTGTGCTTGAGGGCATTCCGCGCGAAGTCGTCGAAGCCTCAACCTCTCTGGGTGCCACGCCGATTGCCACATTCTTCCAGGTCATCCTGCCGCTTGCCGTGCCGGGCCTCATCGTCGGCGCGGTCCTCGTCTTTACCGGCAGCTTCACCTCCTACGCGACGCCGCAGCTGCTGGGCGGCGAGCAGATGATGATGATGGGAACGCTGCTCTATCAGCGCGCCATGGTCACCTTCGACTGGGTGGGTGCGTCCACCATCGCAGCGATCATGGTGGTCATCACCATCGCCGTGGTGACGATCATGAGCCGCATGGCGCGGCGCCTCAATCCGATGGCGGTATGACAAGATGACCACACGCATCCATCCCCTCCTCGGCGCGTTCGCCGCCCTCGTCTTCCTTTTCCTGCTCGCGCCGCTCGTCATCATCGTCGGCGCGTCGCTTTCCGACACATCCTACCTGACGTTTCCGCCGCAGGGCCTGACACTGCGGTGGTTTGCCAATATTTTCGAGATCTCCGCCTTCCGGAACACCGCGATCACCAGCTTCCAGGTGGCGATCCTCGGAACGGCGCTGTCGCTGCTTATGGGTATTCCTGCCGCCTATGCGCTGAACCGGTACCGCGTCGAACTGCCGAAATGGCTTTCCACGCTGTTCATCCTGCCGATCCTGGTCCCCGAAATCGTGTTCGGCTTCTCGCTTCTGAAGTCGATTACCATCGGCTTCGGCCTGCCGGTCTATCCGAGCCTGATCCTCGGCCACGCGCTTCTTGTTCTTCCCTATTCCGTGCGCGTCGTCGGTGCGAGCCTTGCGGCCTTCGACTTCTCCGTGGAAGAAGCTGCGATCAGCCTTGGTTGCCCGCCGCTCAAGACCTTCATGACGGTCGTGCTGCCGAACATTCGCGCCGGCGTCATCGCCGCCTTCATCCTCGCGTTCATCACCTCGATCAACGACGTGTCCATCTCGGTGTTTCTGACCGGTCCCGGCATTTCCACGCTGCCGATCCAAATTCTGGCCCATATGGAGCAGTTTTTCGACCCCACCATCGCCTCCGTCTCCGTGCTTTTGATGCTGGTGACGGTTGGCGTGATGGCCATCGTCGAAGCCACGCTCGGCCTCACCTTCCTGACCAAGTAAGACGAGTAGAACCCTTTTGACCGTATCGCTCACCATCGAAAAACTTTCCGCCCATTACGGATCGACACAGGTCCTCAAGGACCTGTCGATCTCGGTCGCGGCCGGCGAGCTCGTGTCGCTGCTTGGCTCATCCGGCTGCGGCAAGACGACGACGCTGCGGATCGTCGCAGGCTTTCTTGAGGCGACCAGCGGCCGCGTGCGGCTTGGAGATCGCGATCTCACCACGCTTCCGGCACATGCCCGCGATATCGGGCTTGTGTTCCAGAACTACGCGCTCTTTCCTCACCTGACCGTGATGGAAAACGTCGCCTTCGGTCTGAAGCAGCGCGGCATTGCCAAACCCGATCGGGCCAAGCGCGCAGGAAGCATGCTCGACCGCGTCGGCCTTTCGCACCTGGCCGACCGGCTGCCGTCGGCACTGTCAGGCGGCCAGAAGCAACGCGTCGCACTGGCCCGCGCGCTCGTCATCGAACCACCGCTCCTGATGTTCGATGAGCCGCTTTCGAACCTCGATGCCAAGTTGCGCGTGGACATGCGCGTCGAAATCCGCCAGTTGCAGAAGGCGAACGGTACGACATCGCTTTATGTCACCCACGATCAGGAAGAAGCCTTCTCGATCTCCGACCGCGTGGCGATCATGAATGCAGGCCGCATCATGCAGCTCGACACGCCGGAAGTCCTCTACCGCAAACCGGCCAACGCCTTCGTCGCCAGTTTTGTCGGGTTCGAGAACCTCATTCCGATGAAGGTGGTCACCCGCGACGGCGCGACCGTCACAGCCGAGGCTGCCGGCGGTGCGCGACTGTCGTTCTCGCAGGATGTCTTCGGTGCGATCAAGGACGATTTCGTTCTGGCCACCCGTGCCGACGGCCTTGTCGCCCGTCAGTCCGGCGAAGGCATTCCCGCGACCCTTGGCACCCGCACCTATCTCGGCCGCGCCTACCAATACAAGTGTGTGACCGTCGCCGGAGAGATCACGGCGAATGGAGCACTGTCCGAACCTTTCGACCCTGGTACGAACGCTGTTCTGGTGCCTGTTGCCGAACAGTGCTGCATCCTCGATCCGGAAAGCTGAGCCTCGATTTACAAACCTCAAGCCCCTCCTCAAAAGTATGACTTTTCGTAGCGCTTGCTCTCGACAAGGCGGGCCTGCCCACGCTATCGAAGGCCAAAATGTTCGGGGAGGAAACCGCGAGATGCCAGAGCCTAAGTCGATCATTCTAGATTGGGGCACGAGTTCGCTGCGCGCAGCACTCGTATCTGAGACGGGCGAAACGCTCGATACGCGGGATACGACAAGCGGCGGCATCCAGTTCGTCAAGGATGGAGCCTTCGAGGCCGCCCTGATGGACACGGTCGGGGCATGGTTTGCCGCACACGGCCCCATTCCGGTCCTTGCGAGCGGCATGATTACCAGCCGCAATGGCTGGATCGAGGTCCCTTACGTCGATGCGCCCGCGGGTCTCGGCGAACTTGCGGCCGGCACGCGGCAGATCACGCTTGGCAACGGCGCCGTTGTCACCTTCCTGCCCGGCATGCGCGATCCCGCGGCGAAACCGTTTCCGGACGTGATGCGCGGCGAGGAAACGCAGATCGTCGGCTTCGGGCTGGACAAGAACCGGACCCTGGTTCTCCCCGGCACCCACAGCAAATGGGCACGCGTCGAGAACGGCCGCATCGCCGGTTTCCAGACCTATGCGACGGGTGAAATCTTCGCACTGCTGACCAAGCAATCCTTCATCGCCAAGGCATCCGAGCCGATGCCCGGCGCCGAGCCGCGCTGGGAGGCATTCGACCGGGGTGCCGGGTTTGCCGCAAGCGACGCGCGTGCTGCCGACGCATTTCTCTCTGCCGTCTTCAGCGCCCGCACGGGTGTACTGGCCGGCGTTCTCACGCCCGAAGATATCGGCGACTACGTTTCCGGTCTCGTCATCGGTTCGGAGTTCCGTCAGGCCCGCGCGGCAGGCTGGCTGAAACCCGGTGAAGCCATCGGCATCGTCGGCAACAACGTGCTGAACAGCCGCTACAGCCGAGTCGCGCCGCTGTTTGATCTAGATATAGAGCCAGGCCCAACCGATGCCGCCAAGCGCGGCGTCCAGTTGATCGCCGGACAATTGCAACTGACGAATGAAGGATAGATCGATGACGTTCCAAGACGCGCTGCAAGCCTGCAATCTGGTTGCCATCCTGCGCGGCATCACGCCTGACGAGGCCGAGCCGATCGGCGAGGCGCTGATCGAAGCCGGCTGGCGGATCATCGAAGTTCCGCTCAATTCGCCGGAACCGCTGAAGAGCATTGAAAAACTGCAGAAGCGGTTCGGTGACCGGGCGCTGATTGGTGCGGGAACGGTGCTGACGACCGCTCAGGTCGCAGACGTTGCCTCGACGGGTGCAACTGTCATCATCTCGCCGAACGCGAACCTCTCGGTCATCGAAGCGAGCGTTTCGCGCGGCATGATCAGCCTGCCGGGCGTTGCGACGCCGTCTGAAGCCTTTGCGGCGATCGGCGCCGGTGCGACCGGCATCAAGGCCTTTCCGGCGGAAGCGATCCCGCCCATGGTCATCAAGGCCTGGCGGGCGGTTCTGCCCAAGGATATGCCGGTTCTGGCCGTTGGCGGGATTACGCCTGACAACATGAAATCCTTTATCGACGCCGGCACGAACGGCTTCGGCATCGGCGGATCGCTTTACAAGCCGGGTGACGATGTTGCGTCGGTGGCGGCCAAGGCCAAGCTATTTATCGAGGCGATGCGCCGCAGCTGATACCGAATTAACGCCATGCGCCAATCCGCGCATGGCCTTTTTCGACCAATCGGCGTAAAGCAGCGGTTCTTGAATCAGCAATGCACCGCATCCTTATGAAAATCCTTCCTGAAGAGCAGTTTTCCGAAGACGAACCGCAGTTCGAGGATGACATGGGCGAAGACGAACTTGTCCAATCTGCGTATTTCCTGATCGAGGCGCTGACCTTCGCCCCGGTGGCGAAACCGGGCACGCCCGAAGAGCCGTCGAAACCAACGCCAAATCAACGCTTTCGGACCGAAGGTTCCGTGTCCGATGCGGCCTGCAACCGGTTGACCGTACGTCGGAACTTGGCCTAGGCATAGTTCCCCGCCATACTCAGCCGAGATTCGCATGACGATCATCCGACCCGACATCAGCGCCCGCGCTGCGGCCGCTCCGCGTAGCGGTATTGGCGAAATCGTCACCTATGCACGCGGTCGTGACAACCTCATGCCGCTGTGGATCGGCGAAGGCGACCTTGCGACGCCCGAGTTCATCACCCGCGCGGCCAGCGACGCGCTTCTCGCAGGCGAGACATTCTATACCTGGACGCAAGGGATCCCGGAGCTTCGCCAGGCAATCCTGCGCTACTACCAGCGCCACTACACGGCCGATCTCTCGGTCGACAACATCTATGTCACCGGATCGGGCATGCAGTCGATCGTGCTGGCGATCCAGACGGTCGCATCGGCTGGCGACGAGGTGATCTATTTGTCACCGGCTTGGCCGAACGCTGCCCATGCCGCAAGTGTTTCCGAGGCAAAGGCCGTGCCTGTCGTCCTCGATTTCATCGATGGCCGGTGGGTGCTCGATGCGGGCCGTCTCGAAGCTGCGATCACGCCGAAAACCCGGGCGCTGTTCATCAATACCCCATCCAACCCGACGGGCTGGACGGCAACGAAGGATGATCTCGAGGCAATCCTTAGCCTTGCGCGCCGCCATGGTCTCTGGATCATCGCCGACGAGATCTACGGGCTCTACTATTTCGAAGGCACGCGGGCGCCGTCGTTCATGGATGTCATGGACGCGGAAGACCGCATCATCTTTGCCAACTCGTTCTCGAAGAACTGGTGCATGACCGGCTGGCGTATCGGCTGGGTGGTGGCGCCGGCGGAGATCGGCCAGACGCTCACCAATCTCATACAGTATTCCACGTCAGGCGTTGCGCAATTCATGCAGAAGGGCGCGATTGCGGCACTCGACCTTGGCGACGAGTTCATTCGCTCCAATGTCGAGCGTGCCCGAACCTCGCGCGACATTCTGTGTGACGCGCTGGTCGCCACCAACCGTGTCGAAACGCGAAAGCCCGAAGGCGCGCTCTACGCGTTCCTGAAGATCGACGGCGTAACAGACAGCCGCGCCGAAGCCTTCAGGATTGTCGACGAAACCGGCGTCGGCATGGCGCCGGGCACCGCATTCGGCCCCGGCGGCGCCCCCTTCATGAGAGCATGTTTTCTGCGCGACCCGAAGCAGATCGAAGACGCGGCCGAGCGGCTATTCGCCTATATCCGCCGACGTTGACCGGACGAGCTCGTCAAGATCGGCGATGGGCGAATGCCGGTTTCGAACTCCACCCATCAGAGATCTTAAGAGATCGACGTCAGTTGCACTGACCGGCCTGGTTCAGGGCTGCGGTCACGCCGCTGAGCGAGAACGTGTAGGATGTGCGGGTGCCTCTCCCCGAGACCGCCTGAAGCGTCATATTGCTTCCCGTACGCATGGCGTCGATCATCGCGGAATCATTGCTTTCCTGCTGCGTCCAGCCGGAGTTGCCCCGCGGCGTCATGGCAAAAGATTTGCCATCGATCGTGACCGTTATCTGTGAGCTGTTTTGAAGATCATATCCCATGATGGCCTGCGGATAATATCCGCTGCCCGAAGGCTTGGGCGCCACGAGGAAGAAGTTATCGCCGTGGTTGACGCTTGCGGGCGTCGCCTGTTTCGGAATGGTCAGGACGTAGCAGCTTTTCGAAGCTCCCGCCTGATAGGAATAGACGTTCCAGTCGCCGAACTGCCTCAGCATCGTCGGGCTCGGCTGGGCAAATGCCGGCAGGGCAATCACGGCTGCAAAGAGAGGCGCAAGGGCGAAAGGTTTGAAGGACATCTCGTCTCCTGTTGGGAATGGCAAGGGAAATACGGGTACGAATGCATCCGTAAGTGATCCCATAGGGGGAGGAGGCGGTTACCGGAAAGTTAAAACTTTCACCTTCTGCGCCGTCGCCTCCGCCAAACCCGGTCTGGAACCGGGCAGATGTGATCACCCGAAAGAGACGAAATATCGCGTTTCCGGTTCTTTAGCGCGATCGCTGCGGCCAGCCTCACGGCATCTTCACAAATGCGTCAAACCTGTAACGAAACCGAGGCTTTTTGCCGTGAGGCGATGCGGACAAGAAAAGTCCGGCTTGATGGCGCCTGACTAAGTTCGATCTCCGAATCGCCCGGATGCAGCAGGATCGCATCATACGCGCCAAGCAATGTGCCGTCTTTCAGCACCAAATCCGACGTCGGCAGAACCAGGGTCACGTCCGAACCGTTCGACGTAATGACGCGTTCACTGGCGGGGAGCATCGTCACGCCGTGGATAAACTTTCCGCGCCGGGTCATGACATTGAGATCGGTGATCGGGCCAGAGAGTAGCCTTGCGCTGGTCACTGCATCGGCCGGAAACGCGTGGGGCGGCGTGTCGGGGCGCAGGACACGATCGGGCTCGCCCTCGACCGAAAGCTCGATCCCGTCGCTCGTCAAAACGCTGAGGGTCCGGTCTATGTCCGCGAACACAGAGAACGGGCCGTCCTCGGCCACCGTCGCCATGCTGATACGCCAGTCGAAATCGTCGACCGTGGCGGCCGCGGGAAAGACGGCGATCTCCACCGTCTCGCCCTTGCCGTTCTTCCAAGGCATTCGCTTATGGTCCGATGCACGCAGGATGCGCATGCGCGTCAGTTCCCGAGTATGCCGGGCAGGCGAAGGCCCTTCTCTTCGGCGCAGTCGATCGCGATCTCGTATCCCGCATCGGCGTGGCGCATGACGCCGGTTGCCGGGTCGTTCCACAGGACACGTTCGATCCGCCGGGCTGCATCATCCGTTCCGTCGGCGCAGATGACCATGCCGGAATGCTGCGAATATCCCATGCCGACACCGCCGCCATGGTGCAGCGACACCCAGGTGGCGCCGGATGCGGTGTTGAGGAGCGCGTTGAGGAGCGGCCAGTCGGACACGGCGTCCGAGCCATCCTTCATCGCTTCCGTCTCGCGGTTCGGCGAGGCGACGGAGCCGGAATCGAGATGGTCGCGGCCGATGACAACAGGCGCGGACAATTCACCGCTCCTCACCATCTCGTTGAAGGCGAGACCGAGCTTGTGGCGATCACCCAGACCCACCCAGCAAATCCGTGCCGGAAGTCCCTGGAAGGCGATGCGTTCGCGCGCCATGTCCAGCCAGTTGTGCAGGTGGGTGTTGTCGGGCAGCAGTTCCTTTACCTTCGCATCCGTCTTGTAGATGTCCTCAGGATCGCCCGACAGCGCCGCCCAGCGGAACGGGCCGATGCCGCGGCAAAACAGCGGACGGATATAGGCCGGAACGAAGCCCGGAAACGCGAAGGCATTTTCCAGCCCTTCGTCCTTGGCGACCTGGCGGATGTTGTTGCCATAATCGAGCGTCGGCACGCCCGCATCCCAGAACGCCACCATCGCTTCCACATGCGCCTTCATCGATGCACGGGCCGCGACCTCCACCGATTTCGGATCGCTTTCGCGCTTGGCTTTGGCTTCCTCGACGGTCCAGCCGACCGGCAGGTAGCCGTTGCGCGGGTCATGGGCGGAGGTCTGATCGGTGACGATATCCGGGCGAGCGCCGCCGGCCTTCATGCGGGAGACCAGTTCGGGGAAGATTTCGGCAGCATTGCCGAGCAGGCCGACCGATTTCGCTTCGCCGGCCTTGGTCCACTGGTCGATCAGCGCCAGTGCTTCGTCCAGCGTCTTCGCCTTGGCATCGACATAACGGGTGCGCAGACGAAAATCGATGCGGGTCTCGTCGCATTCAACCGCGAGGCAGCAGGCGCCGGCCATGACGGCTGCGAGCGGCTGTGCGCCGCCCATGCCGCCGAGGCCGCCGGTCAGTATCCACTTACCCTTCAGGCTGCCGCCGTAGTGCTGGCGGCCCGCTTCCACGAAGGTCTCGTAGGTGCCCTGAACGATGCCCTGCGTGCCGATGTAGATCCACGAACCGGCGGTCATCTGGCCGTACATAGCCAGGCCCTTCTTATCGAGTTCGTTGAAGTGATCCCAGGTTGCCCAATGCGGCACGAGGTTCGAGTTGGCGATCAGAACGCGCGGCGCATCCTTGTGGGTGCGGAACACGCCGACCGGCTTGCCGGACTGGACGAGAAGCGTCTCTTCCTCCGTCAGCGTCTTCAAGGTCGCGACGATCTTGTCGAAGTCGTCCCAAGTGCGGGCGGCCCGGCCGATGCCGCCATAGACCACGAGTTCATGCGGGTTTTCCGCCACATCGGGATCGAGGTTGTTCATCAGCATCCGAAGCGGAGCTTCGGTCATCCAGCTCTTGGCATTGAGCTCGCTGCCCTTGGGCGAGCGGACATCGCGAATGTTGTGGCGTGGATTGGTCATGACGTGGCTCCCCAATTTCCTCTGATGATCAAACTTCAAGCACCGGCAGGATGCCCGGCGAGATGGCGTGGGCGAAGGCACCGGACGCGACCAGTTCGCTTGCGGCCTTGAGATCCGGCGCTAGGTAACGGTCATCGTGGAGCGCAGGGACGGAAGCCCGCAGCACGGCAACGGCTTTTTCGAGCTCGGGACTGGTCTTGAGCGGCCCGCGCAGTTCCACGCCCTGGACGGCCGTCAGCGCTTCGATCCCGAGAATGCCGAACAGGTTTTCGGTCATGCCGAGCAGGCGGCGGGCGCCGTGGCAGGCCATCGACACATGGTCCTCCTGATTGGCGGAGGTCGGCGTCGAATCGACCGAGGCGGGATGCGACATCTGCTTGTTCTCGCTCATCAACGCCGCCGACGTGACTTCGGCGATCATCAGCCCCGAGTTAAGACCGGGCTTCTTCGAGAGAAATGCCGGCAGTCCATAGGACAGAGCTGGATCGACCAGAAGCGCGATGCGACGCTGGGCGATCGCACCGATCTCGCAGATCGCGAGCGCGGTCTGATCCGCGGCAAAGGCGACCGGCTCGGCATGAAAGTTGCCGCCGGAGACGACGGAATTGTCAGACAGAACCAGCGGATTGTCGGTGACGGCATTCGCCTCGATTTCCAGAGTCCTTGCGACGGACCGCAACAGATCGAGGCAGGCGCCGTCGACCTGAGGCTGGCAACGGATGCAATAGGGATCCTGAACGCGCTCGTCGCCTTCGATATGGCTCGCACGAATTTCGGAGCCTTCGAGAAGGTTGCGAAGTGCGGCGCCGGCGTCAATCTGGCCCTTGTGGCCGCGAAGGGTGTGGATGTCAGGGTGAAACGGAGCGGACGAGCCCATCGCGGCGTCTGTCGACAGGGCGCCTGTAACAAGTGCCGTCTGGGCTGCGCGATGCGTGCGAAACAGACCGGCGAGGGCCAGTGCGTTGGACGTCTGGGTGCCGTTGATCAGTGCCAGCCCTTCCTTGGCGGCAAGAATGACAGGGGTCAGACCCACCTTGGCGAGTGCATCGGCAGACGGTAGGCGTTCTCCGTGGAGGAAGGCTTCGCCTTCGCCCATCATGGTGGCCGCCATATGGGCAAGCGGTGCCAGATCGCCGGATGCGCCGACCGAGCCTTTTTCCGGAATGACCGGAATGACGCCCTTTTCCAGCATGCCTTCGATCAGGCGGATCAACTCGATCCGGACACCGGACGCGCCACGGCCGAGCGAGATGAGCTTCAGCGCCATGATGAGACGTACCACATTTTCCGGCAGCGGCGCGCCGATGCCGCAGCAATGCGACAGGATGAGATTGCGCTGCAGAGTGGCGAGATCGGCACTGTCGATCTTGATCGAGGCAAGTTTGCCGAAGCCGGTGTTGATGCCGTAGACCGGCGCGTTTCCGGCGGCGATTTCCGCGATCCGTCTCGCTGCCTTTTCGATGCCTGCATCGAAGGAGCGATCGAGAACCGCCGAACCATTGTTCCAGTAGAGATCGGAAAGCTCGGCCAGAGTAACGCTGCCGGGGTGAAGCGTGATCGTCATAGCTGTTGACCTCTGAAGACGTTCGAATGGAGCGGGTTGAAGCCGATGCGGTAAACCAGCTCGGCGGGTCGCTGGATGTTCCAGATGGCGAAGTCCGCCGATTTTCCGGCCTCCAGCGTGCCGGTTTCGGAGAGAAGACCGAGCGCCCTCGCCGCCTCGCGCGTCGCGCCTGCGATGCATTCTTCGACGGTCAGCCGGAAGAGTGTCGCCGACATGTTCATCGTCAGCAGCAGCGAGGTGAGCGGCGACGTGCCGGGATTGCAATCGGTCGCAATCGCGATCCGGACGCCGGCATCGCGCAGCAGCTGGACCGGCGGCTTCTGCGTTTCGTTGATCGCATAAAAGGCGCCCGGCAGAAGAACCGCAACCGTGCCGGACGCAGCCATCGCGGCAGCACCTTCGGTATCGAGATATTCGAGATGATCGGCGGACAAGGCACCGTAGGATGCCGCCATGGCGGCACCGCCGAGATTGGAAAGCTGTTCGGCGTGCAGCTTCACGGGCAGGCCGAGCGACGTCGCGTGATCGAAGACGCGGCGCATCTCCGCAACCGAAAACGCGATACCTTCGCAGAACCCGTCGACTGCATCCACCAGGCCTTCCGCATGGGCAAGGTCCATAGCGGGCAGCACCACGTCGGTAATGTAGTCGCCGTTGCGTCCGCGGTACTCGACGGGCGTTGCGTGGGCGCCGAGGAAGGAGGTGACGACCCGCACCGGGCGGATTTTTTCGAGCGCCCGGGCGGCGCGCAGCATGTTCAGTTCGCCCTCGATCGACAGGCCGTAACCGGATTTGATCTCGAGCGTCGAAACACCTTCCGCGAGAAGCGCATCGACCCTTGGCAGGGCCGCCTTCACAAGCCCGTCGACGGAAAGAGCGTTGGTCGCCTTGACGGAGGAGACGATGCCGCCGCCTGCGCGCGCGACCTCTTCATAGGTGGCCCCTTCGAGCCGCATTTCGAATTCCATCGCGCGATCGCCGCCGAAGATCAGATGCGTATGGCAGTCGATCAGGCCGGGCGTGATTACCCTGCCCTCCACGTCGATGATCTCATCGGCTTCCAGAAAGGTTGACGGCAGAGCGGACTGGGGACCGGCGAAGATGATCCTGTCACCCTCCACTGCGAGCGCTCCGTCCTCAATGAGAGCAAGACCTTGTGCCTCGTCGGCAAGCGTGAGCAGGCGGGCGTTGCGCCATACCGTTCTGGTTGGCACCACCGGTGAATTATCACTATTCTCGACCACGAAGCCTTCCTCTTTTTGTTTTAATGTATATACATAAAAACCCATGGCAAGAAGAATTTGCAGGCGCCTGCTGGACGCAGACGGGACCGACGAGTGGAGTTGGCAGTGAACACCATTTTTGCAGAAAGCGCACTGATCGGCGGGGAATGGGCGAGCAACACTCGCCTGAAGATCGAGCATGGCACCGTGCAGTCGATCGAGCGTAGCGCCATGCCTGCGGCCACCGACGAGCGGCACCGGCTGATCGTGCCCGGCATGGCCAATCTCCACAGCCACGCTTTCCAGCGCGCCATGGCAGGACTGACGGAGGTTCGCGGATCGACAAGCGACAGCTTCTGGAGCTGGCGCACGCAGATGTACAAATTCTCCCTGTCGATGACACCTGACGATATCGAGGCGGTCGCAGCGCAGCTCTATATGGAAATGCTGGAGGCGGGCTTTACCCGCGTCGGCGAGTTTCATTACCTGCATCACGACCGTGACGGGCGCCACTACGCCAATATCGCGGAGCACGCGGCGCGGATCGGTGCGGCAAGTGCTGCGACCGGGATCGGCCTCACCCTGCTGCCAGTCTTCTACGCCCGCTCCGGTTTCGGGGGAATGGCACCGACGGAGGGCCAGCGACGCTTCATCAACTCGGTCGAAAGCTTTTCCACGCTGATGGAGGAATGCCGGAAGATCACGTCTGCGCTTCCCGGCGGCCAACTCGGCATCGCGCCGCACAGTCTGCGGGCCGCGACGCCGGAAGAACTGCGGGACGTTCTGCCGATGGCAGGTGGAGGCCCGATCCACATCCATATCGCCGAGCAAACGAAAGAGGTCGAGGACTGTATCGCGTGGTCGGGCGCACGTCCCGTCGAATGGCTGCTCGCCAACATGCCGGTCGATGAGCGCTGGTGCCTGATCCACGCTACCCATATGACCGAGGCGGAAACGCGCGACATGGCACGCCGAGGAGCCATCGCCGGTCTCTGCCCCATCACGGAAGCCAATCTCGGCGACGGCATATTTCCGGCACCGGCGTTTCTCGAGGACGGCGGCCATTTCGGCGTCGGCTCGGACTCGAACATCTCGATTTCGGTCGCGCATGAACTTCGGCAGCTCGAATATTCGCAGCGTCTTGGACTACGCTCGAGAAACGTCGTGGCACAACCGCAGCAATCGACGGGCGCGCGCCTGTTCCAGGCGGCACTCAAGGGCGGCGCCCGCGCATTGCAGTCGCAGGACGACATCGTATCAGGTGCATCGGCGGATTTCGTTTCGCTCGACCTTGAGGCCGCCCCCTACCTTTCGGCAGATCAGGTTCTCGACCAGTGGATCTTCGCTGATACGATCAAGGTGGATTGCGTCTGGGCGGCGGGCAGGAAGCTGGTGACGGGCGGTCGGCATGTGAGCCGAGAGACGATCCTGCCGAGGTTCCAGGCCGTGATGGCCGCTCTGCTTGACGCCGGCTGACCGGATATGGTGGAGAAGCCGTTTGATGCAGAAAGCCGAAGGACTTCGCCTTGACCGGAGAAAAAGACATCAAGGCGATGCGTGCGGTGGGCACACTGCACCAGAAGATCCTGGGCGACATCGAGAACAATATCGTCAGCGGCGAATGGCCCCCGGGCTACAGGATCCCTTTCGAGGTGGAGCTCGCCAAGCACTATAACGTCTCGCGGATGACCGCCAACAAGGTTCTGACCCAGCTTGCCAATGCCGGACTGATCGAGCGGCGCAAGAAATCGGGCTCCTTTGTCGCCCAGCCGCGCAACCAGGCTGCCATTCTTGAGATCTACGACATCGAAGATGAAGTCCGCGCCCTGAACAAGGACTACCATTTCCGGATGGAGGAATGCCGGGAGCGGAAGACTGTGGCAACGGACCGGCTGCGACTGAGCGTCTCCGGCAAGGAAAAATCCATCTACGTCATCTGCCTGCATTTCGCCGACGGGAAGCCGTTCTGTCTCGAGGAACGACTGATCAATCTGAAGACCGTGCCGCAGGCAAAGGACATGGATTTCTCGACGGTTTCACCGGGCAAGTGGCTGATCGCGCAGATACCATGGACCGCTGCGGAACATCGGATCTCGGCCCAGCTTGCGGACGAAGAGCTGGCAAGGCGGCTGGAAATCACGCCGCAGTCTGCCTGCCTCGTGGTAGAACGCAAGACCTGGGACGTTTCCGGCCCGGTGACGTCGGTGCGGTTCAGCTACCCTTCCGACAGCCATGCGATCACTGCACGCTTTGCTCCGGCCTCGAGCTGAGACCGGCTTGCCCACCCCAAGCATCCCTCGCCAATTCAGGCTTAAAATGCGGTCTGTCGCAGCAGGCTCGCCATTTCGCGTTGGACTTCGGGGGCTCAACGTGACCTAGTCATATGGTTCGTCGGCATAGGATGCCATCGATCCGGCGTTTGGAAAATTGGCGGCGCTGCCTCAATACGGACTGCGGGACCAAAAAGCCGGTTACCTGCGAAACGTCACTGGGCTTGTTATCATCGACTAAGCGGATGGCAGCAAGATACCCGACATGCAAACGTGGTAGTCCGACATTCGGAGCCACGCTGACGACAGAGGCTGGCATGACACTTTCTTTCCCAAATCCCGCGCGCAGTTACGATGAATCGAAAAGACGCGTCCGCTTTCTGGGTCATGACGGCATGTTCGAGGTTCGGTTCTTCGTTGCTGCTGAAGTTCTCAGCAGCAACCTTGTTGAAAGAACTGCCGTCAGCGATGATTATCTTGCCTCTTTCGATGCGCTACGACCGAAGATCCTGAAGGCGGCCCAGGCTGCCTACAAGGCGAAAAACGCACAATCCATCATGCTAGATCTCGAGAACTTCAAATGAACAGACTTCTGCTGAGCGCCATCGCTCATCGTCCCGACATGATGTATTTTTCCGATCTGACCCAATGTCAGTCGAACTCGGGTCGGTGATCGCATGACGATCTTTTCGGTTCGTCACCTTACGTCCTACCAGTATCATAAGCCGGTCGAGTTCGGCGAACACAGGCTGCTGTTCCGACCGAGGGACAGTTTCGACCAGACGCTGCTCGTGTCGCGCCTCGAGGTCTTTCCAAAGCCTGCCTATGTCCGCTGGATCCACGACGTGTTTGGCAACTGCGTGGCGCTGGTCGGTTTTGAGGGTGCGTCTCAGAAACTCCAGTTCGAAACGACCATCAGGCTCGATCATACGCCGCAGCTCGCGATGGATTTTCAGATCGACGAGGAAGCCCTCACCTATCCCTTCACCTATGATCCGGTGGAAGCGTTCGATCTGGAATGCACCATCCGTCGCCATTACCCAGATGCCAACGACGAGGTTGGCAAATGGGCGAGGCAGTTCGTCAAACCCGGCCAGCCGACCGAGACCGGCCGATTGCTGATGACGCTCTGCTACGCGATCCGTGAAAGCTTCGTCTATGCCCGTCGCCACGAACACGGCACCCAGGCTCCGCTCGAGACGCTGCAGCTGCGTCGCGGGACCTGCCGCGACTTTGCGCTTTTGATGATGGAAGCCGCACGGGCCCTCGGCCTCGCTGCACGTTTCGTCACCGGCTATATCTACGTTCCCGATCGCGACGGATCGACGACGCTTGGAGGTGGGTCTACCCACGCCTGGTGCCAGGTCTACCTGCCGGGAGCCGGATGGGTGGAATTTGATCCGACCAACGGCATTGTCGGTAACCGCGACCTCATTCGCGTCGGCGTCGCCCGCGACCCGAAACAGGCTATCCCGCTTCGTGGCAGCTATGACGGTGAGGCGGAAGATTTCAAAAGCATGTCAGTGCAGGTCAACGTCACGACCGACGAGTTCCAGGCCAAACTTCATGGCTAAACGGAACCGTATCAACGCCCGGGCATTGCCGCATTGCTGCCATCTCGTCAACGGTATTTAGGAGACATCGCTTCATGAGGATACGCGCCGGTTTTCATCTGGGCTATGAATGCCAACAGCCGACTGCCATGCTTCTGGCGTTGAATATCCACCCCTCCCGTCGCGTAGATCTATTGACCGAACAGGTGCTGACTTTCGACAGACCGATCGAAGCCTGGGGTTATCAGGATGTCTTCGGGAACGCCTGCAGCCGCATCGTTGCACCGCCCGGCCTGACGACGATCTCGACCGAGTTCGAGATCTATGACACCGGGCTCCCGGACCCGATCCCGGAAGATGCGCAGCAGCACCTCATCCAGGATCTACCCGACGACGTTCTGGTGTTCCTGCTGGGCAGCCGTTATTGCGACACGGACCGTCTGTCAGACTTCGCCTGGAACACGTTTTCCTCGACTGATCTGGGCTGGCCGCGCGTCAAAGCCATTCTTGATTTCGCGCACAACCGCATTGCGTTCAACTATCAGAACGCCGATTCGCTGCGGACCGCGTTCGGCGGCTTCAACGACCGGACGGGCGTGTGCCGGGACTACGCGCATCTGGCGATCACCCTTTGCCGGTGCATGAACATTCCCGCACGCTACTGCACGGGTTATCTCGGTGACATCGGTGTTCCCAAGGATCACAATCCGATGGACTTCAGTGCATGGTTCGAAGTCTATCTCGGCGGACGCTGGCACACTGTCGATGCCCGTCACAACAAACCTCGTATCGGCCGGATCCTGATGGCGACCGGTCGCGATGCGACCGATGTCGCGTTGTCCACGGCCTTCGGCCCGGCGATCCTGGCAAGGTTCGAAGTGATCACGGACGAACTGCCGATGGGCGGAGACGGGCAGGCGTAATAGCCGTGCCGAGTTTCTGACCCTTTGAGCTTTATGACGTCGCCCCCGGTTGCAAGAGCAACTAGCGCGGCGACGTAAGCTTGCCGATCTGTTCCGCCAGCTGTGCCTGCGTATACGGCTTTCCGAGCCGCGCAACCTCAAGATCAACGCCAGGCGGAAGATCCGCGTAGCCGGAGGCGATCAGGATTGGCAATTCGGGCAGCAAGGCTCGTGCAGCCTTCGAGAGTTCGCCCCCGGTCATGCCAGGCATGGAATAGTCGGTGATCATCAGATCGAACTTTGGTCCCTTACCCAGATGCTCCAGCGCCTCCTTGCCGGAATGGGCTTCGACCACGTCGTGTCCGAGATCCAGCAGCATGTCGGCGGAACTCATGGCGATGAGGACGTCGTCGTCGACAAGCAGGATACGCTTGGGACCACCCTGATATTCTGCCGGAGGCGATGGTGCCTCGGCCTGCCTCGGCTGCTCGGCAGCGGAAGAGACCGGAATCCACAATTCGGCGGTAGTGCCGGAACCGATCCTGCTCGACAACTTCAACTCTCCCTTTAACTGGGACGCCAGGCCGTGGATCATCGACAATCCGAGGCCCGTTCCCTTGCCCAGTTCCTTCGTTGAGAAAAACGGTTCGATGGCTTTTTGCAGCGTCGCCTCGTCCATGCCTTGGCCTTCGTCCTTGACCGAGAGCACGACGTATCGTCCGGCTGCAAGCGTATCGTTTGAGAACCTCTGCTCTTCCTGGCTGAGGCTGATCCGCAGCGTGCCGCCGTCGGGCATGGCGTCACGCGAGTTGACGGCGAGGTTGAGAAGCGCCAGTTCGATCTGGTTGGCATCTGCCGAAACCTTCGGCAGATGATCCGGTATCGCGGTCTCGACGAGGATGGTCGACCCGACCGAGCGTTCGAGAAGGTCGCGCATGCCACCGATCAGGGCGCCAAGGTCAACCGGACCGATCTGCAAATCCTGGCGGCGGGCAAAGGCGAGCAGCCGCTGGGTCAACGACGCCCCGCGTCTTGCACCCTGAAGGGCGCCATCGATCAGGCGTTCGGCTTTCGGATCGCCCGCAACGAGCTTGCGGAGCAATTCGAGATTGCCGAGCACTGCCATCAACAGGTTGTTGAAATCGTGGGCGACGCCGCCGGTCAGTTGGCCGATCGCCTCCATCTTCTGCGCCTGGCGCAGTTGATCTTCCGCCCGCTCACGCTGCGACACCTCGTTCATCACGACCGAATGGGCCTGTTCAAGTTCACGCGTCCGCTCGGCGACACGCTCTTCAAGCAGTTCGTTGATCTGCCGCTGCTGCTTCTCGTTGATGACCCGGTCGGTAATGTCGGCGGATACGCCGACCAGCTTGACCGCCTTGCCCGAGTGGTCGCGGTAGAGCTGTGCCCGCACCTCTGCCCAGTGCACGGTGCCGTCGCGCCAGACGGTGCGGTATTCGACAGAATAATCCTCGCCGCTCTCGGCTGTTGCCGTATGAGCATCCTGCACGCGTTGTCGGTCATCGGGATGGATACTGGCAATAAGGTCCTGATAGGTGAACGCCTCTTCCGGACCTCGCCCGAAAATGCTCTTGCAGGTCGCAGACGTGCTCAGGACATCGGTTGCAAGATCCAGTTCCCAAGCGCCGAGGCGACCGGCTTCGAGTGCTGTCTGCAGGCGGCGCTCTCCTTCGTCGAGAGCTTCCATCCGCAGACGTGCATCATATTGGCGCCGACGCCCGCGTGCGGCAGAACGGGCAACGCTGATGAATGTCGTTGCGTGGAAAGGGCGCTCGATGAAGCTGACATTGCCAAGGACTTCCGACAGCCGCGCAGCTGCGGGGTTACGCTCCGGACCACCGCCGCGGTTTGTCAGAATGACGAACGGTAGATCCGACCAGCTCGGCTGGTTCTCGATCCACTGGGAGATGGCGCGCAGGTCGGCGGAGCGTAGAGCTTCCTCGGTGATGACAGCGAGCGCGATGTTGTCGTCAAGGCTGTCGACGAAACCGGACAGGTCCGGGGCCGCCTTCGAAGCGATACCGGCTTCCTTCAGGAGGGATGCCGCAATCTGCGCATCGCGACCGTGTGGGGCGTGAATGAGGCCGACGGCATCTCTGTTAGGAATGGCTTTCGTCCTCGTTTGAAAGCTCCAGCAGTTGCTGCTTTTCGCCGACAAGCGTCGGTACGCCGCGCAACACGCCCTGGAAACCGGAAAGCGGATCGCCCAGTGTCAGCCCTGCATCGGTGATGCGAAACTCGCGGATGGTTTCTTCGTGCCGACCGGTTCGCTTCTTGATGACCGAGACTGCACGCCGAACCCTGCCCAGTGCCTCGAAATAGCGCAGCAGGATAACTGTATCGGCGAGGTAGGTGACATCGACCGGGGATTTCATGTCTCCGACGAGTCCGTGCTGGGCAACTGTCAGAAACGTATTGGCGCCTTGCCGATTGAGGTATTGCAGCAGTTCATGCACGTGCAGGATCAGCGCGTTTTCCTCGGGCATCGACGCCTGGTAGCCGTTCACGCTATCGATCACGACTGTCCCGGCCTTGAAGGTCGCCACGCGATCCCGCACGCGTTGCGAGAATTCCCCCGGCGAAAGCTCGGCCGCATCCAGCTGCTCGATGTGAATAGCGCCGTCGTCGCGCATCTTCTCGAGGTCGATCCCCATTGCTTTCGTACGCGAGAACAACAGGCCGAGCTCCTCGTCGAATATGAAGACGGCTGCTTTCTCACCGCGCTTCACGGCAGCTGCTACAAACTGGAGCGCGAACAGGCTTTTGCCGGTACCGGCAGGTCCGATGAGCAGCGTGCTCGAGCCGCGCTCTATACCACCGCCAAGAAGATCGTCGAATTCGGCAATGCCGCTTTTCAAAATAGCTCGGTCGAATGCCGTCTTGTGCTCGATCGCACGCAGCCGCGGAAAGACCGAGACGCCTCCGGTCTTGATGACGAAATCATGATAGCCGCCGCGGAACGCCTGGCCGCGATATTTGATCACCCGCAGGCGGCGGCGTTCCGAACCATAGTCGGGAGCCAGCTGCTCGAGATGAAGAACGCCGTGAACGACGCTGTGGACGGTCTTGTCGAGATTGTCCGACGTCATGTCGTCGAGCAAAAGGACTGTGGCGTCGGATCGAGAAAAGAAATGCTTCATGGCCAGGATCTGGCGGCGGTAGCGGAGAGAACTCTGTGCCAACAGACGGATTTCCGACAAGCTGTCGATCACCACACGCTGCGGTTTCAGACGCTCGAAGGCCTCGAAGATCAGCTTGGTCGTCTCGCCGAGCTCCAGATCTGAGGAGTAAAGCAGGCTTTGCTGCTGGTCTGCGTCAAGCAGGCTTTCCGGGGGGACGAGCTCGAAGATTTCGATCGAATCCCCGAATTCGATACCGTGCGAAAGCGCGCTTTCCCGCAGTTCTTCTTCACTCTCCGACAGGCTGATATAAAGACAGCGCTCCTTGAGTGTTGCGCCTTCCAAAAGAAATTGCAGGGCGATCGTAGTTTTGCCCGTGCCCGGCGTCCCTTCGAGCAGGAAAACATGGCGGCGAGTCAAACCGCCCGATAATACATCGTCCAGTCCCTGAACGCCTGTCCTCGCCTTTGTACTCAAGCCGTCGATCATGTTTTTTCCTTTTGCGACTTTTGACTTAGCGCAAACTGGCGTGGAAACAAGAGATGGACGGGTTGGGTACGGTAACTGTGACGAACGAGATGTTTCCGGCTGTCCTTCGATTCTAGCAGTTGCGCAGGTAAGCGGCGGCGCGAAGACCCGAAATGCGTCCGAGCGCCACTGCAGTCAGGAGACCGTTCCCGGACAGGTAGCCGCTCACTTTGCTGCCCGATACGCCACAGGCAGCGCCTCCGGCCGCAAAAAGGTTTGCGATGGTCGAACCGTCGCGTCGAACCACGCGTGCCTCGCCGTCAACAACAAGCCCGCCCTGGGTGTGGAAGAGTGCGCCGGTGACCCTTACCGCTTTGAAGGGCGCTCGAAGTGGCGGCACGTCTGCCAGAGAACGGCCGAACGGGTCCGCCCCACCCTCGGCTTTGCAATTCTCGAAAGCACGGAAGCTTGCCGTCAGTTTCTCCGGCGAGACCTGCATCCGCTCCGCAAGCGCCTCGATCGTATCGGCCTCGATGATCGCATGCATACGCTCGGCGCTTCTGAAATCCTCGAACTGGGCCGCGATCGCGGCGATCCGCGTGTCGAACACGGTCCATGCGATCCCTTCCGGCTGAGCAAGCACGTTGGACGCCTGCTCCGAATACCCCTTCGCCTCGTTGGAAAAGCGTTCGCCTGCGACATTCACCTGGAAGCCGCCTTCCATCACGGTCGCCCAAGTGATCAGGATGCCGGCAGGATGGGCGACGGATCCATGTCCCTGATGACCGCTCAGATGCCGCGTCGCAGCACCCAGCGCCTCACCCCACACGATCGCATCGCCCTGGTTGCCCGGGTGGCCAAAATAAAGAGCATCCCGCATCTCCGGAATGTGGTGGGCGACCAGCGCCGGATTGCCGCCATAGCCATTGCAGGCAAGGATCAATGCCTCGCAGCCGATGTCTTCGCGGGACCCATCCGGTCGCGACAGGGTCATGCCTCGCGGTTTGCCGTCGGAGCCAACGACGAGCGTGTCCACATGAGCTTCCGTCAGGATATCGATGCCGGCTTCTTCCGCGGCGTCGCGCAGACGATCGATCAACTCCTCGCCGGACCGGGAGGGAAGACCATGCATTCGAAGGTGCGAATGACCGGGATAACGGAAGTTGTCGACCAGCGAAAACGCCAGGCCGTGGTCCTCGGCCAGCCATTCCAGCGTTGGGCCGACCGTTTCGGTTACCAGCCGAACGAGGCCCACATCCGGCTCGTCATCCGCCTTGTGCAGGATATCCGCCCCGAAGGTTTCCGGCGTGTCCTCGACGCCGATCGCGAGCTGCCAGCGCGTGCCTGCTGCCGGAATGAGGCCGGCTGACAGCGCCGTCGAGCCGCGCGGCAGCGGATCGCGCTCCAGCACAAGCACATCGACGCCGTCTGCCTTGGCCGACAATGCTGCAATCATGCCGGCGGCACCGGCGCCGATCACGACCAGCGGCACCGTCACCTCGAATTCCCGGTCCGAGACTTCGACCTTGCTCATCGGGCCTCGAACTCGGCGATCATGTCCGCGATCGTTGCGATCCGGCTGACCGGTTTCAATGCTGCGATCGCGGTCTCGTGCGTTTCCTGCGAAAAGGCTGCCGAACCATCCGACAGGGTGATCGTCTCGAAATCGCGGACATGGGCGTCGCGAACGGTGGAGGCGACACCGCCATTGGTGACGATACCGCCGATCACCAGCTTCTCGATGCCGCATTTGCGCAGGACCCATTCGAGCCGGGTCATGTAGAACGCCGAATAGGCGACTTTCTCGACAATGAGATCGGCTGGCGCGAGGTCGTCGATCAGGCTGTTGCCCCAAGTGCCGGGTGCGAAATCGCCCTTGCCGAGAAAGGGCCGAAGTTCCTTCAGATGCGGCGAGATGATCGGCTCGCCACCCTTGCCCGGCACCAGCGTGAACTGCGCCGAGATGATGTAGCCGCCTTTTGCGCGCATCACGTCCACAAGTGGCTTGATGCGTTCCGACAATGCCGCGATCTCAGGCGCCCCTTGACCGGCACGGCCATAGGCGCCGTCGGGGGCCAGAAAATCGTTGGTCAGATCGACGATGATCAGGCCGGTCTTCTCGATGGGAATCGACTGTCCGCTCATGATTTCCGCTCCACGATGATATTTCCGTAGAGATCGACGCGCGCCTTGAATTCCGGCGACACGACTGTCGTGGCATCCGGCTGTTCGAGGATCGCCGGGCCCTGGATTTCCGAACTCTCCGGCAGTTGCAGGCGATCGTAGATCGTCGTTTCATGCCAGGCGCCGTCGAACCAGACCTGTCGCGAGCCGGTCGTTGCAGATTCTACCGTCGTGTTGACAGGTGCCGCCAAGGCCTTCAGATCGAAACTCGGACGAATGCCGATCGCGCTGGTGCGAAGGTTGACGATCCGCATCGGAACGCCTGGCAGAAGCCGGCTGAAACTTGCCTGATAGGCATCCTCGAAAGCCTGCTGGATCATCGCCTGGCTGACATCGGTGTTACCCCCGCTGATCGTTGCCGGCAGTGTGACGCGAACCGTATGGGTCTGACCGACATAGTGCATGTCGAGCTCGAACAGCGTATCGATCCGCTCGACCGTCAGATGCGCATCCTCGACGACGGCGCGCGCCTTGCCCGCCTCCTCGACCATGCGTGCGTCGATCGCCGCAACGTCGATGCCCTCGAGCGAGAGGTTCAAGGTCTGGACCTGGTCGTGCCGGATGTCGGCGATGACGCAACCCAGCGCAGATGTCACACCCGGATAACGCGGCACAAGCGCCGCCTTCAGCCCGACTTCGCGGATCAGCGCCGAGACATGCAATGCCCCGCCGCCACCGAAGGGAACGGCCGCGAACTTCTGCGGATCGTGACCGCGCTCGATCGACATCAGCCGGATCGCGCCGGCCATGCGGCTGTCGGCGATCTTCACGATCGCTTCGGCCGCTTCCATCACACCGAGGCCGAGTGGCTTTGCCACATGCTGCTCGATAGCCGCCTTGGCGGCCTCCACATCGAGACGGGCAAGCTTGCCGCCGATCGGCCGGTCGGCATTGATGCGGCCGAGCACGACATTGGCATCCGTCAGCGTCGGACGGGTATTGCCCTGACCGTAGCAGACCGGGCCGGGCCGCGAGCCGGCACTTTCCGGGCCGACCTGCAGCAGGCCGCCTGCATCCACATGGGCAATTGAACCGCCGCCGGCACCGATCGTGGTGATCTCGATCATCGGCGTGCGGATAACGAGGCCGAAATCGATCGTCGTCTGGGCCGCGAGCGCTGCCTTGCCGTCGGCAATCAGCGAGACATCGAAGGACGTACCGCCGAGATCGCCGGTGATGACGTTCGGGAAGCCGGCCGCCTTTGCGATTGCCGCCGCGGCAATCACGCCTGCCGCCGGACCGGACAGCGCTGTGCGGGCCGGAAGCCTGCGCGCTGTTTCCGTCGACATGACGCCGCCGTTCGACTGGACGATATGGAAGCGGCCGGCGAAGTCTTCGCTTGCCAGTGCCGTTTCCAGCTTGCCGAGATAGGAGCCGACCACCGGCTGCAGATAGGCATTGAGAACGGTCGTCGACGTGCGCTCGAATTCACGGATTTCGGGCAGGATCTGCGTCGAGCAGGCGAGGTTCTCGTTGTCCCAGACGGCACGGGCGGCTTCCACCGCACGCTCCTCGTTTTCGGGATTGGCATAGGCGTTGACGAAGACGATCGCGAGCGCTTCAGCACCCATCGCCTTCAGCTTTTCGGCAGCGACGCGCACGGCAGCGACATCGACGCCCAGACGGATCGTACCGTCGGCAAGCGTGCGTTCCGCCACTTCCAGACGCATGTCGCGTTCAACGACGGGGATGAAATCGCCCCACAGGCCCCAGGTATTGGGCCGGTCCCGGCGGCGCATTTCCAGTACGTCACGAAAGCCTTCGGTGGTGATCAGGCCAACCCTGGCGCCCTTGCGCTCGAGCAGCGCGTTGGTGCCGACGGTCGTGCCGTGCACGATCGAGGAGAGGTCAGCGATGGCGCCGAAACCCCTCAGACCATCGAGGAAGCCGACAGCTTCATCACCGCGGTTGGAGGGGACCTTGTTGGTGCGGAATTTCGCCGAAGCTTCATCGAAATAGAAGAGATCGGTAAAGGTGCCGCCGACATCGACGCCGACGATCCTGCCCAATCCCGTCTGGCCCAGTTTTTCATTTTGTTGTTTTGTTGTTCCCAGATCGCTCACGCGGCCACTCCCTTGCGCAGCTTGTCGGTTGCTTCGTGGTCGATCTCGCCATCTGCGCCGATCACCACGCCGTAGAGGGCTTCCGCCTGACTGGTGCTGACGAAGCCGAGGCGCACGTCATGCAGAACCTTGTCCGGGTCGCGCCCATGCGGATCGCCCCAGCCGCCACCTCCCGGCGTTTCCAACCGGATCCGCTTGCCGGGCTTCAGCCTCAGATCGGTGATCTTCGACGCCATCGGCGGAACCGCTTCGCCGCCATCTTCCGTTTGCCAGGAGAACTTGTTCAGTGCCGCAGACGCTCCGCCGACGACGCCGAACGGCGCGCGTCTGCCGCGTTCACCGAGCAGCGCCACGTCGCCGCCGGTGAGCAGCTCCAGTTCATAGACGGAGCCGACGCCGCCACGATGGGTGCCGGCACCGGCCGAATCCGGCCGCAGCGCCCATTGCGTGAACATGACGGGATAGGCGGCTTCGAGGATCTCGACCGGCGGAATGGTCGCTGTCGAAATCGGGTTGTTGGCATGGTTCAAGCCGTCAGACATCGGATTGCCGCCGAGGCCGCCACCGAAGAACGAGAACATCACCCATCGCTTGTGGTCTGCCCTGTGACCGGCGAGCGACAATGCGTTGATCGTGCCGAACGGCGCCGCAGTCGCACGCGCCGGATCAGCCTGGGCAATGGCGCCGAGAACGACGCCGATCAGCCGCAGGATGGTTTCCGTATAGCCGGCAACCGGCTTTGGAGCATTTGCGCCGAGCAGCGAATTGTCGACGATGGTGAACGAGATAGGGCGGAGGCAACCCGCATTCGCCGGCACTTCGGTGAAGATATGCTTCAGCGCCACGTAGCAGGCGGCAATCGTCGTCGAGCGCGAGATATTGATCGGACCCTGGGCCGACTGGGTGGAGCGCGAAAAATCAAGCGCCATCGTGTCGCCGGCAATTGTCAGGTCGAGCGCCACCGTCAGCATCTCGTCGATGATGCCGTCATTGTCGAGCACGTCCTCGAACGAATAGGTACCATCCGGGATCGACGCAATCGCCGAACGCATCAGCGCTTCGGCGCGGTTCGAGAATGCCTCGAAAGCCGCATCGACTGTCGCTGGACCATATTCGCCGAGAAGAGCGCCAAGCCGTTTCTCGCCAAGATCGAGCGCATTGAGCTGACCGTTGAGATCGCCCCAGTTCGACATCGGAACGCGGGAATTGGCGGAGAGGATCTCGATGATGTCGTTGTTCATCGTGCCTGCGGAGATCAGCTTGACCACCGGGATCCGCACGCCTTCCTGAAAGCTTTCGACCGCCTTCGGATTGTAGCTGCCGGCGACATTGCCGCCGATGTCGAGCCAGTGACCGACCGACGCCATCCAGCAGAACAGCTTTCCATCGCGGAAGATCGGCCGCACCAGACGGAAATCGTTGAGATGCGTCCCGCCTTCATAAGGATCGTTGAAGATGAACGTATCGTTCTCCTGCAAGCCCCCTTCCCGCTCGACCTTGGAGATGACGGCGCGCACGGCAAACGCCATGGCCCCGACGAAGATCGGCAGGCCGGATGTGCCCTGCACCAGCGTGTCGCCGGTCGTGGCGTGATAGATGCCGTGGCAGGCATCCTTGGCTTCGGCGATTGTCGGGTTAAACGCAGAACGATAGAGCGTCGCATCCATCTCGTCCGCGATCTGTTCCAGCCGTCCCTTCAGCACCGCCAAAGTTACGGGATCAAGCGTCACGGCATCGGTCGTGACGGTAGCTTGCGAGCTCATGCCGCATCCTCTTCATGTCTGTCTTTTCCATCGGCATCTTCGTAGGTTCTGCCGAGCGCGAGCATGTCGGGCGTGCCGATCAGCGCATTGAGCCCGTTGAAATCGAACATCCGGTCGGCGAACGGCGCGTTGGATCCGGCAGCGGCCAGCGAGGCGTAATAATCGACCGCGGTCTTCGCCATTGCCCGGACGATACCGCCCGGGAAGATGACGATCTGGAAGCCGAGGTCGGACAATTCAGCCGCGTTGTGGATCGGCGTCGTGCCGCCCTCGACCATGTTGGCGACCAGTGGCCTGACGCCCTTCAGCGCCCCGGCGATGTCGCCCAGCTGCTCGCCGCTCTTTGGTGCCTCGACGAACAGGATGTCGGCACCGGCTTGCGCATAAAGATGCGCGCGTTCCAGCGCCCGATCGATGCCTTCCATCTGCAGCGCATCGGTGCGCGCGATGATCAGCGTCTGTTCGTTGGCGCGGGCGTCGACGGCCGCCTTGATCTTTCCAACCATCTCTCCGGTGGAGACGACCGACTTGTCGTTCAGGTGCCCGCAGCGCTTCGGCGTGGTCTGGTCCTCGAGCTGGATGCCCTGGGCGCCCATCTTTTCAAACAGCCGCACGGTGCGCTGGACGTTGAGCGCATTGCCGTAGCCCGTGTCGGCATCGACGATGACAGGCACTGTCATCCGGTCGCAGATCATCGCGATCCGGTCGGCCACTTCCGCCATCGAGACAAGCCCGATATCCGGACGTCCGAGATGGGTATAGGCGATGGCCGCGCCGCTCAGATACACTGCGCGAAAGCCGGCGCCTGCTGCAATCGACGCCGTCAGCGCGTCAAACACCCCAGGCGCAACAATCGGAATGCCGCTCTTCAAATCCTGGCTGAGACTCATGGTATGTTTCCTTGTTCTTGCCGGCCTCTCTGGGCCGTGTTCTTGTCGCTCAAAGGCCGAGATAAGCCCGTTTCAATTCAGGATTGCCGCGAAGTTCGGCGGCATCGCCTGATAGTGCGACCGAACCGTTCTCCAGGATGTAGGCCCGGCTCGCGAGGTCCAGCGACTGCATGACGTTCTGCTCCACCAGCATGATCGGCAGGCCATCGTCGCTCAGGCGGCGGATGAGCGAGAACATCTCCTCGACCAGAAGCGGCGACAGGCCGAGCGAAGGCTCGTCGAGGATCAGCAGCTTCGGCTCGCTCATCAGGCCGCGGCCGATCGCCAGCATCTGCTGCTCGCCGCCTGAAAGCGTGCCCGCGTACTGCCGGGTCCGTTCCTTCAGCCGCGGAAAGATCGAGAACACCTTTTCGATATTGCCGGCCCGGACCCGCTTCGGCCGGCAATAGCCACCGAGTTCGAGATTTTCCAGAATGGTGAGGTTGGGGAAGATCTTGCGACCTTCCGGCACGTGGATGAGGCCGGATGCGACGATATCGCGAGCGCTGGTGCCCAGTATCTCACGGCCGTCGAAACGCACCGAGCCGCTGCGGGCGGGCTGTACTCCTGACAGAACCTTGTTGAGCGTGGTCTTGCCGACGCCGTTCGATCCGAGCACGGCGACTACCTCGCCCTTCCCGACGGAAAGGCTGAGGCCTCGAAGGACTTCGGTTCCGCCATAGCCGGCGCGCAGGTCTGCGATCTCAAGCATGGGCTGCCCCTTCCGCCTTGATACGCGCTGCAGCGCCGTGGCCGAGATAGGCCTCGATGACAGCCGTATCCGTACACACCAAACGCGGCTCGCCGCTTGCAATCATCTTGCCCTGCGAGAGCACGTAGACGGTGTCGCAGAGGTTCATCACCGCCTGCATGATGTGTTCGATCATCAGGATCGTCACGCCCTCCTCGCGGATCTGCCGGATGATTGGCAAAACGTCACGGATTTCGGATGGATTGAGACCCGCCAGCACCTCGTCGAGCAGCAAAAGCTTCGGCTGCGTCGCCAGTGCCCTTGCAAGTTCGAGCCGCTTGCGGCCGGCGATCGTGAGGCCGGAGGCAAGCTTGTCGAGTTCGTGGCCGAGACCGACTTTCTCGGCCGTCAGGGTTGCAAGACGCCGCGCCTCGGCCGGATCCTTGGTGTGCAGGAAGGCACCGACGGCGATGTTGTCGCGAACGTCGAGACCCGCAAAAGGCTGGACGATCTGGAACGTACGCGCCAATCCGCGGCGCGCTCTCAGATGCGGTTTCTCGCCGGTGATGTCCTCATTCTGAAATGTGACGGTTCCCGCATTGGGGTTGAGGAAGCCGGCGATCATTGCAAACAGGGTCGTCTTGCCTGCCCCGTTCGGACCGATCAGCCCGGTGATCGAACCCTCCGCCACGTCGATCGTTGCATCGTCGACGGCGAGAAGCCCGGAAAATCGCTTGGTGAGATTGTGCGCTTTCAACATGGTCATGCCCCTCACATCGCCTTGCCGCGGCTCTTGCGCCGATACCAGAGATCCGACACGAAGCCCCTGATCCCGTTCGGTGCGAAAGCGACGCAGAGAATGAGAATGATGCCGAAGACGACAAGATCGACGCCGGCGATGCCGCCCGAAAACGACTTGGTGATTTCGCCGAGACCCAAAAGAAGGACCGAGCCGATCAGCGGCCCGAGCATCGTGCCTGCACCACCAACGATCGCCGCAAACAGCGCCTCGATCGAGATCCACGAGCCGTAGGCGACATTGGCATCGATGAAGAGGAAGTTCTGGACGTAGAGGCAGCCGGCAAGCGCGGTGATTGCGGCAGACAGAGTGATCGCCTGCATCTTGATCCTGAAGATATCGACGCCGAGCGCCTGCGCCGCCTGATCGTTTTCACGAAGCGCGATGAGATAGGCGCCAAAGGCGGATCGTTCCAGCCAACGGGTCAGAAGCAAGCCGCCTGCCACGAAGCCGATGAGGATCAGCAGGAACCAGCGGCGGTCGGAGAATTGCAGATAGGCAAAGCCGTTGTTGATCGACACAAGCATGCCGGCAGCGCCACCGGTGAAATCCCAGCTGTTGGCGAGGATGCGCAGCACTTCCGCAAATGCCAGCGTGATCAGCGCGAAATAGGATCCTTTTAGGCCTGCCCGGAAGCTCAGAAAGCCGATCAGGGCGCCGACGGCCGCACCGAGGATGACGCCGCAGACAAGGCCGACCCAGGCATTGATGCCGAAGCTGGTCTGCAGGATCGTCGTCGTATAGGCGCCAGTACCGAAAAAGGCCGCGTGTCCGAAGGAGGAGAGCCCGCCATAGCCGCCGAGAACATTCCAGCCCTGCGCCGTCAGCGCGATGATCATCATGAAGATCAGGAGGTTGAGAATATTGCCCGGCAGCCCGGCAATGGCGGCGATGCCGACCACGCCGAGAAAGGCAAGGGCCGCGATAAATTCGAAGTTCTTCTTCATGCGCGTGCTCCAAACAGGCCGGTGGGCTTCACCAGAAGCACGAGAATGAAAATAAGGAAGATACCGATCTGGCCGAGGCTATCGCCGAGGAAGAGGCTGGAAATGGCTTCGACGACGCCGATCAGAAGGCCGCCGATCAGGGCGCCGGGGATCGATCCCATGCCGCCGAGAACGACAATGGTGAAAGCGACGAGAACAAAGGCCGCCCCTGTGGTGGGGCTGACATAGAACGAGGGCATCAGCAGGCCGCCAGCAATCGCCAGGCAGGCGGTGCCGATCGCAAACGTCATGGCGTAGACATGCGCGACATTGATCCCGACAAGGCTGGCCCCGAGTTTTTCCTTGGCAACGGCGCGGATCGCCTTGCCGATATCGGTGCGGTTGAGGATCGCCCACAGAAGTACGGCGGTCACGACCGAGACTCCGAGCCCGATCACTCTCGGCAGCGAGAGAAGGAGCGGACCGAGCGGCACGATCTCGAACGCGTAATCTGTCGCAATCGTGCGGGTGTCGGAATTGAACCCGGCGAGAAGCAGGTTCTGGATGACGATCGAAAGACCAAGGGTGGCAAGCAATATGCCGTTGTCGGAGCCGCGGCTGGCCGGACCGATAATGAAGCGCTGCAGACAATAGCCGATCGCGAACATCATAGGCGTGACGACGAGGATGGCCACGTAGGGATCAAGGCCGAACCTGTCAGAGGCCAGCCAGACGAGATACATCGCGACCGTCAGCAAGGCGCCGTGGGCGAAATTGACGATGTGCAGCACGCCATAGATGAGGGTGAGCCCGAGGGCGATCAGCGCATAGACGGCACCGAGCATCAGGCCGTTCATCAACGCTTCGAAAATGATTGTCGGCGAATACATGATTTTCCTTCGAAGAAGGGCTTGCCGGAATGGCCCGGGACAAAAACGCCGCCCCGGGACTGCCGCACTCGCTGGGTATGGATTAGCCGTTGGCCGGGAACTTGGGCTTGGCCTGGGCGAACTGGTCCGGATAGATGACCTTGATCTGGCCACCCTGAACCTGGGTATTGAGCGGAAGCGCGTTGACGTTCTGGCCGGTCGCATCGAACTTCGACTTGCCGTAGGGCATCACGCCGCTGTCGAACTCGTTCTTCTGCAAGGCTTCGATGATCGCGCCGCTTTCGGCACTCTTGGCAAATTCCAGCGCCTGCGCTGCGACCTTGACGACCGAGTAATTGATCGGCGCGTTGTAGGCGTAGAACTTGCCGGCGGCCTGAACGGCCTGCATCAGCTTGTCGTTGGTCGGGTTCTTGGGATCGCCCCAGTGGTTGACGTCCATCACGCCTTCAGCCGCTTCCGGGAATTCCTTGACGAACCGGTAGCTGGAGGCCGCACCACCGAAGAGAGCATAGATACCGCCCTTCGGCTTGACCCGCTGCTGTTGCAGTGTGCGGGCGAACAGCACGAATTCGTTGAAGTAATGCGATGGAATGATGAGGTCGGGCTGCAGCGAACGCAGGCGGAGGACCACATTCGACATGTCGCGCGCCGGTGTCGGGTGCGAGATCGCCTCGACCACTTCGAAGCCGAGGGCAGGCAGGCGAGCCTGCATCAGCTTGGCGAGGCCCGAGCCGAGAAGACCGTCTTCATGGACGATCGCCACGGTCTTTGCGGCCTTGCCGGAAGCGTCGTTGATGGTCACGAGGTTCTTCAACGCGACGTCGGCCGCCATCGAGAAGCTCGGGTTGAAACGGAAGACGTTTTTCAGGTTGCGCGTCATCAGCGCGTCGGAGACGGCGCAGTCGATGATGAAGGGAAGCTCGTAGCGGGCCGCGGCCTGGGTCGCGGTCATGGAAATGCCGCTAGCAAAACCACCGACGACGATCGCAGCGCCATCCGCCTTCAGCTGTTCGGTCGCCTGGGCGCCGGCTTCGGCATTCGAACGGCTGTCGCCGATCAGAAGTTCGAGCTTGGCGCCGCCGAGCGACTTGATTCCGCCGGCATCGTTGATTTCCTTGATCGCATATTCCGCGCCGATCCGTGCCAGATCGCCGTCGCCGGCAAAGCCACCGGTCATCGGCTGCAGCAGGCCGATCTTGACCGTCGGCGCCTGTGCCCGGCTGAGACCGGGTGCCGCAAGGACCATCGCCGAGACACCGCCAACTTTCAGCACCGTGCGCCGGGAGACCGAGTTCGTGAGCTTCTTCATTCCTTCACCACCCTCTTAGGATTGCGGGGGCCGGATGCCCGCTCGTTACGGTAGACCTCGGACGTAGGGCTCCAGTGCCGGCTCCCTTCAGTGCCCTTGCGTACGAGGTTCATTTGCAGGCTGTATCTGTCGGGACGGTAGAGAGCCTGGAGATACTCCATGCCGCGCCCTCCCTTGCCGTAGACGACGCGGGTCAGCGCGATGAGGGGCGAGCCCACACCGATACCAAGGGCCTCGGCCACTTCCGGATTGGCAAGAACCGCACCCACTTCCTGCCATGCCGTTTCGGCACGCAGACCGGCTCTCTCCATCAGTTCCAGCAGCGCCATATGAGCCAGGTCGTCTCGCGAATATTCGCGTCCGACACATTCGGGCACGTAGGCCGTCAGATAGGAAAAGGGAAGGTCGTCGAAGGAGCGCACGCGCACCGACTTCTGAACCCGCTCGTCGTCTTCGAGACGCAGCGCTTGGGCAACCTTCTCGGGCGCCTCGATATAATCGAACGAGACGAGTTTGACGGCCGTGGTGCGCCCCATTTCAATCAGGTGAGCAAAGGCATTCGAGAGGTCAGCCGTTGCCATCTGGGCAAAGTTTGAACCCCGCACATAGGTGCCGGACCCGACCCGCTTGTCGACCAGATCTTCCGCGGACAGTAGATCGAGCGCGAGCCGGACCGTGACCCGCGAAACCCCGTATTGTTCAGCCAGTGCAAGCTCGCTCGGCAGGCGCATGCCGGCCTTCAGCTCGCCGGAAACGATCTTGTCCCGCAGCAGAAGATAGACCTTCTGAGTCTTCAAGGGTTCGGTCGCCGGCCTCAACGTGAGCTCCCAATCTATCTTATTTTTAATACAGGTTTTGTATAAAACGGCTGACAGATCTCGTCAATGCCCATATAACACTCAGCAGACGTATTTGCCTATATGCAGTGCAACATGCGAGATTGTGCGATGCAAGATAGATCTGCCGAAAGCGCGTTCCCACAGGCGATGGCCCCACTTGCCGTCGGCAATCTCACGTTTCGCAACCGCATTCTCGTTCCGGCGCATACGACCAATTTCGGCGAAAACCACCTGCCGAGCGAGCGCCACCTTGCCTACCATCGCGAACGTGCGAGGGGCGGTGTCGGTGCGATCATCTTTGAATCCATCCGCGTTCACGCGAACTCGCTTGGCAGGCCGCAGGCCGTCTGTGGCTTCGACCCTGCCAGTATCGAACCGTTCCGCAGGATCACCGACGCTGTCAAAGCGGAAGGCGCGCGTATCCTTGGCCAGATCATCCATCTCGGCCGGCAGGTTGAGGGCGATTTCGAGCGGACCGTCTCCTTTGGACCGTCGCCGATTCCGTGGGCGACATCGGCCCTGCCGCCGCGCCCGATGGATCGTGCCGACATGGATGCGGTCATCGACGGGCATGTGCTGACCGCGCGCCATCTCGTGGCGGCGGGCTTTGAGGGGATAGAGCTGCAGATGGCGCATGGCCATCTTCTGCAGCAGTTCCTGTCACCGCTTTCCAACACACGCGACGACGCGTACGGCGGCTCGGCGGAAAACCGGATGCGCTTTCCGCTGGAGGTCCTTCAGGCTGTCCGAGCGGAAGTGGGTCGCGATTTCTGTCTGGGCATTCGCCTCAGCGGCGATGAGTATGTCGAGGGCGGGATCACCATCGATCAGGCCGAGAGGACCGCGGTGTCACTTGCGGCGGCCGAAAAGATCGACTTCTTCAATGTCTCGCATTCCGCCTATCACGCCTCCTATTCGCTCGCCTCGCAGATGGCAGACATGGCGATCGATCCGGAGCCATTCCGGTCGTTGCCGACGCGGATCCGCATCGCTGTGCGTAGCAAGGGCCACGACATTCCCGTCTTCGCCGTCTGTCGGTTCAACACGCTGGCGGAGGCAGATGCGATCATTGCGGCCGGTGGCGCGGATGCGGTGGGCATGGCACGCGCCCATCTTGCCGAGCCGGCCATCGTCAACAAGACGGTCGAAGGCCGGATGAACGAAATCCGCACCTGCATTGCCTGCAACCAGGGCTGCGCCGGCATGCTGGAAAAGAACCTGCCGATCCGCTGTCTGGTCAATCCGCGCGCCGGGCTGGAAGGCGAATGGGCGGAGCTTGCCAAGACCGGCACGCAACAACCCAAACGATTGCTCGTGGTCGGCGGCGGACCGGCAGGACTGGAGGCGGCGCGTACGGCAGCGGAGCGCGGCCATATCGTGACGCTGTGGGAAAAGCAGGACGATCTCGGCGGTCAGTTTCGCGACGCGGTGAAGATGCCGAAGCGCGCCGAATTCCGAACGCTGATGGAAGAGCAGATTGCCGATCTGGATCGGTTCGGTGTGACGGTGATAACAGGCAAGCATGCTGATGCTGGATCGATTGCAAGCTTTGCCGCCGATGCAGTGTTTATGGCGACAGGGTCGATGCCGGTTCGCGCAGAGTTTGCCGGTGGCGGAAAGGCCTTCACGATCGTGGAGGCGCTTGACGATCCGGCAGCGCTCGGCACCGACGTGGCACTGTTCGACCGCACCGGCGAATGGGCGGCACTGACGCTTGCGGAACATCTCGCTGACCTCGGCAAAAAGGTGACGTTCTTCTCTCCGGCCGGCGGGATTGCCTGGCGCACGACCATCTACTCGACACTCGCAAACCTGAAACGACTGCGCGAGAAGAAGGTGAGGATCGCCACGCTCCGGAAGGTCACAGCCTTCGACGGCAAGATCCTGACGGTCGAGGATCTTTCGACCGGCGAGAGCGAGTTGCATATGGGGTTCACCGGTCTCGTGGCAGCCGAGCACAATTTCGCGGACCAGTCCCTGTTCCAGCATCTCCGTCATCTTGACGTGCCCGTCCGGCAGATCGGCGACAACCTTGCGCCGCGCACGGCCCTTGAAGCCGTCTATCACGGCCATCTCTCGGCTCGAGAGCTATGAGATCTGGAAGGAGTAACACTCGATGAGCATTCTGATAACGGGTGCCGGCGGCTTCCTCGGGCTGAACCTAATCGAGGTCTTGATCGCCCAAGGCGAACCGGTGGTTGCCCTCAACGATCGCGCCCTTCCCGAAGCCTTCGCCGCAAAGCCGGGTGTCGCGGTCGAATTGGCGGACGTGCGGGATCGCGTGGCGATCGCCGACATTCTCTCGCTCCACGACATTAGCTGCATCATCCATGCCGCTGCGATCACCCTTGGGCCAAAGAGTGCCATCGCATCGGCAAGCGACGCCTTCGACGTCAATACGGTCTCGGTCGCGATCCTGCTTGAGGAGGGTCGGAAAGCCGGCATCCGCCGCTTCGTCTACCCGAGCTCCTCCGCCGTCTACGGCGCGGCGCCCTTCGATGGCGCAGCCGTGACCGAAGAGACGAACCCGATGCCCACGACGCTTTACGGCTTTACCAAGCTTGCCAGCGAAAGACTGGTTGTCGAAGCGGGGAAAAGTTTTGGCATATCCACTGTGCGGGCGCGCATCACCGCGGTGTTCGGGCCGCACGAGCATGAAACCGGCGTGCGCGAAACGATGAGCCCGCCATTCCAGATCGCCGCCAAGGCCGTGGCGGGTGAGGATGTTCTCTTGCCTGCAGGAGGCGCCCGCGACTGGACGAGCAGCCGAGACATCGCGAAAGCGCTTGCGCTGCTTGCAATGCGGGAAAGCTTGCCGTCCGATCTCTACAATCTCAGTGTTGGCGAAACCTGGCATGTGAGCCGCCTCTGTGCGCATCTGGCAAAAGCCTATCCCGGCTGGCGCTTTGCTGACGGAAAGGCCGATGGCAGCGACAGCGCGATCGCCTTCAACGACGACCTCTCCCGACGTCGCCATGCGGTCTCGGCCAAGAGGTTCGAAACGGATTTCGGCTTCCGCTTCATGGCGCCGGACGAGGCCTGCGCAGACTATGGCGGCTGGCTTGCCGATCAGACCCATGCCTCGTGAACTACCGCGCCGTATAGCCGCCGTCGGCCAGCACGTCGGTGCCGGTGATGAAGCTTGCCTCGTCGGAGACGAGAAAAAGCGCCGTCGCGGCAATCTCCTCCGGTGTTCCGATCCGACCGATCGGATGAAGAGGAGCGAGCATTTCGATGACCGCCGCCTCGCTGCCGGCCTGTCGGGTGACGCGGCTTGTCAGCACCGCACCCGGCGAAAGACTGACGGCACGAATGCCCTGATCGGCGTGGTCGAGCGCGAGACTGCGGGTGAGCGAATGCAGCCCGGCTTTGCTCGCCGAATAGGCGGCACGCCCGGGCGTCGTCACATGTCCGAGCTGGGACGCGATATTGAGGATGACGCCGCCCTGTTTGCCGAGATGCGGCACGCCGTATTTGCAGATCAGGAAAGCGCCCGTGAGATTGACATCCAGCGTCTTGCGCCAGCTTTCGAACGGGATGTCGCAGACGGTGCCAAGCGGCGTCTCGGTTGCCGCGTTGTTGACGAGGATATCGATACGGCCGAACCGGCTGGCAACCGCGTCGATGCAGGCCTCGACCGAAGCCGGATCGGCAACATCGCATGGAATTGCAAGGCAGCGATCAGGGTCAGAGCCATCGGTTGGAACGGCGTCGAGATCGAGCATCGCGACGCTTGCGCCAGCCGAGGCGAACCTCTTGGCGATCGCCCGCCCGATATCGCCGCCCGCGCCGGTGATGATGGCGACGCGGCCTTCAAGGCATTGAGGAGAAAACATGCATCACCCTTCAGGAGAATTCGAACACTTCGGATCGTCTGTCATCATCGCTTGATTTGCAAATTGAATCTGTCTTAATCTCAATACAGATTTTGAGGGCCTTAGCCGGCCTTGAGGAGTTGATAATGCCGAGGGAACACCGTCCACAGACACTGTTCAACAGGATCTGGCAGAACCACGTGATCGCATCGCAGACCGATGGTCAGCAGCTGCTCTTCATCGATCGGCACCTGGTTCACGAAGGGTCGTTCCACGGTTTCAACAAGCTGAAGGACAAGAATGCGCGGGTCTCCCGGCCAGACCTCACCTTTGGTATCGTCGACCATTATGCGCCCACGCGGGTACGCGACATTATCCGGATCGATGCCGCCATTGCGGGGATGATCACCCAGCTGGAGGAGAACTGTCTTGCCAATGATGTCCGCATCTTCGGGCTAAACGACCCGCGCCAGGGCATTGTGCACGTGGTCGGCCCGGAGCAGGCAATCACTCTACCCGGCGCCACGATCGTATGCGGCGACAGCCACACCTCGACGCATGGCGCTTTTGGCGCAATCGCGTTCGGCATCGGCGCTTCGGAAGTGGCGCATGTCCTGATGACCCAGACGCTGTGGCAGAAAAAGCCGAAATCGATGCGGGTCCGCTTCGACGGCAAGCTTGGGCCTGGAATCACCGCCAAGGACATGGCACTGGCGATGATCGCCGCGATCGGTGCCGATGGCGCCCAGGGCCATGCGATCGAATATACCGGCTCGGCGGTCGAGGGGCTGTCGATGGAAGGTCGGCTGACACTCTGCAACCTCTCGATCGAAAGCGGCGCGCGTTGCGGCCTTATCGCCCCAGACATGACGACGGTGAATTTCCTGCGCAACCGTCCGCTCGCACCGAAGGGCGATCTCTTCGAACGTGCAGCCGAAGCCTGGCTTTCCCTGCGCGGCGACGGCGACGCTTCCTTCGAGCGCGAGCTGGTGATTGACGGCAGCGAGATTGCACCTGTTGTCACCTGGGGGATCAGCCCCGAAGACGCGCTGCCGATCACATCCGCGGTACCCATGCCGGACGCGATGACCGACGAGTCACGCGCTGCCCATACGCGCGAAGCGATCGACTATATGGGACTGAGACCCGGCATGCCTCTGACGGAAATTCCGGTCGACCGCGTCTTCATCGGCTCTTGCACCAACAGCCGTATCGAAGACCTCAGAGCCGCCGCTGCCGTGCTTTCCGGCCGAAAATCTGCCGTTCCGGGCCTGGTATCGCCAGGATCGTCGCTTGTCAAACACCAGGCCGAACAAGAGGGCCTCGACCGGATCTTCGTGGATGCCGGATTGGAATGGGTCGATTCCGGCTGTTCGATGTGTGTCGGTATGAATGGTGATCTCGTTCCACCGGGCGAACGCTGCGCCTCCACCACCAACCGAAATTTCAAAGGCCGACAGGGGCCGAAGTCACGCACGCACCTGATGTCGCCGGCCATGGTCGCCGCGGCAGCGGTGACCGGTCACCTGACCGATGTTCGTGATCTGATGGGAGGCCGCAGTTGAGACCGTTCAAGACCCTCGACGCAAAAGCTGCGCCACTGCCTTTTGCAAGCGTCGATACCGATCAGCTGATCCCGGCGCGCTTCATGAAGCGCTCGCGATCGGAGGGCTACGGCCAGTACCTTCTGTATGACATGCGCTTCGACGGGGAAGGCAATCCGATCCTGGATTTCCCGTTGAACGACCCTGCCCGCGCAGGCGTCGAAATCCTCGTGGGACGCCGGAATTTCGGCGCAGGTTCCTCGCGGGAGGCCGCCGTTTACGCGCTTGTCGACTACGGTTTTCGCTGTGTCATCGCACCGAGCTTCGGCGACATTTTTGCGTCCAACTCCGTCAACAACGGCCTCTTGCCGGCGCGGGTGACCGAAGAGGATGCGGAGACCATTCTTTCCCTGCTGGAAAATGGACAGGACCGTGCCTTTGTCGATCTCGACACCTGCGAAATCCGGCTCGCCAACCATGTCTTCCGCTTCGAGATCGAGCCCGTCTGGCGCACCAAGCTCCTCAACGGCTGGGATGATCTCGACCTGACGGCAAGCTATGCCGATGACATAGCCCGCTACGTGGTCTCGGACAGAGACCGTCACCCGTGGCTTCAGGAGATACCGGCTTCGGTATGAGCGACTAGATTGGTTGCTTTGACCGGAAAGCCTCATGCTCCGTGTCTCTCGCCCGTCAGGCCTGCTCAAACTCAATCAGCGCGCCTTGAAAGTCCTTTGGGTGAACGAAGATCACCGGTTTGCCGTGTGCGCCTATCTTCGGCTGACCGTCACCCAGAATCCGTGCGCCCGTCTCGATGATCCTTGCTGAGGCGTCGTTGATGTCGTCGACCTCGAAGCAGAGATGGTGAATGCCGCCGGACGGGTTCTTGTCCAGGAAGCTCGTGATCGTTGACGTCTCTCCGAAAGGGTGAAGAAGCTCGATCTTGGTGTTGGGCAGTTCGACGAACACGACAGTCACGCCGTGCTCGGCCAAATCCTGCGGTGCGGAGACCGAAGCACCGAGGCCGCGATACTGATCGGCTGCCGCGGCCAGATCCGGTACCGCGATCGCCACGTGATTGAGCTTCCCGATCATTGTGCCTCACACATTCCGGCGTTTTCCTTCAAGGAGATCGATCACGGCGTTGGCGGCATCAAGGACGTTTGTGCCGGGCCCGAACACGGCAGCGACGCCGTTTTCGAGGAGGTAGTCGTAGTCCTGACGCGGAATGACGCCGCCCACCACGACGATGATATCGTTTGCACCCTTGCGCCTGAGCGCCTCGACCAGTTGCGGGGCAAGCGTCCTGTGACCGGCTGCCAGCGACGACATGCCGACCACCTGAACCTTCTGCTGGATTGCCAGATCGGCGGCCTCATCCGGCGTCTGGAACAGCGGGCCGGCCAGAACCTTAAAGCCGATATCGCCGAAGGCCGAGGCGATGACCTTGGCGCCACGATCGTGGCCGTCCTGGCCGAGCTTTGCGACCATGATCCTCGGCTTGGCCTTAGCCGATGTGTATTCGGCAAGACGCCTAGTCAGCGTTTCGTATTCCGGGTCGCCCTCGTAGGCAGGGCCGTAGATATCGCTGACCACATCCGGCATGGCCGCATGATCGCCGAATGCCTTGCGCATCGCATCCGACATCTCGCCGACCGTGGCACGCGCGCGCGCCGCCTCGACGGCCGCCGCCAGAAGATTGCCGCGGCCCGACGTCGCGACGTCGCCAAGGGCTGCAAGCGTCGTTGCCACCTTTTGCGGATCGCGCTTGCGGCGCACGTCTTCCAGCCGCTCGATCTGGCCGTTGCGCACGGCCGTATTGTCGATGGCGAGGATGTCGATATCGTCTTCTGTCTCAAGCCTGTATTTGTTGACGCCGACGATGATTTCCTCGCCGCGGTCGACCTTGACCTGGCGCAGCGTCGCCGCCTCCTCGATCAGCCGTTTCGGCAGACCGTCGGCCACAGCCTTGGTCATGCCGCCGAGCGCCTCGATCTCCTCGATCAGCGCCCAGGCCTTTTCCGCAAGCTCGCTGGTCAGGCTTTCGACATAATAGGAGCCGGCCAGCGGATCGACGACCTTGGTGACGCCTGTCTCGTGGGCGAGGATCAACTGCGTGTTGCGCGCGATGCGGGCTGAAAATTCGGTCGGCAGCGCCATCGCCTCGTCGAGCGCGTTGGTGTGCAGCGACTGGGTGCCGCCGAGCACGGCCGACATTGCCTCGTATGCCGTGCGGATGACGTTGTTGTACGGGTCCTGCTCTGCAAGAGAGACACCTGACGTCTGGCAATGGGTGCGCAGCATCAGCGAGCCCGGCTTCTTCGGCGCGAACTCCTCCATGATCCTCGACCACAGAAGGCGGGCGGCGCGCAGCTTCGCCGCCTCCATGAAGAAGTTCATACCGATCGCGAAGAAGAAGGACAGGCGTCCGGCGAACTCGTCGACATCGAGGCCCTTGGCGATCGCGGCGCGCACATATTCGCGACCGTCGGCCAGCGTGAAGGCCAGTTCCTGGACCAGCGTCGCACCCGCCTCCTGCATGTGATAGCCGGAAATGGAGATCGAGTTGAAGCGCGGCATTTCTTTTGCGGTGTATTCGATGATGTCCGCAACGATCCGCATCGAGGGTTCGGGCGGATAGATATAGGTGTTGCGGACCATGAACTCCTTGAGGATGTCGTTCTGGATCGTGCCCGAAAGCTGCGAGCGCTCGCAACCCTGTTCCTCGCCGGCGACGATGAAAGAGGCAAGGATAGGGATCACCGCACCGTTCATGGTCATCGACACGGACATGTCTTTCAGCGGAATGCCGTCGAACAGGATCTTCATGTCCTCGACCGAGTCGATCGCGACGCCGGCCTTGCCGACATCGCCCTCGACGCGCGGATGGTCGCTGTCGTAGCCGCGGTGGGTGGCAAGGTCGAAGGCGACGGACAAGCCCTTCTGGCCGGCAGCCAGATTACGCCGGTAAAAGGCATTGGAAGCCTGCGCCGTCGAAAAACCGGCATATTGGCGAATCGTCCAGGGTCGACCGGCATACATGGTCGCCCGCGGACCGCGCACGAAAGGCTTGATCCCAGGCATCGTATCGAGATGCGAGATGCCGTCGAGATCGTCTGCCGTATAGAGCGGCTTGATGTCGATCCCTTCCGCCGTGTGCCAGACCAGCGTGTCAGGTGAAGCCTTTAGCTCCCGTTCCGCAAGCGCTTTCCAGGCCTGCGTTTTCTCCCCGGTATCTTTTGACAAAAGCATCCCCCCTCAGCGCTTCGCTTCAATCGACAGCCTATCAGGTATCGCCTCAGCCAGCAGGGTCAAGCCTTTCCAAAGAACTACGGGTTCAGCTTTTCGAGATGAAGAAGCAATCCGCTGTGATCGAGCGGCCCGCCGCCGCCCTCGACGAAATCGGTAAACTCTGTCCTGACGCCACTGGTCAGAGGCAACGTGAGGGAAAGGGCGTCGGCCACGTCCATGACGGCGTTGAGATCCTTCAACTGGTTCTTTGCCGTACCACCCGGCTCGAACGCCCGCTCCACCATACGGCGGCCATGGATTTCGAGAATACGGCTATCGGCAAAGCCGCCGCGGATCGCGTTGCGAAAGGCTTCGCGGGAAGCACCACCGGCCTCGACAAGGATCATGGCCTCGGCGACCGCACCGATCGTGACCGCAACGATCTGCTGGTTGGCGAGCTTGCAGATCTGTCCCGCGCCGCTCGGGCCCACATGGGTTACCCGACCCATTGCCGAAAACATGTCTTGGAGGCTTGCGACCACATCCGCATCACCGCCCGCCATGATCGCCAGCGTGCCAGCCTCCGCTCCGACGACACCACCGGACACCGGCGCGTCCACATGGGCGATGCCCAATGCCTCAAGCTTTGCGGCATGTTCCTTGGCAATGGCAGGCGCAATCGAACTCATGTCGATCACCTTGGCGCCCTTGGCCAGACGCTCGGCACAACCGCTTTCGAACAGCACGTCGCCGACGGCCTTGCCATCCGTCAGCATGGTGATGACGATATCTGCGCCGTCGACGGCCTCTGCCGGAGACGGCGCGACCGTCGCGCCATCGCTTTCCAGCGCCTTGGCCTTATCCGGATTGCGGTTCCAGACGGTGAGAGAATATCCCGCCTGAAGCAGCCGGCGCGCCATCGGCGCACCCATCAGGCCTGTTCCGAGGAAGGCGATCTTTTTCGAGGGGTTTGCGACAGTCATGGCAGCCTCCCCCCAAGTTCATCCTCGATATGGACCTGGATGATCTCGTCGAAGTTGTTCTCTGCCGTAAACCCCAGTTCGATTGCGCGTTTTGCCTCGAAACCCGGAGCCCAGCCTGCGACCATCTTCATGATCATCTCGTTCGGCTCGCGCCGGATGAGGCTGACCGCCTTGTCGCCCGCAATGCGCCGCAATGCTTCGATCTGCTCGCCGACCGTGGCGCTGACGCCGGGCATGGAAAGGCTTCTCTGCGACCCGAGCTGCGCCAGATCGAGATCCGCCGCATGGACAAGATACCCGACCGCCGAGCGCGGCGACGTGTGCCAGTGGCGGGTGCTTTCAGGCACCGGCAGAATGGCTTCCTCACCGATCAGCGGTTCGCGCAGGATGTTCGAGAAGAAGCCGGATGCGGCCTTGTTCGGCTTGCCCGGGCGAATGCAAACGGTCGGCAGGCGAATGCCGATGCCGTCGAAAAATCCCCGACGCGAATAGTCTGCCAGAAGCAGTTCAGACATCGCCTTCTGGGTGCCGTAGCTGGTGAGCGGCGTCAGGTGGAAATCGTCCGGGATCGACAGCGGCAAGGGCGCGCCGACCACGGCGATGGACGATGTGAAGACCACGCGCGGCTTGTAGCCGTCAGCCTGGTGGGCCAGGCGGATCGCATCGAACAGATAGCGCGTGCCGTCGAGATTGATCCGGTAACCCTTGTCGAAATCGAGTTCGGCTTCGGCCGAGACGATGGCTGCGAGATGATAGATCAGATCCGGGCGACCTTCGACCAGGGTTTCGGCGACGCCCGGCGTCGACAGATCCACCGCGAAACTGTCGATCGCCACGGTGGTTTCGGGTTTTTCCGGACTGACCACGTCGACCAGCGTCAATTTTTCGATCGCGGCGCCACCGACCGCTCCCTCCCGAAGCAGCCGCGTCGTCAGTTTGCGCCCGACCATTCCGGCCGCGCCGATAATCAAGATATGCATGGAACCTCCCTTTTCCGAAGAGTTCGCAGAGCGTTGCGAACCCGGCATGATTTTTCTTGTACGGTTGTCTGATAACCTTATATGGTTTGTCCAGCCTTACCGGGTGAAAAAGAGGTTATCAAGAAGCCGCGCCTTTCCAAAGAGCGGACGGATGAGCCCAAGGGAGAGACATCATGGCATTGGATCTTGAGGATAGCCCGGCCATGTCGCTGACTGCCTCGTTGGGCAGCGATATCGTGATCCGCGACGAGACCGAGATTGCGCGCTACTGCCGCGACTGGCACGGCGACGTTTCCAGCAGCGCCGTTGCAGTGCTACGACCGCGCTCGACGCAGGACGTCGCCGCCTGTGTGAAAGCCTGTCGTGCGCTGAACCTTGCTATCGTTCCGCAAGGCGGCAATACCGGCCTCGTGCTCGGCGGTACGCCTGATGATCCGGCCCATCAGGTCGTGATCAGCCTGGAGCGGATGAACGCCATCCGCAATATCGACGCAGACGATTTTTCCGCCGTGGTCGAGGCCGGGTGCATCCTCTCCGAACTCAAGGACGCGATCGCCGACAAGGCGATGTTCTTTCCGCTTGCGCTCGGCGCGCAGGGCAGCTGCCGGATTGGCGGCAACGTCTCCACCAATGCCGGCGGCATCAACGTGCTGCGCTACGGCATGACCCGCGAGCTTGTGCTCGGGCTTGAGGTGGTGCTGCCCGACGGCTCGATCCTCAACGGGCTCTCGACCCTGCGCAAGGACAACCGCGGCATTGACCTCAAGCAACTGTTCATCGGCGCCGAGGGCACGCTCGGGATCATCACCGCCGTCTCGGTAAAGCTTACCCCCTACCCCGATCAGGTTGCGACTGCGCTGCTCGGCCTTGCCTCACTCGAGGACGTCATTACGCTTTACCGTCGCGCCCGCCGGGATTGCTGCGACCTGATGTCGGCCTTCGAATTCATGCCGCCTCTCGCCTTGACGCTCGCGAGAGAAGCGATCCCCGACCTGCCGTTGCCGATGTCGGGCGATTATCCGGCCTATGTCCTGATGGAGATATCCGGATGCGGCCTTGTCGACATCCAGGACCTGATGGAGCGCTTTCTGGAAGGCGTGATGGAGGACGGTCTCGTCCTCGACGGGACACTCGCATCCTCTCAGGCGCAGGCAAAAAACCTCTGGCTGATCCGCGAGGGCATGAACGAGGGACAGGCAAAGCGGGGCGCACATATGCGAAGCGATGTCTCCGTGCCACTGTCGCAACTGCCGGCCTTCGTCCGTGATGCGGAAGATGCGATCCATGCCGCCCTGCCCGATTGCATCTGCGTGTCCTACGGACATGTCGGCGATGGCAATGTTCATCTCAACTGTTTGCCGCCTTCGGATCTTTCGGCAGCGGACAAAGCTGAACGGATCTATCGGTCAAAGACCGTGCTCAATGAGGTGGTGGACCAATATGCCGGCAGCATCAGCGCCGAACACGGCATCGGCCGCCTGAAGCAGATGGATTTCGATACCAGACTGCCCGAGGTAAAACGCAGGTTGCTGACTGCGATCAAGCGGGCGATCGATCCCGACCTCGTGATGAACCCGGGATGCCAGTTGAATTTATCGGCAGAGTCGTAGAAACCATCCGGAACAAGAAGGCGGCCTTGGCTTTGACGGACTTCAACCAGATCAGGCGCAACGCGCATCTACCGGCCCGGATCGCCGCGGAAATCGGACGCGAGATCGTCGAGGGACGGATCGCGTCCGGAGAAAAGCTGCCCACCGAACATCTGCTTGCCCAGACATTCGGCGTCAGCCGGTCGGTCGTTCGCGAAGCCATCGTACAGTTGCGCAACGAAGGACTGGTGGAGACACGCCAGGGCGTCGGTGCATTTGCAACGGAAAAGGATCGTCGCCAGATGATCCGCGTCGAGCCGGCCGATCTGACCGATCCGGAAAATTTCCGCGACCTGTTCCAGCTGCGTCTGGCGCTTGAGGTCGAGGCGGCGGCGCTTGCGGCCGTCAGCCATACGCCTGATGATCTGAAGCGTCTCGACGAGGTTCTGGCTCAGATGACCGGTGCCGCCAAATGGACAGAGGAAGGCATCGTTGCCGATCTCGCCTTCCACCGCGCTGTCGCCGCCGCGACCCGCAATGATTATTTCATCCAGTTCATCGGCTTCATCGCCGAGCGTATCCAGCTCACCATCAACGCCGCGCGGGCGAAGGCGGTGCTGGAGGAGATCGTGGAAGTGACGATCGCCGAACATGTGGCAATCCGCGATGCGATTGCGGCCCGCGACGCATCTCGGGCCAGAAGCGCCATGCGCGATCATCTCGATGGCGCGTCCGGCCGTCTCAATCTGGAACTTACCGTTCCCTGAGGGCAGACCTCAAAAGGCCAGAGCGGGGAAGTGTCCCTCCCCCGCCCCTTTCGACGTTATTCTGCCGCGATAGCTGCGGTGCGGTCGTTTAGGGCCATAAGGCCTTTCGCCCGTTCCAGACTCGCAGGCTGTTCGGCATGGTAGCGGCGTCCGATTTCCATCATCAGCACGGTGCCGGGCAGGAAGGTGAGTTCGGAGAAGATATCTTCCCAGTCGATGTCGCCCCAGCCGAGCGGCATGTGCAGATCGCCGATGCCGAGCGCGGTATTTTCCTGCACGTGGTAACCCTTGTAGAAAGCCTGCGGACGGCCGAAGCTGTCATGGACATGCAGATGGCCGGCGACAGACGCCATGGCACGCAGCTCCTCGCGGAAGTTCAGGCCGCGATAGGTCGATTCGATATAGGCGTGGCTGAAGTCGATCAGTGCCACGAGGTTCGGATGCCCGATGGTCTTCACCGTTTCGGCGATCTGGGTCGGTGTCTGGCGATACTGGCCGGGCTCCGTGGTGAAGATGTTTTCAAACGCGACCCTAACACCGTAAGGCTTGCAGAATTCGGCGAGTTCGAACAGCGCTTCGCGTTCGCGGGCGTCGGCCTCGGCACGCTCCATGATCTGTTCGGCGCGGAGATTGCCGCCGTGCTGCACCAGGATGCCGGCACCGATCCGATCGCAGATCTGCGCAAGCGCCTTGGCGGCGTCGAGCTGGTAGCGGCAGGTTTCCGGCTCCATGAAGTTCGAGGAGACAAGGCCATGAACCGTGTAGCGGAAGTCGAACTGCTTCGTCAGCGCCACGAGCCGCTCGGCGCGTTCTTCGATGATCCGGCCGCCCGAGATCAGATCGAGGCTGGTCAGACCGAGTTCGACGGTATCGACGCCGATCTCGCTCAGGATGCGAAGCTCCTTTTCTAGGCTTTCAAGTTCTCCATTGGTGGAGCCGGCATTGAAGCCTGTGCCGATGATGTTGCTCATTGTCGTATTCCCTTTCAGGCAGGTTCGGATTGGAACTGGGTTTCGCGTCGCAGATCGAGCGCGAGGTCCGGGCTGTCGGAGGTCAGGTGACCGATGCCGCGGTCAAGCCAGCGCCGGATCAATGCTTCGTCGTTCAGTGTCCAGACACAAAGGTTTTCGAGCGGAAGTTTGCCGGTGATAAGCGCCCATTCGGCATCCATCAGCTCGTGGTGGATGGCAACGATATCGGCGAGGCCGTCGACCTTCTCGAGGAAGCGTTCGAGACCGCCCTCTTTGTCAGCCCATTCCGCATTGACGGACACGAGGCGCGCAATATGCGGAGCAATGCGCTGGCATTCGTCGAGAACGGAGAGGTCGAAGGAGGTCAGATGGCAGCGATCTGCCAGACCGAACTGCTCGATCTCCGCCACGACTTTTTCGGCAATGCCCGGATAGGGCTGCTTTGCTTCGTCGGACTTGATTTCGACATGCAGTTGCTTGCCCTCGGATGTCGCCAGGACGGCGAGGACGTCGGCCAGCGTCGGCACCGTGTCATCAGAACCGTCGAGATGCGTTTCGCCACGAATCTCCGGCGTCAGCGAGCGGACCGGTCCTGTCCTGTCGGTCGTGCGATCGAGCGTCGCGTCGTGGATGACGACCAGTTCGCCGGCATCGGTCAGGTGCACGTCGAATTCGATCGCATCCACACCCAGATCCAGCACGTTGCGAAAGCCGGTCATGGAGTTTTCAGGCCAGAGATTGCGGGCTCCCCGGTGGCCGGTGATCTTCGTCATTGTCGTCTCCTGAAGTGTGATCAGCGAAGGGTCGGATCGAGCTTGTCGCGCAGCCAGTCACCAACGAGCGAGATGGAAAGCGTCGTCACCATGATGACGAAGGCCGGCGCCAGCATGATCCACGGCGCCCGTGTCAGGTATTCGCGGCCGAAGCCGACCATGTTGCCAAGGCTGGTTTCCGGCGGCTGCACACCGAGCCCCAAAAACGAGAGCCCGCTTTCCATCAGGATAATTTCCGGAAAGGTCAGAGTCATCGAGACAATCAGGGTCGAGGCAACGTTCGGCAGGATGTGGTGCAGGTAGACGCGTCCAGGCGTGGCGCCGAGCTGCACGACGGCAGATGCATAGCCTTGCGCACTGGCCGAGATCGCGAGACCGCGGGCGATGCGGGCATAGCGCTCCCAGCCATAAAACCCCATCAAACCAATCAAAAGCGGCATCGACGAACCGAAGAAGGCGAGGACGGCGAGCGACATGATCAGGAACGGCAGGGCAGCCTGGAAATCGGCGAGCACGAGGACAAGATGCTCGACCGCGCCCCGAAACTTTGCTGCGGCAAAGCCAAGCACGGTGCCGAACACGGCGGAGATGATCGTTGCACCAAAGGCGATTGCCAGCGATACGCGGATCGACTGAAGCAGGCGCGACAGGACATCGCGGCCGAGTTCGTCAGTTCCGAGAAGATGCGCGGGATTGCCCGGCAGCGACAGACGGGCGCGCAGATCCATGGCGGTAATGCCATAGGGGCGGATGACGTCTGCAAAAACGGCAACCACCACCATCCCGACCAGCCAGACGATGCCGAAGGTAACGGAGAACGGAACCTTGCGGACCTGCTTGATGAAGCGGGTGAAGAGAGACAAGTTGGGTGATTGTGGGCGGGCGATATCGGTAACAGTCATGACCGGCCTCCTCTCTATGAAGCGCTCTGGGCGCGAAGCCGTGGATCGAGAAAGCCGTAGAGCAGGTCGACGATGAGGTTCGACACGACCATGGTGGCGGCGACCAGGAGCAGGATGCACTGGACGACAGCGAGATCCCGGTTGCTGACAGAGACGACGAGCAGGCGTCCGATGCCTGGCCAGGAGAAGATCGATTCCACCACCACGGCGCCGGCGATCAGCGTGCCGACCATGAACCCGACGATGGTGACGATCGGAACAGCGGCATTCGGCAGCGCATGCTTCCAGACGACATCCTGCCACTTCATCCCCTTGGCAGAAGCCGTGCGGATATAGGGCTGGCCCATCACCTCGATCATCGCACTTCTCGAAAAGCGCGCGAGAATGCCGATACCGCCGATGCTCATCGTCAGCGTCGGCAGGATGCCGTGCTGCCACGTGTCCTGCCCACCGGATGGAAGCAGCCCGAGCGTGATCGAAAAGATCAGCACCAGAAGCAGGCCCATGACGAAGGACGGAATGGTGAAGCCGAAAATGGCAGCCAGAATAACGCCGCGATCGATCGCGCTCTGGCGATGCAGGGCCGCATAGACGCCGGCCGGGATGCCGATCACGACCTTCAGGAACAGCGCCGGGATCGTCAGCTGAAGGGTTGCCGGAATGCGCTCGATCACCAGCTGCATGGCCGAGGCCTTGTCACGCATGGAGACGCCGAAATCGCCGGTGAAGATCGCCCGGATATAGGAGAGGTACTGGATCCACAGCGGCTGATCGAGGCCCCAGGCCTTGCGGAAGGCATCGACGGATTCTTGCGGAACATCGGGACCAAGCATGACCTGGGCCGGATCACCCGACAGCCGCAACACGACGAAGGCAAAGGTGATGACGGCAAGGATGGTGATGAGCGCGCGAAGAAGGCGGATGGAAGCGAAACGAAACATCGGGAAATCCTTTAGGCCGCGACCGACGCCTCGGCGCGGGTCACCATGTGACAGGCCGCGGTTCGGCCGTCGGCAACCGACAGAAGCTGCGGCACGCTGGTGCGGCAGATATCGGCGGCGAGCGGGCAGCGGGGATGGAAGGCACAGCCGGATGGGCGGTTGGCAGGGTTCGGCGGCTCTCCCTGCAGGATGACGCGGCCTTGAAGCAGCTTGCCCGGCACCGGCACACTGGACACCAGCGCCTTGGTATAGGGATGCAGCGGCGTCTTGAAGATGACGTCCGAGGACGCCTCCTCGACGATACGGCCGAGATACATGACGGCGACGCGGTCGGCGATATTGCGCACCACTTTCAGGTCATGGCTGATGAACACCATGGCGATGTGGTTTTTCTCCTGCAGGTCGCGCAGCATGTTGACCACTTGCGCCTGGATCGACACGTCGAGCGCCGAAACTGGTTCGTCGCAAACCAGAAGCTTCGGCCGCGACGCAAGCGCCCTCGCAATGACGGCGCGCTGACGCTGACCACCCGAAAGCTCGTGCGGATAGCGCCCGGCCTGATCCGGTCTCAGTCCCACAGCCGACATCAGCTCGGCGACGCGCGTTTCCCGATGGGGCTTCGGCACGAGGTTGTGGATGGCGAGCGGCTCGCCGATCTGCTCGGCAATCGTCAGACGGCGGTCGAGCGCTGCCAGCGGATCCTGATAGACGAACTGCATTTTTGCCCGCAATGCACGCCATTCTGGCGTTGCAAGCTTCGGCATCGGCTTGCCTTCGAAGAGAGCCTGCCCTTCCTGCGGCGGATCGATACCCAGCAGCATGCGGCCGAGCGTGGACTTGCCGGAACCGGACTCGCCGACGATGCCGAGCGTCTCTCCGGGCATGACCCTGAGATCGATCCCATCGACGGCGCGAACCGGTGTCGCCCGTCCGAACATGCCCTGGCGAACCTCGTAGGTTCTGACGAGACCTTTCGCTTCGATGAGCGGCGTTTTGAAGTGCTCGCTCATGACAGCGCCTCCAGAACGCGAGCCCCAACCGGATGCGTGACGCCGATCGGAGGATGGGAACCGACGGGATGGTGACAGGACAAAAGCCGCCCGTCGTCCGTTGCCGAAAGAACCGGCATGCGGGTGCGACAGTCGATTGCGGCATGCGAACAGCGTGGCGAGAAGGCGCAGCCTTCCGGGAGGTCGCGTGGATTGGGAACGGTCCCCGGAATGGGGATCAATCGTTCGCGCGGGCCATCCAGACGCGGAATGGCATCGAAGAGACCGCGCGTATAAGGATGGCGCGGGTTGTCGAACAGGGCCTGGATCGTCCCCTGCTCCACGATACGGCCGGCATACATGACGCAGGCGCGCTCGCAGACCTGCGAGACGGCGCCCAGATCATGGCTGATAAAAATCGTCGCCATGCCGGTTTCGGCGCGCAATGCGATCAGAAGATCGAGGATCTGCGCCTGGATCGTGGCATCGAGAGCCGTTGTCGGCTCGTCCGCGACGAGAAGATCCGGCTCGCCGGCAAGTGCCATGGCGATCATCACGCGCTGACACTGGCCGCCGGAGAATTCGTGGGGAAAGAGATCGATGCGCCGGCGTGCATCCGGAATGCCGACCATGTCGAGCAGCCGCAGCGCTTCGGCTTTTGCCGCCTCCCCGTGAAGGCCGCGATGGATCGCCAGTGCTTCTGTGATCTGGCGACCGACGCGCAGAACCGGATTGAGCGAGCTGGACGGATCCTGAAAGATCATTGCGATCCGCTTGCCGCGTACGCCTTCGAGCACGTGTCGTGGCTGTGCGAGGATTTCCTGTCCGTCGACGCGGACTGATCCGCTGACCGTTGCTTTTCCGGGCAAAAGCCCGAGTGCCGCGAGCCAGGTGACGGACTTGCCGCATCCGGATTCACCCACAAGGCCGATCGCCTCTCCGCGGGCGATATCGAGATCGATACCATGCAGTACCTGAACGCCGTCGAAAGCGACCTTCAGGCCGCGCAGTTCCACAAGGTTTTTCACCATGGAACGCACCTCCATTTTATAAGCAGATGCGCCGGCCGCGATTTTCGCGGCCGGCGTGAGACATCAGAACGATCAGGCGTTCCAGTTGGCTGTACGGAAGTCCATGGCGAAGGCAGGTGCTGCCTTCCACTTCAGCGACTTCTTCATGCCGGTAAAGACGGCGTTCTGGTGCAGGACCTGATAGGCCGGGTCTTCGCGCTCGCAGATTTCCAGCATGCGGGCAAAAGCCTTGTGGCGCTGAACGCGGTCGGTCGAGGTTTCCATGATGACGGAAAGCTTGTTGACCTCTTCGTTCGTCCAGTCCTTCTTCTGCTGCGCTTCGCCGTTTGGTCCGAACTGGACGACGAGTGGCGTGATCGGATCGTTGATCGTGTTGCCTGCAGACCAGTCGCGCACGCCTTTGACACCAGCCGGATCGTGGATCTGCGCCCAGTTTTCCTTCATCTGGATCTCGACGTTGAGGCCGACCTGTTTCCACATCTCGACCATGATCTGCGCGTTCGCGGTCTGGTTGGTGTAGTAGTTGTTGAGAAGGCGATACGGGATCGCGTCGCCCTTGTAGTTGGCTTCCTTGAGAAGCTTCTTAGCGAGATCCGGGTTGAATTCCGGAGCAGTCCAGCCTTCGACATACATGTTGGATGTCTTGAAGGATTCGAACTGAAGCCCGGCCGGAACAACAGTCTGACCTGCCCACAGCGCTTCGACGATCGCCTGACGGTCGATCGAGTGCGTCATCGCGCGACGGACGAGCGGGTTGGCGAGAACCGGGTTCTGCGTGTTGAAGGTGGAGATGCGGTGGTTCCAGATGGTCGAGCTCTGGACTTCGAGGCCTGGAGCGGCCTTGATTGCGGCGATCTGATCCGGCGGCAGGTCGCAGGCGAAGTCGTATTCACCTGAGAGCAGGCCGTTGACGCGGGAGGCAACTTCCGGAACCTCGACGAAACGGATCTGCTGCAGTGGCGGACGGCCACCCCAGTATTCATCGAAAGCGACGAGTGTCAGCGACACGTCAGGCTTGAATTCGGAAACCATGTAAGGACCGGTCGTGACCGGCTTGCGGGCCCAATCCGTATAGCTCTTTGCTTCGTCCCAGGCGCGGCGATTGGTGATCTGGCTGCCGAAAGAATAAAGGCGGCCTTCGAGCGTGATGTCAGGTGTTGCATTGTGGAAACGAACTGTGTGCTTGTCGACAATCTCAACGCCTGCCAGCGCTGGCCACATGCGGCGGCCTACACCCGGTACGATCGCCGGAAGTTCTTTCGCGGTGCTGGGTTTGTTGTCAGCTTCAAAGACAGTCTTGCCACCCTTGGGCTCGGTGCTGCCAAAAACACGTTCCTTGGCGAAGGAGAACGCAACATCTTCAGCGGTCAGTTCGTCGCCGTTGTGGAATTTCACGCCCTGACGCAGCTTCAGTTCGAGCGTCTTGTCGTCGATGCGCTTCCATTCGGTCGCGAGGCTAGCAACAGGCCCCTGATTGCCCATCCAGTCGCGGCCGATCAGGCCTTCCCAGAGGTTGGGGAAGAACACGCGTTCGCCAACGTTCGACTGTTCGTTCCAGACATCAAGCGTGTTGTTGTTGGTAATCTTCTGAACGGCAATCGTCACCGATGGGCGTGTCGACTGGCTGAAAGACATGCGTGGAAGGACAATGGTGCCTGCTGCGGCTGACATCAGCCCCAAAGCGTGACGACGGTTGATAGAAAGCATTGGATCTCTCCTGTGGGCGAGTGAATGCGTTCACGGAAAACACAATGGTTTCCGCGTCAGATGCCACTCGAAATCGACAAACAAATTTGAGCCGGCTGGCCGCGTGTTTCGGGAGAACCTCAACCGCGCCGCTGACTTGGCGTAGCTCTAGGGGACCAATGTTACGCGGATGTGACGTTTGTCTGTGTGTTCGATTTCCACTCGTTGACGCGATCTCCAGACGCGCTGGCCGTCAGGAAGGAGAGGTTTCTCTTTGTTTCACAAACTCCGAACGATGGTTCCGCGGACCTCTTTGTCGACGGTGATCGACCGGAAATTCCCCGGTGTCATCATCAGCAAACCCAAGCGGTTTTGGTCGGGCCTTGTCGGGGTGAGGTCGTGCTTGGGTATGTTTCAGGCTTCGATCGACTGCCTCTCATCAGAGCCATCAGCATCGGCGCGGTCGCGAATTCACCCTTCTCTGCCCGGCGTGTCAGGTCTCTCAGATAGCCTCCAGCAGACGTGATATGCTCAGCGCGTTCGAGCATGCAGGCAAGCACTGTTGCGGCGTTCTCAGGCCCCATCACGATTGCTGCGCGTTCATAGACAGCTGGCGTGATGTCGAGAGTGGAACGAACAACATAGGCTGCCGTAATCAGATCCCTCCAGGACGCGATCCCACCTCTTGGCCCATAATCGTTGATCTGGGTGCAGGCTTGCAGGACGAATGGGAGTGGTAGAGCTTTGTGTGTGGTGATCGAGCTCAAACAAGGGCGCTTTTGTCGAGTATCGCGTTGATCGTCAATCTCTTCGATTGCTGTGCCGTTCGCCAAAGTGTGTTCCGGTGCTTGTTCGGTTGAAAGCCCTTTCGACACTGGTTCAGATTCAGGAATGATATTTGTTTTTGAATCCTGTATGTGGCGCTCACTTTGAGATTCATTGGCGCTCATCTCTGGTGATTTCATATTTAATTTCAATTGGTTGACGACGTCTTCACGAAGTACCGAGAGTTTTGTGAGGAGCGGCTCTGCGATATCGAGAGTGAGGACGCGCGGAATTGCCTGTAGGACGCATTGAAGATTTGTCTGTGCCTGCTCCCAGTCACCGGAAATCTTTTCATCCACGGCAAAAGTAATCAGCTTTGCGAGATCTCTTCGGCAAAGAGTAATTCTCTCTTTTGCAGCCTTGAGTTGTTCACGGCTAAGAGCGATCTCCGCTGCCATCGTTTCGATCTCTCGTGCGCGTGCCAGAAGTGGTGCGAGACTGAAGCCGAAAGCATCATCGAGTTTGCCACCTGAACTGCGGCGCGCATAGCGTTTGCCGTTCGGGCTGTCCTTGCGCAGGATTAGTCCGGTTTCCACTAGCACCGAGAGATGGCGCCGAAGTGTTGCCGGTGCCATTCCACGCGCTCGAAGCGACAACTGGGCATTGGACGGGAAGACGACGAGATTGCCATCTGCGCTAAGTTCATCGCCCGGATAGAAGGTCAGGAGCGCGTCGAGCACAGTCAGTGCCCGGTCACTGATCCCGAGGGACGACCTTGATTCGCAGATCGATCGAAACAGTTTCCACTTCGATCTCTTGATTCCGGATGTGATTTCGCTGGCTTTTTGTTGGTTTGCCAACAGTCCATACGACATCGCCCGCCGCCCAAAGGGCGTCGTTACAGTTCCACTCCCCATTTTCTCTCACCTTTTTTCAGGCAAAAGAAAGCCGCTCACCGAAACGGTGCCAAAGACTCTTGACTGTGATTCATGGAAGTGCGATTCTCGATCTTGCTAGAAATCGGAGAGAGGCTTCCACGACCTTGGTCGTTCGGGGGCCTTTTTCTTTTGCTGATCAAACTCCCTTGTTGCGTTTAAATTCTGCGAAAAGCTCTGTGAGCCGTTCGCTGACGAAGTCGTCAAAACCCGGCGCGCTTTTCGCATCGAACACGAATGTCGACCGGTTTCCCGATTTGCGCATGACGACCGGCAGACCGCTCAGCTGTGCTTGAGCCGGCTTGCCACTATCCTCAGGTTTCGCGGACAACTGTGTAAACGCGAGCTGGAAACGCTCGTCGCTTGTCTTTCCCTCTGCCCTGCCCTTCTGAAGGCACGAGAGCAGCCTTGGAATGTTTCCGGCATTGAGCTTTTCCGACAGCTCCGTCCACCGCCTGCGGCCAACCTCAGGTGCCGGACCGATCGCATCGATGATTTCCATCGGAATCGCCCGGACCAGGCTGATCATTTTTGACAAGGCTGCCTTGTCGACGCCAAGTGCTGCCATGATGATATCGCGCGTGAACGAACGATCCTCGAGACGGGTGGCGAACAAGGCGCGTTCGATATGCGAGAGGTTCGTGCGGGCGTTGTTTTCCTGACCTTGGCTGACGACCAGCTGGTCATCGGTCAGAACGCGGACAACCGCCTTGACCTTGAGGCCCAGCTGTCGGACGGCTGCAAGTCGGCGGTGACCGTAGGCGACCTGGAACCTGCCCGACTGGTCGGGATGAGGCCGCACGAGGATCGGCACCTGCTGTCCATGCTCGCGAACCTGCTCGACCAGTTGGGAAAGCGCTTCGCCATCGATCAGCATACGGTCGGAAACAAAGGAACTGTCGATCAGCGATGGATCCAGTTCAACGACGGAAAGCCCTTCCGAAAGCTGCCGCTCGAGATCCTGCGCCCTTTCCATCTTCTGCGTGATGCTGCCAAGCGTTCTCGTGATGCCACCAACGGGGACACCGCTGCGCACGGCCGGTGCCATTCCGGCCAATGGACGTGACGATTGAGCAGCCGGGGGTGCGGCAGGTGTTGGCGCTGAACTGTTGTCCGGCGCCGGAGGCTCGAAGATGCCGATCAGGTTTTTACGTGCCATCTGTTAGCGCCTCCCCCACACGGACCGGATCAATTCTTCAATCTCGAGGTTCACGGCATTGAGCGAGTCCATCGCCCGGTCATAGGTGCCGCGGGTGAACTGGTTGCGCTCGACCTCATACAGTGTCTGTTTCGTGACGCCGGCATCGGAGATCGCCGTCGACTTCAACATAGCGTTGTGAAGCATACGATTGCCGAAGATGGCGCGCATAAAACCCGTCATCTGGCTCTGTGGGCCGTCATTGGGTTCAAACCGCGTCACAAGATAACGCATCCAGTCATAGCTTGTCCGCCCCCCTGCCCGCTCGACAACCGACATCAGTTCGCTGGTCATCGAGAGAAACTGCGACATCGACATGACGTCGAGCATTTGCGGGTGAACGGTAATTAAGGTCGATGTCGAGGCGCAAAGCGCCGACATGGTCAGGAAGCCGAGCTGCGGCGGGCAATCGATGACGACGACATCGTAAAGGTCTTCGATATCGGCAAGAACTTCGCCGATGCGGGCAAAGAACATCGTCGCAACCTGTCCCGACGCCATGGCCTTGGGCGTTTCGTGCTCGAACTCCATTAGTTCGAGGTTGCCCGGCAGGATATGCAGGTTCGGTGTGTAGGTGGAGCGGACAATTTCCGAAATAGGGCGCGGATCCTCATAGCGGATCGCACCATAGAGCGTCTCGCCTTCGCCCACATCGAGCTCGGGTTGATGCCCGAACAACGCCGACAGAGACGCCTGCGGATCGAGATCGATCGCGAGCGTCTTGTAGCCACGAAGGGCAAGATATTGAGACAGGTGCGCGGACGTCGTCGTCTTGCCGCTTCCGCCCTTGAAGTTCATGACGGAAATGACCTGCAGCTTTTCGCCAGGACGGCGGGCCGGTACGTATTTCGCCACGCCGTTCTTTTCGTCGAGAACCTGACGAATACGATCCATGTCGGTCGGTAGGTAAACACGCCGGCCGTTCGCCAGCGGCTCGGGCCCGTATCCTTCTGCGGCAACCTGACGGAGATAGCCTTCTCCGATCCCGATGAAGCTCGCGGCTTCGGCTGGCTGGAAGGGCCGGATCGTCTTTTGAGATGTCGGTGCGAAAATTTTCGCTTGATGCATCTGAAGTTGATGCGCAAGCTCCTGGGCATCTGTTGCCAGAGTCGTTGGCAAGTGCTCCTGAGGTTCGTCGACTTTAAAGCTTGGCTGCGGCATCTTTCTCTCCAACTGCGCAATTGGCGAAGTTCTTCGGAAAACTGCGCAGTTGAATATGCCCCGATTCGCACGAGTTGTACAAATGATTCAATGCAAATGAATTTTGCGCCTGTGGAGAGCAAAAGTCGCGCTCGTTGTCCGCGGACAACGGGAAGTGGGGCAGGGTAAGGTATCAGATTCTGCTCAGTGGATCGCTAAACGTTTGCCATCTTTAACCTGTCAATAAGTGTTTATGGTGCTTGCTTATCACCATACAGATGCTAGCTTGATCCATCACGCACGAAGCTAAACGGTTCCGTCAAACGGACGCATCCACCTTGTGTCCGGTAGCGAAACCGTACGTCACGCTAGCTTTCACAACGGCATTGAACTATAACGCTTTCAATGCGTTACGATCTCTCAAAAATAGACGCTGGTGAGTTGTTCGGACCGATCTCCGCAGCGACAGCCGGCGTTGTACGACTTGATGAGCGGATCGCTAGTTCCCCCGTACGGCAGGGCTGGATCGATCGCGCCCAATTCTTGGAAGCCTGCTCGTCCCTGTGGATCGATGGGGAACTTGTCCATATCGAAGACCTTGTTCTTCATGACGCAGGGATGGCAGTCCGAGCCTCCACTCACGAATTGACAGTTGCCCATGACGTACTGCGAACGCGCCGGCGAATTGCGGCGAGCGAACCGGAATGGGCATTGAGCGCCGCTGGTCTTGCCGCGCTGAGGTCCGGTCGTCATGACGAGGCTCAAGGCATTGAGTTCAAGGCGGCACCGAGAGGGCTCGCAACGATCTCGCGTGACGATGATTTCGAGGATCCCTTGGCAGCAATCGATGCTGTTCTCGCGCGAAGCCAGGCGTTGCTTGCGGACGCCGTAAGCGTTCGTGCGATGAAGATACCGGTCCGGGACGCTCTCATCTATGACGAGGACTGGGACGAGGACGCTCGTCTGTCGGAATGGCGCGTGGTGCTGGATGAAACGCAGTCCATGCCGCCCCTCCTCAGGGCCGCCGTTGCGTGGGACGCTTGGTTTCACCTGCAGGTGTCGAAGCATGCGCCGTGGCTTGGACGTTTGCTGGCGAGCGCGGTGTTGCGCGAAGCCGGGTTAACCGAAACGCAGTTGTCCGCGGTCAACTTCGGTCTCCGGCAGGTGTCGCGGGAGCGCAGAGTGAGCGGGAACCGCATGGTGAGGCTTCTCGCGTTTACGGATGCAATTGCGCTCGCGTCGGAGCATGGCATGAAAGAGCACCAGCGGTTGTTGCTCGCCAAGCAGCAACTCGAGCGCCGTCTGGTGGGTCGGCGACAGTCGTCGCGGCTTCCCCAGCTAATCGAACTTGTCTTGTCGCGCCCGCTTGTTTCGAGCGGGATGATTGCCGACGCACTGGAGATAACCCCGCAGGGCGCGCTGAAAATTGCTGCCGAACTCAATCTTCGTGAATTTACCGGGCGAGGGCGCTTTCGCGCCTGGGGAATACTTTGATCTGACGGGTTAACGCGTTGCAAATAAAGACAAAAGCGAACTGAAACGAGTGTTCCCGGCCTTTCTATCGTCCAAACGATCCCTTAATGATGAGGGTATGTCGTGGAGGACATTAAGGGAGGCATCAATGAAGATCACGAAACTCGAAACCGTGCGAGTTGCAGAGCGCGCAAACCTGATCTGGGTTCTGGTTCATACGGATGAAGGTCTGACCGGTCTCGGCGAGACGTTCTTCGGGGCAGAGACGGTCGAAAGCTACATTCACGAATATGTTGCACCGCGGGTGCTCGGCCGCGATCCGCTTGCCATCGATCTTCTCGCACAGGACCTCGTGGGCTATGTCGGGTTCCGATCCTCGGGTGCCGAGGTGCGTGGCAACTCGGCTTTCGACATCGCGTTGTGGGATCTGTTCGGGAAGGTTACCGGCCAGCCGATCGCGCAGTTGTTGGGCGGCTTCAGCCGCAAGGAAATCCGCACCTACAATACCTGCGCCGGCACCGAATATATCAAGAAATCCACCGGCCAGACCACGGGCAACTATGGCCTGTCGACTGGCTCGGACTACGACGATCTCAACGGGTTTCTCAACCGGGCGGACGAATTGGCACATTCGCTGCTGGAGGAGGGGATCACGGCGATGAAGATCTGGCCCTTCGATGCCGCCGCCGAAAAGACGAGGGGACAGTATATTTCACCTTCCGATCTAAACGCAGCGCTTCAGCCATTCGAAAAGATCCGCAACGCTGTCGGCGACAAGATCGACATCATGGTGGAGTTTCACTCCATGTGGCAGCTCCTGCCCGCGATGCAGATTGCCAGGGCGCTGACGCCCTACAGCACGTTCTGGCATGAAGACCCGATCAAGATGGATAGCCTGTCGAGCCTGCGTCGTTATGCCGACGTATCGCCCGCACCAATCTCAGCATCTGAGACCTTGGCAACGCGCTGGGGTTTCCGGGATTATCTCGAAACGGGCGTCGCCGGCATCGTCATGCTGGACATCTCCTGGTGCGGCGGACTGTCGGAAGCACGCAAGATTGCATCGATGGCGGAGGCTTGGCATTTGCCGATCGCTCCGCACGATTGCACCGGCCCGGTTGTCCTCGGCGCATCGACGCACCTGTCGCTTAACGCACCCAATGCGCTGGTGCAGGAAAGTGTGCGCGCCTTCTACAAGACGTGGTACCGCGATCTCGTCACCGCACTGCCTGAGGTGAAGAACGGCATGATCACGGTTCCGCCTGGTCCTGGCCTCGGAATGGACCTCAATCCAGACTTGGACAAGCTCTTCACCGTAACACGGCGTTTCTCAAACCTCGCAGACATGTAGGGCATCGCGGCATGATCGCATCCATCTCCAAGCAAATCGTCTCGGCGCGCATGGCCGGGCCCCTCATCATGCTGCTCGGCATGGTCATGTTTGCGCTTAACGACGCCATGGGGAAGTGGCTAGTTTCGAGCTACGGCCTTGGACAGGTCGTGCTTCTGCGCAGCCTCGCCGCGCTCGTCATCCTGCTGCCCTTCCTGTTCTTTCAGGGATTCGGCTCGCTGCATAAGGTCGAACGACCCGGCATGCAGGCGCTTCGGGTGTTCTGCTCCACCGCCGAGGTTTTCTGCTTCTACTATGCCGTGATGTATCTTCCGCTCGCAGACGTCATGACCTACTGGCTCGCAGCACCGATCTATGTCGCCGCGGCCTCGCCACTGCTACTGGGTGAAAAAGTCGGCTGGCGTCGGTGGACTGCAATCGGCATCGGCTTTATCGGTGTCGTCATCACGCTCGAACCGTCGAGCGCGATGATCAGTCCGCCAGCGATCGTATCCATCTTCGGCAGTGCCGCCTTCGCGTTCATGATGATTTCAGGTCGTTTCCTGAGGGCCACCCCAGACCGGACGCTTGTCTTTTTCCAGATTGTCGGTGCGGCACTTGCAGGCCTTGCTTTCGCGCCTTTCGACTGGTCGCCGATCGCTTCTACCCGCGATTTTGGTCTGCTTGCATTGCTCGGTATAGTGGCAATGACAGCTCATGTTCTCGTTAACAGAGCATTGAAGATCTCTGATGCGGCAACGGTCGCTCCCCTACAGTACACGCTTTTGCTCTGGGCGGTTCTGTTCGGCTGGCTGTTCTTTGGCGATATGCCGAGATTCGGAATGCTGATCGGTGCAGCACTGATCGTCGGTTCCGGCGTCTTCATCTTCCTGCGCGAGCAGACGCTGAAGAAGCGCCAAAGGGTGCAGCCGATCGCGCTCGAATAGCCATGAAAAAAGCCCGCGACGGTAACGTCGCGGGCTCGTCTGCCGAAGGCTGATGCTTACTTACGGACTTCCTTAAGTTCCGCCAGGATGCCATCAACCACATCGGCACCAATCTGGTCCTTGTGCTTTTCATAGACAGCAAGCGACTTTTCACGAATGCGAGCCTGCTCCTCAGGCGACAGCGTGTTCACCTCCAGGCCGGCGGCCTTGATCTTTTCCAGCGACTTCTTGTTGAGATCGCCGATCACCTGGCGCTCCACATCGCGACCGACCACGGCGCATTCACGCAGTGCAGTCTGTTCTTCCGGCGAATAGGTGTTGAAGATCGCCTTGGAGAAGAGGAAGAGGAACGGCGTATATGCGTGGTTGGTCTCGGTGACGTATTTCTGCACTTCGAAGAACTTCGACGTGTCGATCGTCACATAGGGGTTTTCCTGCGCGTCGATCGCGTTGGTTTCCAGAGCCGAATAGACTTCGCCGAAGGCCATCGGGGTCGCGTTTGCACCAAGGTTCTGGAAGGTGTCGAGGAAGATGTTGTTCTGCATGACGCGAACCTTCATCCCCGAGAAATCTTCCCACTTGGTGACGGCGCGCTTGGAGTTCGACAGGTTGCGGAAGCCGTTTTCCCAATAGGCAAGATTGACCAGACCGGCGCCGTCGAGCTTCTTGTTCATCTCGTCGCCAAATTTGCCATCGAGCACCTTGTAGGCCTCAGGCGCATCGCGGAACAGGAACGGCAGGTCGAAGACGCCGAGTGCCGGAATGATGCCGACGAGCGGAGACGAGGATGTGACGACGGCTTCCTGAACGCCCGAGCGCAGGGCCTGGGTTGCCTGAAGGTCGCCGCCGAGAGCGCCGCCCCAGAAAGCGGTCAGCTTCAGCTTGCCGCCGGACTTCTGGTCCAGGCATTCCTGCATGGCCTTGATGCCGTTACCGACGGGATGGTCGGCATTGATGCCGTTCGAAACGCGAATGTTGCGGCTCTTGAATTCGGCGAAGGCCGGTGCTGCTGTGGAGCAGGCAAGCGCGATCGCTGTAGTGGCAAGAAGCAGTCTCTTCATAGTAGTCCTCCCAGTTGGACGTTGATGTGGACAGGTTGAATGGCAGGCCGTCAATGCAACCAACGTGCGGGCACGATCACAAGATCGGGAAACAGCACGAGCAGGAAAAGCACGAGCGACTGCGCAAGAAGGAACGGCCACACGCCGGCCGTCACCTTGCCAAGCGGTATTCTCCCGACACCGCTGACGACGTTGAGCACAACACCGACCGGCGGCGTGATGAGGCCGATCGAGTTGTTGATGATAAAGAGCACGCCGAAATAGACCGGATCGATCCCCGCCTGCTTGATGATCGGCATGAGAACCGGCGTCAGGATCAGGATGGTCGGCGTCAGATCGAGTGCCGTACCGACAACCAGAACCAGGATCATGATGACGAACATCAACAGCGTCGGGCGATCGATCAACGGTTCGATATAGCCGGCGATTTCTGCCGGAATATTCGCAGCCGTGATGAGCCATGCCGATACGAGTGCCGCGCAGACGAGGAACATGATGACCGAAGTCGTCTTGGCGGCTTGCAGAATGACGTGCGGAAGGTCTCTTGGCTTCAGTTCCTTGTAGATTACCATGCCGACGAACATCGCATAGACGGCGGCAACGACGGCAGCTTCGGTCGGCGTCACGATGCCAATCTTGATGCCGCCGAGGATGATCACAGGCATGCCGAGCGCCCAGGCAGCGCGTCCGGTTGCGTGCAGGCGTTCCTTGTAGGTGGTTTTTGGAAGCGCCTGGACGTTATCTTTGCGCACCACGATCAGCCAGGTGATGATCAGTGAGACGGCCATCAGGATGCCGGGGAAGATGCCCGCCATGAAGAGCTGGGTGATCGACACGTTCGCGGCAACGCCGAACACGATAAACGCCATCGACGGCGGAATGACCGGGGCGATGATACCGCCGGCAGCGATCAGACCGCCAGAGCGGGGAATATTATAGCCTGCCTTGGCCATCATCGGGATGAGGATGGCGGCAAGGGCGGCCGTATCGGCAGCGGCCGAACCCGAAATGCTGGCCATGATGAGCGCTGCAAAAATCGCAACGATCCCGAGACCACCTCTGATGTGACCGACGCAGGCGATCGCGAAATCGATGATACGCTTCGACAAACCGCCGGAATTCATCAATTCGCCGGCGAGAATGAAGAAGGGAATGGCGAGCAGGGTAAATGTATCTGCGCCGGCAATCATGTTCTGCGCGATGATCTGGCTGTTGAACATGTCCATGTACCACATGAGCACGACGCCGCAGAAAATCAGCGAGAAGGCAACGGGTACGCCGACGGCCATCGCCCCAAGCAGCGATCCAACAAAGACGAAAAGAGTCATTTAGGTCCGCTCCGCCAGTTGTTCGATCGTCATGTTTTCACCCGTGAAGGCTGCGATTTCCGCGTCGGTGACGCGACCGGTAATCAGGCGGAAGAGCCGTTCAAGCGCGATCAGCACGCATCCTCCACCGGTGAAGAAGCCGATGCCGTAAACCCATGCCATGGAAAGGCCGGTGACAGGCGCGACCATGCTGGCGTTGATCGGCAACTGGACCCATGTGCCCCAGAAGAAAATCGCCGAACACAGGATGATCAGCAGGTTCGAGATGATCATGCAGGCGATACGGCCCGAGCGACCGAGCATGGCGACCAGCGACTCCACACCAAGGTGGGAATGTTCGCGAAACGCCACGACTGCACCGATGAAGGTCAGCCAGACGAAGAAGTAGCGCGACAGCTCTTCCGATATGTTGAGGCCGGAGTTGAAACCGTAGCGCAGCACCACGTTGAGGAACACCATGATTGCCATGCCTGCCAAAAGCAGGATCAGCAGCAGTTCCAGAAAGCGGTAAAAGAGATCGTTTATTCGTTGCATCGGGTTCCTCCTCCCATCAACCGCGGCGGCTACAAGAGCTTTCGCTTCGCGAGGTTCTTCATCAAAGCCGTCAGCCCGAAGTCCCAGGGCGGGCAAGCTTCACTATTTTCCACCCAATTCACCAGGCGCCCAAGCCTTGGCGACGAAATCTCGACGCGGTCGCCGATCTCGTGGGTAAAGCCCAGACCCTTGCCGCGCCGATCCTTGACCGGCGCAAACATGGTGCCGAGAAACAATACGGCGCCATCAGGGTATTGATGGTTGCGGTTGAGAAGCTGCGACACGAGATCTTCCGGCGTACGGCTGATGGCCTGCATCGGGCTAACGCCCGTCATCTCGAAACCTTCAGGGCCCTCGACCACAAGCGAGATCTCCGATTTCTTGACGTCTTCGAGCGAAAATTCGCCGTCGAACAGTCGGATGAAGGGACCGAGAGAACAGGATGCGTTGTTGTCTTTTGCCTTGCTGAGAAGGAGGGCGGACCGTCCTTCGAAATCGCGAAGATTGACGTCATTGCCAAGCGTCGCACCGACAATCGCACCCGTGGATGTGACAGCAAGCACCACTTCCGGTTCGGGATTGTTCCAATCCGACTTCGGGTGAATGCCGACCAGCGACCCGCAGCCGACGGCCGACATGGGTTGAGCCTTGGTGAAGATTTCCGCATCCGGACCGATCCCGACTTCGAGATACTGCGACCAGAGCCCCATATCCTGCAACAGCGCCTTCACGCTTGCTGCCTTTTCCGAGCCGGCCACAAGCCCCTTGAGGCTGTCGCCCAGTACCGGCGCCAAGCGACCACGGATCTCCTGGGCCCGAAGCGGATCGCCCTTGGCCTGTTCCTCGATGACCCGTTCCAGCATGCTGTCTGCGAAAGTTACGCCCGCGGCCTTGATCGCCTGCAGGTCAACTGGCGCCAGCAGCGTTCCGGCAGTGCCGTCTAGGAAGTCATCGAGAGAGCCGAGATCCGTCCAATCGGTGGCTGCCGTCAGGCGCTCCACCAGGCCGTCGATCTCAAGCAGTGCTGACAGCGTCGCAGCGAGCGACGAAAGATCCAGAAGCCTACCATTCCGGTAAAGGACAGGGCAGGGGCCGTCCGCAGCCTTCGACCAGACACGACCAACCAGAGTGGCGGTCTCGCTATCCTGCGGTAAAATCAGTTCGGGCGTCAGCCCGCCATGTATAGTCATTATGATCCTCCAAGCGGCCGATCGATCAGGCCTCCACCCGTCGATCTGTTGTCCGATGTCTGACAACGTCGCTTGAGCTTTCTACTGAGTGTTTTTCTTTGTGTCCAGTACTGCAACCCTGTCAATTCTGGGGATCATCTATACAATATACGCGGGCAAAGAACGCCGACGCACGGTGTCGTTCCGGTGCGCCCCAATGAAGTCGATGCAAGCTGACCAGGCGACGGATGAAGGGTCATCCTACGTCGAGCGGTGACGGACGATCCAAAAGGATCCCAGTAAAACCTGCGGCTGTTTGCGCACTGGCGCGGATCTGGAGCGGGGCAACGGCGTCGGTAAACTTCATTTGAAATCGCTCGGCGCTTGCTAGGACGGAGGTTCAGCCTAAGTGTTGCGCATGGGCAATTTAAAAGAAGGCGTTCTCAACGCGATGGCTGCCGACCAAAGTGCAACGGGCTGGCAGTCGGATCCCGAACGAAGTCCCGACTTCCAGTATTCCGGACTTCCAGTCCGGTGGCGCCGTCGTATTGTTCTGGCGCTCAATCTCGCAACGATCGCTGGGCTTGGGTATGTCGTCTACCGACTTCTTTCCCCAGATGGCATTGATGGTGCGGAAGCCGTCATGCTGATCGGGTTCATGCTGGCAACGCCGTGGACGGTGCTTGGGTTCTGGAACGCCGTGATCGGGATCGTCCTCCAGCATGGCCCCGGCGACCCCTCCAAAAGCATCTACCCCTTCTATCCGCAGGGTCAGGGAAGCCAGCCGATCGCTTTGTCGTCGCGGACAGCGCTGACGATATTCCTGCGCAACGAAGATCCGCGACCCGTCTTTGCCCGGATAGAGGCGATGCAGAAGAGCCTTCAGGCGACCGGCCTTCAACGCCACTTTCGGTTCTTCGTCCTCAGCGACACGTCCGAGCCCGACATCATCCAGTTGGAAGAAGCGGGCTTCGATCTCGTTGCCGCTCATGTCGTGGCGGATGGCGGTAACCGGCCGGTCTATCGTCGTCGTGCTGACAATGCCGGTTACAAGGCGGGCAATATTCAGGACTTCCTGAAGGAACACGGAAGCCGCTACGACTTTTTCCTGCCGCTGGATTCCGACAGCGTCATGTCCGGCGACGTGATGATACGGCTGGTGGCTGCCATGGAGGCACGACCTGAGCTCGGGATTCTGCAGACCCTGGTCGTCGGAGTGCCCGCCGAAAGCGGCTTTGCCCGGATGTTCCAGTTCGGTATGCGTCACGGAATGCGGTCTTTCACGCTCGGCTCCGCATGGTGGAGCGCTGATTGCGGGCCTTACTGGGGGCACAACGCACTGATCCGCGCCGCGGCATTTGAGGCCCACTGCAATCTGCCCGTTCTCCCGGGATCGCCGCCATTGGGCGGCCATGTGCTGAGCCACGACCAGCTGGAAGCGACCTATATGCGTCGGGGCGGCTACGAAGTTCGTGTGCTGCCGATCGAGACACAGAGCTTCGAAGCCAACCCACCGACATTGCTGGAGTTTGCCAAGCGAGATCTGCGATGGTGCCAAGGCAACATGCAGTATTGGCGTTTCCTTTTTGAGCCGGGCCTCAAGCCGCTCAGCAGGTTTCAGCTTTTTCAGGCCGTCCTGATGTATGTGGCACCGCCGGCCTGGATCGTCGCGACGTTTGCCGCCGCATGGAAGGGTGTGACCGGCGGCTTTGATGCGACCTATATCGAACTCGGCTTCTGGTCGTTCATCACCATCTTTCTTCTGTCGGTCACTCCCAAGATCGCCGGCGTCGTCGATGTGCTGCTTACCCCCGGCGCGATCCGCTCCTATGGCGGACCATTGCGTTTCGGTCTGTCGTCGGTGATCGAACTCCTGGCCTCGATGATCATGGCGCCCATCGTTGCCGTCTATGTCTCGGTGTTCCTGATCGGTCTTCTGTTCGGACGTTCGGTCACCTGGAGCGGTCAGAACCGCGACCGGCTCGGCGTTACGCTTGGCACAGCCATCAAGGCGATGGGCCTTCAGACATTGATCGGCGTTGTCCTCGCTACGATCATCACGGGCCTGATCGGTGGGTACGCGATCTTCTGGGCTCTGCCTGTGGTCGCCGGTCTCTGTCTGGCGATCCCGTTCACTGTCTTCACGGCCTCGCAGCGGTTCGGTTACTGGACGACCCGTCTCGGATTGTTCGCAATTCCCGAGGAGGGCTGTCTTCCGCGGGTCCTCACCCGCCTCGTTCCGCATGAAGCCCGTCTCTGGCGTCGTCCGTCCGCCAGAGTTGAAGGCAAGTTTCCCAAGCCGGCACGCGATGGCCAGGTATGACGATAGCGCAAGCATTGTGGCTGGTGCGAGAGAACCAGCCTGAATTGCGGGAGACGCCGCTTGGTCCGCTCGGGCACGGCGATGTTCTGGTGGAGAGCCTCTTCGGCGCCATCAGCCGCGGCACGGAATCGCTGGTGGCAGCCGGTTCGGTCCCCAAAAGCGAATACGACAGCATGCGGGCGCCGTTGCAGGATGGAGAATTCCCGTTTCCGATCAAGTACGGCTACGCGGTGGTCGGAACCGCAAAGGACGGCCCGGAAGCGCTTGTCGGCCGGACAGTATTCTGCCTCTATCCGCATCAGGATGCCTTCCACGCCCCCGCTGAGATGGTCGTGCCGGTTCCAGCAGGCGTGCCCGACTCGCGCGCCGTCCTTGCAGCCAATATGGAGACGGCCCTCAACGGCGTTTGGGATGCCGGCATTCTTCCTGGAGACAAGGTCGCGGTCGTCGGTGCAGGGCTCGTCGGGCTTCTGATTGCCTATCTCGCCGCAAGGATCCCGGGCACCGAAGTCACCGTCGTGGACGTCAATGGCGATCGCCGTGGTCTTGCCGAAGATTTCGGATGCCGGTTTGCATCACCCGAACAGGCGAACGACGGTGACGGCGGATGCGATGTGGTGATCCACACGTCGGCCACGGCCGCAGGTCTTGCCACATCCATTGCGCTCGCCGGCTTCGAGGCGCGGATCGTCGAGATGTCGTGGTATGGCGAAGGCAGCGTGAAGATTCCGCTGGGCGGTCGTTTCCACAGTCAACGCCTGTCGATCGTCGCTTCGCAGGTCGGCAACGTACCGGTTCAAAGGCGCGCAAGGTGGCGGTTTTCGCGACGTGTGGCCGCGGCACTTGCATTGCTTGCGGATGACCGCCTCGACAAACTCTTCTCCGGCGAGACGGACTTTCCCGACCTTGCCCAAGACTATTGCCAAATTCTCGCCGATCCCGGCACCCTTTGCCACCGTATCCGATACCGTTAGTCTGAAAGGACATTCCCCGCATGTTTGCAGTTGAAGTTCGCGACCACATGATGATTGCCCATAGCTTGCCACGGGAGGTATTCGGCCCGGCCCAGGCGATGCATGGCGCGACCTTTATTGTCGATGCCGCCTTCATGACCGAAGATCTCGACGAAAACGGGCTCGGCGTCGATATCGGCCTTGCAACGACGGTGCTGAAAGCAATCGTTGCGCCGCTCAACTACCAGAACCTCGACGAACTCGAAATCTTTCGCGGCAAGGTCACCACGACGGAGGTGCTCGCCAAGCACGTCTTCGATCAGCTGAAAGCCGGTATCGCTGCCGGCGATCTTGGTCCGGGTGGCGTGCGCATCCGCCGCCTCAAGGTAACCCTGCATGAAAGCCATGTGGCCCGAGCCTGGTATGAGGCTGCGATTTGAACGCCGCATCAAGGGAGCGACGGCTGGTATTCGCCATCCCCGGCGATATCGACACCCGCAGCGGCGGGTATGGCTATGACCGGCGGATGATCGAGGAGCTTAGGGCAATCGGCTGGACAGTCGAGCACCTGCAGCTTCCCGGCGGCTTTCCGGAACCGAGCGAAAGCGAGCTTGCCGAAACAGCCGAAAAACTCGCAGCCCTCGCCGCCGATAGTCTCGTTCTGATCGATGGCCTTGCATTTGGGGCAATGCCGGCAATTGCCATTGAGGAGGCGACCCGCCTCCGCATGATTGCGCTCGTCCATCATCCGTTGGCACTCGAAAGCGGCATTCCGGCCGGCGTTGCCGAGCGGTTGCGAAAAAGCGAGATGACAGCGCTAGGTGCAGCCAAAGGTGTCGTCGTCACAAGCCCTAGCACGGCGCGAACTCTGGTATCGCAATTCCGCGTGGCGCCGGATCTCGTGCGTGTCGCCGTGCCTGGAACGGAGCAGGCAAAGCCTGCATCGGGCAGCACGGCCGGGGACGGGGTGATGATCCTGTCGGTGGGATCGCTGACGCAGCGCAAGGATCATGCGGCGCTGATTTCAGCGCTCGAGCGCATTTCCGAACGCCCATGGCAGTGCCGGATAGCAGGCAGCGATGACATGGATCGTCAATGCGCTGCCGATCTGCGACGACAGATCGAGGCGTGCGGGCTCTCCGACCGGGTGACTTTGACGGGCGCGCTTGATGATGTGGCAGTCGAATATGCCCAAGCGGATATTTTTGCACTCGCTAGCCAATATGAAGGCTACGGCATGGCCTTTGCGGAAGCCATGGTGCGCGGCCTGCCGATCGTCGGCTGTCGCGGCGGGGCGATACCGGATCTGGTGACTGACGAGGCCGGGATCCTCGTGGAACCGGGCGACATCGCCGGGCTCGCCGAAGCTCTGGCGCTGCTGATCGACCAGCCGGAGACGCGACAAGCTTATTCTGCGGGCGCGCTTGCCGTTGCCCAGCAGTTGCCCGATTGGCCCGCAACGTCAAAGGTGCTTTCCGACTTCCTGGAGGAAATGCGATGAGTGGCTTCGACACAGTCTGGCTCGATCTGCGCGAGCCCGCAGACAATGCTGCGCGTGAACCCGACCTCCGGCGGTCTGCCATCGAAAGTGTGACCGCAGACGGGAACGGCGCGACGGTCGTCGATCTCGGCTGCGGAACCGGCTCCACTGTCCGCGCACTTGCGCCCCAGAGTTTGTCCTGGCACTGGCGGCTTGTCGACAACGATCTGCAACTGCTCGAAGAAGCCGCAAACAGGCTCGACATGCCCGACCAGGTGAAATGCCTGCAGGCCGACCTTAGCCAGTTGGGGCCGGAGCTCTTCACGGACGCAAAGCTGGTCACAGCATCTGCGCTTTTCGACCTCGTCTCAGCCGAGTTTCTGGAGCGTCTCCTTCATCTCCTCGCGAAGCGTGACATCGGCCTCTATACGGCGCTCAACTACGATGGCGTCTGCAGCTGGGAAATCGCGCACGAAGCGGATGCCTTGGTTGTCGAAGCGTTCAACGCCCACCAACGCCGCGACAAGGGCTTTGGACCGGCGCTTGGTCCAACGGCGGAACCGGTCTTGTCCCGGTTGGCGGAGCGGGCGGGCTTCAAGGTTCTCACCGGTCAGAGCACCTGGCAACTCGGCGGAGATCAAGCGGAATTGCAGCGGCATTTCATTGCCGGCTTGGCGAACGCTGCGGCTGAAACAGACCGGTTGGACGAAAGCGTTCTGGAAGACTGGCGACGGATGCGTCTCGAGATGGCATCCCGTTCCGGCTGCAAAGTCGGGCATTGGGATATGCTTCTCCTCCGCTAACGGGTCGCCGCCCAGATTATCCCACTGTCGGGGTAGAAAGCAGCCAGAGGCCGAAGACGGTATAGCCGACCATCGCAAGCGCCAGAAAGATCTGGCTGATCGTCGCGCTTGCCGGCCTCACGAAATGCTTGAGCGCGATCATGTGGGCGATCAGAATGCCGATACAGTGCCCGGTGACGATAATCGCGGTCTGTGCCATCCAGAGCTTTTCGACACTGCTGATGTCGATCAGCATCGATGCCGTGACGTGGCGATCGGCGGTGCCGAACAGATCCCAGCCAAGCGCAAACGGATCCGAGATCGCAGAGTAGAGATATTGCCCGTTGATCAGAAGCACGCTGAGATAGTGGGATGCATGGAAGGCAACCGCTATCGGAATGATCGAATAGACCAGATGCGTGATCAGCCCTCGATCAGCGACTAATCGTGCCTCTCCGGCAAGCCGGGCTCCTGATATGACAGCCGTAAAATAGATCACTGCGAGCACCGCCGGAGCGGCGATCAAGCCGAGCGTATTCGGCAGGGTCACAGCGCTGCGGCCGGGAAATTCCAGCGGGTTCACCCCGATCATCGAGAGCCAGGTGAAGGTCTCTGCAAAGCCATCGAAGGACGCCGTTCCGAGCGTCAGCAGCAGAAACAGGGCAGCGGTGATCGGCGGCGGCTCCGCCGCGACGCAGTCTTGTCCCGGCCAGCGGAACCGGACACTCGCCCATATTCCTGATTTCGGCGGCGTGATTTCAAAGGGCGCGATCATGCCGATCATGCGGAAATACACCGAGAAGGGTTCGCCCCGCTCTGTCCAATCTCGCTCTCCGAAAACCAGCATGGCGATGAAATTGAGAACCCAGTAGACCGAGACAGCGATGGCGAGACGGGGAGGGTCCTCCGGGGCGAGCGAAACCAGCTCGTACCAGGCAAACATCAGAAACAGGAGGATCGCGGGGATGTAACCGACGACCTCCGGCAGCTTCAACAGGGGAGCTTCGCCAAGCCTGCCGCCTGTCGCTCGCCGCAGGATACGAAGAGGACCCGTCCAGGGATTGAGCCAGGGCCACAGGTTCCCGACCAGCGCCTGCAGCAAGGTCAGGCCGACCCAGAACAGCGTCCAGACGACAAGCGGCAAAGGATTTTCAAGCGGATCGGCTGTCGAATAGCGCCCGGCGGCGATCAGTACCAGCAGAAGCAGGGAGCTCAGCGTGCTGACGATCGCGATCGGCGGCACCGGCCGGCGATCGAGCGTGATGGAGGCACTGCCGGCCTGTGTGAACCAGCGCGACGGAACCAGCAGCAATGCGACGAAGGTAACTGCGACGACGATCGCGCCGCCTGTCAGGTAATATTCGGTCGGCAGCAGCATCACCAGCCCGCGTTCCGTCCCGTGCGCGATGGCCGTGCAGGGCATGAGCGTCCACAAGAGAGCTGCCGTCGCCGATGGACAGGCCGGCAACCGGTGTTTTCGGGGAAATGACGGCAACGGGTTCATCCTGCGTCTGGTGGCGTAATCGGCTGAAACATCATGCCGGGATGGAGAAGCGTATTCCATACCACGACATCATCGCTCAGACTGGGCCTCGTGCCGCTCCTGTCAGGTCTCCTGAACAGCGGAATTCTTTGCTATAGGACATGGTAGGGCTCTTATTGTCGGTGGCACCTGGTAGACCATCGACTATCGCATCAGCATGATGGGCGTCAGTACCGTTGAGAGGAAAATTTCGAATGACCGACAAGACTTCAGCACCGAAATCCTCGGTGACCCGCCGGACGACCCTTCTTGGAATGGGCGCGGCAACGGGTGCGGGCATTCTTTCTTCCGTCTCGCCGGGCTTCGTCCGATACTCGCACGCCCAGACCTCCGCCCCGATCAAGCTCGGCTTTGAATGCCACCGCACCGGTATCGGCGCATCCTATGGTCGCTGGTACGAGCGCGTCGCACGCGCTGCCGTCAAGATCATCAACGAGGAGGGCGGCATCAACGGTCGTCCCGTGGAACTGATCGTTGAAGACGATGGCACGGATCCGAAACGAGGCGCCGAAGTCGTCGAGAAGTTCGCGACCCAGCATAAGGTCGATGCTGTGTTCGGAACGCTGTTTTCACACGTCGTCGTCGCCGCCGCGCCGCGGGCGGGCGAATTGAAGATGCCCTATCTCGTGGTGTCGGAAGGCACCCACGTGTCTTCGGGCAGCCTCAACCGCTACTGCTTCCAGCCCGGCATCACTGACGTTCGCAGCCAGGTCACGTCAGTGGCACCTTGGATCACGCAAAACCTCGGCAAGAAAGTCACGATGATCTTCCCGGACTACGCCTTCGGCTATGACCACCGCGATAATCTTCCGCCCGCAATCAAGGCGCAGGGTGGTGAGGTCGTCGAGATGATTGCGGTGCCACCGACGGAAACATCGTTTACGCGCTACCTGCCGCGAATTCCCGCAGACACCGACGTGCTCTACCACATCATGGTCGGTCCGGCGGTTCTCACCTTCGTCACCGAGCTCGGTCAGTTCTACGGCTCGCAGCGACCCCAGATCTTCGGCTTCATCGATAGCGTCGAGGCCGTCGATCTTTCGACGCCGCAACTGAGCTTCCTCGATGGGACCTATTTCTGGGAGGGCATGCCCCGCTACGCCCAGAAGGACCAGAGCGAATGGGACAAGTTCTATCGCACGGCAGTCGGCGTCAACGAGAATGGTGCAAGCATCGCCGATCCGAAGGACATCGCCACCTACGCCCATATGTACGGGGTCTGGGAAACGCTGTTCACCATCAAGCAGGCGATGCAGGCATCCGGATATAGCGGCCCGCAGGACAAGGCCAAATTCATCGAAGCCCTGGAAGCGATCGAGACATTCCAGGAAGGCCGCGACCATCCGCAGGGCAACAAGATCTTCAACGGCAAGAACCATCAGGTCTACGGCCATCAGAACATCTCGAAGGTCGAAGGCGGCCGGATGGATGTCGTGCACCGGACCTCGATCGAAGACGGGATGTACGAGGTGACGGCGGACTACACGAAAATGTCGCTCTGACCGGTCTTGTCCGGAGGGATCGGCTGTCAGGTCCCTTCGCTCTTCACCCCGCGTCGTTTTTCCTGTCTAACCGCAGCAAATCAGGCAAGGGGACAGTCGTGTCCGTGCATAGGAGCTAGGGTTTGGCGTTCGGTCCGTTTCTGCTGCTGGCGACATTGGAAGGACTGCTGCAGGCCGCGGTCCTCACATTGACCGCACTCGGCCTGTCTCTGGTGTTCGGCGTCATGCGCGTCGTCAATGTCGCCCATGGCGAATTCTATATGCTCGGCGCGGTCGTTGCCTGGTGGGTGGCGTCGATGTTCTCGCTGCATCCGGCAGTCGGTTTCTTCGCAGCGCTCGTCATCAGCCCGCTGATCGTCGGCGCGATCGCGTTCGCCAGCGAGCGGCTGATCCTGAAGCGCCTGAACTACGATCCGGTATCGACCATCGTCGCCACGATCGGCATGCTCTATATCATCCAGCAGACGGTCCTTTTGACCTATGGTCCGGATGCGCGTCCGGTGTCGGCTCCATTCTATTACCGCATCCAGCTGCCGTGGTTCGGCTATTCCGGTTACAACCTGTTCGTCATTTCAGCGGCGATCGTCTTGCTGCTGGCGGTCTGGTTCGTGCTGAGCCGCACCCGGCTCGGCCTCATCATGCGCGCAACGCAGTTCGATCGCGAAATGGCGCAGGCTTTCGGCATACCGATCGAACGCGTCTATGCCTTCGTCTTTGCCGCCGGCGCCATGCTGGCGGCGGTCGCTGCGGTGCTGATCGTGCCGATCCGTCAAGCCCATTATCTGATGGGGCTCGATCCGTTGCTTCTCTCCTTCATCGTCGTCATCCTTGGCGGCCTTGGCAGTCTGCGCGGCACCGTCATCGCAGCCCTCCTGATCGGACTGAGCGACGGCATCATTTCGATGTTCTTCTCACCAACGCTTGCAAAGATCATCTCGACCCTGCTTGTCGCCCTTGTGCTGGTGTTCAAGCCGGAAGGTCTGTTCGGGGCAAAGGCGCGATGAGAAGCGAAAACACCATCCGCGTCATCGCGCTTCACGTGGGCGTGCTGGCAGCTCTCTTTCTTGTCCAGTTCGTGCTGCCCGATTATCACCACCTCGCCCTGACCCGCGTCATGCTGTTGGCGATCTATGCCATGGGCTACAACATGCTGTTCGGCTATACGGGCCTGCTGAGCCTCGGACATGCGATGTTCTTTGCCGCCGGTCTCTACGGCGCCGGCATGACGGCCTATTACACCGATCTCGGCGTGCCGCTCGCGTTTCTCATCGGAATTTGCTGTGGTGCAGCCCTGTCGCTCGTCATCGGCGTGATCGCGCTGCGCACGACAGGCGTGGCCTTCATGATTGTCACCATGATGTTCGGCCAGGTTGCCTATCTCACGATCACCTACTTCACCGACTATACCCGCGGCGAAGAAGGCCTCACGATGCCGGCAGCCGCCCGCAGTTTCGATCTCCTCGGACTCCACATCGACCTGACGAATGCCGTGCAGCGCTACAACCTGGCGCTCGGCCTTCTGGCTTTGACACTGCTCGTCATCTTCGTCGTCGTGCGGGGACCAATCGGCAGGGTGCTGATCGCGATCCGCGAAAACGAGACGCGTACGCTGATGCTGGGCTTTGATACATTCCGGCTGAAACTCGGTGCGCTCGTCCTGTCAGGCACGATATCCGCCATGGCCGGTGCCGCCTACGGGCTGATGTTCGCCTATGTCGGCGCGACCTTTGCCACCATCCAGTATTCGATCGAGGCGCTGCTCTTCACATTGCTCGGCGGTGCCGGAACGATCCTTGGTCCGCTGCTCGGCTCAATCCTGATGTTCTACATGATCGACATCACCAGCGAATACACGCAGGCCTATCTGCTGGTCACCGGCGTCGCGCTGGTGGTTCTGGTCCTCTTCTTTCCGAAAGGCATTCTGGGGACGATCCGCGAAAGGTGGCTGCTATGGCTTCCGTGAGCCTGCTTTCGACCAAAGGTCTCAGCCGCCATTTTGGAGGGCTGAAGGCCGTCGACAATGTCGATTTCACTATCAGAGAAGGCGAGATCCGTGCGCTGATCGGCCCGAACGGTGCCGGAAAGACGACTTTTGTCTCGCTGCTCGCCGGCCGTATCGCGCCGAGTGCCGGATCGATCGAGTTCCTGGGCAAGGATATCACCGACCGGCCGGCGCATAAGCGCGTGCGCGACGGCATCGCCTATACGTTCCAGATCACCAGCATCTATCCGACGCTGACCGTGTTCGACAACGTGGCGCTGTCTGCACAGAGCGCGTTGAGGCGTCACGCCGGCTCGAAACAGTCGGACGTTGCGGTGAAGGCGCGTGAAGCCCTGGACCGCGTCGGACTTGCGGATCGAATGGGAGAAAAGGCCGGGACCATGGCCTATGGGCATCAGCGGCTTCTCGAGGTCGCGATGGGCCTGGCGCTGGAGCCGAAACTCCTGATCCTGGATGAGCCGACGCAAGGACTGTCGGATAGCGAGATCGAAGGTTTCTGTCGGCTGGTGAAGGAAATCGCCACGTCTGCAACGGTGCTTCTGATCGAGCACAACATGCCCGTCGTCATGCAGCTCGCCGACACGATCACGGTTCTCAACCACGGTCAAATCCTCGCCGAGGGGGCGCCCGACGAGATCCGTGCAAACGCAGCCGTGCAGGCCGCCTACCTGGGAACCGGTTGATATGCTCGAAGTCTCCAATCTCGATGTCTACCACGGCAGCAGCAAGACGCTGCAGGGTATGTCGCTGACGCTGCAAAAGGGCGAGGTTCTCTGCCTGCTCGGCCGCAATGGTGCGGGCAAGACGACGACCCTGCGTGCCATCATGGGGCTCGCAAAAACCGGTGCCGGAAGCATCCGGCTCGATGGCACCGAGATTTCGGCGCTGCCGGCGCATGAGCGCCCACGCCTCGGCATCGGCTATGTGCCGCAGGGCCGCCGGTTGTTCTCCGAGCTGACCGTGCGGGAAAATCTCGAAATCGGCATGATGACGCGGCGCAGTCCGCCGCGCGTGCTCGACGAAACGCTTTCGCTGTTTCCCCGGCTGCAGGAGCGGCTCGGCCAAGTCTCGGGAACGCTGTCCGGCGGCGAACAGCAGATGCTGGCGACCGCGCGCGCCTTATGTCTCGATCCGAAGGTCATCCTTTTGGACGAACCGACCGAAGGCCTGATGCCCTCGATGATCACCACAATCCGTGATGTCGTGGTGACGCTGCGCAATCAGGGGAAAGCGATCCTGCTGGTCGAGCAGCGGGTCGAGGCCGCGTTATCGATCGCCGACCGCGTCTGTTTCGTCGAGAACGGCAAGGCGCAGGCAGTCATGCCGGTTGAGGCGCTGAGGGCCGATCCGTCTCTTCTGTCCCGCTACGTCGGTGTCGGCTAAAGTCGGGCGATCTTGCGCGGCTCGATCCTGATCACCGATCAGACCATGCCGACCTGGCCGGAATGCAGCCGGTTATACGCGCCCCTGCGTTCGATCAGGTCCTGATGGGTGCCCTGTTCGGCAATACCAGAATCATCAATGACGACGATTCGATCGGCGCCCTGGATCGTGGCGAGCCGGTGGGCGATGATTAGCGTGGTCCGCCCCTGCGATAGTTCGGCAAGCGAACGCTGTATCGCACGCTCGGTTTCAGTATCAAGCGCGGAGGTCGCTTCATCGAGGATCAGGATCGGTGGGTTTTTGAGGAACATGCGGGCAATCGCGACCCGCTGCTTCTGGCCGCCGGACAATTTCACGCCACGCTCACCGATGACAGTGTCGAGCCCCTCCGGCAGGTTTGCTAGCATGTCCTCCAGACGTGCGCGGTGCGCCGCTTCGACAATGTCGGCCTCGGAAGCACCCAGTCTTCCATAGGCGATATTTTCCCGCAGCGTACCACCGAACAGGAAGACATCCTGCTGCACGATGCCGATCTGCTGGCGAAGGGATTCCTTCGTCATCTTGCGGATGTCGATCCCGTCGATCGTGATGCTGCCCGACACGACTTCATAAAAGCGCGGAAGAAGCGAGCATATGGTCGTCTTGCCGGCGCCAGAGGGGCCGACGAACGCAATCGTCTCGCCAGCACGGATGTCGAGGTTGATCTCTTCGAAGACAGTCTTCGTCGCGGTGTATCCGAAGGTCACGGACCGGTACGCGATCTCGCCTTTCAGGTGATCAACGGCGACCGCATCCGGTGCATCGGCAATATCCGGCTCCGTATCGATCAGTTCGGTAAACCGCCTGAAGCCCGCGATCCCCTTCGGATAGGTCTCGATCACCGAATTGATCTTTTCCACCGGACGAAAGAAGATGCCGACGAGAAGCAGAAAACCGATGAAGCCGCCCGCCGTCAGCTCGCCGGCGAGCACGAAATAGGCGCCGGTCACCATCACCACCATCTGGGTCAGCCGCATGCTGAGGTAACTCATGGAGCTGGTGGCGGCCATCAGCTTGTAGGCTTCCAGCTTCACGCGGCGATAGCTTTGGTTGTCCTTTTCGAACAGCGCGCGCTCGTGACCCTCGTTGGCGAAAGCCTGCACGACACGCATACCACCGACGTTTTCCTCAATGCGTGCGTTGAACTCGCCGATCCGGCTGAAAAGCCGATGGAAATTTTCAGTCATGCGGCCGCCAAAATGGCTTGTTGCCCAGGCGGTCACAGGAACGATGGTCGCAGTGATGACCGCCATCTGCCAATTGACTGAAAACATCAGCAGCAGAGCGCCGACAAAGGTCATCAGCGCAATGAACAGGTCTTCAGGCCCGTGATGCGCGACTTCGCCGATTTCCTCCAGGTCCTTGGTCAGGCGCCCGACGATATGACCGGTTTTTTGATTGTCAAAATAGCCGAACGACAGCTTCTGCAGGTGGTTGAACGCCGCCCGCCGCATGTCTGTCTCGATATTGATGCCGAGCATATGGCCCCAATAGGTGACGACGGCCATCAACCCGGTATTGAGGACATAGATGACGAGCAGGCCAGCGGACGCGAGGATGATCAGCAGCCATTCCTGGCTGAGAAGAAGCCTGTCCACAAACAGCTTCACCGCCATGGGAAAGCCAAGCTCGAGGAGGCCGGACACGATGGCGCAGCCGAAGTCGAGGAGGAAAAGACCTTTATAGGGCTGATAATAGGAGAAGAACCGGCGAAGCATGCTGACCTGCAGACGATGTCACATCTGGCCTGCAGCGATGCAGGCCGGATGCGAGAACATGAGTAGCCTTCTCATATTCGAAAAGCCGCCTGAATGGATAGTGCCGTTATGCCACGGCACGCCATTCACTTCGCCCAGGCGGTCTCCACAGTTGTGATCAGCCGCGTCCGAACTCGTCGACGATGCGGATAATATCGTCTTCGCCGAGATAAGAACCCGTCTGGACCTCGATCATCTCAAGCATGATCTTGCCGGGGTTGGCAAGGCGATGGACTTCACCCTGTGGAATGTAGACGCTCTCGTTCTCGCGCACGGTCTGCACCGTGTCACCGATCGTCACCTCGGCCGTGCCCTTGACGCAGATCCAGTGCTCGGAGCGGTGGTGATGCTTTTGCAGCGACAGCTTCTTGCCCGGCGTGACGAACAGCCGCTTCACCTGGAACCGATCGCCGTTGAGGATCGAGGTATAGCCGCCCCAGGGGCGGTAGGAGGTCGGATGCGTTTCGGTGAGAGCCGCAGTCGCCTTGGCGGCGGCAAGTTGCTTGACGATATTGCCGACGTTCTGGCTGTCGTCGAGGCGGCCGACATAGACGGCATCTTCGCTGGCAATGACGGCAATGCCATCCAGACCCTGGACGGCCATATGACCATGGCGCGACAGGACGAGCGAGTTCTTCGTGTTGATCAGCGTCGCGTTGCCGAGCGCAACATTGCCATCGGCATCCTGCTCGCCCAGTTTCCAGACCGCATCCCAGCTGCCCATGTCGGACCAGGTAAAGGACGCCGGCACGACGGCAGCGTTTGCTGTCTTTTCCATGATCGCATAGTCGACCGAGATATTCGGGCTGGCCGAAAACGAGGCCTCGTCGAGGCGCAAGAAATCCAGGTCACCGGATGCCTTTGCAACGGCAGCGCTTGCCGCTTCCGCAACGGCTGGCGCAAAGCGGTTGAGTTCTGACAGAACCGTGCCGGCCTTGAACATGAAGATGCCGGAGTTCCAGACAAAGCCGCCAGACGTCAACATCTTTTCGGCTTCGGGCAGAGCAGGCTTTTCGACGAAGCGCTTTACTGTGTTCGCGCCGGTCGAAAGCTGGTCACCGATCTCGATATAGCCATAGCCGGTCGAAGGCTCGGTCGGTGTAATGCCGAAGGTGACGAGCTTGCCGCTTGCTGCCGTCTTGCGTGCGGTCTGAATGGCATCGAAATAGGCCTTGCCCGCTTCGATTTCGTGATCGGAGGCCAGCACCTGCAAGATCGCATCATCGCCGAACTTCTCGGCGACGAAGGCAGCGGCTGCGGCAACGGCCGGTGCCGTGTTGCGCGCGGAAGGCTCCAACATGATCGCCGTGAGTGGCAGGCCAAGCTCGCGTGCCTGTTCGGCGGCAAGGAAGCGGAAATCTTCGTTGGTGATGACGATTGCAGGCTCGTAGAGCGTCTCGTCGGCAACACGCGTAAGCGTGGACTGAAACAGCGTCTGGTCGCCGACGAACTGTATAAACTGCTTTGGTGCAGAAGACCGTGACAACGGCCACAGCCGCGTGCCCTTGCCGCCTGCCATGATTACGGGAATGATCTTGCCAACCATAGTCTCAGTCTCCACTGACGCTTTTGCTTTTGAGATTTGTCATCGGTTACGTTCTGCCGCCCAACGCCGAATGAGATCAAGCCCTTGATCCAACAATTCCGAGGCGGCTCGTTCATCCGGCGCTTCGACGTAGCAGCGCATTTCAGGCGCATTTCCAGACGGCCGAAGATGGATGATGCGCCCGTCCTCAAGTGTCACGCGAAGCCCGTCTATGTCGCTTTTCGCAGTGACTGAGCCGATGGGGGCTAGAAAAGCGGAAAGATTGTCGTCGGATGCCCGCAGATGCGCCATCAGCGCTGCACTCGTTTCAACGGGGAAGTTTTCCAGCCGGTCTGCCGCCGCAAAAGCGAGCGGATAATCGGCAACGATGCGTGATAGGGGTTGCTTGGCATTCGCGAGAAGCGAAAGCGTTGCCAGGGCCGGCAGGAAGCTGTCACGGGTCGGCAGCGCCTGCAATGTGCCTCCAGAAACTGTGAAGTCGGAACCAGTCAGCGTGCCGCCATTGGCCTCGAACCCGACGATCGCCGTTTTGCCATCCTTGGCCGCCGCTTGCATGGCGGCAATAACGAAGGGTGAGCCGACCTTTGTTCTCACAACCGTATAGTCGCCCGCAGCCTCTATCCGTGAATTGGACGTGACCGGGGTGGCGACCACTTGGGCATAGAGGAAGTTTGCCGTGATCAGGCCCAGCAGATCGCCTCTGAGCGGCTGCCCCTTTTCGTCTGCGACGAGCGGGCGGTCGCCATCACCATCCGCGGAGACGATCGCGTCGAGATGATATTGTGGGGCCCAACCCTGCAGCAGCGCAATCGTCTCGGCAGAGACGGCTTCCGTATCGACGGGAATGAAACGCTCAGAGCGTCCGAGCGGCACGACCTGCGCGCCCAGCTTTTCAAGAACCTGAACGAAGAGATCACGTGCGACTGTGGAATGCTGATAGACGCCGACACTCAATCCCACCAATGCGTCGGGAGCAAGCAGCATGGCGTTGCGTTCGACGAAAAGTGCTTCGGCCTCCGCATGCCGATCCGGAGCTTCGCCCGGTGTGTCGTCGATCTTTTCATCTGCCATAACGCCGGCGATCGCCGTGATCCGGATCTCGTCCTGTTTGTCGATCTCGCCATCGGCACGGTAGAATTTGATACCGTTGCGATCATCCGGGATATGCGATCCAGTGATCATCAGGCCGGCAGCCGAGAGCTTCATACCGTAAAGTGCCAGCGCGGGAGTGGGTATGGCCCCACAATCGATGGCGTTCAGTCCTGCCCGCTGCAAGGCGCCGATACAGGTTGCCGCAATCCTCGGGCTTGAGGCCCGGAAATCACGTCCCACCAGAACCGGATCCCCCGGCTTGGCAAGACCGGCCTCTAAAAGATGGCGTGCGAACGCTGTGGTGTAGAGCGCCGACGCTCTGCCTTCGAGATCAGTGACAAGACCGCGAAGGCCGCTTGTTCCAAATTTCATGATGCGTCTGTTTCGATTGGTCGGATAGCAATGATTGTGGGAGCCAATACCATAAAAATATGGAATGTAGCTATAGACGCTTGAACGGTAAAAGCGAGAGTATATGGAGGCGTATATTTAAATCATCACAATTCATATTTCCGCTTTGCTTCGAAAGACCGTGATAAATTACTAAAATATACTTTGATCTGTATGTCGTATTGCTGAAGCATTCCCAGTGTTGGGCGTAATTTGGATTGGGGCTAATATGAAAGATTTCCGCGGGGGGTGGCTGCCAAAGAACGCTGTCTATAGATCAATTGTTTTTATCCACTGGTCAGCATTCGCGTTGGCGCTTTTGAATTTTGGCGCCGTGCAAATTTCCACTCTCGCGATCTACGGATTGGCAAGTGCTCTCCTGCTTTGTATCGCCGTCTTCGTCCGAGGGATCCCTAAAGCAGGGGAGCCGGCAGTGAAAGCGGGTATCGTATTGGCACTGGTCGCCTTCGCATGGGTAATGTTCCAGACTACTCCACTGCCTGAAGCAATCTTCAGTCAACCGTCGTGGAGAGACCTCGTCGAGTTTCAGCTCGATGCTTCCCCGGTAATATCCTTGACGCCTGCGGATGACTGGGCATCTTTGTTTCGTTTCCTCGTGCCGGTTGAGGTCTTTCTGCTCGGGATTATTCTGTGCGACAACGACGAACGAGCGATCGCCACTCTCAGAGGCCTGGCGATAGCAGGAGCAGTTGTCGCTCTTCTGTCCATCGCCCAATTCCTGATCGCGCCCAATACACTCCTCTTCATCGCAAAGACGGCTTACCTCGACAGCCTAACCGGCTTCTTTGTCAATCGGAACACCGCCGCAACCTATTTCGGAATTGTCGCCATCCTGAACTATGGAATCCTTTCGTCTCACGTGCGGTGCGTTGAGGTCCGGCGAATTCTCACGTCGCTGGATCAAGGCAGGGGTCTTCCATTCGATCAACGAAAGGCAGTTCGAGGAGCACTGAGCTTTGCGATACTGTTTATGGTATCGGTCACGGCTCTTGTGCTGACGAAGTCCCGGGCCGGGGTTGCGGCAAGTTTTGCCGCGCTTCTGTTGATGACCCTGTTGTTCGTGTTAAGATCTTCGCTGAACAAGCATCCTGTCCCTGCGCTTCGAGGTACCGGCCTTAGATCCATCCGCGTTGGCGCATTTCTGATAGCGATTGCTTTAACCGGCCTATTCGCAGCAGGCTTTCTGTCGTTTTCTGGCAGAGCTTTGCTCCGAGCAGAAGTGCAGGGCACAAGCGACGGCCGCTTTTGCATCATGCCGGGATTGGGCTCGGGGGTATCCGATCATTTTCCGTTCGGGACCGGACTGGCAAGTTTCGAAACCGCTTTTACAGCGTATCGCGATCCGGACTGCGGCGTCTACACGGTTTGGAATCGTGCCCACGATGTCTATCTCGAAGCAGTCTTCACGTTGGGCGTCGCTGGCATACTCATTATCGCGTTTGGACTGGCCTTTATCTTATCGTGCCTCGTTAGAGGAATGGCAGCGAGGCGTCGCCTTCGTTATGTCCCAGAATCCGGCTTCGCGGTGGTGTTGCTGCTTGTCGTTCACTCCGCTTTCGACTTCTCGATCCAGATCTCCGGCCTCGCCATTTTCGTGGCTGCGACCTTGGCGCCGATCGTCGCTGTCTGCGTTGCCGATCCAAAAGTCGGGTCGAAAAACAGGCGAAATCGAACGATCCAAACAAGTGTGGCGGGGCAATTGTCGTCGGCGCCCAGCCTGCGAGATAAACAGTTGCCTGCTTGAAATATGCAGCTTATCCAAAGCATCTACATTAGTAAGATAAGTTCTATTGTACTATTTTATAGCTTAGGCACAAATAATATATATAATTATCAGTTAAATATGTGATTTATCAGCAACAAAGCTTCGTTTCGTTCTCGATTCATTTGTCACTTTCCAATCTAAACTAGAAATAAATAATCTCGTGTGCAAGTTTCGCTTGGGGCTTCTAAGGGGACACACGTGAAAATCAAAACCGCATCGACTTTTGTTCTTGTGGCGACGTCATTCCTGTCGGGATGCACGGCGCTGCCAAACTCTGGACCAGATTCTCGGCAGGTGGAGGCGCAGGCAACTGCAAAGGTTACATCAGCCAAAAAGGCACAGGCCGTCGGGATCGACTATGCTCTCGTCGACATTAGTAAATCTGTGCTTGCTTATGTAGAGGATACAAAGGCGACATCCCTTAAAGGGGGGTTCGGCGGCGGCCGTGGCGGAGCCCCGAGCTTGCCGCTCGGCGTTGGTGACGTCGTTCAGGTCTCTGTCTTTGAATCTCAGTCCGGCGGCCTGTTTATTCCCAACGACGCCGGGAGTCGTCCTGGTAACTACGTGTCGCTACCGAACCAGACAATCGATCGGGAGGGTACGATCAGCGTCCCTTACGCCGGTCGTATCCCGGCCGCCGGGCGTCCGGTGGAGGACGTCCAGCGACAAGTTGAGGATGCACTCGCCAACCGCGCGATTGAGCCGCAGGTGTTGATCACGAAGGTCAGCAGCCGATCTGCTCAGGTCGCGGTTCTGGGCGACGTACGCTCGCCAGCGAAGATAGAGTTGACGGAAGCTGGTGAGCGCGTGCTTGACGTCGTTTCCGAAGCCGGCGGCTTGAGCTCGCCCGGCATCGAAACCTATATTACGCTGCAAAGACGCGGAAAATCGGCGACTGTCCTTTACGATTATCTGGTCGCCACGCCGTCTGAAAACATCTATGTCGCACCTGGCGACACCATTCTGGTCGATCGTGAACGTCGAACCTACCTTGCATTTGGCGCCTCGGGTCTCAATGGCAGGTTTGACTTCGAGGAATCGAAGCTGACCCTCGGTGAAGCACTGGGGAAGGCGGGCGGATTGCTGGACTCGCGTGCAAATCCGGCGCAGGTCATGCTCTACCGCACAGTCAAGAAAGACTTCCTGGCTAAGCTGGGCGTGGATACCAGTCGGTTCAGCGGCGAAATGGTTCCCGTTATCTTCAGAGCCAACATGAGAGATCCTTCGGCTCTCTTCGCTGTCCAGAAGTTCCCGATGCAGGATAAGGACACGATCTATGTGTCCAACTCCGACTCCGTCGAAACGCTGAAGTTCCTCAACATCCTGAATTCTGTGACGTCGACTGTCGCTGGTGTTCCGTCGGATGCCATCGCCACCCGCGATGCTGTTCGAGAACTCGCCCCGTGAGCCGTCGCTTCAAATTCACAAGTTAACAGTAATTTAATCTCACTATTGATGATTTTTTACTTCTGTGCGATGGATTGATTAGTTTAGTAATCTTCGGGAGACAGTCATGCCTAAGGTTTTTATAAGTAATATTGCAGGTATCGCGCTTGCCACTGCTCTAGTTTCAGGTATTGCTGACCTTTCTTCGGCTCATGCACAGTCGGCTTTGCCAACGGCGGGATGCTTCGTCGCTCCGGCGCGGATGTCTGATGCCGAGATCAGCGCGTTTCTCGCAGCTCCAGAAAGTCTGTTGTCGCAGTTCTCGTCTGGAGGACTTCCACTGTCCAATCAGGCTCGTTCGCTCGCCGGATCCAGCGCCGACGCACTGTCCCCGCTGATTGCCATCGCTGCAAAGGCTAATGCCGGTCAGGCTGCCGCGATCGGCGCGGGGCTTGCTCGTGCCGCAAGGGCCTGCGCTACCGTCAATCCCGAATATGCCTCCCGTATCCAGGACGCTATCGCGGACAGCGGCAATCGCGCTCTCGAGACAGCGTTTCTCGCGGCCAACAGCGAAACGCAGACTGCGTCTCTTGGCGGCGGCCTCAGCGGTGGCGGCTCTGCAACCGGTGGCGCTGGCGCGATTGGCGGCGGCGGCACGCCGGGTGGCGGCAGCAATGGTGGCGCGGGAACGACTGCGTCGACCGGCTCGGGCTCGTCCAGCTTCTCTTCCGGCGGCGGTAGCGGATATTACGCGAGCGAAGACGGCGGCTCGACGACGATCGTCGAAGGCAGTTCGACCACGGCGTCGTTCTGAGGCGGCTACTGTCTGGCATTTCATTGAGCGAGGTTTTTCTTGCAGATTCATAACAAGAGTTTCTCTGGTGGCCTGCAAGGCGACGATGTCGATCTAGAGCGCTCCGTTCAAGGAATTGATTTCGACGCTGTTTTAGCGATCGCCAGACGACAATGGATGATCGTAGCGGCCGCAGTGGCGGCCGCTATTGTCCTAGGATTGGCGTATATCTTCACGGCAGTTCCTCTTTATACGTCGAACGTCAGCGTCTTGATCGACCAAGGCAATAGAGAAGTCGTTCAGCAGCTTTCGACAATTGGTGGCGTGATCGACGACGAGGGTTCCGTTCTCAGTCAAGTTGAACTCCTGAAATCGGACACGATTGCCTTGTCCGTCGTGGATAAGCTCGACCTTACGAATGATGCGGCGTTTGCGAGTGCCGGAGGGTCTGTCATTGGAACGATGGTCGGAACGCTCCGGTCGCTGGCAAATGTCTCTTCGTGGTTCGTTGTTGAACCCGAAACCAGCGATCAGGTGGAGGCGAAACGCCGCACCGCTGCGAACACGCTCCTTTGGAACATGGAGATCAGCCGCGTTGGTCGCACTTATGTTTTGAGCATCAGCTACACCTCTCCATCGTCTTCTCTCTCTGCAAAGATCGCCAACGCGATCGGAGAGGCCTTTCTGGTTGACAAGCTTAATTCGAAATATGAGGCAACCAGGCGCGCAAGCGGCTGGCTGCAGGATCGCATAGCCGAACTGCGCCAGAAGGCTTTGGACTCGGATCTTGCCGTCCAGAAGTTCCGCAGTTCCAACGGCCTCGTTGCTGCCGGCTCGGTTCTGGTTGCTGACCAGCAGTTGTCCGAACTCAACAGCGCATTGATCGTCGCGCAGTCCGATACCGCAAAAGCTGAGGCGCGCCTGCAGCGGATCGCGCAGATCATCGCTTCGGGCCAAGGAGACGCGATCGTTACGGATGTTCTCGACAGTTCGATTTCCAACGAACTGCGCCAGAAATATCTCGATGCCTCCAAGCGGGAAGCGCAGATCTCCGATCGTCTCGGAGTCAATCATATTCAAGCGATCAGGCTGCGCAGCGAAATGACGGAATACAACCGTCTGATGTTCGAAGAGGTCAATCGTATTGCCGAAAGCTACAAGAGCGATCTCAACGTTGCCAAGGCCCGGGAAAAGAGCCTGACGGATTCGGTCGCGCAGGCCACAGGCATCAGCGCCACCGCGAGCGAGACCCAGGTACAGCTGAGAGAACTCGAGCGGGAAGCTGACACCTACAAGAACATGTACCAGACCTTCCTGCAGCGGTATCAGGAAGCCATACAGCAACAGTCCTTCCCGGTCACCGAAGCACGTATCATCACGCGAGCGGCTGCACCCGACAGTCCGAGCCATCCCCGCAAGCCATTGGTGCTGGCGCTGTTCGTGATTATCGGTGCCGCGGTCGGGAGTGGCCTTGGCGCGTTTCGCGAGTTCCGGGACCGTTTCTTCAGAACCGGCGAACAGGTTCGCGACGTTCTCAATCTGGAATTTCTGGGCATCGCGCCAATCGTGGCTCCCGGAAAGGCCGTCGATGCTCCGGATAGCTCTGACGGTCGTGGCTTCGGCCAGGTTCGAAAGACCCATGCCGTTTCGAACTATGTCATCGATCACCCACTCTCCGCCTTCGCGGAAACGCTTCGAAGCGCCAAGATTGCTGCAGACCTCGCGCTTACCGGCAAGAGTTGCAAGATCATCGGCGTCGTTTCGTCATTGCCTGGAGAAGGCAAGTCAACAATTGCGGTGAATTTTGCCGAGTTGCTGGCGGGGCAGGGAAACAGAACCGTCCTGATCGACGGCGATTTGCGCAACCCGGGCGCGACGCGGGCGATCGGGAGACATGCGGAATTGGGCCTTCTCGAAGTGCTCATCGACAACAAGGATCCGCAGTCGCTTTTCCTTCGAAACGATCGGACTAGACTTGCGTTTTTGCCTGCAGTTGTCCGTCACCGCATTCCGCATTCGTCCGAACTGCTATCGTCCGCGCGCATGCGTCAGGTGCTCGCAGACATCAGCAATACCGCAGACTATATCATTATCGATCTGCCGCCTCTTGGCCCGGTCGTCGATGCCCGCGCCATTGCAGGCCGAATTGACGGGTTCATCTTCGTCACCGAATGGGGCAAGACAGCGCGCCGGGTCGTTCGTCAGGTTCTCGCTTCCGATCCCTATGTCCGCGACAAGTGTCTTGGTGTTGTGCTGAACAAGGTCGACCAGGAGCGGATGAAGCTCTACCGAGCCTATGGCTCCAGCGAATATTATTACTCGCGATACTCCCAGTACTACCAGGAAGGCTGAGAATGACGCGGCGTGGTCGCAGACCGCTTCTCATCGGAGCGGTCGTCCTGCTCTGCATGGGCAGCCTGGCGATCTCGGTAACACAGGTCTCACGCTACGCCCGGTTCGGGACCATGCGACACATCGCGGCCCAGATTGAACGCGACAGACCGGTCTCGCGGGAGTTGCTCGAAGGAACTCTACCGCAGATGAGACTGCTTCTCAGAGACGATGTTTGCCAAAGCGAATTCGTCAAAGCAGCTGTAACGGTTGCGCTCGTCCGGCTGGATACACAAAGCCCGGATGTCGATTACGACAACTGGTCGAGCGCGCTTGGGGAGGCAGAGACCGTGGTTCGCTTTGCGCTTCACTGTCGCCCGAGTGATGGAAATTTTTGGGTCCGGTATGCGATGGTCAGGCAAGCGGTCGGGGAACAGCCAGAGGAAATCGCAAAGCTCGTCACGCTGTCGCAGCTTTACGCCCCCGCAGAAGAAAACACGATTGCGGCGCGGTTCCGCTTGTACAATCGCCTGACGCAGCCGAGCCTTACCCTCGCGGCAGCACCGCTGAAAGCGGATCTTGCGGTGGTATGCTCCTTGAAAGGCGCTGCCCTTCGGCGGCGTTTGCCTTTGGCGAACCCAGTCCTTGCCCGTGAGGTCCTATCTTACGCGCAAGCTTGTCATCTCGGTCGATCGTTGCGCGACAAAACGGGGAGATAGGTTCGGCCACCCAGCCGGGCGTGAGATCGTTCGAGGACGGTCGGTCGCGACCAATTCTCGCAGGGACGGGTGAACCGGTTCGCCTCCACCGTGTTTTTCCTTCCGAGAGCGGAGGACCATTCCGCATGATCCCGGCTCACTCTTGGGGGTAGAGACACGGACCTCGTCAGCGATCGGATCCATTCATTCTGCGGGGCGCGCTCCTCAGATGCTCCGTCGCCGGCCTATTTCCACACGGTCAAACACGGCTTCCGTCATCCAGTTTCCCGAGAAATGCAGAAGCACTGTTGCGATAGGCTTGCTGCGTTCCTGCCGACATCCGTCGCCATGACGCATACATCTGCGCCAAACGGTGGTTGCCCGACAGTGACTCGGCATTACGGGCGAGGAAATCCCAGTACAAGGCATTGAAGGGACAGGCTTTCTCGCCAGTTTTCTGCGACACGTCATACCGGCAGCTTTCGCAGTAATTGGACATACGAGAAATATACGCGCCGCCTGCGGCGTATGGCTTGGAGGCCATAAACCCACCGTCGGCAAACTGACTCATTCCGATCACATTGGGTAGTTCAACCCATTCGTAGGCGTCGGCATAGACTTCCAGATACCAGCGATGAACTGCGTAGGGATCAAGGCCTGCCAGCATCGAGAAATTTCCGACCACCATCAGACGCTGGATATGATGCGCGTAGGCATGGGTAATCGTCTGTTTGATCACTGTGGACATACAGGCCATGTCCGTTTCACCGCTCCAGAAAAAGTCCGGCAGGGGACGGGATGCGGCGAAGAAATTGCTTGTCTCGTATCCCGGCATTTTCAGCCAATAGATGCCGCGGATATATTCGCGCCAGCCGATGATTTGGCGGATGAAAGCCTCGACCGCATTCAGCGGCGCGTGTCCTTCGAAATACGCGCGCTCCGCAGCCCGGCATAGTGCGAGCGGATCGAGCAGTCCAACATTGATGTAGAAGGAGAGAAGCGCGTGGTTCAGGAACGGCTCTTCGGCCAGCATCGCGTCCTGCGTCTCGCCGAAATTGGGTAGAAAGTCGCGGATAAATCCGTCGGCAGCTTTCTCCGCGTCAGCGCGAGTCACTGCAAACGAGAAATTCTCCGTCGAACCCATATTGTTCGGGAACGTGCGCTCGACGAGCGCAAGAACCTCCTGCGTTGCTGCGTCGGGCGGAAAGACATGATGCTTCGGGCGAAACAGGTCGGGTTTGGCAGGTTTGCGATTTTCACTGTCGAAATTCCACCGGCCACCTTCGGGGTGGTCACCGTTCATCAACAGGCCGGTCTTGCGCCGCATGTCCCGATAGAAATACTCCATCGTCAGAGCCTTGCGGTCCTTGGCCCAGGCTTTGAACTCCGTCGTCGAACAGATAAACCGCGTGTCCTGCCGCACCTCTACCGGCAGATTTACCAAACCTTGCCAGTCTTCCATGGCCGAAAGAACGCGCCACTCGGCAGCTTCGGTGACGATGATCGATCGGGGTGACGTCTCTGCAATCGCGCGCAAAAGCTCGGTCGTGAAGGAGCCTGAATTGTCGCGATCATCAAGCCGCACGTACCGGACGCAGAAGCCTTTCGCACGCAGCTCATCGGCAAAATGGCGCATTGCGGAAAAGATGAAGGCGAGTTTCAGTTTGTGATGCTCGACATAGGTCGCCTCCTCCACCACCTCGCACATCAGGACCATATCCTGCGTGGGATCGGCACCCTCAAGGCTCGATACCGACAAGGATAGCTGATCGCCAAGAATGAAAATGAGGTTGCGGGTTGGCTTCACAGCTTGCTTTGACCCTCTTCTATAGTGACGGATACCGTGCCTTTCCGCCAAACCCCTGCAAGAGCGGAGGTCGGGATCGAACAGGGAGCATGTCGATCTTGTCTATCGGGTGAATGCCGACGGGGTCGAAGCGTTGCATTTCAACACGCGAAAAGCACAGGCCAATGATGACGGCGCGAGTGTACGCGCCGCGGCCTCCCATTTCGCTCGTCGATTGTCCAATCTCTGATCGGACCGCGAGCTGTGCGCAGGCAGGCTTGCCCGTCGGTCCAGCCCCCGAGTTCGAACGCTCCTCACGCCGCCCCGCTTCATTCGCGAAGGCTACTGGTCCAGCACCTTCCGTATTTTATCAGCAAGCTGATCGAGGCTGAAGGGCTTTTGCAAGAGGTGCGTTCCACCCTCCAGCACGCCGTTATGGACAACGGCGTTGCGGGTGTAGCCAGTCGTATAGAGAATATTCAATTCTGGCATCAGAACCTTGGCGGCGTCGGCCAATTCGCGGCCTGTCATCCCCGGCATCACGACATCAGTAAACAACAAGGTCGGCTTGAGACCGGCCCTGATCAAGGTGAGCGCCTGCTCGCCCGATGCGGCTTCGACGACGGTATATCCCAGTTCCCGAAGCGCCTCGGTGGAGAAAACGCGCACGCGCTGGTCGTCCTCTACGACAAGGATCGTCTCGGAAACGCTGCCCCGGCCCGGCTGCTTGACGACGCCCTGGATGTTTACGGGGGCTTCAACCTCACCGTGATGCCGCGGCAGGTAGATCTTGATAGATGACCCGACGCCTTCTTCCGAATAGATTTTGACGTGCCCGCTCGACTGCCTGACGAAGCCGAAGATCTGGCTTAGTCCCAGACCCGATCCCTTGCCGACCTCCTTGGTGGTGAAAAACGGATCGAAAGCCTTCGCCATAACCTCGGGCGTCATCCCCGTTCCGGTATCCGATACGGCAATCATGACATATTGCCCGGCTGCCACTGCATTGTCCTGCGCGTATTCGTCGGAAAGATACGAGTTTGCGGTTTCGACCGTCAGGTTGCCGCCGCGGGGCATGGCATCGCGGCCATTGACGGCGAGGTTGAGAATGGCGTTTTCCAGCTGACTGCTGTCGGCATAGACTTTCCACAGTCCAGCCGCCAAGACGGTTTCCACGGAAACATGCTCCCCGAGCGTGCGGGTCAGCAATTCCGACATTCCGGCAATCATGCGGTTTGGGTCGATCACCTCCGGCTGAAGCGGTTGCCGTCGCGAGAAAGCGAGCAGGCGGTGCGTCAGTGACGCAGCTCTCGTTGCGCCATCCTTTGCGGCCTCGATGTAGCGGCCGACATCGACCTCACCGCGCGCCAACCGCTTTTCGAGCAGGCTGATCGAACCCAGTATGACGGCCAGCATATTGTTGAAGTCATGCGCGATGCCGCCCGTGAGCTGACCAACGGCTTCCATTTTTTGCGCCTGGCGCAACTGGTCCTGCGCGTCGACCAGCTTCGCGGTTCTTTCTTCCACTTCACGCGCCAGTTGCTCGCGGGACTTCGACAGAATATCGCGTGCATCGACGATGTCCTGGATATCGGTGCATGTCCCGAACCAGCGGCTGATTTCGCCATCCTCCTTCCGCACAGGCTGCGCGCGGCCGAGAACCCATCGATAGTTACCGCTACGATGCCGGAGGCGGTACTCGATGTGGTAGGGCTCTCCTGTGACGAGGCTGCGACGCCAGGTGGACCAGGCGCGATCCTGATCGTCAGGGTGGAAAACGCCGTTCCATTCCTCGCCGTCTGTCGAGCCTTGCGGGACGCCCGTGAAGTCGTACCAACGCTGGTTGTAATAATCGTGGTGGCCGTCGGGTTGCGTGGCCCAGATCATCTGGTCGATCGAATTGGTGATCGCACGGAAGCGTTCCTCGCTCTCCCGCAGCGCGATTTCGACAACGCGGCGATCGGTGATGTCAAATGACACACCCGGAAACCGCAGTGGTGTACCGTCCGGCGCAAGCGTGACGCGGCCTTGGGCAGTCACCCACCGGACGGAACCATCCGCGTCGACGAGCCGGTATTCCTGCGAAAATATAGTGCCCGTCTTCAGCGCTTCGTCGATCGCGGATTGAAGGGCCGGCAGATCATCGGGATGAACCAGACGGAAAAAAGCACCGATCGGAGCGCCGCTGGCGGCAACGCTCCGCTCAACGCCGTAGATCTTGGCAAATCGCGCGTCGGCCACCACGCTGTCGTTCGGGATGTCCCAGTCCCACGTCCCGACAGTTTCTGAGGCGCCGAGTGCGTATTCCAGTCGCTCTTCGCTCGCCCGCAACGCCCGTTGCGCAGAGAGGCGGGCGGTCGTCTCGGTACCTTGGTTGAAAACCCCGACGACACGACCTTCCGCCGAAAAGATCGGTGCGAAGCTGTAGTCCCAATGCGTATGCTGAACGCGTCCGCCGCGAAGCATCGGCAGCATTTGATCGGCCACACGAAAACCCTTGCCCGTCTCGACGACGGCCATGAGTTGCGGTTTTATGATATCCCAGATGTCCGCCCAGACGGTCGACGCGGGGCGACCCAATGCCCACGGGTGTTTCTCTCCAGCGATCGGCGACCACGCATCGTTATAAAGGAGACGCATTTCGTCTCCCCAGTAGATGGCAGTTGGCAGGTCGGTATTGAGGCACAAGGCCAGCGTGGTCTGCAGCTCTATCGGCCAGTCCTCGATAGGTCCTAAGCTGGTTGTGTTCCAATCGACCGCGCGAATCCGCGAAGCCATTTCGCCTTCTATCTCTGAAAGGATCTGCATCACGTCAGAGGCTCACTGGCTGTTCGGCACATGAAGGCTACGCTCATTTCAGTTTAATGGCTTCAGTCTGGAGATCGGGTCTAACAGAAAACGGGAGGGGTGGGGAGACGGTGTTTGACGCGTGGAGGATGGTGGCCACAGTCTGTGTTCAACCTCTAAGGCGAAGAGTTGTTTCCGCAGAATATTCCCGAAAAGCCGGTCTTCTCGCGCAACTGCTGTCTCCGGCAAAACCAGAGGCGGCGTCTTGGCGGACCGGTATGAGTCAGCGAGCCCTCGGTACGGCGCAAGAGGTCACCGAATTAACCACACCGCCAAAAGACCAACAGCGACGACTGTTGTTGCGGCACCGTAGCCGTAAAACGATTCAAGCAATTTGCGGTGCATGGGTTTCGTATCTCCATCCCGTGCGTCGGACGGGGCCCCGGTCATTGTCATTTATGCAAAGGTCTCAGTCGAATTCGTCGCCTCAAGCAATCCCTCGCGTCGTAACGGTAAACGCGGAGTCATCCCTTGGTCGCTCTGCATAACGCCGTTTGCGCAAAATGGTTCCATAAGAGCATGTCAAAGCATACACTCTCTGATGGTCTGGAGAAGTACGCCCGGCCCATGGGGTTTGGGGATAAAGCGTTCTGCAAACGTAAGCTCGGATTGTTGAAGCGTCCAGTTTCCCGACGTGAGGATGATCCGGATCGGGGGCCATCTATCGCGCACCATCCGAGCGAGTTCCACGCCTTCACCCTCGGCAAACAGGTCGATATCCGTCAGGAGAAGTTGGATATCGAAGTTGCTCTCCAGGATGTCTATGGCTTGGGCTGCATCGACCGCGGCGAACACCTCGTACCCGGCATCCTGCAACTCCTCCACCAATATAAATCGGAGGACGGGCTCATCTTCAACGACGAGAATAACTCCGGCTTGGCTCATTTCGGACCTCGGCATCACATTCTCTGTACGTTACCGTACAATTGAACATTTTGGCGAGGCATCAGTTCCGACTTTTACACAGGCGTTGCCTGAATCTGAGCCGAACTCTCATTCACATCCTCTACGGCTTGATGATCGGGCGAACGAGAAGTCGCGACAAGACGTTTCGGCCGCGTGTGTAAGGCGCGAGATCGACGTCGCTAACCAGCCTTGCCCCGCCCTCCCGGCGCTCGAGCGTGATCTTCCGGCTGTGAAACTGTTCGAGCTCTACGCGGTGTGCCACGCTCAGGATTGTGGCATTGGGCAGCTCGTCGATCATCATCTCCATGATTTTGTCCTGCGTCTTTTCGTCGAGAGCGGAGGTGGCTTCATCAAGGACAATGATGTCAGGGTCGTTGAGGAGAAGCCGGGCAAACGCCAACCTCTGCTTCTCTCCTCCTGACAGCGTGTGGTCCCATGGCGCTTCGTCCTCGATCCTGTCGCGCAGGTGCCCGAGCCCGACTTTGTCGAGGGCAACATGGATTTCTTCTGCCGACCACGTGTCTGCCGGTTTCGGGTAGGCGACGGCGCGACGCAGGGTGCCCGAGGGGATGTATGGTTTCTGGGGTAGCATGAAAAGTTCCTGGCCCTTGCGGAAGTTGACACTTCCTTCTCCCCATGGCCACAGCCCCGCAATGGCTCGCACCAGCGTACTCTTGCCCGAACCGGATTCACCCGCCACGAGGACGCGTTCGCCGGGCCCGATCTCCACCTGCGTTTCCTTGACAACGGCAGTGCCGTCGCCAAGCGAGACGGAGACCTCGTTCAGGCTGAGCATGGTGTCGCCCTCAGTTTCGCCATGCTTGATCCGTCCGACAGTTTCATTCTGTTCGGCCTGTTCCAAACCATCAAGCGAAACCATCAGCGAGGCTACGCGACGGGCGCAGGCATTCCAGTCGGCGAGACGGGGATAGTTGTCGACCAGCCATCCAAACGCACCTTGAACGATTGTGAATGCCGATGCCGCCTGCATGACCTGACCCAGTGACATGCTGCCATCGAGAAACTTTGGGGCACAGAGCAGGACCGGAACGACCGGTGCAATGAGCATCGATCCGTGCGAGACCAAGGACGTGCGCATATATTGCCACGCAAGCAGCCGCCACTGCTGACGGACATTTGCGAAGGTCCGATCGAGATCGTTGCGCTCTTCCTCTTCGCCGCCCAGCAGCGCAATGCTCTCGCCGTTTTCGCGCACGCGGGTCAGCGTATAGCGGAACTCCGCTTCGACCTGGTTCTTATTCTCGGACACTTTCACAAAGTTCCGGCCGATGACCGCGATCGAACTCGATGTGATGATGGCGTAGACGACCGCCGCAATCACGAGGAAGCCAGGTATGGTGACGTAATTTCCGGCGATCGGAATCGTCAGCGCGCCACCGATCGTCCACAGGACGACGATGAAGGTCGACGCCGACACGAAAGCCGAAATCACCCCTGACGTGAAATCCACGGGCGATTCCGTCGCGATCCGCATATCCTCGGAAATGCGGGCTTCCGGGTTCTGGTGATCGCCGCCGATCAGGTTCAGCTGGTAGTAGCGTCCATTCGTAAGCCACCGAGAGATCAATGATTTCGTGAGCCACGAGCGCCAGCGGCGCTGCATCAGCATGCGCAGATAGACCTGCGAACTGACGAGCGCGACGCTTCCAAGCACGAGCGGCGGAAACAGAAGGCCTAGCGAATAGACCTGATCGGCATTCCGCTGCTCGATCGCATCGAACAGTCCGCGGTTCCAGACGTTGATACCATACTGGAAAGCGACGTTGACACCGATGAGCGCGAGAAGCGTTATCGAGCATACCCAGGCGATCTTGTCGCCATCGCGACCCCAGTAGCCGCGAGCGCTGACCCAGAAACGTTTGAGAAGATAGGCGCGCCGTGCCTGTTCTGCCTGTTCCGGGGTAAGGGTGGCGGCTGTTGCGCCTGGCTTGGTCGAGGTGGTTTCTGACATTGACACTCCGGTCGAGATCGTCCGCTGGGCAGCGCACTTAGAAACTGTAGAAAGATTGACGGAAACGGAAAGCAGGTGGGGTAGGTGTGGCCTATGCCTGCGGATCGAATGGCGCGGCTAAAGCGACAAGCTGCGCTGCGGCCATCGCTCTCGTGTCAAACATGATTTGCTTTGTTGGAGTGCCAAAGTGGCGTTGTGCGAAAACGCTATGTTCAGTCATCGTTTCTCCTCCCCTGATACCCGCAGGTGGCGCAGAAACGTAGTTTGGAACATTAAGGTTCCTGCCGCCGGAAAGACGATAGACACTAGGATTTTTGAGGAGTGTGGGGACTAGGTTTCCGGGCGCCCGTAGGCCTGCCCGTTGAGCGAGCTTCGACGGGGTATGGCCGCGGAAAAGGACACGTGAATCTTGTGTCGACATCTGTCAGTCGGGGAGGAGGGCGTGACCGGACATTGTCCGGTCACGGAAAAGGTTCAGCGGGCGTTGTACTTCCCGTCTACCTCGTTGATCGCCTGGACATTTCCGGCCGAGCGACCGTTCTCGTCAAAAGTCTGCGCCAGAAAGGCGTCCGCAATCGCCTTGGCCAGTTCGGTGCCGATCACGCGGGCGCCCATGGTAATGATCTGGGCGTTGTTGGAGAGGGCGGCGCGTTCAGCCGAATAGGTATCATGTGTCAGTGCGGCGCGGATGCCGGGGACCTTGTTGGCCGAGATGCAGACACCGATGCCGGTTCCGCAAACCAGGATGGCCTTGTCATAGGTGCCGTCGATGACACCGGAGGCGACCCGGTCGGAAAGCGTCGCGTAGAACGCATCGGGACCGGCATCGGTACGCGATACTTCGTGCACGTCGAAACGGTCCTTCAGATGATCAGCGAGAACCTTTGCCAGGCCTTCGCCGGCGCTGTCTCCTGCAATTGCAAGCTTCATGGTCATGTCTCCTCAGAGTTTGGCGGCACATTTTGCCAGGATGTCGAGATAGCCCTCGGCATTCCAGGCGGAACGGCCAATGAAGAGCCCGTCGATATGAGGGCTCGAAATCAGTTCTTCGCAATTGCCGGGATTGACCGACCCGCCATAGAGGCAGGGGATGCGGCGTCCAAGGATGGACTGCGCCACATCAATGATCTCGGCATGGCGGGCGGATGCGTAATCTGCGGTGGCGGGAATGCCATTCTCGCCGATCGCCCAGACCGGTTCGTAGGCGAGCAGGATCTCGGCATTCTTCTGGTCGCCCGACAGTTTGGAAAGGGCACCGCGAACCTCATCCGCAAGGACCTGCTGTGCGTTGCCGCTATCGCGATCAGCGAGCGTCTCTCCGATGCAGATCAGCGGGATGAGCCCGTGGCGAACCGCTGCTTCGGTTTTTAGCCCGACGGTTTCATTCGTCTCGCCGAAATGCTCGCGCCGCTCGGAATGGCCGAGCTCGACGATGTCGAGCTTGCAGTCCTTCAGCATCAGCGGCGAGATTTCGCCGGTCCAGGCACCCTGATCGGCCCAGTGCATGTTCTGCGCGCCGACCTTGACGGAGGTTCCGGCAAGGGCAGCCTTGACCTCGCGCGTGGCGGTAAATGGCGGAATGACGAAGCGCTGGATGCGTGAATCCCTGTCTTCATCGGCTGCCTTCACGGCGGCCGCGAACTCCAGAGCTTCGGCAAGCGTCTTGTTCATCTTCCAGCTGGTGCCGATCCAGAAGCTTGGCGATGTGGTCATGGATGTGATCCTCCCGACGATGCGATGGTCAGTGTGACGCCCGTGTCTTCGATGTCTCGAAGCAGTTGGGCCTCAGGCTGATAATTGGTGATGACGGCGGCGAATTGATCGAGACCGGCGAGGACATGCAGCGCCGTGTGGCCAATCCGCTCGTGGTTGACGAGCAGGTAAGCGCGCGCCGACGATGCCATCATCGCCCGTTTTACCCGGACCACGGCGTCGTCCATGTGATAGGCCTGCCCCGATGCGACGGCCGGGGTTGAGATGAACGCAACGTCAGCTCGCAGCCGCGATAAAGCCTCTTCCGTGACCACGCCGAAGAATGCGTTGAACTTGGGCGAATAGACGCCGCCGAGGGCGATCAGCGAGATGCCGGTCTCGGTTTTCAGCCGCTCCATGACGGCCGCGTTGTTGGTGATAACCGTCAGCGGACGTTTGTCGGCCAGTGCCTCGCCGAGCACGGCCGCCATCGATCCGTCATTGACCATGACGGTCATACCGGGTTCGACCAGATCGACAGCCGCCTTGCTGATGGCGTGCTTGGCGGCATGATCCTGACGTTCGCGGATCCGAAAATCGCTTTCGAACTGGGTACCTGCGTCGATCGTTGCGCCGCCGCGCACTTTACGCAGCACCCCTGCCTGCTCAAGCTCATCCAGATCACGGTGAACGGTCATCTTGGAGATGGCAAAAAGCTCCGCCAGATCGTCGAGATCGACGGTTCGCTTTTCGATCAGCAGATTGATGATCCGTTGGTGTCGTTCTTCGCGCTTCATCCGAGACCGTCCGCGTGGGATGAAACGGATATAACACCTATATTGTTATAATCAACATTATGGATGTGATTTTGCGGCAGCCATGTTGGCTCTGGAGATTTCGACTTGCGCTATATCGCGTCTTTGACGCGCTGCCACGCATTGAGCAAATGAAGCCCCAATACCTTGGACAAGGTTTCTCCGTCCCGCGCTTCGAGCGCGACAATCATCTCCTCATGCTCAGCCATGGCCGCCGACCACTTGTCCGGACCCTCGTGGCCGATGAACCGGATTCTCTTCAAGCGCGACTGCAGTTGCGCTTGAACGCTGCTAAGTGCCTGGTTGTCCGCGATCCGACAGATTTCGGTATGGATGGCCTGGTTGAGCTTGTAGTAGCGCAGGCGATCCTTCACGTCGTAGCAGGCCCGCATCTCGTCATGCAGTTGCCTGACCCGGGCGATATCGTCATCCGTCGCGGTCTCGCAGGCAAGGCTTCCGGCAAGCTCCTCCAGGTTCTTCAGAACGATGAGCATGTCGTGCACATCCTTGCCGCTGAACCTTTTGACGATCGCGCCGCGGCTTGGAATGAGTTCGACGAGCCCTTCGCTGGCAAGGTACTTGATCGCTTCCCGCAGCGGCGTGCGCGAAACGCCCAGCTGTTCGCCGAGCTGGCTTTCGTGCATCCGCGAACCGGGGGCAAGCTCGCCCTCGATGATCATGTCGCGCAACCGAGTGACGAGCGTGTCGTGCAAGGCCGTCCGCCGGATGGGGCCGGATGGCGAGACAGGCGATTCGGGCAGTGTATCACTCATTTTGAAAGCTCGATTTCTGGACCGCCGTGATGATCAAAGCGTCTCGCCAGGATTATACCAGAACCCGAACGGCACCAAACGTAAAAATGCTGCATACAAAATGCAAAAGACTTGTCCTGCGATTCCGGATGGCTTAGAAACGTCCTCACCGAGGTAGGAGAATTGACCCATGGATATCACCCAGCATCACGATAGCCGTCCCACCATTGCGCTTGCGATGGGAGACCCGGCCGGTATCAGCCCCGAACTGACCGCACAGCTTCTGGCTTTGGATGACATCAGAGAGCAGGCGTATATCGTTGTGATCGGCGATCGGCGCATTCTCGATAAGGGCGCGCAGGAAGCAGGCGTTCAGCCAGATCTGATCTCGGCTTCGCTCGATGATCTTTCGGGTCTCGATCGCTCGAAGCACGCATTTATCGATTTGGGCCATCTCGCTCCGGAAGAGGTGGAGCGCGGCGAAGCGACGCTGGCCGGCGGCACGTTCGCCACGCGCAACTTCCGCACCGCCCTTGAGCTCGCCCATGCCGGAAAGGCCGATGCGGTCTGCTTCACGCCGTTCAACAAGAAGGCGATGCGCTTTGCCTATCCGGGCTACGATGACGAAATCCGTTTCGTCTCGGACGTTCTGTCGTTCACCGGCAAGATCCGCGAGTTCAACGTTCTCGAAAAGATCTGGAACGCACGTGTCAGCTCGCACATCCCGCTCAAGGAAGTGGCTGCCAACCTGTCCGTGGACCGGCTTCTGTCGGAACTCGAACTGACTGTTTCTTGCCTGAAGGCCGCCGGTATCGATGAGCCGCGCGTCGCGGTCGCCGGTCTCAACCCGCATGCGGGCGATGGCGGCAGCTTCGGAATGGAAGAAATCGAGATCATTGAACCCGCCGTTGCCGAAGCAAAGGCGCGCGGTTACGGCGTCGAGGGTCCGTTCCCGGCCGATACCGTGTTTCTTCGCGCCATGAAGGAAGGCTATCACGCCGTCCTCACCATGTATCATGACCAAGGTCAGATCGCCATGAAGCTGATTGGCTTCGACAAGGGCGTGACGATGATGGGTGGCCTGCCATTCCCGCTTTGCACGCCGGCTCATGGCACGGCCTATGACATTGCAGGCAAGGGCATTGCCGATATCGGCGCGACCCGTGAAGCGATCCTGCTTGCGACCCGTATGGCAAAGCGCCAGCGCCTGGCAGCACAGGCCGCGTGATCACTTGATCATAAATGACCGGCCGTGAATGGCCGGTCATCTCAGCCCGAGAGGACGCGGGCTCGGCGCATGTCGGTCGGCTTGAACGCCGGCTGCCAAATGTCAGAGTGTGCGGCTTCCCTGCGCCATCAAGAGCGCGGTGGCGTCGCGGTTGGAGGACGACAATGACAAGTTCAGCTCCCAAGTGGACGCGTGAGACCTGGCCGATCGCGGCCGCAATGATTCAATACCCCAATATGTTGCCGGACGGTCGTTCGGTTCAGGATCAGACCGTCGAGGAATGGGCCAAGACTGTCGGCGAAGTCGCAGATGCAGGCTTCACCGAACTCGATCCTACGGACAGCTGGCTCCGCGTCGCCGATCTTTCGGCTGATCGCCGTCGTGCGTTCTGCGAGGTCGTGAAAGATGCAGGGATGACCATCCCGGCGATATCGACATCGCGGCGCAGCGTTATCGACGAGAAACACGGCGACGATTACCTCGCCTACAGCCACCGCGTCATCGAGGCTGCCGCTGAGATCGGCGCACAGAGCGTTTCCTTCGGCTTCTTCGAGCCGCTGACGGACAAGCAGAAAAGAGCGTTGTGGTTCTGGACCGAACAGGGTGCCAAAAACCCGGATGACCCCGCAACGTGGAACAAGGCGGTGGCCCGCATTGCCGAACTCGGCAGGCATGCCGCAGAAGTCGGGATCGAGGTTTCCCTCGAAATGTACGAGGACACCTATCTTGGAACGGCGGACAGTTCTGTCCGCTTCGTCGAGGAAGTCGGTCTGGCCAATGTCGGCATCAACGCCGATCTCGGCAATCTCATCCGTCTCCATCGGCCGGTCGAGCACTGGCTGCAGATGATGACGAAAGTCGCGCCTTTCGCCAAATACTGGCACGTCAAGAACTACATGCGGATCGAGGACGAGCAGGCGGGCCTCATCGCCAGCCACCCGGTTCCGCTCGAATCCGGCTTGATCAACTATCGCACAGCAATCAAGCTTGCGTTGGAACACGGCTTCAACAGCCCGTTCCTGTGCGAGCATTATGGTGGCGACGGCCTTTCCGTCAGCGCGACCAACCGCGACTATCTCCGGCGCATTCTGCCGCGTACTTGAGGACCGCTTAAATGACGACGATCTTTGATGCCCCAGACGAATTCGCCTCGACTGCGCTTGCCGGCTTTTGCCAGATCTATCCCAACCACGTGCGTCTCATTGCCAACGGTGTCGTGCGCGCCACGAAAGTGCCTGATGGCAAAGTGTCGGTGGTTGTCGGCGGCGGCTCGGGTCACTATCCGGCTTTCGCGGGCTATGTCGGCCAGGGCATGGCCGATGCAGCGGTCGCCGGTGACGTGTTTGCGTCTCCATCGACGGCGGCGGTTGCACGCGTCTGCCGCCATGCCGACAATGGCGGCGGCATCATTCTCGGCTTCGGCAATTATGCAGGCGACGTGCTGAACTTCGGGGTCGCTGCAGAGCGTCTTCGCGCCGAAGGCATCGATGTGCGCATCATTGCCGTGACCGACGACGTTGCGAGTGCGTCGGCGGACGAACACGCCAAGCGCCGCGGCATCGCCGGCGACCTCATGGTCTTCAAGATCGCTGGCGCTGCGGCGGAAGCGGGGCTTTCGCTTGATGAGGTGGAGCGTATTGCCCGGCATGCCAATGAACGCACGGTTTCGTTCGGCGTCGCCTTTGCAGGCTGTACCCTTCCAGGTGCAACGCAGCCGTTGTTCACGGTCCCGAAAGGCCGGATGGCACTCGGCCTCGGCATTCACGGCGAACCTGGCATCAGCGAGCAGGATATCGCGAGCGCGACGGATCTTGCAGATGTGCTCACGGACAAACTGCTGGCCGAAAGGCCGCAGGGCTGCACGCGCGTCGCAGCCGTTCTCAACGGTCTCGGTTCGACAAAATATGAAGAACTCTTCGTGCTGTGGACAGCCGTCCAGAAGAAACTCACCGGGTCCGATCTTCAGATCGTCCTGCCGGAAGCCGGTGAGTTCGTCACCAGCCTCGATATGCAGGGTTGCTCGCTGACGCTGACTTGGCTCGATGAAGAGCTTGAGCGCTATTGGGCGGCACCCTGCGATGCGCCGGCATTTCGTCGCGGACGGCCTGAAGTCGCTGAATTGCGCACCGATGTCATCACCGATGAGGAAGCTGCTCCGGTCATCCCGGCGGCATCCGAAGCGTCGCGAAAGTCGGCCGCCTGCATCTCGGATCTGTTTGCCAGGATTGCCGCCATGCTCACGGACAAGGAATCCGAGCTTGGACGCATCGATGCGATTGCCGGCGACGGCGACCATGGGCAGGGAATGCAGCGTGGTTCCGATGCCGCTGCCAAGGCGATGGCCGCTGCCGTATCGGCGGGAGCCGGCGCGCAGACGACGCTTGCTCTGGGCGGCGATGCCTGGGCTGACCGTGCCGGCGGCACATCAGGCGCGATCTGGGGATTGTTGCTGCGGTCGTGGAGCAGCGCACTGAGCGACAACGACGTGCCTGATGAAGCGGCGATTGCCGAAGGCGCCCGCAGGGCGCTGGAGGCCGTGACCACTCTCGGCCGTGCCCGTATCGGCGACAAGACGCTTGTGGACTCGCTTATTCCGTTCGTCGAGGCCCTGACGGAGAACACTGCGGCAGGCAAGTCACTGCCGGAAGCCTTCAAGGCTGCAGCCGACGCATCGAGCGCGGCTGCCGAAGCAACAGCCGCACTCACGCCCCGGCTGGGCCGTGCGCGGCCGCTTGCGGAAAAGAGCATCGGCCATCCGGATGCCGGCGCTGTTTCGCTCTCGATGGTGGCCCAGCTTGCGGCCGGCTTTATCGCCGAACGCAGCTGACCCTGAGAAGGTCTGTTCGGTTTCAGCCGAACAGACCGACACATGTGAGCCACAGGCCGGATGCGAGCGTAATGGCATCCATTATCAGGCCAAACTTGCGCTCGGACATGCTGACAACATAGCGTTTTGCAAAGAACGTTCCGGCCATCAGTGACGAACCAATCACGAGACCGCTGATCACGAGATCATGGGTCAGCGCACCTGCCTGATAGAACGTGAAAACCTTTGCCGCCTGCACGAAAATCGAGGCCGCCGCTTCCGTCGACAGGAAGGCGCCCTTGGTCAGCCCGAAGGCCAGGAAGGCTGGAATGCTGAGTGGACCGGTGGATAGGAACATCCCGGTCAGAAATCCGACGACGGCACCGGCGATTGCCATTCCACCGAGACCGATGGTGGTGTTGCGGTGGCGAATGTATCGCCGAAACGGGACAAGCAACATAATGAAGAGACCGAGCAAAGTGCCGCTGATGGCTGCCGGCAGATGGACCAGGCTGACAGCGCCCAAGGACGCTGCCGGCATGCCGGGGAGCGCATAAGCGAGAACAGCCCGCCAATTGACATGCCTGTGCCAAGCCATCACACGCGCGGCATTCGCCATCAGCCCGGCGATCGCCATGACGGGAATGGCGCGCGCGGGGTCAAACATCGGAACAAGAACGGGCAGGAGAATGAGGCTGGCGCCGGTGCCGATCACCCCGCTCAGGCAACCGGCGACGAAACCTATGGTGCAGACGAGGATATAGGAGAGCAAGGCTTATCCTCGACGCGAGTTCGGCCACAGGGCCTATGAGAGCGCGCGGCCCGCGTTCGCGCCGGCCGCGCATTGCCTTGGGAGGCTTAGAAGAATGCCTTGTCCTGCTCGCGCCGCAGTTCGAGCAATGCCGAGGTCTCATCAAGTTCGACGTCGCCGCAAAGGATCGGCTGGCCCGCCCCGACCGCTCTCTTCAGGGTGCGATTGGCTGCCAGGTAGAAGGGAACGGCCCTGTCATCCGAGAGCGGGGCGGCCGGGATCATGCGCGCCGAAACGTTGACGATCGAGTGATGGTGGCCGCTTGCCGTCAAAACTGTTCCGGCTTCGATATCGGCATCTGCATGCGCGACGAGGTCGATCACCGGCCGCGGCTCGGCCGCACCACTGGAGACGCCGCGCACGCCGACTTCGAGAATGCTCGTTGCAGCCTCGACGCCCAGAAGATGGCGTGGAATGTAGAGCATGGCGACATCGCCCTTGCGGCTCACGACATGGCCTTTTTCCGCCAGCATCTGCCAGGTCTCCGCGTCGTCGCAACGCACCGTCACGAAGACGCCGCCGGCAAAGCTCAGTTCGCCGGGAAGCCGTAGGCAGTGGAAGACGTCGAGCACCTTTGGCGCGCCGAGCAACCCGCCGCTCGAACGCTCGGAAAAGAAATCGGCAACTTCGGTGATCCGCGCGATGGGAACATGCAGGTCGGCCCGGTCGACCAGGAAGCCCGTGGCATTGGCAACCAGCGTCATTTCACACAAGTCCGGAACTGCCCGCTGCGGAAACTCCGCTGCGATTTCCGATCGTCTTGCCGCGATGGTCGACAGGTCCAGTGTTGCCGGTTCGATCCAGTCGCCAAAATCATGTGCAGACGCGGTCTTGCCGTTGGAGCTCAGCGTCTTCTGTTTTGGGTCGTAGACGAAATCGTATTCGCTGGCCTTGCCGGCGGCGATGATATCCAGTCCGAGCACTTCCGCCCAGGTCACCAGACCCATCAACAGGCTCGGCTGATCGCCATCGACCGGGGTGACGATGACATTGTTGTTGCGGGCGCGCAGTGCAAGGCCGGGACCGACGACGCTATCAACTTCCTTGGAGACCAGAGCGACATGCTTGCCGGCATCGATCGCAAGTCGGCAGTGCTTGGCACCGGCCTCGGGGTGACCGGTGGCTTCGACAACCACGGAGATCGGAAGGTCGAGGACGACGGAAAGGTCACCCGCCGCAATATAATGGCCGTTCTCCCATGCCGTCTTCGCCTCGCTCGCGGTTGCGCATTGGGCAATCCTGGACGGATCGATCCCAAGGCCCCGCAGAACGTCTGTCGCGGTTTGCGCCTTCAGATCGACCGCAACGCGGGTGCTGATCAGCGGCGTCTTCAGGCTTTGCGCGATGAAGCTGCGGCCGAAGCCGCCGGTGCCGACGATGCAGCATTCCACCGGGGCGGACTCTCTGCCGAAATAGGTGTGATAGTTCATGGTGTTCCCCTCCTAAACCGAAACGAAAAAGGCGTGGGCGCGGCTTATGCCGCCGCGTCCACGTTCTTGTGGCTTCTGAGGTACTTGATGAACTTCAGGCTCTGCGGAATGATGAGAAGCGCGAGTGCCACTGTCATGATCGAGCCGACCAGATAGTTCGAGAAGAAGATCCCGAGCGATCCGTCGGAGGCGATCATCGACTGGTGGAACGAGCTTTCCGCCTTGCTGCCGAGAACCATGGCGAGAACCAATGGTGCCAGCGGAAATTCCAGCTTGTTGAAGACGAAACCGACGACGCCGAAGATCAGTACGAGCCAGAGGTCGGAGGTCGAATTCGCCACCGTATAGGCGCCAACGAAGCAGATCGCCACGATCATCGGACCAATGATTGCAAACGGGATGCGAAGCAGCGCTGCAAAGAACGGAACGGTCAACAGGACCAGAATGACACCGACGAAGTTGGAGATATACATGCTGGCGATCAGGCCCCAGACGAAGTCTGGCTGCGTGGTGAAAAGCATCGGTCCCGGCGTCAGGCCCCAGATCATCAGGCCGCCCATCATAACGGCTGCGGTTGCAGAGCTTGGAACGCCAAGGGCAAGCATCGGCAGCATGGCGCAGGTGCCGGCCGAGTGGTCGGCGGTTTCCGGTGCAACGATACCTTCGGGACGGCCGGTGCCAAACTTTTCGCCTGGCTTCGACCACTGACGTGCAAGACCATAGCTCATGAACGATGCTGCGGTCGGGCCACCGGGCGTGATGCCCATCCAGATCCCGACGGCAGACGAGCGCACGATCGTGGTGAAGTATTTCGGCAGCTCCAGCATGGTCTTGAAGACGTCGCGCGGGTCGATACGGGAGGCGACTCCGCGGAATTTCAGCCCGTCCTGAACGGTTGCCAGAAGTTCGCCGATCCCGAACAGACCGATGACGACGACCAGGAAGCTCACGCCGCTCAAGAGTGCTTCGATGCCGAATGTCAGGCGAAGCGATCCGGTAACGGTATCCATACCGACAGTGGACAGAAGAAGGCCGAGGCTGAGCGAGACGGCCGTCTTGATCGGCGAAGCGCTGCCCATCCCCACAAAGGCGCAGAAAGCGAGGAAATAGACGGCAAAATATTCAGCCGCGCCGAAACGAAGCGCGAAACGCGCTGCCCAAGTGGACAGAAGCGTGATGACGACGATACCGACGAAGGCGCCGATGCCGGCCGACATGAAGGCAAGCGTAAGCGCGCGGGTCGATTGCCCGGATCGCGCCATCGGATAACCATCGAAAGTGGTCGCCACCGAACTCGGCTCGCCGGGAATGTTGAAGAGGATCGAGGTCGTCGAGCCGCCGAACAGCGCGCCCCAATACATCGACGCCAGAAGGATGATCGCCGAGACCGGGTCCATTGTGAAGGTCAGCGGAATGAGCAGCGATACGCCGTTCGGAGCCCCGAGGCCGGGGAGGACGCCGACGATCAGCCCGAGAAGGACGCCGACGATCATCAGGGTGATGTGCATCGGCGTAAGTGCCGTCGCAAAGCCACCCATAAGCAGTTCAAAATTTTCCATGATCAAGCTCCGGGTGCTTAGTAAATGCCGAGCATTTCTTCGATCGGGCCCTTATGCAGCGGCACCTGGAACGCTTTTTCGAAGACGAAATAAAGCGCGATGGAGAAGACAACACCGATCAGGATCGCGATCCACGGCTTGTAGCCGCCGTTGCGCCAGGCAACGTAGAAGAGATACAGCGCCGTCCCGATATAGGTGCCGAGAAAGACCGTCACGATGACGAAGACGATCATCGGCAGAAGGAAGGAAAGAACCCTTCGCGTCTGTTCCGGCTCAAGGAACGTCTCGCGCATCTCCTCGCTGCCCATTTTCAACCTGAAAATGGCCTGGGCCGCGCTGGCAAAAGCCGCAACGATCAGGATGATGCCGACGTAAAACGGAAAGTAGCCCGGCATGGGGCCGGATTCACTCCAGCTGACGCCGAGTTCCAGGGCACCGGTTGCCCCCAGTGCGCCGACGGCGGCAAGAGTGATGGCGGTGACGATCTCGACATGGAGTCGCTTGATACGCATGATTGATTTCCCTCGATCGAAAGATCCGGCACGAACATGCCGGACCTAAAATCGCGTTGGCGTCAGGACTTTACTTAACCAGCCAACCTTCGGCCTCGAAGACACCGACGGCGTTCTTCTCGCTGGTCACAATGAAGTCCTGCAGCTTCTGACCCGCCATGAATTCGCCGGTCTGCGAGGTCTTGCGGACATAGTCAGCCCATTCCGGGGTCTCGCTGACCTTCTTCAGAACGTCGCTGTAGTAGGCGACCGCGTCATCAGGCGTTCCGGCAGCGGTCCAGACCGTGCGGGGCATCTTGTAGGACGGAACGTTGACGCCGCTCGAGGCGCAGGTCGGGATATCGCCCCAGCCCTTGCCGTCATGGACCGGATCGCTCTTGGCCATCGGCTTGTCGGAGAAGACGCAAAGCGGCTTGATCGCGCCCGCCTGCCACTGGCCGACATTCTCGTTCGGATTGTTGACGTTGGCAGCGACATGGCCGCCGGCCAGCTGAACGCCGACTTCGCCACCGCCATTAAAGGGCAGATACTTGAAATTGGTGCCCGTCGTCTGCTCGATCAGAGCGACCAGGGTTTCATCCGTGTCCTTCGACTGGCTGCCGGCGAAGGAAAGCTTGTTCGGCGCAGCTTTCGCGGCTTCGATGAGATCCGTCGGCGTCGCGTATTCGGAATCGCCCTTCACCCAGATCAAAAATTCGTCGAATGCGAGCGCTGCGACGGGACGCAGGTCCTCCATCGAATAGGCAAGCTTTGCGACATGCGGCAGGAGATAAGCGTTGTTGGTTCCGAAGTAGAGCTTGTTCGGATCGCCTTCATTCTTGCGGGCGTAGAGGAACGCTTCCGCACCGCTGCCGCCGCCCTTGTTGAGGACCACCATCGATTTTTCCATCAGCTTGTGCTTGGCGATGATCGACTGGATGGTGCGGGCAAAGTTGTCGGTGCCGCCGCCCGGGCCGGATGCGACGACGAACTCGACGGGGCGTGTCGGTTCGAAGGCAAGCGCCTGTCCCGCCAGCACGACCGCGGCCGCAAATGTCAATCCTACGGATAGCTTCTTCATCTTATTCCTCCTTTAGATGAAATGGCTGCAGGTTTGCCTACAGCCGATCGGTCCTCGTGTTCACGAAGCGGCAGCGAACTGCGTCCTCGGCGCACCTCGTGAGATCGACCCGGCAATGAGCGGCCAGGCAGACGCCGGCTGCGATCTCGTGATGTCGGGCAGTTCTTTGAATTCGAATGAGAAAGAAGCGAGCGCGCTGAAGCCACTCTGATCGTGGCGGTTGGGCCTCGCCGAGACGCCTCTTGCGGGCGCAAGTCCGACTGATTTTGGGCTTCGTCCTGACGCCATAATCTCCTCCATCCGAGGAAAATCATAGGCCATCTATTAGCACATATCAAGTCTTCAGAATTTTGTATACAAAATTTTGCGGACAGGGGAGCGCAGGCGGCGATACGATCGATCAGCGCGATCTAATCGATTTGCTCTTGCTTTACGCGATAGCCCGACTGTTCAAACTCGCGTTTGCGAACGCGAGTTTGAACGGATCGCGAGATTTTTTTTAGAGAACTTAGGCTGATCGGCACCGGGAACCGTCATGCGGATAGCACAACAGCAACCTTAGATTCAGGTCCCGATCGGCGATTCGCGATCGCAGCCAGGTCTATTCAGCCTTCGACTGCGTGCTACCCAAAGAGAGCCGTCCGGGCGACCTCAGGCGCGGTGCCGGTCATGCCGGCTTCGTTCGCCATCGGCAGCCGGTAGTATTTGCGTGCAGTCCCCGCAAAGAGTTTTGCCTGATCTCTCAGGGAATAGCGTGCCGCCACGTCCTTGAAGCCCGAATAGATCGTGTCAAATGAACCGCATAGACTATCGACCGGGAAATTGCTGGCAAACATCGTCCGCTCGGCTGAGAACATAGCAATGGTTTCGGTAATGATGGCGCTGTTGTCCTCGATTGACCAAGGCCGCCCTTTCTGGCCGATCCCAGAAATCTTGACGCAGACATTGGGCATATCCGCAAACTTGCCCATCGCCGCGTGCCATCCCTTCATCCCTTCGCTGGATCGATCCGATGGCAGACCCGTGTGGTTGAGGATGATGGTCGTGGAAGGAAAATCCCGTGCCAGCAGCATGGCCTCGTCGAGATGCCACCAGTTCGTCTGGAGATCGAAGCTCAGTCCATGCGTCTCGAGAAGGGCGTAGCCTTTGCGCCAGGTCTCGTCGGTCATGAGAGTTCGGTGATCGGCAGCGAAAGCGGCGCTTTCGGCGCCGCCCGGCTTGTGACGCACGCTGCGCACCAGCTCGAACTTTGCCTGCTGGGCGAGCACGTCGCCGACATCGGCTCTGTTGAGCCATGCCTGAGCCACGATGGCGTTGGGAAGCCCGAATTCATCCGCGACCTTGGTTGCGTATCGGCTTTCGCCAATGGGATCTGTCGGATCCCACTCGGTCTCGACATACACTGTCTGCACGACGTTGTGACCTTCCGCGTCCTTCAGGTAGTCGGGCGGAAGATAGCGCCGCTTGATCGAGCTGTAGTCGCCATACCGAAAGGGGATTTTAGCCTCCGGCTTTAGCCAGGGATGGTCGTTGGCGACGGGGTCCCAGAAATGCTGATGCGCATCGACGATAGGGCCGTCCCAAAGAGGAAAGTCGTCCAATTAGCTGCCCTTCCGTTCACGAGTACCTTCGTTGAAGTCGATGGTGAGAGTGGCGATGACATAGACGACGGCGCAGCCCGCAAAGAAGCCGAGCACGGTGCCATAGGAGCCACCGGTCCATTGAAGGATGAAGCCTGTCAGGATCGGGACGATGATGCCGCTGACACTGCCGGCAAAGTTCATTGTGCCGCCGATGACGCCGACCCGGCTCTTCGGCGCGAGGATCGAGGGGAGGCTCCAGTAAAGGCTGCCGAAGTAGAGCAGGAATAGTGTGGCGGAGAGAAGCGCGACCGCGGCAACCGGGCTGCTCACATGCGGCAGAGCGATGAATGTGGCGGCGACGCCGAGGCCAGTGATGCCCAGAAGAAGCTTGTAGACGACGGATCGTTTAAACCCTGCGGCCACCATCTTGTCGGCGACAAAGCCGCTTGCGAGCGAACCCAGCATGCCGGCGAGGAAGATGACGAAAGTCGCTCCGCCCATTTCCTTCAGGTTGAAGTTGCGCGCCTGCGCAAGATAGCTCGGGCCCCAGGTCAGCAGACCGAAATTGATCATCGCCCATCCGGCGCGACCTGCCACGAGGCTGACGATCGACCGGCGAAGGATTTCGGTCGGTTCGCTTTCCGTAGCCTCGGACTTCGGTTGCCCCACTTCGTTGATGATATCCATTTCCGCAGCGTTGATGCCCGGATGCGTGGACGGATTGTCACGGAGGTAACGCCATGCGAGCCAGCCCAAAAGGATGGTCACGAGCCCGGCGACGATGAAGGCAAGCCGCCAGCTTCCGAGCGTAAGGATGAGCCAGCTGATCAGGACGCCGCCGATGGCAGCCCCGAGCGGGGCACCGCTGTCCATGAAAACGGCACCGCGGGCCCGTTCCCGTTTCGAAAGCCAGATCGAATTGAGTTTTGCTCCGGCCGGGAAGAGAGGCGCTTCCGCCGCGCCGAGACCGATGCGGGTCAACAGAAGCGAGATGCCGCCGGTCGTGAAGCCCGCAATGGTCTGGAAGATACCCCAACCGAGTGTGGACACCGTGATGACCGAGCGTGCGCCAAAGCGGTCGATCAGCATGCCTCCGGGGATCTGCATCAATGCATAGCTCCAGAAGAAGGAGCTCAGGATAAGACCCTGCATGGCGGGGCCGAGCGAGAATTCGGCGGCAATGCTGGGCATGGCGATCGAAAGAGCCGTACGGTCGACCATGTTGATGACAACGAGCAGGAAAACGACGACGAAGATGTACCATCGTACATTCGTTGCCGCTTTACCCTTTAGCTCCACGCGGCCAGCGGCAACGGGTTGCTGTTCAATTTCGGACATAGATACAAATCCTCCCTGACTTGTCGGCGCAGGCCTCATCAGGCTTGCATCCACCCGGTTGTCACCGACCTCCTTGATCGGCGTTCCTCTCCACCGTGCATCCCGGGAATATAGTTGACTGGCTATGCCGAAATAATGAAATATACAGATCATGTGATCGACTTTTCCGATCACGGCATCTGCCGTCTGAAATGGATTGCGCCAATGACATCAGAGCGTTTCGACCGCGGGCTGTCGCTCCTGCGCCATCTGAAAAGCACGCAACTCCTGCTTCTCATCGAGCTTGGAAAGGTCGCGAGCCTGCGAAAAGCCGCGTCGGCTCTCAACATGACGCAGCCGACGGCGACGAAACTGATTCAGGATCTGGAAGCGGCCGTCGGCCATCCGCTGTTCGAGCGCAGTTCCAGGGGCATGCGCGCAACGCCCTATGGCGAGGTGATGATCAGACATGCGCGGCTCATGCAGATGGAAATCGTCCGGACGAGGGAGGATCTCGATTCGCTGTCGTCGGGCGCATCCGGCACGTTGCGGATCGGGGCTGTCATCAGCGCCGTTCCGTTTCTGCTGGCAAAGGCTGTCGCTGCGCTCAAGCGCGAGCATCCCGGCCTGCAGGTCTCGATCGATGCTGGGACAAGCGATGCGCTCGTTGGCTCCCTGTTGAACGGTCACCTCGATGTGCTGCTGGCACGACCGATCGTGCTCGGCGATCGCAACGACTTCGATTACGTCGATCTCATCGACGAACCGCTGAAAGTCGTCGGCCGGCGGGACCATCCGCTCGCGAGCAGGTCGTCCGTCACGGTGCGCGAGCTCGGCGAATGGCCCTGGACGCTTCTGCCGGCCGGAAGCCCGATGCGAAAGGTTCTGGCGCCCGTCTTTGCCGAAATGCGCCTGTCCGGTCCCCAAAACATCGTCGAAACATCGTCAATGATGACGATGGTAGCGCTGATGCACGAGAGCGACATGCTGGCCGTGATGCCGGGCGACGTATCGGACTTCTACATCCGCCATAACCTGCTGGTCGAGATCCCGGTCACGCTGCCTGCGGTGATGGGATCATACGGGATCGTCACGCGTCGAGATCGGCCGATGACGCCCGGCGTCGAGGCGTTCTTGACGCAACTCCAGACGGCGCTGCAAGAACAGCGACGGATCAGGGCGGAACTGGCGAGCGACGGATGACGCAAGCCGGACGCATACCTCGGTGAAGGGGTGAGCCTAGTTCAGATCGAACTCATCCAGCCCAGTCCGTCCTCGGTTACTCCCGCAGGCCGGTATTCGCAGCCGACATAACCCTGATAGCCGAGGGCGTCGATCTCTTCGAAGATGATGCGGTCGTTGAGTTCGCCTGTCATGGGTTCATGCCGGGTAGGAACCGCCGCAATCTGGATATGCCCGATGCGCGGCGCCATCTGCCTCAAGGCTGTGATGACATCTCCATGCATGATCTGGCGGTGATAGATGTCGAACTGAAGACTGACATTGGAGCGATCGAGATCGGCGACGAGATCGAATGCGCGATTGAAGTCGTTGAGAAAATAACCCGGCATATCGCGTTTGTTGATCGGCTCGATGACGAGACCGATACCGGCTTCGGCCGTTGCATCGGCCGCCTTTTTCAGATTGTCCACATAGCAGGAAGCAGCGGTGGGATCATCCGCTGGCGCGATCCCGGCCATCATGTGAAGAAGCGGCGTTCCGAGCGCCTTGCCATAGGCAATTGCCTTGACCAGCGACGACTCGAACTCCTCGCGCCGGTCGGAAAGGCTCGCAAGACCCCGATCGCCGCCTGTCCAATTCCCGGGTGGCATGTTGAACAGGGCCTGGTTTAGCCCGGCATCACGAAGCTTCTCGGCGACGACCTCGGCTGGATAGTCGTAAGGGAAGAGATACTCGACGGCGCTAAAGCCAGCCGTGGCCGCAGCCGCGAACCGCTCCAGGAACGGTCGCTCGTTGAACATCATCGACAGGTTTGCGGCAAACTTCGGCATGGGCCTATTCTTTCTCTGGCATGCCGGGCAGGTGAAGCCCGGTGATCTGGGCGAGCAGCCGCGCAACCGAACTGTCGTCATCGCGACCCATCCCGGCGGCCTCGGTCATGATGAAGAGTTGCAATGCGGCCGCGGTGATCGGAAGCGGAAACTTCTGCTGGCGGCCTATGTCGGAGACAATGCCGAGATCCTTGGTGAAGATCGAGACCGCACTGTGAGGGCTGTAATCGCCATCGAGCACATGCGGTATGCGGTTTTCGAACATCCAGCTATTGCCAGCCGATTTGGTGATGACGTCAAAGACCCTGGCAATGTCGAGATCGAGGCTTTTCGCGAATGTGATCGCTTCGCAGGCGGCCGCTATATGGACACCTGCCAGCAACTGATTGACGATCTTGAAGGAGGAGCCGACACCCGGCTGGTCGCCAAGCTCGTAGACGGTGGCCGCCATCGCATCGAGCGCCGGCCGCGCCGCCTTGAATGCTTCAGGCGAGCCCGATGCCATGAAGGTCAGTTCTCCCGAATGCGCCTTCTTCGAGCCGCCGCTGATGGGGCCGTCGAGATAAAGCAGCCCGGCTGCCTCGGTTCGCGCAGCGAAGGATTTGGCGTCGCTGGGCGAGACGGTGGCACAGCAGACGATGACGCCGCCGGAATGCATCGCGCTGACGATCCCGGCCTCGCCGAAAAGGACTGTTTCCGTCTGTGCCGCATTGACGACCACGACGACCGCGATGTCAGCGCCTTCAACAGCATCGCCCGGCGAGGAGGCAGCAACGCCACCTTCATTTTCGAGGGTCGAGAGCGCGTCCCGGTTGACGTCGAAGCCGCGAACCTTGTGACCGGCGCTCAGCACAGAGCGTGCCATGCCTAGTCCCATTGAGCCGAGGCCAATGATGGCGATAGTGGTTGGGCTGGACATGAGCGGCACCTCCATGAAGCGCTGTGTAGTCAGAATCTCAGCGCTAACATGTTTTCAACCACATCCTCTTGCCCTGTTCAAGCGACATATGTTAGCGCTGAGATAAATGGAGGAGAGAACGACTTGGACGGGGATGGGAGGTCCATTGCAGACGATAGCGTGCCCTCGGCCGCTGAGACGCCGACGCTTGCGCATGTCGCTCGGCTGGCAAAAGTCAGCGAGAACACCGTCTCGCGCGTGATCCGCAACAAGGGACCGATCGCACCGGAGACAAGGCTCCGCGTCAATGCGGCAATCGACGCACTCGGCTATGTCCCTAACAGGGCTGCCGGTTCGCTTGCGTCCTCGTCTTCGCCGATCATCGGCGTCATTTTGCCGTCGTTGTCGAACATCGTATTTCCCGAAGTGCTCAGGGGTATAAATGCCGGGCTGATTGGCACGTCCTATCGCCCGATGATCGGTGTGACCGACTACAGTCTCGAGACCGAGCAGGATATTATTTCGTCGCTTCTGGCCTGGCATCCGGCGGCGATCATCACCACAGGTTTCGAGCATACCACGGCCGCAAGACGCATGCTTGAAGGCAGCCGGGTGCGGATCGCCGAACTGATGGATATCGATGACCGGCCCATCGACCTTGCGGTCGGCCTGTCGCATCGCGACGCCGGCCGCGCGATGGCACGCCATCTCGTTCAGCGCGGCTATTCGAGGATCGGCTATGTCGGCCATGACTGGACTGCGGATCGGCGCGCGCGTTTACGGTATGAGGGGCTTTGCGAAGGTTTGTCTGAGACGGGCCTGTCGCTGGTCGCAGAGTATCGGACAGAGGCGCCAAGTTCGACGCTCGAAGGACGTCGAGCTCTGGCCAGTCTTCTTGCCGACGGTGCCGCCATCGATGCGGCGGCGTTTTCCAACGACGACATGGCGGTGGGCGGTTTCATGCACTGCATGGCGGCCGGAATGCCGGTGCCGGACGGTCTCGCGCTGATGGGCTTCAACGGGCTCGAGATCGGACAGGTTCTGCCAAAGCCGCTGACGACGGTGCTTTCCAATCGCTTTGCCATCGGCAAGACGGCAATCGAAGCCTTGCTGGAGACGCCTCAGCGTCCACAGGAGGCACGGATCATTGACACGGGATTTTCAATTATAGAGGGGGCAACCGCCTGAAGGCGGAGCCCATCCTCAAGACGGGAGAATGATATGCTGCTTGGCGCAATCGCCGATGATCTGACCGGCGCAACGGACCTTGCCCTGATGCTGTCGAGGGAGGGCATGCGCACGATCCAGACGGTGGGCGTTCCGCCCGCCGATTTCGATCTGAGCGATGTCGACGCGGTCGTCGTCGCCCTGAAATCCCGTACCAATCCCGCTGACGTGGCGGTCGCGATGTCGCTCGAGGCACTGCGTTGGCTGAAGACGGCCGGTGCCCGCCAGATCATCTTCAAATACTGCTCGACCTTCGATTCGACGCCGAAGGGCAATATCGGGCCGGTTACCGATGCGCTCGCACGCGAGCTTGGGACGGATCTGACGATCGTTTGCCCTGCTTTCCCTGCCAACCGCCGGACGATCTACAAGGGTCATCTCTTCGTGGCAGATCAACTGCTGTCGGATAGCCCCATGCGCCATCACCCCCTGACGCCGATGACGGATTCTTCGCTGGTGCGTCTGATGGCGGCACAATCCAAACTTCAGGTCGGCCTTGTCTCACATGAGAACGTCGCAAAGGGTGCCGAGAGCGTTCGTGCGGCATTCGACGAGGCGCGTCGGCGTGGTGACGGCGTCGTGGTCGTCGACGCGATTACCGACCAGGATCTGCGCGTGATCGGTGAGGCAGTCGCAGAGTTCCCGCTGATCACCGGCGGTTCCGGCATCGCAATCGGTCTGCCCGAGAACTTTCGGCGCGCGAAGCTTTTGCAACGAGACATCACGGCAGGACAGTTTCAGGCGCCGGACGGGAGGGCCGCCATTCTTGCCGGTTCCTGTTCAGAGGCGACACGGGGCCAGATCAAGGCCGCTATCGAGGCCGGCATGTCAACGCTCAAGCTCGATCCGGTCGATATCGCACAAGGGCGTATGGACGTTGACGAAGTGATCAGATGGGCTCTGGCGCAGGAAGGCGTTCCACTGATCTACTCGAGCGCTGATCCGAAGGATGTTCTGGCAGCTCAAGAGAGCCTTGGACAGGAAAAGGCTGGCGAGATCGTCGAGCAGTTCCTCGCAAAAACCGCCATCGGACTGCGCGAAAACGGGGTTCGGAGGCTGATCGTTGCCGGCGGAGAAACGTCAGGCGCCGTCGTTGGAGCACTGGCGCCGTCCGCCTTGTTTATCGGCCGCGAGATCGACCCGGGTGTGCCCTGGACACTGACGATGGGTGATGGCGCACCTATGGCGCTTGCACTCAAATCCGGCAATTTCGGCACCGCCGACTTCTTCCTCAAGGCGTGGGAGCTTTTGAAATGACAGCACTTCTTTCCGAAGAGACAAAGCTGCGCGACGAGATCGTCACGGTTGGCAAGTCGCTTTTCGACCGGTGCTTCACGTTCGGATCGACCGGCAACATCAGTGCGCGGCTATCGAATGGCGATATGCTGATGACGCCGACAAACGCATCGCTTGGCGCGCTCGATCCGGCGCGCCTTTCGAAATTCTCGGCTGAGGGCGTGCATGTCTCCGGCGACAAACCGACCAAGGAAGCGTTCCTGCACCAGTGCATGTATTGCGAACGCAGCACGGCGTCAGCGGTCGTTCACCTTCACTCGACGAATGCCGTCGCGATCAGCCTCATCGAAGGACTAAATCCGGAGGATCTTCTTCCTCCACTGACGGCCTATTACGTCATGCGGGTGGGAAAACTGCCGATGGCTCCGTATTTCCCGCCAGGCGATGCCGCTTTGGCGGAAGCGGTGCGGGAGCGTGCTCGCGACAGCCACGCCGTCCTGCTCGCCAATCACGGGCCGGTCATAGCCGGGAAATCGCTGCGCGAGGCGCAATACGCGACCGAAGAGCTCGAAGAAACGGCGAAACTATTCATGATGCTGCGTGGCGAAAAAATCAGGCCACTGACGCAGGAGCAGCGTGACGATCTTATGGAGCGCCACGGCTGATCCTGTTTGGGTAGGTGACCGCGTGCTGTGCTTCAGCCGCGGAAACTGCCTTCGTTCATGTCCTTGGGATCATAGTTGAGATCAAAATCCTTTTCGGATTTCTTTCCCGGGGCATCGCGGTGAACGGTCGCGTCCTCAGAGCCCGTTACGACTGTCGGCTTTGCGCTGTGAACCCCTGTCGCCTTGCGATCGGCCTGGGACGGGGCGTACTGACCCTTTGCATCGTCTTCCGGTTTACTCATTGCAGTGCTCCTTTTCTGTCCTATCCAACAGGTAGCAAGAGCAGGAGTTCCGTGACGATCAGCCTGATACTCGCAAAGGGGAACGAAGATTGTGCTCTCGCTCCGTCCGGTTCGAGCAAACACGTGTGCCGGAGGATGGACGGTTCAGATATAAGCGACACCGGCCTTCCGGGCTTCCGCTGTCGCATAAAGGTTGAACCGATGGCAGCGTTCGTAAAACGCTACCGTTTCGCCCGGCATATCCTCTGGCAGGCTCAGGAAGTCCCGCAGGCGCAAGCCGTCTTTCTGGTCGAGATCAGCATTGGCCAACGCGGGGCCGTCAAGAGCGGCGATGCGGTCGTGCAGTCGTGAGAAGTAAGCAAGGTTCGCTTCGACGATCGACGGTGCGGAGGTCTGGCCGTGAGCTAGAACGACGTGGCGGGCATCAAGATCACGGATTGTTTTCAACGAGCAGCAAAGCGCCTTGAGATCGTGAGGATCCTTGCTCCAGACCTCGGGGATCGGCCACTCGACGGCATCGACCGCAAGACAGGTTTGGATGGAAGGGATCCAGACCGCGATATGATCCGGCGTATGTCCGGGCGTGTGAAGCAATTCGAGGACCAGATCGCCGCCATCCAGGATCATGCTCTCGCCAGCGAAGCATAGATTGGGGGCAACAATCTCGACATCCCGAAATCGTGCGTCGCGCTGTTTTTCGACAAGCTTATCTCGTGCAGCGGGATCGTTTAGCCGCTCCAGCGCCTTGGCGTGCGCGATGATCGGTATGCGATCGTCAAGCCCGGAATTGCCCCAAAAATGGTCCCAGTCCATGTGGGAGTTGATGACCAGCAGAGGCCGGTCGCCCATCTGGTCGTCGAGCAGTGCTAGCGCCTCCCGACACAGGGATGGGGTGCCAAGCGTATCGACGAGGACATTGAACCGATCAGTCCGCACGAAGACGGCATCGACCTCGTCGCCAGCCCTCACGATGACAATCCGATCATCGAGGCCAGGGTAAGTCGTGAGCCGAACCGAAATATTCATCGCCAATCCCTTGCGATGCGTCACTTGAAAAGGCGATGGCCCGCCGTCAGCGGAACGAGGGCAACCCATGACTAGGTTTCGGCATATCCAGCTTTGGCAGAGAATTCGCGAGAGCCGCAGCCTCGCCGGAATAAGGGAAGTCATCGCCCAGCTGGCGATCGCCTTCGTACACCTTGAAGGATGGCCCATCGACCTCGACGATCTTGTAACCGTTCACGTATTCGACCTTTGGCGTTTTCCAACCCATATCGATCTCTCTTTCTTGAAAGCTGACGCGACGGTCAGCGCGATGTCATGACGGTCGATCCGTTGGCAAAGGTCTAACAGGTACACGCTCAAACGCCTAATCATGACCGAGCGGCAGCCGAGTGCTTGATCGGCGCAGGAAATCGATAAGGCCACCACGTGCGTATCCTGTTGTGCCACAATCGGCGCGGCTTAGCCTCAGGGTGGAAGGGAACAAATCGAGGTCAAATGCATTCGAGGTCGCAGTCAATGCCGACTTCTCTTGGGGGCCCTTATGAAACGACTTTCCGTGACCGCCTTTGCCGCTCTTTGCCTCACCGCCGGAGCAACCTACGCGCAGACGAACAACGACGAGGCAGCCCAGGCATGCCAATCGACCGGCTTGCTGGCGCTGCAGGAAAAATCGTCCGCCATCACCGACCTGGTGCTCGACATGGAAACCCTGGCCGTGAGCTCCGCGGATACCAAGGTCGAGAATGTCGCGGTGAAGACCGTCGTCATGGGCGATGCCTATATCGCACGCGGCGGCGAAACCGGTAAGCCTGATCGTTTCGTCTGCCTTCTGGGCGAAAAAGGAAAAGTGCTTCTGACGTTTTTTACCGCGCAGTAGCCGACGGAGCCGCGTCGCAGTTGGTGCCGGATTTGCGACAGTTCCGTCAGGTACGGCGGGTGTCAAGGATCAGATAACTCAGCGCTATCCACGTCGTTTGCTCGGAACCGATCCGCCGCTGCGGGATTACTGTAGGCCTCGAAACATGCACCGGCTGGTTCCTCGAAGGAAGCAGGCGGTGCTGACTATGGAGACCCTTATGCAGCTACCACAGAACACGATCGTTGCCGTTGCCGATGGCGAAAAGCTCAGCCTTTTCAAGAATGAAGGTGACGCAGCAAACGTCAAGCTGAGAGCGATGCCGGCCACGGACATCGACAGCTCGAAAATCTCTTCCGGTGCGCGCCATTCCAGCAGCTCCGCAAACCCGGATGACAGCCAGCAGGACGAAGACGGTTTCAGCAACGGCATTGCCGACATGCTGAACAAGCATGTGCTGGATGGAAAGATTAAAAATCTTGTTGTCGTGGCGGCGCCCCGCACACTCGGTGAAATGCGCAAGAGCTACCACAAGTCGCTGTCTGACGTTCTGATTGGCGAACTCGACAAGGACCTTACGGGCCATTCGATCCAGGATATCGAAAAGGCGCTGGCTGCAGCCTGATCGCTACAACAGCACCAGAAGTGGAGGCCCTGCAGCAGCGGGGCCCTACTTTCGAGAAGTGAAGGCCATCAGTATCCGATGTCTGCGGATAGATGGACACTGTTAGAAAGGGCGGCGCCCACGCTTCTAAACAGTCAGGCGACCTCGGAGGCCAGGATTAGGCCAGGAGGGGGGCTCGGTACTTCCCCACCTTCGACCCGTAGCGCCAGATAATCCAAGGCGTTCTGCAGTCCGTTCATCGTGTACGGCTTCTCGATTGCGCCGAGCGCGCCTGCAAAATCGTCCGGGATCCGCTTCAAATTTCCTGAAACAAATATGTAAGGGACGTTTTTCGAAGCAAGGAATTTTCCGACGTCGATCCCTGTCGGGCCATCAAGAAGTTGGATGTCGACGAAAGCGAAGTCAGGCGCAGTCTTTTCAGCAAGTTCGTATGCGGTCGAGCTTGAAGCCGCCTGGCCGACAACATCGTGACCCGCAGCCTCGACCTCAGTTTCAAGTTCGAGCGCAAGCAGCGCCTCGTCTTCCACGATCATCACGCGCAAAATTCTGTTCCTTACTCATTGACCATCAGGGTAACGCTCACTTCTGTGCGCTTGCCATCCGTTTTCCGTTCGATTTCAGCGCCCAGCTGCCTGGCACAGGTCTCCAGCATCAGTCTGCCGAAGTCGTGTTCGCGCTGGTCAAAGACAACGGGGGTGACCGTGTCGACGACCCTTACCAAGAAGTGTCCGTTCAGGCGTCTCACTTCCAGGTGAATTTCGCCGCCATCGCTCAAGCCGCGTCGAACGACATCACCGATCAGCTCGTTCAAGATAAGAGCGAGAGGTGATGCCTTGTCAGCCGGGACGATGACTTCGTGCAGGTCGGTTGTCATCACAATGTCAGATCGTCTAAGCGCACCGACCACATCGACGATCAGGTCGCCTGCGAACTCTGCAACATCGAAATGGCCGACATCATCGTCATTCAGAAGCTTACGGTGAACAGTGCTCAGCGCTTCGACGCGGCTGAGGACGGAAAACAGGGTCCTCTTTGCCACCTCGTCCTCCGCCATCCGCGCCTGGAGCTTGACGATAGAGGCGATGGTCAGGAGATTGTTTTTGACGCGGTGGTCGACTTCGTGAACGAGCGCGGTCTTTGTTGTCAGCGCGTCCGTCAGGTCCGCTGTCCGCCTTGCGACTTCCTCTTCCGCGATATGCCGAGCCGCCGCTAACTCTGCCTCTTTGCTCTTGATGTTGGTAAAGTCCAACTGAGACGCGAAGAAGTAGATGACTTGCCCATTTTCGTTTCGAACCGGGCTGACGAACAGAGCATTCCAGAAGGTCGTGCCGTCGCGCCGATAGTTGAGAATGTCGATCGCAAGATCCCGCTCTTGCGACACCGCTTCCCGAATTTTGGCAACAGCCGCAGGGTCAGTTTGCGGACCCTGTAAGAGGCGGCAGTTGCGCCCAACAAGTTCCTGCGCCGAGTACCCGGTTAACTTCGAGAACGCTCGATTTGAAAAGATGATCGGGTTATCGACCTGGCGTGGATCGGTGATGATCATCGGCATGCGTGTTGCTTTGAAAGCTGCTGCGAACGGATCTCCGGATGCGTGGGCGGCGATTAGCCGGTCGCCTGCGTCTCGTGCGCCGCGAACATCTTTTTCCACAGCCATAAAGTCCGTCGCCCCTCATAAGCGTTGCGAAAAATAATGCTTTAACCGCGGACAGGTTCCGACATCCTGTTAAAATTGACGGTCGTCAGCGATCCGCTCCATTCTCTAGGGAAAACCTGAAAATTCCGTGTTTCGAGATGTTGCGGAGATTAGGCACTGTGCAGTCGCGGGATCACCAAAGGTTATTGGCGCTCACGTCTCGTCTCAAGACCGGCATAACGTATGGCGATAAAGGCCATCAGGCATGCGACCGAGAACATGTTGAGCCTGAGCAGGATGGCAAGGTCAGGATCGCTCCAGACCCGCAATGGAGGACCGAGAAGATACTGCGAGAATAGAAACACAGCGAAGACAAAGGCCGCCATGCTGCGCTGCCACCACTTCTCCTGGGCAAAAAAGGACAGTGCGGAAAGCATGAAGCAGGCACCAAAGAAAAGCGCCGTCCCCGAACCATGGCCGAACAGTTTTGTCTCGAACAACGTGTCGAGCGTGCCGACGATTGGCAACGCCAACCGCGCCATCAAAGGTGATTGGCGAGCAATGAAAGGGATCGCGAGAAACAGGGGGGCAGCAAGCAAGGTAGCGCATGACGCAGCCACGCCGTTGCCGACGAGATACCAGACATAGACGGGATAGAATGGCTTGTTGAATACGATCACCCAGGCGATCGTGACCGTCGCCTGGGTGAGGGGATCGAGTGGCGGTCGTGTCTGTGTCATCGCTCGGCAACCCCTGTCTTTGAATATGCAAACAACGGCCGCACGCGGTTTCAGCAGTGGCGTGCAGCACCGGAATGGCTACGCCGAGAAGGTCTGCGCGGCGTTGATCGACGACACGAACTGACGTGTGCGTTCGTGGACAGGGTTGCGAAAGACCTGTTCGGCGCTGCCGATCTCGACGACCTGCCCCGCCTCGAGAAAGACAACGAGATTGGCAACCTGCGAGGCAAGTCGCAGATCGTGCGTCGCCATCACCATGGTCGTGCCCTCTTTGGCAAGGGTGCCGAGCACGTCGACGACCTCGGCGGAAAGCTCCGGGTCAAGCGCCGAAGTCGGTTCGTCGCACAAAAGAACCTTCGGCGAGGGCGCGAGCGCCCGCGCAATTGCCACACGCTGCTGCTGGCCGCCTGAGAGATTGGCGGGCCAGGCATCGGCCTTGTGTTCCATGCCGACTTTCGTCAGCAATTCCAGGGCGCGCGCCCTGGCTTTTTCGCGGGACCATTTCTGGACGACAAGCAGCCCTTCCATGACGTTTTCGATGGCCGTGCGATGTGGGAAAAGCTGGAAGTTCTGAAACACCATTCCCGTCTGGCTGCGCACTTTCTGAATGGATTGCCACGGCGCCTTGCGGCCGGGTTCAAAGTCGACGCTCTCAGCGCCGATGCGGACGCTTCCGGCGGTCGGTTGCTCCAGGAGGTTGATGCAGCGGAGCAAGGTACTCTTGCCGCCGCCCGACGGTCCGACCAGAGCCGAAACGCTGCCCTCCGGAAAGCTGAGAGAGATATCCTTCAGAATTACGGCGTCGCCGAAACGCTTTTCGATATGCGACAGTTCGATCATCGGTTGGCCTCCAGCATGCCGCCGTATCGGGCAAAGCGAAATTCGAGCCGGGACTGCAGGTGAGACAGGATGGAGCTCAAAGCGAGATAGATGATGGCGGCCTCGATATAGAGGATGAGCGGCTCATACGTCGTGGCAACGATACGCTGCGCGGACTGGAAAAGTTCGGGCACGGTGATTGCCGCGGCAAGCGAGGTATCCTTGACCAGCGATATGAACGTGTTTGACAGAGGCGGCACGGATACCCGGCTTGCCTGCGGCAGGATCGTGCGCCGCATCGCCTGGCGCCAGTTCATGCCGGTGGAATAGGCGGCTTCCCACTGACCCTTGGGGACGGAGGAGATGGCTGCACGGATGATTTCCGACGTGTAGGCACCGACATTGAGCGTGAAGCCGATCAGGGCCGCCGTAAAGGCATCAAGCAGAATTCCCACACTCGGCAGGCCGTAGAAGATCACGAAGAGCTGCACAAGGAGTGGCGTACCGCGAATGATCCATACATAGAAGCGAGCGATTGCTGAAACCGGCCACGGCCCGAACAACCGTGCGACCGCGGTGACAAGCCCCAGCGATAGGCCCAGCACAAAGGAAAGGAGTGTCAGCGGGATCGTAAATTTCACGCCGGCCCACAGAAGTGTCGGCAACGAATCGATCATCAATTGAAGCCAGTGCGGCACGGCGAACCTCAAAACATATGACGCCCGGCGATCGTCGCCGAGCGCTCTGATCTCAGTACATATGGCGCAGTTTCAAGAACGGAACAGTCCGTTCTTACTTCGAGACGTCCTGACCGAAATACTTGTCAGAAATCGTCTTGTAGGTTCCGTCCGCCTTGATGTCGGCGAGCGCCTTGTTGATGGCTGAAACCAGCTCGTCGTCGCCCTTGCGAACGATGATGCCAGAGAAATCCGCATCCGCCTTTTCGGCAACGATCTTCACGGGAGCCTGAGGCTGCTTCTTCTTGAAATCGAGGAAGGAGAGACTGTCGTTGATCGTGGCATCGGCGCGGCGGGTCAGAACCAGCTGGATCGACTGGTCAAAGCCGTCGGTGCCGACGAGCTCTGCTCCAGACGCCTCGGCCAGCTTGCCGAAGTTGCTGGTCAGCGACTGTGCCGACTTCTTGCCCTTGAGGCTTTCGAACCCTTTGATCTCCTCATCATTGCTGCGAACGATCAGCACGGCCTTGGACGCGATATAGGGGTCGGAGAAGGCATATTTCTGCTTGCGGGCTTCGGTGATGCCGACCTGATTGATGACGGCATCATAGCGTTTGGCATCGATGCCAGCGATGAGGCCATCCCACTTGCCTTCGACGAATTCTGCCTTCACGCCAAGCTTGTTCGCGACAGCCTCGCCGATCTCGACATCGAAGCCGGTCAGCTTGTTGGCGCTGTCGTGGAAAGTGAAGGGCGCATAGGTGCCTTCCGTCCCGATCTTGATCACGCCGGCGGCCTTGATCTGGTCGAGGTTTTCGCCAGCGACAGATGGGGTGATGGCAACGGCCTGCAGAAGGGCGGCAGCAGCGATGGATTTCAGCCAGTTCATGGTCATTCCTTTCGGGCATCAGGCCTGATGGCCTTTCGATGCGGTGTTATCTAGGAAAACCTGTGCTGTTGGAGGAGAGGATCGAGCAAATAAAACAGGCAAATGAGATTATTTTGCTCATTTTTGTTCGCGCATGACCCGACGCAACCACGACACAGCCTTTGCGCAGGATTTCCGGCAAGACGCCATCGTGCCGCAATCTGTTGTCCCGGAAGACCCGGGCGGAACCCTTGCGTTCTCTAGCTGTTGTTTCGCCGAACAGGAGCAACATCATGACCGACGAAAAACGCGACGAAACCGGCAATGAGGAGCCACAGGCGGAAGAGCACGCAGGGTGAGCATAGCCAGGAGCGGGAGCAAACCGCGGGCGATTCAAAGCCTCATAACAGCTCGCCGCAGACGTGGTCGGCCGATCACGGCGGAGGAGTTTCGCCGCCAACCAGCAAGCCGGTGAGTTCAGACGATAAGGCGGACTAGGCGTCTGAACATCTGGAGCCTTCGAACCGTATCAAAGCCCTTGCCAACGGATTTTGGCCGGAGGCTGTGATGGCCCACGTCTAGGCTCGAATCATTCTTCGTTTAGTAGCAGCTGAATAATAAAACGCCTCTAGCGTGCGCTGCGGTAGCGAGATATTATGCTTTCCGTTAGCGCATGCGCTCGGGTCAGTGCCAACGTAATATTAGAATAATAAAACGATCGATATTGCCATTTCTGTAAATAAGAAAGTCGGGTTCGCGCAATTCTAATGCACGCCAGATTGTTCTCAGTTTTTATTTCCTAAGTACCTTTCCTGTTTTTCGCAGTGCTCACGAGGTTTTCTTGGCTTGAGCAGATATTACAACGATAGGCGGTTTGCGGAAGGGGGAAGGCATCGGGGGCCGGGAGGTCTCGTCGTCTTCATGCTCCTGTTCGCCGCCTTCTCAAGCGCAATCGGCGCAAGCCTTCTCCTGTCCAATGATCACACGCGTCTCAAGCTTTTGTTGATGCGGCTGGGTTTCCAGCAAAGCAGCGTTGCGAACCTGAGCGTGCCCTTTGTCAATGCACAGTCCGCCGCGCAGGCAAGCATGGGGGTGTCGGTGGTCTTTGCAAAGAAAGCCCGCCTCTTGAAGGGCCGCGCCCCGATACGTGCTGACGAGCAGTGCGCTACTCTTTCAGCCCTTGCCGAGGTGGAGCCTGTGTTTACCCGCGAAGACGGTGGCGCCAAATGGGAATGCAGCTATCTCGTGACGGGAGCGGATTTGGGACGTCAGTCATCGATATTCGTCCAGATCCGGGGTAGGGAGGCTGCAGGGAACGCGACATTCCGGCTGAAAATAAGCTTCGGAACTTTGTCCGAACGGAAAGCGCTCGCCTATCAGGCGTCCGCAATTGCAGCACGCTTGCTCGATCTCGATGCGTATCTGTCCATTTCGCTCGGAGACGCCTTGGCGCGAGGGCAGGATTTTCGCAGAGAGATTGCGGCGGCAACCATTTCATATAAGCGGGAAATGCTGGATGAAAGTCGATACAATCTCGTTGGAACGTATCCGCTTCCGAAAGCCCCTGCTCAGCAAGTCACAAACTGAGTTGCGTTTCGTATCTACTTGATACTTGCCGTGACAGTCGTGTCGTGAGGCGTGCCGATGTGCTCGGCAATCTGGCTGATGCCCTGGATGATGACAGCCCAGAGAGCAATGGAGACACCGAAAGCAAATGACAGATTTCTGAAACGACGCGACATTTTTCCCTCACAAGATGAGGAATATGTACCGCACAATAGTTCGAATACAGTTAGTGTGATCGGTCAAATTGAAGCGAACTGTAGCGCCGCCGATCGACCATGAAAACGCTCGCCGAGAAACTTCGCGCTCAGAAAATCGGCGGGTAACAGACCCTGACGATTTCGATCTGGCGCGGTTCTCGGTAGGTGATCTCAAGCAGTTCGCATTCCTCTGTGACGTAGCTCGAGCGGACAAGATGTGTGTTCGTTTGCGTCTCGTTATACCTCGACCGCTGAATGATGTCCGCCGCGTATGCCGACGCCCCGAGCGAAGCTGCGAGGAGTAATGTCGCAATAGTTAACTCCGAAATTACGTGTAAAGCGGCCATTTCAACCTCTCTAATCACCCGTACTTTGCGTCTATATCTAGTATATTTTTCAGATTAAAACGCAAGACGCAAATAACATCACGCCGAATGGATCGTAGCTGTTGGCGAGTGATGTGAACCTAGTCCTGGAGTGCTGCGGCAAGAGCCTGATTGTAGGTCGGAGCGATCACCTTTTGTGGTGATCATTTCAGAGCGCTTGCCGTCGGTTTTCGACGCTTACGCAACCTTTCTGTCCGTTCGGAAATCGCAGGCAGATCTTGCCGTTGTCGATCTTGTACCCGATCGTCTTACCCGTTTGGTAAGTATACCCGTTCACTTTTTTTGCAGCGTTCCCCGAACCTTCGCTCATGCGCCCGGGGATTTTTGCTTGGAAGCAACGCACATCTCGGTATGTGCATACTGTGCGGGAAGCGACGAAATTATTGCGGCAATGACAGCTAAAACTGTGCAGCGGATAACTTGATCGATCTCTCAAGTCGTCGCCGCAAAATATCACGGCTCACTCGAACGGACCGGCGGGTTTCGACGCGTGTTGCTGCGAATCTACGTATCAAATCTAATTTCATATGTAATAATAAAGCAATATTGCTTGTTTTATATTTAACCATTTATTAAGTTCTGGGCTGACTCGTGTTTAGAATCGAGATATGGAGTATTGATAAGACGATCATATATTAACTCTCGTATATTGGATGGTTCCCTTGAGTGCTGTGGAGCTGGTGGTACAACTGGATGCTAGTGAGTACCTCGCCGGTAGTTCGGCGAATGATAATTATAAGCTTACATATAGTTATCAGCCTGCGGCTTGGGAATTTGCGGCCAAGCGCGCAGTCGACATGCTGATATCCCTGATTGCCCTCGTTACGCTTCTTCCCCTGTTCGTCCTGATATGCGTGATCATCCGTGCGGAGAGCAGAGGGTCACCGCTGTTTTCCCAGATTCGATGGGGGAAGGATGGTCGCAAGATTAAAATCTATAAGTTCAGATCGATGTTTACCGACCGGGGAGATGTGTCTGGCGTCGCACAGACAACTCGGAACGATCCCCGGATTACACGGGTCGGCCAATTCATTCGCAAATCCAATATCGACGAACTGCCGCAACTCATCAACGTGCTCAAAGGGGACATGTCTCTTGTCGGTCCGAGATGCCACGCCGTCGGCATGCTTGCGGCCGGCGTCACCTATGAGGAACTCGTTCCGGATTATCACCAGCGACACAGCATGCGGCCTGGTCTTACCGGGCTGGCGCAAATGCGCGGCCTGCGAGGGCCAACGGATCGTGCTTCGAAAGCCCGGGCTCGCATCGCCTGCGATCTCTATTATGTTGCCAATTTCTCGATCTGGCTTGACGTCTACATCATCCTCCAGACCATCAGGATGGAACTGACGAATGGCAAGGGCTTCTAAGCCAACCGTTCTTCGAACCGATCCAATAGCAAACGGCGGCACACTGCTGCCGCCGTCGCTTGTTTGATATTTCGGCGGTTGGGTCTCAACCAACGCTGCCTTGAATAGCCGACGACAGTCCTGCATCGACCGCTCGCCCACCGAGAGAAACGCTGCTTGCTAGCAATCCGTTCTGACAAGCCCGTCCGTCGTCCCATCCAGGATGATTGGCGATCGGGTAAAGGCAAATTCCCTCGAACGGGACACCGGACTGCATGGCACGTTTTGCCTGATCCGAGACATAACGGTACCAAGGCCCACGCCGCTCATCCTCGATGCCGGTTTCTGCGATCAAAATCGGCTTGCCATAACGCGCGTAGGTTTCGGCAAGGATCCTGCTCAGCGGCTTGTAGCTGGGATGACCGATGTCGATCGGCGGCCCGCCATGGATCCATTGGTTGTTGAAATAGTAGTTGACGCCAATGATATCGAGATACCGCTCCTGACCACCGATCTGCGGCCACATGCGGCCCGCGATGAGGTCCCATCCCTGGAACTGCGACTGCCTGTGACCTTCGGCAACGCCGGACTCGAAAGGTCTCGATTGGTCCGCCACGACATTGATAACCGGATCGCAGTGAACGAAGCGCGCGCGGGGGTCGACCGAGAGGATTTCCTCCATGGCAGCGATTGCGGCCCGGGCGAGCTGAACCTTGAGCTCGAATCCTCGACCACGCGCGAACGGGTTGAGATAGGCAGCATCTCCGCCGCCCCAAGAGAAGAATGAGATTTCGTTGACGGGGCAATAGAACGGCACTTCGCTTGTGTTGTCGCGAACCAACCGTGCACAGGCGCCGGCGAAGGCTGCAAACCGATCGACAAATTGCGGCGACCAGATATCGAGATCGTCAGGCCATCCGTAGTGTAAGAGGTCCCAGATGACCTGCGTGCCGGTTTTCTGCGCGGCTTCGATCATCGGCAATACGCTCGACCAGTCATAGGTCCTGGACTTTTCGATCAGATGCCAGCGAAAACCATCGCGGACCGTACGGATTCCAAGTCCTGCAAGCTGACGATAATCCTGCTCCGCAAAGCGATCGTGCTCGATTGCCGCAATCATATCCAGGCGTCGACCGGTTGTTTCGCCGTCAGCGGGACGTAGCCGATGCGTCGAGCATTCGAAACCGCCCATCAGAAACGATTTGAAGATGCCGGTCGGCCCCTGCGGCGATTTCTCCGCAAGGACGTCGCTGAAAAGCTGTGTCCACTGCGGCAACACGGCCTCGATCGAGTAGCTCGCCTCGACCTTGCGCCGCAACGCTTGTCCGAGAGAACGGCGGAAACCTTCGTCGCCCGCAAGTAAGCAGATCTTGTCAGCGACGGCGGCCGGATCGTTATAGGGCACGAAGAGGCCGGAGACCTGGTCGTCGATCTGCTGCTGGGCGCCGTTGTCAGGTGTTGCGATGACGGGCAGGGCGGCGGCACCTGCCTCGGCAATGACATGCGGCATGCCTTCGCCGCGCGACAGCCAGACAAATATGTCGAACGCCGACAGAAGCTCGGCCACATCCTTGCGATCGCCTAAAAACGTGACCCTGTCTGCCAAGCCCAGCCGGCGGGTGAGATCCTTCAAGTGATCGGCATAGTCCGGCATGAAAGCATCGGGTCCGCCGACAATAACGAACTGCGCATGCGCATTGTCTCTGACGACCAGTGCGGCGGCATGGATGAAGTCTTCTACATTCTTTTTCGGATCCAGCCGACCGACCCAGCCGATGACAACCTGCTCATCCCGGAACCCAAGCTTTGACCGCATGACCGAGCGGTTCGCCGAATTGAACTCGGAGAGATCGACCATCGAGGGTATCTCGAGCGCGTGCTGCTCGCGGCCGGGCATTCTTGACGCAGCCGCGTCGCGGATGGAGCGGCAGACGCCGACATACCGGCTCGTGAGGTGTTTCGGGCCAGCTTCCGCCTCCGAAACAAGACCGCCATGCTCGATCAGCGGGGGGCGGAGATGAAGCCGTTCGAGTGCCGGATAGATGTCGGCAACGTTCTGGCTGGAAACGACGATGTCGTATCCAGGAACCTTGCCGGCGAGATAGCCAACCGTATCTTCGAAGGACAGATCGTAAGGCGTCGTATCGACATCGACCCCGAGCGCCCGCAGCTGCTCGTGGGTCTGCTCCGGCATTCCGGGCTTGCGGAAGCAGGCAACGACGTCGATCCGGTAGAGATCAGGATCGAGGTTTCCCGCGAGGAGCCGCACTTCGGTCTCCTCGCCGCCGACCACCAACCACGCGAAGACGAACAGAATCCGTACAGGCTGAGGTTCAGGTGTCATTCGCCCACCTTGAACACAACCTGCAGGAATTCCGGACGGTTTTCGATCAGGTCCGTCAGGAAGGCCGGCGCGTCGTCCATCGGAATGACGTGGGTGATCATCTGCTCGCGGATGATGTCGCCATGCGTCCGGAGAAGATCGACCGTTGCGCGGGCGAGCCGGCCGCGGTTCCAGAGCGCACCAAGACCACGCGGAACTCGGTTGATCTGCGCGCAACGGATGTTGAGGCCGTTGTGGTGGAACTCTTCGCCCAACCGCAACTGATCAGCGCCGCCCTGGTAGAAGGCAAGGTCGATCACCGTGCCCTGCGGCCGCAGGGCTTTCAGCGCCGTGTTGAGGCTGCCTGAATACGCACGTGTCTGGAACACAAGATCTGCACCGCGTCCCATCGCGCCATCATGCCAGCAGGCCTTGGCATGCTGCCACGCGTGCTCCTCGGTCATGGCCTGAAGGCCCATCGCTTCCGCTTTTTGACGGCGGAACTCCGATGGGTCGGTCACGATAACTTCGGACGCACCCAGGGATTTCGCAAACAGGGCAGTCATCAGCCCCACTGTTCCGGCGCCGATCACAATAACCGGGCGATCCTTCACGCCTGCACCGAGGAAGGGCACGTGAGCTCCATAGGCTTCGGCATCGGCGTGCAGAATGCCGTTTGCGGCAATCGGTCCCATCTGGGCGACGAGGACGCCGAGCACGGGATCGATGTCGGCTGGTAGCGGCACCAGAAGATCGTGGAACGGGTTGGCCGTGTGGCCCGATTTATGGCCGTAGGCGGATGCGACCACCTCGCCTTGCGCAAAACCGCCTGTGCGCGACTCTGAGACCCTGGCGACTTCCATGTAGCCGAGGAACGGGACCGGATAGTGCAGGTCCGGTTCGTTCTCAATAAACACCCCGCGCTCGCCGTCAAAGCGCGAGCGGAAATAGGGATTGGTGTTTTTGAGGAACGTCAGTTCGGTCCCCGCGGAAAGACCGGTGTAGAGCGTGTCGAGCCGAACCTGGCCATCTCCGGGAGGGCCTTCCTCGTATTCGAAGAAATAGGACCGCCCGGGGGCCTCGACGCCGAGCGAGCGGATGATCCGGTGGCCCGGTGCCAAGCCCGGCGCGGGTGCTTCCGGCCGAGGCTGGGATTGCAAAGGCAAAGGCTCGGGCTGCCGCATCTCTGGCGGCGCGATCGAAACCGGCTTGCCTTCCTGCACAGAGGCAACGACAGCCAGCGCCAGCCGGTGCGTTGCAAGGGCTTCGGAATAGGGGCAGCGGATCCGGTTTTCCCCGCCGCGAACGGCATCGATGAAGTCGCGGTCTTCGCGCCACACGGGGTCGCCGTCTGCGCCACGGACCGGCCGGCCTCGGCCGACATCCACCATGATGTCGCGGTCGGTAAGCTCGATTGCGAGACGGTCTGCGAAGATGTGAAGCCCGACGCGATGGCTCCAGCCGAGAAGGCAGGTGGAGGCAACGTTTGCGACGACGCCGGTTTCGAATGTCAGAGTGGCCGTCGTCACGGTGGGCACGTCGAGGCCGGGAAATTCGGGCCTGTCCGTGTGACCGGCACGTCCGTAAACCTCGGTCACTTCACCAACAAGAAAACGCGCAAGGTCGAGAAGATGGGTCGCCTGCTCCACCATCTGTCCGCCGGACTTGTCCTGCTTCCACCACCACTGCGGCGGAGGCGTGCTATCCAGCCAGTAGCCGGACAGAAGCTGGGCGGGATTGTCCTTGAGGAGATTGCGGGCCTCATCGACGATGTCGAGGTAGCGCCAGTGGTAGCCGACGCCGGTCACGAGACCCTTCGCCGTCACGGCAGCCGAGATCTCTTCGGCCGTCTCGATGTCAAGCGAAACCGGCTTTTCGACGAAGAAAGGAATGCCGCGCTCGATCAGGTCCCGCTCCGGTTCCCCGTGCGCAAACGGCGGCACGCAGACATAGACGGCATCAGGGCGGACAGCGTCCAGCATGTCGCGGTGGTGGGCGAAGGATTTCGCTCCGAAGCGCGCTGCGGCCTGATCGGCGCGGCCGATATCCGGATCCGCGAACCCTACGAGTTCCACATCGTCGAAGCCGGAGATGACATCGAGATGGCGGTGCGCGATACCTCCAACGCCGATAAAGGCGAGGCGTGTCTTCTGCATGGATAGGTCCTTTTGCATGAGATTGGCAGGCTGGGAAAGGAAGCGGTCGTAGACCGCTCTCGTTTCCCTCGCCATGCGATGTGCGGAAAAGTGATTGTCGAAGCGGACGCGGGCAGCCTCGGCGACATGCGCAAGTCTCTGCCGATCCGAAAGCGCCGCGATGACGACAGTGGCCATTGAAGCGGAACTGCCGGGTGTGGCGAAAAGCGGGTGGTCCTCCCCGAGCGCCTCGACGGTGCCGCCGATCCGGGTTGCAACGACCGGGCAGCCGAGCGACATCGCCTCGAGCACCGCAAGCGGCAGGCCTTCGAACAGCGATGGCAGAACGAAGAGGTGGCCGAGAGCGATGATGTTGGCGACATCCGGGCGATGTCCGGTAAATCGAATGCGGTCGGAGATGCCGAGCTCATCCGCCAAAGCCCCGAGCCTCACGCGTTCCTCGCCGGATCCGACCAGAAGAAGGCACAAGGAGGGGTGCGCCTCCAGAATCTGCGGCATGGCTTCGAGGAGGGTCTTGTGATCCTTCTGCGCGGTCAACCGGGCAATGGTCACAAGCACGATCTCGTCACGCACATCGAGGTCCCGACGAAGTGCGTCGCCTGTTGCCGTCTGCTGCGGCACGAAGATACCGTTGCGGATAACCGTCAGTCGGTCGGGCGCAATGTGCCCGCGAAAACTGTCCCGGGAGGCTTCCGAAACCACGACGTGATGGGCGACATCCCGCGTGCGTCGCTGATACTCGTCCTGCTGGTCGCGGTCGGTGAGGAGATAAGGAAGATGCTCCGTGCGAATGACCGGGATACCGGCTCGGTTCGCGGCCTCGACCAGCGCGTGCCCCTCCCATCCGATCCCCGCATGGACATGCAGGAGGTCGACATTGCTGCTGGACAGCCATTGAGCAAAGTCATCGACGTCATCCGCAAGTTTGATGCCGAGGCCGAGACGGGCAGCGCGCGGGAGCAATCCTGCCCGGTCTTCCGACAACAGCGCAATGAACACATCGGCCTGCCCGCACAGCCCGCGCGCCAAGGCAACCATATGCTCGCCCATCCCGGATGGGTCCAGGCTATCCGTCGCAAGGACTATCCGCGGCATCCTAGTCACGCTCGGAATGCACCAGAATGTCGTTTTTGCCGAGCAGCGCAGATGCCAATGGAGGATCGACAGCCGTCTGGTCGACAATCATCGCCATGCTCTTGAACGTGGCATCCCAGGACGAGCGCGCGAGCATCTTGTCAACCGCTTCGAGCCAGGACGTATCGGCGCGGGCAAGGGCAAGCGCGGCATCGCATCCGCTGACAAAGCTGTCGGCATCGTCGGCAAAAAACACGCCCGGCGTATCACCGTAGGTACGAACGACGTCTGCAATCTTTGTGCTGACGACCGGTCGCCCTGCCGCCAGATATTCGGGCGTCTTGGTGGGGCTGATGAAACGGGTTGCCTCATTGAGTGCAAACGGCATGAGCGCCGCATCCCAACCCGCCAGATAGGACGGCAGGTCGGCATAGGACTTGTGCCCGAGGTAATGAATATTGGCCGCGCGCGGCAGATCGGACGGCGATATCTTGGCGATCGGACCGAGAAAAACGAAGGAGTAGTCCGGTCGCGCTGCAGCCGCTGCGCGGATCAGGTCGAGATCGAGGCGTTCGTCGATGACGCCGTAGAAGCCTAACCGTGGGTGAGGGATCTTTGCCTGATCGCTTGGATCGGCAACCGAGTTTCGTGCTGCGCGGAAATGGTGCGAATCGACACTGGATGGGAAGGCATGGATGTTGTCATGTAGATCGCGCTTTGCCTCGTAGAGGCTCACCCCTCCGGTAAAGACCGCGTCCGCGCGCGCCATCAGCGCGTTTTCCATATCCTTCAGCTGAGGCGGCGCAAACTTGAAGTTGGCCAGCTCGTCCATGCAGTCGTAGACAACCGCGGCCGCGTCCACATGCTGCGCGAAAGAATACATCATCGGCGTGTAGAACCAGAGTATCGGCCGCCGCCCACCGTGAAGCAGGATGAGATCGTCGAGCAGGCGGCTAAGCGCCCGATCCCGCTCGGCTTCGCTCCACCAATGCGGAACTCTTGGCCGGATCGCCTTGACAGACGTATCGGCGAATGGGTGAATTTCCAGGTAGGCAAGATGATGATCGGTTGGAATGAATTCCTCGAAAAAAAAGACCTGACGATCCTGAGAGAAGCGCTGCATCAGGTGCTGCGGACGCTGCAGGACAAAGTCCCAGCGCAGATGCGAGAAGCAGATGAGCGGCGTATCGATAGGCAGGGAGGCATCAGGCGTTTGCGGGAAGGAATTCAGAACGTTCATCAAGCACCTCGAAACAGATGCCGCCAAACAAAGCCTGGACAGCAAAGTTCCGGACGCTCATCATAATTCTGTTACCTGTCGTTCATCAAATCTCGCAGGCGGCTGATGCTATGCTGCCACGTCCAGTTTTCCAGCACTGTCTCGCGTGGTTTCATCCCGTCGGCGAGCCCGAGCAGATCCCGGATACCGTCGTGAAAGTCCTGCTCCGAAGCCATTCGGCCCGTCTCCGGCATAATGTATTGTAAACCGCACCGAAGCGCGCTGTTGGCGAGGACGGGAATGCCGGCCAGCATATATTCGGTGAGAATGGCAGGTGCTCCGTCGTCGACGCCGCAGACGACGCCGATCCGTGACTGGTTCATCAACCGGTTGACGTCGTCGAAGGCTATTCCCGGCGGCTCAATGAAATCGACATTGATGCCCAGCGCGTCCGCATGGCGCCTCAACTCCGGTACGAGTTCTCCGTAACCGAAGACGCAAAGGGTTCGGAGCGACCGCGGTAGCTTACCCAGCGCTTCGAAGAGCATGTCGTGGCGCTTGTAGGGCTGGGCGGCGGCCACATAGATCACGTCATAGATCTTCGGAAGGTTCAGCGGCCGGAATGTCATCTCGGATGCGAATTCCGGTCCGATCGGCATCACGACTGTGCGCATGTCAGGATGCCGGGCGCGAACAACCTCCGACTGCCACTCCGCTCCCGTGATCACGAGATCGAAATGACGGCTGACCTCGAACGGCACGCGAAGTGCCGGAGCGTCGATGGAGTTGTAGATCTTAAAGCTGTCGCGACAGGCAAGCATGATCTCCTCGCTCACCCCAAGTCCCCAGACACACAGTATTTCGGGAGCGCCGAACGCCTCGATATGCCCGAGCATGTCGTTCGAGGCAAAGGGAGCCTCCGGACCGTTCATCCGGAATGAACGGCGCACCAGCGACGGATTGCCGGAACGCCACTCTGGCGGAGGATCACCGCCGCGCCAATGCGTCCAGATTTCCGAGCAATCGACCAGCCCGTCCTTGAGGGCTGCGAGTGGAAGCCGCTCGATATAGCCGCCGTCGACAACCACGTCGTTCGTATCCGGAATGGACAGGGGAGGAGATCCGCGTGAACCTGATGACCATAGCGTTTCAAAGCTTCGATGGGACGGGAGATCCTCGTCGCTCCAGCTTCCATCCTGAAAATCACTGATGACGACAATACGCCGTGGTCTCATACACGTCTCTAATCATTGACACTGAAGAACGGGATGGCGATGTTCGACGTCACCAACTTCCGGAAATGGGAACGGTTCCACTGTCAGGCAGACATACAGCCGCACCTTAATTCTGACGAGGAGCGGCGATCATTGCGTCGTGACGGAACCTCGAGGCATCAGCCTTGTTGGCGCAGTCTCCAGACTTTCTGGTTCCTGCAAGGATAGATCGGGCATATGGCTTTGAGAGTTGCAATCATCGGATCCGGTCCGACCGGCATCTACACGCTGAAGGGCCTCATCGGGAAGTCTGAACCGCTTGAGATCACCATCTTCGAAAGCGACGCGGAACCCGGCAAGGGAACCCCCTATCGCCCCGATCTTAACGATGCGGCGATGCTCTCCAACATTGCCAGCATCGAGCTGCCGCCAATCTGCGAAACGTTGACCGAGTGGCTTCGCCGTCAGACGGACATGGAGTTGCAGCATCTCGGCGTCGAACGCGATGCCATCAGCGAGCGGGAGTTTTATCCGCGCGTGGTTCTAGGAGAGTTCCTGCACGCGCAGTTTCAGCAGCTTCTGAATGCCGCCACCGCCAACGGCCACGCCATCCACCTGAAGGCGCGGCATCGTGTCGTCGATATCGAGCTGCGCGCAGACGATATCCGGTTGAGCGTAAAAGCCTTGGATGACGAACCGGCGGAATTCGGTTTCGATCACGTGGTGATGGCAACGGGCCACGACTGGCCGGAGACCACCGAGGTGCGGCCCGGATACTTCATCTCGCCCTGGCCGGCACCGCTTCTCAAAACCATCCCTCCATGCAATCTCGGCATTCTGGGCACGTCGCTGAGCGGCATCGATGCGCTGATCACCGTCTCGACTGCGCATGGTGCCTTCATGCTCGATGGGCAGGGTGATCTTCAATACGAGCCCCTGCCGGGAACCGAAGCCTTCCGCGCAACGATGATGTCGCGCAAGGGGGTGCTGCCAGAAGCCGACTTCTACTGCGAGATCCCGTACCGCCCGCTGACATTCTGTACCGAAGCGGCGATCGAAAACGCGATCGCCACGCGGAAGCTCGATCTTCTGGATGCGATCTTCGACCTGTTCAAGCAGGAGCTGGTGGCCTGCGATCCGGATTATGCAGCAAGCATCGGCCTGTCGCTTCTGACCGTTGAGACGATCGCGCCTGCCTATTTCCGCGCTCGGGAAACCAACGACCCGTTTGCCTGGGCTGCTCGCAACCTCGCCGAAGCGGATCTGAACAAGAAGCTGAAGCAGACGGTGGAATGGCGCTATGCCATCCTGCGGATGCATGAGGTGATTGCGAAGGCGATACCGCATCTGGACGCTGATGACCTCACGCGGTTCCACAAGCACTTCAAGACCGTCTTCATCGATGACTACGCGACGGTTCCGCATGAATCGATCCGCCGATTGCTCGCTCTCCATCGCACCGGCAAGCTTGAGATCGTGGCACTCGGAAATAACAGCGAGATCGACAACAAGAGCGTGGAGCGGGGCGCTGTAGTTCGCACGGAAGGACGGGAGCTTCGGTTTGAGGCTTTCATCGACGCCACAGGACAGCACGAGCTGTCGGCCCGCGACATTCCGTTCCCGACGCTCGTTGGCCAGGGTGTCGTTCGAAAAGCGGCAACAAAGGCTGCGTTTTCTCTTGATGGCGCCGAGCAGGAGATCGTCCGGACAGGAGGGATCGATCTCGACGACGATTTCCGGCTGGTGTTCGAAGACAATCTCTCGAACAACCTCTACTGCGGTTCGATCGCTTTTCTGCTGCACAAGCTTCCGTTCGTGCAGGGAATCACCAGCGCATGCGATATCGGCGAGGTGATTTCGAAAGCGATCCTGAAATCGAACGCGCCGCCTCTGATCATCGCGCAAGCTTAAGGCGTCAGCCCGTCACGATCTCGACCGGGTCACCCAATGTCAGCTTCCCGGATATCTCGACATCGCCGTAAATGCCGAAGTTTCGCTTGTTTTGTCGCAAAAGCGAGCGAAGCACGTCGGGGTTTTCGGGAAGCCCGGGTTGCGCGATCAGCGTCATTCCGCACCGCTTGGCTTCTTCGCAGATGTGGATGGTCGCTCCTCCCATCTGCAACCTGTATCCAAGCCATGACTTCTCCTCAAAGCCCTCGGCCGCAGGCGTTCGCAGCACGACGTTGGGGCGAAACCGGCGGCTGTCGATATCGTCGGTTCCGACGATCGTGGACAAGTGTCGAAGGGAGTTGGTCGTCACGAGATGGACCGGGCTCAGTTCATAACGGTTGACGGCCGTCTGTGCATCGCCGGTCGCGGCATAGGGACGCGTTTCGACCTCGAAGCCGAAATAGAGGGTCAGCTTCGCATCGGTATCTCTCTCTCCGACACGCAGCCACTCCCCATCCGGAAATCCGATTTCAGGCCGGTCTCGACCTGATCTCGAGTGGAGGAAAAGTGCCGGTTTCCAGCGAGATTCTTTCTCGGGCGCCGCCGGATGGCCGGACTGCGCATCAGCAACGCACCATGAACGATCGCCCTCGATTCCGTCCGTTCCCAGCTCGACGGAGGTCAAACGCTCGCCACCAAGCGAGCTTACCGGGTAGCGCCAGATCTCTTCGATAGTTCCAAATTGCGGCGGTGCCATTCATTCCCTCGTCAATGCGTCTCAAGGGCAGGGAACTGAATTTGCCACAGGTGGTTCCCTCAATGCCTGCGAACGCTTCGACAGGACAGAGGAGAAACAATGGCGAAGATCGTATGCGCAGGTTTTGTCGAAAATGGAAAGATCCTGCTTGTCCGGCGCGCATCGCACCGAAAGTGGTCGGCAAATTTGTGGGATCTGGTCGGCGGTCATGTCGAAAAAGGCGAGGGCCTGGACGAGGCTCTGGTGCGGGAATGCGAGGAAGAGGTGGGGCTCACGCCACTTGCCTTCAACAAGGTCGCTACATTGTACGAGAGCCGTGACGAAAAGCAGAAATCGCCCTTCCACACCTATGCGGTACCGCTCTGGAAAGGTGGACAGGCTTCCCTGCTCGGCACCGAGCATTCCGAATTGGGCTGGTTTGGCCGGGAAGACCTCGAGGCAATGGAACTGGCCATGCCGGAGTATCACTCTGTCATCCTGCAAATGCTGCAGGACTCGTAGCGCAATTTCGTCCGCTGCAGCGTGATGTACCTCGCAGAGCAGAAACTCTTTCCTAGTCCGGGCATTGCGCCGGGGAACTTCCTCAACCCGCAGACGGTTTGGGCTCAGAAATCGACGTTGGAGGAAAGCTGCATGCTTTGCCTGCCGACCGTATAATATTGACGAGGTGGGCTAATGAAGCAGAATATTGACGACGCCATGCTCGATCGGGGCCAGAGCTCCGAGGCCTACGATATCGAAAACAAAAGACCCTCACCCCAGGGCAATGACGTGCCCGTTTCGACAGCCGGCCGGGCGAAAATCCTCGCGTCGCTGGAGCGGTACCCGCAAAACAACGACCAGGACCAGACCGCCTCGGTCGAAGCCTCCGGTCAACCCCAGTGCTTTCTTCCTGATCTCCAAGGCGAGCGGGTCTGGGGCGTGGCGCTGCAGCTTTACGAACTGAGATCGCGCCGAAACTGGGGGATCGGCGATTTTGACGACCTGTCCACTTTCATTGATCTCGCCGCAGGCTGGGGTGCCGACTTCGTCGGTCTCAATCCGCTCCATGCGCCGTTCATGGCCGCTGCCGAACGGTGCAGTCCTTACGAACCCTCCAACCGGCGTTTTCTCAATCCCCTCTACATTGCTGTCGATCGGATCGACGGCTTCGCAAGCTCGCCTGAGCTGGAGGAAGATATTGCCCGGTTGCAACGAACGGAACTGGTCGACTACGGGAATGTCGCGCGGATCAAGCGCGAGGTGCTCTACAGAATCTGGACGACAGAAAAACGCCGAGAGGACCCCGCGTTTCAGGATTTCTGCAGGGAAGGCGACGCTGAACTGAGGCTGCACGCCCTGTTCGAGGCGATCTCGGAGACCCTTGTCGCATCTGGGGGCAGCGTCGGTTGGAAGGCGTGGCCGCAAGAATATCAGGATCCGCAGTCGGAGACGGTAAAGCTGTTTGCGGAAACGCACGGCGATCGCGTCGATTTCCACCTGTGGCTCCAGTATCTGGCACATGGGCAGCTCACCGAGGCTTCAGCTCGTGCAAAGGCTGCAGGCATGCGCGTCGGCCTCTATCTCGACGTCGCCGTCGGCGAGGCACTGGACGGATCGGCCACCTGGAGCAGCCGTCATGCCTATGTCGAAGGTGCCAGCATCGGCAGTCCGCCAGATCCCATGGCGGTTTATGGTCAGGACTGGCAGCTTGCAGCGTTTCACCCTTCGGCGATCGCTTCGGGAAATCCGTCCCCATTTGAGACCACGATGGAAGGTGTCATGCGCTACGCGGGCGCGGTTCGCATCGACCATGCAGCAGCTCTGCGGCGCCTTTTCCTTGTGCCATCGGGAGAAAGCCCCGAAGAGGGTGCCTATGTCGGCTACCCCCAACAAGCGTTGATCAAGACGCTTGCGGACCTCTCCAACACATATGGCTGCCTCGTCATCGGAGAAGATCTCGGCAATCTGCCGCAAGGGCTGCAGGGAGAATTGGAGGCTGCCAACATTCTCTCCTACAGAATTCTCTCCTACGAGCAGGGAAAGCAGGGCTTCCATCCGCCCGACCAGTATCCGGCGCTGGCCTTGGCATGTGTATCAACCCATGACCACCAGACGTTTTCCGGCTGGTGGCGGGCAGCTGACGTCATGATGCGGGAAAAGAACGATCTCGTGCCCGAAGACGCTGCCCGTCAGCAGAAGAGCGAGAGAAAGAGCGAAAGGCGCGACGTGCTTTCCGCATTCCGGGCGGCCGATCTTATGGGTTCGGAGGCGGTCGATCACTCCAGTCGTAGAAATCTGGCGGCGACTGCCCATGCCTTCGTTGCCAGAACCCCATCCCTCCTGATGGCTGTACGGCTCGCCGATCTCACGGACGAAAAGCAGCCCACCAACGTCCCTGGCACGAGCGACAGTTATCCGAACTGGAAACCGAAACTGTCCGTCATGCTGGAAGAGCTCGACGCACTTCCGGAACTGCATGACATCCTGGGTGAGGTTGCGGCCGCGCGGCGAAAATAAAAGCTAGGTCTTGGGAGCAATAGAGGCGCGCCGTCACTCGGTGACCGGTGCGCTTCCGATGCGATAATCCTGCGTCCGCTCGTCTGCCGGCTCTAATGTTGGGGCAAAAGGAACAACCGAAACCGCTGCATGTTCTCCCCGTGCAACGAATCGGAGTTTCATTTGTCCATTTCACCGAACGATACGAATTTTGCGGCGCGCGATGCCGCCATAGCGATCAACACCTACACGACCGTCCTTCGTCGTCCAAAAGTGCCGCACGAAACGTTCGCCAATTATTGGCGCGATGTGCATGGCCCGCTCTGTTCCCGAATCCCCGGGCTTGGATGGTATGTACAAAACCACTTCAACCGCGAACAGGACGCGCATCTCTGGCCTGAAATCGACGGGGTTTCGCCATTTGAAAACTATGTCCTGGACGGCGGCGTCGAGATCGGCTTCGAGACGGCGGCCGACCAGGAGGAATTCAATGACGCCTGCTCGATCCTGTTTGCGGACGAGCAGAACATGTTTGCAGCAACCGTTGCCTATGCCCTTCCCAAGGGCTCAACCACACTCATCGATCGCAGCGCCGACCCGGTTCCCAACGGAGACGACGGACTTGATCGCATCCACGTCCATCTCGGCTCCAGGACAGGCGATGCGTTCGCCTTTGCAACGTTCATGACGAACCTTGCCGAGAAGATTTCCTCAGACCCTGCCGCTATGAAAGTGCGTCTGCACCTGCCCGATGTCTACGACAATGCAAAACCCGCACCGCCTGCTCCCGGCGTCGATCATACTGTTCCAGACGAGCGCCGGCACATTGCGGTGTTGGAGCTCGCATTCGCCAGCCCGCTTGCTCGTCGGCAGTTCTACGGCGGCGATCTGTTCCAGAGCACGCTCTCCGACCAGAAAGCCCAGATCAGCCATGCGACTGCCTTCGCAGTAAGCGGCATCTATACCTATGTCCGCGACAAGCAGCTGACGACCGCGGGATTGAGAGGAAGCCGACAGGCGCAGCTGATCGAGACGCTGGGAGCCGCCAACCAGGTCTCCGACGATGTTCGCACCCTTCTTCATAAGGGCGAATTGTAAGACTGGCTGTCGGTGCTTTCCTCCGCTGTATGGCTCGGGCGGGAGACGCCGACGATGCGAACTGTTGTCTCGCCGCCAGCTTCGAGATCGGGTCGCCTATGGCGGCTCGACGGGAGGCCGATCTTGTGCCACACGATTTCCACGATCCTCTTTGAATAGGGATTGCAGATAGTGCTAAAATTCCCCAGTTGAGCTGGTTCGTGCCACCACGTTGGGACCGATATGGCGAAAGACCAGTTGATGAAGATCGAGATACCCACAGACAAAATTTCCTCAAGAGAGCGGTATCTCGAAGCCATCGTCCAGAGCGCGATCGACTACGCGATCATTTCGATGGATCTCGATGGTCTCGTGACCAGTTGGAACGAGGGTGCTCGGCGTGTTCTCGGCTGGGATGCAGACGAGATGGTGGGCAGGCCGGCCACAGCTTTCTTCACGCTCGAGGATCGCGAGCAGGGCATTCCGCAACGGGAGATGACTGCCGCCCTGAGCCAGGGACGTGGTAGCGACGAGCGATGGCATCTGCGCGAGGACGGTTCAACCTTCTGGGCGTCCGGCGAGATGATGGCGTTGCGATCCGATGACGATACCGTCATAGGCTTCATCAAAATCCTTCGCGACAGAACGCAGGAAAGAGAACAGGCCGACCAGCAACGCCTGCTCATGCTTGAGCTCGGTCACCGGATGAAAAACACCATCTCGGTGGTGCAGTCGATTGCAACGCAGTCGATCCGCAATGCGGCCTCGCTCGAAGACGCCGGTGAGAAGCTCCAGTCGCGCATGTCGGCCTATGCCTCGGCACACGATATTTTGCTTCAGAAGAACTGGGTGAGCGCAACGCTTGGCCAGATCGTGAACGCCGCAACGATCAACATTGGTCTTGAGGGTTCCGACCGCGTCCGGATCGAGGGACCGGAGATCGAGCTTGATCCCCAGGCTGCCCTGTCGTTCTCGCTGGTGCTGCACGAGCTTTTCACGAATGCCTCCAAGTACGGCGCACTCTCCGAGAGCAATGGCCACATCGAGATTGCATGGACAATCGAAGCCCGGGAGGGAGAGGATTTTCTAATCTCGTCTTGGCGGGAAGTCGGCGGGCCACCCGTCGCTATCCCGACCAGAAAGGGATTTGGCTCTCGGCTCATCGCGTCCAGTCTGAACTCTTACGGAACCGCCACGACCGATTACGAGCCGGACGGTGTCGTCGTGACAACTGCGATGCCCTTGTCCAGGATCCAGTTCGAAAAAACCTGACCGCGGTTGATACAACAAGGTTCTCTGATTGTCAGTTATCGCGTGATACAACTGGAACAAGGACTTGATTTTGGAGCCTTTACCAGACGATAGCAGCAACGAGCTTGCTGAAAAACCCGTATCGGATATCCCGACGACGCGTATGCTGTCATGGGCGCGGAACTCCGCTATCTATCGTCTGTCCAAAAGGATGCACACGGAAAAGCAGCTCCGGCAAGCGATCACGCGCAAGGCGCGGGAAAAGTTCGAAGACATCGGCGATGCGCAAGTCGAGGCGCTTGCGGCGTTTGCCGTGAAGTTCGGCTATGACAACAGCGCTCTCGATGATCAGGCTTACGCAGAAGTCGCGACCCGTTCTGCGCAACGAAGCGGCCGGTCGAAACGCGCGATTTCGCAGCGGCTCGTGATCAAGGGAATAGACCGGGAAACCGCCTCCGAGGCAGTCGCTGACGTGAACGATCTGCGTGCCGCGGTCGTGCTCGCGCGAAAGCGGGCATTTGGCCCGTTCAGGAGAGTGGAGCTCGATCAGAAACGCAAGGCCAAGGAGCTCGCATCGTTTGCACGCGCAGGCTTCAGCTCGGAAATCGGGAGGCAGGTTTTCGAGATGCATCGCGACGATGCTGAGGTGGTCCTGAGCGAAGACGTGGTGTGAAGGAGCGCCGAACAGCTCTCCGGTCATTGGGGCGATGCTGGCTAGATGTTGCAGCGTATTCCTAAGTCGTAGAAATGCGTGTCGATAGTACACTTTTGCATTTTTTGCGCTTTTAAAGCGTATCTCATCAGTACCAGCTAAGTAAATTACCAATATCCTTATAATTTATAAAATCTCTGATGCGTGAAGAATTTGATTTTGTTGCGGTTGGTGGCTGATTTTATTTAGAAATTGAAATCCGTAGGACGTAACCCTATATCAGGTATGCCTGCGCAAAGCCTGACAGGCTGCCGGCGCGAATGGCCCGGCGGGTTCCGATATCCCAGGGCGCGTTTCAAAACCTGACATCGTTGCGATAGCGACCGTTCCACCCTGATTTGCTGGCGCAGCTACCGACCTCAGATCGAACTGATCTTAGCGGCATACCCACGAGGTATCATGACGGTAGAACATCTAGGCGTGCAGCCCGCAGCAAAGCCGTGGGGCCGTCGTGAACTTAAGCCGTGGAGCCAGTCGGACGGCACGACTGTCATTGGCGAGCTGCGCTACGCGCGCAACGGTCCAGACCGTGACGCTTCGGCACTGCTTCTCAAGTTGCTGTTCACGTCTCAGGCGCTGTCGATCCAGGTTCATCCGGATGACGCGGCCGCGCAGGCCGTCGGCATGAGGAACGGCAAGACAGAGGCTTGGTACGTCCTGTCTGCTGAGGACGGCGCCGAAGTGGGGATCGGGTTGAAAACGCCCGTGTCCACGGAGGAGTTGCGCGGCGCCATATCCGACGGTTCGATCGGTGACCTGCTCAACTGGCAAAAAGCCTATGCGGGTGATGCGTTCTTCGTCCCTGCCGGAACCATCCACGCGATCGGTGCGGGGCTCGTCATTGCCGAAATCCAGCAGGCGAGTGACACGACATACCGTCTCTTCGACCATGGAAGCGCGCGTGAACTCCATATCGAACAGGCAGTTTCCGTGGCGCAGCTGGGACCGGCACCGCGCCAGGAACCGATGCGTCATCTGACGAAAGAGAGAACGCTACTCGTCTCCTGCGACTTCTTCGTGCTTGAGCGGGTGACACTTCCTGCAAACACGCTGTGGCAACTCAAGGCCGAAAGCGAATGCTGGCTGCTTCTCCTTGCGGGCGAAGCGTCGATAGGATCGATGGCGCTGAAGCTTGGTGATGCCGCTTTCCTGGAAGCGGATGACGCATCGATACAAGCCGGTGCTGCTCCGATCACAGCTTTGCTCGCCTATGCCGGCAAAGACGCCCGGGAAAACCTGCTGCGGGACGTCGGTCCGCTCCGGGACATGCCGGATCCCAGGAAGACGACCTTTGTTCAACCCTTAGCGGACGTTCCAGCGTTCCCTTCAACGGAGACGCTGTCATGACCCAGACCAGGAAAATTGCTTTCGTCGGCAACTCACTGCCGCGCCGCTGCGGCATCGCGACCTTCACGACGGATCTTGAGCAAGCGGTATCGAAAACCTCGGCAAACGTCGAAACGGCGATTGTCGCCATGACGGATCATGGCCAGGTGTATGACTATCCGCACAGCGTCCATCTGCAGATCGCGGACGACGACCTTGCGGAATATGTCGCAGCCGCGAAATACCTGAACGCTGAGAAATTCGATATCGTCTGCCTCCAGCACGAGTTCGGCATCTTCGGAGGCAATGACGGAAGTCATATCCTGGCGCTGTTGTCACGGCTGACGATGCCTGTCGTAACGACGTTGCATACGGTCCTTGCCGAACCGACACCATCTCAGCGCCGGGTCTTCAACAATATCGTCGATATCTCGTCGAAGGTGGTGGTGATGGCCGCGCGGGGGCGCGAGCTGCTGCAGGAAGTCTATGATGTGCCGGCGGAGAAAATCGAGTTCGTCCCGCACGGAATCCCGGAAATCGCCTTCAGCGAGCCGGACGAGGCGAAGACCAAACTCGGCTTTGAGGGTCGATCCGTTATCCTGACGTTCGGCCTGTTGTCACCCAACAAGGGCATCGAGGTCATGATCGACGCGATGCCGGTGATCCTGCAGAGCAGGCCGGACGCAGTCTACGTCGTGCTTGGCGCGACCCACCCGAATCTTGTGCGGACCGAGGGCGAGACGTATCGACAGTCGCTCGTAGCGCGTGCAAAGGATCTCGGCATCGAAGACCATGTGGTCTTCCTCGACCGTTTCGTCGACCTGCCGACCCTCCTCGACTTCATTTCGATGTGCGACGTCTACGCGACGCCTTATCTCAACGAAGCCCAGATGACCTCAGGCACGCTTGCTTACAGTTTCGGGCTCGGCAAAGCCGTTGTATCGACCCCGTACTGGCACGCGAGCGAGCTCCTTGCGGATGGCTCCGGCGTTCTCGTACCGTTCGGCGATTCCGAGGCGATCGGTCAGGAAATCGCAGCATTGCTGACCGACGATGACAGTCGCAACGCGATACGCCGTCGGGCCTATGCCGCCAGTCGCTCGATGACCTGGCAGCGCACGGGCCAGCGATACCTCTCGCTGTTCGAGGCGGTCATACAGCCAAAAATCCGGCCCGGTGCTGTCCCGCCCGTTGGCCGCAAGCCGTCGGCCCTCGGCTCGCCCGGTGTGCCCGAGCTCCAGTTCGCGTACCTCCTGTCGATGTGTGACGACACCGGACTATTCCAGCATGCCGTCCATTCTGTCCCGGACCGGTCGCATGGTTACTGCGTCGACGACAATGCCAGGGCGCTGCTGCTTTCAGTTACTCTCATGGCCTCCGGCGAAACCCAGTTGCCCGATATCCTGACCACGCGGTTTGCGTCCTTTGTCCAGCATGCGTGGAACCCGGATCAAAAGCACTTTCGCAATTTCATGGGTTTTGACCGGCGATGGCTGGAAGACAAGGGCTCGGAAGACAGCCATGGCCGCACCCTCTGGGCGCTTGGACAATGCGCACTCAACGACACCAGTTCGGCGAGACGCAACTGGGCTGCCGATCTGTTTGCCGAAGCCCTTCCGACAGCAGTCGATTTCACCTCACCTCGCGCCTGGGCATTCACGTTGCTGGGATTGGACGGATATTGCGCGGCCCGGCGCCACGACATCAATGCCCGACGGGTTCGGTCCACTCTCGCAGATCGGCTGATGGCGCTTTTCTCGCGTGTGGCCACACCGGATCGGCCGTGGTTTGAAGAGGGGTTGTCCTATGACAACGCCCGTCTGCCTCAAGCTCTGATCCTTGCGGGTCTGGCCGCTGAGAAGCCAACCCATCTTTCCGCTGGCCTGCAAAGCCTGCGCTGGCTGATGACGATGCAGACTGCACGGACAGGGCGTTTCCGCCCGGTCGGTTCGGATGGTTTCGGCGATGTCGGCTTGCCGCCACAACATTTCGACCAGCAGCCGGTCGAGGCAGCCGCAACCATCTCTGCCTGCCTGACGGCCTGGCATGCCGAGAAACGCCCTGAATGGCAAAGCAATGCACGGATGGCGTTGGACTGGTTTACGGGTGCCAATGATCTTTCCGTCCCGCTCGTGGACATTGACACCGGAAGTTGTCGCGATGGGCTGCATCGCGCACGCCCCAACGAGAACAGGGGGGCCGAGTCCGTGCTCGCTTATCTCTTAGGCCTCGTCGAATACCGCAGGATCGTGCGGAGCGGCAGTCAATCGGCAACCTCCTCCCAATTTCACGCTCTGAGTGCCTGAACCCGAATTCCGTTCAAATGAAATGAGATCGCTTTGTCAAAAGCCGTTGTTGTCAACCGCCAATCGCTCTTCCTGCGACCCGATTCCTCGCGCGTGGTCGTGCGTCCGTTCAAGCCCGCCACCGAACCCCGGGATCTGAATCCGACGGATAAAACCCGGGCGAACCTTATTGTCGATCGGGTGCTGGCGCTGGAACCGCAGGCCGCCGATCTTCTTCTTGCGGACGTGCTCGAGAATTTTGAGGGCCGCCACCGTAACCTCATGGCGACGTTCGAAGCACGCGCGAAGGAGATGGAACAAGCCTTTGCGCCGCACACGGTCTTCAGCCCGACGCAGCGACAGCTGATCGGGGCCTACTTCCTCAACGAATATTCGTTTGAAGCCTCGGCACTGTTCAACCCCAGTATCGTCGCTCATCCGGATCAATCGGGCGTGCCGGAGGGTAGCCGCCGGTTTGTCTTGAGCCTGCGCGCCGTCGGCGAGGGGCATGTCTCCTCGTTGACGTTCCGCACGGGACTGATCGCGCCCGATGGCGGCGTGGAGATAGAACCGACTGCACGGCTTGCATCCACCCCAACGATCCAAACGCCACCGTCCGGCTCATCGGATCAGAGCGTCGAACTCAGTTTCAGCGCCGACCAGCATATCAGCGAACGCGTCATTTTTCCGGTGACACCAGCTCAGTCGAACGGCATCGAAGATGCACGCTTCGTCGAATTCGAGACGGAGGAGAATGAGGAAAAGACGTTCTATGCGACCTATACCGCTTACAGCGGCAAGGCCATCCGGTCGGAATTGCTGCAGACCAGCGACTTCATCTCGTTCAAGATGACGCCGTTGACCGGCACCGCGGCGATGAACAAAGGGATGGCGCTGTTTCCGCGGAAGATTGATGGTCGCTACGCGATGATCGGTCGGCAGGACAATGAAAATCTTTACCTGATCTACTCCGACGACCTGCACGAATGGAACGGCGGCCAAGCGATCCTGCGTCCGAAATTTCCCTGGGAGTTCGTACAGATGGGAAATTGCGGATCCCCAATCGAGCTCGACGAAGGATGGTTGCTTCTCACACACGGTGTGGGCCCGGTCCGTCGGTATGCGATCGGGGCCGCACTTCTCGACAAGAAGGATCCCTCGAAGGTTCTCGCCCGGTCACGCGATCCGCTCGTTCGTCCGGAAAAGTCGGAACGTGAGGGGTACGTCCCGAACGTCGTCTACACATGCGGTGGAATGCGGCACGGCGACCTGATCATATTGCCATACGCAGTCTGCGATACGGTTTCCAACTTCTCGACGATCAGGATTTCGGAGCTGCTGCAGACCCTGGACGGGTGACACGTCCAATGAAAAACGGCGGGGACCAAAGTCCCCGCCGCCGACTGAATTAACGCGACTTCTTGTAAAGCTTTTCTGCGATCTCGAACATTTCTTCCGGCGCGTAATCGGGCGTGAATGCCGAGGGAACGCCGGTCAACTGGTGGATCTTGCCACCGTCGGGCATGCCATCGACGACTTCGAGCTCGCCCGGAGGATCGTTCGGAAGAGCGACTTCGCCATTCCCCCAGATGCCAGCCATTTCCTTGTAGTCGTTCGGGCTGAACGTGTAGAGCCGGCGATGCGAACCCTCATCCAGGTATTTCTGGCATTCCGGGATCTTGGACAGCGGAATGTTCGGTGTCGGCAGGAACTTTTCGATTTCGACGCCGGTGATTTTCTTCAGCGCCAATGCGTAGGCATGGGCGTGAACCGAACCGCGCACGAGAAGATAGCCGCAGACTTCGCGACCTGTCGGGTCCGTCAGCGTTTCGTAGACGCGCAGCTTGTGCAGTCGGGCACCGCATTCCAGATGGAAATTGTGCAAGAGATCGACGACGACATTGCCCGTGCTGGTGATGAAATCGTTATTCCACGATACGCCGTTGCTGTTGATCGGAGCGGCTCCACCGCCACCGGACAGAAAAGCCGCGGCCAACCGCATATCTTTCATATCCTCGAAGGGTGCTCCCGAAATATCGCCGCCGTCGCCTTCGTCGCCCCCTGGAATGTCCGGGCCGTTGTTGAGCATTCCAACGCCATTGCTGACAAGCTCGACATGGCCAAGTTCTTCTGCAGTGATACTGGCAACAAGGCTGTAGAACGGCTTCAGTTTTTCCTTGGACCGAAAGTTGAAGCTCTGAAACATGTAGTTTCCGAGCGTCGACATTTCTCCATATTTCCCGCCAAGCAATTCCTGGAGTGCTGCGGCAGCATTGGGGTCAGCACGTTTCGGTGCCGGCAGATTTGCCTGCAGCTGATCAACTCGCATGAACATTGAGGTATTCCTTTGGTTGTAGGTCTCGTCCCAACCACCGGGCAAGATGCTTGTTCCCCGGAAATATTACTCATGCTCAGAATTAACCGTCGAAGGTGATTATGTTGCTTTTGTTCCAGTATTTCGTGTTGTCCGACGATTTTGACGGAACTTGAATGAGGCGAAACTGTTAACGGCGCACTCACGCGTCTGTGAGGCGCTTTAAGGATCACCATCATGGTAACACCAGTCACAACCCATCTACCGCACGAAACCACTCATGGCGTCTCAGTCAATGCGACGTCGGCACTGAACAAAGTATCCTGGGGAGCAATCTTTGCAGGCGTCGTCATCGCGCTTGCAGTGCAGTTCCTGCTCAATCTTCTCGGCGTCGGTCTTGGTGCCGCGGTGCTTGATCCGGTCACGTCCGACAACCCGACTGCCAGCACCTTCTCAATCGCCGGCGGCATCTGGTTTGTCATCGCCGGGATCATTGCGGCCTTCGTCGGCGGCTACGTCTCGAGCCGCCTGTCCGGCCGCCCGAGCAACTCGACGGGCGGTTACCATGGTCTGACGACCTGGGCTGTTACAACGCTCGTGGTCCTCTACATGCTGACAACCTCGATCGGCGCACTCGTCGGCGGCGCATTCAGCGGCCTGTCGAGCGTCATCGGTGGCGTTGGCCAGACGGCAGCAACGGCTGCGTCGACCGCAGCGCCTGCAATTGCCAATTCCGCCAACCCGATGGCCGGTATCGAGCAGCAGATCCGCAGCACAACCGGTAACGATCCGCAGGCTCTCCAGAACGCTGCAGTTGCAGCCGTTCAGGCAGCCGTAACCGGCGACCAGGCAAAGGCAGAAGATGCCCGCAACCGTGCCGCTGAAGCAATCGCTCGCTCGCAGAACATCCCGGTCGAACAGGCTCGCCAGCAGGTTCAGCAGTATGAGGCAACATACCGCGAGAACGTCGAAGCTGCAAAGCAGCAGGCACTTGAAGCCGCAGAAGCCACGGCAACTGCCGTATCTGCTGGTGCAATCCTTGGCTTCATCGCCCTGGCACTCGGTGCAATCGCCGGCTGGGTCGGTGGCAGCTTCGGGACGAAGAAGAACGTGGTCGTGACGGAGACCGTCGGTCGCCGCACGGTCTGATCTGACAAGCAAAACAACGAGCCCGCGCCAACGGTAGATGCCGATGGCGCGGGTTTTTTCATGCGAACAATGTCTGCTCGAAGTCGTGGCGCAGATGGGTCTCGCCAGCGCATCCGCTGGTAACGAGTGCAGAAGGCTTGGTCCTCACTGCAGAATCGAGATCTCCTCACCATCGATACGCAGAACTGTCAGTTTTCCGGAATAGACTGCTCCGGTATCGATCCCGATGCGACCGATCCCATAATCAGGATCTTCCTGCGGCGTATGCCCGTGGACGACGATGAGATGTGGAAGTTCAGGCCCTTGCTTGAGGAACGCCCCGCGGATCCACATCATATCCTCATCGCGCTGCTCTTCGATCGGTATGGCTGGTGCCACGCCCGCATGAACGAACAGGACTTGGCCGGCCTTGAGGCTGACAGGCAGATCCATAAGAAATGATCGGTGCGTTTCAGGTACCGCCTCCTGCAAGACGTGCGTGAGAGACGCGCCGCTACCTTTGCGGCGGAGGCTCAGATGCTGCAGATCCACGCCGTAGGATGCGAGCGTCTTGTCGCCGCCCATTTCCAGCCAGTGCATATACGCTTCGGGACGCTCCAGAAAGCGCAGGAACAGATCGTCGTGGTTGCCGCAAAGCGTCACGCGTTTCAAACCGAGAGCGCTGGGGCTCGAGAGATGTTCGAGCACCTGCGCCGATGCGGGTCCACGATCGACGTAATCGCCGAGGAGAACAACGAGCCCGGGGCGTCCCAATCGCCTCATGTCATCCGCGATGACGGCTTCAGCCCTTTTCAGCAGGTCAAGACAGCCGTGAACATCGCCGATCGCGTAGAGCGGGTAGGGTAACGGTTCGCTTCCAAGGTCGAGCCTTCGCCTGCGCTGCTCGCCAAGTTGCGGTGAGGCGCGCAAGGTCAACCAGCGGATCATCTTTCGCATGCGCCGTAATCCCCGTTCGAAATCCGCCAGGGATTACGGTCGCTTTGAAGGTTCTTGCTTGTCCCGCTCAAGGCAACACCGCCATGTGCCGGATCCCGGGTTCAGATGCTCTTGCCCACACCCGTATAGGCAAAGCCGTGTGCTTCAACTTCCTGAGCGCGATAGACATTGCGCAAGTCGACGAGAACCGGCGTTTTCATGATGGACTTCAGGCGGTCGAGGTCGAGGGCTCGGAACGCATTCCACTCGGTCACGAGCACGGCGACATCGGCACCTTCAGCTGCTTCATAGGGTCCCGCTGCGAACTCGATGTCCATCATCTGCTTGGCATTTGCCATGCCTTCGGGGTCATAGCCGGACACGATCGCGCCGGCATCCTGCAAAGCCTGAACGACGGCGATTGCCGGGCTGTCCCGCATGTCGTCGGTATTCGGTTTGAAGGTAAGGCCGAACAGAGCGACTTTCTTGCCGCGCACATCGCCACCGGCAGCGGCGATCACCTTGCGGCCCATGGCACGCTTGCGGCTGTCGTTGACAGCAATCGTGGTCTCGATCAGACGCACGGGTGCGTCAAAGTCCTGTGCGGTCTTTGCCAGCGCCAGCGTGTCCTTTGGAAAGCAGGATCCGCCATAGCCCGGACCTGCGTGCAGGAATTTCGATCCGATGCGACCGTCGAGGCCGATCCCGCGCGAGACGTCCTGAACGTCGGCTCCGACCTTCTCGCAAAGGTCCGCCATCTCGTTGATGAAGGTAATCTTCATGGCGAGAAAACCATTGGCGGCATATTTGATCAGTTCGGATGTGCGGCGTGATGTAAACAGCAGCGGCGACTGGTTGATGAACAGCGGCCGGTAGACCTCGGTCATCACAGCCTTGGCACGGTCATCCGAGAGGCCGACAACGATGCGGTCCGGACGTTTGAAGTCATCGATCGCTGCCCCTTCGCGCAGGAATTCCGGGTTGGAGACAACGGCGACATCCGCATCCGGATTGGCTTCCCGGATGATCCGCTCAACTTCGTCGCCGGTGCCGACAGGCACGGTGGACTTCGTCACGACGACGGTGAAGCCCTTGATCGAAGCTGCGATCTCTTTTGCGGCAGCATAGACGTAACCGAGGTCGGCATGACCATCGCCACGGCGCGAGGGGGTGCCAACAGCGATGAAGATGACGTCGGCTTCGCTGACAGCCGGCGCAAGCTCGGTCGTGAAGGAAAGACGGCCGGACCTGGCATTGCTTTCGACCAAGGCATCAAGGCCGGGCTCGAAGATCGGGATGACGCCATTCTTCAGGGCATCGATCTTTTCCGCGGCCTTGTCGACGCAGATCACGTCATGGCCGAAATCTGCAAAACACGCTCCGGACACAAGCCCGACATAGCCCGATCCAACCATTACGATACGCATGAAATCTCCTGAGAATTGGGTCGCTTATATTTGCGCAAGTTAAAATGTAGTAGGTCAGGCTAAAGATTGTCGATGTAAATTGATTCCAAGCATTCCTTACATGCCTCCTTATGTTTTCTTGCAAGCAAAAGGCAAAGGGTTTGCTGCGTTATAGTTACCCCCGATGACAAGTTTTTTCTCTTCCGCGCGGTGAAGTTCATATTCGCGAAATTGCATCTGCAAATACGAGACATCAGGGTGTAGCGAGAGCCATCAGCATGTCATGGTTTTGGGGCGAGAGCGGTATGCCATGTGCGAGGGCAGCCTTTCGAGTGTTATGTCTCCGCTCCCCGGGAAGACGATCTTGACCGGCATCGAGGACAAGGTCGCAGATCTGCGCAACACGGTCGGCAAAGGCGTGATTGCCGCCCCGCTCGGGATCGATAACCACAAAAAACTGGCCAGTGAATGGCGTCTGCGCACCCTTGTGGCCACTCCAGTCGAACTCACCTGAAAAATAGCCGCCGGTCAGGGCCGCACTGAGGATTTCGATCATCAATGCGATCGAATTGCCTTTATGCCCGCCGAATGGCAGCAGCGCGCCGCCGTCAAGAATTGCCTTCGGGTCGGTTGTCGGTTCTCCGTTGCGGTCGACACCCATGCCGGGCTTCAGGTCATGCCCGGCGCGTGCCGCGATCTGCACGTCGCCGTGAGCGATCGCTGAAGATGCCTGATCGAAGACAAATGGAGCAGAGCCCGCGCGCGGCGAGGCGAAGGCAATCGGGTTGGTGCCAAACACCGCCTTGTGGCCACCGTGCGGTACCACACACGCCATGCTGTTGACGACGCTCAGGGCGACAAGCCCCTCATCCGCAAACGGTTCGACATCCGGCCAAAGCGCGCTGAAGTGATGCGAGCGACGGATAGCAAGGACCGCAACGCCGTTGGCTTTGACTTTTTCGATCAGGTGGGACCGCGCGGCGAAGAACGCCGGCTGGGTAAATCCGCCGTTGGCATCGACGCGGAGAAAGGCCGGGGCGACGTCCTCCACCTCCGGCACGGCTTTGCCATCGACCCAGCCGCTCTTCAGAGAGGATACATATCCCGGCATGCGGAAAATCCCGTGGCTCAAAGAGCCATCGCGCTCACAGCCGGCACAGTTTTCGGCAAGGATCTGGGCATTTGGCTCAGATACGCCGTTGCGAACGAAAATCGTCTTCAGCAAAGCGACCAGATCGTCAAAGCCGATATGGATGGCAGCACTTTCTGTCATGTTCTCTCCTGCGTAGCCGTTCCGCTCGGTATATAGATGTCGCTTCAGTTCGGCGCGAGAATAGCCGCAGACGCCGCGCTTTCAATCCCGGTGATGAGAAGTTCCGCGACGGACCACCATAAATCGGAGCCCCTTAGAAGGACGATAGATATTTCCTATCAAGCCATGCTGTTCTGCCGCTTGATCAAATCGTCCCCGCGACAAATAGATGCAGCATGGATACAGGATTTATCGGTAAAAAATCGTCGGCCGCAGGCGGCTGGGGCGCATTGAAAAGCTGCGGCAAGCAGCTGCTGAACAGCGGCTCTCCGCTGTCCGGTGCAAGGGCAATGCTGAAGGCCAATCAGCCTGACGGTTTCGACTGTCCCGGCTGCGCCTGGGGCGATCCGGAGCATGGCTCCTCGTTCGAATTTTGCGAGAACGGCGTGAAGGCCGTCTCGTGGGAGGCGACCGAAAAGCGCGCCACACCGGCATTTTTCGCGGCACACACCGTTTCCGAGCTGCGCCGTCAGTCCGACTATGAGCTTGAGCTCAACGGTCGTCTCACCCATCCGATGCGTTACGACGCGGCAAGCGATCGCTACCTCCCGGTCACATGGCAGGACGCGTTCGCCGAGATCGGCGACATCCTCAAAGGATTCGACAGCCCAGACCGCGCTGAATTCTACACGTCCGGCCGCGCTAGCAACGAAGCGGCATTCCTCTACCAGCTGTTCGTGCGCGCCTACGGCACCAATAATTTCCCCGACTGTTCCAACATGTGCCATGAGGCGAGCGGCGTGGCTCTTCGCCAGTCGATCGGCGTCGGCAAGGGAACGGTCCTGCTCGAGGATTTCGAGAAGGCCGACGCGATCTTCGTGATTGGCCAGAACCCGGGTACCAACCATCCGCGCATGCTGGGCGACCTGCGGCGCGCCGCGGTCCGCGGTGCCCAGATCGTCGTCTTCAACCCGGTCAAGGAGCGCGGTCTGGAGCGGTTCTCGGACCCGCAGGACAAGCTGCAGATGCTGCGTGGCGGCGCGACCGACATCGCCAGCGACTATCTTCAGCCGCAACTGGGCGGCGACATGGCCGCCGTGCGCGGGATGTCGAAAGCGGTTCTGGCCGCGGAAGCAGCAGCTGTTGCAGCCGGCCGTCCGTCCGTGCTCGATCACGCGTTTATCGCCGAACACTGCGAAGGCTTCGACGCCTATCTGGCCGCGGTCGAGGCTACCAGCTGGGATGAGATCATCTCGCAGTCTGGCCTGACCCGCGAAGCGATCGAACGCGCTGCAGACGTCTACATGCAGGCAGAGCGCGTCATCTGCACCTGGGCCATGGGTATCACCCAGCATCTGCACTCGGTCGCGACCATTCGCGAAATCTCGAACTTCATGTTCCTGCGCGGCAATGTCGGCAAGCCGGGAGCCGGACTGTGCCCTGTGCGCGGTCATTCCAATGTTCAGGGCGACCGGACGGTCGGTATCAACGAAAAGCCTCCGGCCGCCTTCCTTGATGCGCTCGAGAAAGAATTCGGGTTCGCGGTGCCGCGCGCCAATGGTCATAACGTGATCGCCGCAATCGGCGCGATGCTGGATGGTTCCGCACAGGCGTTCATCGGGCTCGGCGGCAATTTTGCCCGCGCCACGCCCGATAGCGCATTGGTCGAGCTGGCGCTTCGCAAGCTTAAACTTACCGTGCATGTCGCGACCAAGCCTAACCATTCTCATCTGATGCCGGGTGATGTCTCGTTCATCCTGCCCTGCCTTGGCCGCACCGAGATCGATCTTAACTCTGCCGGCAATTCGCAGCTCGTCAGCGTCGAGGATTCGATGAGCATGGTGCATGGCTCGGCCGGCATCAACAGGCCTGCCTCGCCGCATCTTCTCTCGGAAGTGGCGATCGTTGCCGGCATGGCCGCGTCCACCGTCGGCTCGGACATGATCAACTGGGCGGCTCTGGCCGACGATTACGACCTGATCCGCAAGCATATCGAGGCGACCATTCCGGGCTTTGAGGATTTCAACGCGCGTCTGCGCAAGCCGCGCGGCTTCCACCTGCGCAACACGGCTGCCCATCGCGAGTGGGTCACCCCGACGGGTAAGGCATCCTTCTCCGATATCGCCCTGCCGTCCGAGACCGTCAATCAGGCCGCCCTCAAGCGGCACGATCACTTTGCGCTGCAGACGTTCCGCTCGCATGACCAGTACAACACGACGGTCTACGGTCTCGACGATCGCTATCGTGGCGTTTACGGCGAAAGACAGGTCATCTTCATGCACCCCGAGGACGTGAAGGCGCTGTCCGCAAAGGCTGGGGAACGCGTCGACGTCGTCTGCGAGTACACTGACGGCATCGCCCGCGTTGCATCTGATTTCCGCCTTGTTCCCTACGACATTCCGCGGGGCAGCATCGCCGGCTATTATCCCGAACTGAATGTTCTCGTACCGATCGGAAGCGCGGGCGAAGAGAGCGATACGCCCACATCCAAATCGGTGATGGTCTCCGTTCGCCGTCGCGAGGCGGCGTGACGGGAAACCCTCCGGATCCAGACCGGTTTATGGCGCTCACTGCCAGGCTGCAACAGCAGGATCCCCGCCTCAGCGGCATACAGGCGGGGATGATCATTGCCCTCGATCTCGATGTTGCCAAGGACAGCCGCAGCTTTTCGCGGCTGTTCGGCATCGAGCATTCGATCGTTCTGCGTGAACTGACGGAGATTCCGGGTGCCTGGCTTCAGGTCACCAGCAAGGATGAACGCACGCTCAGGACATTTTACCGCAGGCCTGACGACGGGGCGGCTGTTCCCGTCGAATAAAAAGCTTTGGTGGAGGCGGTTGCAACCTCCTTCCCACGCTGACCTTCGGTGCGGGCATGAGGACGTCATGTCTCACCATGGTCCCATTGCCTATAAGGTGCTGCAATCGAAGTCCGGGTGATCGAGCCCGGGCTTCTGTGCGTCGGTGACTGGTATCCACACGGCAAAGTCCGTCGCCTCCATCTCTCGCATCGCTCAATGGCGGGACATTCCTGCCGTGCGCCTGGGTTCGTTCGTCTTGTATCCGCCGACGTTCGCCAACCTCGTTGATGATGCTTTCCCTAAGTGCTGTGCTAGCTGACTAGTTGTCTCGACCTTGCGACGATTGTTGTCGCCGCCGTGGCACTTTCTGCGTCTTGCTTCGTTTCAGTTGCGATCTTGACTGGGGTTGTGTTCCTGAAAGTCGTGACAGTCAGATCTGTGCATTGCAGCAACGAGTGAAAGGGCTGTCGGCGCTGTCGATGGTGCGTTGCTCGTGACCGCGAGGATTGTGCGTTGCAACTAACTTCTTGCGGTTGCAGAGGTTTTTCCGCAGGGACCTGGAACTTATCTCATTTGTAAGAAAGTGATGACCCGCCTCTTGAAGCTTGCATCGCATCGACCAAATGATGGCCGTCACTGAGAAGTTTGAGTTTGTCATGCCCGCATTTATGGAAAAGACCTTCGGCCCCACGGAACTTGAAGTCCTCGATATCGTACTCGAGAATTGGCGAGCGAAGTATCATCTCGAGAGGAGCGATCCGGACGTCAGTATCGCGGCTGCGGTCATGATCAACCTGTTCCGGGAAGGCAATCACACGATTCCGGAACTGGAAACAGCGCTTGCCGGCCACAAAGCGCTCGCTGATCTCATTTCATGACGCTTGCCGCTTGCATCGGTCGGAGCCTGGCGTGATGATGGACGTAATGTTCCTCTGAGCCGGTAAATCGCCTGATGCCCTACCAGACCACGATCGAGCAGACGGTCTTTCGTTTCCGTGATCTGAAGGATCTCTTGGCCAAGGCGACGCCCGAGCGGTCTGGTGACCAGCTTGCGGGGGTGGCGGCAGAGGGTCCGGTAGAGCGGCTTGCGGCGCAGATCACACTCGCAGACCTGCCGCTTAAGGCATTCCTCGCCGAGGAGCTGATCGCGGCCGAGACCGACGAGGTCTCGCAACTGATTGCCGACCAGCACGACCTTTCGGCATTCGCACCGATCTCGTCGCTGACGGTCGGCGAGTTCCGCGAATGGCTGTTGAAGCCCGAGACGGGGCAGCGTCAGCTGGAGGCAATCACGTTCGGCCTGACGCCTGAAATGGTGGCAGCGGTCTCCAAGATCATGCGTGTTCAGGACCTGATCTCGGTTGCGGCCAAACGCGAGGTCGTGACACGCTTTCGCTCGACGATCGGTCTTTCGGGCCGGCTTTCGACCCGCAACCAGCCCAATCATCCAACGGATGACTCGCGCGGTATCGCAGCGTCCGCCGTCGACGGTCTACTGATGGGGTCGGGCGATGCAGTGATAGGCGTCAATCCTGCAACCGATAGCATTGAGGATTACGTCCGGATCGTCTCCCTGCTCGATGAGTTGCGCTCCCGTCTGTCGATCCCTACCCAGACCTGCTGCCTCGGCCATGTCACGACGGCCATCCGGGCAATCGAGCAACAGGCTCCTGTCGATCTGGTATTCCAGTCGATCGCCGGCTCGCAAAAGGCAAACGAAGGTTTCGGTGTCAATCTGGCGATGCTAAAGGAAGCCCATGACGCGGCGCGGGCTCTCAAACGCGGCCCTGTCGATGCGAACCTGATGTATTTCGAAACCGGACAGGGTGCGGCGCTTTCCGCCGATGCGCATTTCGGTGTGGATCAGCAGACGATGGAAGTGCGCGCCTATGCGGTTGCTCGGGCGTTCGATCCACTTCTGGTCAACACGGTCGTCGGCTTTATCGGACCCGAATATCTCTTCAACGGCAAGCAAATCATCCGCGCCGGGTTGGAGGACCACTTCTGCGGCAAGCTCATGGGTCTGCCGATGGGGGTCGACGTCTGCTACACAAACCATGCGGATGCTGACCAGGAAGACATGGATACGCTCCTGACCCTGCTCTGTGCCGCCAATGTGAACTTCGTCATCACCGTGCCAGGCGCTGACGATATCATGCTCAATTACCAGTCTCTGTCGCACCACGACGCCGTTTACTGCCGCGAGACTCTAAAACGCCCGCCTGCACCGGAATTCGAAGCATGGTTGAACGAGATGGGGCTCACCGATCCGGCAGGCTATTTGAAGGACGATCCGGTGCGGCTGACCCGGCACCTGTCCGAGCTTGCTCTTCTTGGAGCCTCGGCATGACGGATCGCGATCAGCCTGTCCCGGTGGAAGACACCGAAAAGCGCAGCCTCGATCTCAGGTCGATGACCGCGGCCCGGGTATCGCTCGGACGCTTCGGCGCCGGTCAGCCGACAAAGGTGCAACTCGCGTTCCTGATGGATCACGCACGGGCTCGCGAGGCGGTGTGGAGCGGGATGGATCGCCATGGCCTTTCGCAGCGTCTGAAGTCGATGGGCCTTGGCGCAATCGAGGTCGCAAGCCTTGCGGAAGATCGCGGAACATACGTCCGTCGCCCGGATCTTGGCCGGCAACTTTCCGGACCGTCTGTCGATTTGCTTCGTTCGGTGAGACCCGAAAGCGGCGACAATTTCGATGTGGTCATCGTTGTCGCCGATGGGTTGTCGTCCAATGCGGTGGAAATCAACGCAACGCCGCTGATCGAGGCGCTTCAAACACGCTTGAAGGAATTGAATCTTTCCCTGGCGCCGATCGTTCTGGCTGAAAATGCGCGGGTTGCGCTGGCAGACCCGGTCGGCGAGGCACTGGGTGCCAAGCTATCGATCATTCTGATCGGGGAGCGACCGGGGCTTTCGGCAGCCGACAGTCTCGGCGCCTATGTCACCTACGAACCGAGGTCAGGCACGCCCGATTCCCGACGCAACTGCATATCGAACATCCGCGACGGCGGGATGTCGATTGCCAGCGCGGCCGATGCGATCACGGCTCTGGTCAAGGCGATGGTGCAGACCGGTATCAGCGGCGTTGCCCTGCGCGACGCAGCAGCGCTCCTGGGTTAGGCCACATATCAAAAGGGCGGCACCTTAGAAAGGTACCGCCCTTTTGACGCTTGGGAGCGTATCTTATTCCGCCGGCTGCAGGACAGGGGCTACCGGATCGCCGGTCAGCTCACCGGCCATCGCCTTGTCCAGCATGTCCTTGTCCAGCTCGTTTTCCCAGCGTGCGACGACAATGGTCGCAACCGCGTTGCCGACGAGGTTGGTCAGGGCGCGGCACTCCGACATGAAGCGGTCGATGCCGAGGATGAGCGCCATGCCGGCGACTGGGACGGAGGGAACAACCGATAGCGTTGCAGCCAGCGTGATGAAGCCTGCACCGGTGATGCCGGCGGCACCCTTGGAACTCAGCATGGCAACGAGCAGAAGCAGGATCTGATCACCAAGTGACAGGTCGATTCCCGTCGCCTGGGCGATGAAGAGTGCTGCCAGCGTCATGTAAATGTTGGTGCCGTCGAGGTTGAACGAGTAACCGGTCGGGATGACCAGGCCGACAACCGAGCGCTTGCAGCCCGCACGTTCCATCTTCTGCATCAGGCCGGGAAGCGCTGCTTCCGACGACGAGGTGCCGAGAACGAGCAGCAGTTCCTCTTTGATGTAGCGGATCAGCGAGAAGATCGAGAAACCGTTATACTTCGCCACGGCGCCCAACACCACGATCACGAACAGAAGTGCGGTGATGTAGAATGTCAGGATCAGGTAGGCGAGGTTGGCGACCGAGCCGATGCCGTATTTGCCGATGGTAAATGCCATCGCGCCGAAGGCGCCGATCGGAGCGGCCTTCATCAGGATCGCAACAAGACGGAAGATCGGAGCGGTGAGCGAGATCAGGAAGTCCGTGACCGGCTTGCCCTTTTCGCCGACCATGCCGAGCGAGATACCGAACAGGACCGAGAAGAACAGGACCTGAAGAATGTCACCCTGGGCAAACGCGCCAACGATGGTTTCCGGGATGATGTTCATCAGGAAGCCGGTGATCGTCGTCTCATGCGCCTTGGTTGCGTAGGTCGCCACAGCCTTGCCGTCCAGCGTGGACGGATCGATGTTCATTCCGGCACCCGGATGCAGCAGGTTGCCGACAATCAGGCCGACGATCAGTGCGAGCGTCGAGAAGGTCAGGAAGTAGAGCATCGCCTTGCCGGCGACCCGGCCAACCTTCTTCAGGTCGGACATGCCGGCGATGCCGGTTGCCACGGTGAGGAAGATCACGGGAGCGATGATCATCTTGACCAGCCGGATGAAGGCGTCGCCAAGCGGCTTCAGGCTGGCGCCGAATTCAGGCCAGAAGTGGCCGATCAGCATGCCCGCGATGATTGCGACGACGACCTGGAAATACAGGTGGCGATAGAATGGCAATGCCGCCGGGGTCCCGGCTGCGGGTGTTGGGATATCCATAAAGTCCTCCAGTCGCCCCGCTCAAGGTTCCTACCCGGGGCATGTTCTCAGAATTGAGCTAGAGGGGAGCAAGCAGCGTGCCACTTTGCGCCGGCGCGATTAAGTCATTGAATTTCATGAAGAGGGCTTTGCGGCTATTTCCTAGATACTTCTCGAAATGTGCGAAACTCCGCACTTGTTCTTGATGGCTGTGCGGAATTGTGCTCAGTAGAGCCATGTCCAATACGAACGGTCCCAAGGTCGATGAACGGCTTCTCCGGAAATTCCGATTGGCTTGGATCACGTTTGGAGTGGTCGCGCTCTGTATTGTGGTCGCCGCAGGGTTTGCGGTCGAGCGCTACGGCCGTGCATCAGCGTTAACGCGACTGGAAGCGCAGGCTCGAACGGATGCGGACCTGAAGGTTGCTCTTCTGCAGGCCGTGCTCGAGCGACCGCGGGCGCTACCGTTGCTTCTGGCCGGTGACCGCGAGGTCCGCGACGCTTTGGTCAACTTGAGCGCCGATGCGGCTATTGCGAAGAGAGAGGCACTGGATGCCAAACTCGAAGACCTGGTCGTTAAGACCAATGCCAGCGTGATCTATGTCGTTGGCCCGGACGGGATTGCGATCTCGTCGAGCAATTGGCGGGAGCCAACAAGCTTTGTCGGCAACGACTATACCTTCCGTGCCTATTTCACGCGGGCGATGCAGAAGGGGGCGGCTGAACATTTCGCACTGGGCAGCGTCAGCAAACGGCCCGGTCTCTACATCTCGCAACGCGTCGGTCCGGCCGAAGCGCCGCTCGGCGTGGTCGTTGCAAAGATGGAGTTCGATCAGCTGGAAGCGGACTGGCGCAACTCGCAGCGCCCTTCGTTTGTTGTTGATTCCAGCAACGTCGTACTGATCACCAGCCTCCCATCCTGGCGGTTCATGACGACCCAGCCGCTGGATCCGGACGATCTCGGCGCCATTCGCCAAAGTCTCCAATTCGGCGATGCGCCGCTTCTTCCCCTGCCATTCATCCGTCAGCAGCCGGTCGGAGACAACGCGCGGACGCTGCAGGCTATTCTTCCGGGAGGCGCGGGAGCAGAAGACTTCCTGGAGATCACGACCCCGATCCCGTCGACCCCCTGGCGCTTCGAATATCTTCTGCCAATTTCCAAGGCGATGTCGGATGCGCTTCGCGAAACACGGCTGATGGCGATCCTGGTCGTAACGACACTATTGGCGCTGGCAGCGTTCCTGCTGCGACGTCGGCAGGTGACCGAAATGGCGATTGCCCAGCAGAGGCTTGCGCGGGAAGATCTCGAAAATCGGGTTGCGGCGCGCACGATCGACCTCAGTCTGGCGCGTGACAGGCTGGAGGCGGAGATCATGGATCACAAGCAGACCGAAAGCCGGCTGCAGTCCGTCCAGCAGGATCTGGTACATGCCAACAGGCTTGCCATCCTCGGCCAGGTTGCAGCCGGTGTCGCCCACGAGATCAACCAGCCTGTCGCGACGATCCGCGCCTATGCGGACAATTCCAAGGTACTGCTCGAACGGGGCAGGGCCGAGACTGCGGTCGAAAATCTAGATCACATCGCGTCTCTCACGGAACGGATCGGTGCGATTACGGATGATCTGAAGGCACTTGCGCGCAAAGGCCGACCGGCTCCGGAACCGGTCCTGCTGCAGGAAGTCTTCGACGGTGCGACCATGCTGGTTCGCAGCCGCTTCACCGGACGAATGGATACGCTGAAGATCACGCCGCCGCCAAGCGGGCTGGTCGTGATGGGGAGCCGGTTGCGGCTGGAACAGGTGTTTATCAATCTGTTCCAGAATGCGCTGGAGGCTGTTGAGGGCCGACCGGATGCGCTGATCCAGGTGACGACGGATGTGTCTGCCGATCGGGTGCTGGTGCATGTCTGCGACAACGGTCCCGGCATCGCGCCGCAGATTCTCAAGGCTCTGTTCGAGCCCTTCAACTCGTCGAAGGAAAAAGGGCTGGGGCTCGGCCTCGTCATCTCCAAAGACATCGTCACCGATTACGGCGGGCGCATCGAGGTCGAGAGCCGCGATGGACGGACCTGCTTTACAATATCGCTCGTGAGAGCTGATGAGGAAAACGATCATGACAGAGCCTGACATGGGCGCGGTACCGGTTATCCTGATAGACGACGATGCGGATCTCCTGCGCGCTACCGGCCAGACGCTGGAGCTTGCCGGTTTCGAGCCAATCGCTTTCACCTCGGCTACGGATGCCCTGTCTAAAATTTCCGCGGACTTCCCGGGCATCGTCGTCTCCGACATTCGAATGCCGGGGCTCGATGGTCTCGAACTTTACGACCGCCTCCGCAGTCTGGACGAAGAGCTGCCGGTCATTCTGATGACCGGCCACGGCGATATCCCAATGGCTGTGAAGGCCATCCAAAGCGGCGTCTACGACTTCCTTGCCAAGCCGTTTGCGACGGAAAGGCTTGTGCAATGCGTCCGGCGCGCTGCTGAAAAGCGACGTCTGACACTGGAAAACCGCCGGCTGCGCGCAGCAGCTCAGAGTTCCAGCCAGGAATCCCCGTTGATCGGCCAGACACCGGTCATGCAGCGACTACGCAACATGCTTCGCCAGATCGCCGATACCGATATCGATGTCCTCGTCACCGGCGAGACCGGAAGCGGCAAGGAAATCGTTGCCGGTCTTCTGCATGGATGGAGCCGCCGTGCCGCCGGGAACTTCGTGGCGCTCAATTGCGGCGCCTTGCCGCAGCAGGTGATCGAAAGCGAGCTGTTCGGTCACGAACCGGGCGCCTTCACCGGCGCGCAGAAAAAGCGCATCGGTCGCATCGAGCACTCGAGCGGCGGCACGCTTTTTCTCGATGAGATCGAGAGCATGCCGATGTCTGCGCAGGTGCAGATGCTGCGCGTGCTGGAGATGCGCGAGGTGATGCCGCTCGGGACAAACGAAGTGCGTCCCGTGGATCTGCGGATCATCGCCGCGTCCAAGGTGGATCTGGGCGATCAGGCTCAGCGCGAGACGTTTCGGGAAGACCTCTATTTCCGGTTGAACGTCGTCACGATCGCCATTCCGCCTCTGCGGGAGCGGCCGGACGATATTCCCCTGTTGTTCAGCTATTTCGCAGATCGTGCCGCAACCCGCTTCGATCGGGAAGCACCCTCGATCACGCCAACAATCGGCCAGTACCTGCGCGACCATCACTGGCCCGGCAACGTCCGTGAGTTGTCGCATTTTGCCGAGCGTGTGGTTCTGGGGCTTGATCCGACAAGCTCTCCCGCTCGGCAATCAGCCGATCCGGAAACGGGTTCGCTGCCCCAGCGGCTGGAGCGATACGAAGCCGAGATCATTCGTGAAACGCTGAAGACGTGTGATGGCGATGTGCAGCAGACGATTGCAGCGCTCGGCATTCCCCGCAAGACCTTCTACGACAAGCTGCAGCGCCACGGCATCGTCAGAAGCGAATTCGCGGACAAGCGCCTTTCCTGAACTTGCTCGCGGCTCCGCGTTTGCGGGCGACGCCGATCAGCGGCGCGCGTATCGCGCATAGGCAAGGTCGGTTGCATCGATGTCGGGCGTTTTGCCGCTGACGAGATCGCTGATCACCCGCGCCGAGCCGCAGCTCATCGTCCAGCCCAGCGTTCCGTGCCCGGTATTGAGGTAGAGACCACTGATCTTGGTTGCTCCGATCACCGGCGTTCCATCGGGTGTCATCGGACGAAGGCCCGACCAGAACGACGCCTTGGTGATATCGCCGCCGGGGAAAAGGTCGGTCACGGAATGTTCGAGCGTGCGCCTGCGCGGCGCACCGAGATCGTTCGTATAGCCGGAAATTTCGGCCATGCCGCCCACCCGGATGCGGTCGCCCAGCCGCGTGATGGCGATCTTGTAGGTCTCGTCCATGATCGTTGATTCCGGCGCGCGGCTGGCATCCTTGATCGGGATGGTCAGCGAATATCCCTTGACCGGATAGACCGGCAGATCGATGCCGTGGTCTTTCACGACCAGTGGCGAGTAGCTGCCGAGAGCAACCACGACCGCATCACCACGTAGCGTTTCGCGGTCCGTCACGACACCCCTGACCTTACCGCCTTCGACATCGAGCCGTTTGATGGTCGTACCATAGGCAAACCGGACGCCGAGCGCTTCGGCCTTGGCGGCGAGAAGATTAGTGAACTTGAAGCAGTCGCCGGTCTCGTCCTTGGGTGTCAAAAGTCCGCCGACGATCTTTTCGCGCACATGGGCGAGCGCCGGTTCTACCCGGATACAGCCTTCGGGATCGAGCACTTCATAGGGAATGCCATCGGCCGCGAGCGCCTTGACGTCCTTTGCGGAGGCGTCGAGCTGCTGCTGTGTGCGAAACAGCTGCAGCGTTCCCTGCATGCGCGCGTCGTAATCAATCCCGGTTTCATCCCGGACATCTGCAAGGCAGATCCGGCTGTAATCGGAAAGTCGCAGCATCCGGCTTTTGTTGATCGCGTAGCGCTCCGAGGTGCAGTTCGACAGCATCTTGAACATCCACGACAGCATGGCGCGATCAAGCTTCGGGCGCAGGATCAGCGGCGCGTGCTCCATGAAGATCCACTTGAGTGCCTTTCGCGGAATGCCCGGTGCCGCCCAGGGAGAGCAGTAACCGAACGAGACTTCGCCGGCATTGGCGAAACTTGTTTCGAGCGCAGGGCCTGTCTGGCGATCGACAACGACGACCTCGTGGCCGGCCTTGGCCAGTTGATAGGCGGTGGTCGTGCCGATGACGCCGGCGCCGAGTACGATGACTTTCATGGCATTCCCCTAGACGTCTTGCAGCTGAACTTGGCGGTATAGTCTTTGGTAACGGTGCCCTAGGCCCGTGAGTATCTCATAGGATATCGTTCCGGCGGCCTCGGCAATCTCTTCCAGCGTCTGGTGTTCCCCGACCACCTCGACGAGACTGCCGAGTGTCAAAGTATCCTTTGGCAGCGCGCTGACATCGATGATGATGCTGTCCATGGAAACCCGCCCGACGATCGGCAGTCGTACGCCAGCGTGATACACCGCACCCGTGCCGCTGAGGGCACGGGGCAGGCCGTCCGCATATCCGGCTGCGATCGTTGCCAGATGCATCTCTCGGTCAGCAATATGCGATCCGCCATAGCCGATCCGGGTTCCGGTCGGCACGGTACGTGTCTGAACCACGGCGACATCGAGTCTGACGACCGGCTCCATCGGGTTTGGAGAGCCGGGGGTCGGGTTGCCGCCGTAAAGCGCAATGCCGGGCCGCGCCAGCGTGTGGTGGAAATCGCCACCCAGAAAGATGCCGCCGGAATTGGCGAGGCAAATCCGAATTCCCGGAAACAGACGAGAAAGTCTTTCAAATTCCGCCAGCTGCTCGCCGTTCATAAGGTTTGCGCCTTCGTCGGCGCATGCGAGATGGCTCATGACGAACTGGAATTCCAAGCCGGCATGCTCGTTCATTTCCCGGGACAGGATGCTGCATTCTTCCGGCGACAAACCGAGACGGGACATGCCGCTGTCGACCTGCAGAGCTGCGGGCAGCGACCGGCCAGACTGCCGCGCGAGCTCAGACCAGCGGCGCAACTGAGGCAAAGAGTTCAGGACCGGGATGATGCCATCAGCCGCACAACGCTCCTCATTGCCCGGCTGCAACCCGTTCAAGACATAGAGACGTGCATCGGCAGGGAGAGTATCCTTGAGCCGGATGGCCTCGACGAACTGGGCCACGAAAAAGTCCCGGCATCCGGCATCGCCGAGCGTTCTCGATACGACCGTTGCACCAAGTCCATAGGCATCAGCCTTCACGACCGCTGCGCAGTGTGCCGGTCGAAGCATGTCGGCGAGCGTCTCGTAGTTGCGCCGGAGGGCACCCAGATCGATTGTCAGGTATCCCGATGCACCCTCGGCAACGAACTGTACTTCGGCGTCACCAAACGAGGACGAAATATCCATGCTGCTGCCCTCCCTGTGAGAGCAGATTATTTGAATATTCGGTGAGTTTGGTGCTATTTGATGACAGGATGTGCGACGAATATCGATATTCTGGTGAATTCTGTCGTGTTTTGAAAGAATATGCATGGAAGCGATAGATGCGATCGACCGTAACCTTCTCCGGCTCCTTCGTCTGAACGGGCGGATCAGCAATGCGGCACTGGCCGCGGAAGTCGGGTTGTCTGCCTCCGCGTGTCTCAGGCGCGTCAAGCTCCTGGAAGAAGCCGGCGTCATCCGCGGGTATACGGCGCTGATCGACAATGGCCAGATCGAGAGCGCCATCGCCGTGATTATCAACATCACGCTGGAGCGGCAGACCGAGGATTACCTCAACCGGTTCGAAGCTGCTGTGAGGAAACATCCGGAAATTCAGGAATGCTTCCTGATGACCGGTGGCTCGGATTATATCCTGAGGGTGGAAGTTGCGAGCGCCGGCGCGTTCGAGCGCATCCACAAGGAAATCCTGTCGGCACTTCCCGGGGTTTTGCGGATCCATTCCAGCTTTTCCATCCGAAACGTGCTTGCCTCACGTTCGAAAAACCGTCGTTAGAAGATCGCTCCCGACAGTTCACCTTCGCGAATTGAGGCCGGTTTCGAGGTTGCATATTCCCGTTGCAAGCTCGATAAAATTGCAATAACGTGATCGTCAGTCACAAGCATTTTACGCATAGCATCCAAAAATTCTGACCTTTGAATTTGGCGTCCTCTTAACTCAGCGGGCGAACGATGATGCATGACGATCAGCAGTACACTCACGAAGACAATTCCAGACAGATCTTCCAGGAGCTGAAATTCCGCTCTTTGACGGTGAAAAACCGTCTTTTCCGATCGAATGTCTCGGGGCAGTTCGACGATTACAACGGTCACGGCGGCTCTGCGCGTCTGAATTGGGAGGAGAAATTCGCCCGCGGCGGGGTCGGCTGTATCATCTCGTCTTTCACGCCGGTTTCCGTGCGTGGGCGAATCCTCGTGCGCTACGCGATGATCGACAATGACGACAAAATTCCGTTCTGGAGGGCGGTCGGCGAACGGGTTCACGCCCACGACTGTCGGTTCTTGATGCAGCTCAGTCATTCGGGCCGCCAGCAGGACATGGGCGGTGCTGAAAACCTCTACAAAAGGGGACTGAGCTCAACGAACAAAAGCGATTACTTTCACGGCCTGCTCGCCGAAGCGATGAGCAGGGAGGATATTCGCACTGTCGTCGAGCAGTTTGCCCAGGGCGCGCGCCGGGCCAAAGAGGCCGGTCTCGACGGTGTCGAGCTGCATGGCGCCAACGGCTATCTCATCACGCAGTTTCTCAGCAGCGGCATCAATGACCGCACCGACGAATATGGCGGCGACTGGGAAGGGCGGGCGCGGTTCGTGCTGGAGATCGTTCGCGCCATTCGCCGCGAGGTCGGTCAGGACTTTCACCTGCAGATGAAGATCAACGGGGTCGATCACAACGACTGGCTCTATCCCTGGATCAGGAAGGGCAATACGCTCGACGAGACGGTCAAGATCTGTACCCTCCTGCTGGATGGCGGCAAGGGTGTCGATGCCTTCCATATTTCCAGCGGGTCGACCTTTCCGCACCCCCGCAACCCGCCGGGTGATCTGCCCCTGAACGACCTGCGGCGCTGGTATGACGGCATGCTTTCGCAAGGCACAAGGGCGCGTTTCAACTATTCGATCTTTTCGAATCCGGTCCTGGGACCTGCATTTGTGGCCTGGTGGCGTTTCCGGCGGGGGAAAGTCATCGAAGGCATCAACCTCGATTATGCCCGCGCTGTCACGGAAGCGGTCCGGGGCATCGATCAAAGCGTCAAGGTTCTCTGTACGGGCGGTTTTCAGCATGCCGATGTGATCGGCGAGGCGATCCGCAGCGGCGCCTGCGATGGCGTCAGCATGGCAAGACCGTTGATTGCCAACAATGATTTGCCAAAGATCCTCAAGACCCAGAATGGCCCGGACAAAGGCCGCGAGTGCACCTATTGCAACAAGTGTCTTCTCAATGATCTGGAGAACCCTCTCGGCTGCTACGAGGTAAAACGGTATCCCGGGTCAACGTTTGAGGCCCGGCATCAGAACATGATCGACGAGGTGATGTCGGTGTTTACGCCGCCAGCCTTTCCGGGAAGCGTTGTGGCGACACCACCTCAGGCGGTGGAGGCGGAGCCATGAGTGATCTCAACGATCCGCTGACCCCGGTCGAGATCGTCCTCGGGCGCAAGCGGAAAATCGTCGTGGTGATCGCAGTGCTTGTGCTCGCAGCGATCGTCTACTGGCTCGTTTTCGTCAACCAGTATGTCGTCGCGTTCCGAAACCAGGAAGATCATTTCCTCTACGGCTCGATTGGCAGCGAGGCATCGACCGGGCCACCCTACTGGGTCTTCAAGGCGCTGCCGGTGATGTATGCCGACAAGCTTGGGCCGGCCGGATGGGGTCATTTCGGCATGCTTTACGAGAAGCCGGGCGACGACCTGCCGATCGGCGTCTCCAGGCGCATCGTGTCCGGAGTCGATCGCGTCTGGCTGAACTGCTCGGTTTGTCATGTCGGAACCTACACGCTTCCGAACCAGACGGAGCGGCATCTGGTCTACGGTGCACCTTCAAACAATTTGCGGCTTCAGGAATTCATTCTCTTCTTCATCGACCTCGGGTCGGATCCCGGGTTTACCGCCGACCGGCTGATCGCCGCGATCAACAGTCCAGAAGTCGGCGGTCATCTCAATGCGTTCGAGCAGGTGGTGTATCGCTATGTGATCTTTCCGCGCCTCCAGGCGGCATTCGCAGATCTCGGCAAACGGCTGACATTCGTTGCGCGGCAGGAGAAATGGGGACCCGGGCGGGTGGATACATTCAACCCCTATAAAAGCCTGCAGTTCAACTTTCCGATGGACGCTGCATCGATCAGTGATGGAGCGCTGAACGGAAGCTCCGATTATCCGTCGATCTGGCAGCAACGGCCGCGGGAGGGAATGAACCTTCACTGGGACGGCAATAACAATTCGGTTGCCGAGCGCAACCTGAGCGCAGCACTCGGCGCAGGTGTGACACCGGTAACGGTGGATCGACCGTCGATCCGCCGCATCGAACAATGGATGTGGGATCTTCCTGCGCCACAGTTTCCGGCAAAGGTTGATGTCGACGCTGCCGAGCGCGGCAGGGAAGTGTTCTCGGATACCTGCGCCGGTTGCCATGGCATGAAGACAGGCGGAACCTATTCCTACAATACCGATCATTTCAAGCGGCTCGGCCAGACGGTCGCACTGGCCGATATCGGGACGGATCGCGGCCGCTGGGCCTCCTACACACCGGATTTTGCGGCCGCACAGAACCAGCTCTATGCGGGCTATCCGTGGCGTTTCAAGCGGTTCCACAAGACCAACGGCTATGCGAACCATCCCCTCGACGGGATCTGGGCCCGCTCGCCCTATCTGCACAATGGGTCCGTACCGACGCTGCGGGATCTGCTCGAACCCTCGTCGCAGCGGCCGGCCCGGTGGTATCGCGGCAGCGAGGTGCTCGACCTGGCACGGGTCGGATATCGATCCGACGATGCGGCACCGGGCGATCAGTTGTTTCTCTATGACACCTCGAAAACCGGCAATTCCAACCGCGGACACGAGGGCAAAGCTTATGGCACGGAGCTTTCCGGAGCCGATAAGGATGCCCTCGTCGAATACATGAAGACGCTATGATCAGGACCCGCTCGCTCAGCACCTGGAAGGCCCGTCACGCCATCGTCGTATGGATCGGCGTGATCCTGAACCTATGTTTCGTGCTGCCTCTGATCTTCTGCCCGGAATGGCTGCTTTCCCTGTTCGGCATCGTCGTCAACCAGGTGATCTGGGCGCAGTTCGCGGGCCTCCTGCTTGGTATTCTCTCCGTCTTCTATATTCCCGCGTCGATCGATATCGACCGCTACCGGATCTTTGCCTGGCTGCAGGTCTTTCCATCGCGCACAGCCGGCGTCGTGTTCTTCCTCCTTGCCGTGACGGTGTTCGACCAGCCGATCGGCTATATCACCGGTGTCCTTCTCGATGGTTCGGTGGCGATCCCGACGCTGATCTGCCTCCTCAACATCAGCCGCCTTGAACAGGAACTCGCCGACGGGGGCCGCTCATGAGTGTGCGCAAAACCCGGCTGTTCTGGAAAGGGCTTCTGGCGCTGCTGGTCGTCGTCGTGGCGGGTGCGCTTTCCGTTTATCTTCTTCTTTTCCGCCCGGTTGCCGCCCCTCGTACGGAGGATCTCGCCCGGCTTTTCAATCACGGCTCGATCGGCAATGAAGAGGTTCAGGGCCTGCCCTACTGGATCTGGCGCGTGCTGCCGCAGCTCTTTCCGGAGCATGTGCCGAACGGCAAGGATGGCTACGGTGCCTTCGGCATGTACTGGCGTGCCGGAGACAAGGTGCCAATCGGCTTTTCGGTGACGACACTGGGTGTCATCGATCGCGTCTCGCCCAACTGTGCCTTCTGCCATCAGGGCAGCTACCGGCTGAAACCCGATGAGCCTCGCGTGATGGTCTCGGCCGGTGCCGGAACGCGCGTTGATCCGCAGGCCTATATCCGCTTCCTGATCAAGGTCGGTGCCGATGCCCGCTTCACCGCGGACCGGGTGATGCGGGAAATCACCACGATCTACGACATGCCGCTTTATGAGAGGTTGCTCTACCGTTTCGTTCTGATCCCGGCAACCCGCAAGGCATTTCAGGATCAGGCACGGCGGTTCGCTTGGCAGGACACTCGACCCGACTGGGGCCCGGGCCGCATCGATCCTTTCAACCCCGTCAAATTCCAGAACCTCGAGCTCCCGGACGACGGCACGATCGGCAATTCCGACATGATGCCGCTGTGGAACATGAGCGAGCTTGCCCCGACGAACATTCGCACCTTCTCGCTTCATTGGGACGGGTTGCAAACGGATGTGCGCGAAACCGCGGTATCGGGCGCCATCGGCGATGGCATGAGTTCCAAAACCGTTCTGCGGACCCAAGAAAACCTCGACCGGATGATCGCCTTCACCTCGGTGCAGCGGCCGCCGCCTTCGCCGTTCAAGAGTAGTCGTGAGACGGACGATCCCCTTCGGGTTGACGCCTCCGCCGTCGATGCGGGGCAGGGGGTCTACCAGGCGCAGTGTGCCGTTTGCCATGACACGAACGGTGCGCGCTACCGATCTCCGATCCCGATTGTCGAACTCGGAACGGATCGGCATCGCATCGACATGTGGAGCCCCGTGGCGAAGTCCCGATATGCCGATTACGAGACTGGCTACCGGTGGGGGTTCACGCAGTTTCAGAAGGCGGAAGGCTACGTGGCCGTCGATATGGCGGGCCTGTGGTTGCGTGGGCCTTATCTGCATAATGGCAGCGTTCCGACGCTTGCCGATCTCCTCAAATCTCCGGAACAGAGGCCGAAGCAGTTTTATCGCGGCTCCGATCTCGTCGACACGGTGAACGGGGGTTTCGTCAGCGCCGAGCAACCGGAAACGGGCGGGTTTCTCTATGACACGAGCCTGCCGGGCAACGGCAATGGCGGCCATCTCTGGGGCACGGACCTGCCGCAGGCCGAAAAGGACAATTTGCTCGCCTATCTGAAGACACTTTGAAACCGGGGAGGGGGACGCATGCACGGTTGGACCAAGAAAGCGAAGCGTTTCCTCTTCTGGCTGGTCACGACCGCTGCCGCTTTGGTGGTGCTCTTTTTGTTCGTGGCCGGCTTCGTCGTCTGGTCACTCATCCAGCCACCATCCGATCAGTTCGGCAAGGTCGAGGACGAGGCCAAGCTTGCGCGGCGCGACGTTTCCAGTCTGCCAGCCGCAACCGAGCCCTATTTCGCCGAGATGGACAAGGGTCTCCTCAAGGGGATTGAGGGAGGGGAGTATCCGCAGGAAATCCGCCAGATTGCAGCCGCGACGGGGCTTGACCCCGAGGCGATCCGACAGGCGGCAATCCGCGGTCAGAATGCCTGGATTGTCTGGACCGGCGGCAATGATCGCTTCTGGGATTTTGCCGCGCGCAACACGATCGGAGCATTTGATCTTCTGAAGACGGTTTCCTCGCATCCGAGCCAGGCCTATGGCCGCGACAATCGCTTTCGGTATCTCGGGCTCGTCAATGAGCCGGGCTTCGATGAGGCGACGGGACCGGACCCGAAACACTTCGGATTGTGGCTCGACCAGCGCCGGACTGACACGCCTCCCGATCCGTTCGGCGGCAATCCGGACGCGGACAGGCGATACCCAGGCGTGGAAGTGGGTGCGCGGGGTAAACCGGTTGAGTTTGAAGCCCGGGAGGTGACCCTGCCGGTCGGCTCCTATTACGGGGAACCGACCGGCGTCATGGGGCTGCGCCTGTTTCCCAACCCGGATTTCGACTTGAAGGCCTCGAAAAAGTGGGACCCCGACCGCTACTATAACGACCCTTCCTACTACAACGACAAGGATCTGGTGCGTCCGTACCGCGTCGGCATGTCCTGCGCGTTCTGCCATGTCGGACCGAACCCGATCACGCCGCCGGCGGATGTGGAAAGGCCGCAGTTTTCGCAGATCACCTCGAACCCGGGAGCGCAGTACTTCTGGGTGGACCGGATCTTCTTCTGGAACACGCAACCGCGCGGCGAGGACGATAAGCCGACCTCCAACGAAGGCAATTTCCTTTTCCAGCTGTTCCACACCAATCCGCCGGGCTCGCTGGATACCTCGCTCGTTTCGAGCGATTACATCAACAACCCTCGCACGATGAATGCGGTCTATGAGACAGTAGCGCGCCTTGGAATTGCATCCGGTACGGGCTGGGAAAATTTGACCGGCGACGAGCTGGCGAACAAGCAGTTTCAGGATTACTCGCAGACGGCGGCACTGCATGCCTTCTTCAACAAGCGGGATGGCAAGTCTGCTTCGATGCGGGTGCTGAAGGATGGGGCTGACTCCGTCGGCACGCTTGGGGCGCTCAACCGTGTTTACTTGAACATCGGGCTGTTCAGCGAAGAGTGGCTTCTGCACTTCCGCCCCTTCCTGGGTGGCCAGAAGATATCGCCAATCCGCGTTCCGGATGCACAAAAGAACTCCGTCTATTGGCAGGCGACCGAGACGATGACGGCCGACATGGCGATCTTTTTTCTCGTCACCGGTCGCTCCGATCTCCTCAAGGACGCGCCGGGCGGAAAGGAGCTGCTGGCCGCGCTGGATCAGCAGCAGGTAGCCCGTGGTCGTGATGTCTTCGCTGAAAACTGCGCGGCGTGCCATTCGAGCAAACAACCCAAGGCTCCGGCCGAATTCGGCGTTGGCGAGGGGATCTGCGAGGGCGGCGGCGCGGGGCCGCAGTACCGTGAATGCTGGGACCGCTACTGGGCATGGGCACAATCGGCGCAGTTCAAACAATTGATGCGTGCGCAGGCCGAGAAACCGGACTTTCTCGTCGACAACTATCTGTCAAATGAACGAAGGGTGCCGATCGATCTGGTGCGCACCAATGCGTGCAGTGCCATCGCCACCAATGGCCTGGCCGGCGATATCTGGGATAACTTCACCTCGTCGACGTACAAAACCCTGCCTGCACCGAAGGAAGTGACGGTGCACCATCCGGTTTCGGGTGCAGCAACGCCGATGCAATCACCTGGTAACGGACGCGGCTATTTGCGACCGCCTTCGCTGATCAGCCTCTGGTCGACGGCGCCCTATCTCCTCAACAATTCCGTCGGGCACGAGATCCCCTATTCCTATCCGCGTTATGGCAAGGATACGGAAAGCGGGCCTGTTGGGACGTCTGGTACGCAGGCAAACTCCGGCAACGGAAACTACCCACGATCTCCCAGCGCCTGCCCTGCTGCGGATCCCAAAGACCCCTACATGCCCTGTATCGAAAACCGGCTTTCGGCCTTCGACACGTCGATCCGGCAGATGCTTTCACCGGAAACGCGGCGGATGGACAAAGCGACCGAAGAGGCCGTGCCAGGCTATATCTATCGTACCAGCGCCCCTTCCTGCCTGATCATCCCAAAAGGCTTCGTGCCGGATCAGATCCGCCCCTTTAGCGGCTTGCTCAGCCGCATTGCGCCCTGGGCGTTCAAGGATGACGGATCGATTGCACTCGGGCCCTTCCCGTCGGGATTTCCGGTCAATGCGCTGGTCAATACCAAGCTTTTGCCGGATCATGACGAAGACGCCTGGCCCGTTTACAAGCGGCTGATCACCAATGGTCCCGGCCTGGTTTCGGCCTTCGCAGAGCTGGGCGGGCAATGCTCCGCGCAGGAACTGGCCGACCCGGCGGTGCGGAGCCATTCCGAGACGGTCGTGCGCGAGACCGGCCTGATCGATCGGCTCGTGACCCTCAGCAAGTGCCCCGATTACGTCGTCAATGCGGGACATGCCTTCGGCTCGGATCTGTCGCAGGCGGACAAGGACGCATTGATTTCATTCCTGAAGCAGCTGTGACATGGCAGGGAGCGAAGCGACCCACGACTACATCGTGATTGGCGCCGGTGCGGGTGGGGCGGTCGTGGCTGCGCGGCTTGTGGAGGCGGGGTGCACCGTTCTGGTGATCGAAGCTGGTGGTGATCCGCTCGCCGAACGGCCTTACAGCGATGCGGTTGCAGATGACGACCCCGATATGCCTCTGGCCGATGCTTATAAAGTGCCGGCGTTCCATGCTTTCGCGTCCGAACACGAGGGTTTGGCGCGTGATTACTATGTCAGGCATTATGAGGATACGGCCGTGCAGAAACGCGACTGGCGGTACTGCGATGAAAAGGGCGGAATTCTCTATCCCCGTGCACAGGGGCTGGGTGGCTGCAGTGCCCATCATGCGATGATCATCGTCAAACCGAATGCCTGCGACTGGAACCATATCCGCGACCTCACAGGCGACGAGAGCTGGCGGGCTGCGCATATGCAGACCTATTTCGAACGGATCGAACGCTGCCGCTACCGCATCTTTTTCTGGCGCTGGCTTTCCTTCCTCACTGGTCTCAATCCGACCGGACACGGCTGGTGGGGCTGGATGCAAACGGAACTGGTTTTTCCGCTGAGACCAATCCGCGACCGCCTGCTGTTGAGCTCGCTTCTGCGCTGTGTGCGCGCGGCAGCTGATGCCTTCGGTCATTCCGGGACGCAATGGGAGACGGCGGAAACCGATCCGAATGCGCACCGGGTCTGGAACCCCTTCGCAAGCGGCATCCGCATCGCGCCCCTTTCCACCCGCAGGCATGTGCGGCATGGGCCGCGCGAACGGTTGCTCGACGTCAAGGCGAGGTATCCCGACAGGCTCGATATCCGGCTGAGAACAGCGGTGGCGCGTATTGCGATTGAGGATAGGCGCGCCGTGGGCGTCCACGCGATCGATGCGAACGGCAACGAACTCTTCGTTGAGGCGCGGCGAGAGGTCATCCTCGCAGCCGGCGCTTTCGCATCGCCGAAGATCCTGATGCTGTCGGGAATTGGCGATGCCGCTCATCTCGCTCGTTACGAGATCGCCGTCGTCGAAGATCTGCCGGGCGTTGGCCGCAATCTGCAGGACCGATATGAGATCGGCGTCGTCAGCCGCATGAACAAGCCCTGGGCGACGCTTAAAAACGCAGCCTATTCGATCCGTGACGCGGAATACCGCAAGTGGCGGCGCTTTCGTCTTGGCAACTACACAAGCAACGGCCTGTTGTTTTCCATGGCGCTCAAATCGCGCGACAGCCTGAACGAGCCTGATCTCCACTGCTTTTCGCTGCTGGGTGATTTCCGCGGCTACTACAAAGGCTATTCGCAGCGGATCAGAAAGAAAGACTATCTGAGCTGGGTCGTGCTGAAGGCCTATACGGAAAACCGAGCCGGTACGGTGAGGCTGCGATCTTCGGACTGGCGGACAGACCCGGACATTCAGTTCCATTCGTTTGCCGAAGGCAGCGGTGATTACCGTCGCGATCTCGATGCGATGGTAAAGGGCGTCCGTTTCGTGCGCAAAGTGGCCGAAGGGATGGACGACCTCGTTGCCGAAGAGGAAGAGCCCGGCCGCTGGCGCGACAGCGACGAAGCACTGCGCAACTACGTGGCCGAAAACGCATGGGGTCACCACGCCTGCGGGACCTGCGCCATCGGGCCGCGGGACAGCGGCGGCGTGACGGACAGCCGGTTCAAGGTGCATGGCGTCGATGGGTTGCGGATCGTGGATGCGTCGGTCTTTCCCCGCATTCCCGGTTATTTCCTCGCCTGCGCGGTCTACATGATCGCCGAGAAGGCGGCCGACGTTTTGCTTTCGCCACCACAGGGGGAGATGGCGTGATGACGCAGGTTCAACCACGCGGCCGGTCTCTCGTTCGGCAAGCCTATCCCTGGCTGAACGACAGGGTTGCGGATTTCGTTCGCGGCTGGCGACGTCTGGATGCGTGGGCCAACCGGCCGCTTCCGACGAGGCGACGCGCCTACTGGAAACTGCTCGCCCCGGACCGTTATCCCTGGTACGCGCCGGCGCTGTTTCTGGTGCTGACCGTCATGCTGGCACTTGGCCCCACCATGGAAACCGATTGGCCGAACCTCATTCTGCTGGTGATCGGACTTGTGCTTTTTCTGGGTCTCAACGCTCTTGCCGAGCGTCGCCAAGTCGCCAACAACTATCTGCTGACCGGGCAACTGACATGTCTGGTTGCGATGCTGGCATTGCTGTTGTGGAGTTCTCTGCCCGAGGTCTACGGAGAGATGGTCGCCGCACCCCGACTGCACGTGGGCGTGGCCGTCGTTCTTGCGATGACCGTCGCGCTTGCTGCTGCATTCGGTTTTGCCGCAGCGCTATTCAGGTCGACAGCCGATGGAGGATTGGCCGATGCCCTGCCAGAGGTGGAGCTGTTTCTTCCCAAGGATCGCTACAGTTTCGTGGGGGGCGGGGCGAAAGCTGCCTTCTTTTCCGCCTTGGCAATCGCTCCGGTTCGCTATCCGGTAGAACTCCTTCTGCCCGGGTCGCTGCTGACCCTGTTCGTACCCGACCATCTTCTTGCCCTGACTTTCCTTTTCGTCGGCGGGATCATGTGGATCTTGCTCTTCCTCGGCATTCTCTTCGAGCGGCTGATGGAAATCCTGAAGACGCTGGGCCGGATGTTTTTCATCGGTCCGCAGCGCGTGATTTCCATTCTCGTCATTGCCGTCGCCGGGGCACGGCTCGCGGAAATACATTTCATCACGTACCTCTTCAATGGCGGCAGCACGGGTTATGGCAACCCGGTCCTGATGCTTTACATCCTGCTTTCTTATGCGTGCGCCTGGTATTACGGATTTTGGACCGACCAGTTCGTTGCCCGCAGGCTCATGCGCATGCTCACACTCAAGCCCGACTGGCGCACCGCCATATCGGTCGCCTATCCCTACCACGGTGATCCGACACTCAGCCGCGTCGAAAGCGAAGGTCGCACGATCAGCCTGCATGGCGCCGGCCGCTTGAAGCTGCGGGGTCACTACGAAGACGGGTATGCCGGCGGCGGCACGGCGCTCCAGTTCATGACGCCCGCGGAGCTGATCGGTCAGTTCCGGCGCCAGATCGAGCTTCGCTCCCGCGACATAATAAAGGCAGACGATCTGCTGGCGAGCCTGCGCAATTTCGAGCGGGCGGCGGTGATCTATCCGGTCATCGTCGGAACGTTGGCCTTTGGCCTGATTGTCGGGCCGATTGTCCTGACGTTCTATTACGCGGTGCAACCGCCGGAGCTCACAGTCCATGCCGAGGGTGGGGGCGGTCGCGATGCTCTCGCGTTCATGAAGAACCAGGATTATGAAAATGGCGACTGCTCACCTCTGAAAGCGGGCATGCCTCGCATCGCCATCGCGGCTTCCGGAGGTGGTACACGCGCTGCAATCTATACCGCCTCGTTGCTGAGGGGCTTGGCGGAGGCGGGACATGTCTGCGACGTGGTGATGGCGAGCGGCGTTTCCGGCGGGAGCGCTGCGCTTGCGTATTTTGGCTTGCACGAGGCGGAACTACGCTCCCGCGGTGGCGTCGGCTTCATGGCTTGGGAGCGCTATTCGCGGGAAATGGCGCATCCTTATATTGAAGATGTCATCAATCGCGCCAGCGACCTGCGGATCACATTCGGTCGCTTTCACTGGAGACGTTTTACATGCGGCGAGCCGGCGGTGCCGGATGGTTCTGTGAGCGGCCTTGCACCAGCCCGCTCCAAACTCGGCCATATCCTGGCGGAATCCTTCGCCTGCCGAATGGGGGCGGGAAAGATGGGCGACGTCTCGTTTGGATTGATGCTGAATTCGTCGATCGTCGGATCCTATCCCGATCCTGGAAATCCGTGCCGCCGAGGCGACGGGTATTCGCTGCCGGAACAGGCCAGCCGGTGCCAGGGGCTGCTGGATGGCGCGGGCGCGGGCGGGCGGCTTGTGCTGACCAACATCGGATCGACCCAGACGATGCAGGCAAGTACGTCGCCCGGGATGGAAATCGTCACCATCGACGAACCTGACGTCTCTGTGTCACGCGCTGCAGCATTGAGCGCCAATTTCCCCCCTGTGTTTCCGGATGCCGCCGTGGATATCATGCCGAGCAGCGGCACGGCCAAACGTTATTGGGTGACGGACGGCGGGACGGTCGAGAATCGCGGTACAGTGACCATGTATCGTGCCTTGCGCGATGCGGCGAGACGAGAACCCAAATCTTGCGGGTGCGGCAGTTCGCCAAAGTTCGCCCCGCTCCACGTCATCGTCGCGGATGTTTCCGCTCTCGCGGGGCCCTATAGCGAAAGTTTCGGTTTCGACTCTGTCCTTGGAGCGGGTGGACAGCTCGGGCTCGGCATGGAAGCGGAACTGCGCGCCGACCTCAAAACGCTCTACGAAACGACCCACTGCAGCAAGATCTACTTTCATGACATCGTGATACCGCCCGTTTTTTCGAGCAATGGAGGCATCGGAACGCACTGGTTGCTGCCGGGCTCGATGACGTTTCGCGATCCCAACCATTCGGGCGAACAGGTTACGCTCCATGCCGAGGACGTCGAAAAACTCGTGTTGTCTCTGCACAGCAGCCGGGCCTTCACCTATCAGGACAACGCGGGCGTCAAGAGGGTCTTGGGTTGGGCGCAGGATGGTCCCGGTAACCGGCATCGTGCGAATTGGGTCAGGCTGCTCGACATGTTGAACGGAAAGCTGCCGCCGCAACTCTGACCAGTGGTCTTGGACCTATCGTTCCTTCACCGCCTCCATGGCAACCGAGGTTGAGGTGCTTGCCACAAATGGCAGACTGGAGATTTTCTCGCCCAGCACTTCGCGATAGCGGCGGATGTTGGGTGTGCGAATCTTCAGGAGGTAATCGAAACGTCCGGCTATCATGTGGCACTCCTCGACCTCGGGAATTCGCCATACTGCTGCGTTAAACGCGTTGAGTGCCGTTTCGCGCGTATCGGACAGTTTCACCTCTGCGAAAGCCACATGGTCGAGGCCGAGTTTCTTCGGGTTGAGAACGGCGCGGAAGCCGAGAATGAAGCCATCCTGCATCAGCCTTTTCAGGCGCGCATTCACCGGAGTCTTGGACAAGCCGACTTTGTCGGCAAGATCCGTCACCGAGACCCGGCCATCGCCGACAAGGACATCCATGATCTTCCGGTCGAAGTGGTCGATATCCCCAGGTGTATCGCTCTTCCTCTCCATTTTCTCTGTCCTCCTCCCGAAACGTGGTGAATTTCTCCAAATTCTACCCATTTTCAGAGAAGCTATATAGAGCAGATTCGATTATTTTTCTCGCATCGCGGGATCGTCGCTGATCCGCTAGATTGGCTTGATATTCGGGAGGCGGAACAATGGCATCTGCGATGGAACACAACACATTCTTGCCTGGCTCTTTGGAGACCATGCCCTTTGAAGATTTCGCCCCGCCGATCCGGCCGCAGTCCGATTTGCGCAAGGCCATCACAGCGGCCTATCGCAGACCTGAAATCGACAGTGTGCTGCCGCTTCTCGAGCAGGCAACACTGCCCGCCGACCTCGCTGACAAAGTCCGTTCGACAGCGCGCGCTCTGATTGTCGCGCTGCGCCGCAAGGCCAAGGGGTCGGGCGTCGAAGCGCTTGTGCAGGAATACTCGCTTTCCAGCCAGGAAGGCATCGCCCTGATGTGCCTGGCTGAGGCGCTGCTGCGCATTCCGGATATGGCGACGCGCGATGCGCTGATCCGCGACAAGATTTCCGGCGGAAATTGGAAGTCGCATGTGGGCGAGGGCCGTTCGCTGTTCGTCAACGCTGCAACCTGGGGCCTTGTCGTGACCGGCAAGCTGACGTCGACCGTCAGCGACCGCAGCCTTTCGGCGGCACTGACGCGCCTGATCGCCCGCTGTGGCGAACCGGTCATCCGCCGCGGCGTCGATATGGCGATGCGGATGATGGGCGAGCAGTTCGTCACTGGTGAGACGATCGAGGAAGCGCTGCGCCGCTCGCGGACCATGGAGCAGAAGGGCTTTCGCTATTCCTACGACATGCTTGGCGAGGCAGCGACGACAGGAGAAGACGCGGAGCGCTATTACAAGGATTACGAGAAGGCGATCCATGCGATCGGCAAGGCCTCTGCCGGACGCGGGATCTACAACGGCCCTGGCATTTCCATCAAGCTCTCGGCACTTCATCCGCGCTATACCCGCGCCCAGGCCGGCCGCGTCATGGAAGAACTTCTGCCGCGCGTGAAGGCGCTGGCCGCCATCGCCAAGTCCTACAATATTGGTCTGAACATCGATGCGGAGGAGGCCGATCGCCTCGAACTGTCGCTCGATCTTCTGGAGGACCTCTGCTTCGACCCTGCTCTTTCCGGCTGGGACGGCATCGGCTTCGTGGTGCAGGCCTATGGCAAGCGATGCCCGTTCGTGCTCGATTTCATCATCGACCTCGCACGCCGTTCCAACCGCCGCATCATGCTGCGTCTGGTCAAGGGCGCCTATTGGGATGCGGAAATCAAGAAGGCGCAGATCGAAGGCCTCGAAGACTTCCCGGTCTTTACCCGCAAGGTGCACACGGATGTCTCCTACATCGCCTGCGCCCGGAAACTGCTCGACGCACGCGACGCCGTCTTTCCGCAATTTGCCTCGCACAACGCCCAGACTCTCGCCACGATCTATCAACTGGCCGGACCTGATTTCAAGGTCGGCGATTACGAGTTTCAGTGCCTGCACGGCATGGGCGAGCCGCTCTATGAAGAGGTCGTCGGTCAGTCAAAGCTCGACCGGCCAGCCCGCATCTATGCCCCGGTCGGGACGCACGAAACGCTTCTCGCCTATCTCGTCCGCCGTCTCCTGGAAAACGGCGCGAATTCGTCCTTCGTGAACCGGATCGGCGATGACCAGGTGTCCGTCGACGAGCTGATTGCCGATCCGGCCGCCGTCGTTCGCGGCATGTCCGTTCCCGGCGGAAAACACGATCAGATCGCTCTGCCTGCCGACCTGTTCGGCAAGGACCGACAGAACTCCCTGGGGTTCGATCTCGCCAACGAAACGACGCTTGCCTCCCTCGCGTGCGTGTTTCAGGAAGGCGCCCAGGCTCCCTTCACAGCCGCTCCAGAACTCGGCGATGGAACTTCATCAGGTGAAACGCGGCCGGTGCTCAATCCGGCTGACCATCAGGATGTGGTCGGCTCAGTCACGGAAGCAAGCGTGGAGGATGCGCAAACGGCGGCCGCTCTCGCGCAAGAGGCTTTTGCCGATTGGCAGTCCGTTGCGCCGCAGGAACGGGCTGCCTGCCTCGAAAGGGCTGCCGATGCCATGCAGGAAAGCATGCCGTCCCTTCTCGGCCTGATCATGCGCGAGGCCGGAAAATCCCTGCCGAACGCGATTGCCGAAGTGCGCGAGGCGATCGATTTCCTGCGCTATTATGCGGAACAGGCCAAGCGGACGCTGGGGCCGGGCCATAAGGCGCTCGGACCGGTGGTCTGCATCAGCCCGTGGAACTTCCCGCTGGCAATCTTTACCGGCCAGATCGCGGCCGCTCTCGTCGCCGGCAACAGCGTGCTGGCAAAGCCCGCTGAGGAAACGCCGTTGATCGCAGCGGCAGGCGTGAAACTTCTCTATCAGGCCGGCGTACCACGCGGCGCGCTTCAGCTTTTGCCGGGTGATGGAAAGATCGGCGCAGCACTCGTGGCCGCCCCCGAAACACAAGGCGTGATGTTTACCGGTTCGACAGACGTTGCTCGCCTGATCCAGGCCGAGCTTGCCGGCCGGCTGTCGAGTTCCGGAAAGCCGATCCCGCTGATTGCCGAAACCGGCGGCCAGAACGCGATGATCGTCGATTCCTCGGCGCTGGCCGAACAGGTTGTCGGCGATGTCATCGCGTCCGCCTTCGACAGCGCCGGTCAGCGTTGCTCGGCCCTGCGTGTCCTGTGCCTGCAGGAAGACATAGCGGACCGCGTGCTGACCATGCTCCGCGGCGCCCTTGCCGAACTGACCGTCGGGCGCACCGACCAGCTGAAGATCGATATCGGGCCGGTCATCACAGCCGAAGCGAAGGATGTTATCGAGGGCCACATCGAGGCGATGCGCGCCAAGGGCCGGCGCATTGAGCAGGTCGCCATTCCCGCTGCAACGGCCGCCGGAACCTTCGTCGGGCCGACGATCATCGAGCTGAACAGCCTCTCGGACCTCGAGAGGGAAGTGTTCGGACCTGTCCTCCACGTCATCCGCTATCGCCGTGAGGATCTTGACCGGCTGATCGACGATATCAACGCCACCGGCTACGGACTGACATTCGGCCTCCACACGCGTCTCGACGAAACGATTGCGCATGTGACGAGCCGTGTCCGGGCCGGCAATATCTACGTCAACCGCAACGTCATCGGTGCCGTCGTCGGCGTGCAGCCGTTCGGCGGGCGAGGTCTCTCAGGCACGGGGCCTAAGGCCGGCGGTCCGCTCTATCTCGGTCGCCTCCTGCAGCAGCCGCCGGTTCCGCCGCGCCACAGTTCCGTTCATGTCGATCCGGCGATCTCGTTGCTGGCCGAATGGCTGCGCGCCAAGGGAAAAACGGAGGACGCCGAAGCGATCCGCGAGCTTGGAGGCGAATCCGCTCTCGGCATGTCGCAGGAACTTCCGGGGCCCGTCGGTGAGCGCAACACCTATAGTCTGCATCCGCGCGGTCGCATCCTGCTCGTGCCGCAGACAGAGGCGGGTCTCGTTTCCCAACTGGGTGCCGCGCTCGCAACCGGCAACAGCGTCACCATCGACACGGACTCCGGCCTTCAGAGCAAGTTCTCCGATCTGCCGGCCGAAATCGCTGCCCGGATCATCTGGTCTTCCGATTGGGCAAACAATGGACCCTATGCCGGTGCCTTGCTGGAAGGCGACCGCAATAGCCTGATCTCCGTTTCGCGTCGTATTGCCAACCTTTCCGGCCCGCTGGTTCTGACGCAGGCGGCTTCCTCAGCTGACATCGCCGGCATGGATGATCCCTATTGCCTGAACTGGCTGCTTGAAGAAGTGTCGCTCTCCGTGAATACGGCGGCCGCTGGCGGCAACGCGAGCCTGATGGCGATAGGGTGAGGACAGCATGGACGATCTTCAGACGGCGCGCGTCATCATAGGCAGCTACACGGAATCGATGCCGCATGTGGAGGGCAAGGGAAAAGGCGTCAGCCTGCTTTCCCTTGATCTAAAAACAGCGCGATTCGAAGAGGTCGCGGCGTTTGAAGCGGTTCGCAACCCCACCTATCTGGCGCAAGGGCAGGATGGACGCGTCCTCTACGCCGTCGAGGAAGTCGACGACGAGGCGCAGGCGGGCGTGGTTGTGCTGCAGATCGACGGGGACGGCGGTCTAAAATTGGCGAAGCGAGTTTCGGCAAGAGGTTCTGCGCCCTGTCATGTCACGCTCGACAGGTCAGGGGAGCGGCTGTTCGTTGCCAATTACGGCAGCGGAAGTGCGGTCGCTTACGGTCTTGATCATCAGGGTCTTCCTAATGACGACGAGGTCATGGTGATCCAGCGGACAGGATCCGGCCCCGTCACCGACAGGCAGGAAGGCCCGCATGTGCACCAGGTTTTGGTCATGCCTGGCGATCGGCATGTTCTCGTTTGCGATCTCGGGACCGACGAGATCGCCAGATATGCATTCGGCGATCAGGGAATAGGCTCAGAGCCGGATGTCGTGCTGCACGTGTCCGGCGGTTCGCTTCCACGCCATATCGTCTGCTCGCAGGATGGCCGCCGGCTCTACGTCGCGCATGAGGCCGCCTGCACCGTCCGCTCCTATGCCATCGAGGGAGACAATTTCACGCTCCTGTCAGAAACCAGCACAGTGCCGGCCGATTTTGCCGGCACGTCGTCCTGCGCGGCGATCAAAATTCATCCGAATGGCAGGTTTCTTTATGTCTCCAACCGCGGCCACGACACGATCGTCGCCTGTGAAATTTTGGCCGATGGCGGGTTGAGAACCCTCGGCTGGTATCCCACCATGGGCAGAACCCCGCGGGATTTCGCCATCGATCCCACCGGTCGCTATCTCATCGTCGCCAACCAGGACAGCCACTCGCTGGTGTTCTTTGAGCTCAATGGGGAACACGGAACGCTGACGACCATCGGCGAGCCGTTCGAGATCGGCAGTCCCGTCTGCGTCCTGTTCGCCTGACGTCTAGACCGGCTGCAAACGACCGAAATAGGCGACGAGGGCGAGCACTCCGAGGCTAAGCCCGATTTCCGTGACCGTCGCGCAGACGAGGCTTCGATACATCAGCGGGCTGCGGTCGAGCAGCCGTACGAAGACGTAACGGTTGACGATCGCCAGCGCGACCATGGTTGCAACGATCAGGATCTTGGCCGAAAGCAGCTGCTGATAGGGCAAGGACCAGTTAAGCGGCAGGCCGCCGACGATGAGCCATGTGCTGAACAGCCCTGTCACGATCACAAGTGCCACGGCAACATGACCTGCCCGGGAAAAGCCGATCAAAGCGGTCGTGGCATCGTGTCGCGTCGACTGGTCCCTGAGCGCGGGGAGAAGCAGAGCGACCGGTAACAGCGCCCCGAACCAGAACCCGCCCGAGAGAAGGTGCAGCAGATCGTTTGCCCGGTGCAGCAGGCGCAACGGTCCATCGTGGATAGCGGCGTGTCCGGAGATCGGAAGGCTGGCGAGAGCGACCAAAGCCGCCAGCGCCGTCGGCAGGATTTTCGAGCGCGAGGAGGGCGTAAGGGCCGCGAACAACAGGCCTGCAGCAATCGCCTGCACTATCCAGACGGTGCCTATACTGGTCTGGGTTATGACCGTCCACAGCATGCCGAGATCCGCCGCATCCTGCCAGCCGTCGCCGAGAAGGGTGGCGTTGAGCGGCAGAGATGCAACCGTCGCACCCGCTATCACAAGCACCGACAGGCCGCGGATCGGTGTGAGCTTCGCCCACACCGATTGCCGTAGACCGTCCGGCACAAAACCGGCGATATAGGTTGCGGCGCCCCAGAGGAACAGGGCGCCTGCGTAGAAGCCGAAACGGCAGACTACAATGAGGGTCTCAGCCGTTGTCACGGCTTCACGGTGAACGTGTAAGTGCCGTTGGTCTTGTGGCCATCGACCGAAAGCACATTCCATCTGACCGTATATGTGCCGGGCTTCAGCGGCCCGGTGACCGGCGCAGTCAGCGTCTTGTCAGCGTCTTTCAGCACGCCTTTGCCGATCTCGATCTCCTTGCCGTCGGGGCCGAGAAGGTGAAGCTTGCTGAACGGCAGGTTCAGGGCTTCGGAAAATGTCAGGTCCAGTTCTTCCGGCGATGCAACGGATGCCTTGTCGGTTGGGGTCGTCGATTTGACGCTGGCATGGGCAGCAGCCTGGCCAGCGGCGGCAACAAAAGCCGCGAGTGCAAGCGAAGCGATGAGTGTGTTACGCATGTGTTTTCCTTTAAGCGAAGGCGCGTTTGAGCGGCGGAACGAAGCGGACGACGATCTGGTCGAAGGCGATCATCGCGACGATCGCAATCCCGCTCATCGGAAACGCGATGGCAAAAACCAGCGTGATCAGCCACAGACCGAAATAGACGGAACGGCTCGGCGGCATCGGCGGGACGCCAAGGCGGCCGGATGGACGGCGTTTCCACCACATGACGACAGCGGTGACGCAGGTAAAGACGATTGCAAGGCAGGTGGCGAGCATCAGCATCTGGTTAAACCGACCCCATTCCTGGCCCATATGAACATTGACACCCCACGCGACAGCCTTTCCAGGCGCCGGATAGAGCGGATAACCCATGTCGACCAGCGGTGTTCCGGAATACTGATCAATATGGACCGTCCTTTCCTTCGAAAGGTCGTCAGGAAAGATGGAGGCGGTATAGACGCCCGTTTCCGTGCGGGGGATCGCCGTATCAAAACCGGAGGCCATACCGAGATCCTTTGCGATCGAGACGGCCTTTTCGAGCCCGATCGGTTCGCCGCTGATCGTACCCGACATCGGCACCGGCGCTTTCTCGACGCTCCAGCCGCTATTGGGCGCGACATCGCCCGTCACCTTCTTCGACACCGGCACGTTGTCCCAAAGCTCTGCGGGATAGCCGAGGCCCTTGTTGGTGAGCCAGGCCTGGACATTGCTGCCCCAGGTGTTCGACCAGAACATGCCTGTGGCGGCGAGAAAGAAGATCAGCAACCCTGCGAAAGCGCCGGTGACCGCGTGCATGTCGCGCCAGAACACCCGCCGCGAAGGATTTCCGCGCACCGTCACCACACCGCCGGTCTGCCGCCGCGGCCACCAGAGATAGATCCCGGTCGCGACCAGAACCATGGCAAAGCCGCCGGCGATCTCTGTCAGGATGTTGGGAAATGTACCGAAATAGGCGAGGCTGTGGATGCTTCTGACCACCTGATTGAACTCTTCGGCGGACGCGACCGTATCCAGCACGTCGCCATCGTAGGGATTGACGAAGACGAGCGTGGAGCCGGCTTTGGACGACACCGTGACGATGGCGCTCCGTGTTGCCGAAGCAGGGTCCTTGTAAGAGCGCGCCACCGAACCCGGGACGGCGGATGCGGCAACTTCGACGATCCGGTCCGGCGAAAGAGGCGACCCGGCTGCTTCGACCTGGTAGCGATATGCAAAAAACGTATTATTGATTTCGTCCTTGAACAGGTAGAGCCCACCAGTGATGGCGAGGTTGAGCATGAAGGGAATGGCGAGAAGACCCGCAAAGAAATGCCAGCGCCATAGGGCGCGGTAAAGCGAAACGCCCGAGGCGTCGCTTTCCGCGGGTGAGGCGGAGGTTGTCATGGTCATTCGGTTTTATCCTGATGGCAGGCGGGACTGTGCCGATCTGCAACATTGAACAAGCCGCGGGCAAAAGCCGCAGCGGAGGCTCAAATGATCATCAGGCGAAGGGGGGTGCTCGGGGACCGGTATTCGGCGGATATAACTGGCGGGTGATCTCGCCCACCGGGAACGGATACTTGGCCAGTTCTTGGGCGAGGAATACCCGTTCTGCGTGGATCGGCGCGGGCGGGACCATCGCCACGGCGCTGATACGGCAGGCTTCGCAGTCGGTCTTGGCGCCTTGGCTATGGTGGTGTTGTCCGTCGCGGTCAGGCCGATCGCTGTTTGACGTGACGCAGAGCGTCGGCAGCGTGCCGTCCGGCAGCACATACTCGGCATAGTCAGCCGGATCGAAACCGGTGGCTGCAAGGGCATGCGGCTGATGCGAGAGGCCGAGAACAACAAGCGCGATGGCGCATAGAATGCGCACCGCCCATTGTTCCGATTTACCGACCAGCCTTCCCATCGCGTCCTCGTGCACGGGGTTCGATCTTTCGATAGCACACCCCGGCGCAAGTACAATGCGGCATACTGTACGCGTGATGACGAACGGGATCAGGTCAGATCGCTACCTGCTCTCCCAGCTCGACGACACGGTTGGGTGGTAGCTTGAAATAGGCGGATGGGTCGATCGCGAAATCGGCCAGCGCCATGTAGATCTGCTCCTGCCAGGCCGGCAACCCGGTATTGGGTGTGCTGACCAGGTTGCGCCGTCCCAGATAGAACGAGGTCTGCATGATCTCGAACTTGAAGCCCGCCTTCCGACAGAGCGTCAGCGCTCTGGTGACATTTGGCTCGTCCATGTAGCCGAAGGTGATGTCGAGGCGGATAAAACGCTTGGAGATGCGTTTCATTTCCACCCGTTCGCGATCGGGAACGTAGGGTTTGTCCTGCGTCCAGATTGTCAGGATGACGTTTTGCTCGTGCAGGACATGATTGTGCTTGATGTTGTGCAGCAGGACTGCCGGCGTCCGGTTGGGGACGCTGGTGAGGAAGATCGCAGTGCCGGGAACCACGACCGGCGAATGATCGGATTCCTTCTCGATCATCGGAATAAAGACTTCCAGCGGGATGTCGTTCCTGGCGGTCTTGTCCTTGATGTATTTCGAACCCTTCGTCCAGGTCCACATCAGGATCATGATGAAGAAGGCGAGCGCCACGGGCACCCAGCCACCGTCGTGGATTTTGAGAAGGTTTGCGGCAAGGAAGACCGCTTCGATCAAGAGCAGCGGCAGCAGAAGTGCGCCGGCGATGAGGGCCGAGTATCCGCGCACCGCCCGCAAGAACTGGAACGACATCAGCGTTGTCACGACCATCGCGCCCGTGACCGAGATACCGTAGGCGGTTGCCAGCGATTCTGAATCGCCGAATGAGAAGATCAGCACCAGGACGCCGATGAACAGAATCATGTTCACCGCCGGAACATAGATCTGCCCGGTATTGGTTTCCGAGGTGAATTTGATCATCAGCCGCGGCAGGAAGCCGAGATGCACGGCCTGCCGGGCAAGCGAAAACGCGCCCGTAATGACAGCCTGGCTGGCGATGACGGTTGCCATCGTCGCCAGAATGACCATCGGCAGCAACGCCCAGTCCGGATAAAGCAGATAGAACGGGTTCTCGATGGCGGCGGGGTTGCTCAGGACCAGCGCGCCTTGCCCGAGGTAATTCAATGCCAGCGCGGGAAATACGAGGATGAACCAGGCGACACTGATTGGCTTGCGACCGAAATGGCCGAGATCGGCGTAAAGGGCTTCCGCGCCCGTCACGGTCAGAAATACCGCGCCGAGCACGATGAGACCCGCCCAGCCGGCGTGGGTGATAAACCAGAGCGCATTGATGGGGTTGAGGGCCTCGAGGATGGTCCAATCGTCACCGATATGGATCATGCCACCCCATGCCATCGCCAGAAACCAGACGACCGTGATCGGGCCGAAGAATTTGGCAACTGCTTCCGTCCCCTTGGACTGGATTGCAAACAGGCCGACCATGATTGCGGCTGAGAGCGGCAAGACATAGTCGGAAAAGGCGGGCGTCACGAGCTTCATACCTTCAAGCGCCGACATGACCGACAGTGCGGGTGTGATCATCGCATCGCCGATGAACAACGCCGAACCGATCAGGCCTGCAAAGAACAGGACAGGCATGTAGCCACCTGTTTTCTTCATCAAAAGGGCAAGCAACGACAGCGTGCCGCCTTCGCCGTCATTATCGGCGCGAAGCAGGAACAGGACGTATTTGAACGTGACGATGATCGTCAGTGTCCAAACCATCAAGGAGATCAGTCCGATGACATGTTCGGGCTGGACGCCATTCTCTGAAAATGGTCGCAGAGCCTCCCGGAACGCGTAGAGCGGACTGGTGCCAATATCACCGTAGACGACGCCGATCGAGCCCAAGAGCAGGACAAGAAATTTCCGGTGGCCTGCGGCTTTGTCGGCCGAACCGGCGGTCGAGGATGTCATGCGGACTCCAGTCTGAGGGTTTTCCAACCGAACGAGCTTGAACGGTTTACTGCCGGAATAGACGCGTAAACACGTGTTGAACGAATTCGATCCACGCATTCCTATTTCATCTGAAGTCGCAGGTCGATATCCTTCAGCAGGCCGTCATTCGCGTGGTCACAGAAAAGCAGGGCGGAGTGATCCGCCCTGCTGGTTAAGGTCCGAAAGGTGTCTCGGAACCGGTTGTTCTTGTCGTCTATTCTTCGCGCTGGCCGGTGAAATTGAGCAGCAGCTGGAAGATGTTGACGAAGTTCAGGTAGAGCGACAGCGCGCCCATCACGGCCATTTTCTGCTGGCTTTCCTGATCGTAGTTTTCTGCATACTGCTGCTTGATGTTCTGGGTATCCCAAGCGGTCAGGCCGACGAATACGACGATACCGATCACCGACACGGCAAACTGCAGGGCGCTGGAGCCGAGGAAGATGTTGACGATCGAAGCGATCATCACACCGATCAGACCCATGATCATGAACGAGCCGAACTTGGCCAGGTCACGCTTGGTGACGTAGCCGTAAAGGCTGGTCGCGCCGAACATGGTGGCGGCGATAAAGAAGGTGCGGGCGATGCTTGCGCCGGTAAATACAAGGAATACCGAAGCAAGGGACAGACCCATGACGGCGCAGAACGCCCAGAAGGTCATCTGCGCAGAGGCAGCCGACATGGACTGGATCTTGAACGAGAAGAAGAACACGAAGGCGAGCGGCGCCAGCATCACCACCCACTTCAGCGGGCTGGAGAAGATCGGCACGTAAAGCGCCGGCGTGGTGCCGACGATGAAGGCGACGATACCGGTGATGACGAGGCCAAGCCCCATGTAATTGTAGATGCGCAGCATGTGTTGGCGAAGGCCTTCATCGAAGACTGCGCCGGATTGTGCTGTCGTGGCGCCCCAGCGCCGGTCGTTTTCATACATTCGGAATCTCCTGTTGATCAGTAAAGGGAATTCTTGAGAAGCTCGGCCTCGTCTGCGAGGCCGATATCGGTCGTGCTCGACACCACGGCGTAAGCCACGTCGCCGATCTGCCACCAGGCCGCTTCGGCCTTCGGCATATTCATGTCCTTGATCGGCTCGACCGCGAAATGGCCAGGTCGCACGGCATAGAGAGATACCCTGATGCCATCGGCGGTGCGCATGCTCGCCTCGACGCTCGGGCCGTAATCCGAGGGAAAGATCTGCACGTCGGTCACCTGCCAGCCCTTTGGCAATTCGGGCATGACGATTGCCGTTGCGGCGCGGATGTCCTCCCGGTCGTAGGTCCTTGCTTCCGGCTGGGATGGCATTTTTTCGCGAACGAGCGACGTCTCGTGCGCCCGCACCGCGTTTTCGATCAGTGCTGGCGGCTGGACCGAAGCATTGACTTCGCTCGGACCGAACGGACCGATCGAGGAATTGGCAAACCATCCTGCCGAAACAAGCATGGCAATCGCCGCGACGCGCCTGAGAGCGGTGAAGGTGCGCCGGCTTTCAAGGCTCGCGGAAAGTCGTCTCGCCGCCTCGCGGGTCTCCGTCCTGCCATGCACGGCGTCATCGGTGAGAGCGAGCTTCAGCGTCGTCCGCATTCCGAGATCGGCCATGACGCGTGCGGCGTCTTCCGGGTGGCTGGACAGGTAGTTCTCGACACGCAGGCGTCCCGCCGCGTCGAGCTGGTTGTCCACGTAGGCGTCGAGGTCATTCAACACGACCGTTCCGGTCTCATTCATCTTTGCCTCCAACGATTTTCAGGTGGCCGCCACGCCCTTTGTCATCTTCCATGCTGCGCAGCCGAGCCCGCGCCCTCGATATCCGCGACATCAGCGTGCCGACTGGAATACCCAACGTGTCGGCGGCTTCCTGATAGGACAGGTCTTCCACCGCAACGAGGTGCAGCGCTTCGCGCTGATCCTCCGGCAAGGTCATGAAAGCCTCGCGAACCTGCTGCAGGCGAACCGAATGTTCCTGCGCTGCCGGATAGGACGGCTCGGTTGCGGTCGAGCCATCATCGGCAAACAGGTCGTCGCGGCGACGACGGGCAAGGGCGCTGCGGCGACCGTCCAGATGCGTGTTGTGGACAATCGAGAGCAGCCAGTTCCGCAAATTTCCACCCGAGTGGAAGGTTGAACGCTTCTCATACGCTTTGACCAGCGCGTCATGCACCAGGTCTTCGGCGTCGACAGAGTTGCGCGCAAGCGAGCGTGCGTAGCGTCTCAACGCGGCAAGCTGTGCGATCACGTCGAATGAGCGTTTGTTCGGGTCCATACCTGCTTATACGAACGCCGGCCGGATTTTATTCCATTAGTCAGAAATTATTTTCGTGATTTTTTGCCCTTCAAAGACGTAGGGCAAACCCTCGTTTTGACGGCCAAGGGAGGTATGCGCCCGGTGCATGGCTGCCCTGACAATTTCTGCCTAGAAAATGTGCGGGTTTAGCGTATCTTCCATCTTGTCGAAACGATTTACCTCCTCCCAAATCGTCAGACACGCAGAACCCTCCCTCCTCCTCCCAGAGGTTTCTGCAGCAGAGCACCGGCACTCCTCCTCCCAGCCGTTGCTCTCGTCTTTTGAAGAGCCTGCCGCACCTCCTCCCGCGGCGGGCTCTTTTCGTTTTCACCCCATGGCAACGTCCTCAGGCGACCTCCTTCGTAAAGGCTGTTGCCTGCGCGCGGCTTTTGTCTCAAAGTGAAAGAAAACGAAAGCACGGGGACGAGATGCATCTGACGGACAGGCAGGCAAGGATCGTCGAGGTGGCGAGGATGACCGGGCGGGTCCTGGTGGAGGATCTGGCCACTCAGTTCTCCGTCACGCCGCAGACGATCCGCAAGGACTTGAATGATCTCTGTGAGGCGGACGTCCTCAACCGCATCCATGGTGGAGCCACGTTTCCGCGCAGCATCGAGAACATGCGCTATGAAGCGCGCCGCCAGATCGCTGCCGTCGAGAAGCAGGCGATCGGCGAGGCTGCGGCAGCCCTCATTCCGGACGGAGCGTCCCTGTTCATCAATATCGGGACCACGACGGAGGCCGTCGGTGAAGCGCTGGCCGCCCACAAGGACCTTATGGTCATTACAAATAATATCAACGTTGCCAACAGGTTGAGAGTAGTCGACGATATCGAGGTCGTCATTGCCGGCGGTGTCGTTCGCCAGTCTGATGGCGGCATCGTCGGCGAGGCGGCCGTCGACTTTATCCGGCAGTTCAAGGTTGACTATGCGGTCATCGGTGCGTCGGCCATCGACCACGACGGCGCTCTGCTCGACTACGATTTTCGCGAAGTGAAAGTGGCGCAGGCGATCATTGCCAACGCCCGGCATGTGATCCTCGTGGCCGACTCGACAAAATTCGAACGAACGGCGCCGGTTCGTATCGCCCAGATCTCCCAGGTTCATACGTTCATCACCGACGCCTGCCAGTCCGAACTGATCCGTGATCTTTGCCATCAGACGAATGTTGCGCTGATCGAAACAGCCACCGCGGATGCTGCAACGCACGCATCTTCTTTCGTTTGACATTCGAGATATTTTCACTCTAATGGGGTTAGCTTTCGATTTGCCGCTGCCGGCATGTCGAGCCGGGCTCTGTGAGGGGACAGGGCTTAGCGAGGGGATAATGAGTCAGGCAATTCACGACGTCTTTGTGATCGGTGGAGGGATCAACGGTTGCGGTATCGCGCGCGATGCTGTGGGTCGCGGCTATTCGGTCGCCTTGGCAGAAATGAACGATTTTGCCTCAGGCACGTCGTCAGGCGCCACCAAGCTTATCCATGGCGGGCTGCGCTATCTCGAACACTATGAATTTCGGCTGGTGCGCGAGTCTCTCATGGAGCGCGAAGTGCTCTGGGCAATGGCACCGCATATCATCTGGCCGATGCGCTTCGTTCTCCCCTATCACAAGGGTGGCGTCCGACCCGCCTGGCTGATCCGGCTGGGGTTGTTTCTCTATGATCACCTGGGTGGCCGCAAGCTCCTGCCGCCGACGGCAACGCTTGATATGCGCAAGGATCCGGCCGGAAAGCCTTTGAAATCGCTGTTTACGAAGGCCTTCGAATACTCCGATGGCTGGGTGGACGACGCGCGGATGGTGGTGCTGAACGCCCGTGACGCTGCCGACAAGGGGGCCCTGATCCTTCCGCGCACGAAAGTCGTTTCGGCGCGGCGCGAAGAGGGCATTTGGACGATTGTTACCCGAAGCACGGTCACCGGCTCCAGTCAGACCCACAAGTCTCGTATGCTGGTCAATGCCGCCGGCCCGTGGGTGGACCAGGTGATCCGCTCCGCCTTCGGCGAAAACGAAGCGCACCATGTCCGGCTGGTTCAGGGCAGCCATATCGTCGTCAAGAAGAAGTTCGACGACCCGCGCGCCTATTTCTTCCAGAACCCGGATAACCGGATCATTTTTGCTATCCCCTACGAAGAGGATTTCACGCTGATCGGCACGACCGATCGCGACTTCAAGGAGGATCCGAAGGACGTTCGAATCTCCGACGAGGAAACCAACTATCTCTGCAAGGCGGCGAGCGAGTATTTCAAGGAGCCGGTGCGCAAGGAAGATATCGTCTGGACCTACTCGGCTGTCCGACCGCTGTTCGACGACGGCGCCTCGAAAGCGCAGGAGGCGACCCGCGACTATGTGCTGAAGCTGGATACGGTCGGCCTCGGGGAGGGCGGAGCGCCACTTCTCAATGTGTTCGGTGGCAAGCTCACCACCTATCGTCGGCTTTCGGAACATGCGGTCGAAAAGATCGGCGAAGCCATCGGCGTCAAAGGCAAGCCCTGGACCGCTGACAGCCACCTCCCGGGTGGCGATTTCCCTGCCCGCGGCTACGAAAGCGAAGTCGCTGGGCTGAAGGCGCGATATCCCTTCCTGACCGATCGCCATGCGCGTAGGCTGGTCCGGCGTTACGGTACGAGGGCCGCGACTTTGCTCGGCAACGCTGCTCGAGCAGAGGATCTTGGGCATAATTTCGGCGGCGAACTCTATGAGGTGGAGGTTCGCTATCTTGCCGATCAGGAATGGGCGTTAAGCGCCGAGGACGTCCTTTGGAGGAGAACAAAGGACGGGCTACGGCTCGACGCTGACGAGAAGAGGGTTTTGGAGGAGTACATGGCCGCAATACCGGAAAGGATCGCCGGATAAGCGGCATGTGTTCCCGCTGTGAGGAGGCAGGGGAACAAGCATGTTGGAATTGCGAAAAGCTGCGAAAATGGTGGCGGGCGAATATCATATTCACCCGAGCGACCTTACGCTCGAGCGTGGCAGTCTGAATGTGCTGCTCGGCCCGACGCTTTCGGGCAAGACATCGCTGATGCGGCTGATGGCTGGATTGGACCGGCCGACGGAGGGTGCTGTCTATTTCGATGGAATAGACGTGACCGGCATGCCGGTGCAAAAGCGCAATATCGCGATGGTGTACCAGCAGTTCATCAACTATCCGCTCCTGACCGTCTATGAAAACATTGCCTCGCCGATGCGCATTTCCGGCAAGGACAAGGCGACCGTCGACCGCGAGGTGCGCAAGGCCGCAGAACTTTTGCGGTTGACGCCCTATCTCGACCGTACGCCGCTGCATCTCTCCGGCGGCCAGCAGCAGCGCACCGCGCTTGCCCGCGCCCTGGTCAAGAACGCCAGCCTCGTGCTGATGGACGAGCCCCTTGCCAACCTCGATTACAAGCTGCGTGAAGAACTGCGCGAAGAGCTTCCCAAGATCTTTGCCCAGTCCGGCGCAATCTTTGTCTATGCGACGACCGAGCCTTCGGAAGCGCTGATGCTGGGCGGCAATACGGCAACCCTTTCCGAGGGCCGCATCACCCAGTTCGGGCCGACGATCGACATTTATAGAAGGCCGGCGGATCTGACGACCGCGAAGACCTTTGCCGATCCGCCGCTGAATTTCATCGAGGTGGTCAAGTCGGGTGGCGGGCTCCGCCACCGCGAAGGCGACGTTCTTCCCTTGCCTGCGCATCTCGGAACCATACCGGACGGTCCCCTGACGGTTGCGTTTCATCCACATCATCTGGGCTTCACGCAGCAGACCGAGAATTCGGCCCGCCTTGCCGCCCGCACGCAGATCTCGGAAATCACCGGTTCGGAAAGCTTCGTGCATCTTGAATATGACGGCGTGAAATGGGTGATGCTGGCGCCCGGCATTCACAACATTGATCCAGATACCGGCATCGAAGTCTTTCTCGATACCCGACATCTGATGGCGTTCGGCAGCGATGGCCGGGCAATCGCTGCGGCTGCGGCTTAGGGGGAAATATCATGGCACGCATCACCCTCGACCATATCCGCCACGCCTACGGCGCCAACCCTGTCGCCGACAGCGACTATGCGCTTCGCGAAGTTCATCACGAATGGAACGACGGTGGCGCCTACGCGCTGCTTGGCCCCTCCGGCTGCGGCAAGACCACGTTGCTCAACATCATCTCCGGTCTGCTGCAGCCGTCACACGGACGCATCCTGTTTGATGGAAACGACGTGACGGAAGTCTCGACACAGGGTCGCAACATCGCGCAGGTGTTCCAGTTCCCGGTTATCTACGACACGATGACGGTCTACGACAATCTGGCCTTCCCGCTGCGCAACCGCAAAGTACCAGAGGCCGAGGTCGACAAGCGCGTTCGCGACATGCTGGGGATCATCGATCTTGCCGATTGGGCAGATCGCAAGGCGCGGGGCCTGACCGCCGACCAGAAGCAGAAGATCTCGCTTGGCCGTGGCCTGGTGCGCAACGACGTCAACGCCATCCTGTTCGATGAACCGCTGACCGTGATCGATCCCCATATGAAATGGGTGCTGCGCTCGCAGTTGAAGCGGATCCACAAGCAGTTTGGCTTTACCATGGTCTATGTCACCCACGACCAGACCGAAGCCCTGACCTTCGCAGACAAGGTCGTCGTGATGTACGAGGGCGAGATCGTGCAGATCGGCACCCCTGCGGAATTGTTCGAGAAGCCCAGCCATACATTCGTCGGCTATTTCATCGGCTCGCCCGGCATGAACGTCCTGCCGGCGCAGCTGAATGAGCGGTCTGTCGTGGTCGGCAGTCAGCGGATGGACCTCAATGTGTCGCCGAAGACGAAGCTGGGCGACCGGATCGAACTCGGCATCCGTCCGGAGTTCATCCATCTCGGTCGAGAAGGCATGCCGGTGAAGATCAGCCGGATCGAGGATATTGGCCGCCGCCGCATCGTTCGTGCCGAATTCGAGGGAAAGCCGCTTGCGATCGTCGCCGACGAGAATACGGAAATTCCGGCGGAAGCCCGCGTGAGCTTTGATCCTGCAGGTATCAATATCTACGCCAATTCCTGGCGCGTCGGCGGGGAGGCGTGAACGGCATGGAAAAGACCTATAACAACAAGGCCTGGTTCTTCGTTCTTCCGGTGCTGCTGCTGGTCCTGTTTTCAGCGGCGATACCGTTGATGACCGTTGTGAACTACTCGGTGCAGGACACGTTCGGCAACAACGAATTCTTTTGGGCAGGCACTGGCTGGTTTACCGAAATCCTGAATTCGGATCGGTTCTGGGCGGCGTTGCAGCGCAACCTGCTGTTCTCTGTCATCATTCTTGCGCTGGAAATTCCGCTCGGCATCTTCATCGCGCTGAACATGCCGAAAAAGGGTCTAGGCGTCCCGGTCTGCCTCGTTTTGATGGCGCTGCCGCTGCTGATCCCGTGGAACGTGGTCGGCACCATCTGGCAGGTGTTTGGTCGCGTCGATATCGGCCTTCTCGGCCGCACGCTCGCAATCCTCGGCATCGACTACAACTATGTCCGCGATCCGATCGATGCCTGGGTCACCGTCATCGTGATGGATGTCTGGCACTGGACGAGCCTTGTCGTGCTCCTCTGCTATGCCGGTCTCGTGTCGATCCCGGATGCCTACTATCAGGCTGCGAAAATCGATGGCGCGTCGCGCTGGTCGGTGTTCCGGTTTATCCAGCTTCCGAAGATGAAGCGGGTGCTGCTGATCGCCGTGCTCCTGCGCTTCATGGATAGTTTCATGATTTATACCGAACCCTTCGTCGTCACCGGCGGCGGGCCCGGCAACTCGACAACCTTCCTGTCGATCGATCTCGTGAAGATGGCGGTCGGGCAGTTCGACCTCGGGCCGGCTGCGGCCATGTCGATCATTTACTTCCTCATCATCCTGCTGATGTCGTGGATCTTCTACACGGTCATGACCAGCAGCGACAAAGACGCGTGAGGAGGACGGTTACAATGGCTCAAGTCAACACATTCAAGCCGGCGCGCAGCTACTCCTGGCTCGTCTCGACGATCTACATCGTTTTCCTGCTGCTGCCGATCTACTGGCTGGTCAATATGAGCTTCAAGGAGAATGCCGAGATCACCGGCGCCTTCTCGCTCTTCCCGCAAAACCCGACGCTCGGGAACTACATGGTGATCTTCACCGATCCGTCCTGGTACAACGGCTATATCAACTCGATTATCTATGTGGGTCTGAACACGCTGATCTCGGTGGCGGCGGCACTTCCCGCGGCCTACGCCTTCTCGCGCTACCGGTTTCTCGGCGACAAGCACCTGTTCTTCTGGCTGCTGACCAACCGGATGGCACCACCGGCGGTCTTTGCGCTGCCATTCTTCCAGCTCTATTCCGCCTTCGGACTGATCGACACGCATATTGCCGTGGCACTGGCTCACTGCCTGTTCAACGTTCCTCTGGCCGTCTGGATACTCGAGGGTTTCATGTCCGGCGTGCCGAAGGAAATCGACGAAACCGCCTATATCGACGGCTATTCCTTCCCGCGCTTCTTCGTGAAGATTTTCATGCCGCTGATCGCGTCCGGCATCGGCGTCGCAGCCTTCTTCTGCTTCATGTTCTCGTGGGTCGAGCTTTTGCTTGCCCGCACGCTGACGACCACTGCCGCCAAGCCGATCTCGGCCATCATGACCCGCACCGTTTCGGCGTCCGGCATGGACTGGGGCGTTCTGGCAGCCGCCGGCGTGCTGACGATCGTGCCGGGCGCGCTCGTGATCTACTTTGTCCGCAACTACATCGCCAAGGGCTTTGCCCTGGGTCGGGTCTAGAGGGAGAACGCACATGAGTTTTTCATGGATGGCCTGGACGCTGCCGACGACGCTTTTCTTCGTGACCATCTTCGCCTTGATTGCAGCGATGGGCATCTGGGAGTATTTTTCTCCGGGGGGAGCGCCACGGGTTGGGATCCTGCGCTTCGAGACAACGCGGGGGGACCGGCTCTTCATTTCGCTGCTTGGTGCAGCATTCATCAATCTCGCATGGTTGGGGCTGATCGGCCCCAATCTGTGGTGGGCTCTTGCCCTCGCTGTGGTCTACGCCGTCGGCGTTTTCCGCTTCGTCTGAAGGCAAGTTTGATACGGCGCGCGGGAGGACTGGCGCCGAAACGAAATCGCAATCGCAACTCTGGGAGGACATTATGCGACGGCATCTTTTGACAACGACAGCAGGCATATTGCTGGCACTGGCAGGCACGGCTCACGCCGGCATGAACGAGGCGAAGCAGTTCCTTGACAAGGAAATCAAGGACCTATCATCGCTATCGCGTGCCGAGCAGGAAAAGGAGCTGCAATGGTTCATCGATGCGGCGAAGCCCTTCTCCGGTCTCGACATCAAGGTCGTCTCGGAAACGCTGACCACGCATGAATACGAGTCGAAAGTACTGGCGCCAGCCTTCACGGCGATCACCGGCATCAAGATCACCCACGACCTGATCGGCGAAGGCGATGTCGTCGAAAAGCTGCAGACGCAGATGCAGTCGGGCGAGAACATCTATGACGCCTATGTCAACGATAGCGACCTGATCGGCACGCATTGGCGTTACCAGCAGGCCCGTTCCCTGACGGACTTCATGGCGAAGGAAGGTAAGGACGTTACCAATCCCGGCCTCGATCTTGAGGATTTCATCGGCCTCAAATTCACCACCGCACCCGACAAGAAGCTCTACCAGCTTCCGGACCAGCAGTTCGCCAACCTTTATTGGTTCAGGTACGACTGGTTCAACGACGCCAAGAACAAGGCTGATTTCAAGGCCAAATACGGCTACGACCTCGGCGTTCCCGTCAACTGGTCCGCTTACGAAGACATCGCGGAATTCTTCACCGGCCGTGATATCGGCGGAAAGAAGGTCTTCGGCCACATGGACTACGGCAAGAAGGACCCGTCGCTCGGCTGGCGCTTCACCGATGCGTGGCTTTCGATGGCCGGCAACGGCGACAAGGGTCTTCCGAACGGTTTGCCGGTCGACGAATGGGGTATCAAGGTCAACGAGAAGTCTCAGCCAGTCGGCTCCTGCGTCGCGCGCGGCGGTGACACCAATGGTCCTGCCTCCGTCTATTCGATCCAGAAATATCTCGACTGGATGAAGGCCTATGCACCGCCAGCTGCCCAGGGCATGAACTTCTCGGAATCCGGTCCTGTCCCCGCGGGCGGCGAAATCGCTCAGCAGATGTTCATGTACACGGCCTTCACTGCCGATATGGTGAAGCCAGGCCTGCCTGTCATGAACGAGGACGGCACGCCGAAATGGCGTTTCGCGCCAAGCCCGCACGGCGTCTACTGGAAAGACGGCATGAAGCTTGGCTATCAGGACGTCGGTTCCTGGACGCTGATGAAGTCCACCCCGGATGACCGCGCAAAGGCGGCCTGGCTCTACGCCCAGTTCGTCACATCCAAGACCGTCGACCTGAAGAAGAGCCATGTGGGCCTGACGCTGATCCGCGAAAGCTCGATCCGCCATCAGAGCTTTACCGATCGCGCACCGAAACTCGGCGGCCTGATCGAGTTCTACCGCTCGCCGGCGCGTGTTCAGTGGTCGCCGACCGGCACCAACGTTCCTGATTATCCGAAGCTCGCACAGCTTTGGTGGCAGGCGATCGGGGATGCTGCATCGGGTGCCAAGACGCCACAGTTGGCAATGGACTCGCTTTGCGCCGAGCAGGAAAAGGTGCTCCAGCGTCTGGAACGCGCTGGCGTCCAGAAGGACATGGGTCCCAAGCTCGCAGAAGAGCATGACCTGGCCTACTGGAACAAGGATGCGGTGGCCAAGGGCAATCTGGCTCCGCAGCTGAAGATCGAGAACGAAAAGGAAAAGCCGATCACCGTCAACTACGACGACCTGGTGAAGAGCTGGGCTGACGCAAAGAAGTGATCTGACCGATCAAGGCTCCCGAAGGGGAAGCGGCGGCAAGAGACGACCGCGCCGAACATCATCGGCGCGGTCGTTTCGCGTTCGTCACTGTTGCGGACACACGGCAGAGCCTCCCAACCTGCCTTGATCCGGTCCTATGCCTTTTTCAGCTTGGCATCGACACTGAGCGGTCCGGCTCCGGACGTGACGAAATACAGGAACACGAAGCAGAGCACGGCAGCAGCCATTCCGCCGTTTTCGGGCGGGAAAATGCTTTTGGGAAAGTGGCTGATGAAGTAAGCCGCGGCCATCAGTCCGGACAGGAGGAATGCCGCTATCCGTGTCTGGAAACCGACCAGGAAGAGGAAGCCGAAGACAAGCTCAAAGAGACCCGCGATCCAGGGCAACGAGCCCGTGGGCGGCATGAAGGTACCGGCGTGGAAATGAAAGATTTTCGCCATGCCGAAGGAGAAGATGACGAGGCCGACGGCAATACGCAGGATGCTGAGAAGAACAGGCTGGTAAGCCTGGATTTTGTTGACCATTGGGAAGCTCCGTTAAATGTCGATGCTCTTCTGACATCGACCAAACGAAGGTCAACTGCACGTCTTCGTGAAACAGTTATGGAATGCGCGAGACCGCCGAAGCGTCTTCTCAAATGGTGACCGCGTTGACGATCATCAAAACGGGGACACAGCCCAAGGCAATTGCCCCAATCCAAGCCATCAGTATCTTTATGAAATACCGCTGCTGCATAAAGATCTCGTTGTATTCGTGAAGCATTAAGCACCCCTACGCCGTTGAAGGGAATGAACCACCTCTTCAGAAGCGAGTCGAGTGCAGCCTTGCAACAGACTGAATCAGACGTATACGCGGACCACGTCCTCCAACGATAAAGTCAATTCACTGCAGGTTGAGAGGCAGTTGAATCCCCTTGGGAACATGCGGCTTGCGAAGATTGGCAATTTCGATCCGTCCATAGATCTCCTTGCGTTCCTTGTCGTGACGTTCCCTGAGCGCCTTCGACTGGGCCACGAGGGCAAGAGCACGGGCGACGACCTCTTCAGTTCTCTGCATGGCGTTCTCCTCAATGTTCTTCCTTTGTTCTCATTTTCGCTGAATGTTGTCAACAGTATTTTCTTCCCGTGCCTAGGCTGGCGGTTTCGGCGCATCTGCCGTGCATGTCTGCAGGTGTCAATTTCTGAACGAACTGATATGCCTCATCTCAGTCGGGCCTGATGGTTCGGACCCACAACATGGTTTTTCGGAAGGGAAACGGAATGCAGATCGGAATGATAGGCCTCGGCCGTATGGGCGCCAATATGGTGCGACGGCTCCTGCGTGATGGACATGAATGTGTGGTATTCGATGTCAGCCAGGCCAATGTCGAGGCTCTCGAGCAGGAAGGCGCGATCGGTGCTACCTCGCTCGAAGATCTGGTCGGCAAGCTTGCAAAGCCGGCCACCGTCTGGCTGATGCTGCCTGCAGCGATCACCGACCAGACGATCGAGAAACTCTCCGTCGTCATGGCGGCCGGCGACGTTTTGATCGACGGCGGAAACTCCAACTACCAGGACGATATCGATCGCGCCGGGCGTCTTTCGGGCATCGGCCTCGACTATATCGATGTCGGCACGAGCGGTGGCGTCTGGGGTCTGGAACGCGGCTATTGCCTGATGATCGGCGGACCGGATGAAGCGGTGAAGCGCCTTGATCCGATCTTCCTGTCGCTGTCCCCGGGAGCCGGCAAGGAGGCACAGCGGACCTCGGAACTTGGCTATATCCATTGCGGCCCGGCAGGATCAGGTCACTTCGTGAAGATGGTCCACAACGGCATCGAATACGGCATGATGGCGGCCTACGCTGAAGGCCTCAATCTGATGAAGTCTGCCAATATCGGCAAGGTGGCACGTAGCGCCGATGCGGAAACCAGCCCGCTCGCCAATCCGCACTACTATCACTACGATCTGGACGTGGCTGAAATCACCGAAGTCTGGCGTCACGGCAGCGTCGTTTCGTCGTGGCTGCTCGATCTTCTCGCCGGCTCTCTGCACAACGATCCGACGCTTGACGCCTTCAGTGGTCGAGTTTCGGATTCCGGCGAGGGACGGTGGATGATGAAGGCCGGTATCGATACCGGCGTGCCGCTTCCGGTCCTGTCGTCCGCTCTCTTCCAGCGCTTTTCGTCGCAGGGTCACGAGCAGTATTCGAACCAGGTTCTGTCGGCGCTTCGGGCAGCCTTCGGCGGCCACTCCGAAAAGAAATAGGCTGGGTTAGATCCCATACGAAATCCGGCACCCCTGGGGTGCCGGACTCTTTTGAAAAGCTCGATAGACCGGGCTTATTCCTATTCTACCGTCTTTGTCTCGTAGAACGCTTTCGCATCGCTCAGGAACGCCGCCCTCGACGACGGGTTTGTATAGAACATGTGGCCGCCGCTATAGGTCTTCAGTTCTGCCCGGCCGGCTGCCAACTGTGTCGGCAGATGATCGATCACGTAGCGGCTCACACCATAGGGTGTCAGCGCATCGCTGTGACCATGCGCGACCAGCAGGCGGAAGGATGGGATGACCGACAGCAGGTCGCGGATATCCGTCGACGCGCTGGCTAGCGCGCGAGCATCGCCGCCCCGGCTGCCATTCCATTCCCACCGGCGGTTCACATCCTCGTTCAAAAGCGAGTAGGTCATGTCGCTCGAAAACTTCAGCTCGCCTTTCGCATAGGAGGCAAAGGCAGCACTGTAGGCGCGGGTGTATCCTTCGAGAATGGGATCGTCATTGCGCCCATACGCGTCCTCGGGATAGGCGTCCGGCACGGCGTAGGATGCATCATAGGGGCTGACGACCCAACCCGGTCCGCCCATCTGCTTCCCGTAGACATCGCCGACGAGGCCTCGCGTTCTGGAAACCACATCTTTCGGGATACCCGTGAGACCAGCAAGCTTTCCATAGAAAGCCTCGGCTTCTTCGCCCGTCGGAGCAGCACCCGCCACTGTCGGAAGATAATCGCGCAACGCGAAACGTTCGGCTTCGGCGAGCTTTTCAGGCGTGAAGCTTTTGGTCCGCTCCATCTCGGCTGCCGCAAGCGAGGGCAGTTGCAGTGCGGCGCTCAGCGGATCGTCGGAATTTGCGAGGAACCGGCCTTCGATAAACGGCGAGAGCATGATGATGCCGGAGGGGATGATGCCCTGGCTATTCTTCATCGCGATCGCGACTTTCGCCGCGCGGAACCCGCCATAGCTTTCGCCGACCAGATATTTTGGTGCATTCAGCCGGTCGTTCTTCTGGACGTAGAGCGAGATCACCTTGGCAAGGCTGTCGGCATCCTGATTTACGCCGTAGAAATTCTTGGCAACATCGTCGCTGGCGGCGCGGCTCCATCCGGTGCCGACGGGATCGATCATGACAAGATCGGTAAATGCCAGCCAGCTTTGCGGATTGTCGCTTAGCTGCGGTGCCGTGCCGTCGTTGCCGTTCTTGCCGAATTCGATGATCCGGGGGCCCAGCAGCCCGAGATGCAGATAGGCCGACGCTGCGCCCGGGCCGCCGTTGAAGGCGAAGGTGAGCGGACGACCCGGCGTCCGATCCTTGGTGACATAGGCCGTGTAGAAGATCTTGGCCGTTCGATTGCCGTCCTGGCCGAACAGGTCAAGCGTCCCGGCGGTCGCTGTATAGGGCAGATCTGCGCTGCCCTCGGTTTTCAGAACATGCTCGGTCGTGCTGTCACTGGGGATGAGCGAGAAAATGCCGGGGGGCTGTTGCGCCCCGGCTGGGGCGGAAAGCGCAAGAAGCACCAGGATGGATGCAAGGATCCGGTAAAGACGCAAAGCTGTTTCCTCCGTGACGGCTATGTCAGTCATGTAGGGCGGCACGACCCATCCGGGAAACTCAATTCCGCTTGAGCCTCAAGTCAGCCCGCCAATCGTCCGCCCTGCAGAGGCCTTGGCGCACCTGTCGTCGTCGGAAAGCTGATCGGCAGACCGCGTAGCACGCGTACGGCGAGGAATGCGAACAGTTCCGCCTCGACGGCATCGCCCCGCCAGCCGAACTCGTCGGCGGACACGGCCTCGACGCCGGCGCGCTGTTCGAGCATCGCCATGATCGTCGGGTTGCGACGTCCGCCACCGGCAACGATCAGCCGTTTCGGCCGTCTCGGCAAAAGATCGAGCGCCTTGCCGACCGCTGATGTGGTAAAGGCCGAAAGCGTGGCCGCACCGTCTTCTGGCGAAAGCCCATCGGCCATGGCCGCGGTAAACGAATAGCGGTCGAGCGATTTCGGATAGGGCGCCGTCATGTACGGATGCTCAAGCAGGCGTGCCAGCCGCTCCTCATCGACCTTGCCCGAAGCACCAAGCGCTCCGTCCCGGTCCATCTCGCCAAGACCGAGCGACTTGATGAAATCGTTGAGCGGGGCGTTGGCCGGGCCGGTATCAAAGGCGATCACCAGATCCTCGCCATCCCACCAGCTGATATTGCCGACACCGCCGAGGTTGAGAACGGCGCTATCTCCCGATCGATCGACGCCACGCAGCAGCGCCGCGTGATAGACCGCGGCAAGCGGTGCGCCCTGGCCACCGGCGCGAACATCCGCGGTTCTGAAATCATAGGCGACCCTGCAGCCCAGGATCGAGGCCATCAACTCGCCATCGCCGAGCTGCCGCGTGTCGCCGAGACGTCCAGAGGTCGGTGCACGGTGGAGCACGGTCTGGCCGTGAAAGCCGACAATGCCGATATCGTCCATCGTCAGGCCGGCACTCTCAACAAGATCCTGCACCGCGTGCGATTGCGCCCGCGTCAATGCCTCCTCGGCCACGGCGAAGATCGCGGGCTCCGGTCCTTCGAATTCCCAGACGCGCGCTTGGGCGAGCGTTTCCTCGAGAAGAGAGCGGATCTCGGGCGGATAGGGCGCCAACGTATAGGCGCCTGCTGTCTCCACCGTTTCGCCGTCGGTCTTCAAAAGTGCGACGTCGATATTGCCGTCGAGGACGGTCCCGGTCATCAGGCCGACGGCCCAGATTGGCTCCATTGGAGATCCCCCTCAAGTTCAAGCGACGCAATCACCCGGGAGTAACAGAGACCGCCATCGCCCTCAACGTCCGAAGCGGAATTCCTCCAGCGTCCCCGCCTTCATCTCGATCGAGAAGCCGGGCATTTTCGGCGGCATATAGGCGGCGTTCTCGATGACGCAGGGTTCGAGGAAATGCTCGTGCAGGTGATTGACATACTCGATGACGCGGCCTTCCATCGTGCCGGACACCGCAACGTAGTCGATCATCGAGAGATGCTGGACATATTCGCAAAGGCCGACGCCGCCGGCATGCGGCCAGACCGGGAGGCCATATTTGGCGGCAATCAATAGGACGGAAAGCACCTCGTTCAGCCCGCCCATGCGGCAGCTGTCGATCTGTACGATATCGATCGCGCCCTCGGCGATGAACTGCTTGAACATGATGCGGTTCTGGCACATCTCGCCGGTTGCGACCTTCACCGGCCCGATCGCCTGGCGGATCTTGCGGTGACCGGCAATATCATCCGGGCTGGTCGGCTCCTCGATGAAGAAGGGCTTGGAGAAGGCGAGCTTGTTGACCCAGTCGATCGCTTGATCGACCTCCCAGACCTGGTTGGCATCGATCATCAGGTAACGGTCGGGGCCGATCACCTCGCGCGCGATGGTCAGGCGGCGAATGTCGTCTTCCAGGTCGCGTCCGACCTTCATCTTGATATGATCGAAACCGGCGTCGATCGCTTCCTGGCAAAGCCTGCGCAGCTTCTCGTCATCATAGCCGAGCCAGCCGGCGGAGGTCGTGTAGCAGGGATAACCCCTGCTTTCGAGAATGGCGATCCGCTCCTTTTTCCCGGCCTCTGCTTTCCTGAGAATGGCAAGAGCCTCGTCGCGGTTCAGGACATCCGTGAGATAGCGATAGTCGACGATATCGGCGATCTCTTCCGGCGACATGTCCGCCACCAGCCGCCACACCGGCTTGCCTTCTTCCTTGGCCAGAAGATCCCAGAAGGCGTTGACGACGGCGCCGGTCGCAAGATGCATGGCACCCTTGTCCGGGCCGATCCAGCGCAACTGGCTGTCGCCGGTCAGGTGCCGCCAGAATTTCCCCGGATTGGCCTTCATCACCTCCGTATCGGCGCCGATGACGAGATGGCGCATCGCCTCGATCGCCATGCAGCAGATGTCGTTGCCGCGGCCGATCGTGAAGGTGAGGCCATGACCCTTAAGCGCTGGATCGTCGGTTTCGAGGATCACGTAGGCTGCCGAATAATCCGGATCCGGGTTCATGGCATCGGAACCGTCGAGGCTCTGCGAGGTCGGAAAGCGCAGGTCGACAACCCGCATATCGATAACTTTGGCCATAGCTATTCCTTCCGCTGGTCGGCGGTTCAAGATGATCGGGTGGTGCGCCGTCTAGGACGGCAGAGGATTAAGGCTCAGATGGTCCAGCCGCCGTCGATGGCGAAGGCCTGTCCGCTCGTATAGGTGGCCGTGGCAAGATAGACGGCGAGATCGGCGATCTCTTCCGGCGAACCAAGGCGGCCCATGGGCTGGCGGGCGATGAAGGCGGCGCGGGCGGCATCATAATCGCCCTGGGCGCGCATGCGGTCCTGCAGCGACGGGCTTTCCACCGTGCCCGGGCAGATTGCATTGCAGCGGATCCCTTGCGTCACGTAGTCGGCCGCGACTGATTTCGTCAGCCCGATCACAGCCGCCTTGGTCACGCCATAGGCGAAACGGTTCGGCACGCCCTTCACGCTGGAAGCAACCGATGCCATGTTGATGATCGCGCCATCCTTGCGCTCCAGCATGCCCGGCAGCACGGCACGGATCGTGCGGATCATGGCGCGCACGTTGAGATCGAATGCGAAATCGAGATCGCTATCCGGCATCTCCAGCACCGAACCGGCGTGCACGACGCCTGCGCAGTTGAAGAGCACGTCGACCTGACCGATATCAGAGACGCAGGCCTTGACCGCGTCCTCGTTCAGCACGTCGAGCTTTGCCGTTGTCAAGTTGTCGAGCTTCGGCAACTCGGAAAGAGCCGTCTCGTTGATATCGGTGGCATGAACCTTGGCGCCTGCCGCGATGAAGGCAAGCGCACTGGCGCGGCCGATCCCCTGACCCGCCGCGGTGATCAGAACTGTCTTGCCATTCAGATTTGCCATCGACTTCAACTCTCCTCTCTGCATGTCAGTCATGATGGAAAACTTCTTCCATCATCGCCCACCATTCACCTTCAGCCCGCGTTTCCAGGGGCTTCTGGCAGGGAATGGTAAAGGCCCACCATTCCTGGTTCTTCTCATTGGCCGCCATCCGCGCCATGTCGGCTGCGAAATCGGTGCCGTGATATTCCCATGTGCCGAACAGGAGGTTTTCCGGTTCGCGCAGGAAGATCGTATAGTTCCTGATGTTGCAGCGGGAAATCAAGTCGAGGATTTCCGGCCATACCGCCGCATGCAGTTCCCGATACTTTGCAAGCATCTCCGGCTGCACGCCGATCATCATTCCCATGCGCTGCATGACTCTACTCCTCAGGCGACTTCAATGAGCGCCTTGACCACCGCTTGTGCGGGATCCGTCAATTTGGAAAACCGGTCCGGCACGTCCGAAAGGTGCATGCGGTGCGTAATCAAGGCGTCCGGCACCTCACCAGCGCGCATCGCGTCCATCACCCGCTCGAAGTCCGTGATCGTCGCGTTACGGCTGCCGAGAAGCGTGGTTTCGCGCTTGTGAAACTCGGGATCCGAAAAGCCGATCGTGCTGGAGACGATCGACACCAGGACATAGGTGCCGCCATGTCCGACAAAGGAGAAGCCGCGCTCCATCGCTTTCGGGTTACCGGTCGCGTCGAACACCGCGTCGAAGAAATCGCCATTGGTGATCGCGGAAAGCTGGTCAGCGTCATCAGCGGAAAGCGCGACCGTCGACGCGATGCCCAACTGGCTCTTGGCGAACTCCAGCCTGTCTTCACGACCGTCGATGACAGTTACATCCGCGCCTTCGAGCTGCGCAAAAATCGCGACCGATAGGCCGATCGGGCCGGCCCCGACGACGAGAACCTTCTGTCCCTCTTCGACCCATGCGCGGGCGACGGCGTGTGCGCCGATCGCCAGAAACTCGACCATGGCAGCCTGATCAAGCGTCAGTCCGTCTGCCTTCACGGCAAACTGCTCGGGAATGCTCAGATATTCCGTCATGCCGCCATCGCGATGGACGCCGAGCACGCCGATATTGCGGCAGCAGTTCGTCTTGCCCTTCAGGCAGGCATTGCAGTGGCCACAGGAAATGTAGGGTATGATCGAGACGATATCGCCGACCTGAAGCGAGCTTCCCTCGGGCGCTTCCTCGACGGTTGCCGCCAGTTCATGGCCCATGACGCGCGGATAGGAAAGATAGGGCTGGTTGCCGGTGAAGATATGCAGGTCGGTGCCGCAGACGCCGATACGGCGGACCTTCAGAAGCACCTCGCCTTCGCCGCGTACGGGCTTGTCTCGCTCGATCGCCGAAAGTTTGCCCGGTTCATCGCATATAATAGTCAGCATCCTAGATCTCTTTCAGTCGATAGAAACGTTTGGCATTGCCGCCGAAGACGGACGAATGGTGCTCTGCCGGAACGATGTCCAGGCATTGCCGGAGCCACGCACCGTATTCCCCGGCAAGCCTTAGGACCGGCCAGTCGCTGCCCCAGATGACGCGATCCGGTCCGAACAGGTCGAAGATCGTTTCCGCATAGGGGCGCACGGATTGCGGCTTCTGGTCTCCCGCTTCGGTGAGAAGGCCCGATAGCTTGCAATGGACGTTCGGCAGGGCCGCCAGCGCTTTCATGCGGGCATACCAGTCGATAAACCGTCCCTCCGCGATCGGCGGCTTGGCGCCGTGGTCGATGACGATCGGGAGCTCCTGATGGCGCCGCGCGAAGTTGCAAAGCGGTGCCAGATGCCTCGGAAGCACAAGGGCGTCGAAGACCAGATCATGTTCGATCATCGTAGCGATACCGATATCGAGCGCGGGATCATCGATCCACCGGTCATCAGCCAAGTCCTGCAGCATCGGGCGGAAACCCTTCAGCTTGCGGTGGCTTGCCAGCTGTCCAATATTCTCCTGCACATCCGATGCTTTCAAATCCGTCCAGCCAACCACGCCGAGGATGAAAGGGTGGTTGTCGGCGAGATCTAGCATGAACTGCGTATCGGCCTGCGTCTCCATCGTCTGCACCAGCACGGTGCCATCGACGCCGGCGTCTTCCGCCAACGGCAGCAGATCGTCCGGCAGGAAATCACGGTGGATGGCAGCGAGCTCGGGCCCCGGCCATTGGCCTGCCCGGTCGGCGATCCGCCAGAAATGCTGGTGGGCATCGATCCGCATCGATCAGGCTCCGATGCCGGGAAGAGGAGTGCCTTCGGCCAGAAGCCCGCTTTCCCTCAGGCGCGACCAGAAGGACGCAGGGATTTCCTCGGCAAACCAGTCGACATTCGAGGTGATCTGTTCGGCATTGCGGGCGCCGGAGACGATTGTCGCGACCGCCGGATGCGCCAGCGGAAACTGGAGTGCGGCAGCCTGAAGCGTCACGCCTTCTTCGTCGCAGACGGATCGCAACCGTTCGACGCGCGCAAGGATCTCAGCCGGCGCTTCGGTATAGTTGAACTTCTTGTTGCCGGCGAGAAGCCCGGAATTGAACGGTCCCGCTGCAACGATCGCCACACCTTGCTTCGCGCATTCATCCATAAAGGCGAGGCTGTCCTGTTCGAGCAGCGTGTAGCGACCGGCCAGCATCGTGCAGTCGATGTCGAAAACTTTCATCGCGTCGGCGACGACTTCCCATTCGTTGACGCCGAGGCCGACAGCCTTGGTCGAACCTTCGTCCCGCAACTTGCCCAGCGCCTTGAAGCCGCCGCCATCGGTCAGTTGCTGCCAGTAGTGATCGTGGCGGTCGCCATGCGTCATGCGACCAATATCGTGAATATAGAGGATGTCCGGCTTCAGAATCCCAAGGCGCTGCTGGCTTGCGTCAAAGGACCGCAGAATGCCGTCATAGCTGTAGTCGTAGACAGGACGGAAGGGCAGGGGTTCGGCGTAGCCGTCCTCTTCCGGACCAACCGTCTCATCCGGCGTCATGACGCGCCCGACCTTGGTGCTCAGAACATAGTCTTCGCGGGGAAGATCGGTCAGCATCGTGCCAAGGCGGCGTTCGGAGCGGGTGAAACCATAGAAAGGCGCCGTATCGAAATAGCGGATGCCGGCATCCCACGCGGCCTTGAAAGCGCCGGCGGATTCCGCATAGGGCGTTACGCGATAAAGGTTGCCCATCTGCGCGCAGCCGAGGCCGATCAGCGTCACATCCAAATCGACACGCGGGAATTTGCGGGTATCACTGGCGTTCATCGGGCAACCTTCGTTTCATCACTGCAGAGAAAGACGATACGCGCCATTCGCGACGCGTATCGAGGCGGGGAGGCTTAGTAGAGAACGTTCTTGGCTTCCGGCTTGTCGATATTGTCCTTGGTGACGACGACGACACCCGTATCGACAAACTTCTCAACCTTTTCCTTTTTCAGGAGCTTGGAGATCGTCTTGACGCCGAGATCGCCCATCTGGAACGAGCCCTGGACTGCGATCGCCTGAAGCGTGCCGTCCTTGACGAATTCCTGCAGGTCCTGGTTACCGTCAAAGCCGATCGCGACAAGCTTGCCCGATTTGCCGGACTGCTTGATGGCGCGGCCCATGCCGATCGCCGTCGGCTCATTGGCGCCGAAGATGGCCTTGAGGTCGGAATTGGCGGCCAGAACGTCCGTGGTCTGGTTCAGCGCCGTCGCCATCTGCGACTGCGAGTAGAACGGGCCGACGATCTGAAGCTTCGAGTTTGCCTTGATATAATCAGTGAAACCACCGACACGGCCGATTTCGGAACCGGCGCCTGCCACATAGGACATGACGGCGATCTTGCCTTCCTTGCCGACCTTCTCGATCAACGCCTTGGCAGCCAGTTCGCCGGCGGTCTTGTTGTCGGTCGCAAGGAACGACTGGTAATACTGTTCCGATCCCTTGCTCAGCATCGAGTCGACAATCACGACCGGGATACGGGCTTCCCAGGCCTTCTTGACGGCGGGGATCAGCGCGTCCGGATCGGACGGCGCAAGCACGATTCCGGCGACGCCGCGGTTGACGGCGTTTTCGACCATGTTGACCTGGTCAGCGATGGCGGATTCCGATGCCGGACCCTGGAAGGTCATCGTATTGCCGGCGCCGACTTCCTTCATGGCGGCATCTGCGCCCTTCTGGACGTTCTGCCAGAAGGTCGAGTTGACGGTCTTGACGATGACGGCGATCTCGGCTGCCTGTGCAGAGGCCGCACCCAAGATCAGCGCCGAGGCAAGCAACGCGGTTGCTAGTTTCTTCATGTTCAATCCTCCTCAAACGGACGGCGTTTTGGCCGCCCCGGGGAACTCCCACCCCCATTGTCGCGGAAAAGGGTCCGCACCCTTCTTCACCGGCGGTTGCGCAATTGATCGATCCAGACGGTGATCAGGATGACGAGGCCGATGATGATCTGCTGTGTGAAGGCGGAAACGCCGTTCATGTTAAGCCCGTTGCGCAGGATGCCGATGACGAAGGCGCCGATTGCCGTTCCGGAAATCGTGCCGACACCGCCGATCAGCGAGGTGCCGCCGATGACGGCGCTGGCGATTGCATCGAGTTCGTACATGACGCCTTCGTTCGGCTGGGCCGTCACGAGGCGGGACATCAGCACGCAACCGGTCAAACCAGCGAGCGTGCCTGACAATATATAGGTGAAATTGGTGACGCGGGCGACGTTGACGCCGGACAGCCGGGCGGCGTCCGCATTCGAACCGACGGCATAGATATGCCTGCCGAGCACGGAGCGGTTCAGCATGAAAGACACGGCGATCGCGATCACGATCATCAGGATGACCGGATAGGGAATGCCCGGGAAGACCACGGTCGGGAAGCCGTCGTCGCCGATGGTGACGACGCGAAACAACGAGCCGTTGCCAAGCACGCCGAAGGATTCGCCGAGGCCGGAAACGGCGCGGGCACCGGTAATCTGAAGCGCCACGCCGCGGGCGATCAGCATCATGCCGAGCGTCGCGATAAAGGGCGGCAGTTTCATCTGGGTCACCAGAATGCCGTTGATCAGGCCACACAGGCTGCCAACGAGAATGCCGACGAACATGCCGAGCGGAACCGGGAGACCGAGCTCCTTGACGCAGAGAGCCGCGACGACGCCCGCAAGCGCGAGCACGGAGCCGACGGACAAATCGATGCCGCCGGTAATAATCACGCAGGTGGCGCCGATGCCGAGAAGGGCAATCGAGGTGACCTGCAAGGCGATCGTCATCGCATTGTTGACCGTGAAGAAGGCATTGCTGCTGAAGGAAAACACCAGCACGAGAACGAACAGGCTGCCGAGTGCGGCAAACTTCTGGATGATGTCCTTTTGCCGGTCGCTCAGCGAAACACTGCGCGACTTCGAGGGTTCGGTAATATCAGCCATGCTTGCTCCTTGCGCCAGCGTCCGCACCTGATGTCCGGCTGTATCCGGAGGCGTAGCGCATAATTTCTTCCTGGTTGGTCTTTGCCGTTTCCAGCACGCCGGTGATCCGGCCATGATGAAAGACCGCAACCCTATCCGTCATGCCCATGATTTCGGGCAGTTCCGAACTGATCAGCACCACGCCGATGCCGTTTGCGGCCAGTTCGTCCATGATCTTGTAGATCGCGAGCTTGGCACCCACGTCGATGCCGCGGGTCGGCTCGTCGAAGAACAGCACCTTCGACTTGCGAAACAGCCATTTGCCGATGATGATCTTCTGCTGGTTACCGCCCGAGAGAAGCCGCACCTGCTGCCGGATCGACGGCGTGCGGATGTTCAGGAGCTCGACATACTCGTTGGCGACCTTGTCCTGTGCCTTGAAATCGATCAGTCCCAGGCGATCGGACAGCGCTTCCATATTGGCGAGCGTCATGTTCGCATCGACAGGCATCTTGATCGCCAGTCCCTGCGCCTTGCGGTCTTCCGAGAGGTAGGCGATGCCCGCATCGATCGCGTCCCGCGGAGAGGAAATCGAAAGTGTCTGGCCATGCAGGGTGATCGTGCCGGCGTCGATGGCATCGGCGCCGAAAATTGCCCGCGCGACTTCCGTGCGCCCGGCACCCATCAGGCCTGCAAAGCCCAAAATTTCGCCGCGGCGAAGCGTAAACGAAATGTCTCTGAAGACACCGGTGCGATTGAGACCTTGCACCCCGAGAATAACGTCGTCACTTGGCGTCGAGGTTCTCTCGGGAAACTTTTCCTCGAGCGAGCGGCCGACCATTTTGGCGACGATGTCATCGACGGTTGTCGCGGCAAAATCGTCTGTCGCAATGTAACGACCGTCACGCAGGACGGTGACGCGATCGACGATCTCGGCCATCTCGTCGAGCCGGTGCGAAATGTAGACGACCCCGACGCCGGATGCCTTGAGATCACGGATGACCTTGAACAGAAGCCGCGTTTCCTGCTCAGTCAGAGACGAGGTCGGCTCGTCCATGATCAGCACTTCGGCGTCCAGCGACAATGCCTTGGCGATTTCCACCATCTGGCACTGCGCCACGGAAAGCCCACGGACGGAGACATCGGGGCTGATATCGACGCCGAGCCGGTCGAGGCAGCGCTTGGCATCTGCCCGAAGCTTCTTGCGATCGACCAGAAAGCCCCGGCGAGGCTCGCGGGCCAGATAGATGTTTTCGGCGACGGTCAGATGCGGAACGAGATTGAGTTCCTGGTGGATGATGGCGATGCCGGCGGACTCGGACTGCCGCGTCGACGAGAAATTCCGCTCCTCGCCCTTGTATGTGATGGTGCCCGATGTTGGCTGGTAAACGCCGCTGATGATCTTCATCAGCGTCGATTTTCCCGCACCGTTTTCGCCGCAAACGGCATGCACTTCGCCACGACGAAGGTCGAAGCTGACATCGGCCAGAGCTTTGACGCCTGGAAATTCCTTGGAGATGTTGTCGAGCCGCAGAAGTGCTTCATCTGCGGGCACGCCGACGGCCGGGCGCAAACGCGCCTCAAGTACCGACTGATCGGTCTGCATCCTCCACATCCTCCTCTTGTCGCAAGCTTGCGACTGCCGGTCAGCTCCACCCATCCGGTCTGGCCAATAGTGCTAAGCGGCCTTACCAAAATGGTCAAGCCAGTTTCCTGGCGAAGGACGAAATTTGTATTTTCTAAGCTTTACGGGATATATAGCTGTCGTCATTGGCCTTGCCAGTTCAACGGTCAGGCAATATGGTAAGGCCAGTTTTGGAGCGCTTATGAACGGAATTCGGATCCCGGAACGCCGGCTTTATCAACAGATCGCAGACCAGATCCGCGGCTTGGTGCAGAATGGGCAGTTTCGTTTCGGCCAGCGCCTGCCGGCGGAACGCGAGCTTGCGCAGCAGCTTGGTGTGTCGCGCCCCTCGCTACGCGAGGCGTTGATCGCGCTTGAACTGGACGGCACTGTCGAGATCCGCATGGGGTCTGGCGTCTATGTCGTTCCGGCCGCCGAGCGGCGCGCTGCATGGTCGGGGTCCATGGGAGAGAGCCCGGCCGAGCTGATGCAGGCGCGTGCGACAATCGAGGGTGCCGCCATCGTTCTTGCCTGCGCGCGCATCACGCCGGAGGCGCTTGCTACGCTTCGTCAAACGCTCGACGCGATGGCGATCGAGATAGAGGAAGGCCGCAAACCGGTCGACCAGGATCGCCAGTTCCACCTGACGATCGCCACCCAGTCGGGAAACAGTGTCATTGGCCGCATCATCGGCGATCTGTTTGACGATCGGCACAGCCCTCTTTCCGCCCAGCTTCGGGAGCATTTCGAAACACCGGAAACATGGAGTTGCGCCCTCGCGGAGCATGAGGAAATCCTGACCGCGTTGGAGGCGCGTGACGGGCTGCTAGCCCAAGCAATGATGCGCATGCATCTGGAGGAATCGAAACGCCGCTGGCTTGACCACTAGCAGCGGCAAACTAAAACCAACCCCGATTTTGATACCTCCAGGGAGGAGGTCCATTATGAATGACATGACATCCCCGGTCATCGTGCTCAATACCGCCGATGACGTTGCCGTTGCCCGCCGGTCGATCCAGCAGGGTTCGCCGGTTGGAATCGACGCTCTGCTGGCGCGCGATCTGATCGGGCGAGGCCACAAGGTTGCGCTCAGGGCGATTGCGGCAGGGCAGGAAGTCAAGAAATACGGTCAGGTGATCGGTCTTGCGACGCAGGACATCGCACCCGGCAATCACGTGCACCTGCACAATCTTGCCATGCTTCCCTCCACGCATGAGCACCAGTTCTGCGTCGATGGTGGCGAGCGTGCCCTTTTGCCGCTCGAGCAGCGCCGGACATTCATGGGTTTCGATCGCGGCCTCGGTGGCGCCGGCACGCGCAACTACATCGGCATCATCTCCTCTGTGAACTGTTCCGCCACCGTCTCCCGTTACATTGCGGACTATTTCAACCGCATGGGTGGGCTGGACGGGTTCGGCAATATCGATGGCGTCGTGGCGCTGACGCATAGCAGCGGCTGCGCGATCAACAACAAGTCGGAAGGCTACCGCCTGCTGATCCGCACCATCCAGGGCTATGCCCGGCATCCCAATTTCGGTGGCATTCTGATGATCGGCCTCGGCTGCGAAACCAACCAGATCGCACCGATCCTTGAACATTACCGGATGGAGGAGGGCGAGCGGCTGCGGACGATGACGATCCAGCAGCATGGCGGGACCAAGAAGACGATCGACGCTGCGATCTCCATCATCAAGGAAATGCTGCCCATGGTGAATTCCGCGGTGCGCACGCAGCAGCCCTTGTCGAAGCTGAAGCTTGCTCTCGAATGCGGTGGGTCTGATGGCTATTCGGGCATTTCCGCAAACCCGGCGCTCGGCCATGCTTCGGATCTGATCGTCCGCAATGGCGGCACGACCGTTCTTGCCGAAACACCTGAAATTTACGGCGCCGAACATCTGCTGACGCGTCGCGCGTCGACACCTGAAGTCGCGCAGAAGCTTCTGTCGCGCATCGACTGGTGGCGCGACTATACGGCGCGAAATGGCGACGAGCTGAACAATAACCCATCCTACGGCAACAAGCTTGGCGGTCTCACGACCATTCTCGAGAAGTCACTCGGTGCTGTCGCCAAGGGTGGCTCCATGCCGCTGAAGGCGGTCTACGAGTTTGCCGAGACGGTGACAGAGCAGGGCTTCGTCTTCATGGACACGCCCGGCTATGATCCGGTCGCCGTGACCGGCCAGGTCGCCGGCGGCTGCAACGTCATCTGTTTCACCACCGGCCGCGGCTCGGTTTCCGGCTTCAAGCCGGCCCCTTGCGTCAAGATCGCCACCAATTCCGAAATGTACGAGCACATGAAGGAAGACATGGACATCAACTGCGGTGGGATCGTCACCGGCGACGAGACGATCGAGCAGTCCGGCGAGCGTATTTTCGAGCATGTGATCGCCGTCGCGTCAGGCGAAAAGACCGTGAGCGAGATCTACGACTATGGCGACAACGAATTCGTGCCATGGCAGGTCGGTGCCGTCACCTGACGGAAAACGGATATTGCCCGTGGTGAAAACCGTGCTTACACCTGAGCGATAAGCCAAGCATGGGGAATCGCAGCGCATGACGACCAGCCGTTACTACTCGAATATGGGTGGCCTGCCGCCTCAGACGGACCTTCTCAGCAGCAAGGCGGTGTTCACAACCGCCTATGCGGTCATTCCGCGCACGGTCATGAGCGACATCGTCACCAGCATGCTGCCGCATTGGAAGAATGCACGGGCCTGGATCATTTCCCGGCCGCTCTCCGGTTTCGCCGAAACCTTCGCGCAATACATCATGGAGGTTGCTCCGCAGGGCGGTAGCGCTCGTCCCGAGCCGGACCCTCGCGCCTCGGCCGCCATCTTCGTCGTGGATGGCGAGATGACGATCGAGGTGGACGGCCAGCAAAACCAATTGCGGACCGGGTCGTTTGCCTATCTGCCGGCCGGCTCGAAATGGCAGATCTGGAACCGCAGTGGTGCTCCGGTGCGGTTCCACTGGGTTCGCAAGGCCTTCCAGGTGGTCGACGGCCTGGACCTGCCGCCGGCAATCTTTACCCATGAGGACGACTGCGTGCTCGACCCGATGCCCGATACGGATGGCAAATGGGCGACGACACGCTTCATCGATCCCTCCGACATCCGCTATGACATGCACCTCAACATCGTCACCTTCGAGCCGGGTGCAGTCATCCCGTTCATGGAAACGCATATCATGGAGCACGGGCTCTATGTTCTCGAAGGCAAGGCCGTCTACCGCCTGAACCAGGACTGGGTCGAGGTGGAAGCCGGCGACTATATGTGGCTGCGCTCCTTCTGCCCGCAGGCCTGCTATGCCGGCGGACCCGGTCGCTTCCGCTACCTGCTCTACAAGGACGTCAACCGGCATCCCGCACTGTAACGGGGCTTGCCGAAGCTGTTGCTGCACACGGCTTCGGCAGATCTCCCACCGAAAAATTTATCAAATGGTCAAAAATTTATCAGCCGATAAAATATCTTTGAGGCTCCGTCTGGCAAGTCATTGAAACTTATGAGAGGCTACAACTGGCACGTAGCTTGCGTCCGTTCTGTTTATCGCATTGCCTGGAAATCCAGCATGGAAGGATCGGAATATGGAAGTCGGAGTCTTCATCCCAATCGGCAACAACGGTTGGCTGCTTTCGGAAAACGCACCGCAGTACAAACCGTCATTCGAGCTGAACAAGGAAATCACGCTCAAGGCCGAGAAATATGGCTTCGATTTCGCGCTGTCGATGATCAAGCTGCGCGGCTTCGGCGGCAAGACGGAATTCTGGGACTACAATCTGGAATCCTTCACGCTGATGGCAGGCCTTGCCGCCGTCACTTCCAAGATCAAGCTGTTCGGCACCGCCGCAACATTGATCATGCCACCGGCAATCGTCGCGCGCATGGCAACGACGATCGACAGCATCTCCGGCGGACGCTTCGGCATCAATCTGATCACCGGCTGGCAGCGCCCCGAATACAGCCAGATGGGGCTCTGGCCCGGCGACGACTATTTCGCCGATCGCTATGCCTATCTGGGCGAATACACGACTGTTCTGAAGGAACTGCTGGCCACCGGTCAGTCGGATCTTAAGGGCAAGTATTTCCAGATGGACGACTGCCGCATGAAGCCGATCCCGGAAGGGGATGTAAAGGTGATTTGCGCGGGCTCATCCAATGCCGGCATGGCCTTCTCGGCGGAATATGCCGATTACAGCTTTTGCTTCGGCGTCGGCGTCAACACGCCGAAGGCCTTTGCGCCGACCAACGAACGCCTGCTGGAAGCCACCGAAAAGACCGGTCGCGATGTGCGCTCGTTCGTGCTGACCATGGTTCTTGCCGAAGAGAAATCCGAAGACGCCTGGGCCAAGTGGGAGCACTACAAGGCCGGTGCCGACCAGGACGCGATCAAGTGGCTCGGCCTCCAGAGCGCTGTCGATACCAAATCCGGCTCCGACACAAATGTCCGACACATGGCAAACCCGGTTTCCGCGGTCAACATCAACATGGGCACGATCATCGGCTCCTATGCCGAAGTCGCGGCGATGCTGGACGAGATGGCCGAAGTGCCGGGCACCGGTGGTGTCATGCTGACCTTCGACGATTTTCTCGAAGGCATCGAAAAGTTCGGACAATTCGTGCAGCCGCTGATGAAAAGCCGAAAGCACATCAAGATGGAACTGGAGGCCGCGGAATGACTGTTGTCGCAGGATATCAGGCACCGGCAAGCCGTCTGGAAAGCGTGACGCTTCCTGCACGCCCGGAACCGATCTCGATGAAGCCATCGGAAACCGCCGTCGTCGTCGTCGACATGCAGAACGCCTATTCGACGGAAGGCGGCTATGTCGATCTTGCCGGCTTCGATATCGCCGGCGCCAAGGGCACGATCGCCAATATCAAGAAGACGCTGGATGCCGCCCGTGAGAACGGCGTGCAGGTCATCTATTTCCAGAACGGCTGGGACAAGGACTATGTGGAAGCTGGCGGCCCTGGTTCTCCCAACTGGCACAAGTCGAATGCGCTGAAGACTATGCGGGCGCGGCCGGAACTGCAGGGCCAACTGCTTGCCAAGGGCACCTGGGATTACGCGATCGTAGACGAGCTGCAGCCGAAGCCGGGCGACATCCTTGTGCCGAAGACCCGCTACTCGGGCTTCTTCAACACCAACATGGACAGCGTGCTGCGCGCACGCGGCATCCGCAATCTCGTCTTCGTCGGCATTGCCACCAATGTCTGCGTCGAAAGCTCGCTGAGGGACGCGTTCCACCTCGAATATTTCGGTGTGATGCTTGAAGATGCGACCCATCACCTGGGGCCGGACTTCATCCAGCAGGCGACCGTCTACAATGTCGAGAAATTCTTCGGCTGGGTCGCGACCGTCAATGATTTCTGCGGCGCCATCAGTCAGGCCGCTCCCACCGATAAGTGAACTTGAAAAACAAAGAGGAGAACGGAATGCCAAAGTCGATCATCGTGCCGGAAGGAACCCAGAAGCCGATCGCGCCCTATTCGCCAGGAACGCTGGCAGACGGCATTGTCTACGTCTCGGGGACCTTGCCCTTCGACAAGAACAACGACGTCGTCCATGTGGGTGATGCCGGAGCACAGACCCGTCACGTCCTTGAGGTCATCAAATCCGTCATTGAGACCGCCGGCGGCACGATGGAGGATGTCACGATGAACCATATCTTCATCACCGACTGGGCGAATTATCAGGCCGTGAACAAGGTCTACGCGGAGTATTTCCCGGGCGACAAGCCAGCCAGGTATTGCGTTCAGTGCGGCCTGGTGAAGCCGGACGCTCTGGTTGAGATCGCCACAGTCGCCCACATCGGCAAGTAACGGCATGGTTCACTACGATATTTTCGGCGCGTCGGGCGAGGACGCGCCGACCATCATCCTGTCCTCCGGACTCGGCGGCAGCGGCGCCTACTGGACGCCGCAGATCGAAGCGCTTTCCGAGCATTTCCGGGTGATCACCTACGATCACTTGGGAACTGGCCGTTCCCCTGGCGATGTGCCCGAGCAAGGCGGCATCGCGGCCATGGCGGATGACGTCCTGGAGCTCGCGGAAGAGCTCGGCCTCAAGACATTCAGCTTCATGGGCCATGCGCTTGGTGGTCTAATCGGGCTCGAAATCGCCGCACGACAGCCGGAGATGATCGACAGGCTTGTGCTGATCAATGCATGGGACAACGCCGATCCGCATTCCGGCCGCTGTTTCGACGTGCGGATTGCGCTTCTCAAAAACTCCGGCGTCCCGGCCTTCGTGAAGGCGCAACCGCTGTTTCTCTATCCGGCCGTCTGGATGTCTGAAAACGCCGAACGCATGAATGCCGAGGAGGCGCATGCAGCGGCCCATTTTCAGGGCGAGCAGAACATCATGAGGCGCATTGCAGCTCTGAGAAGCTTCGACATCGGCGACCGGCTTGCCGAAATCACTCATCAGACCTTGCTGGTCGCCACGAAGGATGATCTCCTTGTGCCCTACACCCGCTCGGTACGGCTTTCGAACATGATGCCCCATGCCGAACTCGCTTTGCTGGATTTCGGCGCACATGCGGTGAATATCGTTGATGCACCGAAATTCAACAAACTCGTGGTAGATTTTCTAAGCCGGGTTTGATTTCATCTGTACGCTCGAGCTGAAAGTTTTGAGATAGCCATGTCCGTGAATGCATCTGCCCCTGCGCTCGACGTTAATCCAGAAGTCGTTGACGCACGGATGAACTTTCGAAACGCGATGTCGCGCCTCGGCGCCGCCGTTCATATCGTCACCACGGATGGACCGGGTGGCCGTGCCGGATTTGCCGCCACCGCAGTCTGCAGCGTTTCCGACAGTCCCCCGACGCTTCTCGTTTGCCTCAACCGAACCTCGAGCGCCTATTTGCCGCTTAAGGAAAACGGCGTCCTCTGCGTCAACGTCCTCTCGGCCGACCATGCGGACCTCAGCCAGCTTTTCGGGGGCAAGACGCCCGTCGATGAACGGTTTGCCGGAGCAACCTGGGCGCCGCTAACAACGGGCAGCCCGGCCCTCGAGGACGCTCTCGTCTGCTTCGATTGCCGCGTTGTGTCCGTTGCCGACGGTCACACGCATGACATCCTGATCTGCGAAGTGCTCACCACGGTGCAGCCAAAGGCTGGTCAGTCGCTTATCTATCTCGATCGAAAGTATCACGCGCTTTAGTGGGGAGTGACATTGGGGTTTGTTCAGACGAGCAATGCTCGGATGATCGCCCAAGGTCAAAGCGCATGGTCTGAACGTAAGGGCAGGAGTTCATGGGAAGCACAATGTGGTGCCTAGCAGCTGTCGCGGAAATCGCGATTGTCGTCGCGGCGGTCGTCTATACCGCGCGTGATCGTCGGAAGCAGCAGCGGAAAAGCCGCCGAAACGTGTACAGAAACGGCAACCGTTAAGACGTTTGTTCTGCGGTAGAAAATCGATGTTCACCGGCAGACTTTAAACCGATCCGGTCATCGAGATCTCCTGCGACCGACCGGGTTCCCGAGAATACCGCGCGAATATGTCTCGGGGCCCCGTATGGTCAGCGTTCAAGCACTCTGATTCTCATGGATCGACGCTTTTCAGGTGAACGGCAAGGCTGTCCCGAATTGGAACGCACACCCACGTGCATGGTCCTTTTTGGTAAGCATCTGAGTGAATATCAACCACCTCATTCGCGTTGTTTTTCAACAAGTTCTGACATTGTTTCAGAATTAACTATCGCACTACATATCAATTGAGTGATGGACGGCGAGGGCTATATCTCATCGTAGAAAGGTCCCCGCAAGCCGTGGTCTGACCTTCCAAACGAGGCAGATATGGGTAAGCCATCACTACATCCTGGCGACGTTTACGCACAGGAAAGCACGATGGGCCAGTGGCCCACGACGCTGCTTGGCGGTCTTCCCGTTGTCCGCTGCAGCATGGATGAGGCGGCGCAGGGTTTCATCGATGAAGCGCTCCTTCACCGGGGCAGCAGTGCCAAGCCGTTCTATTCCACCTCGGCAAACGGACAGGTGATCGCGATGTGCGCGAAGAAGGCCGACTTTCAGGATTTGATGCTGGAAGCCGACCAGATCCACGCCGATGGCATGCCCATGATCATGTATTCCAGAATGTTTTCGTCGCATCCTGTATCCGAACGGATCGCGACGACCGATCTCGTGCATTCCGTGGCAGTCAAGGCAGAGCGGGCAGGTGTCAGTTTCTATTTTCTCGGCGGAACCGAAGAGGTCAACGCCAAGGCAGTCGCCGCAATGCGGACCAGGTATCCAAACCTAACCTTCGCTGGGCGCAGAAACGGCTACTTCAAGCGTGGCGAAGAGGATGCGGTGATCGCCGACATCCAGGCAAGCAAGCCCGATATTCTATGGATCGGGTTGGGCTTCCCACTTGAGCAAGCCTTTGTCAGCCGGAACATCGACCGGTTGCGATCTGTCGGTGTGATTAAGACCTCAGGTGGTCTGTTCGACTTCGTCTCGGGGAAAAACGCCCGCGCGCCGTTGTGGATGCAGCGGTACGGTTTGGAATGGGCCTACCGGATGTATAATGAGCCGCGCCGGCTGACGATGCGGTATCTGCTGTCAAACCCGGCTGCCATTCGCGCGCTGTTCACCCACTCGAATTGATCGGGTGCTGCCTTCCGATAAAGGCAGGTCATTGATGCGCTCATTACGAGCCGAGTCACTCGCCAGGTTTGTAGAAATTGTCGACGATGCCGGCCGCGAACGACCATTTTGGGCGGATAATGCTTCCGTCAATCGCTTCCATGTAACCATTGCCATTCAACGTATGCAGCTTTCGGCCGGGCCAGTGCTTGCCGGGGCTTAAGTGCTTTACGATCACCTGATCGAACCGTTCGTCATCCAGGCGCGTCACTTCGGCAAGGCTCAAAGCTGCCCCATAGCTGTTGCGGCAATCCTGCACGGGACGCAGCAGTTTGCCGTCGCGCCATATCATGTTGCCCGCGGGTCTCGCGGATCGGTCGTTGATGACAAGCGGGTTCGCGGCGTGCGGTCGCCAGGGGCCGAGAAGCGTTTCCGCCGACCATAAGCACAGCGTATCGGAATAGCCGCCGATACCATCCCTTGTCACAGCGAACATCCAGAACTTTCCCGCGTGCTGGATGATCGTCGCATCGGCGGCCTCGATGCCGGAAACAAGTGTCGCGTGTTTTTCCCAGCCGAACGGAAAGCGCGTTGCCCTGTAGATGGAAATCTCGCCGCTGAGAGACGCCTCCGGAACCATCCAGATCTCACCATCCGCTTCGATGAGGAACGGATAAGACAGATGCCAGGCCTCTTCCAGAACAGGGATGGCTGGGCCCGGCCGTCCTTGTTCGTCAAACTCGACGACGCTGATGATGCCCTTCTGGGTCTTCTGATCAAGATCCTCGAAGAAGAGATAGTCCTTGCCCTGCCAACGAAACGAAAAGGGGTCTGCGTAAAAATGGTCGATTGGGTCCGCGAGAACCTGCCAGGGTGTCCCGCCGAGGTCGCGTCGTTGCCAAACGTCATTGTCAGAGGCGACCCGACGCCAGCCGATGCGCCAGTGGGGAGCGTGGCAGCATAGCCGATAGGCAGCGCGGGCCGCGGCAGATGCCAGCATCTTGGCGCTACGAACAGTCACCGCTTTGCGGGTGATAGCGCGTGCGTGTGGCTGGGCCGTGTTGTCTGCAATACGCGGCGCACGCGGTTCTTCCGGCAAAGACTTGATGAGAAGGATGGCTGTCCGTGACCAAACGGCTTCCATCGCGCCACCGATACCAGCCGCAGCTTCGAGGGAGGCAAAGCCATCGGCAACAATCCAGCGCTCGCCGGAAGGCAGGGTGCACTCAATCTCGATATGCGGTGTTCCCTCGAAAAACAGCGCCGAAGCGAGACTGAATTCACCGGCGTGGCCGTTGAACAACGGCCGATAGATCCGTGTCGATCGGGGGGATGCGCTCCGGTTCGATGTGAGGTCGATGACAATATCCGGAGCTGCGTTGTCCGACCGAGTTCGCCAGTCCGCCAACGCATCCGGCTCAATACGGTCGCAGAGGCACGGCTGGTGGCGTCGAAGCACCATCTTCTCAAGCTGCAAAAGGCTTTCGAGGGCAGGCTGCGCTGCCTGATCAGCCCCTTGGACCAATTGAAGGCGCACCGTGGTACCGGCGGCGCGCTGCTCAAGCCGACGGCAGAGCCACTGTATCCACGCCGATGTGGAGGAGCGCTCCGCCACAATCTCGATGTTCAGCGGAGGGACGGAGTTTGAAACGCTGTCCATCGTCATTTATTTCTGAAGCTGTCCGGACGCCTGCAACCTGTCTTCCGATGTTTTCGGCTGTCGCCGGATCAGGCGCCGGTAGCCGTCGACCATTGCATCGAGCGAGTGTTGTTCGCGCAGCCGCTGCCCGCACTCCGATAGCCTTTGCCGCAGAAGGGGATCGGAAAGTACAGCGCGAACTGCTTTTGCAAATGACGCCGTATCGGTCGTATCGACGAAAAGGGCACAGGGCTCTCCCCTGACCTGCAAGACTTCTCGCATGACGGACAAGTCGGAACTCACAACCGGAATGCCGGCCTGAGCGGCTTCCACCGGCGCGAGGCCGAACGTCTCTCCAGACGTCGGGAAAACGAAGACGTCGAGGCTTTTCAGGAAGGCGCCGATTTCGCTGGACGGCATCTCGCCTGCGAAATGAAGCCGATCCCAAACGCCGAGTTCTGCGCCGAGAGCTCGCAGTCGTGGCGCTTCCGGTCCCTGACCTGCCAGTGCCAGATGGACATCCGGCATGACCGGCAACAATCTGATGGCGAGATCAATTCGTTTGATGGCGTTGAGACGGGCGACGCTTCCGATGATCGGGACGTCGGCTGGAAGGCCGAATTTTGCCCGCGCTTCCTGCTGCGTCATCGAAACGGTTCTGTCGGCAAAGCCGTGCGGAACATAGGTCAGTCGACGCTTGTAGGATGCCGGGTGTCCTTGGTAGTCCAGCCAGGTGGCCTTCGAATTTACAGTGATTTCGTCGTAGCAGCCGGCAATGCCAAGCACCTTATCGACAAGGGCGACCGGCCGGGAAATCGTCGCCTGCGGTGAGACGTGGTTGGCAATGATCAGTGGTACGCCGAGCAAGCGACCGACCGGAGCTGCGACAACATTGCCGAAATGCTGAAAGGTCAGCATCACGTCGGGCTTTATCGTGCGCACGAGCTGCGACAGACGACGAAGCATGGCAAGGTTCTGCGAAATCCCCTGCGGTCTTGGATCGGCCGCAAAATGCGCATTTTCGAAGTGGTCGCAGCCGCTGGTCTTGCGATAGAGGAACAGGTGATGCGCCTCGAATTCGGGCTGTCCGGAAATCGCTGGTTTCGACAGCTGTTCGGCGAGAAGGCGCGTGATCTCCTGAGCGCCCGCTGCTTCAGCTTGCGTCTGGATAAAGAGAAGACGTGTCGGACGTCGCTGCGCGCTCTCGGCCATAGGTTTTCCGGTTCACTCGTATAGTGACGATAAAGACAGCGAAAGCTCAAGAGAGGCTAAACACGATACTTAGCATTCGAACGATACTGCGTATTACTGGGATTTTCTTGCAAGTCGTGAGGCGCGGACGTTTTGCGCGGCGCATGACCTCAACTCGACGTCTTGAACGCAGAAGAGCGGCGGGGAGCCCCTTTTTCAGCGTTGCTCTTGATGATGATCTTTGTGTACTCGCTGACCATCAGATTAAGAGAGTAACGTTCGGCGAGTTCGCGTCCCGATGCGGAGAGCCGGTCATACAGCGCCTTGTCTGCAAGCAGCAACTCGATGCAGCTGACGAATTTATCAGTGTTTTCGGCATCGACGAAGAGGGCACAGGCGGATCTTTCCACCTGCAGGACTTCGCGCAGCACCGGCAGGTCGTTCGCGATGACAGGCACGCCTGCCTGCGCGGCCTCAACGGCTGCAAGCCCGAATGTCTCTGCGGCCGTCGGAAACGCGAAGACGTCGAGACACGCAAGGAAAGTCCCGATCTGCTCCGGGTTGACCTCTCCTGCGAAATGGACACGGTCTGCAACGCCAAGCGTATGGGCGAGAGCCTCGAGGCATTCTCTGTGCGGGCCTTGGCCGGCAATGGCCAGGTGCAGATTTGGCACATGCGGCAGCGTTGAGATTGCCAGATCAATGCGCTTCAGAGGATGCAACCGGGCGACCGTTCCCATGATCGTCACATCCTTGGGCAGATCGAAACAGTCCCTTGCCTTCTCTTTCGATAACGACGTGGTTTTCTGCGCAAAGCCATGCGGAATATGGACCAGCCGTTTGCGGTAGCTTCGTGCATAGGACTGGAAGTAATTCCAGGTCGCATGGGAGTTGACGGTTATCACGTCATAGAAACCAAGCGTGCCGAGGATGCGATCGGCCAGGCCAACAAAGCGGTTCACGGTTGCGGGCGAGGACACCTGATTTGCGACGATATAGGGAATGCCCATTGCCCGCCCGACAAGTGCACCGAGCACATTGCCGTAGTGCTGAAAGGTCAACATCGTATCCGGCTTGATCTTGCGCACGATGGAGAAAAAATTCCGCGCGAAGGCGAGACATTCGCCAAGGCTTTGAGGCCTGCGGGGTGCTGCAAAATGGACATTGGGGAAGTGATCGCAGCCATCGGTCTTCCGGTACAGGAAAAGATGGTGCGTTTCGTATTCCGGCACGCCCGTCAGTTGCCTACGCGAAAGCTCCTGGCCGAGAAGCCGCGAGATCTCCTGCGCGCCCGCCAATTCCGCCTGAGTTTGCAGAAAAAGCACACGCCTCGGCTGCCTAGCTCGGTTGGACAATTTCAACTCCTAATTGGTGGGGCAATAGTAGATTGTTCGTCTAAACAATAGGCTAACAGCATCGTTTCCAACAGTAACGATGATTTGTGCGGGTATCGTAAACGTACTATTTCACTTCTCACGTTGATGCCGGCAAACGACCGCGATGAACTCGGACGCCGCCATGCAGATAGGCTGCGTCTGCTTTTTGAAGTCCTGGATAGTGCTGGTACACTTGTCGCCTGATCGAGAAGACAAGGATGAGAAAGATGAAGATCAGGAGAGACGTCGACCGACCGATTTCGTTCTCGACGAGGTTGTTGACGGTGTACATGTTGACGTAGGCAAACGACAGGCCGATGAACTTGTCTCTGACATTTCCGACCGATACGACGAGCAGAAGATAGGTCGCTGACAGTGCTGCGAGAAACAGCAGGAAGCCGGCGATGCCGCCTTCGATGATGAGCGTGATATAGCCGTTGTGGAAGTTGTCGAGCACCCAGCCATAGACGCTTTTGAAGCTCGTCAGGCGTTCCGGAGTCCAGAAGCTGTCAAGGCCGAAGCCGAAGATCTCGCGTCCCTGCAATTCACGGAAGCCGTAGCTCCAGATCTTCATGCGGCTGTTGGTATCGACAGTGATGCCTGCAACGCCGATCTTGTCGGCATCGACCACGAACGTCGTCGAGACGAGATTGATGATCGGTATCGCGAACAGGAGACCGGTGAGCAGTGCTAGTCTCTGGAGGAGCTTTGGCAGTCTGGAAATCACAATCGATGCGACGCCCAGAACTGAAATAAGCTGGCCGCCGCGCGACCCTGCCATATAGACCGCGAGCAAGGCGATCCCGACCATTGCGATACGACCGACAAGCGCGCCCCATTGCGCGAGCGGCGTGACGCGTTGGCGCAGGGGAAGACCAACGCCCGCGATCAGCGCGTAGGCCGCATATGCTGCGAGCCCGTTCTTTTGCCCGGCAATGCCGCGCCACTTTCCCGCATGCTCCCAGCTGCTGTCGACACCGATCGAAGGGACCAGCAGCGCGACCAGAACGCAGACGACAACGAAGGTGGAGAGGGCCGCGAACATGACCCGCAGCGACTGTTCGAGCGTCAGCGTGTTGGCGATCGCAAGCGACGTCACCAGCGCGTTGAAGATCAGGATTGCCTTGATGTAGCTGTCGGCACTTTGCACGCCCCACACCGCGGAAAAACTGACATAGAGCAGGAACGCTGCAAGCAGGGTGCATTCTATGCCGGAGGGGATCCTGAGCCCCACCTTGATAAACGCCACCACGACGATCCAGCCGGAGAGCATCAGGAAGACGAGATAACGGGCCTGCTCCGTCCAGGAGGGCAGCTTCAGCTCTTCGGCCGGCACCCACATGGAAAGAAGCAGAAGCAGGAACATGGCCGGTGCGATATAGCGATGCGCCATTTCAAAATCCGCCTCGTATCCGTTAATCCAAATGCCTCAAAGTCCCTACTCCTGAAACCCTTAAACCGGCATTAAGCGGCGGGTCGTCGGCAAGGTTATCCGTTCGATCGGTCAGGCTTGGCTTAAAACAATCTTAAGCACAGGCTGTGATAAATGCGGTGGAATGAGAGAGCCGGTGCTCTGCCATTAGCCGTGAGACGTGAACCGAATGCAGCCTCCATATCCAGCTCGGTCGAACAGCTCCGCACCTGAAGGGCTGACAAACTACCTTCAGATCGATCTGGGGCGGCTGGCCTATTGGCTGCGCCAAAAATTCCGCTGGATCGTCGCAGCTGCCCTCATCGGATTGGTACTTGCAGTTTCCTACACGGTCATTTCCAAGCCGCGTTATACGGTGACGAGCGAACTCGTCATCGATCCCGCCGGTCTGCAGATCGTGGGCGAAGAGACGGGTTCGCGCAACGACATGCGCGAAACGCTGCTCCTCAACGCCGACAGCAAGCTTCAAACCCTGCTGTCGCGCAACGTGCTTCTCCGGGTGATCGAAAAGCTCGATCTCACCAACGATATCGAATTCGTTCCAGCCGGCGGTTTTAGCCTGTTCAGCTTCGGTGGACCCGCGACGCCGGTCGATCCGAGAATCATCGCGCTGGAATCTCTCAACAAGAGACTTGCAGCCCAGCGGGATGAGAAATCCTTCGTGCTGTTCATGTCGGTCTGGACATGGGATGCCGAAAAATCCATTCGGATCTCGCAAGCGCTGATCGAGGAATTCAAGGCCGAACTCAATGCCGGCGATGTTGACGGCGCCAAGAGAACGACAGATTCGCTTCTTGCACGGCTCACCGAGTTGAAGAAGGGTGTCATCGAGGCCGAAGAGGCCGTCGAAACATTTCGGCGCGAAAGCGGCCTTCGCTCTTCGCAAGGCGAGCTTTCCAGCAGCCGTTCCATGGTCCAGGTCGACACCCAGTTGCGCGAGGCTCGCGAACGTCTGATCGCCGCTGACTCGCGCTACAAGCAGATGCTTGCTGGTGGCAACGATTCCTTGGCGATGCAGTCCGCAACGCTTGCCGCGCTGCGGGCCCAGTATTCGACCCTCAAGCAGGAAGCCGACGAGCAGTTGCTGACGTTCGGTACAAGGCATCCGAGGAGGGCCGCGGTTCAGTCGCGGCTGCAGTCGCTCGACCAGGAAATCGCCCGGGAAATGTCCCGGCTGACGCTTGCCGCCCGCAACGAATACGATCAGGCAAAGGCCGTTGTCGAAAAGCTCGAAGGTGAATCGAAGACCGTTTCTACCAGTGTGTTCTCGGATAACGATGCGCAGGTGCGTCTGAGGGAATTGTCGAGAGAGGCATCTGCGAGAGCCGCAGTCTACGAAGCCTTTCTCGGACGGGCGCGAATGGCAGCCGAACGGCAACAGCTCGATACGACCAATCTCCGTGTAATCTCTGCTCCCATCGCTCCAAGAGAGCGGAGCTGGCCGCCGAGCATCGCGCAGGCGGCCGTTTTCGGCGCCGCAGTCGGACTGACATTGGGTGCACTCGGCGTGCTCGCTTTCGGCATCGCGATGGATGTCAATCATCCGCAACGGGGGCCGGAACACGCCCGCACCGAGACGCTGGACGAAGACTATCCGAAAGAGATCGAGCGCAAGCCTGCACCACGCACCGGTTCGTTGTTGTCAATGCTCCCGGACGAGCCATCGCCTGCGCCGCGCTCGTATCGGTGGAACCCGGACGCCTGATGGGTCGCAGTTCTGCCCGAGAGAATAGGGTGGATTTTAATGGTCGGCCTCACTCCATGTTAACCGATTTGGAAAGAACAAAGCCCGCGTTTACTCATCGCTGGCCGGAGTGCTGTATCTGAGAGCAAGGTCAGCCCTTCGCTTTATCTGTTCCAGCGAAGATATCCTGAAAGTATCAAGACCGGTTTTCGACCCTTGGTGGCGAACGGATGTTAGGGAGTGGATTTCAATGAATTCTATGCTCATGAACAAGGACATCATTGCCAACTGGGAAGACCGCCACGCGCGTTTGTTCGGCAATGAGATCGTCAAGCTCAATCATCGCCTCCTTGAAACGGGTCTGTTTTCGAGGGAGGCTGTTGGCAAGTTGATCGAACGCTGCCCGGATAGCGAGTTCGGGCTGGAATCCATGTCCGACGACATCACCAACCCATCGCGACTTTATGGCGTCCGCAACGGCATTTCGGGCGCTGAGGCACTCGCTGCAGTCGAAAAGGGCCGCATGTGGATGAACATTCGCCGCGTGATGGACTGGGCGCCGGAATATGGCCGTTTGCTCGACACGATCTTTTCCGAATTCGCAGGCCGCATGCCCGGGTTCGAGACCTTCAAACGCAATCTCGGAGTGCTCGTCTCGTCTCCCAACGCTAACGTCTTTTACCACGCCGATATCCAGGGCCAGTCGCTTTGGCAGATCGAGGGCAGCAAGCGTGTCTATCTTTACCCGCGCTCGGAAGTGTTTCTGCGCCCGATGCAGGTGGAGAAGATCCTGCTGCGCGAGACCGATGAAAAAATGCCCTACGAGACGTGGTTCGACGAATACGCGACGGCTGTCGATCTGCATCCGGGAGAAATGGTGACATGGCCGCTTTATGCACCGCATCGCGTACAGAACCATGATTGCATGAACATCTCCGTGACGATGGAGCATTGGACGAAGCAGATCTGGAATTCCTACGCGGTCCATTATGGCAACGGCGTGTTTCGCCGCACGCTCGGCGTGAAGGGCCTGTCGACCGAAAATTCGGGCCTGCATGTCTATCCGAAGGCGGTGGCTGCTTTTGCCTGGAAGAAGGCTGGGAAGCAGAAAAAGGGTGATGTCGTCGTCAAGCGCGATTTCAAGCTTGATGCATCGGCCGAAGGCGGTCGGGTCGCATTGACCTGAGAACAGGACAAACTACCGAAGACCAACTCCCCGACAGAATACGATCGAGAAAAGCCCTGAATCCATGAAAGTCACCGTAGAAGAGACGTTCGATTTTTCAGGGCCGGAATATCGCCGCCTCTATTCGGAAGGGAAGGGCACTGCCTTTCAGGCGCCGATGTGGCTCGACATGCTGCACCGGCGCCTCGGTCCTTCCCTGGGCGCGAAGCAGCGGACGGTGACGTTCCGCAACGAAGCCGACGACAGTCTCCTTGCCGTGCTTCCCCTCGTGATGCAGCGCTCATCCGGGGTGATGATAATCCAGCCTGCGGATTTCGGTATCAGCGACTACAACACGATCGTCTGCGACGCGGAGCGTTTCGAGCAGATCGCCGCATCACCGGCCGTTCTAAAGGCGTTGCGCGAAACGCTTCGCGGTGCCGACCTGCTGATGTTCCGCAAGGTTCGTGCCGATGGCTTCGACATCCAGCGTCTGTTCAAGGGGGCTCGCGAAAGCCGGGGAGAGAACTCTGCCTACGCGTTCGATATCGGCGACGATTTCGACCATTGGCGCCTAAAGGTGATGAACCGCAACTTCACCAAGAACCTTGGCAGGTTGCACCGACAGACGGAAGCAGCCTACGGCCCCTACCTGCACAAAGCCATTACGCACGAGCAGGAAATCCGCGCGGTCTTCGACTTCCTTCGGGAGGCGCGACAGGAGCGTTATTCGGAGAACCTGCTGGATCGACATGAATATTTCGATCTCTATCGTGATTATGCCGTCGCAGCGGCGGCTTCAGGAGAAGCTGTGCTCTACGTCAGCTATCTCGCTGGAGAACCTGTCGCTGCCCTGTTCGGGCTGGCAGGCGACGGCGAGTTTCACGCAACGCTGCTTGCATCCGACATCAAGAAGCATCAGAAAATCTCGGCCGGAATGCAGATCCTTTACCGCGTCGCACAGCTGCGCCACCAGGACGGCCACAGAGTAATGGATCTCTGCCTCGGCGATCCCGGGTACAAAACGCATTTTCGCCCGACGGAAACGACGATGCGCAATATAACCGTAGCCCTGTCACTCAAGGGTGCTGCGGTCGCCGCCATTTATCACCATGCGAAGCCGCTCAAGAACTTCCTGAGAAAAGGGGTCGCCAATGTCCGGTGATGCATCCGACCACGTGGCGCCCGCTGCCCACCGCACCTTTGCCGTTCGGATCGGCGAGCTTATCCGCCGGCCGGATATCGGCGGGATGGCTGTCGTCGTCGGCGTCAAGATCGGCATGGTGTTGCTCAACTTCACGCTGATCACGCTTGCTGCTCGGCTTCTCGATCCCGAAGCGTTCGGACATTACTCGATCCTCTACTCCGCAGCGGGGCTGCTCTGCATCGTGGCAGCCGCCGGACAGGAGCCGTTCGTGCTGCGGATGTGGAACGAGATGACGGCGGCAGGCAATGCGGCCAAGCTGAAAGGCGCGCTCTACTTCACGCTGCTTCTGTCGCTCAGCGGCACCGTTATCGTCGCGATCGGTCTGTATTTCTGGGCTTCCGCATTGGTCGATGGCCAGACAGCGATAACCTGCGTCATCTATATGATGATCGTCTCCGTGCTGCAGATCTGCATGCATCTCGTGCGAACCGAGATCGGCGTTGCCTCGGGAGACGGCGCGGGCAACGCCATTGTCGGGAGCGTGCCCGTCCTCTATCTGCTCGCCTGTCTCTTCAGCGGGACACGCCCGGATACGGCCCATCTCTTCCTGGCCTTGGCGGTCGGAGCAGGTCTTGCTCTCCTTCTGCAGCTCTACCTGATCCGCGGACGCATCCTGCACCGGTTTCCAGACTTCCAGCGTATCCGTGCGGTTGCGGACTACCGGCTATGGCTTCCGCGATCGGTCCGCTTCTGGCTCGCGACGTCTCTCGAAGCTACTAATCAGTACATAGACGTGATCATCATCGGCTATCTGATGGACCCGGTAATCGCAGGGGCCTATTTCGTGACGGTTCGCCTCGCCAATCTGTTTGCGGCCGCTGCGGACTCCGTCAATCTGTTCGGAACGCGCCATCTCCCGGGGCTCTACTATCGCGGAGAACAGCGGGCGCTCAACAAGATGCTCGACAGCCTTGCCTGGATAACCCTTGCCTTCAGCGCGATCGGCCTGATCGGCATTCTGGTCGGCGGCTATTTCGCCCTTCTGCTGATCAACGAACCCTATGCTGCGTATTTCCCGGAACTGCTGGTCCTCTGCCTCGGCACTGCGGCGCTCGGAACGACCAGGCCCTCTGTGATCATGCTGCTTCTGGCAGGCCACGAAGGGCGCTATCTCCAGATCATGGCCGTGTGCGTCGTGGTGCGGATTGCCGGCTTCTTCCTGTTCGTCCCGCATTTCGGGGTGATGGGCGCCGTTGCGACGACCGCTGCCGCTTTCGCGCTTCAGTCGATCGTCTTGCGCACTGCGGACAAAGCCCTGACCGGGTTCGACTCGTCGATGTTCCGGCTTCTCTTGAGGCGGGCATGATAAAAGGGCTGCAACGAATTCTTTCCGCTGTGTCTCGCGGGTGTATTTCGGAGCGGGAGATCCTATTTAGAAGTCTTCCGCATCATGATTCCCCAGGACTTTTCCACAGATGACGAACTCTCCCGTTCCGGTTTTCGACGGTCATAACGACGTGCTCTTGCGTCTGCGCCTCAGCGACGCGAAGGATCCTGTCGGTGACTTTCTGGACGGGCGGAAGGATGGTCATATCGATCTGCCGCGAGCCCGCGAGGGTGGATTGGCCGGCGGTCTCTGCGCCATCTATGTGCCGTCGCCGTCCATGGCAAAGGACCAGAACGGCGATTTTCCGACCCCGGCTCAACCCGAGGCGCTGAACCAGACGATCGCCATGGCCCGGATCCTGTTGGATATCGAGCGCCGTTCCAACGGCGGGGTCACGGTCTGCCGGACTGCGGACGATCTCCGCCGCTCGATTGCAACGGGCAGCTTTGCCGCTGTGATGCATATCGAGGGCGCCGAAGCAATTGCCGGGGATCTCGATGCGCTTTACGTGCTTCACCAAGCGGGCTTGCGAACTCTTGGTCCCGTCTGGAGCCGTCCGAACATATTTGCCTATGGCGTTCCGTTCAAGTTCCCGTCAACGCCGGATATCGGCCCGGGCTTGAGTGACGCCGGACGAGACCTGATCCGTGCGTGCAACGACCTCAGTATCATGGTCGATCTGTCGCATTTGAACGAGGCCGGTTTCTGGGACGTTGCAAAAATCTCGAAGGCGCCGCTTGTCGCATCCCATTCCAATGCGCACGCGCTCTCTGCGCACAGCCGAAACCTCACGGACCGCCAGCTCGACGCGATCCGAGATACAGGCGGGCTCGTCGGCATCAATTTCGGTGTCCTGTTCTTGCGCGACGACGGGCGCAGAGACGAAAGCACGAGCCTCGATGTGCTTGTGCGGCACGTTGCCTATATCGCCGAGCGGATCGGAATCAATCACGTCGCGCTAGGCTCGGATTTCGACGGTACGACCGTGCCTTCGGACTTAAAAGATGCAAGCGGCCTTCCGCGCCTGATCGAAGCCCTGCGTAACAATGGCTTCTCTAGTGAAGACATTGCGAAGATCGCATTCGAAAACTGGATCGGCGTGCTGGACCGAAGCTGGGCTGCGTGAGCGGCACAAAGCCTCCGCCGCAAGATTGCGAAACGTTCAAAGCGATCTGACCCGGCGTCAGACGCCAGCGCGAGTTGCGAGTTTCTCAAACGCCTGAGAGATGCATTAGCGTGCCATCGCGTATTTGTAGGGTTGGCCGCGTTCCAGGGTGCTGCCCGACGGCAGGACGTAGGAAGCCGCGACCGCCAGGCTGACGACGGCGAACGATGCGGAAAGCAGAGCAATTTTCATGTGATAATCCCTCCCTCACATGTAGGGAGAAAGCTCTTGGCGCGAATTTGGTTCCCGGGGTCTGAAATGGTTTGCGGTGCCGATCGGCGGCCTCAGCACTCTTGCTTCTGTTCGCCGGGACAGATCCCAATTCCATTCTCGGTCACGACGAATGCAAGGCCCGCGCCTTCGAACGCCTGGCGCAACTGAGCCTCGGTCGATCTGTGAATATCGTGTCGCTGGCCCTCGTAGTCGCGTACGGTGCTGCGCGACACGCCTGAGCGATCGGCAAGGTCCGACTGGGTCCAGTCGAGGAACCCTCGGGCCGCCCGGCAAAGCGCTGGAGACAATATACAAGTTTGCGCGGCTTGACCCATCGCTCTATTCTGCCCATATTGGTCAATACAAATCATATAGGTCAATTTTCGAGAGATTGCTAGTGGCGCGTATTGTGCGCTCTCAGGCCATCGAAACACACGAGGAACAGACACATTGGGATAACGCTGGGGCCATATTTCCTGCTTGTTCTTCTAGTTCTGCCGTTTGTCGGCAGTCTTGCTTCGGCATTTTTTCTGAAGACATCGTCGCGTGTGCTGCCATCCTGGACCGCCGGTGGGGTTTCGCTTGCGTGCCTTCTGATCGTCATTGCCTCCTACCCTTCGATTACGGAGGGCCAGGTTGTCCGTCTGACGTTCGAGTGGATCCCGCAGCTTGGGCTCGAGTTCAAGTTGCGACTTGATGGGTTCGCGTGGATGTTCGCGCTACTGATCGCCGGCATCGGTTTGCTGGTCGTCATCTACGCGCGATACTACATGTCCGAAGAGGACTCGGTTCCGCGCTTCTTCTCGTTCCTACTGGCGTTCATGGGTGCCATGCTCGGGATCGTGCTGTCAGGCAACGTCATTCTCCTCTCGATCTTCTGGGAACTGACGAGCATCTTCTCGTTCCTGTTGATCAGTTACTGGCACAACAGTTCCGCTGCCCGCGATGGTGCGCGTATGGCCCTGACGGTGACCGGCATCGGTGGGTTCTGCCTTCTCGTCGGCCTCCTGCTTCTCGGCAATATCGTCGGAAGCTACGACCTCGACAAGATCCTGGAGGCAGGCGACGTCATTCGTGCGCATTCCCTCTATGTCCCGGCACTCGTCTTCGTCCTGCTCGGCGCTCTGACAAAAAGCGCGCAGTTTCCGTTCCATTTCTGGCTGCCGAACGCGATGGCAGCGCCGACGCCGGTATCGGCCTATCTCCATTCTGCGACCATGGTAAAGGCCGGGGTCTTTCTCCTGGCGCGCATGTCTCCGGCGCTGTCCGGCAGTTACGAATGGTTCATTCTCGTCGGTGCGGCCGGCATGATCACGCTTCTGCTGGGCGCATACTTCGCGATGTTCCAGCAGGATCTGAAGGGTCTGCTCGCCTATTCCACGATCAGCCATCTCGGCCTGATCACCACGCTGCTCAGCCTCGGGAGCCCGCTGGCAACGGTCGCTGCGATCTTTCACATGCTGAACCACGCGACCTTCAAGGCGTCGCTGTTCATGGCAGCCGGTATCATCGACCACGAGACCGGTACGCGTGATATGCGAAAATTGAGCGGACTGTTCCGGTTCATGCCGATTACCGGCACACTTGCCATGGTCGCAAGTGCGGCGATGGCCGGGGTCCCGCTGCTGAACGGCTTCCTGTCGAAGGAGATGTTCTTCGCAGAAGCGGTCGAGACCCACGCGGACTCGTTCCTGGACCGCATCCTTCCTTACGTCGCCACTCTCGCGGGAGCGTTCAGCGTCGCCTATTCGCTCCGTTTCATTCACACCGTCTTTTTCGGCCCTAAGCCGGTTGGTCTTCCCAAGGAAAAACCGCACGAGCCGCCGCACTGGATGCTGTTCCCGATCGAACTTCTGGTCGTCGCGTGTCTGGTCGTCGGCGTCATTCCGGCGATCGCCGTTGGACCGATCCTGCAGGCGGCCGCGATGGGCGTACTCGGGCCGGATACGCCTGAATACAGCCTTTCGATCTGGCACGGCTTCAACCTTCCGCTCGTTATGAGCATCGTTGCTCTTGTCGCCGGCGCGCTGATCTACATCCTCCTTCGAAATTATCTTGCGCAGTGCAAAGACGGTGCGCCCGTGTTCAGACGCTTCCGCGGACAGCGCATCTTCGAGCGTATCCTCGTCGAAGTCTCATGGCGCTGGGCAAGGCTCGCGGAGCGGCGGATCGGTACCCGCAAGCTGCAGCCGCAGTTGCGCTGGGTCGTGTTCACCGGCTTTGTCGCAGGTCTCCTGCCGCTCTGGCTCTCCGGGTTCGAGCCGCGGCCGTTCGTGTTCTCCGGGGTCGACAAGGCCTTCGCGGCCATCTGGCTGATTGGTATTTGTCTGGCGCTCGGCACCGCGTTTCTTGCGAAATATCACCGTTTGGCGGCGCTCGTCATGCTTGGCGGCGTCGGGCTGATCGTCTGCGTCACGTTCGTTTGGTTGTCGGCGCCTGATCTCGCGATCACGCAGCTTCTGGTCGAGATCATCACGACGGTACTGATCCTTCTCGGCCTGCGCTGGTTGCCGAAGCGGAACGAAATCAACGATGCACCAATTACCGTCCGCGCCCGGCTGAGACGCTTCCGAGATCTTGCGCTCGCCGTTTTCTGCGGTGTCGGCATGACCTTCATATCCTATGCGGTGATGACGATGCCGGTGCCGGACGCTATCGCTACTTACTTCCTGGAAAACGCCTATTCGCAGGGCGGAGGCCGCAACGTCGTCAACGTGATCCTGGTGGACTTCCGCGGCTTCGATACGTTTGGCGAAATCGCAGTTCTCGGCGTCGTGGCGCTCACCGTCTATGCGCTGCTGCGCCGTTTCAGGCCGGCCGACGACACGATGGCAATGCCGGAGCAGCAGCGGGCACAGAACCGCTTCGACGAAGAACGGCCGGATCGGTCTGCGGGCGATACGGCTCGGGACTACATGCTGATCCCGTCGGTCATCATGCAGTGGCTCTTCCCTGTCATCATCATGTTCGCTGTCTATCTGTTCCTGCGTGGTCACGACATGCCGGGCGGCGGGTTCTCGGCAGGCCTGACGCTGTCGCTCGCCTTCCTGCTGCAGTATCTGGCCGGCGGAACACGCTGGGCAGAAGATCGGATCCGAATTCTGCCGCTGCGCTGGATGGGTGCTGGTCTTCTGACTGCCGCCTTAACGGGTATTGGAGCCTGGGCTTTCGGCTACCCGTTCCTCACCTCGCACTTCCAATATATCGAGCTCCCGCTTGTCGGAAAAATGCCGGCGGCAACGGCATTGCTGTTTGATCTCGGCGTCTTCTCGCTCGTCGTTGGCTCGACGGTTCTGATCATGGTGGCGTTGGCGCACCAGTCGATCCGCATCAATCGCCTGCGGGCAATCGATGCAGCAAAGACGAAGGAAACCTGATGGAAATCATTCTCTCCATCGCCATCGGCGTCATGACCTTTTGCGGCGTGTGGCTCATCCTGCGCCCACGGACCTATCAGGTCATCGTCGGGCTTTCCCTTTTGGCCTATGCCGTCAACCTGTTCATCTTCAGCGTCGGCGGGGTGAAGACGAATGTGCCGCCGGTTCTCGTGGACGGCACGGCCACCGCAAGCCTTGCGGATCCGGTGCCCCAGGCACTTGTGCTGACGGCAATCGTTATCGGCTTTGCCACGACGGCACTGTTTCTGGTCGTGCTGCTCGCCTCCCGCGGCCTGACCGGCTCCGACCACGTTGACGGCAGGAGCGACCCGTCATGAACGGCTGGGCGCATCACCTCATCATAGCACCGATCCTGGTCCCGCTGCTTGCGGCGGCAGTGCTGTTGTTCATCGACGAACGACAGCGCGTTGCCAAGGCGATGGTCAGCCTGACGTCGGTGGTGATCCTCGTCTGCGTTTCGTTCGTGCTGTTTCGTATCGAGAGCGGTCCGAGCGATTTCGAAGGCGTCTACCTGCTCGGCAACTGGGCAGCCCCGTTCGGGATCGTGCTGGTGCTCGACGGGCTGTCGGCGATGATGCTGCTTCTGACGGCGCTGGTGGCGCTTGCGTCGCTCGTCTATTCGATGGCCCGCTGGCATACGGTCGGCGCCCATTTCCACACCATGTTCCAGCTGCTGCTGATGGGGGTGGATGGTGCATTCCTCACCGGCGATCTCTTCAACCTCTTTGTTTTCTTCGAGGTGATGCTGGCTGCATCCTATGGTCTGCTTCTCCACGGCTCGGGTCCGCTGCGGGTGAAGGCCGGCCTCCATTACATCGCCGTCAATCTTGCGGCCGCACTTCTCTTCCTGATCGGTGTCAGCCTGATTTACGGAACAGCCGGCACGCTGAATATGGCCGACCTTGCAGCGCGCATTCCGCAGATCGAGCCGGACCGACGCATGCTGATGGAAGCCGGCGCCGGCGTGCTTGGGATCGCATTTCTCATCAAGGCCGGCATGTGGCCGCTCTGCTTCTGGCTTCCGACCGCCTATAGCGCCGCTTCGGCACCCGTCGCGGGCGTTTTCGCGATCCTCAGCAAGCTCGGCATCTATGTCATCTTGCGGCTGATCATGCTGCTGTTTGAAACCGGGCCATCGGCCGGGTTCGGATCGACATTCCTGCTCATCGGCGGTATCGCGACAGTGGTGTTTGGAACGATCGGCGTGCTCGCGTCGCAGGCCTTGGGCCGGTTGGCCGGATATTCGGTTCTGGTGTCGTCCGGCACGCTTCTGATGGTGCTCGGCATCAACGATGGTGCGGTCTCGTCCGGCGCACTCCTCTATCTCGTGAGCTCGACCCTGACGATCAGCGCCTTCTTCATGCTGATCGAACTTGTCGAGCGTGGTCAGGATGCGGGCGCTAGCGTCCTCACCGTGACGATGGAAGCTTACGGCGACGCCGACGACGATGAGCCGCAAGAGGGCGACGGGGTCACGATGCCCGGGACGATGGCGATCCTCGGCATATGCTTTGCAGCCTGTGCGATCCTTCTGTCCGGTCTGCCGCCACTGTCTGGCTTTATCGCCAAATTCGCGATGTTGTCCGCGATGATGGGCACCGGCGCCATTGGCGTGCCGCCGACTGCTGCGGTCTGGACGCTCATCGTTCTCGTCATCCTGTCAGGCGTCGCAGCGCTTATCGCGATGACGCGTGTTGGCATCAGGACGTTCTGGAGCTCGATCGAGGGCACCGTGCCGCGGGTGCTGGTCATCGAGATCGTACCAGTCATGTTCCTTCTGAGCCTTACCCTTGTGCTGACGGTTCAGGCTGGACCCGCGATGCAGTACATGGACACGACGATACGGACCCTCGCCAGCCCGGAAAATTACATCAACGCCGTCAGAAACGCGACAGTCCTGAAGGGCGTCGCCGACAGCAACGGACAGGGAGGCGATTGATGTTTCCCTTCCCGATCCTTGCCGTCTTCCTGGTCCTCATGTGGCTGCTGCTGAACGGGTTCACGCTCGGCCACCTGATTATCGGCACAATGGTCGCAGTCTTCGCCTGCTGGGCTATGGCTTCCCTGAGACCGGAAAAGCCGAGACTCGGCAAATGGTACCTTCTCCCGAAGCTATTGGGGATGGTGCTCTACGACGTTGCAAAGTCGAACGCGCAGGTTGCCGCAGTCATCCTGAGGAGCGGTTCGCGGCGGCATAATCCGGCCTTCCTGACGATCCAGCTGCAGACGCACAACCATTTCTCGCTGGCGGTGCTCGCGATCGTTCTGACGAGCACGCCCGGCTCAGCCTGGCTGGAATACGATTCCAATGACAATACCGTGCTGTTGCATGTCCTCGATCTCGACGACGAGGCGAAGTGGCGCGATATGGTCAAGAACCGCTATGAAAAGCTCTTGATGGAGATCTTCGTATGAGTGCCATCATCGTCTTCACAGCTGTGGCTGTCGCACAATTGATGCTGGCTGCGGCCATGGCTATCGCCTCTGTGCGCATGTTCGGCGGCCCGCGGGCGCAGGACAGGATCATTGCACTGGACGCGCTCTACATCAACGCGATGCTGATGCTTGTCACGTTCGGGATCGGCACGGGTCGGGTCATCTATTTCGAAGCGGCGCTGGTGATCGGCATGCTGGGTTTCGTGGCAACCGTTGCGCTCGCCAAATTTCTGATGCGGGGTGAGGTGATCGAATGAGTGAAGCCACTGATCTGCCGCTCTGGGCCGCCATCGCGGTCGCGGTATTCCTGCTTGTCGGTGCGGCGCTGGCGCTGATCGGCGCGATCGGCTTTCTCCGGCTGCCGACGTTTTACGAGCGCATCCATGCGCCAACCCTCGGCACCAGCTGGGGTGTGGGCGGCGTCATGGTCGCATCGATGATCTTTTTCTCCGTGACATCAGGTCGACCAATGATGCACGAGATCCTCATCGGGATCTTCGTCACGGTTACGACGCCGGCCACCTTCCTTCTCCTCGCACGCGCCGCGCTGCATCGAGACAGAGTTGAGAAGACGAAAGGCGTGCCGGAGAAACACCGCGCCGATATCGTAAACAACGATTGAGACGGATCTGTCCTGTGGTCCGGTCCGGTTGCGGGATTAGTCCGGCAGAAGGCCGATATGGTCAAGTTTCGCGCTGCGTGCGGCTCGTCCACCGGGAAGTCGTAGCGGCTCTTCCTCAATACCGTACCGAACCGCCATCATCAGGACATGGGTCCCTAGCATGTCCAGTCCTTCGGTGATCCGATTGCTTTCCAGAAGCTCCACGATGGCGATATGTTCAGCACTCGCGTTTTTGCGCGTGGGCAGCGTGGAACGGTGCGATCGAAGTGCCGCGACCTTGCTCGACACGAGCTGGTAGGCGTTGAACAGATACGGGTTGCCGCAATTCTCCAGAGATGCATCGTGGAAATGATCATCAGCGCGGGCGGATCGATGGTTGTCGCCCGCCTCGCACGCCGCCATCATGTCTTCGGCAGCTGCCCGCATCGCCTTCAATGTTTCACCGCGACGACGCGACATGGCGAGGCGAACTGCCTCGATCTCGATCGTCCTGCGAAATTCGCACAGGTTTTCCGTATCTTCGCGAGTCGGCAGAAAGACGAAACTTCCCCTTTGCGGACGCACATCGATGAGGCCCTGCTGTTCGAGCGTTGCGAAGGCTTCTTTCACCGGGCTCCGACTGACGCCGAGAGTGGTCGCCAGCTTGTCTTCCGAAAGTGCGTCACCCAACTCGAGCTCGCCATCGATGATGGCTCGTCTCAGCCTCTCGGTCACCCTTGCGCCCAACGAGGATCGTGGTTTTGCATCCATTCCTACGGTCCCTTCCTTCCCGGAGCGGATCATACGCTCCGACGCGGCATAACCGAATTCTGTACGCGCCCTCAGGGAGTGAGGCAACATTCCCTGAGGGTGCTTGTCAGGTGGAGATCTCGTCGAGGAAGCGCCGCGTGGCAGCCATTCCCCCTTCGGCCCGCTGCATGAAGCTGAGCGCCGCGTCTCCTTTATGCGGGGTCTCGACGCTGATTACGACATCTGCGGGCAGGGCGGCCATCAGATCCTTCAACCACAGGCCGCCGTCGCCTGGAAACATCCGGGCAGTGCGTGCCTCGGCAATGCAACCGGCGTTGTCTGCCGGTTGCTCGGCCGGCGCATCGCAAAGCTGGAGATACAGCGCCTGGCCCTTCGGCAGGCTTGCGACATCGGCGGGGCTGCCGCCGGAGCGTGACAGGTGCAGCGCGTCGATCAGAAGGCCGACATTGTTCCGGCCCGTCGCACTCGCCAGGCGGCTTGCATCATGGATGTTGGCAGTGGAACGCCAACGCATGAACTCGATCGACATTTTGATGCCGTATTGCGCCGCCGCGTCGGCAATGCGGCCGAGATTGTCTGCTGCTCGGGAAAGATCCGGGTCCTCGCAGGTGATCTGCATGATCGGCATTGCGAATTCACCGGCAGTCTCGATCACCGGAAGCCAGGTTTTGATGTCCGTCTCCGGCAGGAGGGTGAACACCTCGCCGTCGTAGAACGACATGCCCGTGTCCGACGCCGCGGCGTTGATTTCGCGGATCAGCTTCTGGTTCCCAACGATTGGATGGGCAAGCTCCAGCCCGTGTGGAGCAATCAGCCGCAGGCTGACGAGATCGTAACCGCAGGCGGCTGCGATCCTGACGTTCTCGACCGGAGGACAACCGAACACGGTCAGATAGGCGAGCGAAAGGGGATGTTGCTTATACATTGTGCGACCTCAATACGTCGCGCGGCCGCCGGAGACGTCGAACACGGCGCCGGTCGAGAACGAGCATTCCTCAGACGCCAGCCAGTTGACGAGCGATGCGACTTCCTCCGCTTCGCCGAGGCGACCGACAGGGATCTTCGCTGTTACATAGGCTTTGAATTCCGGTGTCAGCTGGTTCATCATTTCCGTTTCGATCGCAGCCGGCGTCACGCAGTTGACGCGGATCTGCGTCGTTGCCAGTTCCTTGCCGATCGATTTCGTCAGGCCGATAACGCCCGCCTTCGAAGCGGAGTAGGCGACCGCGTTGGGATTGCCTTCCTTGCCGGCGATCGAGGCGATATTGACGATGCGGCCATAGCCGGTCTTCAGCATTTGCCGAACCGCCGATTGGCAGCAGTAGAAGACCGCATCGAGATTGAGCGACATCACAAAACGCCAGCCGTCATGCGGGTAATCGACGAATTTTTCGAGCGGGCCGTTGTGACCGGCGCAGGTCACGAGAATGCCGAGCGGCCCCAGGTCCGCGACCGCTTGCACCGTAGCTTCCTCGACGGCTGCGGGGTCCATGACGTTGACCACATAACCCTTGGCGCCCGGAAGTTTGGCAGCAGCCTCTTCGACCCCTTCCTTGTTGATGTCCCATAGCGCGACCTTGTGGCCCTTGGCCGCAAGTCTTGCTGCGATCGGAAATCCGAGCCCGCCGGCCCCCCCTGTGACGATCGCAACGCGAGGTGTTTCCTGGTTCGCCATGTGTATCTCCTCCCTGGCATTACGACCCGTTTCCCAAGAGCCGCTTTCTTTTCGTTCGTTGTCATCACGCATCCGTTTGGTTGGAACCTAGCGCTTGGCAATTGTAGCATACTAACATTCTAGTGGCCTACATGGGTCGCAAATGACCGGCTTGTCAAGCGCTGAGGATGCAGGGCGAGTGAATGGGAGGAGAAGACGATGGGAATGAACGGCAACGCCTTTCTGGCGATCTGGCACGACATCGAAGAGGGCGGGCATGCCGAATATATCGAATGGCATACCCGTGAACATATGCCGGAGCGCCTTTCGATCCCGGGTTTCAGGACCGGCAAGCGGCTGCATGCTCCTTCTGCCTCACGCTATGTTTTCGGCACCGTCTATTCCGGCGAGACACTGGAGACATTCCGTTCCCCCGACTACCTCGAGCGTTTGAACAACCCGACACCCTGGACGACGGCTGTTGCGCCGAGTTTCCGTAATTTTCTGCGCGTCGCCTGCGAACGCATTGCTGAGGCAGGCCATGGTGACGGTGGCAGCATGGCGACGATCCGCTTCGATCTTTCGGGCGACGATGGCGAGACCCGGCTGCGGGCAAATGCTCAGGCACTCGCGGACACGATGCTCGCGGTGCGTGGTGTCTCCTGCGTCCACGTCGGTGTTTCCCGCAACGAGGTTTCGAGCGTCCGCACCAAGGAAACCGAGCTGCGGGCTGTAATGAACGAGACTGTCTTCGACGTCGTCGTTCTGGTCGAGGGGTCGTCGAGCGCAGGACTGCGGGCGGCCTTGCCCGAGGTGGAGCGGCTGGCAGTTGAAAGCGGCATCCTTCAAGCGCCGGTCACTGATATCTATGAGACCGCCTTCTCGCTCACCTCGGAAGATATGCGGGGCGCCGCATGACCCGGATACTTGTGACGGGAGGCGCCGGCTTTTTGGGCGGCTGGATCCTCAAGGCGTTGAAGGCCGAAGGGCATGACGTACGGATCTTCGACCGTTCGACCGACCGCCGCATATTGCGGGAAATCGCTGGCGACGAAGCGGATCACGTCGAGTGGGTTCAGGGCGATATAACCGATGGCGCTGCGGTGAAGGCCGCTGCAAAAGATTGCGCATCCATTATTCATCTCGCGGCTCTGTTGACGCCGCCCTGCAAGAGCGATCCTGTTTTAGGCGCGACGGTGAACCTGATCGGCACGCTGAACGTGTTCGAAGCAGCCAAGGCTAACGGCATTGCGCGGATCGCCTATGCCAGCAGCGCTGCCGTTTTTGGCCCCGATGACGGAACGACGCCGCATCCGGTCACGCATTACGGTGCCTTCAAGCTTGCCTGCGAAGGAAGCGCCCGCGCGTACTGGGCCGATGCGGGCATTGCCAGCATTGGCCTCCGACCGACGGTGGTCTACGGGCCAGGGCGCGAAAGCGGACTTACGGCGGGCCCAACGCTTGCCTGCCGCGAAGCGGTTCTCGGCAATGCCTACACGATCGGATATTCCGGTCCGCAGGATCTCGTTTTCGTCGCCGATGTTGCAGCAGCCTTCGCGGCTGCGGCAACACGACCGTTCGAGGGAGCGCACGCGTTTTCGGTCGGCGGTGCCTGCGAGGACGTGCCTGATGTGATCGCAGCTATCAGAGCCGAGATCCCCGGCGCAAACATTGATTTTGGCGGCCCAGCTGTGCCGATGGCGCCGGATATCAAAGCTACCGACAATCAGGCTCTGCTGGGCCCGATCCCGGTTACTCCCCTCCGGCAGGGAATATCACAGACTGTCGCCCATTACCGATCGATCGCGGGGAGGGGCTGATGACCGTCCGCAGCGACATATCGCAGGATCATGTCGGTCATGGTTTCCAGGCGTGCCTCGACCGCGTCTGCAGCCATGAGGTCGCGTCCGAACAGGACCTTCAGCGTGTGGCGATTGGAAACATAGGTAAAGCCGAGGGCGGAAATCGAGATGTAGAGATCGAGAGGGTCCACGCGTCGGAAAAGGCCCTTTGCGGCACCGATATCGAGGATCGTCGAGACCTTCGTCACGACCGAGCTGTTAAGCCCCTTCATGTCGCCGGCCGACTGCAGATGCGCTGCGCCGTGCAGGTTTTCGGTGTTGATCATTCGGACGAAGGCGGGGTTGTCGAGATAATACCGGAAGGTAAAGGCGATCAGCGCCTTCATCGCACCGACGGGATCTTCCGGATCGAGCACGAGCGCGTCTTCGGCACTGCGGATGCCGGTGTAAAGATGCTCCATCGCGGCAAGGTAGAGATCCTCCTTGCTGCCGAAGTAGTGGTAGACCATCGCCTTGTTGGAATTCGCGCGCTGAGCGATGCGATCGACCCGTGCGCCACCGATTCCGTAGGTCGAAAATTCTGTGATTGCCGATTCCAGCAAAAAGCGTCTGCGCCTTTCCGGCGACCTTTGGCCCGGGTCAAGGCTTGTATCAGCGGACATGTTTTCGGTGGTCGTCATCTCAATTCCTCGGCCTCGCGGCCCCGTTACCACAGCAGGCAACAGGGAGCAGCGGCTTAAGTGTAAGCAATCAATCCGCGAGCAGGAATAGCACGTCGATTGACATCAACCAACTGGTTGGTTAATTGAAATACGGGTATTTCCGTCTGGGTTGCGAAGAGGAGTCGCGGCCCTGACAACAAAAGGCATCAACCCTGAGGAGGACAATTCATGCCAGGCAAATTTTCATTCCGCACACTCGCATTGACGCTCGTTGCAGGCGTCAGCATGGCGCTCGGTGCATCCGCTGCCCATGCGCAGGCTCTTGAGAAGATCAAGAGCGCAGGCGTCATCCGGGTCGGCGTCATGGGCGAACAGGCACCATGGGGCTCGATCGACGCCAGCGGCCAGAACATCGGCTATGACGTCGACGTGGCCAAGCTGATCGGCGAGGAAATGGGCGTCAAGGTCGAGTTCGTACCGAACGCCGTCTCGGCCCGCATCCCGAACCTTCTGACCGGCAAGGTCGATCTGCAGATGGCCGTGATGGGCATGTATCCGGATCGCGCCAAGGCTGTGCAGTTCAGCAAGCCTTATGCAGGCCTGAAGATCATTCTTCTGTCGAGCGCCAAGAACAAGATCACCGCGATCGAGGACGCCAAGAGCCTGCGCATCGGCGTGCCACGCGGCGCAGCCCAGGACAAGGCGATCACCACCCTTCTGGGTGACGTTCCCAACATCCGCCGCTTCGACGACGACAGCTCCAACATCCAGGCGCTCGTCTCCGGCCAGGTCGATGCGATCGGTGGCAACACGACCTACAAGATCAACCTCGACCGTGCATCGCCAGGCAACGACTACGAACAGAAGCTGGTCTTCAACGAACAGTGGATGGGCGTCACCACCAAGCTCGGCGACAAGGAAATCAACGACTGGCTGAACAAGTTCATCGACAAGATCAAGGCCGACGGCCGTCTCGAAGCGATCAACAAGAAGTGGCTGGCCGCAGACGCGCTTCCGAACTTCCCGGAAAAGCTCGAAGGCATCCCCTTCACCGTACAGTAAAAGTTAGCGTCGATTCCACGACCGCATGACGAAACGGGGCGCGCAGCCACGATTGGAAAAGCGCGCCCCGATCTGCAGCAAAAGGCATGGACATGCGCACGATCTTTATCTTGAACGGACCCAATCTTAATCTTCTCGGTCAGCGCGAGCCGGATATCTACGGCCGCACGACGCTCGACGAAATCCGTGGCTGGCTGGAAACCGACGCTGCCGAACTCGGCGTCGCGATTGACTTCCGCCAGTCGAATTTCGAAGGCGAGATCATCGAATCCATTCATGCGGCCCGCCATGATGCCGCCGGCATCATCATCAATCCGGCCGCCTACACGTTCACATCGATCGCAATTCTGGATGCGCTGAAGACCTTCGACAAGCCGAAGATCGAGCTGCACATTTCGAACGTGCACCAGCGCGAGGAAATCTATCACAAGTCGCTCGTCTCCAAGACCGCGACGGCAGTCATGGCTGGCTTCGGTGCCTACGGCTATCGCCTCGCTCTGCGGGCCATGGCGGAGATGACGCAATGACCCGCGTCGGTCTGATGGGTGCAGGTCTGATCGGCCGCGAACATGCCGACCTCCTGGTGTCCAACCGCCGCGCCGAGTTAGCCGCGATCTGCGATCCGTCACCCGCCGCAGCAGAACTCGCCGCGCGGCACTCCGTCCCGTACTTCACCGACTACGACACCATGCTCGATGAGGCAAAGCCCGACGGCGCCATCATCGCGCTGCCGAACAATCTTCATACGCCGGCCGCTATCGCCTGCATCGAGCGCGGCGTACCCTGCATGATCGAAAAGCCGATCGCCGAAAGCATCGCTTCGGCTGCCCGCATCGTCGAGGCGTCGGAGCGAAGCGGCGTGGCCGTCCTTGTTGGTCATCAGCGCCGCCACAGCCCCGATATCCGTTCCGCCAAACGCGCTATCGACGCTGGAGAACTCGGACCGCTGGTCGCCGTCAGCGGCATGACCCTGTTCGACAAGCCGGACGACTATTTTAACTCCGAATGGCGGCGCAAGCGCGGCGGCGGCGTGTTGTTGATCAACCTCATCCACGACATCGACGTGCTGCGCTATCTGGTCGGCGAGATCGAAAGCATCCGCGCCTTCACATCCTCGGCCCGCCGCGGCTTTGAGGTGGAAGACACTGCAAGCATTTCGATCCGCTTCGTCAACGGCGTGCTCGGCACGTTTCTGATCTCGGACGCAGCGGTCAGCCCCTGGGCCTGGGAATACACGTCCGGCCAGGCGCTTTATCATCCGGCGCAGCCCGGTCCGTGCCTTTTCCTCGCCGGGCGAAAGGCAGCACTGTCTGTGTCCGACATGTATTTGTGGCGGCACGCGGAAGAAAACGATCACTGGCAGCATCCGCTGGTTCGCGAATACCGCCCCGGCGATGGCTCGCTGACCTATGTCAACCAGCTTGACCACTTCGTCGATGTGATCCGTGGCGAGGCAAAGCCGCTGATCAGCGCGCGCGACGGCATGTCGACGCTTGCGGCAACACTTGCGGTCGATCTCGCTGGCCGCGAGGATCGCACGGTGACGCTCGCCGAAATGCTTGCACCGGCAAAGGTGGCGGCATGAAACGTAAGTGGTCCCTCTCTTTCCTGACCGGACTCGGCGTTGCACCGGAAAAAGCGGTGCGTGCGGCGGCTGAGGCCGGCTACGACTATCTCGGCCTGCGCCTGATGCCGGCCTTTCCCGGCGGTCTTGCCTATCCGCTGATGGATGACCCGGCGCGCGTGAAATCGCTGATAAGCCTCATGGCCGACAGCGGCGTCGCAGTGTTCGATATCGAGATGATCCGCATTTCACCGGATTTCGATCCGGAACCGCTGCTGCCGTTTCTCGAATGTGCCGGCCAGCTCGGCGCCCGCGCCATTCTTGTTGCCGGTGACGATGCCGACGAAGGGCGCCTGACGGCTTCCTTTGTCAAACTCTGTGAGGCTGCACGTCCGTTCGGCCTCTCGATGGATCTCGAATTCATGCCGCAATCGGAGCTGCGGGATCTCGCAGCCGCCACGCGCGTCCTGACTGCGGCCAACCAGCCGAACCAGGGCGTCATCATCGATACGCTGCATGTCTCGCGGGCCCGCACGACCATCGAAGAGATCACTGCTGTGCCGCGCAAGTGGTTGAACTACGCGCAGATCTGCGACGCTCCGGCCAAGATCCCGGAGACGCGGGAAGAACTGAACTACACGGCCCGCCACGCGCGGCTTCTGCCGGGCGAGGGGGAGCTCGACCTTGCCGGCATGTTTGCGGCGATGCCGGCGGATCTGCCGGTCGCTGTGGAAATCCCCAACGACGAGCAATCGGCTGGCCTTTCCGCTGCAGAATGGGCCAAGCGAACGCTGATCGCGTCGCGCAGAATTCTCGAACCCGAATCCGACGAGGGCCAATGACCGGCTTGCAAATAAAGACCATCCAGGGCGTGGATATCCCGAGCCTCGGCCTCGGCACCTTCGAACTGAAGGGACCGGAAGGCGAGGCGGCAATCCGTACCGCCATCGAACTCGGCTACCGCCAGATCGATACCGCGATACGCTATGGAAACGAAGTCGAGGTCGGCAACGCCATTCGCCAAAGCGGCGTTGCGCGGGACGAGCTCTTCGTCACCACCAAGATCTGGTTCAACGATCTGGACCCGGAAACGGTCGCGGTGCGCGTTGATGAGAGCCTGGAGCGGCTGGGTTTCGACTATGTCGATCTGCTCCTCGTTCACTGGCCAACCAAAGACGTGCCCCTTGGCGAAACGCTCGACGCATTCGCGCGGGCAAAATCCGAGGGCAAGACAAGGCTGATCGGTGTCAGCAATTTTACCGTGGCATTGCTCGACGAGGCGCTCGACGTCCACAAGGCCGAGCTGTTTTGCAATCAGGTCGAATACCATCCATTTCTGTCGCAGGAAAAACTGCTCGAGCGCATGCGCCGGGCAGACATGCTGCTCAATGCCTATCAGCCGATTGCCCGCGGCAAGGTGTTCAGCTCCAAGCTGCTGACCGAGCTCGGCGCGAAATACGGCAAATCGGCCGGCCAGATCACGTTGCGCTGGCATGTGCAGCAAGACATTGTCGGTGCCATTCCGCGCTCCGCAAAGGCCGAAAACATCAAGTCCAATATGGACATATTCGATTTTGAACTGTCGTCGGAAGACGTGGCCGCCATTCATGCTCTGGCGCGTGGCGAGCGCTATTCCCGTTTCGAGTGGGAACCCGATTGGGACTGACAAGCGGCGATGGTGAAGGCAATGAGGGAGGTAGAACATGACACTTGATTTCAGCGTCGTCACCGATGCTTGGCAATCGCTGGTCTATGGCACGTTGGGAACCCTGTTCCTGGCCGTAGCCGGCATGATGATTGCGACTGTTATCGGCGTGCTGGGCGTGGCGATCCTCAGAACGAACATGGTCATCCCGTCCTTTCTCGTCACAGCTTTCGTCGAGGTGATCCGCAACACGCCTTTCCTCGTGCAGATCTACTTCATCTTCTTTGCGCTGCCTCTGGCCGGCGTCCGGCTCAATCCGACCATGACCGCTGTTCTGGCGCTGGGGTTGAACGGTGGCGCCTATGCGATCGAGATTATTCGCGGTGGTGTGGAAAGCATTCCCAAGGGACAGACCGAAGCCGGGCTGGCGCTGGGTCTCCACAATCACGAAGTCTTCCGGATGATCGTGCTGAAGCCGGCGCTGCGGGCCATCTATCCCTCGCTGTCGAGCCAGTTCATCCTGCTGACGCTGACGACGGCGATCTGCACCTCGATTTCGGCTTATGAGCTGACATCGGTCGGCCAGCGTATCGAGGCTGAAACCTTCCGCAGTTTCGAGACCTATTTCACCCTGACCGGGATCTACCTCGTCATTTCGATGGTGACCATGTGGACGCTTGCCGCCATCGGCCGGCGTGCCTTCAACTATCCGCAGCGCTGAGGAGGACCAGGATATGGGATACCAAGAACTGACCTACCTGCTGCAAGGCCTCGGCTGGACACTTGTCCTGACCGCCATGGCCTTTGTCGGCGGCATCATCTCGGGCGTCATCGTGGCGCTGATGCGGGTGTCGAGGATCGCCTTGGTCCGTTATATCGCAATCGGCTGGATCGGGCTCTTCCAGGGCACGCCGCTTCTGATGCAGCTCTTCGTCGCCTATTTCGGCCTACCGCTTCTGGGCTTCGATCTGCCCGGATGGGCTGCCGTCGGCATCGCGCTGACTGCGCATGCTTCGGCATTTCTGGGCGAAATCTGGCGCGGTGCGATTGAGGCCGTGCCGAAGGGCCAGACCGAAGCTGCCGATGCGCTCGGCCTCCACACCCGCAGCCTGATGTTCGACGTCATCATGCCGCAGGCGTTCAAGCTGTCGCTGCCGGCAACCGTCGGCTTCCTGGTCCAGCTTCTGAAAGGCACGTCGCTTGCTGCCATCGTCGGCTTCATCGAGCTGACGCGTGCCGGTTCGATCGTCTCCAACCAGATCTACCAGCCGCTTCTCGTGTTCGGCGTCGTCGGCGCCATGTATTTCGCAATGTGTTGGCCGCTGTCCCTGTGGGGACGACGCATCGAGCGGCGTATGTCCGCCGGTTTGGCAAGATAGAATAGGGAAAATGACCATGGCAATTGTGACCAACACCAACGCCCAGCCGACCGGCAAAGAGCCGATGATCATGATGCGCGACGTGGAGAAGTGGTACGGCGCATTCTACGCCCTCAAGAAAGTCAACCTGACGGTGGCGAAGGGCGAAAAGATCGTTCTCTGCGGTCCGTCGGGATCGGGCAAGTCGACGCTGATCCGCTGTATCAACCGGCTGGAAGCAAGCCAGGGTGGCAAGATCGTCGTATCGGGCCATACCGTGAAGGATGACCAGAAGGCGATCGATGCGGTGCGCCGCGAAGTCGGGATGGTCTTCCAGCAATTCAACCTGTTTCCGCACAAGACGGTGCTCGAAAACTGCATTCTCGCGCCCATGCGCGTGCGCAAACTGTCGCGTCCCGAGGCGGAAAAGACGGCCCGCAAATATCTGGAACGGGTCCGCATCGGCGATCAGGCCGACAAGTACCCGGCCCAGCTTTCCGGCGGCCAGCAGCAGCGCGTCGCGATTGCCCGGGCTCTCTGCATGGAACCCAAAGCGATGCTGTTTGACGAGCCAACCTCGGCGCTCGACCCTGAAATGGTCAAGGAAGTGCTCGATACGATGGTGTCGCTCGCCCGTGACGGCATGACGATGATCTGCGTCACGCACGAAATGGGTTTCGCCCGCCAGGTCGCCGACCGCGTCATCTTCATGGCCGATGGCGAGATCGTCGAGGAAAACGATCCCGAAAGTTTCTTCAGCGCACCCGCACATCCACGGACCCGCGCATTCCTGGGCGAGATCCTGTCGCATTGAACTCGCGTACAAGGCGCGTATCTGCATGCGCAAGCGCTTAAGGCACATCGCAAACGAGGCTAGAGCAAACGAGGGCAAGTCATGAAGACGTCCATAGCGACCGTATCGATCAGCGGCGAACTTCCGGAAAAGCTTGCAGCGATTGCGCAGGCGGGGTTCAGCGGTGTCGAGATATTCGAAAACGACTTCCTGGCTTTCGACGGTACGCCTGCCGATGTCGGGCGCATGGTGCGCGATCACGGACTGGAGATTACCCTGTTCCAGCCGTTCCGTGATTTCGAGGGCATGCCGGAACCGCACCGTTCCCGCCTGTTCGACCGGGCGGAACGCAAGTTCGATATCATGCAGGAGCTTGGGACCGATCTGGTTCTCGTGTGCTCCAACGTATCGCCGCTCGCGCTCGGCGGTATCGACCGGGCGGTGGCGGATTTTCACGAACTCGGGGAACGCGCTGCCAAGCGTGGTTTGAAAGTCGGTTACGAGGCGCTTGCCTGGGGCAAACACATTTCCGATCACCGCGATGCCTGGGAGGTTGTCCGGCGCACCAATCACCCGAATATCGGCATCATCCTCGACAGCTTCCACACGCTGTCGCGGCAGATCGACATCAATTCGATCCGCTCCATCCCGAAGGAAAAGATCTTCATCGTCCAGCTGGCCGATGCGCCGTTGATCGATATGGATCTGCTTTACTGGAGCCGTCACTTCCGCAACATGCCGGGCGAGGGGGATCTGCAGGTCGAAGCGTTTACCAGTGTCGTCGCTGAAACCGGCTATGACGGCTATTTCTCGCTGGAGATATTCAATGACCAGTTCCGGGGTGGCTCGGCAAAAGCGATTGCCGCAGACGGTCACCGGTCGCTGATCACGCTCGGAGATCGGGTGCGGCGCAATCCGAATGCTTCGGGCCTGACGCTCCCGGTCATGCCGGACCGCAGCGCCGTGCAAGGGGTCGGCTTCGTCGAATTTTCGGCAAGCGAGACCGATGCCGGAGAACTGGCCGGCATCCTGCGCACGCTCGGTTTCTCGAAGACCGCACAGCACCGCAGCAAGAAAGTCAGCGTGTTCTCGCAAGGCAATATCAAACTGCTTTTGAATACGGACGAGATGGGGTTTGCCAGCGCATCCTATGCCGTCCACGGCACCTCGGCCTATGCAATGGCATTGAAAGTGGACGACGCGCGCGATGCGATGGATCGTGCGGTGGCATTGGGCGCCGAAGTGTTCAATCAGCCTGTCGAAACCGGCGAGGTAACGATCCCCTCTATTCGTGGTGTCGGCGGTGGGCTGATCTACCTGCTCGATGACAAGACGGATCTTTCCAGGATATGGGATATCGATTTCGCCCCAGTCGATGATGAGCATAAGAAGCAGGATGCCCACCTCCTGAGCGTCGATCATATCGCGCAAACTGTGGCGTATGAGGAAATGCTCACCTGGGTCCTGTTCTACACCTCGATCTTCGAGATGCAGAAGACACCGATGGTCGATATCATCGACCCGTCCGGCGTGGTGCGCAGCCAGGTCGTTGAAGCGCCGCAAGGCTCGCTTCGCATTACGCTCAATGGTGCGGAAAACCGGCGAACGCTTGCTGGGCATTTTATTGCGGAGACATTCGGCTCCGGCATCCAGCATCTGGCATTCGAAACTGCGGATATCTTAGCGACGGCCGCGGCCCTGAAGGCGAACGGCTTCCGTCCCTTGCCGATCTCGCCGAACTATTATGGCGACCTCGAAACCCGCTTCGGTCTCGATCCCGACCTGACGGAGAGGCTCAAAGCCGAGAACATTCTCTACGACCGGGACGAGAACGGCGAATATTTTCAGCTCTATAGCGGCACGTTCGGTGAGGGCTTCTTCTTCGAGATCGTCCAGCGGCGCGATTATCGCGGTTATGGCGCTGCGAATGCGATCTTCCGCATTGCGGCCCTGAAGAAGCAGATCAGGCCGGAAGGTGTGCCACGGCTTTAGGCGTCGCGGGAGCCTTTGGTGATGAGGGGCCGGCCGGGTAGGCCGGCCCCTCATGCGTTTTTGGCTTAGCCGAACAGAACCAGGCTGCTTTTCAGCGTGACCCAGATGCCCCAGATCATGGGGATGCCGACGACGGCCCAGGCGAGAGCGGCCTGAGCGGAGAAGCCGCCCTTGCCGATGCCGAATGAACCGGTTGGACCGGAATTTGCAGCGGCAGTCTTTGCCTGCAGCGAGGCAACCTCTGCGTCGGACATAAACCACTTGTCGGCAAGTGGCCGCACCAGCGAGTTGGCGATGAGGCCAAGCACCAGCATGCCCGCAAGAATATACATCGTGCCGGTGTAGAGAGCCGGTCCCGGCGCAACGCCGGCAGCAATCTGCGCTTCGCGAATGTAGTTCACGACGACCGGACCAACGATTCCGGCAGTCGCCCAGGCAGTCAGAAGGCGACCATGGATCGCGCCGACGAACTGGGTTCCGAAGATATCGGCAAGATAGGCCGGGATGGTTGCGAAGCCGCCGCCGTACATCGACAGGATGATGCCGAATGCCAGAACGAACAGACCCTTGTTGCCGAGGTTGGCAAGTGTCGGTGCGGTGGCGTAGAGGATGATGCCGAGGATGAAGAACGTGTAGTAGGTGTTCTTGCGGCCGAGCTTGTCGGAGAGCGAGGCCCAGACAAAGCGTCCGCCGATGTTGAAGAGCGACAGAAGGCCAGTGAAGCCTGCAGCGATTGCTGCGATCTGTGCCTTCTGTCCAGCGTCGAGCTGCGCGAACGCGACGTCCGGCAGACCGATCAGAGAACCGGCGAAGATTTCCTGCAGCATGGGCGATGCCATGCCGATAACGCCGATACCGGCCGAGACGTTCAAGCAAAGCACGGCCCAGATGAGCCAGAACTGCTTTGTCTTGTGTGCGTCACGGAGGTGAACGTGCTTCGTCGTGATCATCGTCGACTTGGAAGCCGGCGGTGTCCAGCCTTCAGGACGCCATCCTGCCGGCGGGATGCGGTAGCCAAAAGCGCCGCCCATCATGAAGCAGAAGTAGATCGCCGCCATGGCGATGAAAGTCTGCCACACGCCGACAGACACGTCGGTCTTGAAGAAGTTCATCAGAAGGTTGGCAAGCGGAGCGCCAATCATTGCGCCGCCGCCGAAGCCCATGATCGCCATGCCTGTCGCCATGCCGCGGCGGTCCGGGAACCACTTGATCAGCGTCGATACCGGCGAGATGTAGCCGAGACCGAGACCGATGCCGCCGATCACGCCGGCGCCTACCCACATCAGCCAAAGCTGGTGGGTCATGACGCCCATGGCTGCGACGAGAATGCCACCGCACCAGCAGCATGCCGAGACGAAACCAGCCTTGCGTGGTCCTACTTTTTCAAGCCAGCCGCCCCAGATGGCGGCGGAGCAACCCAGCAACACGAAGAAGAGCGTGTAGATCCAGCCGAGATCGGCAACGCGCCAGTTGCAGCTTGTTGTAAACAGGGCCGTCAGCAGGCCCATTCCTGTGCATGACGGGTCGGCCGCACCGGGAATGGCGCGCGAAAGCGGCAGCCAGAATACGCTGAAGCCATAGGCCATGCCGATGCAAAGGTGGATAGCGAGGGCTGCCGGCGGTACAAGCCAACGGTTGAAGCCCGGTTTTGCGATAATACGTTCCTTATCCAGGAGGCCCGCGTCAACGACGCCGCCTCCTGCTGTTCCTGCAACTGCCATAAAAGAAAATCCCTCTCTGAGTAATGGCGTTCAACGTGCTCCCGCAACCGCCCTCCAGCTGAAGGCGGGCTCACGTGATGCTGTCCGGTGTGATCGTCCGGAAAGCGGTTTGATCTGGCCCCGTTCCCTAACTGCCGGAAGCACCCCCGGTAGTTCCCTCTTTGGTTCCGATACCCGGCCGGTCCGGTTCTCCCGGACGACGGATCAGTGTCGAAGCCTCAACGACGAGCGGCAGCAGCCCTGCGCCGCCGGCATCGAGATGCTCGAAAAGGTGCCGGCGCATGCGCGGCTCCCAAAATTTATTGATATGCGTGGCAACGCCATCCATCCGCACGCCTTCCGGCTGCGACAGGAAAAATGTTGCGATCTGGTTTGCCATTCGGACCAGCTTTTCGTGGCCGTGATGTTCATCGGGCACGCTCGTGTCCAACTGATCATGCGACATCGTTAGAAACTCCGATGGCGATGAAGCGACCCTTCATGGACGGAGCGCGATAGGTCCCGCCGATCCGCGCAACCGAATTTCTCCGGCTATGATAGCTGAAACCTATCGTATGATTGGCTGGTACCGAGATTGAGCGAGTTGCACTGTTTCCGTTACGACGGCTAGTTTCAAGAACTGCACTTGCGACGAACAGTGGCGTCATAGGACTCTGCGACAAATTGGCACTCCCCCTTAATCTGGTTCTTGACCTGTTTGCAAGAGCCCTGCGGCCTCACCGACTGCCTATTTGCAATTGATAATTCCGATTACTCCGCAGCCTCCATTCGACCTGCGATGCGTCGCGATCTGCGCGACAGGTCGCCGTAGTCCTGCTGCCACTCCGTCGGGCCATTCGACGGCGAAACCTGCACCGCCGTGACCTTGTATTCCGGGCAGTTGGTGGCCCAGTCCGAGTAATCGGTGGTGATGACGTTCGCCTGTGTATCGGGATGGTGGAAGGTGGTGTAGACGACACCCGGCGCCACGCGGTCGGTGATCAGAGTCCGCAGCGTCGTATCGCCGGCTCGGCTGGCAAGCTTGATCCAGTCGCCGTCCTTGATCCCGCGCTGCTCGGCATCGTGCGGGTGGATCTCGAGACGGTCCTCCGCATGCCAGACGACGTTTTCCGTCCGTCGCGTCTGCGCGCCGACATTATACTGCGACAGGATACGGCCGGTGGTGAGCAGAAGCGGGAAACGTGGCCCGGTGCGTTCGTCGGTCGCGACATACTCGGTGCGGATGAACTTGCCCTTGCCGCGCACGAAGCCGTCGACATGCATGATCGGCGAACCGAGCGGATGCGCTTCGTTGCAGGGCCACTGCACCGAGCCCATCTCTTCCAGATAGTCGTAGGACACCTTGGCAAAGCTTGGGGTCGTTGCGGCGATCTCGTCCATCACCTGAGACGGATGGGTGTAGTTCCACGGCAATCCCATGGCCTGCGCCAGTTTCTGCGTCACTTCCCAGTCGGCCAAGCCGTTCTTCGGGCTCATCACCTTGCGAACCCGGTTGATGCGCCGCTCCGCATTGGTGAACGTGCCGTCCTTTTCGAGGAAGGTCGAGCCGGGCAGGAAGACATGCGCGTAATTTGCGGTTTCGTTGAGAAACAGGTCGTGCACGACGACGCATTCCATCGCTTCGAGACCGGCGGAGACATGCTTGGTATCCGGGTCGGACTGCAGGATATCCTCGCCCTGGATGTAGATGCCCCGGAACGTGCCTTCGACCGCCGCATCCAGCATATTGGGTATGCGCAGCCCCGGTTCGTTGTTGAGCGTCACGCCCCACAGTTTCTCGAATGTCTCGCGGGTGGCATCGTCGGAGATGTGACGATAGCCTGGCAGTTCGTGCGGGAAGGAGCCCATGTCGCAGGCGCCCTGGACATTGTTCTGGCCCCGCAGCGGATTGACGCCGACGCCGGGCCGACCGAGATTGCCGGTGACCATGGCGAGGTTGGCGATCGCCATCACCGTCGTCGAACCCTGGCTGTGCTCGGTGACGCCGAGGCCGTAATAGATCGAGCCATTGCCGCCGGTCGCAAACAGCCGTGCGGCACCACGCAGCAGATCGGCGGGAACGCCGGTATAGGCCTCCGTCGCTTCCGGGCTATGCGCGTCTTCCGAAACAAACGCCGCCCAATCCTCGAATTCCGACCAGTCGCAGCGCTCGCGGATAAAGGCTTCGGCAAACAGTCCCTCGGTGACGATGACATGCGCCAGCGCCGTCATGACAGCCACATTGGTGCCTGGCTTCAAGGGGAGGTGAAACGCCGCCTCGACATGGGCCGAGCGGACGATATCGGTGCGGCGCGGATCGATGACGATGAGTTTCGCACCCTGCCGCAACCGCTTCTTCAGCCGCGACCCGAATACCGGATGACCGTCGGTCGGGTTGGCGCCGATGATCATGACCACGTCGGTGTGCTCGACGCTGTCGAAATTCTGCGTTCCGGCCGAGGTGCCGAAAGCCTGGCCGAGCCCATAACCGGTCGGCGAATGGCAGACGCGGGCACAGGTATCGACATTGTTGTTGCCGAAACCGGCGCGGATCAGCTTCTGGACGAGGAATGTCTCTTCGTTGGTGCAGCGCGACGAGGTGATGCCACCGATCGATTCGCGGCCATACTGATACTGGATGCGCTGGAACTCGGAGGCGACATGGCTGAACGCTTCTTCCCAGCTGACTTCCCGCCAGGGATCGGAAATCTTCTCGCGGATCATCGGGTTGAGGATGCGGTCCTTGTGGCTCGCATAGCCATAGGCGAACCGTCCCTTGACGCAGGAATGGCCGCGATTGGCCTGGCCGTCCTTCCAGGGTACCATCCGTACCAGTTCTTCGCCGCGCATTTCAGCCTTGAACGAACAGCCGACGCCGCAATAGGCGCAGGTCGTCACCGTCGAATGCTCTGGCTGGCCGATGGCGATCACCGACTTCTCGGTCAGTGTCGCGGTCGGGCATGCCTGCACGCAGGCACCGCAGGAAACGCATTCGGAATCGAGGAAATGTTCGTGCGCACCGGGCGAGACGCGGCTTTCGAAACCGCGGCCCTCGATTGTCAGCGCGAACGTGCCTTGCACCTCCTCGCAGGCGCGCACGCAGCGCGAACAGACGATGCATTTTGAAGGGTCATAGGTGAAGTAAGGGTTCGACTCATCCTTCGGCATCCACTTGGCATTGATGGCGCCGTCGCTACGTGCCCTGACGTGGTTGTCGCCCTCGTAACCGTAGCGCACGTCGCGAAGCCCGACCGCGCCCGCCATGTCCTGCAATTCGCAGTCGCCATTGGCGGCGCAGGTCAGACAGTCGAGCGGATGGTCGGAGATATAGAGCTCCATCACACCCTTGCGGATCTGTTTCAGCCGTTCCGTCTGCGTGTGGACGACGATCCCGGGCGCCACAGGCGTGGTGCAGGAGGCCGGCGTGCCGTTGCGGCCTTCGACCTCGATCAGACAGAGCCGGCACGACCCGAAGGCGTCGACCATATCCGTGGCACAAAGCTTGGGCACCTGGATGCCGGCCTCCATCGAGGCGCGCATGATCGATGTGCCGGCGGGAACGGTGATCTGGCGACCGTCGATAGTCAGCGTCACCTGGGCTTCGGAGCGGGACTTCGGAGTGCCGTAGTCGATTTCATGAACGAGGGACATGATGCGTCTCCTGTTTGAACATGTTGGTGTGGACTGGGCGGTTGGGAGAAAGACCCCCTCTGGCCTGCCGGCCATCTCCCCCACAAGGGGGGAGAACACATGCCGCGCCGACAATGCCCAATAGGGAAGCAAGCCGCGCAGCAGGTTGAGCCCTCCCACCTGTGGGGAGGGCGGCGAGCACAGCGAGCGGCAGGGGCCTTGCTGCCCGCCCTTCGCTATAGCTGCGGGCATTCGTCATTCGAAACGCCAAATCGCTGGCTTTTCGTCTGCTAAGCAGAGCATTCCTCATCATTCCGCCGCCTCCACCATCGGTGCCGGCGCAAAATCCTCCGGAAAATGGTTCATCGCGCTCATGACCGGATAGGGCGTGAAGCCGCCGAGCGCGCAGAGCGAGCCGAACTTCATCGTGTTGCAGAGATCCTCCAGCAGCACCTTGTTCTTGTCAGGCTCGATGCCGGCGCGGATCTTGTCGACCGTCTCGACGCCGCGGGTGGAGCCGATGCGGCAGGGTGTGCACTTGCCGCAGCTTTCGATGGCGCAGAACTCCATTGCGAAACGGGCCTGTTTCAGCATGTCGGCGCTATCATCGAACACCGAGATGCCCGCGTGGCCGATCAGTCCGCCTCTTTCGGCAAAGGCCTCGTAGTCGAAGGGCGTATTGAAAAGTTGCCTAGGGAAGTAAGCGCCGAGCGGACCGCCCACCTGTACCGCCTTGACCGGCCGCCCGGTCGCCGTGCCGCCACCGATATCATCGATGATCTGGCCGAGGGTCAGCCCGAAAGCCGTCTCGAACAGGCCGCCATGCTTGACGTTGCCGGCGATCTGGATCGGGATCGTGCCGCGTGAGCGGCCCATGCCGAAGTCCCTGTAAAATTCGGCGCCGCGCTCCATGATCACAGGCACGGAGGCGAGCGAGATGACGTTGTTGACCACCGTCGGCCGACCGAGAAAGCCCTGCAAAGCCGGCAGCGGCGGTTTTGCCCGGACGACGCCGCGCTTTCCTTCCAGAGAGTTCAAGAGCGACGTCTCCTCGCCGCAGACATAGGCGCCGGCACCGGAGCGGATCTCGATGTCGAAGGCATAGGCCGAGCCCATTACAGAAGGCCCGAGGATGCCAGCAGCGCGGGCGATCTCGACGGCCTCGGTCATCGCAGCAATGGCATGCGGATATTCGGAACGGGTATAGACATAACCCTTCGTGGCGCCGGTCGCGATGCCTGCGATCGCCATGCCCTCGATCAGCACGAAGGGGTCGCCCTCCATGATCATCCGGTCGGCAAACGTGCCGCTGTCGCCCTCGTCGGCATTGCAGACGATGTATTTTTGAGGGCCCGGCGCGTCCATCACCGTCTTCCACTTGATGCCGGTCGGGAAACCGGCGCCGCCGCGGCCGCGAAGACCGCTGTCGGTAACCTTTGCGACGATCTCCGCCTGCGACATCGCGATGGCGTTCCGAAGACCCACAAGTCCGTTGTGCCGCTGGTAATCCTCGAGCGACAGGGGATCGGTGATGCCGCAGCGGGCAAAGGTCAGCCGGGTCTGCTGACGAAGGAAAGGAATTTCCTCCGTCAGCCCGAGACAGAGGTCGTGGCCTCCGCCATCCATCAACCCGGCATCGAACAGACCCGCCACGTCGCCGGTCTTGACCGGACCGTAGGCAACGCGCCCTCTGTCCGTCTCGACCTCGACCAGCGGCTCCAGCCAGACCATGCCGCGCGAGCCGTTGCGCACCAGTCTTGCATCCAACCCGCGGCTTTCGATTTCCTGCGCGATGGCCTTTGCCACCCTGTCTGCGCCAAGCGCCAGAGCTGCGGCATCGCGCGGAACGAAGATCGTAACCGTCATCGCCTTGCCTCCCGTAACATGTCGCCGAGACACTGCTCGTCGACGCGGCCATAGAGTTCGCCGTCCATCATTGCGGCCGGTGCGCAGGCGCAGAGGCCGAGGCAGTAGACCGGCTCCAGCGTCACCGCGCCATCGAGCGTCGTCTGGTGAAAGTCGATCCCGAGAACCTGCCGGAGGCGATCCGCGATATGGTCGCTGCCCATCGACTGGCACGCTTCGGCCCGACAGAGCTTCAGCACGTGCCGACCGGACGGGTGATCGCGGAATTCGTGGTAGAAGGTGACGACGCCGTGCACCTCGGCGCGAGACAGGTTGAGTTCGGTCGCGATCACCTGCTTGACCTCATCCGGCACGTAACCGAACTCCGCCTGAATGGCATGCAGGATGGGCAGCATCGGCCCTTCGAGATGCTTCAGGCTTGCGATAATGCTCAGCGACCGCGCGGTGAACTCACCGGCGGAAATATGCATGTTCATATGAGCGGCCTCCCCGCTGATCCCGCAAGCCGCCCTCCACGACGGCCAACGGGGTCAAAACACGTGCAAGGTGGGCGAACCCAGTTTCACGATGCAGGAAAGTGTCTCATCTCATGATTTTTGGTCAATAGTGCAGAACGGTTACGCAATAGAACAAAGCTATCGCACAACCTGCCGCCATTCGGACGCGTCCGAGTCTTAACTGCAAGACCCGCAACTATAGCGATGCACGAATTCTCAGCAGAAGCCGTTCAGCTTAAGGATCTTGTGCGCCTCGATCGATGCGCGAAGCTCGTCTTCTGATGTTCGGCTGCCCTGGTTTGCATCGGGATGGTGCATCTTGAGGCGCTCCTTGTAGCGGAGCCTGATCTGCGCGGGCGTTGCGTCTTGCGGAAGTCCGAGTGTCTCGAACGCCTTTGCTTCGAGAACCTTGAGCTTTCTTGCCTGCTGTTCCGCCTTTTGCGCCTTGCGCTGCTCCGCGCTCTTTCGCGCGTTGAGCGCCTTTGCCGACCCGGAGCGGGTCGTCAGCGGCATCGGGATCTCGGTCGGCTGCTTGACGCCGGTGCCCAATGTCGAGCGCTGGCCAGCGACCGCTTCCTTCTGGTAGCGGGCGACCACAGGATCCGACTGGGCCGGGGAAAAGTTGTAGCCCTTGTTGTAGTCCTTGATGTGCTCGAGACAGAATAGAAGATACAGGCCTTCGCCGCCCTGGCCGACCGGCGCGCGGTGAGAACCCTTCTTCTCGCAGCCATCCCACTGGCATCTCGGCCCGGATGTGTCGCTCTGCGGCGCAGGCTTTTTGCGGATGGACTTCAGGCCCACAAATATCTTCGAATCGACTGTCATGGGTGTCTATATGGCGGCAACATGCGATGACAGCAAGCGGGGAACCTGCGTTCCACATTTATCCGTGTTTTTCAGAAAACAACTGTGCTTTTAGCGGCGATATCCGGCCTTGGTTACCGAGTGTCGCCGCAGTCATGTCCGGGCGCTTCAAATCAAAACCGGTGAGACGGGGCAGCCAGGTCGACAGCGCCGGAATGAAGGTGATCACAAGCAGGATCACGACATAGGCGATGAGGAACGGTGTCATTTCCCGGGAGATCTCGCTGACCCTGATCCTGACCGCCGCCGAGACGACATAAAGAAGCTGGCCGACGGGTGGGGTGATCAGGCCGATCGTCAGGTTGAGAATGACGATCATCGCGAAATGGATCGGATCGATACCCAGGCTGAAGGCGATGGGAGCCAGAATCGGCACCAGGATCATGACGCCGGGCAGGGGATCCATGAACGTGCCGAACAGAAGCAACAGCACGTTGACAGCGAGGAGGAACATGATCGGGCTGAGGTTCCACGATATGATCAGGTCCGCCATATATTGCGGCACGCCTTCGATGATCAGCACCCAGGCGAATGCGCGCGCGGCAGCAAGGATGAGCAGAATGCCGACGGTGATCATCGCCGAGCGGAAGATGATATCCGGCAGATCCCGCATGTGCAGGGAGCGGTAGATGAACATGCCGCAGAACAGCGAGTAGAATACCGCGATGACGGATGCCTCGGTCGGGGTGAAATACCCGGCGCGGATGCCGCCGACGACGATGACAATCAGGGCAACTGCCGGCATCGCGTAGACCGTCGTCCTTACCATCTCGGCAAGCGTCGGCCGCAGATCCATCGAGCGGTAGTTGCGCTTGCGGGAAATGTAGAAGTTCACCAGGCACATCGCGGCGGAGATCAGGAGACCAGGAATGACGCCCGCAACGAACAGGCCGCCGACCGAAACGCGATTGTCCTGCAGGGCATAGATGATCATGGTGATCGACGGCGGGATGATCGGATCGACGATCGCCACAGCCGCAGCCAAAGCGGATGCGTAGCGCTTCTCGTAACCGCTTTTCTCCATCATCCGGATCGTCATCGCGCCCGGTCCGGCCGCTGCTGCAAGTGCCGAGCCGGAAATGCCGGCAAACAGCGTTGTCGAGATGATGCTGGCATAACCGAGCCCGCCGCGGGCACGGCCGACGAATTGCGCCGCAAGGCGCAGAAGGTGATGGGTAAGCGCACCGCCCGTCATCAGTTCGGCCGCCAGGATAAAGAACGGGACGGCGAGCAGAGGGAAGCTGTCCACCCCTGAGAACATTTCCTTGATCACGACGATCTGCGGATAGCGGCTGCCGAGAATGACGGCGAGCCAGGTCGAAATCGCCAGCGTGAAGGCTATCGGCACGCCGACGGCCATCAGGATGAAAAACGAAACGAAGAGAATGGAAATCATCATGGTCAGGCAGCAACCGGCGGGAGGTCGTCTTCGCCCTGCAGCGCGCTCATGCCGCCGATGACGTAGGTGCGCAGAACCAGGAGAAGATGGATGGTCAAAAGGGTGAAGCCGATCGGGATCGCGAGATAGATATAGCCGAAGGGGATCTGCGTGGACGGCGTCGTCTGCAGCATCGTGCGGCCAACGTAGGTTTTGCCGGCCCAGATCATCACCGCGAAGAACGCGAACATGATGATCGCCGAGATGATGCGAAGGATGCGGGCTTTGCGATCTCCGACCGCGATCTGGACGTTGTCGATCGCCGTCAACGAACCGTGCCTGAGCGTAATGCCGGCTCCGATGAATGTCAGCCAGATCATCAGGTGGCGGGCAACTTCGTCCGACCAGGTGATCGACTGATTGGTGAGAAACCGAAGGCAGACGTTGAGAAACACCAGGATCGCCATCGCAGACAGTATAGCGATCAGCAGCCAGCGATTGAGATCGACGAAAATACGTTCGAATTTCTGCATTGCACCCCCGGCGCTCGAAGCGCCGCCCCTCGGATCGATCCGCTGACGGGCGTCTACCTGAAGAGGGCGCCCGTCGAAGTGTTGACGCGCTTATTTCGTGGCGATGATCTGGTCGACAAGTTCCTTGGTATAGGTCTTGTAGTAACCGTCATAGGCGGACTGGATCGACTTCTGGAACGCGGCCTTCTGCTCGTCACTGAGCACGTTGACCTGCATGCCTGAAGCCTTCGCCTTTTCCACGCCGTTCTTTTCGGAGGCGTCGACAAAGGCGCGCATGGCTTCTTTGCCCTTCAGCGCGCCGTCCGCGAAGATCTTCTGTTCGTCCTCGGAAAGGCTTTCCCAGAACGATGGCGCCACGATCAGCATTGCCGGCGAATAGACGTGTCCGGACACCGTCAGATACTTCTGAACTTCCCAGAGCTTGGCGGAGACGATGACCGAAAGCGGGTTTTCCTGTCCGTCGATCGCGCCCTGCTGCAGGGCTGGAATGACTTCCGGCCAGGACATTGGCGTCGGTGCGGCACCAGCCGTCTTGAAGGCCGCGATATGGACCGGATTTTCCATGGTGCGGATCTTCAGCCCGGCCAGATCCTCCGGCTTTTCGATCGGCTGGCGGTTGTTGGTGATGTGGCGAAAGCCCTGCTCGCCCCAGGCAAGGGCGATCAGCTCGCGATCGCGGAACTTTTCAAGGATGCCTTCACCGATCGGTCCGTCCAGCACGGCGCGCGCATGCGTCAGGTCGCGAAACAGGAACGGAATATCAGTGACGCCAATCTCGGGTACGAAGTTGGAAAGTGCCCCGGAGGAGACCACGACGGCCTGGACGCCGGTTCCAAGCTGCAGGCCTTCGATGACTTCGCGCTCGCCACCCTGTGCGGAGGACGGGAAATGCGTGAACTTGAATTTGCCCTGGCTGGTTTCGGTAACGTATTTGTCCCAGCCATCGGCGGCGGCACCGTAATGGGAATCGCGCGCCAGCGCGTAGGCGATCTTCACCTCGGTTGCCTGTGCCAAGGCACCGGTTGCCCAGGTCGCTGCAAGGGTGGCAGCCGCAACGGCGCCAGCAAAAGTCCGTCTGTTCAACGCATGAAACACGTGTTTTCCTCCCGTAGAGCGCGTCGTCCTCATCCGCGCATGTGGACGACCTCCATCCGCGAAAACCTGATAGACGTCAAGTTCATCCAAGGCCGATAAAAGAGCCTCGCCGGGGGTATTTCGGTTGCAGTCTGATCGACGGCTGATGTCTGTGGTGGAAAAGACGCATCGCCTGCTTTCAGGCTCTGCAAGACGCAGGCTTTGGTCGAGGCGCACGACTTCGCCTCGACCGTCCGAAATCAAGGGCCTTCGCAGATCGGCGCCTGGCCGGTGATCGTCTCGCCCACTTCCACGGCGTAGGCGCGCAGGCCATGTCCATCGAGGTTGATGATCCGGTAGCAGGGATTGCCGCCCGTCCAGAACGGCATCGGATTGGCAAGGTCTGTCACGAATCGATGGGCGCAGGCCTGACCGGAGCTGTAGGCGATGCCCTCGGCGCTCGTTCCCGACATCGGAACATGGATATGGCCGAACACGATATGACGGATGCCCGCTTTGTGGCCGGCAAGCCGGCGCATGATCCGCCCGTCGTCATGCATGCCGATGTGGTCGAAATGGGCAATGCCGCAGTCGATCGGCGGGTGGTGGATAAAGACCGTCACCGGGTGCTTGCCGGCAGTTTCGAGCGCCTCATCCAAAAACGCCATCCGTTCTTCGCCAAAGATACCGCCGATGACACCCGCCTCATGGCTGTCGAGAAAGACAAGCCTTCCGAACTCCGTATCGAGGAAGGACTGGACATATCCGTTTGCATCGAGGGGATGGGCAGGGAAGGCCGCCCTGAAATTCGGCCGGTCGTCATGGTTGCCGAGCATCAGGCGCACTTCGAACGGCACGGGCGCCAGGATATCCTTGAGGATGTCGTAGGCTTCGGGATCACCGTGATTGCAAAGGTCGCCGGTCATCACCAACAGGTCCGCATCGGCATGCTTCTCGAGAATATCAGCCACGGCAGCGCGCAGCTGTTTCTCGGGGTCGACACCGTTCACGGACTGGCCTGACAGCATCAGGTGCGTATCGGTGATCTGCAGAATTTTCATCGTCGTTCTCTCAAGAATGAATAGGCCGCGGAGAGGCTCCCCGCGGCCGTAGGCATTGGTCAGTAATTACTTCATCAACGCGTTGGTCTGCTCGACGATCTGCTTCAGACCGGCCTCAGGCGTGACTTCGCCGCGCATGACGGTGCCGATGATGTCGCGCTGGGTGCGCCAGATGCGCACGGAATCGCCACCCGGATAACCGGCCCACGGCAGCGAGCGCTCAGCCTGGAGCGAAGCGGTTTTGACGTTCGGATGCTCGGCATAGTAGGGCGCCAGGAATTCCGGACCGGTGGCCAGCTTGTTGGTCGGCAGGTAGCCGGTGATGCGAACGATGACGTTCTGCGCTTCCGGACCTGTCACCCACTTCATATACTTCCAGGCTGCGTCCTGCTTTTCCTTGTCCTGGGTCAGCATCACGGCCGAGTTTCCGCCGGTCGGTACGCCGCCCTTTTCAGGGTTATCCAGCGGGAAGGTCGAGGTCACCAGCTTGAAGCGGTCACCGACCAAGGCTTCGATCGTCTGCACATGGGCAGGCGTCGAGAAGATAAAGCCGGTGAGGCCTGCACCGAACTGCTGACGCGACTGGTCCCAGTCAAGCAGGTTCTGGCCGCCTTCGGTGACGAAGCGACGGGCGAGCTTCAGAGCGTTGAGGCCGATCTCGTTGTCGAAGCCGACGGTCTTGGTGGTCTCGTCGACCAGCTTGCCGCCCTGATTGGTGATAAGAGCCTGCCACAACCAGTCATCCGGCCACAGGTTGATATCGTAACCCATGCCGGACACCTTGGCGTCCTGTGCGTGGATCTTGTTCGCAAGCTGGATCAGGCCGTCGAACGTCTTCGGCATGTTTTCCGGATCGCCGCCGGCCTTACGGACCAGTTCGGCGTTGACATAGATGATCGGCGAAGAGGCGTTGACGGGCAGGCCGTACTGCTTGCCGTCGACCATGCCCAGCGCAGACATCTTCGGCGAATAGTTCTTGTCTAGGAAGGCCTGGCCGCCGTCCTTTTCGATGAACGGCGCGAGATCGGTGATCTGCTTGCGCGGTGCAAGTGTATGGACCAGTTCCGCCGTCAGATTGTAGCCGGAGAAATAGACGTCCGGCAGGTTGCCGGTGACGGCTGCGCGCAGAACCTGCTGCTGGCCATCATTATAGCCAGGCGCTGGCGCCAGGAAGTTGATCTTGATGTCCGGATTGTTCTTCATGAACTCATCGGCCAGCGGCTGATGAAATTTGGTGAAGCCCGGCAGGTTGTAGAGAATGTTGAGGGTGACATCCGCTGCAAAGCTCTGCGCGGAAAATCCGGTCAGAGCGAGGCCGAGTGCCAGGCCGCCGAGAGCGGTCCGTCGTTTCATTTTCATTGTCGTCTCCGAAGAGTTCGGTTGAGGGAGGAAGGCTAAGGCTAGAGCAGTTACTTCACGCCAGTCATGGTGATGCCGGCGATGAAATGTTTTCTGGCAAGAAGAAAGCAGACAACCATGGGGGCGGTGATGATCGTCGCGCCCGCCATCAGTGCGCCGTAGTTCGCACCGGATTCGACGTCTGCGAAGAACAGCATGCCGAGCGGCGGCGGCGCCAGATTGGTGTCGGTGACAACGATCATCGGCCAGTAGAGGTCGTTCCAGTGGGCGACCAGCGAGAACACCGAGAAGGCCGCAAGCGAAGGCAGAGAGCCGCGCAGCACCAGCCGGAAGCAGATCTCGAGTTCCGAAAATCCGTCCATGCGCGCAGCTTCGATGATCTCGTCGGGATAGCTGCGGAACGACTGGTTGAAGAGGAAGATCGCAAAGACCGAAAGAAGAAACGGCATCATCATCGCGAAATAGGTGTTGAGCAGCTGCGCTTTCGCGAGCCCCACGAAGAGGGGCAATGCCAGCGCCTGAATCGGCACGGTCAGTGCGGCAATGACGAGCGTCAGCAGCAGTTTGCGTCCGGGAAAGCGGAGTTTCGCGAGCGCGTAGGCAGCGGGAACCGCTGTTAGCACCTGCACGAACAGGATGCCGAAGCAGACGATCACGCCGTTCATCATGAAGCGGAGCATCGGAACCTGACTGGCGGCCCGCGAATAGTTGTCGAGGGCTGCAAATTTCTCCGGGATCGGCCAGAGCGATACGCTGAAGATCTCGGCGGGCGAACGGATGGAGGTCAGAAACATCCAGTAGAACGGCAGCAGCATTACGAAGGCCCCGGCGGCCAGGACGACATGCGGCATGTATTTGCGAAGCGCGACCATCAGTAATGTACCTTCCGGTCCATATGCACCGTCTGGCCAATCGAGAGCACTAGCACGATGGCAAGGAAAATCAGGGTGAGGGCGGCCGCATAGCCGGTGTTGGAATATTCGAAGCCTTCGAGATAGAGCGCGAACAGCAGCACTTCCGAGCCCGAGCGACCCTTGGTCAGAACCGCGACGGTTTCGAACACCTTGAACGCGGAGATCGACGTGGTGACGATGACGAACATCATCGTCGGCCCCAGCATCGGCAATGTGACTGTCAGGAAGCGGTCGATCGGGTTCTTCGCGCCGTCGAGCCGGACGGCCTCGTGCAGATCCTTCGGGATCGCGGTCAGACCGGCCAGAAAGAGCACCATGTTGAAGCCCAGCACCTGCCAGATGCCGATGATCGCCATGGTCGGGATCAGCAGCGACGGGTTGGACAGAAAGCCGACCGGCTCGAAGCCGAACCACTTGATCGCCGCATTGACCGGCCCGAGCGAGGGATGCAGCAGGAACTGGAACACCGTTGCCATGGCCACGAGCGTTGCCGTCACCGGCAGAAAATAGGCGATCTCCCAGAAGCCGCGGCTGCGCTTGCGGTTATAGACGAGAAGTGCCACCCCGAGCGCCAGGACGACACCCGCCGGAATGACGATGAGCGCGTAAAGCACTGTGTTCCACAATGCCCGCAGGAATACCGGATCGCTGAACGCCTTGCGAAAGTTGTCGAGGCCGATGAAGCTCGTCGAGAGCGCGCCGAGCTGATAGTCCGTGACCGAGAAGACGGCGAGAACGACCATCGGAATGATGTAGATGGCGAGCATCAGCAGCACTGCCGGAGCCACGAAGAAAAGCCCCCGGCGCGCCATGCGGCGTGCAGTCAATGACTTGCGTGGTCGGGCCGCGGACATCGTCTCGGCCGTCGATGCGACGATACTCACGCCGGCACCTGTTCGAGAACGGTGATGTCGCGACGCTTCTCGTCGGACCCGAAAAGATGGACGCCTTCCTTTGAAAACGCCAGCCGAACATTGCCATCCGCATCCGCGCCAAGATCGTCACCGACCCGCTGCCGCATGACGATGGAAATGGAAGGATCGCAGGTGAGATTGAAGGTGACGAAACGGTCTGCGCCCTGCGTTTCAGTCCGCACGAGGCTTGCCTCGATGCCATCAGCTGCGGGAAAAACGTCTTCGGCGCGGATGCCGAGTGTCGCAGGTCCCGGCCATGCATTTCGTGCGGTGATGCCAAGCTTTTGTCCAAACAGAACGATCTCTCCGGATGCGTCCAGCTCGACGGGCAGGAGATTGATCGATGGCGATCCGATGAAACGCGCCACGGTCAAGGTCGATGGGCGCCGGTAAAGTTCATCCGGCGTGCCGAGCTGCTCGATGCGACCTTCCGACATCAGGGCGATGCGGTCCGACATGGTCATCGCTTCGATCTGGTCATGGGTGACATAGATGAAGGTGGCGCCAAGGCGGCTGTGCAGGTTGGTGAGTTCGCCCCGCATATGAGCCCGCAATTTTGCGTCGAGGTTGGACAGCGGCTCATCCATCAGGAAGGCAGAGGGCGAACGGACCAGGGCGCGGGCAAGCGCCACGCGCTGACGCTGACCACCGGAAAGCTGCGCCGGCCTGCGATCGAGCAGGTGGCCGATCTGCAGCACGTCGGCTGCTTCTTTCACCGAAGCGTCGATCTCGCGGAGCGTTTCGGCATTCGCGATCATGCGCCCGATCAGCGGCAACCTCGACCAGACCGAAAGGCGGCGCATGCGCAGCGGCGTCGCGATATTGTCGCGCACGGTCATATGAGGATAGAGCGCGTAGGACTGGAAGACCATCGCCAGATTGCGGTCGGACGGATCCACATCGGTGACGTCGCGGCTGCCGATCGACACCGTTCCGCGATCCGCGGTCTCAAGGCCTGCGATGATCCGGAGCAACGTGGATTTGCCGCAGCCGGACATGCCCACGAGCGATAGAAACTCGCCAGGACGGATGGATAGGTCGATGCTCTTCAGGACGTCGTCGGCCCCGAAGCCTTTCCCGATGCTGGCAATGTTAAGCGATTGAGGCTGCATTCTGAGCTCCTTTTCGAAGGGGCTATGCAGCCGCGACATGACGGTGTTGCGACAGTTTTGAGAAGGTTATGTAACGGAGGAGGAGGGTGGGACGTGGACTGTTGGGTGCTACGCCTGCCCCTCAGGGTCGACGGCGGTTAGAGACCTCGCCGGTCATTCGTTCAGCTGCCCTCATCCGGAATGTTCAACACCTCTCCACAGGCCTTGCAATGCACCGCGTCTGCGTCATGGCGTTGCAGAGCGCAGCGCGGGCAGGGAAACGTGACCTTGTGCGGCCTGACGATCGCCTGCGCCAGCCGGACGAACAGCGAGATGCCGATGATCATGGTGAAGACGGATGTCAGCTTGCCGACCGTCCCCGGAAGCGTGATATCTCCGAAACCGGTCGTGGTGACCGTTGCCACCGTGAAGTAGAGCGCGTCGATGAAACCTTCGCTTCCGTCACGATTGTAGAAGAACGTGGTGTAAACGAACCCGGTCATCAGAAACAGGAACACCAGGAAGTTCAGCACGGCGCGCACGACGTCCAGATAGGACACGCAGCCTGCACGCCGCAGAACCTCCTTCAGCAAGGGGCTTTGTCCGATGGCCCAAAGGCGCATGACGCGAAGAAAGGCAAAGTTGAACAGCGCGTCGGGGAAAAGCAGCGTCACCAGGAGGACGAGATCGATCCAGGTCAACGGCCTTGCGAGCCAGTGTCGCAGTGACGGCGCTGCGACGGCGCGGACCATGAGCTCCAAGCCGATCCAGGCTGCGATGATGTAATCGACGATCAGATAGGACGGGCTGGACCGAAGATACGGGCCGAGCAGGAAGAATGCCAGGATCGCCAGATCGACGACCGCAAATGCAGCCTGCATGGCGATGGCGTTCCGACCCGTAGGGCGCTCGAGCAACCGCACGCAGTCCCTGAACTTGATCCGGTCGCTTCTTTTTTCGACAATTTTCATGAGGTCCAGATAGATCGAAAGGAGATGTCATCAAGCGTACGCACAGAAACAGGTTGCTGACCGCGCCAGCAGCAAATAGCGGAGCCCTTGCTCAACCGGTTTTCAGGACAGCGATGAGTGCCCGCAACGCTGGCGGGGATTGTCGGCGGCTCGGGTGATAAAGATGAAAGCCTGGGAATTTGGGGCACCAGTCGGCGAGGACCTGGATGAGCTTGCCCGACGCAATATCCTCCGCCACGTCATGCTCCATGATGTAACCAAGTCCGGCGCCCGCTCGTACGGCGGCAGCCGGAAGATCGCCGTCGTTGGCGACCAGAGGCCCGCGGGTGCGGATCTTGATTTCCTTGTCACCCATCTGGAATTCCCACGGAAGAAGTCCGCCCGATGTCTTCAGCCGATAGCCGATGCAGGCGTGACGGTCGAGATCATAGGGTGTCAGGGGAGGCGGGTATCTCTCGAAATAGGAGGGCGTGCCGACGACCACCGTCCTCAAGTCCGGGCCGATCTTGACCGCGATCATGTCCTTGTCGACCGTTTCTCCCAGCCGGATGCCGGCATCGAAACCAGCCGCGACGATGTCGGTCAAGCCATCATCGATGTTGACCTCCACGCGCACATCCGGGTTGGCAAGCAGGAAACCCGGCAGTTTCGGGAGGAGAACGATCCTGGCCGCATAGGCAAAGGTGGTGATCCGCACTGTACCAGACGGGTTGTCGCGCCACTCAGCCATTGACTGCAGGCCGTCTTCGATTTCAGCCAGCGCTGGGTTCAGTGATCGAAGCAACCGCTCGCCCGCTTCCGTCGGAGACACGCTGCGTGTCGTGCGCGCCAGAAGCCGAACGCCCAGCCTTTCTTCCAGCCCGCGCATCGCATGGCTGAGTGCCGATGGCGACATGGCGAGGATCGCGGCCGCCCGGGTAAAGCTGCACTCTCGTGCGACCGTCGCGAACGCCACGAGATCATTGAGGTGGTTGCGCTCCATTGCTGCAAGCTGCTCACAAGTTCATGCCGCCCGCAACCTCTAATCGGCAGGAGCAGGTGTTGCTAGGTTCTTCGTCATCACCAGCATGGAGAAGACGCATGGATCTCACGCATTACCGCACACTCGGCAAATCCGGACTGATCGTCAGCCCGCTCGCGCTCGGAACGATGACGTTCGGCGCCGGTCGGTGGGGCGCCGGTGAAAAGACGTCGCGTGATTTGTTCGATACCTATACCGACGCTGGCGGCAACTTCGTCGATACCGCCGACATCTATTCGGGCGGCGAAAGCGAAACCATGCTCGGCACTTTCATGAAGGACAAAGGCAACCGGGATCGTCTGGTGATCGCCACCAAGTCCGGTTTTTCCCGCGCGCGGGGCACGCCGCTCTGGGGTGGGAATGGCGCGAAAAACATCCGGCTCGGGATGGAGGGTTCGCTGCGGCGGATGAAAACCGATTATATCGACATGTACTGGATCCATGTCTGGGATCGTACGACGCCCGCCGAGGAGGTGCTGCAGACCCTGGCGGACGCGGTGCACGCCGGAAAGATCCTGCATTACGGCTTTTCCAACACGCCGGCCTGGTATGTCGCCAAGATCGCAACACTTGCGGAAGCGCACGGCCTTCCGAAGCCGATCGGCCTGCAGTACAGTTATTCGCTCATCGACAGAGGCGTCGAGCTCGATGTTATCCCGGCAGGTGCCGAGTTCGGCTTGGGGCTCGTTCCCTGGAGCCCGCTCGCTGCCGGCTTGCTGTCCGGCAAGTATGGTCGCGACAAGATTGCCGATGCGGGGCGCGCCACAGCGATGCCCGATAGCGGTGCACCGACGAGCGAGGGAGACAGCGACGGCCGGTTAAACGGGGACAATCCGTTTGGGGGCATGTTGTTTACCGAGCGCAACTTCGACGTGGTCGACGTGGTGAAGACGGTCGCAGACGAGATCGGCCGTTCCCCGGCGGAAGTTGCGCTTGCCTGGGTTGTCAACCGACCCGGCGTGTCCTCGGTTCTGATCGGTGCGAGCCGCGTCGCCCAACTCTTGGAGAACGTCGCGTCGCTCGGGATCACACTGAGTGATGATCATTTGCAACGGCTGGAACAGGCAACGATGTTGCCGCTTATCAATCCTTATTTCATCTTCCAAATCCCACGGGAAACATTGTTCGGCGGTCAGGCGGTTCAACCCTTCGCACCGTCCTGACGGGCAGGGCTCTCGCCGAGGGGCTTTATCGTTGTCGGACGGGATATCGAGCGGGCTGATCCCCTTGCCCTCAGATTGCGTGCGGTATTTGCGCGAAAACAACCGGTCGGTTCTTGCCGACCGGGAGGCTGCTGCTAAGCTTCGGGCAAGTGTGCGCAGAGCGGATCGATACCGCGCACCGATCGGCATCAATCGGGAGTTCGAAATAACAGCATGGCGCGTCGCGACAAACTCAAGCTTGGCACATTCGTCTATACCTTCGGCTTTCATCCCGCTTCATGGCTGCATCCTGATAGCGATGTGAACGGCGCCAATGATTTCGCTCATCTCCTGAACGTCGCGAAACAGTCCGAGGCGGCCAAGTTCGATTTCATGTTCATGGCGGACTCTCCCGCGGCCGCTGTCGGCGATCCGGCAGCGCTGGCGCGACAGCCGACCAAGATGAACCGTTTCGAGCCGCTTTCGCTTCTCTCGGCGCTCGCGGTTTCCACCGAAAAGCTCGGTCTGGTCGCGACCGTTTCGACCAGTTATTACGAACCCTACAACGTCGCGCGCATCTTTGCCTCGATCGATCATTTGAGCGGCGGCCGCGCCTGCTGGAATGTCGTGACATCAGATCACAACGAGACGGGCTATAACTTCAACCGCGACGGACTCGATCCCCACGCCCTGCGCTACGAGCGGGGTGCGGAATTCGTCGATGTCGTTTTCGGTCTGTGGGACAGTTTCGAGGCGGACGCGCTCAAGCTCGATCGCGAGACCGGGATCTATTATGACAAGGATAAGCTGCATACGCTCAACCATGTGGGCAAGCATTTTCAGGTCCGGGGTCCCCTCAATATCGCCCGGTCGCCCCAGGGCCGCCCGGTGATTGCTCAGGCCGGTGGGTCGGAGCCCGGCATGGATCTTGCCGCGCGCACCTCGGAGATCGTCTTTAGTCTCGCCTCCAACATCGATCGCAACCGGGCCTTCTATAAGAACGTCAAGGATCGCATGCCCGCATACGGTCGGGATCCTGACGATCTCAAGATCATGCCGGGCATTGTCATCAACGTCGGAGAGACCGAAGCCGAAGCGCAGGCCAAGGTCGATTTCATGATCGACAAGCTGCATCCCGATGTCGGTCGGCTGATGCTGTCGGAATTTCTTGAGGCGGATCTCGCAGGCGTTCCTCTCGACCAGCCGTTCCCCATGGACCGTCTGCCCGAGACGCCACGCGGTTCTCGGGCGCTGTTCGACGAGCTTGTGGATTTCGTCAAAAGCGGCCGGACGGTCGGCGAGCTGATCCGTCACTATGCGGAAAAGCACACCGGCAATGGTATCACCGGGACGCCCACCCAGATTGCCGACTTCATGGAGGAATGGTTCGAGACCCGGGCAGCCGACGGCTTTATCCTGATGTTCCCGACCCTGCCGTCCAGCCTCGATGATTTCGTCAGACTGGTGCTCCCGGAACTGCGCCGCCGCGGTCTCTTCCGTGACGAGTACGAAGGAAGGACGCTGCGCGAGAACCTTGGTCTCTCGATGCCGGTCAATCGCTTCACGTCAGTGCGTGAACCGGGAACATGAGCACACTGAGATATGCCAAGTTTAGTGTGTTCTCGATTTTAATCATGAAAATCAACAACTTACCGTTTTCTTGAAGTTTTTGCGACGACCCCTGTTGACTTGTTCTGGGCCTCGGATCTATAACCCGCTCACTGAACGAGGGCGGCGGCGCTGCTAGCGACGGACTTCTTCGTTTCGGTGAAAACCTTAAAAGATTGGCGGATGCTGATTGGGGCCGGGTTACGGTTTGGCTCTTGGGTTTTTGACGTTTTAGCCTTTTGGGGCGGGAGCGTCGGTTCTTTGACAATTGAATATGAGAAGAAAGAGAAACGTGGTCGGCGGTCTCGCAGGATGGGCTTAGGTCCATCTGTTAGAAGACAAATGACGGTCACGTTTTGATATGAGAACACCAGATTGGTTTTCGCAGTGATGCGGGAATTGATTGAGAGAGTTCTCGTCAATTCAGAACATAAAGTGATTAGTCATGATTGAATTCTCAACTTGAGAGTTTGATCCTGGCTCAGAACGAACGCTGGCGGCAGGCTTAACACATGCAAGTCGAACGCTCCGCAAGGAGAGTGGCAGACGGGTGAGTAACACGTGGGAACGTACCCTTTACTACGGAACAACTCCGGGAAACTGGAGCTAATACCGTATGTGCCCTTCGGGGGAAAGATTTATCGGTAAAGGATC